>NZ_FNJZ01000001.1:0-1448203 GCF_900102205.1 Prevotella sp. khp1
TGAGACAGTTCGGTCTCTATCTATCGTGGGCGCAGGAGTCTTGCGTGGTGCTGACACTAGTACGAGAGGACCGTGTTGGACAGACCTCCGGTTTACCGGTTGTACCGCCAGGTGCACCGCCGGGTATCCGAGTCTGGATTGGATAAGCGCTGAAAGCATCTAAGTGCGAAGCCAGCCGCAAGATGAGGACTCCATTGAGGGTCGTCATAGACGATGACGTTGATAGGGTGCAGGTGTAAAGACGGTGACGTCAAAGCCGAGCACTACTAATTGCCCGAAATCTTTCGCTTCATGCTGATATTATCAGATGTAGTTGTTTCTGAAATGAGCTTCTACACAGTTTTCTTGTGTGCAATTGTCAACCTTATACGTTGTCATTGATTTGGTTGTTGATAATGTTCAATGGTCAATATTCAATGTTCAATGAACGAACTATTAGGTGGTTATTGCAGTGGGGTCCCACCTCTTCCCATTCCGAACAGAGAAGTTAAGCCCACCTGCGCCGATGGTACTGCAATGCAATGCGGGAGAGTAGGAAGCCGCCGTCTTTATTTAAAACGCGAAAGCCCTGAGTTAGCAATAACCCAGGGCTTTTTTTAATGTTTCGCTCGACATCCCAAAGGGTGGCGCTTGCTACCGAAGGGACGCAAGAATGTTTCATGTCTCAAACTGCAACGCAGCTTGTAGCTCCTAGCGCCGTCACAATCGCCGTTGCGATTGATGCAATCATCTGCACAATAAATTTAATCGTTTCCTTCTTGCTCATAACTTCATGATTTTTAGTTGGTTAGCATCTTTAATGTTTAATGTTTAATGTTTTAGGCACGGATTTACACGGCTCTCTTTTAGAGAAACACAGCTGTTCTTTTTCATTGATAACATCCGTGTCCTTTTTTTTTTAAAAAGGCCGTGTAATCCGTGCCTAAAAACTAATCGCCGATCGGTTCGTTGTGGTTTCCACCGTTTCCACCGGTATTACCACCGCCACCGGTATTTCCGCCATTCGATGGCTGATCGGGATCCTCAACCGTACCAGGATCGGTACTGGTTACACGCTTCACCTCCTTACCATCGCGGTCGTAGCAGGTAATCTGGATAGCTGTACCAGCCAGCTCCTCCTTCAGATCTACGGCAGGGGTGAAGATAATACGTCGACTGGTTACCAGTCCCGCTTTCACCTCATCAACCTTTGCCACACTCTTGGCGCGGATGCCGAATCGCATGGTTCCCAAACCTGGCAGCGCAACCGAGTGACCCTCAGTGGCCCACGCCTTAATCACCTCGCCAGCAGCATCCCAGCATGCCTGCATAATTCCCTTGCTAACTCCGCTGCGCAGCGCAGCCTCCTTAATCACCTTCTCCTGACTGAGCGAGGTGTACAACTCAGGCATCATGATGTAACGATAAGTTCCCTCATACTTGCCAATCTTCTGCAACTTTTCCTGTGCTTTAACTTTAAGTGCCATAATTTTTAGTGTTTAGTTTGTGTTGTAAATAAAATTTTAATGTTTAATGTACTCGTCTCATCGATTTTGACAATGCAAAGGTACGGCTTTTTTCTTGCTTCTGCAATTTTTAAGCCCCAAAACTGCCTTATTTTAAGGCCCTTTTCTACACCCTCTTTTTTACGCTCACACGTGCGCGTTTTTTCTCCCTCACGTGAAAGGCGAAAATGGCTCGTGAAAAAACTCGAAAATTCAAAATTCAGAATTCAGTTTCTTTGTGAGCACACAGAAACTTGTAATACTTGTTTTTACTATATATATAATATATATATTATATATATAGTAATATTATTATGTAAATTTATTTTCTTGAATGGGTGTATGGCTGCGTAGAAAACTGAATTACTGAATTACTGAATTTTTTTGGTTGTTTCAGTTTTTTGTAATACCTTTGTGACTGCTTAAAAAACGAAGGAGGTGTTAGAACTCAGAAAGTAACCATAGATTGATAAATAGGAAGACGATCAACCGCTAATAGCTAATCAAACCTACTCTGAAGGTTTCAGAGAACTATCACATTATACAATAATTATGAATATTAGAAACTATATTTTATGTATGAATGAAGCCTGTAAAGGTTATAATAATCATCGTGACTTTGAATTTGAGGGTAATATCTACTTGTTTGGTTACACATTTTTGTGTAATGTCGGTGCTTGTGTATCAGAAATGCGTAGCTATATCAGTACTTTTTCTGATAAAGCGCATACAGCATCTATGGGGATCGATATGAAACTGTTGTTGTGTAAGGGCAGGATGTTGAATTGCCATCGTTTGCTGAAGGATTTGGAACAACATGGCGAAAAGCAGCTGGACGAGTTCGGATTTAAATATGGTGGTCAGCCCATAACAACAGCTTTGATGCTCAGTAATCTTATCAGAGAGAATGTAAAACTATTAAAGTCGCTCCTGGATGACGTTTGCCATTTGCTGCTGAAAGCTGGCAATGACTTTTTTGAGCGCTATTATCTAAACCAGAAAAAGCAGGTTGCGGAAGCGCCTTTAGAGGTGGAGTTCCATTATTGGAAACTGAATACTGTTGACGTGACACTGGACGTGCTGCGTGAGAAACAGGCGCTGGTTACAGCCGAAGTGCTGAAGAAGGGTGTGCTGAAGTACGATTCGCGGCCCACCGCCCGTGAACTGAAAATGGTGCGACTTGATATCCTAACTGATCTGTTACCAAAAGGTTACCCTTTGCCTGATGATTTTGATTGTACTTGTGCCAAGTTTAAACGTATCAGTTCGTGGGACGGTTTGATACTGAATTTGAACTACAGTATGCTGGGTAAGTATCTGTTTATGAACGACAGCCATCTTACTGCCAGCGATGTTCAGCATCTGGTTCAACTCGATATCAAGTTGCAGCTGATTAACAAAGAGATGTTGACGCTGATGTTTGAGAAAGCTCATGCCCCCGCGCCGCAACTGCCCCAGGGCGCCGATAAATATTGGCAGCGCCTGAAAGAAGAAGGGTTTGTAGATGCTAACTGCCAGCCGCTACCCGGTGTTACTCGCAAGCAAATGATGTATATAGCCGACTTGTTTTCGGAGAAGCTGGGCATGACGAAGAGTAAGTGGAAGTATTTCGAGGAGTTGTGGCATATTAATAATCTGGCTCAGGAAAAGTGGCAATGCCAACAAACAGGTACGCTACCCGAGCGATACAAGGATATCGATGCAGTTTTTAGTGATTAATGTAACTGTCTGATAATCAGTAGTTGTTTCCCCTATATAGTCCCTATTATAGCCCCTATAATAGCCCCTATATAGGGGCTTTTTGTGTTTCTATCGCCGTACCTTTGCAACGTCGAAAGGTACAAACGCCCAATCACCCAAACTTCGACAGCGATCTTTGACTTACTGATACAACGACCCCTCAGGTTGGCCTGGGGAAAACAACAGAAAACATTTATTATTAACTTAAATACATTATTAATTATGAAAATTACTATTACATGCGAAGAGGATGTGATTACCGCATCCGAACAGATTATCGCTCGCAAACTGGCTTACGAAAACCGCTTTGTGAACGACGATTGTTACACCGTGAAGCAGATAGCTGCTCCTTACCATCTGAAGCCTGGCGACTTAAACTCGTTTCTGTGCGATCGCCATGTGCAGCGCAAAGTAGGACGCAGTTATGTGTTGGAACCTAAGTACCGCGGCAAGGGCTATACTGCCGACCGCCGCCGTTACTACTTTAACGCCGATGGCCAGCTGCATTATAAGGTAGAAATGCTGTGGACGGCCAAAGGACGTGAGTTTGTTGAGAAAGAAATGCGTAAGTTGTGTAAATAAAAACAAGTATGAATGATGAAACAGAAAATTTGTAAACAAGTGGTGATGCACGATATCGCTGAGGGCGATCGCATTTACCAGCGTATGAAACAGGCGATGCTATCTGTCGAACCTAATATCGGTAGCACTGTATCTATGAATTATGCCCTCAGCAAGTTGATGGCCAACTATAAATTGATGATGAAACTACTTGACATCGAGGTGGAATCGTACATCGGCGATATGATGGCCTTCTGGGAGTATCAGCTGCAGCACAACCTGAACGATGAACAGCTTGATTTCGACGGGTTTGCTTATATGGTGGATCGAAACATGGAGGGCTTATGCAAACAGTAAGAAACCCTCAGGGCATACCTGTAAAAGTGTGTTGCGCCTCGTGTGCCTATCGCCAGTTGGTTGATACCCAGGCGCGCCGCCGCTGTGCCATCCGCGAAGAGAAAGTAAAGCCCAATCAGGTGTGTAGCCTATGGCAAATGAATACACCACTGAAGCTGGTCGGCATTGGTGCGGGTATGATTAAGCGTCGTGAGTATCTGCTTTATTACACCGAGCAGCGTGTAGAAGAACAACGCCGACGTGATGCAGGCGAGGCTGTGCGTGCCCGTAAAACCGAAACCATCCGCAAGGAATTTGAGAGTAACAATTGTAGTATTTACTTTTTACATTAAACATTATGGAAGCAATGATTTTAAGAGTAGTAAAGAGTGGTATGATGACCACTGTGAAGAGTGACAAGGCAGAAAATGGCGTACTTAACAAACGTACGTTGGTGCTGCAGGAAATGGGCGGTAAGTACGAGAGCAGTTATGTGGTAACGGCCCTGGGTAATCTGGCCACTATCGAGTTTGCTGAGGGACAGCTGGTAGTAGCCTCGCTGCGATTCACCACCCGCGAGTATAATGGGCAGGTGTTTATGGATGTGATTGCAAACGAGATCCACAAGATTAAAGATTAAACATTAAAAATTAAACATTGATGAAAAAGCTAAACAGAACAGTAACTATTAGCGGCATGATGGCCGTAAGTAAAAACCAGTGCGGACAGGAGTATGTACAGTTTCTGCCCGATGAACCACAGGCCGGATTGGTGCCGCCGTTTGCGGGTGCCGGTTACGGACAGATGTTGAGTAATGGCTCGATGGATTTCGTTAAACGCAAGTCGCGTCCCCGTAAAAAGCCTGTGTTTAAAGCTGATTATGCCAGTCTTTCGTTTGGCGGTAACGATCAGGACTACGTGTACATCAAGGTGCCCAGCTATATGCGAGCCGATCTGCCCAAACTGCTCCGTAAGGATATCAGTAAGATTGCAGCCTACCTGAAAAAGGAAGGATGGAGTAAATGATCTATCAGATTCTTAAAAACGAACACAAGTATGCTCGCTTGGTGAAAAATCGTGAAGATTTCTTAGCTCTACGAAACTCTCACGAAAATCTGGAAAACCTCGCCAAGGCCCGTGCTGGCGACGAAAAAGCAAAGGCTAAATTAGTGCAGTTTGCTTATAATCTGGGTGTGCTGTCAGGTTCGGCTTTGGCGGGTTGCAAAAGCATCGGCAGCTACTTTTTTCACGATGTGGATTGTTACGATGCAACCGAGAGTGCAGCGTTGGCACAACAGATTTTGGCTAAGAAAGATGAGATTGGCCTGATGCTGCTGGAGAAGAGCGCGAGTGGAGGATATCATTTGGTTTGTAAGCGCCAGCCAGGCTATACTATTCTTGAGAACCAGGTGCGCATTGCTACCATCTTGCAGATTGAAATGGACACCAACGTGCATGATTTACAAAGGGTGGTCTATTCGACTAGTGGTGATGAAAAAGATTTACTTTATCTTGATGACGAGCTGTTTAGTGAACCCATGACGGTTGAGGAGTGCGAGGCGGAATATGCCCGATTGAAAGACCGCGAACGTAAAGGTGAAGAGCAAGTGCCGGCTGGGGCTAAAAAGGCGAGGAAGCACTATAAGCCGTGGGAAGATGATTTAGCAACGGACAACAGGACTAACAGGTCTGATTCTGCTGCTGAAAATCCTTGTGACAGGGGACGGGTTCCTGTCACAAGACAAATCGCTCGCAGTGGTTGTGACAGGAACCCGTCCCCTGTCACAAGTAGTCCGTTGCAAAGAGAATTCCGAGGCATTGCATACTCCGATATTATTGCCGAATGGTGGCGGCAGAACGACGGATTGCCACAGGAGGGTGAGCGCAACGTAAAACTGTATCAGCTGGCCGTAAACCTGCGTGATATCTGTGATAATAACCGCGATTTACTTTTACAGATAATGCCTCGTTTAGGTCTCGGTGACGACGAGGTGCGCAGTATCCTAGATTCGGCTTGTAAGGAGTCGCCAAAGGGCATCTCAAAAGCCATGAATAATGTGCTGGATAGCCTGCAGCAAGAAGTGAAGCCGAATAGCGATTCCGATGATAGCACACCACCCGTTATGCCCGTCCGTCTGCCTAAACTTATTAATCTACTAACCAAGAATACCCCCAACCAATACAAAGCTGCGGTGGCCCATGCCGTGTTTCCGCCATTAGGCACCCATTTAAAAGAGGTGGAGTTTGAATATACCGATTACGTGCTGCATGAGGCCACGCTGATGAACTGCTTGATGGCACATACAGGTGCTGGTAAAGGCTGTATCGATGAGCCTATCCGCCATATTATGGCCGACATCAAAGCCCGCGATGCGGAGAATACCCGAAGAGAGGCAGAATGGAAAAAAGACTGTCAGAAGAAAGGCGCCAATAAGGATAAACTGATGCGCCCTGCAGGACTGGTGATTCAGGAGATTGATCCCGATATGACTAAGCCCGCACTCGTTACCCGTATGGACGAGGCTGAAGGCCACTTTGTATATGTAAAGCTGAACGAGATCGACCTGTTTGAGCAGCTGAAAGGTCAGACTGGCAAGCAGCATTTTCAGCTGATGTGCTTAGCTTTCGACCCAGGTGCGGAGTTCGGTCAAACACGTATCGGCACCCAGAGCGTAACTGCGCGCCCCAAATGTAGATTCAACTGGAACGCCTGTACCACTATCCAGAAAGGGCGCCGTTTTTTCAGTCGCGTACTTACCGACGGTCCCATCAGCCGTATCAATTTCTGCACCATCCCCGAGATGGAGATTGGTGCCGAACAGCCCATCTATGGTAAGTACGACGCGGCTTTTGATGCTGAGCTCAAACCCTATATCGATAATCTGACGTCGGCCCATGGCGTAGTTGACTGTCCGCAAGCCTTCAAACTGGCCAAAAAGTTACAAGAGGAGTGTGCCGAGTTCGCCCGCCTGTCGCAGGATGAAACCTACTGGAACCTGTCGCATCGTGCCATCGTTATTGCCTGGTTAAAAGCCTGTGTGCTTTACGTAGCCAATGGCTGTCAGTGGGAAAAGTCGATCGAGGCGTTTATCCGCTGGAGCCTGCAGTACGATCTGTGGTGCAAGATGCAGTTTTTTGGTGCTGATATCGAGGCTGCTAATTCTTTAGGTGAGCGTATTGCCAATCGTGGGCCTCGTAATCTGCTTGAATTGTTGCCCGATGAGTTTACGCTCGATGATGCCCGACGTGTAAGGAAACAGCAAGGTAAGGACGAGCAGAAAACGATATTTATGATTCGAAATTGGATGAACAGAAACTATGTGATTCAGAATTCAGAATTCAGTTTCGAGAAGAGCTATAAATACAAAAGTAAAAACAATAAGTAACAATGAATACAACACCTAGAGGAATACGTAATTGTAATCCACTGAATATCCGTCGCAGTGCGGCTAAGTGGAAGGGGCTTTGTGCCCAGCAGAACGATGCTTCGTTCTGTCAGTTCGAGAGCATGGAGTGGGGGTGGCGAGCTGCCTTCTGGTTGCTTACCCGCGTGTATTACCACACCTACCGATTGTTTACCATCCGTAAAATCATCACCAAGTGGGCGCCGCCTATCGAGAACCACACCGCAGCCTATATCCAGAGAGTGTCGCAGCTCTCTGGTATTGGCCCCGACGAGCCCATCGGCATCCCCAGCGATCGCCCCGCCCGTTGGATAAGCGTGGCCCGCGCCATGGCCATCCAGGAAAACGGCACCGTCCAGATTGATGATTTCGCCATGCTAAAAGGCTTCGACCTTTGCCGCCAAGACGCCCAATAGCATATCTACAGGGCTTTAGAATACCGCGCCGGATTGCAGTTCTGGAGGAAAGGGTTCTGAAGTCCTGTTTTTGTGTTGTTGAAAGTTTAAGAAATTTTCAGTGTAAAAACGAAGTGAATAATCGGGAGAAATATGCAGTGTGGCTTATTCCTTTTACTTTGGTTTAATGTTCAGGTGGTGAAAAATGCCATTTATAAAGGGATTATAGGTAACTTTATAAGAACATCTTACACATTTTCCTGGGGAGTTTCTGGTGATTCTCACACATTTTCCAGGCGACTTTTTGGTAGTTCCCACACATTTTCCGGGCGACTTTTTGGTAGTTCCCACACATTTTCCGGGCGACTTTTTGGTAGTTCCCACACATTTTATGGGCGACTTTTGGGAATAGGATTGTGTGGAATGTAAATAATCTTCGCTATGGTGGTATCAGCCTGAATTAAAGATATCTAACCTTTAACTTATTAAACTTTACGACGACGAAGAATAATCGGCATGCACACATAAAAATATCGAGAGGGATGAGCTTTGCGGCTCAACCCTCTCTTTGTTTTCGTTGGTAATAGTGTTAGTAGTAGTAAAGTTGTAGTTCCCAATTATTGGTAAAATCATCTTTTTCACCGCAAATATACGTAATAGTTGGTAATATTCGTCGATTAATGCTTAATTATTAACATCTTTTTACTATTTTGCGCCCTATTATTTTGTTGGGTGCCAAAAAATGTTGTATCTTTGCACCCATCTAATTAATCTTTTTGCAATATAAAACTATAGGTATGAAAATTTTTAAAACATGGATTACCGCCGCAGTGCTTTTTGGCGGATTGCTGTTAACAGCTTGTACTAACGATGACAACCCCAGTGGCAGCTCGGCCGGTAGCGTTGAGGAGCAGCTGCGAAAAATGACCCTTCGCGAAAAAGTAGGTCAGATGTTCTACGTGCGCCCCGAGGCCCTCGACACCACGATACACTGGAGCAGTTTCGAAGAACTTTCGCCCTACAAACTGCAGCAGATTAACGATTGCATGGCAGGTGTGGTTAAGAACTATCCCATAGGTGGCATGATACTCTATGCCTGGAACATCGAAGATGAAAACCAACTCTCTTCTTTCATCTCGCAGATACGTGCTCTCAATGGTAGTCCGTTGCTGTGTATCGATGAGGAGGGCGGTCGCGTGTCGCGCCTGGCCAACCATCCCAACTTCAATCTGCCCAAATATGAGTCGATGGAGTCGATTGGCGAAACCGGCGATCCTGCCAATGCCTACGAGTGCGCTAACACCATCGGCACCTATCTTACCCGTTATGGTTTCGACATCGATTTTGCCCCAGTGGCCGATGTCAACACCAATCCCGACAATGTAGTGATTGGTAAGCGCGCCTTCAGTAGCGATCCGGCTGTGGCAGCACCCATGGTAACCAGCTACCTGCAGGGTCTGAAAGATGCTGGCATCACGGGCTGTATCAAGCATTTCCCCGGACATGGCGACACCACTGCCGACACCCATTACGGCTATGCCAAATCGATGAAGACCTGGGACGAGATGATGGATTGCGAGATGGTAACCTTCCGTGCCGGTATCGCCTGGGGCTGTCAGCTGATTATGACTGCCCACATTGCAACCCCCAACGTGACTGGTACTGATGAGCCCGCCACCATGTCGCCCGTCATCCTTAAGGATAAGCTTCGTGGCGAGTTAGGCTATCGTAACATCATCGTTACCGATGCCATCAGCATGGGCGCCATCACCAAGCAGTACACCAACGCCGAAGCCGCTGTGGGCTGTATCAAGGCCGGTGCAGATATCGTGCTCGATCCCCGCAATCTGGTCGAGGCCTTCGATGCCGTGATAGCCGCCGTTAACGATGGCACCCTCAGCGAGGCCCGCATCAACCAGAGTGTTCGCCGCATCCTAACCCTCAAGCAGCAAATCCGCAACCGCACCAAGTAACTTTGGAAATCACATAAAACGAGAAAGAGGAATGAGCATCGCTGCTGATTCCTCTTTATGTTTTTTACAAACCACCAAAATATTTATTATCATAATTTTGCTGGTTGCGAAAAAAGTGCTACTTTTGTGGCCGAATTAAACTGAACAGAAAAATTGCAGTAAAAAACTATGCTCGAATATACATATAATTATAAGTTGCATATTGCGTTTCAAAACCTGATGGAGGATTATCGCGTGGATGCCTGGAGTGGAATACATAAATTATTCAGCTCTTATAGAGATGTGTTGCCTTGGATATACCGCGATAAGCGTCGTTATAAATTTGAAAACGTTGGTATCAGTTGCCCGGCAGATGTGAGCGATTTTCTGCATCAGTTCGGAAAAAAATATAAAGCGTATATCAGCCAACATGCTGTAGATTTTGAAGCCCAATCCGAAAAGGAACTCATCGAAACTGTTAGTATTTTGTTTAGGAATGAGCTCGAAAAACAACAGCTGTACGACGCTGACGTAATCGATGCACTGCGTGCCATTTACCCAGATTACACCTTGTTTGCACGCGACTTGCTGTACTATCCTTATCAAGTGTGTAATATTATATTTGTATATAACGAGAAATACGCATTAGCCTGTTTGGATATGATATTAAACATCTGTTCAAAGATTAAGGAAACTTTAAAGGCTCGTGCCTTATTTCATGGGAATTACGATGATTTTGTTGATGCCGTAAAAAGGCTTTCTTATTATCGGGATAATAATAATGTGCGTTTGGTTCATTTTGCCAATATCACCCCCGATAAGGATTCTTTGCTGAGACATGCGTTCGAGGACACACTGTCTCGATATGATAACAGAACCCAAAGTTCGATTGTAAAAGGTGAGATTGATTATCTTGAGTTCATGTGTTTTCTAAAGAACGAAAATGAATTATACCGTTTGCCTCGTGTGGGAATAGAGCGTTTTCAGCAATTAAAAAAGTTGTTGGCCGATTTCGAACCTATATATCATAAGATACTCTTTGATAATACAGATAACGTACGTTACAATCTCTGCAAGCACCAGTTCCACTTTCTTAGTAACGATGATGTCGAATTTGTTAGTCAGTTCTACGGCAAACATCATCATTATCCTATGTTCTACATCTTGTGTAGGTATTTTAATACCACTACCAATAATAATGCCAAGATTTTTGCATCGTACTGTGGCTTGGGTGATGAGGCTACGCTGGCAGCAGCTTGCAGTAAGTTATCAAGAGAGAGAATTCGACAAATTATTGGAATTAAATCGTTTGCCGACCAGGATTATAAAAACGTGATGAATCCCCAATGGTGGCAGCCGTATAACCTGTCGTTTACTGGTGTGCTAACCCCAAAAATGTCGCAGTTTAAAAATACTTCCCGCCGTGAGCATTTGTCTATCTCGTTTAATACCTATGCCTGCTTGGCTAACCTATTTCAGGATTCGCGAGTATTGCATTTTACAACCCGATATACTGATATAGGTATAGGCAAAATCTCTGCATATATCAATGCGAACCAGCCATTCCATACTTGTATTTACGATGCTAAGTATTTAAACTTTAATTTCTTTTCGGCTTTTGAGGATTTCGATATCATGGTACGCAAGTTCCGTAAAAATACCGATAAGATGTCATTACGCCCCTTTGTAAGCAATCCCAAATATTGGAGGGAGGGTAAAGTGATTAGTGCCGATAGTGTTGAGCATTTTTTGTATGTGTTCGAGTGTATCATCAAGGATTTCTGGGGTGTCTGTGTCCAAGATCATTATGTGCAGTTGCCTGCCAACCGCATTGATTACGCGGAGATATTCTATAACATTATCAAGGATAACGGTAAGGGAATGTTTGTTAAAGATATCTTTGCCCGCTATAAACAGCTTTATCCCCGAAGTAAATATAAAACCCCTTTACAAATCAAACCCTATCTGTTCAAGGATGAAAGGTTGATAAATATCGGTAAAACAACCATCTACTCGCTGGTCGAGTGGGGCGTTTTTTCTGGTTCATTGTTCGACTTGGTTATAGATGTGGTGGCCCAGTCCGATAGTCCTGTCCGCGTGCGCGATTTGATTAGCCAGGTACTCGAGCGCCGCCCCTCATCCACTAAACGTAGTGTAGAAAATATAATCTATCTTTGTGTAAAAGATGGACGTCTGGTTAGAGTTGGTAAGGCATTGATTGATATTCCTAATAGATAGCAATCGCACCAAATAACTTTGGAAATCACCTTAAATTCCGCGTCACAATCTGATGTAAAAGGAGGTTAAAAAACAAAAAGCACTCGGTCATTCGACATAAAATGACTACCTTTGTAGCCAAATCGTGTGAAACATGGAGTGGATAAACAATCTGCTTTTTAATCCATCGGCTATGCAGACCGTAGTGGTACTGTCGCTGATTTGTGCCTTGGGGCTTGCCTTGGGCAAGATTCGGGTCATGGGTATAAGCCTTGGCGTGGCATTCGTATTTTTTGTTGGTATCCTAGCAGGTCATTTCGGTTTTGAAGTAGATTCCAGGATGCTTGACTATGCCCAAAGTTTCGGTTTGATTCTGTTTGTCTATTGTCTCGGCCTGAGCGTGGGTCCCGGTTTCTTCGGTTCGCTGGCCCACGAGGGTGTTACACTCAACCTGTGGGGGCTGGCCGTCATTCTCATCGGCACGGCGATGGCAGTCTGTCTCTGTCCGCTTACAGGCATCAGTATGCCTGACATGGCGGGACTGCTCTGTGGAGCTACCACCAATACACCTGCACTGGGTGCTGCCCAGCAGACACTGTCACAGCTGGGCATCCCCCACAGTGGGACGGCCCTCGGTTGTGCCGTCACCTATCCGTTGGGTGTGGTAGGTGTCATCCTCGCCATCCTGTTTATGCGCAAATTTTTCGTACGCCCTGCCGACCTGATGCCCAGAAGTATCAGTGAAGAGAACGAGACCTACATTGCCCGGTTCAACGTGGTTAATCCCGCCATCGTTGGCAAGAGTCTGGAAGAGATTGCGACGATGACTCACTTGCGGTTTATCATCTCGCGTATCTGGCGCGGTGACGAAGTCATCGTGCCCAAGTCGACAACCCAACTACAGTTGGACGACCGCCTAATGGTAGTCACCAAAAAGGAAGATGCCTCAATGCTCGAAATCCTAATAGGCCTGCATGTGGAAGAGCCGGAAGACTGGAACAGCGAGAAGGTGGACTGGAATGCACTCGATAACAAGATGGAGAGCCGCGTGGTAGTGCTCACCAAACCGATACTCAACGGCAGGCGACTTGGCAGTCTGAAGATACGCCACACTTACCGTGTCAACATTAGCCGTATCACACGTGGTGACATCAAGTTGCTGGCCACGCCAGACCTGCGGTTGCAGTATGGTGACCGTCTTCACATCGTGGGTGACCCCAAGTCCGTCGATGCCGTTGAGGCTTTCTTCGGCAACAGCGTTCAGAGCCTAAACGAGCCCAACCTGGCCGCTATTTTCATTGGCATCATCCTCGGACTTGCCCTGGGCAGTCTCCCGCTCCAGTTGCCTGGCATGAGCATTCCGGTCAGGCTGGGCATCGCAGGAGGCCCCATCGTGGTAGGTATCATCGTGGGAGCTTTTGGGCCGCGGTTTCACCTCATCACCTACACTACCCGCAGTGCCTCGCTGATGCTCCGTAAGTTGGGGCTCTCGCTCTATCTGGCCTCTCTTGGTCTGGATAGTGGCGCACAGTTTTTCGAGACGGTCATAAGACCAGAAGGTATCCTCTGGATTTGCATAGGCTTTGCACTCACTGTTGTGCCTGTGCTATTGGTGGGCATGGCTGCCCTGCGGAGCCACAAGTTCGACTACGGCACCATCTGCGGCATCCTTAGCGGAAGTATGGCCAATCCGATGGCTTTGGCATATGTCAACGACACCATTGAGGGCAACAGTCCTTCCGTCAGTTATGCCACGGTCTATCCTTTGGGCATGTTCGCCAGAGTTATTCTCGTGCAGATGTTACTTATGATTGCGGGCGGCTGAATT
The DNA here is from genome assembly GCF_900102205.1 of Prevotella sp. khp1. Taxonomy (NCBI): domain Bacteria; kingdom Pseudomonadati; phylum Bacteroidota; class Bacteroidia; order Bacteroidales; family Prevotellaceae; genus Prevotella; species Prevotella sp. khp1. The sequence goes on from NZ_FNJZ01000001.1 coordinate 13,918, forward strand.
AAAAGATAGACTATTCGGTCTCAGAGGTCAGCAGTTCCAGTGCCTTCATGCCCATGACGGAGTTACCCTTTATGTTAAGCCGGGGGCTCCAGGTGGCTACGGCATAGTGCAGCGGATGGATGGCCGCTATGCCGCCTCCCACGCCGCTCTTGCCCTCGCGGGATTCTGCCCGGATAGCCAAAGGCTACCTTTTGACGTGGCAAAATAGTAAGTATTTCTGAATGCTCCAAACATTTTGGTGAAATATTTCAAATTTTTCATTGTTTCTTTCTGTAATAGAAAAAAAAGAAGGAATGAGCATCGCTGCTGATTCCTATGGAATTGTGTACTTTGACTATAACCATCCTCGCATCACTGCGAATGTAAAATCTAACAAAAACAAATACGGCTGCAAAAGTACACGTATTTTTGTAAATCACCAAATAAAATCTACTTTTTGTTTTGCTAGATGCGAAAATTGTTGTACCCACGAATGAAATTTTGCAAGTATATCGAAAAAAAGTACTACTTTTGCAGACGATTATGAAGCAGATTGAAGTAGTTGCAGCGATTATTCGCAAAGACGATAAGGTGTTCGCCACCCAGCGCGGTTATGGCGAATGGAAGGACTGGTGGGAGTTCCCCGGTGGTAAAGTAGAACCAGGCGAAACACCCGAGGCAGCCTTGAAACGTGAGATACGCGAGGAACTTTCTACAGAGATAAGCGTGGATACATTTGTGTGTACCGTAGATTACGATTACCCCAAGTTCCACCTTACCATGCATTGCTATTATTGCAGTTTGCTTGATGAGGCTTTACACCTTAACGAGCACGAAGCAGCCCGCTGGCTAACTATAGATCAGCTTGATAGCGTAGATTGGTTACCAGCCGATTTGGTGGTAGTTGAGGACATCAAAAAAGGGGAATGAGCAGTCGCTGCTGATTCCTCTCACTATGATTATATAAATTATGAAAAAACTAATTTGGCTGCAAATGTACACGGATTTTTGCAAACCACCAAAAATAATCGTTGTTTTGTTTTGCAGGATACGAAATTTGTTGTACTTTTGCTGGGTAATCATATATTTTTTCATTATGAGCAAGTTAGCATCAAGAGCGTTAGAATTATTCAAGCAGCAGAGACGTTTGGCCGAATCAGATAACGGTCAAGAACTTTCATTAGACGAAATTAATGAAGAGATTCGTGCTGTGAGGAAAGGTAGGAGGCAATAAAAATGAGGAATCAGCATCGCTGCTAATCCCTCTATGTACCACTTTAATTTTATAGTCACGAATCGCATTACTGCGAATCCTGTTAAAATGAAAAATTTAATCGGCTGCAAAAGTACACATAAATTATAAAACTACCAAATAAATAGGTGAATTTATGCATCACGATGCCACCATTGCCCTCCATAAATACTAAGCATTTCTGATTCTGTAAAGTTGGTGTAGTCATTCCAGTTTGTTGAACCAAGAAATTCATCCTTCGCTGAATCGTAAATCCACCAATGGGTAGAACGAAAACAACCACCTAAATAATGAGTGTACTCATGTTCGTTGTCTGGGTCACTTTTTAATGCTTCGAGCATTTGCTCTGTCGAAATCCATTTCTTCTCCATAATTGTTTGTTTTAAAATCATCGCAAAGGTATAAGATCGCCCTAACCTGACCAAACAATTTTGATCAGTTTAGATCGAATTTTGATTGTTTAGATCTATGCATAATAATTATCAATAATTGTTTGTTTATTTGCTCGAAATGTTGTATCTTTGCACATGGATATCAACCAGAATTTATGATACAAGAAGATATTGCAGAATACGAAATACTTGAAGAGTTTTCCTCTTCAGAATGGATTGTTTCAGAGCCGCCAACAAGGGATCTTGATACCTTGCTGGAGGACCTACATTCATTGCAAGGTTCAGCATTTGTTACACAGCTTAAGTATATTGCATCTCACAAAGCGTTTACGCCGATTAATGGCGAAGAGGGAATATATAGTGTAGGTGGTGAACAGGATGCTGATTTCGAAAACCTGCTAAATGCAGCCCGCAAGGCTGTAGAACATGGTTACCGTGTATTTATCCTTCCTAACCCCAAAGGCATCAGAACTGCTGATTTTATCTTTGAAAAGAAAGGCAATTATAAAATGTATGATTTAAAAACTATTATAGGGCAGTCTTCTGTTGTAAATAGGTTGTTTGAATCTATAGGTCAGAGTAATAGAGTACTGCTAAATATTAATACAGAATATAATGCACGTTTGTTGGCATCAGATATTAAGTCGTATTTTGAAGTTAATGATGATGCAGTAGAAGTATTGATTTTTAAAGGGAAAAAAGTGATTTCTGTAAATAGAGTAGGAGTGGGAAGTACCAACTTTAATCGTGTGTTTCGAAAGAAGTACGAAAAATAAAAAGCCATCCATAAGGATGACTTTTTAAATGGAGTAGTGTCGATAAAGTCTTGCTCCCCGCACTCAGCGGCGTAGCCAAAAGTAAACTTTTGACGCTGCAAAGATAAGAATAATTCTGATACGTTCCAAATATTTTTGGTAAATATTTAGTTTTTAGTGAAATAAATGCTACTTTTGTAGCCGATTATGAAACAGATTGAAGTAGTTGCAGCGATAATACACGATGAGGCTGGTCGCATTTTTGCCACACAGCGAGGATACGGCGATATGAAAGATGGATGGGAGTTTCCTGGGGGCAAAATGGAACCTGGCGAAACGCCCGAAGAATCGTTGAAACGTGAAATTTGGGAAGAGCTGGAAACAAACATCACAGTGGAGCGGTTGGTTAAAACCGTAGAGTGGGATTATCCTAAGTTTCATTTAACTATGCATTGCTTCTGGTGTAGTGTAGTGAGTGGAGCCCTGACGCTTAAAGAGCACGAGGCAGCCCGCTGGCTAACTATAGATCAACTTGATTGTGTAGATTGGTTACCAGCCGATTTGGTGGTGGTTGAGGACATCAAAAAAGGGGAATGAGCATCGCTGCTGATTCCTCTCACTATGATTATATAAATTATGAAAAACTAATTTGGCAGCAAAAGTACATGGAATTTTGCAAACCACCAAAAATAATCGTTGTTTTGTTTTGCAGGATGCGAAAATTGTTGTACTTTTGCAGTGCAATCGTTCCGTCTGTGCCTGTGTAAAAACAGCACACAGCGGTTCTGGAGTGAACAGGGCTGATACGGTGCGGTGCATATTTTGCTGATTATAAGATACATATCTTATGACTAAGGTTTAAAGTTCAAAATGTCGACCAAACATTGAAGCAAGCCTTGGGAGTAAGGTGTGCCGTTATGGCATACCCTTCCCAATTGTTTTCGCTTCTGGGTCTTCTTGGTCGACTACCCGAACTTTGGAACACGAGGGAATCGGGTATGCTTTTTTATGTTTTGGCGAATAACTAAGAAACAAGAGTAATAATTTCATAAAGTCGACCAACAATATGAGGAATAATATTAGAAATGTAATATAGGCTTTCGAGTCTTGAACATCCTTGATTAGGCTGAGACACTGGAACTACGACCTCCGCAATTAGCATCAGTCAGACAAGGCATGGGTGTTCGCGCTCTCCATATGGGGCGTGGACTGAATAGTTATTGTCTGATGCGGCTGTCGTAGGCCCCAGTGTCGTCAATCTATCTTTTCATGCCCCTTCTTTTCCAAGCGAAAAGGAGGGCATTTTCGTTTCTCATAGTCGTATTTAAACGAAAGATGACAAAATATGATTAACTATCAATTTTTCCCTCGGTCTATAGGAGTCGTTCCAAAGTTGAATGATGTTATAGATTGTTTTAATAAGGTAGATGTAGAAAAGGACGCATCTTCTCACTTAAAATCTAATGATATGCTTTCACTTTTACGTCCATATCTGGAAAATATTGGCTTTAGTGTGGAAACTGGTAAAGGCATGAAAGAGAAAATTATCATTCCTGTTTTGTTTGGGGAAAATGGTGATGTTGATAAATTTTTTGCTGCAGATGCTTGGAGCGAAGATCATACTGTTGTATTAGAAGTAGAAGCTGGTAGAGCAGTTTTTAATAATCAATATTTAAAAGATATTTTTCAAGCATGCATGATGTATGAAGTTGAGTATCTTGTATTAGCTGTTTTAAATGAATATCATTTTAAGGTTAATGGAGTTGAAAGGGTTAGCAATGATTACCAATATGTAAAAACCTCTTTGGAAACATTGTATATAAACAGAAGACTTCAACTACCTCTTAAAGGAATTTTACTGATAGGATATTAATTATGTTTTACGGAATCGATATTTTTTCTGGCGCTGGTGGATTAAGTTTAGGGGCGGAAATGGCTGGTATAAATATCAGCCATGCTATAGAGATAAATAAAAGTGCTGCACAAACATTCCTGCGCAATCATAAGGGAGCAGAAGTATTACAAGGAGACATTCAAAAATTGGATCCTAAAACATTACATAATGACAAAAGGCCTACTTTCGTCATTATGGGTGGACCTCCATGCCAAGGCTTCTCCATGTCAAATACTAGAACAAGAAATATGGAGAATAAGAAAAACTTCTTGTTTTTAGAATTTGTCCGTTTTGTAAAAGAGATAAGGCCTGCATGGTTCGTTTTGGAAAATGTGTGGGGATTGACAAATATTAATGGAGGTGAAACGAAAAAAATGATAGAGGAATGTTTTCGTGCTATTGATGGCTATGAGAATATCTCTTCAGCAGTTTTGTGGGCTTCTGATTATGGTGTTCCTCAGAAAAGAAACCGTTTTTTTATGGTTGGAAATAGACTTGGAATCGATTTTAAATTCCCAGAAAAATTTGCAGAGACGGTCACTGTAGAAGAGGCAATTGGTGATTTGCCATCATTAAAAAATGGGGATATGTTGGATGAGGCTGCATATACAAAATCACTTGATGAAGCCAGTACTTATGCGAAAATGATGCGTCAAGGATCTGATAAAGCTCGTCAAAATTATGTTTCAAGAAACAATGATTTAGTTATTGAACGATATAAGTATATTGGCCAGGGGCAGAATTGGCGTGCTATACCTGATTTCCTTATGCAAAATTATGCAGATAAAGGTAGATGTCATAGTGGAATATATAAACGTCTGAAAGCTGATCAACCTTCAGTTGTTATTTCCAATTATAGAAAAAGTATGCTGATACATCCATATGAGGACCGTGGCATATCTGTAAGAGAAGCAGCAAGGCTTCAGAGTTTCCCTGATACATTTATTTTTGAAGGTCCTCTTATGCATATGCAGCAGCAGATCGGTAATGCTGTACCACCGTTGCTCTCAAAAGCTGTGTTTAAAGAGATAATTAAGCAAACAAAAGAGTATGAGCATAAATAAACAACTATTACCCAAAGCTGCCACCCTTATGGGGTCTTTACGTTCTATGGGCTATTCCTTTGAATCTGCAGTTGCTGATGTTATTGATAATAGTATCAGCGCTCATGCGAGTGTGGTCCAAATACTATTTCCAGATAATCCTCTCTCAACACTGGCTGTTGGTATCTTGGACGATGGAGATGGTATGTCAGACGATGAGCTACTTGAAGCAATGAGATATGGAAGTATCGCTTCTGAAGAGGAAAGGGCTGAAGATGATTTAGGACGTTTTGGTATGGGCTTAAAGTCTGCTTCATTATCGCAATGTCGTAGACTTACGGTAATAAGTAAAGATGGGCAAGACTTACACGGCTATAGATGGGATTATTCATACATTATAGAGCAACAAGATTGGATAATTCAAGAATTAACACGAAGCGAAATAGATTCTGTGCCATATATTGAGCGTTTTCTTACGCAGCAAAGGGGAACTATGGTAGTTTGGGATGATTTTGATGTATTATCCAAGTCAAGTGGCGGTCAGGTGTATGATACGTTGGTTGAATTGAGAAGTTCTTTGGAAGCTTCATTAGCACTTATCTTTCATAGGTATCTTTCTTCAAATGATAGTTCGAAATTAGAAATCTTTATAGATAATCTTTCTATATCTCCTTTGGATCCTTTTCTTGAAAAACATCCAAAGACAACGAGCAAAAAAGAAAAATCAATTGCTATACCAGATAGTAATGGATGTGAAAGGCAAATCCTAATAAAGCCTTTTATTCTCCCATTTGCAACCGATTTAAAGGAAAAAGATAAAAGGTTGGTGGGGGGTATTGAAAATTTGCGTGCTAAACAGGGTTTTTATGTGTATAGGAACAAACGCCTCATTATTTGGGGGACATGGTTTGGTATGAATAAAAGAGCAGAACTGACAAAAAATGCTAGGATTCGCGTGGATATACCGAATAGCCTTGATGATATTTGGGCAATTGATATAAAAAAACAAAATGCAAGCATACCCAAAAAAATACTTAATCAGCTGAAGAAAACCGTAATGGAAGCGCTGGATATTTCTGTACATCAACAGAACTACCGTGGCCGGACAAATAATGTTAATGATAGCATTGATTATATATGGGAAAGAAAGGAGGGTAGAAATGATACGTATTTTTATCAAATAAATCGAGACAGTAAACTCTTTCAGTATATAAGAGAGAAAATATCTGAAGAAGATATCATTTATCTTGATATGTTACTCACAGAAATAGAGAAGAATATTCCTATTCAGCAGATGTATATAGATAAGAGTAATGAGGCAATAGCTATTGAAGATACTAATTCGCGCTTGGATGACGTCTTTCAGATGGCAATATCTATGGCGCACACCTTAAGAACAATAAGAAAAGAGAGTACGGAAATAATAATTGATGACCTGATGAAATCAGAACCCTTCTGTTATTATCCTAAACTAAAAGATTTACTCAAAAATAATCTGAAAGATGAATTTAACGGATGAGCAATACTCGATTTTAAAGTCTTTTGCCAATAACTTTATTAGGCTTGACGAAGAGCAAGGTAAAGAGATTAAAATAGAAACTCTTAACTTGTACGTTGAACGTGCGGTTACTTTATTGCAATTTCAGCCTGACGAGGAGACAAAAAATAGATTGAAAACAGATCTAGAATATCAACATAAGATCGTTCATGAGAAAGGACATGCGATATTTGACGATTATGAGGATAAGCATAATTGGTATTCAAATATGAATGTTACAAATTCTTTCTTCTGGCCTCGTTACAAGGATTATATGCGTGAACATACAACGATCAGTCCGCGTAGCATAAACCTCTTAGAAGATACAACACTGCCTGATATATTAAATTGTCTTGGAAATCCAAATGAGAAATTTGAAGGAAAACGATTTGTAAGAGGGCTTGTTATTGGTGACGTTCAATCCGGTAAAACAGCGACCTATACAGGTTTGATTTGTAAAGCTGCTGATGCAGGCTACAAGGTTGTTATTTTATTGGCGGGAATAACAGAAAGCCTGAGACAACAAACTCAAGAGCGCATTGACGAAGGTATTGTTGGTTCATCATTAAAGTTAGATGGTAAGAGAGAAATTAGAAAGAATGTTGGCGTAGGTTTGCCGATAAGAGCAACATCTTTTACTTCATGCGTAAATGATTTTGTTGGGAATTGTGATAAGATAACAATGTCTCTTAATGCTCACAAATCATTGGTTCTCTTTGTAATAAAGAAAAATGTGTCAGTACTTAGAAAATTGCATGATTGGCTTGAAGAACAGAATATTGACCCTATTACTGGCTATATTGATGTTCCCATGTTGCTTATTGATGACGAGGCAGATAATGCATCAGTTAATACAAAGAAAGATGAAACAGACCCGACACAAACAAATAAACTGATTCGACAAATATGTCATTTGTTTAAGAATTCAACGTATGTCGGATTCACTGCTACTCCATTTGCCAATATCTTTATTGATCCAGAATCCGTTGACAGCATGAAGCATGCAGACTTGTTTCCAAAAGATTTTATATATGCATTACAATCGCCATCAAATTATGTTGGGGCAAGCAAAATCTTTTATTCCGATGGTATGTACCATCAGAATCTGCGTTATATTACCGATATTGAAGAGCCGGATTATACATCTGATGAGTATAAGGAAGACTCTAAGTTTGATATAGAAAAACTTAATGCCGGCCCATTTTATTACCGACACAAAAAAGAATGGGACGGTATTCTACCTGCTTCTTTACGCGAATCTGTTCTTTGTTTCTTTATAACTAATGTTATAAGAGATTTGAGAGGTCAAAAATCGGCTCCAAGAAGTATGCTTGTTAATATGTCGCGATTTGTTAAAGTTCAGGTAAAAATTACGGCGCATATAGAAAAAATATATAATGAGACTTACAACAATATTCGGTTTTCTTTTTCAGAGGACAATGGCGAAAATACGAATTTGCCACTATATATAGAGTTACAACAAATATGGAAAAAACATTTTACTAATGTAAAAGATGTCACTTTCCCCCGTGTTGTGAAAAAGAAAAATTTGCTGAATGCCATAGAGAAGATAGTTGTACTTACTGTTAATGGTTCTAAGCAAAGTGGAAAGCTTGATTATAAATCGAATAAATCTCTTAGGGTCATAGCAGTTGGAGGCTTGGCTCTTTCTCGAGGTCTTACCTTAGAAGGTCTTATTGTTAGCTATTTTTATCGTAATACTGCGACATTTGATGTTTTAATGCAAATGGGACGTTGGTTTGGATATCGATCCGGTTATGAAGATTTGTTCCAGATATGGACAAGTAAGGTTAGTGCTGATTGGTATGCAGAAGTTGCTAGTGCATCACAAGAGCTTAAAGATGACATTCAGAATATGCGTGAACAATATCTAACTCCCAAAGATTTTGGAATTAAAGTTAGAGATAATTGTGATGAATTACAAATAACATCATCAAATAAGATGCGTTCTGCATCGAGTATCTTTATGCAATATTCTTTTTATGGTAATATTTATGATACTCCATATATTACGTATAATGTAGAGCATAATAGAATAAATCTGGAAGGGGTTAGAAAATTAACAGCAACCCTCTTTGAAAATGGTTATAAGTTTCAATATACAAATTATAAGAAGGCAACTAAAGATGTCAAAGACTTGAGTGATGGTTCTTCTAGGTTTTTTTCAGATGTACCAAAAGCCACTTTAATTGATTTTTTAAGAGGAATAAAATGTTCGATGGCTAACCCCAATTTTAATGTTTCCAACATAATTGATTTTCTCTCGGATGAAAAAAATATAGGATTGGAAGAATGGAATATTGCGTTTAGTGGCGGTGACAGTGATTGTAATTACCCAATAGAAGGCTTGGAAATGGTGCACTGCATAAAGCGTGCAGTTTATCATGGGAATAAGAACGTAATCCAGTTAAGTGCTCGTCGCAGAGTATTATCAGGTAGTTCTGAAGGTAAATATGCATTATCTAAGGATGAAATAGAATATGTAGAAAAGATATACAACTCAAAGAAGAATATTCCAGTAAGAGCGTTTTTCGAAAATCTCCCTCAGAGGAAACCTATTTTTATTATTATGATGATTGATCCTCAATTTGATAATATAAATAAGCTGAATGAGTTTAAAGAGGAGTTGAATGGTGATAAAATTGTAGCCTTTGCTATCGGTTGTCCAGGCATTAAGGAGGTAGGGAAAGCTGTTATGTATAAAGTAAATAAGATTTATCAACGATTAAATATTGAGGGTGATGAACCCGAGGAGGATGAAGATGAAGAATGATATATATAAAATATTATCAGAAGAATTTCCCAGTAGGCATTTTGTGCGTATTGGTGATAATAAGCATATTTGTCTTTATGTGGGTAAAGACGATGATGCAAGATATTCATTTGATTTTCGAGGTAATTTCGTTCCTAGTAGGATACCGAGTTCTGACGTCATAGATGTAGGACAATATAAAAACGATAATGAGTATACATTGCGTTTTTCTCTTGAGAATAGAGATCTATTGGAGTATTTCTGTATTTTCTGTCAAGATTTATTGGAATCAACTAAAGCTGTTATTGACGATGCTACTGCTTATAAAACACTAAGATCTCGTTATTTTTCATGGCGACAGTTATTTAAACCAGATAAGGGAAGATTGACTGAAGCTGAAATAATGGGACTAATTGGAGAATTGCTATTCCTACAATCGCAATTGTTCCCCCAAAAGGGGATAGATGGAGCTATAGAAAGTTGGACTGGTAATGAAAAAACCCATAAAGATTTCTCATTTGATGATGTTTGGTATGAGATAAAGGCGATTAATTTTGGTAAAGAATCTGTTAGAATAGCATCGATTGAACAGCTCGACAGCGACGTTGAAGGGCATCTGGTCGTTTATACTTTGGAAAAAATGAGCCCCAATTTTAATGGCATAAAACTCAATCAGTTAGTATCAGATATTATTTCTCAATTAGAAAACGCTACTCAACGTGAGTTATTTATGGAAAAGTTAAATCTATATGGTTTTGATTTTTCACCAGAATATGACCAATGGGTTTATTCTTTACATGATGTAACTATGTACAAAGTTGCTGTAGGTGCTTTTCCTAGAATCGTTAGAGAAATGATTCCTGATGCCGTTACAAAGGTTACTTATGAGATAATCATAAGTGAAATTCAAGATTTTAAAGAATAAATAAATTAATTAAACTATGGATATAGAAGAATACCGTAAACAGTTTATCGACGAGATTCGTTTTGATGCAGAACATGAGGGAACTGATCCCGAAAGCATGTTTATTGAAAGAACGTTGGCCCTATTGGAAGAGTTAGGAGAATTGAATGACCCTATGCCGATGAGTGTTGAGTTGCGTAATAACAAGAATCAGCGTATGTCGTTTGATGCATATGCTTACGATGAAGCTGATAATGCGCTAGTCTTGATTTCAAGCGTTTTCTATAATGAACGTGACTCTAAACCAAATCTAGCAGAAGGAGGAATTAATGATATTCTTGGTTATATGCAAAACTTCATAGCAGAGGTAGATAAAGGGAATATTTCTAAGTATTGCGATGATTCTGACGATGTTATTCAAGTTGCCAAGGAGATTAAAGGTAAGATGGGAAAAGGTATCCTTACTACTGAGATATTAAGGTTCAAGTTCCTTATTATAACTAATGCTACTCTTTATTATAACGTAAAGAATCTGTCTCGTCCAGACTTTCTTGATCGCCCTGTGGATTTGAATGTTTGGACACTGGAACGTTTTTATCAGAATTATATTTCTAATTCTAGCGAGGTTTTGGAAATTAACACTGAAGACTTTAACTGTGAAGGTATTCAATATTTAAGGGCTGATATAGGTGATTATATGGAAAGGGACAATGAAAAAAAAGTTGATGCTGATATTGATTCCCAAAGAATTAGGTGTGATGTGTATCTAGGCATTGTTCCTGGTAAGTTTCTTGCTGATATATATATCAAATATGGTAGTAAACTCCTTCAGGGAAATGTACGTGCATTCCTGAAAGTTTCTGGTAAGGTGAACAAGGGTATTAGAAAAACAATAATAGAAAAGCCTAGTAATTTCTTTACATATAATAATGGTATTGCTGTAGTAGCTAGGTCCGTTGTGTTTTCTGCAGACAAGTCGAGAATAGTTTCCTTTAAGGATTTCCAGATAATAAATGGTGGTCAAACTACAGCATCACTTGCAAATGCCATTATCAAACATGAAGCCAAAAGAGGCATGGATACGCTATTTGTACCAATGAAACTTACTGTGCTCAATATGGATAGTGAAATGTCTGAGGATGAGGTGGAGATATACAATGAGGTTACTGAAAAGATTTCTAAATGTGCAAATTGTCAGAATCCTGTAACTTCTGCGGATTTCTTCTCCAATCATCCATTCCATGTGTTGATGGAAAAAATCTCGCAAAAAGTCATGGCGCCGCCTGTCAATGGATTGCCATATCAAACCATATGGTATTATGAAAGGACTAAGAATAAATGGGATCAGGAACAATTCAAAATGAGTGATGCACAAAAGAAACATTTCTGCGAGAAATATCCAAAAAATCAAGTCATTAAAAAAGAAAAATTGGCAAAGTGCTATAACACAATTCTTATGAATCCCCATCAAGTATGTCAAAGTTCTGCAATAAACTTTACTCGATTTGCAGATTTTGTAGATGATATGTATGAGAATCATCGTGATGATATCAACGAGGAGTTTTTTAAAAAGTGTGTATGCTCTGTTATTATGTTTGATACATTAGACAAGCTTATCAATAAAGCATCATGGTATCCAACAGGTGGTAATAAGGCACAGATCGTTCCATATACAATATCAAAACTGATGAAAATTATACCAAAAGAAAAAGATATTGATTGGACAAGTATTTGGCAGAAACAGATGCTATACCCGGAACTCGCAGAAGAATTATTAAAGTTAGCTTATGTAACACATAAATATCTAGAACAAAAGGCTGGTGGTGGACTTGTTCGCACTATTTCAAGAACAGCTGGTGTTTGGAGAGAATTCCAAGATGTTTCATATGAATTGAGTGAAAAGTTTTTGCGTACATTGGTTTCAAAAGAGGAAACAAAAGAAATAGAAAAAGCAGCTAAAAAAGCCCATAAGTTCAATGCAAATATTGATGTGGCTGTCGAAGTTTTCAATCTGGGAGCGAAGTATTGGATGAATGTATATGAGGATATGATGCGTGAGGCTATTTTGTCCTATGGTGATTGTTCCTTTATAAAGAGTGTCGCAGATTATATCGGTAGAAATAGTCTTCCGTCGACGGCTCAATGTAAAAGACTAATGAAAATTGTAGAAAAAGCCGAGGATAAAGGGTATATCATGCCATAAATATATATATATAGTTCTTGAAGTATTAGAAAGATGAAAGCTTATAGTATTGATGAATTGCTTGGTAGGAAGCATACTCGGAAAGACTTATATTTAAAAGAGGTCGTTATAGCTGATGGCGTTGAAAATATAAGTGGTAAACTTATGTGTAAATTTAAGCAAATGACATCTGTTATAATACCTAAAAGTGTAGAGAATATTGAGTCATATGCGTTTTATAATTGCCCCAATTTGACTTCGATATTCATACCGGAGTCAGTTAGTTTCATAAGTCCTTCAGCATTTAATTATTGTGAAAGTCTTGAATCAATAATTGTGGATGAAAATAATATTTTTTATGACTCTAGAGATAATTGTAATGCTGTTATAAGAAAAAAGGACAACATACTGGTTGTGGGATGTAAATCAACAGTTATTCCTGATGGGGTTAAAAGAATAGAAGCTTTTTCCTTGTATTCTTGTAAAGGTATTGTTGCATTAAAAATACCCCAAAGCGTATCTTTTTTTAGCGTTAATGTTCTACGTTCGAGGGAAGGATTGATGTCTATTGTTATCGACGATAAAAATAGCATTTTGGATTCTAGAGATAATTGTAATGCAATAATAAGGAAGAGTACAAAAACACTATTATATGGTTGTAATAATACAGTAATTCCCAAAGGAGTTGAGATTATAGATTATCGTGCCTGTGAAGGTTGTGTAGAACTTACAGAAATTACCATTCCAGAAGGAGTGAGGATAATATGCAGCAAGGCCTTTTATGGTTGCAAGAAATTAACTTCTATAACATTGCCGAATAGTATTGTAAGTATTGGAGATAAGGCTTTTTCTTGTTGCAGCAGGGTAAAACATTTTTATATCCCACATGGAAGTACTGAAAAGTTCGTGAAGTTGTTACCACAGTACAAAGATTGCTTCATTGAATTATAACGTTTCTTCTTGGTTTTATGTAAATGCTATCTTTAGACGGTTGTGCTAAAGATAGCATTTTCGTACTTTTGCAGCCATGGAAACTAATGTAAATAAAGACTTTGGCAAGCGTGTTGCCGAACTAAGAAAGAAAGCAGGTTATTCTCAGGAACAATTTGCCTTCAAGTGTGGCGTTGATAGGACCTATGTCGGCGTTGTAGAACGAGGGGAGAAGAGTCCAACGCTTAATACTATTGATAAGATAGCAAATGCCTTAGGAATTTCTAAAAGTGAATTGTTTAACTTTTAATCTGTATGAGCTATACAATTAGGGAGCGTTGCTATTATAAAAATAGCATTTCAGAGTTTACTTCTGAAGCTGTTGATAAAGTATTGGGTGGCATGCTGCGTTTATCTGAATATGAAGTAAATCCAGATACTCGCAATTCTTGGAAAGTTGAAATAACTACACTCCAAGAAATGTTTCGTATGTATAGTAACTGGGATGGCGGTATCGCATTTGAATTTACAATCCCCAGGATAGGAAAGAGATGTGATGTTATTGCAATAATAAATGGAGTTGTTTTTATTCTTGAGTATAAGACTGGCCAGCAGAAAAAAGTGAGTAGAAAGCAACAATTGGCTCAGGTTTGGGATTATGCTTTAGATTTGAAGAATTTTCATAGTACAAGTCATAACAGGATATTGGTTCCCATTTTGGTGAATGAAAGCCATGATATGCCAGAAGAACAGCAAATTCATAAAGCTGTAGATGATGTTGTTGCCCCATTGGAAGCAAATACCGAAGGATTGGGGCGTTTAATTGAAAAGGTGCTAAAACTATATTCTGGGAATTATATTGGTATCAAAGAGTGGAGTAATGGTGTCTATAATCCTACCCCCAATATTATTGAAGCTGCATGTTCATTATACAAGTATCATAATGTAAACGATATAAAACGTTCTGATGCTGACGATTTAATTGTTACTACTAAACGTGTAATGGATATTATTGAAGAGACAAAACGGTCTCATTCAAAAGCTATATGTTTTGTAACAGGCGTACCTGGTGCAGGAAAAACGCGTGTAGGCCTTGACGTGGCAATTGAAGAGTTTAATAAGGGAGAACATGCTGTCTATTTGTCAGGAAATGGGCCTTTGGTAAATGTGTTAACCGAAGCTTTGGCAAATGATAAAGCAGCATCGGACAAAATAACAAAAAAAGATGCCGAAAGGGAAGTACATTCTTTTATACAAGCCATTCATCATTATCGTGGTAATATGCTTAGTAAGATTACTGTAGAGAATGGGAAAATTAGAATAAAAGAAGATGCTGTAGAGAATCATGAGAAAAACGGCTATGCTGAAGTTGAGAATGTGGCAATATTTGATGAGGCCCAAAGAGCATGGACTCGCAAAGAATTGTCATCCTTTCTTAATAACGCGGATTTTCCTATGTCTGAACCTTCATTTTTGATTTGGTCAATGGATCAAAAGCCAGATTGGGCTGTGATTGTTTGTCTTGTTGGTGGTGGACAGGAGATTAATCATGGTGAGGCTGGTATTTCAGAGTGGATAAATGCTATTAATAATGATTTCCCACATTGGAAGGTTTACATTTCTGATCAATTAAAAGAGAAGGAATATGCAGAAGGTAATGTGGAAATGATGTTGAAAGAGAATCGTAATGTTCAGATTTATGATGAACTACATCTCAAAGCTTCTATACGTTCGTTTAGAGGAGAAGAATTATCTCCTTTTGTTCATTATTTATTAGAAATGGATATAGAACGTTCTAAGGAGCTACTTGCCAAACTGACAAATTATCCTATCGTTATGACCCGTTCATTATCCAAAGCAAAACAATGGCTTAGAGATAATGCTCGAGGTAGTGAACGTTATGGACTTTTGGCGTCTTCTCAAGCAAAAAGAATAGTGCCAATGGGATTGGCTTTGCAAGACCAAAAAGGAAAAATGGAAATTCAGTGGTTTTTAAAGGGGGTTGATGATATAAGATCGTCATACTTTCTTGAAAATGTGATGTCTGAGTTTAAAGTTCAAGGACTTGAATTGGATTGGGCTGGATTTATTTGGGATGCAGATTTTAGATATAATCCCAATGGCTGGGAATGCTATAACTTCAAAGGTACCAACTGGACAAATTCGTCAGAGAAAGACTATAAGATAAATGCATATCGTGTTCTGTTGACACGCGCACGTCAAGGAATGATAATTATTATACCGCCAAGTGATCCAGATGATTTTTCAAGAAAGGAAGAATATTATCAACCTACTTACAAATTCTTGAAATCATTAGGCATTAAAGAGATATAATCCCCCGCCTCTATACCAGAGCAGACAGTATAGGGGCGGAGATTTTTATATAGAGGTGTTAGCTTAAAAGAACTAACTTATTCTGGCTTATATCATAAGCAATAGGATGGGCGAATGATATACTGTGACCATCGTGGACGCAGGTGGTGTCGATACCTCGACGTTGGAATTCATCCATTAGGGCTGCGTCGTGATAAGCGCGCATCGAAGTGAAACCTCGAAGATTTACCTGAGAATTGAATACGTTAACTAACTCTGCGATTTGCATATCGGCAAATTGCAATGCAAACTTGATGTAATAAATGTGCTGTTGCATAACTTAGGATAATTTTGAAGTGAATAATAATGTTGCTTCCACATCGTACCTTGGCCACCGTGACATCCTAATGTTCGGTTGGCGAGTCCGCCATAATGGCGACTGCTCTTGATGTTTCTGGGTGCAAAGATACAAAGTTTTCTGTGGAGAACCAAAAGAAATGACTGTAAATTTTGTGGGTTGCGAAAATTGTGCTAATTTTGTGGCGAAATAGAAACAATTAATTCTTGACAGAATATGATAGCTTGTCTTATATGGGTTCTTTTGTATGCCTTCATAATATGGATGCTGGCTGCCATTACTTCATGGTGGGCTGTGATAATTATGCATATAGGAGCTGTAATATTTCTACTAATATACAAAGGTGACGCTATTTTTAGAGGAAGTAATTCACCTGAAAATCCGGATGATAAAACTTGTGACGATGAAAGTTATCGAGCTGCTCGTGAAGAACGGGATGCATATGATGACTACATTGCCTCTATAGATATGGATAAAGATAGATGAAACAAAAAGGGGAATGAGCATCGCTGCTGATTCCTCTGTGATAATTATAACTAATAAAACCCAATTCTTTCTCGCATCACTGCGAAAATAGAATGAACATAATCATTAAAATGAATTTCATTACCATTCATTTAACAATACGCCGCAAAGGTAATAAGAATTTGTCAGAATGCAAAAAAAATGCTAAAATAATTGGAAGATATTGAATTGTTATGTATATTTGCAAACAAACAATTTAATGAAAACCTTTATGAAGCAGATTTTGAACTGGGTGCTCGTCGCCACCCTCATTTGCGGCGCAAGTGTGTTCACATCATGTACTTCGAATGACGACAAACCCGTCAAACTCGACCTTTCAACAAAGTTGATGGGCAAGTGGATGGTGGACGAACTGGACGGTCAGGCGTGTCCTACTAACCTGAAAGCAGTCATTACTTTCTTGTCGCCGACGGAAGCGTATGGTAGTCTTTCTGACTACTATAGCGAGTCGTGGAACAACCATGCGTCGGCTGAGGTTACGATTAAAGGCAAGAATGTAACGCTTAGAGCGAAAGAAAATGAACATACTACGCATGTGACGGAAACAACCATCTACTCCATTACTGATAAGGATATGATGTTGAAGTCTGACTGGAAAGTCTATGTTGACGGTAATGTGGTAATAAATGAGATCTACAACAAAGAGCGCTATATACGTGTGACAAACGACTATGAGAATGATATTATTGGCACATGGGAAGGCAAGGTGACTAGCACTGAGGACGAGCACACCGATGGCGAATTGCACCGTTGGGAGTATAAAGCCGACGGCACCTACGCCTATTATAGTAAGGTGGAGGGGCAATGGCAGTCGGACACTGATTATCTTTCAAACTATTTCGTAGATGGTATCTTGCTTTGCACCCGCTGGAAGAAGACGGCCGACAGTGAAGAGCTGCGCGAGTGGTGGGAGATTGAGAGCATCAAGGATGGCGTGATGAAGTGGACGGCGCTGCGTATGCGTGATGATGGCTCAACCTACATCGCCACCTTCCAGATGACAAAGGTTGAATAACTTACATTAAACGTCAGAAAATTATTTCTGACGTTTAAACTCTATGGTCTTGGGCAGTTTTTGCCATTTACCTTTGAAGGGCACCTTGAGGGCGCTACCTGACTCTTGCTTGAGGATGAATACTGAATCGCCCTTGGCGGTGAGGGTGGCGGTGAGATCCTCGCTGCCGTAATCGTTGATCATCTGCAGCGTGGCCTTGTGGCCCTTTACCTCGGCATCGGTGATGACCCAGGCAAACGAGTTGAAACGCTTACTGAGATAGCCGGGCACCTGGCCAAACAAATCCTGCCCGGGTACGGTAACATCTTGTTGGTAAAAATTAATACGCATCACAATATCAAGTTCCTTATTTATAAGGTACGCGCGAAAGGGGCCTTGGGTGTTCTGCGCACTGGCCGTAATACTGGCCAAACACAGCAGGGCTGAAACTATTAACTTGTTCATATTACAACACTTATACGTTTTTTAGACCGCAAAGATACTAATCTAAATCATCTTTTAAACGTTTACACTGAAAAAAATAACAAAAAGATTGGTGATTTAATAATTTTTTAATTATCTTTGCAGCAAATTAGTTAGTATAACATGGCAAAGGAACGATTTACACCTGATTATATTTTTGAGTCGAGTTGGGAGGTTTGCAACAAGGTTGGCGGTATCTATACCGTACTTTCGACACGTGCTAAAACTTTGCAACAGGTTCTGAAAGACAAAATCATATTTATTGGTCCTGATTTCTGGAAAGAGCAGGAGAGTCCATACTTTAGGGAGGACAACAGCTTGCTGGCCGAGTGGCAGTGGGCTGCGAAAGAGCAGGGCCTGAAGGTTAGGGTAGGAAGATGGACCGTGCCCGGCGAACCGATTGCTATCCTGGTGGATTTTAACCTTTACTTCGAAAAGAAGAACGAGATTTACGGCTGGTTGTGGGAACACTACCAGGTGGACTCGTTGCATGCCTATGGCGACTATGATGAGGCATCGATGTTCTCGTATGCTGCAGCTCTCGTAGTAGAGAGTTTCTACAAGCACTGCCTGAAGCCCGAACAGAAGGTGATTTACCACGCTAACGAGTGGATGTGCGGACTGGGACTGCTGTACCTGAACAACAAGCTGCCACAGATTGGTACGGTGTTTACTACCCACGCTACGAGCATTGGAAGATCGATTGCTGGTAACCAGAAGCCGCTGTACGACTACCTGTTTGCCTATAACGGCGACCAGATGGCGGGCGAACTGAACATGCAGAGCAAACACAGTATTGAGAAGCAGACTGCACACTATGCCGACTGCTTTACCACAGTGAGCGACATTACGGCTAAGGAGTGCGTGGAGCTGCTGGATAAGCCGGTGGACGTGGTGCTGCCAAATGGTTTTGATAATAGTTTTGTGCCCGCCACAGCGCAGGCTTTTGCCCGCAAGCGTAAGGCCGCGCGCAAAAAAATGCTGCAGGTGGCTAATGCGCTGCTTGGCGAGGAGCTGGACGACGACACGCTGCTGATTTCGACTTCGGGACGATACGAGTTCCGCAATAAGGGTATCGACGTGTTTGTTGAGGCTATGAACCGACTGCTGCGCGACCGCGACCTGAAAAAGAAGGTGGTGGCATTTATCGAGGTGCCCGGTTGGGTAGGAGAGCCTCGTAAGGACCTGCAAGAGAGACTTGCTACATTAAACATTCTTTGCAAGCAAAGCGAACAAGTTCGAGCGAAACATGAAACATTAAATTCCAACAGCGAACAGCCATCATTTAACACTCCTCTTGAGGTGCCGATGGTGACGCACTGGCTGCACAACATGAGTCATGATAACGTGCTGAGCATGCTGAAATACTACGATATGCACAACCGTAAGGATGAGAACGTGAAGGTGATTTTCCTGCCTTGCTATCTGGACGGTAATGATGGTATCGTGAACATGACCTACTACGATGTGGTGCTGGGCAACGACCTGTGCATCTACCCATCGTACTACGAGCCCTGGGGTTATACCCCACTTGAGGCAATAGCCTTTAAGGTGCCTTGTATCACTACCGACCTGGCTGGATTCGGACTGTGGGCCAACACGGTGTTCGGTCACGACGGACAGCTGGAGGATGGTGTGAAGGTGATTCACCGCACGGATTACAACTATAGCGAAGTGGCCGATAATATCAAAGATACGGTGGCTGAGTTCTCGAACATGACTAAAAAGCAGATTGAGACTTGCCGCAAGAATGCTGAAGCCCTCTCGGAGAAGGCTCTCTGGACTCACTTTATCGAGTACTACTACGAAGCGTACGACATCGCTTTGCGCAAGGCGCAAATGCGAGTACATTAAACATTAAACATTAATGATTAAACATTAATTGTTAGAAAGATTAAAGAAGAATTCAAATAAAAATTTGAGAGATTATGAAAATTAAAGCTGATTATGCAAATGCTCCAATGTGGAAGGATTTGACCGTGAAGTCGAGTCTTCCTGAAGAACTGAAGTGTTTGGACGAGATTGCCCACAACATGTGGTGGGTATGGAACTACGAGGCTCGCGACTTGTTCCGCGACCTGGACCCTGAGCTTTATCATGAGGTAAAACACAACCCAGTTATGCTGCTTGAGCGACTGAGTTTTGCCCGTAAAGAGCAAATTGTAAAGGATAAGGCGCTGATGAAGCGCATTAAGAGCGTTTACACCTTGTTCCGTAAGTATATCGACGTAGAACCCGACAAGAAGCGCCCATCGGTGGCTTACTTCTGTATGGAGTACGGTATCCACTCGGCCCTGAAGATCTACTCGGGCGGTCTGGGTATGCTGGCCGGCGACTACGTGAAGGAGGCTTCTGACTCTAATGTTGATATGTGTGCCGTTGGTTTCCTGTACCGTTTTGGTTACTTTACACAGAGCCTCTCGATGGAGGGACAGCAGGTGGCCAACTACGAGGCACAGAACTTTAGCAACCTGCCTATCGAGCGCCAGCTTGACAAGGATGGTAGCCCCATGGTGATTGATGTGCCTTACACCAACTACCAGGTTCACGCTTATGTTTGGCGTGTAAACGTGGGTCGTGTAAAGCTGTACCTGCTGGATACCGACAACGAGATGAACTCGGAGTTTGACAAGCCTATCACCCACAGCCTGTATGGTGGCGACTGGGAGAACCGCTTGAAGCAGGAGATTCTGCTGGGTATCGGAGGTATGCTGCTGCTGAAGAAGCTGGGCATTAAGAAGGATATCTACCACTGTAACGAGGGACACGCTGCCCTGTGTAACCTGCAGCGTCTGTGCGACTATATCGACGAGGGTCTGACATTCAACCAGGCTCTGGAGCTGGTTCGTGCCAGCGGTCTTTACACCGTTCACACACCAGTACCTGCTGGTCACGACTACTTCGACGAGGGTCTGTTTGGCAAGTACATGGGCGGTTACCCACAGAAGCTGGGTATCTCGTGGGACGAGTTCATCGGCATGGGTCGTATCAATCCTAACGACCACAGCGAGCGTTTCTGCATGAGTACATTTGCCTGCAACACCTGTCAGGAGGTTAACGGTGTATCTATGCTGCACGGCTGGGTAAGCCAGAAGATGTTTGCACCTATCTGGGCCGGCTACTATCCCGAGGAGAACCACGTAGGTTATGTTACCAACGGTGTTCACTTCCCCACATGGTGTGCTACCGAGTGGCGTAAGGTGTATGCCAAGTACTTTGATGCTAAGCACATGAGTGATCAGAGCAACGAGGAAATCTGGCACGGCATCTACAACTGTCCTGATGAGGAGGTTTGGGCCACACGTATGGCACTGAAGAACAAGTTGTTTGACTATATCAAGGAGCAGTTCCGCGAGAAGTGGCTGAAGAACCAGGGCGATCCTTCGCGTGTGGTTTCACTGCTCGAGGGTATGAATCCTAACGCACTGGTAATCGGTTTCTGCCGCCGCTTTGCTACTTACAAGCGTGCACACCTGCTGTTTACCAACCTGGAGCGCTTGAGCAAGATTGTGAACGATCCTGAGCACCCAGTAATCTTCCTGTTTGCTGGTAAGGCTCACCCAGCTGATGGTGCCGGTCAGGGCTTGATCCAGCGCATCTACGAGATTTCGCAGCGTGATGAGTTCCTGGGCAAGATTATCTTCCTGGAGGACTACGACTTCCTGCTGGCCCGCCGCTTGGTATCGGGTGTAGATATCTGGATGAACACTCCTACACGTCCACTGGAGGCATCGGGTACATCGGGCGAAAAGGCCGAGATGAACGGTGTAGTAAACCTCTCAGTAAAAGACGGTTGGTGGCTTGAGGGCTATCGCGAGGGTGCCGGTTGGGCTCTTACCGAGAAGCGTACCTACCAGAACCAGGGCTACCAGGACAACCTGGATGCTGCTACCATCTACCACCTGCTGGAGAACGAGATTATCCCATTGTACTACGATAAGGATAAGAAGACTGGCCTGTCGAAGGGTTGGGTGAAGGTAATCAAGAACTCGATTGCTCAGATTGCTCCTCACTACACCATGAAGCGACAGCTTGACGACTACTACGAGAAGTTCTACAACAAGCAGGCTAAGCGCTTTAAGGCTCTGAGCAAGGACAACAACAAGCTGGCCAAGGAACTGGCTCAGTGGAAGGAGACCGTAGCTGAGCGCTGGGATGCTATCCGCGTGGTTAGCGCCGAGTGGGATTATCCTGCTGCCGGTATCGAGACTGCACAGAAGTACACCATCCGCTACGTGATTGACGAGCAGGGACTGGAGGATGCTGTAGCACTCGAGAAGGTGAACGTACATATTAATAAGGAGGGCGAGGAGCGCATCTTCTCGATCGAGCCACTGAAGATGGTGGGCCACGAGGGTAACAACTATATCTTTGAGGCTACACTGGCTCCACAGCAGGCTGGACAGTTCAAGAGCGCCATCCGTATGTATCCTAAGCATAAGGAGCTGCCTCACCGTCAGGACTTCTGCTACATTAAGTGGCTGGAGCTGCCTGCACACACCGTGTAATTACATTGGTACAAGCATAAAAAAGAACCCGGGTTCAATCTCTGAACTCGGGTTTTTTATAATTCTGGATGATGTATCGTCCTAATACGTTTTGCCGGTTACGCTGGCCGGTTTGGGTGATGCAATCGCTGATGCGGCGGTGCAGACTATCAACCTGCTGCTGCAACTGCTGGCGATGGGCGGCGTTGGTACGGGTGGAGAGCTGGGCCAGGCGGATAAGCTGGGTGCCAAGCTTCTGCACGGTATCGTTAAGGGCCTGCCACTGATTGTTGAGCTGGGTACCCGACACACGCGATGGGCGGGGGTGCTGGTTGAGCTCGATGGTGATTTCGCCAGGTTCGAGGAAGAAGCTGCAGCTGGTGAGCTGCTGGCGGTTGAGATAGGCACGGCAGAACAGCGTGGTATCGGTGGTGCCGGCAAACTTAAAGGTGCCGCCGCTAACGATGGCCTGGCCAAGAACCTTTTGTGGCGGGTCTTCGAATGCCAGGGTTACGGTGTCGCCATCCTTCAGCTGGGTAGCGCAACCCTTGATCTGATAAACATCAGACTGGCAGGCGCAAAGCATGAAGCTTGCAACTGCCAGTCCGATAAAACTTTTATTTGTCATTATACAATGTACAAATCGCTGATGCTCTTGTTGTCGATTACACGCTGGATGGCCTCGGCAAACATCTCGGCTACACTGAGCTGCTTAATCTTAGCACAACGCTGGGTGTAAGGAATAGAGTCGGTGAATACAATCTCCTCGAGGGCCGAAGCCTGTACACGATCGCTGGCAGGACCACTCATCACACAGTGGCTGGCGCAAGCGCGAACAGTGAGTGCACCGTTCTCCTTCATCAGGTCGGCTGCCTTGGTAATGGTACCGGCAGTATCAACCATATCGTCGATAATCACTACATTCTTACCTGCTACATCACCAATAATCTGCATAGATGCTACCACGTTGGCGCGGGCACGGGTCTTGTTACACAATACCAGTGGGCAGCCCAGGTACTTGGCGTAGGTGCTGGCACGCTTTGAACCACCAACATCGGGTGATGCGATTACCAGCTCGTCGAGTTTAAGCGACTGCAGGTAGGGCAGAATAACGTTTGATGCATACAGATGATCGACAGGAACATCGAAGAAACCCTGAATCTGGTCGGCGTGCAGGTCCATGGTGATCACACGGTTAACACCAGCAGCGCTGAGCAGATCGGCCACCAGCTTGGCACCGATGCTTACACGGG
This sequence comes from Prevotella sp. khp1, assembly GCF_900102205.1. Classification (NCBI taxonomy): domain Bacteria; kingdom Pseudomonadati; phylum Bacteroidota; class Bacteroidia; order Bacteroidales; family Prevotellaceae; genus Prevotella; species Prevotella sp. khp1. Next base: position 37,972 of record NZ_FNJZ01000001.1, read on the forward strand.
GCTTATCCTTACGGTCCTGGCGGGCCCATCCGAAGTAGGGGATAACGGCATTGATGGTACGGGCCGAAGCGCGCTTAGCTGCATCAATCATCAGCAGCAACTCCATCAAATTGTCGGAACTGGGGAAGGTGCTTTGAACCAGGAAGATGTCGCGACCGCGGATACTTTCCTCGTACGAAACAGCAAACTCTCCATCAGAGAATTTGGTGATTTGTAACTTACCTAACGGGCAACCAAGACTTTGACAGATTCTTTCTGCCAGGTATCTCGTGGCTGTTCCTGAGAATACCAAAAAGGAGCTCTTATCACTCATTGTTAATACCTATTTATATTTTTATATTAGTACTTTAGCATGCTAATCAATCGTTTTTCGCAGTTTTTCGAAGTGGTTAAGTAAGGCCTTGTAGTCGATCTCGTTGTGGATGTTGAAGCGGTTCCATAGGTCGCCGCATATCACCATGCCACCAAAGCCTAAATCCTTAATCTCCTTCACGCGGTCGAGATTCATTCCTCCTAAGGCGTAAACCTTCTTGTCTATCAGGCCCTGCTTGGAGGCTGCGCGTAACTCGTCCATCGTAAACGACTGCTTCTCGTCGGCATTGGTCTGACTGTCGAAAATAGAGTGTAGGAAAACATAGTTCGACTTTTTCTTTGTTTCCTTGAGTTCGCTGATAGCGTGGCACGTGCGGCTGATGTTGCCCTTATAGCCAACGGGAGCCTCGGTGAACGCATCGTCGATATGTATACCGCGCAGGCGATACTCCTCTTTTAAATAGAAGTGGCCGTGAACGGTTATGCGGTTGTGATAGTCGTCGCCAAGCAGAGTCAGTAAGCGCTCAGAATACATGGGCGAAGCACCTGGCTTGTACAGGTGCAGATTATCCAATCCCTCCTCGAAGAGGTTCACAAGTATCTTGTCCTCTTCGACGAAGAATGTGGGTTTCGTCATTACAATAAGCTTCATTTTTGCCATCTGTTCTCTTTCTAAGTGCAAAATTACACAGATTTTTCGATATTATCACCACTTTCGGCAAAAAAATAGTCATTAGGGTGCATTTTTCAGAAAGTTTTAGTAATTTTGCATCCTGAAAAGAGCAAAAGGAGGAAAAAAGGAGGAGTTTTAAATAGTGAAATAGTAAAATTGTAAAATAGTAAAATTAAAGAAAGATGAAAGCATTTGTTTTTCCCGGACAGGGAGCACAGTTTGTAGGAATGGGTAAGGATCTGTATGATACCAACCCCCTGGCAAAGGAACTTTTTGAGAAGGCTAACGAGATTCTTGGCTATCGTATTACCGATATTATGTTTGCTGGTACCGACGAGGAGCTGAAGCAGACTAAGGTTACACAGCCTGCCGTTTTCCTTCACAGCGTTATCTCGGCACTCTGCATGGGCGACGCTTTCGATCCTAAGATGGCTGCTGGTCACTCACTGGGTGAGTTCTCGGCTCTTACAGCTGCTGGTGCCCTGAGTTTTGAGGATGGCTTGAAGCTGGTTTATGCTCGTGCTATGGCTATGCAGAAGGCTTGCGAGGCTCAGCCCTCAACTATGGCTGCTATCATTGCTCTGCCCGATGAGACTGTAGAGCAGGTTTGCGCCGAGGTTAGCAAGCTGGGTAAGGGTGTAGTAGTAGCCGCTAACTATAACTGCCCCGGACAGCTGGTTATCAGCGGTAACGTTGAGGCTATCGAGGAGGCTTGCGAGCGCCTGAAGGCTGCTGGTGCTAAGCGTGCACTGGTGCTGAAGGTAGGTGGTGCTTTCCACTCGCCACTGATGCAGCCTGCTAAGGACGAGCTGCAGGCAGCTATCGAGGCTACTGAGATTAAGACTCCTAAGTGCCCCGTTTACCAGAACGTAGATGCTAAGCCTCATACCGATCCTGCTGAGATCAAGGCTAACCTGATTGCTCAGCTCACAAGCTCGGTCCGCTGGACTCAGAGCGTACAGAACATGATTGCCGATGGTGCCGACGACTTTACAGAGTGCGGTCCTGGTAAGGCCCTGCAGGGTATGATCGTTAAGATCAATAAAGAGGTCAATGCACACGGTATTGAGTAAGATTAAACATGAAACATTAAACATTAATGATGAATAGTTCGAAGATAATTATTTATCAGGTGTTTACCCGCTTGTACGGCAATAAGAATGTGACGCGCCATGAGGACGGAACATTGGCCGAGAACGGTTGCGGAAAACTGAACGACTTCACGCCCAAATCCTTGAAAGCTATCAAGGAGATGGGCGTGAGCCATATTTGGTACACAGGTGTTATCCGACATGCATCGCAAACTGATTACACCCAGTACGGCATTCCACGTCAGCACGCTGCGGTGGTGAAGGGTAAGGCTGGATCGCCTTACGCCATTACCGACTACTATGATATCGACCCTGATCTGGCCGAGAACGTAGAGCAGCGCATGCAGGAGTTTGAGGCGCTGGTAGAGCGCACACACAAGGCCGGACTGAAGGTGATTATCGACTTTGTGCCCAACCATGTGGCTCGTCAGTATCACTCTATCTGCAAGCCCAAAGGGGTGAAGGATCTGGGCGAGGAGGATAACCCACAGAACGGATTCGACCCGCAGAACAACTTCTATTATTGTCCCGGACAGCGTTTCCATCCTTACTTCGACCTGTATCACGGCGAGGCCGAGGAGTATGACGAGGAGCCTGCCAAGGCCACGGGTAACGACTGTTTCCACAATGCACCAGGCATGAACGACTGGTACGAGACGGTGAAGCTGAACTACGGTGTGGATTACTATGCCGGCGGCGTGGGCCACTTTAATCCTATCCCCAACACATGGGATAAGATGACGGATATACTGCTCTTCTGGGCGGCTAAGGGCGTTGACGGATTCCGTTGCGACATGGCCGAGATGGTGCCTGCTGCCTTCTGGCATTGGGCCACGGATAAGGTGAAGTACCGCTATCCCGAGTGCGTGTTTATCGGCGAGGTGTATAACCCCGGCGAGTATCGCAACTACCTGGGTGCCGGATTCGACTACCTGTACGACAAGGTGGGCATGTACGATACGGTGCGCAGCGTGATTTGCAACCAGCAGAGTGCCCATGCGATTACAGGCGCCTGGCAACAGACGGATGATATCAAGCAGCACATGCTGTACTTCCTGGAGAATCACGACGAGCAGCGCGTGGCCAGCGACTTTTTTGCCGGCGACGGCCGCAAGGGCATACCGGGCTTAGTGGTATCGGCCCTGCTGCAGCAGAACCCGCTGATGATTTACTTCGGACAGGAGTATGGCGAGCGTGGTATGGACAAGGAGGGCTTTAGCGGCTGCGACGGACGAACCACCATTTTTGACTACTGGAGCGTGGACACCATGGTGCGTGCGGCTAACCGCAAATATACCATCCGCGAAAAGTATATCTACGATATGTATTGCAAGGTGATGACGCTGGCACAAAAGGAGAAGGCTATCACGCAGGGCGAGATGTTCGACCTGATGTATGCCAACGGCCATCTGCAGCGCCAGTATGCGTTTATACGCAAGCACGGCACCGAGGCCATCCTGGTGATTGCCAACTTTGCCGATCAGGCTACCACCGTGAACGTAAATATTCCCGCTCATGCCTTCGACTATTTAGGCTTAAGCGAGAAAAACGCGCAGGTAACCGACTTGCTCACCGGCACGAAATCGCGCCTCCATTTTAAGCGCGACGAAGCGGTACAGGTAGAAGTTCCCGAAAATGGTGCCGCCATCCTAAAATTCCGCGCGTAAAATTTATTAGGCACGGATTAACACGGCTTTTTTATAAAAAATACACGGATTTATAATAAAAAAACACGGCTAAAGTTGAAATAACCAAAGCCGTGTTTTTAATTTATTAAAGCCGTGTAAATCCGTGCCAAAAAATCTCCGTGTAAAATCGCGTCAAAAATAAAAATTCGTGTTAATTCGCGAAATTCGTGCCTAAAAAATCCGTGCCTAATAATTAGATTTCACTGATGCTGCCGACGCCGGAGCGGTGGGTATTCTTCTTCTTGGGATGACCGCCGTACTCTAACGAACCTACACCCGACACGCGGCCTTCGATGCTTTCGGAAGCATAACACTTGATGCTGCCCACACCTGATACGCTGGCTGTTACGTTCAGTGCCTTTAGGTTGCCAGCCTCGATACTGCCAACACCGCTATTGCGCAACTCAACATCATCGGCAATACCGCTGACTGCAATCTCACCAACACCACTATTGGTAATCTCTAATTTATCGGTATCCAGACTGTCCATCTTAATGTTAGAGGCACCACTATTGGTTACCTTGGTAAGGTCGGCAGTATAAACCTTGATTTTTACCTCTTGTGTGTTCAGATTGAGATTTTTCTGTGTGTACTTAATGTTCAGTGCGTCGTTGCCACTTTCGAACTTGTAGTATTCAATATAATTGTCGGGAGCAGTGAGCTCGATGGTGCCGCTCTTTTTCACGTCCTGCACGATCTCTACGTGGCCCACGCAAATCATGTTTACTTCCTCGAAAGTATCAACCTTATAGGTCTTGGTTACGATGTTGTCGCTGGGGGTTACCTTGTTGATACCCAAATCTAACTTACACGATGTGAGCGCCAAAGCACATACCATCAATAATAATACCTTTTTCATATTCATTTATTTATTTAATTGTTTTATTTTATTCTTTTGACGCATGTAAGGCGGAAAAAGTTGCAAGAAACTTGTTTTTTTTAGTTAAAATTCGTATTTTTGCGCCAAAATTTTAAAGATATGGCCGATTTTGTATTGAACGAGCACAACAAGGAGGAGTTTCCGCCAGCCCATACAGCCGAGCATCTGCTGAACCAGACGATGATCAGGATGTTTGACTGCGGACGATCGTATAATGCCCATGTGGAGCGTAAGAAGAGTAAGATGAGTTTCCACCTGGCCCAGAAACCATCGCGCGCCGAGGAGCGTGAGATTGAGGAGCGCATGAACGACCTGATAGCACAGGACTTGCCTGTGACGTTTGAGTTTGTGACCCGCGACACGATACCCGATGATGTGACGCTTGACCGACTACCCGATGATGCATCGGAGACCATCCGCCTGGTGCGCATTGGCGATTACGACGTGTGTCCCTGTATAGGTAAGCATGTGCGCAGCACCTCGCAGATAGGGCGCTTTGAACTGCTGGGCACCAACTGGGACGAACAGGAACGATCGTTTCGCGTAAGATTCAAGATAGTACAATAAAAAAATCCCGCTCAAAAAGGCGGGATTCTTTATGTTGTTACTTCTGCTGATCCTGAGGAATCTGAATTTTTGAGAACACGGGGTTGTGGTCGGAATAACTCAACTCGCGCTTGTAATACGACAAGCCTAAGAAGGTTTTATCGTGGAAAATATAGTCGATGCGCACTTTCTTGTTACCACCACGGAAGGTGTACATAAAGCCGCTGCCGCACTCCTTGAAGCCATCGACCTTATCGCCCAGCATGGTGTTGTAGACGTAAGAGTAGGGCACATCGTTGAAGTCGCCGCATACAATGATGGGGCGCTCGCAATCGCGCATGTCCATCGCCAGCACGTTGGCCTGGCCCGAACGGGCTATCATACCTAAGGTGTAGTTGCCGTAGAAGGCACGCATCAGGGCGTTACCCTCGATATCCATACCCTGATTCATCAGCTTGCCGGCCTTGTGCAGGGTGCTGTTGATACCGGTGGTTTCCAAGTGGGCGTTATACACACGAATCACGGTTCCCTTGTAGTTTACCTCGGCCCACATGGCGCTGTTGTTGGTCATCTCGAAGTTCATGTTCTTCGACTTAACGATGGGGTAACGGCTGTAGATAACCATATCGTTCTCGCCCTGGGCCATATAGGGGAAGTACTCCTTGTAAGAGTCGCTGTTCTTCTTGTCGCCGCTCTGGTCGTTATACTCCTGGAAACAAGCCACATCCACCTTCTGTTTCTTCATCTCGCTCAGAATATCCTGGGCAATAAAGCCTGAGGTTTCGCGACCGAACATAGCCACGTTGTAGGTAGCAATCTTGATGCCGGGCTTGATGTCGGCATGCTCATCGAGCGAACCAAACTGATAGATGGTGCCTGAGTAGGGGATGCAGCACATGATGGCAATGAGCGGAATGAAAGCCCAATGGAAACGGCGCATAATAACCCAGTAAAGAAACAGTACCACATTGGCTGCTATCAGCACGGGCAGGGCATAAACCAGCATGGCGCGGGCTGTATTACCTGCAGGCTGAACATCACCACCGTAGAGACCTACAAGGGTGAATATCATGACAAGTACGGTGAGAATAAGAATGGAGAATGAAAAGTACTTTTGTACAGCAAGTTTTCCCATAATGTGTGAGTATAAAAAATATATGTGTAGTTATGCTTAGTCGAGGTATTTGCCAACTATCTCGATCAGGTTCTCAACCTTGAATGGCTTGGCCATGAACTCGTCGCAGCCAGCATCCTTTGCATCGCGGATATTCTCCTCGAAGGCATAGGCGCTCAGGGCGATAACGGGTGTGTCGGTATCTATCTCCTTAATGATGCGGGTGGCATCAAGACCGTTCATCTCGGGCATACGAATGTCCATCAGTATCAGATCGGGGTGCTCTTCCTCGTTCATGGTTACAGCCTCGATACCGTTATGGGCACGAATAAGGCGGTAACGCTTGTGGAGCACAATTTTTACCAGTTCGTAGTTGCTGTCCTCGTCCTCGGCTACCAGGATGGTCTTCTTGTTCTTATCGTCGGGGCGACCGCTTACACGGATGGTGCGAACGTTCGAGGTGGTGGTGTTGCGGGCTGGTGCTATGCCGCCAATGGTACCCTCGAAGGGCAGCACAAAGTGGAACAGCGAACCCTCGCCAAGTTTCGACTCGACATAGATCTTACCGCCCAGCTTCTCGACAATAATCTTACAGAGTGCCAAACCAAGGCCGTAGCCGTTGTTGTTGGTCTCGGCATCGCGAGAAACGTAGGTGTTAAAGATATGCTGAAGATCCTCGGGGGCAATACCCGTACCGGTGTCTTGCACAAAGAATTCGATGTTTGAGCCTTCGTCGAGCATGCGGTAACCATAGGTGATGCTGCCGGCCGAAGTATGTTTCAAGGCGTTGCTGATAAGGTTTGAGAATACCTGGGTGATACGGTTGGCATCGGTGTTGAAGGTAACGGCCATATTGGGCTTCTTCCAACTGAGCTTAACCGTCTCGGGGCAACGGAACTTAAACAGATTCTTGATACTGTCGCAGAGCTGGTTGAGGTCGGTGCTCGACTTCTTCATCGTGATTTCGCCGGCCTCTACACGTGAGAGGTCGAGAATCTCGTTTACCAGGCTCATCAAACGGTTGTTGTTGCTTTCAATGATTTCGAAGAACTTCATGCGGTCGTCCTGTGAATCGGTCTCGACCAATACGCGAGAGAAACCCTCGATGGCATTCAAGGGGGTGCGGATTTCGTGGCTCATATTAGCCAGGAAAAGCGACTTCATCTTGCTCGCTTTTTCTGCTTTTTGGGCCTTCTCCTCATATTCTTTCAGCTTCTGATTTGCGATGGCTAGCTGTTCTTGCGCAAGGGATAATTTGCGATTGGCCTCCGCATATTTCTGAAGCATTATTTCCTTCTCGCTATATTCCATGTTGTTTGTAAAAGTCACTATTTGGCTACAAAGGTAATGCTTTTTTTGTAAACACAAAAGAAAAATGAAAGAAAATTAGCAAAATTTTCAACTTCTCTTGGCTTTTTCCCAAGCGCCACTGTGATTATGGCTGCGCAGGTAGGCCATTCCGCGAAAAACATTGAGGTTCATAAAAACAAAATAGTAGGCGGTGTAAAGCAGCTTGTTCTTAACGCCGTGACGGGCCAAAAGCCAGCCGGCAAAGGCGCCTAGATAGAACAAAATCTGTGCTGCTAACATCAAATCGAAGAACGAACCTGCGCGCATTACAGAAAGTAATACGTTGATACCCAGTAAGATAACCATTGCAATTGGAGTAACGCTCCAACGCAGCACGCGGTGACTGATGTACTGGAAGCTTACCAGCGGGTACTTGATGGGGTTGAGCAAACTGCGCAACCACCAGATGCTTTGAAGTCCGCCGGCAGCGATACGGCGCTTGCGTTTGCTCTCTTCAAAAATGTTGGCAGAGCCGTACTCCTGAGCGTAGGCATCGGGGGTGTAGGCGATTCGCTTGCCATCCTGTACCACAAACATTGACATCATGAAATCGTCTAACAGGGCATTGTCGGGAACCTCGCGTACCAGCTGGGGATCGATGGCGTAGAGTTCGCCGGCGGCACCCATGGCCGAGAACAGCTCGCTGTCCCAACGTTTCAAGGTGCTCTCGTAGCGCCAGTACAGACCTTCGCCCTCGGCAGCCATCTGGCCCTCCTTGCGGGCGGCCACGCGTTTCTCGCCCGATACACAGCCCACGGTGGGGTCGGTAAACAGGCGGGCAATCTCCTTCATGGCGCCTGGATTAATCATGGTGTTGGCATCGGTAAAGGCCACATAGCGGGTCTTGAGTTCCTGCAAGCCGTGCTTAAGGGCGGCCGACTTGCCGCGGCGCTCGGGGCTGAACACGATATCAACCTCGGGGTAGGCCTTAAGCAGCTCGTTGGTGCGGTCGGTGCTGCCATCGGTTACCCACATAATACGGAACTTTTCGCGGGGGTAATCGATAGCCAGGGTGTTGGCCATCTTCTCGGCCACCACATCTTCTTCGTTATAAGCACAAATAAGCAGGGTGATGGTGGGCAGCTGCTCATCGGCAGGCACGACGGCCTTGCGGGGAGCGCCCGCAAAAAGCCGTTTTAGCCTGAGGATGATGTATAATAGAATTCCATAACCTAAATAGGTGTAGAATACTATGAGCAACATGGCCCAGAATAGGATTTTTAGTGTGAGCATAGGTTTTCGATATAAGAGTTTTATTACTTTGTTTCGATTTCTTCCTTCATGTCTATATATTGCCTGTCGGCATCATAGAACTCGTACTGAAGGAACGCCAGCTTCTGCGAGGGGATGACCCGTACGCCCAGTCCGTACTTCATTTGCCACTTCATCTTGAGGCTGAATAGGCCTTGGTTAATGTAGGCGGCAACGTAGGGATGAACGTGCAGATAGAACTTGCGCATACCTATCTTATTTACTAGGGTGTCAATCTTACTCTCGAGGGTATCAGTGAACAGGATGCTCGACTTGATAGTGCCTTTACCGAAACAAGTGGGGCAGGTTTCCTCGACGTTCACATTCATAGCGGGGCGAACGCGCTGACGGGTAATCTGCATCAATCCGAACTTAGAAAGGGGCAGGATATTGTGCTTGGCTCTGTCCTTCTGCATGTTCTTACACATGCGCTCGTAGAGCAGCTGGCGGTCCTCGGGTAACTTCATGTCGATAAAGTCGACGATGATGATACCACCCATATCACGGAGCCTGAGCTGGCGGGCCAGCTCGTCGGCAGCTCCAAGGTTGGTTTCGAGGGCGTTGGCCTCCTGATTGTTCTCTTTCTTGATTCGCGTACCGCTATTCACATCCACTACATGCATGGCCTCTGTGTGTTCGATAATCAGATAAGCACCATGTTTGTAGTTTACCGTTTTTCCAAAGCCCGACTTGAGTTGCTTGGTTACATCGAAATTGTCGAAAATGGGTACCGTGCCGTTATAGAGCTTAACGATATCCTTCTTTTCGGGTGCGATGAGTCCCAGATAGTTCTTGATTTCGTCGTAGATGCCGCTGTCGTTTACATGGATGCCGTCGTAAGTGGGATTGAAGAGATCGCGCAACAGTGCTACGGCCCTGCTTTCCTCCTCGAAGCAGAGTTGTGGTCGCTCTGTGGTCTTCTGTACTTTGCTAATCACGTCTTCCCAACGCTTCAACAGTATCTTCAGCTCGGCATCAAGTTCAGCTGCGCGCTTTCCCTCGGCTACTGTACGTACAATAACACCGAAATTCTTTGGCTTGATGCTCTGAATAAGCTGTTTCAGTCGGCTACGTTCTTCGCCCTTCTTGATTTTGGTCGAAACAGAAACACCGTCCTCGAAAGGAATAAGCACCAGATAACGGCCGGCAAAACTCAACTCGCAGGTGAGGCGTGGACCCTTGGTGTTAATAGGTTCCTTTACAATTTGTACCAGTATTTCCTGACCAACCTTCAAGGTGTTGGCAATGCTGCCATCCTTTTTAAGTTCTGGCTGGATGTGGGCTTTCTGGATAGGGTAGAGCTTCTTGCGGTCGCTCACTACCTGTTTCAGATATTTCTCGTAAGAGTTAAATTGAGTTCCCAGATCAAGATAATGCAGGAATGCAACACGTTCGGATCCGACATCAACGAAACAAGCGTTAAGTCCTGGCATCAGCTTCTTGACCTTTGCCACATAAATGTTGCCCACCGAGAACGATGCCGTGCGCTGCTCCTGCTGGTACTCTACCAGCTGCTTATCCTCGAGCAGGGCAATGCTTATGTCCTTTGGCTGCACATCAATGATAACTTCACTTGTCATTGTTTTTCTCCTTAATTGTTTTCCTTAAAAATTCTTGAGGGAATGTCTCGTTAGCACTAAAAAGGGTGTGCCGCTATCCATTATAGATTAGCAAGACACACTCCTTTCATTTCTTTACTATTGGTCACAGAGGATCAAGATTTACTTGCTCTTATGACGATTCTTGCGCAGGCGCTTCTTACGCTTGTGAGTAGCCATCTTGTGGCCCTTCTTTTTCTTTCCGTTTGGCATAATACTTAATAATTTATAATGTTAATTACTTCATTTTTTCAATAAAGCTCTTCGAAGGCTTGAAGGCGGGAAAGTCGTGAGCCTCGATTACCAGTGTGGTGTTCTTAGAGATGTTGCGGGCGGTCTTCTGAGCACGACGCTTCACTACGAAAGTACCGAAGCCACGCAGATATACATTCTCCTTCTCAGAAGCGAGACTCTCGCGGATGCACTCCATGAATGCCTCTACTGAGATGGCTACATCTTTCTTAGCCAGGCCGGTCTCTTCAGCAATTCTGTTGATGATTTCTGCCTTTGTCATTTCTTTATCTGTTTCTTTCTCTTTTATATATTAATAATGTGTAAACTCGAAATTCTTCGATTTCGGACTGCAAAGTTACTAATTTTCAGCCGATTACGAAAATATTTCTCGTTTTTTTTTCAAAAAATCACAAAAATCACCGCTTTTTGGCCGTTTTTTTGTATCTTTGCACCACAAAATGAAGGAAAAATAACATGAAGCAGACAAAAATTGTAGCTAGCATTAGTGACAGAAGATGTGATCAGGATTTCATCCGCAGTCTCTTCGAGGCAGGCATGAATGTAGTGAGAATGAACACGGCGCATGCCGATGAACAGGGTATTAAAAACATAATTAATAATGTGCGTAGCGTGAGCCACCACATTGGTATCCTTATCGATACCAAGGGTCCTGAGGTGCGTACCACCGGATGCCCAGAGCCCATCGCCTATAAAACAGGTGATGTGGTGAAGATTTTCGGTCGCCCCGAAATGGATACCACACACGACATCATTAACCTGTCGTATGCCGACTTTGCTGCCGACGTACACGAGGGTTGCCATATCCTGTTCGACGACGGTGCACTCGACATGAAGGTGATCGGTATCAACGGTCCAGCTGTGATCGCTCAGGTGCAGAACGACGGTGTGCTGGGTTCGCACAAGAGCGTAAACGTGCCCGGCGTTCATATCGCACTGCCTACGCTGACCGAGAAGGACCGCAAGAATATTAAACTGGCCATCGACCAGGACATCGACTTTATTGCTCACAGCTTTGTGCGCTCGGCTGCCGACGTGCGTGCCGTGCAGGCTATCTTGGATGCCTACAACAGCGACATCAAGATTATCTCGAAAATCGAGAACCAGGAGGGTGTGGACAATATCGACGAGATTATCGAGGCTTCGTACGGTATCATGATTGCACGTGGCGACCTGGGTATCGAGGTGCCCATCGAGCGTATTCCTGGTATCCAGCGACAGATTATCCGCAAGTGCGTACGCGCTAAGAAGCCTGTAATCGTTGCTACACAGATGCTGCACACCATGATTAATAACCCACGCCCCACACGCGCCGAGGTTACTGATATTGCTAATGCTATCTACTATCGTACCGATGCACTGATGCTGTCGGGCGAGACTGCCAGCGGAAAGTATCCTGTAGAGGCCGTTCGCACCATGGCCGCTATCGCCGAACAGGCTGAGAAGGACAAGATGCGCGAGAACGACATCGAGGTGCCCCTGTCACCAACATGCGACATCCGCGAGTTTATGGCTCACTCGGCTATCGAGGCTACCGAAAAGCTGGGTGTGAAGGGTATCATCACCGACGCCAGCTCGGGCGACACCGCTCGCAACCTGGCTGCCTTCCGTGGTCCTAACCCCGTGCTGGCTATCTGCTACAACGATAAACTGCAGCGTCTGCTGAATCTTTCATATGGTGTAATCCCTGTATATCAGAAGGAGCATATCGACAACGAGGTGCTGTTCCATGCGGCTGTACGCATGCTGCGCCAGAAGGGTTATGTGCAGGATGCTGATAAGATTGCCTACCTGAGTGGAAACGTAGGCGAGGGTGGTGGCACCAAGTTCCTGGAGATTAACACCGTGAAGGAGGTGATGACCAACCAGTATAAGTTCCACCTGCCACACTCAAATAAATAGACTTTACTTTATAAACTAACATTAATGGATATGAATTTTAAAAGAACACTCATGACGATGAGTATCGCAGCTGTGATGCTGCCAACTTTTGCCGCTGACGGACTGCCTAAGGGCGCACCCGATTTCAGCAAGATTAAGGAAACCGACTACCTGCCTGCCATCGAGAAGGCTATCAAGCTGAAACGACAGGAGATCAACAAGATTGTAAGCAACAAGCAGAAGCCTACCTTCAAGAACACCATCCTGGCGTTGGAGAAGAGCGGACTGGAGCTTGACAAATGGCTGAACGTAGCCGAGGGACTGGCCAGCGCACACAAGACGCCCGCCATTGCCGAGGCTGAGAAGAAGTCGACACCGCTGCTGACTGAGCTGGAGAACGAGATCTCGTTCAACAAGGCACTGTTTAAGCGTGTGAAATATGTTTACAACAACGAGTACAAGAACCTGAAGGGCGAGGACAAGCGCCTGACCGAGGTGGTATATAAGGGTTTTGTACGTTCGGGTGCTCTGCTGGATGATGCCAAGATGGAGCGCATGATGCAGATTAATATGCGTATATCGGAGCTGCAGCAGCAGTGGGGCGACATGCTGCCCGCTGCTACCAACAACGCTGTGGTTTGGGTGTATAGCAAGGACGAGCTGAAGGGCTTGAGCGATGCTGATATTGCCCAGTGCAAGAAGGATGCCGAGACTCGTGGAGGTAAGGCTCCTTACGCTATCGTGATAGTAAACACTACCCAGCAGGCTATCCTGAGCAGCTTGGAAAACCGCGATCTGCGTCGCCGTGTGTTCGAGGCTTCACGTCATCGTGCCGACGGCTCTGATCAGTACAACACCTTCCCCCTGGTAGTTGAGATTGCTAAGCTGCGCGCCGAGAAGGCCGAGCTGATGGGCTATAAGAACTACGCCTCGTACTCGCTGGAGCGTACGATGGCTAAAAACTCTGACAATGTGTACAACTTCCTGAAGCAGCTGATTGCTGAGTACACACCAAAGGCCCAGGCCGAGACCAAGGCCATCGAGGAGTTTGCCCGCAAGGAGATGGGACCCAACTTCAAGCTGCAGCCTTACGACCGTTTCTACTATTCGGCTAAGATGAAGCAGGAGATGCTGAACCTGAGCGACGACGAAGTAAAACCTTACTTTAACATCGACAGCGTGATTGTGAACGGTGTGTTCTACGCTGCTCATCGTGTTTACGGTTTGAACTTCGTGCAGCGCAAGGATGTGCCTACTTATCACCCCGACATGAAGGTGTTTGAGGTACGCGATAAGAATGGAAAAATGCTGGCTTTGTTCTATAGCGATCCTTATCGCCGCCCCACCAAGCGCGGCGGTGCCTGGATGAGCGCTTTTGCCAAGCAGAGCGGCTTGCGCCAGCAGTTGCCTATTATATATAATGTAACCAACTATGCCAAGGCTCCCGAGGGTCAGCCCACGCTGATTACCTGGGACGAGGTAACAACACTGTTCCATGAGTTTGGTCACGCCCTGCACGGTATGCTCTCTAACTGTTATTACAACACCCTGAGCGGTACCGCTGTGGCTCGCGACTTTGTGGAGATGCCATCGCAGTTTAACGAGAGCTTTGCCTCGATTCCTGAGATCTTCGACCACTACGCCAAGCACGCTGTTACCGGTGAGCCTATGCCTGCCGACCTGAAGGAGAAGATGCTGAAGAGCATTAACTTCCAAACAGCCTACGCCCTGGGCGAGAACCTGGCTGCTACTTGTCTGGATCTGGCTTGGCACCATCTTTCAGTAAACGAGATACCTACAGCCGACGACGCTGCGCAGTTCGAAATCGACGCGCTGAAGAAGATCGGTCTTTACGATACCCAGATTCCACCACGCTACAGCACTTCTTACTTCAACCACGTTTGGGGCGGAGGTTATGCTGCCGGCTACTACAGCTATCTGTGGACCGAGGTGCTGGCCTGCAACGTGGCCGATACCTTTGAGAAGTTGGGCGCCTTGAAACCCGAGACCGGCGATGCCTTCCGAATGAAGGTGCTGAGCCGCGGTAACACCAAGGACCAGATGGAGATGTTTACCGACTTTACTGGCATGAAGAACCCCGACGCTTCGGGTTTCCTGAAGTATAGAGGTCTGTAAACCTGCTAGTTGGTTAATAATTCCTAAATGATAGACCCTAAAAATGGTAATATCAAATAATTGGAGTAATTTTGTAGGTCAAAAAGAAGGATATATTAAGTTGTTTAACATTTAAATGTTTTATTATCAATGATTTATTCAAAAGAAGTGGAGAACATGTGTAGCGTTTGTAAGGGCGCTTACCATGGACCTGCACCTATCCCCGAGGAGGGCAAATGGGTAGCAGTAAAGGAAATCAAGGAAATTTCTGGTTACACCCACGGTATTGGCTGGTGCGCACCTCAGCAGGGTGCCTGCAAGCTGAGCCTGAACGTTAAGGACGGTGTTATCCAGGAGGCTCTTGTTGAGACCATCGGATGTACTGGTATGACTCACTCAGCTGCTATGGCTTCTGAGATTCTGCCTGGTAAGACCATCCTCGAGGCTCTGAACACCGACCTCGTTTGCGATGCTATCAACACCGCTATGCGCGAGCTCTTCCTGCAGATTGTTTACGGACGTACACAGAGTGCTTTCTCTGAGGGCGGTCTGGCTATCGGCGCTGGTCTTGAGGACCTCGGTAAGGGTCTTCGCTCACAGACTGGTACACTTTATGGCACCGTTGCTAAGGGTACACGTTACCTCGAGCTCACTGAGGGTTACATCACAAAGCAGTACCTCGACGCTAACAACGAGGTTTGCGGTTACGAGTATGTACACCTCGGCAAGATGATGGAGGCCATCAAGAACGGTATGGACGCTAACGAGGCTATGAAGAAGTTCACTGGTTCTTACGGTCGTACAACCGAGGAGCAGGGTGCAGTTAAGGCAATTGATCCACGTAAAGAATAATAGGAGGATACGACAATGATTAGAAAAGTACAGTTTGAGAGTCAGGAGCGCCGTATCAACCAGGTTCTTGCTGCTCTGAAGGAGAATGGCATCAACTCTATCGAGGAGGCCAATGAGATTTGTGAAAAGGCTGGTATCGATCCATATCAGATGTGTGAGGACACACAGCTGATCTGTTTCGAGAACGCTAAATGGGCATATGTTTGTGGTGCTGCTATCGCCATCAAGAAGGGCGTTAAGACTGCTGCCGAGGCTGCTGAGGCCATCGGTATCGGTCTGCAGAGCTTCTGTATCCCCGGATCAGTAGCCGACGATCGTAAGGTAGGTATCGGTCACGGTAACCTCGCCGCTCGTCTGCTCCGTGAGGAGACTGAGTGCTTCGCTTTCCTCGCTGGTCACGAGAGCTTCGCTGCTGCTGAGGGTGCTATCAAGATTGCTGAGATGGCTAACAAGGTTCGTAAGAATCCTCTGCGCGTTATCCTGAACGGTCTTGGTAAGGACGCTGCTCAGATCATCAGCCGTATCAACGGTTTCACATACGTACAGACTAAGTTCGATTACTTCACTGGTGATCTGAACGTGGTTAAGGAGGTTCCTTATGGTAACAACCCAAGCCGTCTGAAGGTTAAGTGCTATGGCGCTGACGACGTACGTGAGGGTGTAGCTATCCTGTGGAAGGAGAACGTAGATGTATCAATCACTGGTAACTCTACAAACCCAACACGTTTCCAGCACCCAGTAGCTGGTACTTACAAGAAGGAGCGCGTACTCGCTGGTAAGCCTTACTTCTCAGTAGCTTCTGGTGGTGGTACCGGTCGTACTCTGCACCCAGATAACATGGCTGCTGGTCCTGCTTCTTACGGTATGACCGACACCATGGGTCGTATGCACTCTGACGCTCAGTTCGCTGGTTCTTCATCAGTACCTGCACACGTTGAGATGATGGGATTCCTGGGTATGGGTAACAACCCAATGGTAGGTGCTACTGTTTCTGTAGCAGTTGCTATCGACCTCGCCCTGAACAAAAAGTAATTTATTTACTTGAGATATTAAAATTTAAGCCTCGCCAATCGGCGGGGCTTATTTTTTGTTGTTATCAGCAAGCGGGCGTAGGGCTTACTGCACCTTGGTCATGTGATAACCCATGCGCTTAAGCTGAATGGCGGCTCCCATCAGGTAAAGCTGGTGCAGACAGCTCACATAACCATTGAAAGCCTCTTTAGTGCCGGGCTCCAGGTGCTGGTGCATCAGTGCGTTGTAAACACGCTGGGCGCACTCGCCGGTAAGTTTTTCAAGAGCGCTGTAATCGTCGCCCTGCAGCAGGAGTACTTCCTCACGGATGTATTCGTCCATTGCATCGTAGCCGCGCTTGTCGCGCATGTAAGCATACAGGTCTTCTACCTTCGAGTAGATCTCCCATTCGGTATCCCACATCTTGGCTACGGCCAGACCGATATACATCATCCAACCCAACGAGGCCGAAGGATAAGCCTGGAACTCGCGAATGCCATCGGGGATATAAGCCTTGGCTATCTCCTCCCACTTGTCTTCTACATCGGGGCACTCGGGCAGGCGCTCATCTACCTCGTTCAAACTCTGCAGAAACTGGTGCAGATCATTACGTAATTGTTCTTCAAATTTTTCCATTTCGGGTGCAAAATTAATTCTTTTCTGGCAAATTACAAAAAAAAATTGTATCTTTGCACCAAATTCTAACACAACAATGAAAATAGTAATTCTTGACGGGTACACAGCTAATCCTGGCGATTTGTCGTGGAACGAGCTGGAGAAGTTGGGCGATGTTACGGTGTATGAGCGTACGGCGCCCCAGGAGACGGTAGTACGTGCGGCCGAGGCCGACGTGGTGTTAACCAACAAGGTGCTGATAACCAGCGAGGTGATGGCACAGTTGCCCAAGCTGAAGTATATCGGCGTGCTGGCAACAGGCTACAACGTGGTGGATATCAAGGCGGCACACGAGCGCGACATTGTGGTAACCAACGTGCCGGCTTACAGCACCGAGAGCGTGGCACAGATGGTGTTCTCGCATCTGCTTACGGTAACTAACCGAACAGAGCATTATGCCCAGCAGAACCGCGAGGGCAAGTGGAGTAGGAGTAAGGACTTCTGCTACTGGGATGCCCCACTGACCGAGCTGGCCGGTAAGACATTCGGCATTGTAGGTTTGGGAAATATCGGTATGCGTGTGGCCCAGATTGCGCTGGCTTTCGGTATGAAGGTAAAGGCGCTGAGCAGTAAAGAGGTGCTGCCAGCCGGTATCGAGAAAGTAAATCTGGATGAGTTGTTGGCTACCAGCGATGTGCTGTCGCTGCACTGTCCGTTAACCGACAGCACGCGTCACCTTATTAATAAAGAGAGTCTGAAGAAGATGAAGCCATCGGCCATCCTGATTAATACCGGTCGCGGACCGCTGATTGACGACGATGCTGTGGCTGAAGCGCTGGAAGAAGGACGCCTGGGTGCCTTCTGTGCTGATGTGATGACCGTTGAACCGCCTGCTGCTGATAATAAACTGCAGAAGCAGCCCAACGCTTATATCACGCCGCACATTGCTTGGGCAAGCACCGAAGCAAGAGTGCGACTGATACAGGTAGCAACCGAAAATGTACGTTGCTTTATTAGCGGAAAACCACAGAATATGGTTTAGATCTCGAAATCGAGGCAGGAGCGCTGAACGGTGTAAGGACGAACCTTGCCGTTGGCTACGGCTACATGCTCGGGGTGAACGGCATAGCCCTTCAGCGCTTCTTCGCTTTCGAGCGTGCTGTCGAGCATCACGTCGGCATTTGATGAAGCCAGACGGCCATCGATATGAACCTTAACATCAAGCAGTCCGGGTACCTTACCTACCAATCCCTCAAGACCAGCCTTGATACCTGCCTTAACGGTCTGCTTCTCCTCTTCACTCAGTTCTGGATTCAATGTCCAAAGAATAATATGCTTTACCATAACCTAAATAATTAATGTTTGTTAGGTGCAAAAATAGGCAAAATAATCTGTTTGGCAAAGAAATTTGCCGAAAACAAAGCACAATTCAAGGATTTTTAGTAAATTTGCGCCAAATAACAAAAATCAATAAATCAATATGGCAACAGTTGACGACAAGAAAGTGATTTTCTCGATGGTTGGCGTGAGCAAAACTATCCAGCAAAATCAGAAACAAGTACTCAAAAACATCTACCTGAGCTTTTTCTATGGCGCTAAGATTGGTATCATCGGTTTGAATGGTGCCGGTAAATCTACGTTGATGAAGATTATCGCCGGACTGGATCAGCAGTATCAGGGAAACGTGGTGTGGAGCCCGGGTTACAGTGTGGGTTATCTGCCACAGGAACCACCTTTGAACGAGGAGAAAACGGTAAAGGAGAACGTGATGGAAGGCGTGCAGCACGTGTACGATGCGCTGGCCGAGTACGACGAGATAAACGTAAAGTTCGGATTTCCAGAATATTACGAGGATGCCGATAAGATGGATAAGCTGATGCAGCGTCAGGCTGAACTGCAGGATATCATCGACGCTACCGATGCCTGGAATATGGACTCGAAGCTGGATCGCGCGATGGCTGCGCTGAACTGTCCTCCTGGTGATTGGAGCGTGAAAAACCTCTCGGGTGGTGAGCGCCGTCGTGTGGCTTTGTGCCGCTTGTTGCTGCAGAAGCCTGATGTGTTGTTGCTCGATGAGCCTACCAACCATCTGGATGCTGAGAGTATCGATTGGTTGGAGCAGCACCTGCAGCAGTACGAGGGTACGGTGATTGCCGTTACGCACGACCGTTACTTCCTGGATGATGTGGCTGAGTGGATTCTGGAACTGGATCGCGGCGAGGGTATCCCCTGGAAGGGTAACTACTCAAGCTGGCTGGAGCAGAAGAGTCAGCGTTTGGCACAGGAAGAGAAATCGGCTTCGAAGCGTCGCAAGACTCTGGAGCGCGAGTTGGAGTGGGTACGTATGGCGCCTAAGGCCCGTCACGCTAAGGGTAAAGCCCGTCTGAACTCGTACGAGATGATGCTGAACGAGGAGCAGAAGCAGAAGGAAGAGAAGCTGGAAATCTTTATTCCTAACGGACCTCGTCTGGGTAATAAGGTGATCGAGGCTGAGCACGTAGCTAAGTCGTTCCCCGAGAAAACATTGTTTACCGATCTGAACTTCAACCTGCCACCAAATGGTATTGTGGGTGTGATTGGTCCTAACGGTGCGGGTAAAACCACGCTGTTCCGACTCATCATGGGGTTGGATCAGCCCGATGCAGGTCAGTTCTCAGTAGGCGAAACAGTGAAGTTGAGCTATGTGGATCAGCAGCATAAAGATATCGACCCAAACAAATCGGTATATGAAGTAGTGAGTCAGGGTAATGAGACTATCCGCATGGGGGGCAAGGACGTGAATGTGCGCGCCTATCTGAGCCGATTCAACTTCAGTGGTGCCGATCAGGAGAAGAAATGCGGCGTACTGTCGGGAGGTGAGCGTAACCGTCTGCATCTGGCCATCGCGCTGAAGCAGGAAGGCAACGTGCTGTTGCTCGACGAGCCTACCAACGATATCGACGTGAACACCCTGCGTGCGCTCGAGGAAGGTCTGGAGGCTTTTGCCGGTTGTGCAGTGATCATCAGTCACGACCGTTGGTTCCTGGATCGTATCTGTACACACATCCTGGCTTTCGAGGGCGAAGGAAATGTGTTCTACTTCGAGGGTAACTACAGCGAGTACGAGAGTAACAAGGCCCAGCGCTTAGGCTTAGAGGAGCCTAAACGCGCCCGATACCGTAAACTGATGGAAGAGTAATTCTTTTATTTAAAAAACAATAACTTAAAATGAAAAAACTAACTTTATGTGCTGTGCTGTTGGGAGCATGTATGTGTGCCCAGGCACAGACACAGCAACTATTCGACAATGGCTGGCATTTCAGCCACGATGGCAAGATCATCAGTGTAAACCTACCTCACGATTGGGACATCTCGTATGCCTCTAATCCTGAAACCGGTGCCACGGGTACCGACGGCGGATGGTTCCCCGCTGGCAAGGGGGAGTATCGTAAGGCTTTTGCTACTCCTAAGGGTGAGTTGGTGAAATTACACTTCGAGGGTGTGTATCAGCGTGCCGAGGTGTTTGTGAATGGACAGAAAGCTGGGCAGCATGCCTATGGCTATACCCCCTTCACCGTGGATGTGACACCTTATTTATATAAGGACAAGCGCCTGAACGAAGTGGTGGTGAAGGTTGATAATAGTCAGCAGGTGAACTGTCGCTGGTATTCTGGTTCTGGTATTTATCGTCACGTGTGGCTGCAGACGATGCCACTCCTGCACATCGCCGAGAACGGCGTGTTTGTTACCACGAGCAACATATCGACTAAAGAAGCCACAGTGAATGTAGAAGTGACGGTGCAGAACGAGGCTGCTAACGCCGGTCAGGCCATTGTAGAAGTGGAAGGCAAGCAACAGCAGGTGGAGCTCCAGGCAGGCGAGAGTAAGTCGGTATGCTTTAGCTATACCATCCAGAATCCCCATCTCTGGTCACCCCAGGATCCCTATCTCTATACTGTTAACACTAAGCTCTCAACACAGAATTCTCCATGCTCAACAAAATTTGGCGTGCGCTCGTTCAGCTACGATACTGAGAAAGGATTTGTGCTTAACGGCAAGCCCATGCTGTTGAATGGTGCCTGCGTGCACCACGACGACGGTGTGATAGGAGCCATGGCTTTCGATGACGCAGAGATACGTAAGGTGCGCCTGATGAAGGCTGCCGGGTTCAATCTGATTCGTACCAGTCATAACCCCACAACACGTGCTTTCCTGGATGCCTGCGACTCGTTGGGTATGCTGGTTATCGGAGAGGCTTTCGATGGTTGGCGCACAGCCAAGAAACCCTATGACTATTCTACACTCATCGATTCATGCTATCGTGAGGATATCCATGCCATGGTGATGCGCGACCGCAATCACCCCAGCATCATCTCATGGAGCATCGGCAACGAGGTGATAGAGCGCAAGGAGATAGCTGTGGTAACCACTGCTCGAAAGTTGAAGGCTGCTGTGCTGGAGTGCGACAAGACACGTCCTGTGACCGAGGCCCTCTGTGCCTGGGATCGCGATTGGGAGATTTACGACCCACACTTTGAGGTGCTGGATATTGCAGGCTATAACTACATGATATTCAAGCATACTACTGACCATAAGCGCGACCCCAAGCGCGTGATGTGGCAGACTGAGAGCTATCCACGTGGGGCTTTCCGCAACTGGGCTACCGTGCATGATTATCCTTATGTGATTGGTGATATGGTATGGACAGGTCTCGACTATTTGGGAGAGTCGGGCATCGGTCGCTACTACTATGAGGGTGAGCGCCCAGGCGAGAGCTATGCCGAAGGCGGACAACCCGATTGGCACGGCGCCTGCTGCGGTGATGTGGATATGACCGGCTGGCGTCGCCCCATCAGCCATTACCGCAGTATGCTGTGGAATGATAATGAACCACTCTACATGGCAGTGAAGGAGCCCAATGGCTATCATGGTAAGATATATGAAACCTCTTGGAGCGTATGGCCCACATGGGAGAGCTGGAACTGGGCTGGCTGGGAAGGTAAGCCCATCGATGTAGAGGTATATACCAAGGCGCCCGAGGTGAAACTCTATCTGAACGACCAACTGGTGGGCACGAAGAAGGTGAGCCGCGATACAGAGTTTAAGGCTGTGTTTACGTTGCCTTACGAGGCTGGCACCTTGCGGGCTGAGGCTGGTGATGAGACTGTTACGCTGGCCACTGCCGGTGAGCCTGCCCGTCTGCGCCTGACAGCCGACCGCACCAAGTTGACTGCCGACGGGCAGTCGCTGGCCTATATCACCGTCGAGGTGGTGGATAAAGAGGGTAGGGTATGTCCTGATGCTGCTATCCCCTGCGAGGCTATTGTAAAGGGCCAGGCCACGCTGATGGCTTTTGCCTCTGCCGACCTGAAGGACCGCGAAATAAAGACATCGCCACGCGCCACTACTTTTAAAGGTCGTGCCATCATCGTGGTACGTAGCACCCATAAGAAGGGTAAGGTGCAGGTGAGTGTGAAGAGTAGTCTGCCTGTAGCTACTACTAGCATCAATTAGAATGAAAAGAATTTTTTTCGCATTGATGTTGGCGCTGGCTGTTGATGGTCAGGCGCAGACATCTCGTGATTGGGAGAACCCTGCTGTTCTTGGTATCAATAAATTGCCTTATCATGCTACTTTGCAGTTACCTTCTAGGTGGCATGAGTGCAAGGAGATTGTGAGTCTGGATGGTGAGTGGTTCTTCCATTGGAGCCGCAAACCAGAGGAGAGGCCGGTTGACTTTTATGCGGAGCATTTCGATGTGAGCGCATGGGATAAAATCAAGGTGCCTGGCAACTGGCAGACCCAGGGCTTTGGCACACCTATATATACTAATATAGACTATCCTTTTAAGCGTGATCGGCCCAGTGTGACAAGTGAGCCGCCACGTGACTGGACGGCCTATGAGAACCGCAATCCTGTAGGCTCCTACGTTACCTATATCAACGTCACTAAAGCAATGCTATCACAGAATCTTATTCTGCATTTCGGTGGTGTCCATTCGGCGATGTATGTTTGGTTGAATGGAAAGCTGGTGGGCTATAGTCAGAATTCCATGTCGCCGGCCGAGTTTGATGTGACGCAGTATCTGCATGAAGGTGAGAACAAACTGGCTGTCGAGGTTTATCGTTGGTGCGATGGCAGTTATCTGGAAGATCAGGATATGTGGCGCCTTTCTGGCATCTTCCGTGAGGTGCAGTTGTGGGTGCGCCCTTGGTGCATATTGCCGACTACCATGTAACGGCTGTTCCTAACCGACATTTTTCTCAAGCCAGTGTGACTGCTGATATTGCCGTTTGTAATAGCGGTCGCTCAGTGGCTAAAAATATGAAGGCTGTGCTGAAGTTGGATGGACATACCATCGATGGGGCTCTGAAAACGCTGGGGGCAGGCGATACCATGCATGTTAAGCTTTCGCACCTGATAGATCATCCCCGTTTGTGGTCGGCTGAGAAGCCTCATCTCTATCCGTTTAGCGTTGAACTCGTAGATAAGAAGGGTAACGTGGTTGAGCATTTTGATTATCATCTGGGAGTGAAACGGGTAGAAACCGTTGGAGAGGTTTTCAAAATCAACGACAAGAATGTAAAGTTGCGTGGTGTGAATCGTCATGACCATCATCCTATCACAGGTCGCTATGTAGATGATGCTACCTATGAGACGGACATTCGACTGATGAAGCAGGCCAATATTAATTTTCTGCGTACGTCGCACTATCCTGATCGCGAATATCTTTATGAACTCTGCGATAGATGGGGGCTCTATGTGATGGACGAGGCTAATCAGGAGAGTCATGGCTATGGCTATGCCAACGAAGAGATGGGGCATGATGAGGCTTGGAAGCAGGCACATGTGGATCGCGCAGAATCGTTGGTGAAACGTGACTTCAATCATCCATGCGTCATCCTTTGGAGTCTTGGAAATGAGGGTGGGGTAGGTCCTAATATTCAGGCAATGTATGACAAGGTGTGCGAGCTTGACTCTACACGCCTGCCTTTCTACGATTGTCATCCACGCTACTCCGCTCTGCACGACTTTGGTTATCCTGCACCCGACGAACTGCGCAGTGAGGCTATCAAAGAAACGGAGAAACCGCTGATAGCACGCGAATATGCCCACGCCATGGGTAACTCCGTGGGTAACCTGCAGGAGTACTGGGATGTGATATATGCCGACTCAAGTATCTGTGGCGCTGCCATTTGGGATTGGGTGGACCAGGGACTCGTTAAGAAAGATGGGGATAAGAAGTTCTGGGCTTATGGAGGCGACTTTGGTGATAAACCAAACTTAGATGCCTTCTGTATCAATGGTTTGCTGGCACCCGACCGTACGCCACATCCACATTACTATGAGGTACAACATGTGTATCAACCTTTGCAGTTTGTGTTACAAGGGGATAGCATTCATATTATCAATCGTGACAGTTTTACTGATGTGAGTGAGTACGACATCACGTGTGATACTATCGTGATTGATGGTGAACGACTGTTGAATGTGGCTGCGCATTTGCGTCAGGATATGCCTTGGGCTCAGAAAGGATTTGTGGTAGCCAGTGAGCAGTTTGTACTTTCGCCTTATGTGTTCTCGAAACCAGTAGTGACTCCTTCTGATTCTCTTGTTGCAGGTAATGGCATTACCATCCGTGGTAACGCACTCACGTCATGGATGATAGATGGGCGCGAAGTACTGCAAGCCCCCCTCGATCCATATTTCTGGAAACCAGAAAATGACAATCAGCATGCCGCTGGTTTTGCGGGGCGTGTAGCTATGTGGAAAGAGGTAAAAGATGTGAAGGTGCGTTACACCGTGCTTAATGAGCGTAGCATTCTTGTTGATGTTGACTATCAGCCCACAGAAACAAATCGCCCAATTATGCCAAAGTTGGGCATGCGTATGCGTTTGGCAGCTGATATGACAAAAATAGCGTATTATGGTCGTGGACCCTGGGAAAACTATCCTGATCGCAAACGGAGTGCTTTCCTCGGTCTTTATCAGATGCCATTGTCACAATTCGAAACCGAATACATACGTCCTCAAGACAATGGATGCCGTACTGATGTGCGTTGGTTCAGTATATCTAATGGTTCTAACACATTGCGTATTGATGGATTACAACCACTCTGCATTCGTGCCTGGGATTATGGTGAGGAAAACCTTGAGGCGGCTCGTCATCCGTATGAAATTCAGCGTGGGCAGTTTGTAAATCTCAATATCGATTTGAATATTCATGGTGTTGGTGGCATCGACACCTGGGGGCGCCGCACACTGCCCCAATACACCATTGATGGTAACAAACCATATCACTATGCGTTCATTCTAACTTGTATTTAGTTTGTTGGTGCATAAAAAAGCCGCTCGAGAGTCATCAACGACTCGAGGGCGGCACCAACAATCTATGAATAACTAAAAACCTTTTTCTGAGAAAAAACGGAGTGTCACCACTGCGTCTTTGTTATCCTTACTAACAAATCTTTTCTAACACCTTAGAAATACCTATCTCCAATTTAACTAATAAACCTAAAACCAAATTCTAACTAACTATTAACTCTAAATAAAAACCTAAATCAATCTATATTACCTAACTAATACCTCTGTATCTTTTTGACGATGCAAAGGTACGGCGATTTTCGTTACCATACAATAAAAATGATATACTTTTTGCAATAAAATGCATTTCTTTTGATATACATCAAGCTGTTGTGTGCGAACACAGCTAAATTGTGTGCGAAAACAGTTCTTTCGGTAAAAATAAAAATGGGGAAAATCATGAGAGTATTGTGGATTTTTTGTATATTTGCACGATTTTATAAAATTTCTCACTTAGATGAATCAGATAGAAGAAAAAGAGGGCATCTTTGATGCCAGAGAACTGGGCATGCCAAAATACATTATTTTGGGTGTCCAACATTTGTTTGCTATGTTTGGTGCCACCGTGCTGGTGCCTGTGTTAACTGGTCTTTCTGTGTCGTCAACCTTGCTGTTTGCAGGTATCGGCACATTGGTGTTCCATGCTATCAGCAAGTTTAAGGTGCCTGCTTTCCTTGGCTCATCGTTTGCCTTCCTGGGCGGCTATCTGTCGGTGAAGGCACTGGGCGTAGAGCAGGGAATGAGCGAGACGCTGGCTTTGGATTATGCCTGTATCGGCGTGCTCTTTGCCGGTTTGTGCTATTTCGTGATGGCCGGACTCATCAAGTCGTTCGGCATCGAGAGAGTGTTGCATTTCTTCCCACCTTTGGTTACTGGTCCTATGATTATTGCTATTGGCTTGGTGCTCTCGGGTAGCGCTATTCAGAACTGTACCACCAACTGGCCATTGGCACTCGTAGCACTTGTGACGGTGATTGTTGCCAGCATTTATGGTAAGGGCATCATCAAGATTATTCCAATTCTGCTGGGTGTGGTAGTAAGCTATAGCGTTGCCGTTGCAATGGGCGAGGTTGATTTTACTTCGCTGGGCGAGGCAAACTGGATTGGACTGCCTTTCAGCAAGGAGCAGACCGCGCTGGCTGTATGGGATAATATGGATACTACGTTTTTGATTTCTACCATTATTGCCATCATGCCTATCGCCATCGCTACCATTATGGAGCACATCGGTGATATGTGTGCTATCTCTTCTACTGTAGGTAAGGACTTCCTAAAGGAGCCCGGTTTGCACCGTACGCTGATGGGCGACGGACTGGCTACTGCTTTTGCATCGCTGTTTGGTGCGCCTGCTAACACCACTTACGGCGAGAATACCGGCGTGCTGAACCTTACTAAGGTGTTCGACCCCGCTGTGATTCGTCTGGCTGCTGTCTTTGCCATCCTGCTGTCGTTCTGTCCTAAGTTCGCTTGCTTGATTGGCTTGATGCCTGCTGCTACCATCGGTGGTGTAAGCTTGATTCTCTACGGTATGATCTCGGCTGTGGGTGTTCGCAACCTGGTTGAGGATAGCGTAGATTTCAACTCTTCACGTAATGTGTTTGTGGCTGCTTTGATTCTGGTTATCGCCATCGGCGTGAAATACGGTGCCGACGATAACGTAAGCTTCGGTCCTATCCACTTCTCAGGCTTAGCCCTCTCGGCTATCGTAGGCGTAGGTCTTAACGCCGTCCTGCCTGGTAAGTTAGGCATGAAGATTAAGAGCGTTCACGGTAAGGAAAAGAAATAAAACCCAAGAATCACTTTCCCACGCAGAAGTTTTTAAAGATATTTCCTAAAACTTCGTTGGGGGTGATTTGACCGCCGGTGATTTCGGCGAGGGTGTCAAGGGCTTGGCGGAGATCTTCACTCAGAAGGTCTCCGCTAAGTTGCATTTGGAGACCGTCGATCACGCGTTGGATGCTGTCGTGAGCACGCACCAAAGCGTCGTAATGACGGGCGTTGGTAACAATGATGTCGTTATCGGTTAGGGCAGGAATATTAGCTGCCTCGTAGACGGCTTGCTCTAACTCTTCGATACCGGTACCAAACTTAGCACTGATGGTGATAAATGGGCGATTTAACAGATTGTAACTATTGTTATCCGCCTTGTCGGCTTTATTTTTGATAACGATAAGCTTCTTGTTATCAGTGCGTTGTAATACATCGTTAATTTCTTCTGTTGAAGGCTCTGCATCAATCAGCCAAAGCACGATGCGGGCCTTGTCGATAGCGGCATATGTGCGGGTAATACCTATCTGTTCTACCTCGTCCTGGGTCTGTCGGATACCTGCTGTATCGATAAAGCGGAAGGTGATACCGTTGATGTCGATGGTGTCCTCGATGGTATCACGGGTGGTACCATGAACGTCGCTCACAATAGCGCGATCATCCTTCAATAAGCGATTCAGAAGGGTAGATTTTCCCACGTTGGTCTTGCCCACAATGGCCACAGGGATACCTTGCTTAAGTGCCTGACCTGTTTCGAAGCTTTTGGCCAAGCGGGTAATGTGATTGTCAATCGTTTTCGTTAAATCCATCAGCTCGCTGCGGTCGGCAAACTCCAAATCCTCGTGATCGGAGAAATCAAGCTCGAGCTCTAAGAGTGAGGTGAGCTTGAGCAGCTGTTCGCGCAGTTGGGCCAGCTTGGATGAAAAATGACCACGCAGCTGACTCATTGCTATCTGGTGGGTAGCCTGATTGGTTGAGGCTATCAGATCGGCTACAGCTTCGGCCTGCGAGAGGTCCATCTTGCCGTTCAGATAAGCACGCTGTGTAAACTCACCTGGGCCCGCCTGGCGACAACCATTGGCTATCAGCAAGGCTAACACCTTATTCAGGATATAACGTGAACCGTGACACGAAATCTCTGCGCTCTCTTCGCCCGTATAAGAGTGGGGGGCACGGAATACGCTTACCAGAACCTCGTCAATCGTCTCTTCGCCGTTCCTGATATGCCCATAATGAATGGTGTTGGGCTGGGCGTTTGTGAGGTCCTTGGTAAATACACGAGAAAGAATCTCAAGTGTTTCGTTACCTGAGATTCTTACTATTCCTATTGCTCCGCCAGGGGCGGTAGCGAGTGCGCAAATTGTGTCGACCGACATTAAACGTTAAAGATTAAACATTAAAGATTAAACATTAGATGCGGTCGAGAACTTTTTCGATAAGGGTATCGATGCTGTTCTTGTACTCGGTGTTCATCTTCTGGGCGTAGCGGTTGGCGATAACCATGCAGCAGGTCATAGCACGATGACCCAGTAGCGATGCCATACCGGCGAGGGCTGATGACTCCATCTCGAAGTTGCAGATCTTCAAGCCATCATACTCAAAGCTCTCAATCTTCTCGTTCTGCTTGGGATCCTCGATGTTAGCACGCAGCACGCGACCCTGAGGACCGTAGAATCCGCCACACGAGATAGTATAGCCACGAACCATATCGTCCTTTGCAATGCGGTCGATAAGCTCAGCATCGGCTACCGATACGTAAGGAGCACCCTTGATGGGGTTCCAGTTCATGTGCTGCTTAAAAGCCTCTTCAAGCTTCAGGTCGCACACCTTATTACGGTCGGCATAGTAGTTCAGCAAACCATCAAAACCAATGCTCTTTACGCTGGCTACGAAACATCCGGTAGGGGTGTTGGGCTGCAAACCGCCACAGGTACCGATACGTACCATGGTGAGGGTGCGATGCTCGGCTTTCTCCTCGCGGGTGTTATAATCGATGTTGGCGAGTGTGTCGAGCTCGTTGGCTACGATATCAATATTGTCGCAACCGATACCGTGACTCTGTACAGTGATGCGTTTGCCTTTATACATACCTGTGATGGTGTGGAACTCGCGACTGCTAACCTCGCACTCCTTTGAGTCGAAGTGAGCTGCAACTGTGTCTACTCGGGCTGGATCGCCTACCAGCACCACCTTGTCGGCCAGCTGTTCTGGCTTCAGATGCAGATGGAAACATGAACCATCGGCATTGATAATCAGTTCTGATTCTGGAAAATTCTTCTTCATAGACTGTATGTATTATTTAATTTTACTTTTAATTTCTGCATTACGGATTGCTTTATCCAACTGTTTTACGTTGGCGTTCAGCTCTACCACCTCGGCTTCGAGCTTCAGAATCTCGTTCTTCAGCACTTTTCTACCGTTGGTGTTGGCTGTGTGATACTGCTGGCGCAACTGGGCCAGGCGTGCGTTGGCGGTATCCAGCTTGCTCTGCTGTTCCACCAGCTCAGGGTAGAGCGATTTGGCTTCTTTCGATTGGAAGTTTACTGTCGCTTTACCTTTGTTGTTCGTTTTTTCGACTGATGTGCCAGCGGCGTATTTCTGCTTGATACGCTCGAGGGCAGCCTGACGCTCAGCGCCATCGCCCCAGGTATCAGCAATGCTGGTGATATCAGCCAGATTACGGATCTGCTCTTCTGAATACACGGCGCCATCGTAAGTCTTACGTGTCTCTGATGGCACGAAGATATAGATACATAACTTGCCCTCAGGCTGGCGACGATCGCTGGCGAAGTAGCCGATACGGTTGGTTTCGTCGATAGCGTACATGTAGTCGTTGGCCTCAGAGTTGAAAGGCATACCGATATTCTCGGGTTTCAGGAATGAACCGCTACGCGAGTCGTAGCGTGTCACAAAGATGTCGTAGCCACCAATACTCTCTTCGCCCTTACCGGCAAAGTAGAAGGTTACGCCATCGGCAAGCATAAAGGGGTAGGAGGCCTCGCTGATGCCCTCGCTGATACCAGTAAGGCGCTGCGCACGGCTCCATTCGTTACCCAGTTTGTCGGATGTGAAGAGCTGCTGCAGCGTGTCGACAGGCTGACTGAAGTACACCTTGTTGCCCATCTCGTTGATGTAAAGGCAACCCTGCTGCTGATTGTTGAAGAAGGTGCCCGTAGGCATCAGCTTACCCGATTCGGATGAGAGTCGGATTGAAGCCAAGAACTGCTCCTTATCGGTTACGATACTGTCGATAATCACAATTTGCTGTGTCATCTCGCGCATATTGGTGATGCGTGGATCCTCCTGTGGCTCTTCGATCACAGGCACGGGTTTAGCTTTGGGCTTTACACGTTTACGTTTCTGTGCTGCCATCGGGAGCGACAGCAGTACGGCCAATGCAAGTATCGTAATCTTTCTCAGGTTCATATCTTATTCTTCTATTAGTTTGTTGTCAGCGTTCAGCGCGTTCCACATGCTGTAGCGGGCTTCAGGGTTCATCTGCTCGATAGCATCGTAGATGTGCTTGATGTCGGCGCGATGCGAGTGGGTCTCGTAGGGACAGAGTTTCTGCTGTTTCTGATAACCCTGCAACTCAGCGTACTGCTTGATGTCTTTCTCCTCGATCATACACAGCGGACGGATGATGGCGAGTGGCATCTTGCGCATCCTGAGTAGGGCGGGCATGGTGTCGAATCGGCCTTGGAAGGTGAGATTCATTAATGCCGTGTGCAGCAGGTCGTCCTGATGATGCCCTAAGGCAATCTTGTTGCAGCCTAACTCCTGCGCCAGATTGAACATCTGCTTGCGGCGGTTCCATGAGCACAGGAAACAGGGCGTTTTCTGCTTGCGGCGACGGGCTGCGTCGGTAGGTTCCGAATCGGCTGTAGCGTCAACCTCAAAGCTAGTAGTTAGCACGTGGAGCTTTACGCCCAGGTTGTCGCAGAACTGCTGCAGGTAGCTTGTGTCGGTCTCGTAGTGGATGTTAGCCATCCTAACGTGCAAGGCCTCTACCGTAAAACGTGGGTGCTGTATGCGCGAGCGCTTGGCCAGCATTTCGAGCAACAGGAGCGAGTCCTTACCGCCCGATAGCCCCACGAGTATGCGGTCATCATCTTCTATCAGATGATAAGTAGCCATCGCCTTGACAAAACGCTCATTGAGACGATGCCAGAGGCGATGGCTCTCTTTATCTTGATTAAGCTTCTCCACGCAGATGCTTATCCATATTCAATGCAGCACGACGGCCATCACCCATAGCGAGGATGACTGTTGCACCACCACGCACGATGTCGCCACCAGCGAAGATCTCAGCACGAGACGACTGCATCTCCTCGCTCACAGCGATGGTGTTCTTGCGGCCCAGCTCCAAGCCCTCAATACTCTTTGGTACCAGTGGGTTTGGTGATACGCCAACGGCCACAATCACCTGATCAACATCGAGTGTTACGGTCTTACCCTCAACGGGAACAGGACTGCGGCGACCTGATGCATCGGGCTCGCCCAGCTCCATCACCTGCAGAACGGCCTGCTTAACGGCACCCGTCTCGTCGGCAATATACTCGATAGGATTATGCAGGGTGAGGAACTTAATGCCCTCTTCCTTAGCATGCTTCACCTCTTCCAGTCGGGCTGGCATCTCAACCTCACTACGACGATATACCAAAGTAACATCGGCACCCAGACGCTTGGCTGTACGACAAGAGTCCATAGCGGTATTACCACCACCTACAACCAGTACGCTCTTGGCGGGGTTCAGTGGGGTATCGGTCTTGGGGTTGGCGGCATCCATCAGGTTCACACGGGTAAGGTACTCGTTTGATGACATGATGTTGATGCTGTTCTCGCCAGGGATATTCATGAAGTTAGGCAGTCCGGCTCCCGAACCAACGAAGATGCCCTTGAAGCCCTGAGCCTCAAGCTG
This sequence comes from Prevotella sp. khp1, assembly GCF_900102205.1. NCBI lineage: Bacteria > Pseudomonadati > Bacteroidota > Bacteroidia > Bacteroidales > Prevotellaceae > Prevotella > Prevotella sp. khp1. Next base: position 70,232 of record NZ_FNJZ01000001.1, read on the forward strand.
CTCTACGCTGATGGTCTTACCCACAATCACGTCGGTCTGGAAGTGAACGCCCATCTTAGCCAGATTCTCGATTTCTACATCTACAATCTTATTTGGCAGACGGAACTCGGGGATACCGTACTTCAGCACACCACCGATTTCGTGCAATGCCTCAAATACATATACATCATAACCTTTCTTCACCATATCGCCAGCAAAGCTCAGTCCGGCAGGACCCGAACCAACTACGGCAATCTTCATACCGTTGGCTGGTGCAATCTCAGGCAGACTGATGTTGCCGCTCTCGCGCTCAAAGTCGGCTGCGAAACGCTCCAGGTAGCCGATGGCTACAGCGGGCTCGTTCATCTTCAGGTGGATACACTTGCTCTCGCACTGCTTCTCCTGAGGACAAACACGTCCGCACACAGCGGGCAGGGCAGAGGTGTTCTTCAGCACCTTAGCAGCAGCCAGGAACTGACCGCGCTCGATGTTCTTGATGAACGATGGGATATTGATGTTTACAGGACAGCCCTCAACACAGGTTGGTTTGGCGCAATCCAGACAGCGCTTAGCCTCGGTCATTGCCATCTCCTTGGTAAGTCCGATGTTTACCTCCTCGGTACGTGTGGTAGCACGATAAACGGGGTCGAGCTCAGGCATAATCACGCGCTCAATCTGAGTGCGCTCTTTTGGTTTCATGCTCTTTCTGAGCTCATCACGCCAAGCAGCGTTGCGGTCGGTCAGCACCTCGATGGGATCGTTGGTAGGATCGCTGTCCATCTTGATGTCGGAGCCTTTAGCCTCGGCTTTCTCCTCGGCGTTTAGACTGTCCAGATGCTCCTCGTAGTGGGCCAGCTCCTCCTGCTCTTCGCGCTTAAAGGTGCCCATACGCTTAAACATCTCGTCCCAGTCAACCAGAGCACCATCAAATTCAGGACCGTCGATACAAACAAACTTTGTCTTGCCTCCGATAGTGAGTCGGCATGCGCCACACATACCTGTTCCGTCAACCATAATGGTGTTCAGGCTAACTTCGCAAGGAATGTTGTGCTTCTGAGCGGTGAGGTTCGAGAACTTCATCATGATTGGAGGTCCGATGGCGAATACCTTATCCACGTGTGGCTCCTGCTCAATGAATTTCTCGATACCAACGGTTACTACGCCTTTCTCGCCGTAGCTACCGTCATCGGTCATAATGATTACTTCGTCAGAACTTTCGCGTACCTTATCCTCAAGGATAATCAGGTCCTTTGAGCGACCTGCCATTACTGAGAGCACACGGTTGCCAGCAGCCTTCAGGGCCTGGATGATGGGCAGCATAGGAGCAACGCCCAGTCCACCACCTGCGCAAACTACCGTTCCGTAGTTCTCAATCTTAGTGGGGTTACCTAATGGACCAACCACGTCGGTCACATAGTCGCCCACATTCAGGGCACAGAGTTTTTTAGATGAGAGTCCCACCATCTGTACAACCAGCGTGATGGTACCCTTCTCGATGTCTGCGCCAGCGATGGTCAGCGGCATGCGCTCACCCTTCTTGCCTACGCGCACAATCACAAAGTTACCGGCTTTACGGCTCTTTGCAATCAGTGGAGCTTCGATCTCGAAGAGAAATACTTTCTCAGAGAACTGCTCTTTTCTAACGATTTTGTTCATAAGTATTTGTAAGTTGTTGATTAATCAATCATGTCGCAACCCATGTAGGGTACGAGTGCTGCTGGGATCTTGATACCGTTTTCGGTCTGATTGTTCTCCAGCAGGGCAGCCACGATACGAGGCAGAGCCAAAGCCGATCCGTTCAGTGTGTGGCACAGCTCGGTCTTCTTGGTCTCGCTGTTACGATAGCGGCACTTCAAGCGGTTAGCCTGGTAGGTGTCGAAGTTAGATACACTTGATACCTCGAGCCAGCGTCCCTGAGCCTCTGAGTAAACCTCGAAGTCGTAGCAGATAGCGCTTGTAAAGCTCTGATCGCCACCGCAAAGCAGCAGAATACGATAGGGAAGCTCTAACTTCTTGAGCAGGCCCTCAACGTGTTCCAGCATCTCCTTGTGGCTCTCCTTTGAGTGCTCGGGCTTATCGATACGTACAATCTCAATCTTCGAGAACTCGTGCAAACGGTTCAGTCCGCGAACGTCCTTACCGTATGAGCCCGCCTCACGACGGAAGCACTCTGTGTAAGCACAGTTCTTGATAGGCAGATCCTTCTCGTCGAGAATCACGTCGCGATAGATGTTTGTTACAGGTACCTCGGCTGTTGGGATGAGATAGAAGTCGTCAACCTCGCAGTGGTACATCTGTCCCTCCTTATCGGGCAGCTGACCTGTACCGTAGCCTGATGCAGCATTAACTACTGTAGGAGGCATAATTTCGGTGTAGCCGCTCTTACGGGCCTCGTCGAGGAAGAAGTTGATGAGGGCACGCTGCAGACGGGCACCCTTACCGATATAAACGGGGAATCCGGCACCAGTGATCTTTACGCCCAGATCAAAGTCGATGAGGTTGTATTTCTTGGCCAGCTCCCAGTGGGGCAGGGGATTGGCGATACCCAGTGATGGGTTAACGTCCCAGTTGCCAACGGTGTCGTTAGCGGTGCACTCCTTCAGGTTGCTCTTTACTACGTGGTTATCCTCAGCTACCTTGCCCTCGGGAACCTCGTCGTAAGGGATGTTAGGAATCTGGCACAGCAGAGTGGTCATCTCCTCCTGAGCCTTAGCCATAGTCTCGTCGAGCTCCTTTGACTTCTCCTTGAGCTGAGCCACCTGAGCCTTTACCTGCTCGGCCTCGTCCTTCTTGCCTTCCTTCATCAGACGGCCTATCTGTCCTGAGAGCTGCTTCTGCTCGTTCAGGCATTTATCAAGTTCCTGCTGAGCTTCGCGACGCTGCTTGTCAACGGCCAGTACATTGTCGATAGCCTCCTTGGCGCCGGCGAAGTGTTTCTTCTCCAATCCGCGAATTACGCGTTCTGTTTCCTCATTGATGAGTTTGAGTGTTAACATCTTAAATACGTATTTATTAGTTTATATTCTTTATCTAAGGCGCAAAGGTACAAATAATCGGTTAAATAGCCAAAGAAATAAGCTAAAAAAAGCAGAAATCCCGCTACTCCTTGCGGAGTGCGGGATCCTGTTGTTTGTTTGGAATAAGTGTTTCTTAATAATTCTCTTAGGCCTCAGCGTTTGGAATTACTGATACAACGCTCTTGTTGTACTTGCCCTTGTGGAAGTTTACGGTACCATCTACGAGAGCGTAGAGAGTGTCGTCCTTACCGATGGCAACGTTGTTACCAGGATTGTGCTTTGTACCACGCTGGCGAACGATGATGTTACCAGCAACGCACTGCTGACCACCGAAGATCTTGATGCCAAGTCGCTGAGCTGCGCTCTCACGACCGTTCTTAGAACTACCTACACCTTTTTTATGTGCCATAATGTTGTTCCTCCTACGTTTTTAAGCGATTACCGACTTGATTACTACTTCTGTGAACTGCTCACGATGACCGTTGCGAACGCGATAGTCCTTACGACGCTTCATCTTGAAAACGATGACCTTGTCACCCTTTACGAGTGGGTTCACTACTTCACACACTACTTTTGCTCCGTCTACGGTGGGAGCGCCTACCTTTACTGCACCGTCAGCATCTACGAGCAGTACCTTGTCAAATTCAACAGTCTTGCCTGCCTCAACATCCTTGATGTGGTGCACGAAGAGCTTCTTGCCCTGCTCGGCCTTGAACTGCTGACCCTGAATTTCTACAATTGCGTACATTTGCTTTTTATTTGTATTTAGGGGTTTTTCCGCGAGGCGGCATACGTTCGTACACACTTAACTCTGCCCCAACGGACTCTAACGGGGTGCAAAGGTACATATTTTAATTGATAGTTGATAGTTTATAGTTGATAGTTTATTATTATTTATGAAAAATTAACCTTTCGGGTAGGGGTAAAAAAAAGAGCAATGACTTTCGCAAGCGATCGCTCCATATCTTCAATAGGTATTAGTCTTCTAAGGTAAAAAGATTGTTTTCAGGATAACGGTGGCAAAGGTAAGGCTTTTTTTGGAAACTCACAAATTTTTTCGCGTTTTTTTTTGACGAATCGGCTCTGTGCACCTACACAAAGTTGTATTTTAAACAAAATTAACAAAAATTGCTATGTAAACGATTGCAAAATGGGGGTATTTTGATAGTTAAGAATTTAGAATTATGAACAAAGAGGAGGGGTGATTTATTTAGTTGTTTTCTGAAGTTTTTTCAGTCGGCGTTGTGCGTCGCCGGCATCAGGGTATAATTCGAGTGCTTTCTGATAGTTGCGGATAGCGGCTTCGGTCATGTGTTCGTGTTCGCACTCGCGACCCATGATGGTGTATTCGGCAGCCAGGCGCTTCAGCATCTCGCGCTTGGCATCCAGTTCGTTCTTCAGCTGGGCCATCTCAGCTTCGTGGTCGGCCTTCAGGCGTTCTATCTCGCGTTTCTGGCGATTGATAATCTCCAGCTTATGACGGATATAACGACGGATATGCGGCTTCTCGATATCGTAGCGCAGATGGATGGCTTTGAAGAATGAGTCGAGGAATGATTTGAAATCACCTCGGTCAAAGGCGGTTACGGCATCGTGGTATTCGCGGTCGGCCTTACCTTCCTGCAGGGCCTGGTTGATTATCTGCTGGTTGTTGTACTGATTGGCAAACCTTACTACCTCGGCGCGTACAAAGATATCGCTGGGGCGCAAGGGCTCTTTCAGGGTGATGCCTTCGAGCGATGTACAACGCGAAAGGGCCACATAAGTCTGTCCGCCAGCAAAAGCGCCACCGCCACCAAAGTCGATCGAGATTTGCGAGAATGTCAGTCCCTGACTCTTGTGTACCGTTATGGCCCATGCCAAGCGCAGCGGGAACTGGGTATAGGTGCCTAAAAGTTCTTCCTCAATTTTCTGTTCCTTCTCGTTAAAGGTGTAGCGCATGTTCTCCCAGATGTCGCGTTCCACGTCAAACTCCTCGTTATCTTCGGTCATCACGCCAATCACGCCGCCTTCCTCGTCGATATACTCGATGGTGCCCAGCGTACCGTTAACCCAACGCTTCTCCTTATCGTTCTTGATAAAGATAATCTGTGCGCCTGGTTTCAGGTGCAGCTCCATAGGGGTGGGCAACGAGCTCTCAGGGAAGTTGCCTTTGATTTCGCCCTTAAACATACTCACTTCGCCATCCAGCGCATCCAGCTGCTGGTCGTTGATGAAATCAACCGTATCCCTGCGGGCAGCGAGGGTGATGGAGAGCGGTGAGCCAGATGAGCTAGAAGTGCTAGATAAACGAGAATTGCTAGATAAACTAGATGGATTTGCAACTCTGCTGTTTAGTGATTGCAGATCGTGCTGGGTGGCGGTGTTGTTGCGGATGCGATCCAGGATGGCGATAAACTTATCGTCGGTTTGGCGATACACCTTACGCAGCTCGATAGACACAATCGGCATGGTCTGCCACACTTTGGCGTTAAAGAAATAAGCCGAAGGGTAGAAGGGCTGCAACAGCTGTCGGTCGTCGTCCTTCAGCACAGGCTCCAGCTGGTAGATATCGCCCACCAGCAACAGCTGTTTGCCACCAAACGGCTCGGGGTTGCGCGTGTACGCGCGTAATACCTTATCTATAAAGTCGATAATATCGGCACGCACCATCGATATCTCGTCGATGATAATCAGCTCCACCTCGCGTATCAGTTTACACTGGGCGCCGTTATATTTCAGGGTTTTCTTCAGGTTCTTCCAACTGTACTGCACATCGTTGGGCAATAGCGGGTGGAAGGGGAGTTTAAAAAAGCTGTGAAGTGTTGAGCCACCTGCATTGATAGCTGCAATGCCGGTAGGTGCCAGTATCACGTGCTTCTTTTTGGTGTTTTTCGAAACGTAGCGCAGAAAGGTAGATTTACCAGTGCCCGCTTTTCCGGTTAGGAAAAGCGAGCGCCGTGTATAGTTGATGATTTGGAGAGCGTCCTGCCACTCTTTGTTGTCCAAATCAAGTTGCTGTTCTGCTTGCATTAATCTTTTTTCTCGGTAGCTTCGCCGTTATTGTTTGGTGTTGGTGTGGTGTTGGCGTTCTCGTGGTCGGCCTCACCGGTCTTGATACTGCCGTCGCCCTGCACCTCAATCAGTTCGCCGCTCTCCGAAACGTGGAGCGAGTCAACAGCGATTGAGTCGGAATCCGAAGGCATAGCCAGATAACCGCCGCAACCATACATAGCCTGTGTGAGCGAGTTATCCTTTGATGCACCAAACTTTGCGTGATACTTCTGGAAGGCAGGATCCTTGAGCAAGCTACCCAGGAAGTAACCACAGATGGGCAGTGCCGTACGGTTACCCTGACCCAGCATACCCGAACGGAAGTGGATGCAACGATACTCGCCACCTACCCATGCGCCACAAACCAGGTTAGGTGTGGTGCCGATAAACCAGGCATCAGAGTGGTTGTTTGATGTACCGGTCTTTCCACCAAAGTCGGTGTCGGTCACGTCATAACCTACAAATCCTCTCAGTCGTGAGCTGGTACCGCTCATACCACCCATCAGCAGCTGCTGTACCAGGAAGGCGCTGCGGTAAGGAATGGCCTGCTCGCCCTGTGTAGGAGCCTCGTAAATCACGTTACCGTCGCGGTCCTCAATCTTGCTTACCAGTACGGGATCGTGCTGTACACCATCGTTACAAGGTGTGCAGTAGGCGCTTACCATCTCCAGCAGGTTTACGTCGCTCGAACCCAGAGCCAGGGCTGGGGTAGCGTCGAGCTTGCTCTTGATACCCATGTCGTGGGCAGTCTTTACGATATTGTCGATACCGCACTCCTGACCCAGACGAACGGCTACCGAGTTGATACTCATAGCAAATGCCTGCTTCAGGGTGATGTCGGCGTTCGAGAAACGTCCGTCGGCATTGGTTGGTGCCCATGTCACCTCCTCGCCGTGATCCATCACCTTCATCGAGAAGTACTCGTCCTTACGGGTGTCGCAAGGGGTGATGCCCTGATTCATGGCCTCGGTGTAAACAAACAGCTTGAAGGTAGAGCCAGGCTGACGCATAGCGGTAACCTTGTCGTACTTCCAGGTCTTGAAGTCAACGTCGCCTACCCAAGCCTTTACGTGTCCGGTCTGAGGCTCGATGGCCACAAATCCGCAGTGCATAAAGCGCTCCATATAGCGCAGCGAGTCGAGTGTAGAAATCTCCTTCTCGATATAGCCAGTCTCGCTGTCGTAGTCGAACAGGCGTACCTTATGAGGCAGGTTCAGATAATAATCGATAGAATCCTGATTATCCTCGAACTTTCTACTCAGATATTTATAATAAGGTGTCTTCTTGGCCAGATCCTCGATAAAGTGGGGAATCTCAACGTGGCGCTCGTCCTGCCAGGGATTAGTGCTGCCCCAGTGCGAGTTAAAGCTCTTCTGCACCTGCTTCATCTGCTTCACTGCAGCCTCCTCGGCATACTTCTGCATACGCGAGTCGAGTGTGGTGTAAATCTTCAGTCCCTCGGTGTAGTAGGCGTATTTGTTATTTTCGCCGTAGTAGTCGGTACACCAGCCCTTCATAAAGTCGGCCACAGCCTCGCGGAAGTAGTTAGCCTCGCCGTCGTAGGCATTCTCCACGCTGTAGTCGAGCTTAATTTCCAGCTGCTTCAGCGAGTCGCACTCCTGCTTGGTCAGGTCGCCGTGCTGGTGCATCAGGTCGAGCACAATGTTACGGCGCTTCAGCGAGTTGTTGGGGTTAATCAGCGGGTTGTAGTAGGTGGTAGCCTTCAGCATACCTACCAGCACAGCTGCATTCTCGGTAGTAAGATCCTTTGGCGAGCAACCAAAATAAGTTTTACAAGCTGTCTTGATACCGAATGCGTTCGAACCGAAATCCACGGTGTTGGCATACTGTGTCAGAATCTCGTTCTTGTCAAAGAAGAACTCCAGCTTGTAGGCAGTAATCCACTCCTTACTCTTCAGGATGAGCATCTTGATACCGGGGATGTTACCCAGCAAACCTGTAGAATACTCCGAACGTGTACGGAACAGGTTCTTGGCCAACTGCTGTGTGATGGTTGATGCGCCACGTGCATCGTGGTGCAGGGCGTAATCCTTCAGGGCAGCAGCAAAAGCCTGATAGTCGATACCATGATGACTGTAGAAACGCTCATCCTCGGTATCAATCAGGGCCTTCCAGAAGGCGGGGTTAACATCGTCGTAGCCTACAGGGGTACGGTTCTCGCTAAAGAACTTACCAATCTGTTTGCCATCGGCACTGAGAATCATCGAAGCCTCGGCTGGGCGCTTGTTCTTGATGGTGCTCATCGAGGGGCTCTTACCAAACAGCCACAGGAAGTTCATGTCAACGGCTCCTAAGTACAGGAAGAAAGCCACCACCAGCGAAGCGATGCCCACCAGTGTCTTTACGTACCAGGCACGTCCCTGATACAAGCCTTTATACCAAGGCCAGAAGCCTTTGATTTTCTGTTGAGCCAGATTCAGCCAGCCCATCATCTTTTCAGTTGTTTTGTTGCTCATAGTCTTGAGATATGTAACTATAAATTTGTTCTATTTCGTCAGGGTGAAACCACCTTATCTGTTCATCTTTCTTATACCATGTTAATTGTTTGCGTGCGTATCGCCTGGTGTTACCCTTTATACGTTCAACGGCCTCTTCCAGTGTCCAGGTGCCGTCGATGTAGGCAAACATCTCTTTATAACCCACCGTGTTGAGCGCGTTCATGTGGCGCATCGGGTACAAACGTTTTGCTTCGTCCAGCAGTCCGTCGGTCATCATCTGGTCAACGCGTTGGTTGATGCGGTTGTACAGTTCCTCGCGGTCGCGGTTCAGTCCGATTTTCACAATGCGGAACGGGCGTTCTTTCTTTTCGCGTTTGCGGAACGAGGTGTAAGTCTTACCTGTCATCAGGCATATCTCCAGTCCGTGCACCACGCGGCGAGGGTTCTGCTTGTCAACTATCTCGTAGTACTCAGGGTCAAGCCTTCTAAGTTCTTCTACTAGAGGTTCTAGACCTTCGCTAGATAACCTAGCTTTTAGGGCTTCGCGAGTTGCATCGTCAACCGTTGGTATATCGTCGATACCGTTGCACACAGCATCAATATACATCATGCTACCGCCTGTAAGCAGGGCATAGTCGCTATGCTCGAACTCGCGCTGCAGAATTTCCAGAACCTGTTGTTCAAAGAGCGATGCACTGTAGTAATCGTGCAGCGAGAGCGAACCCACAAAGTAGTGGGGCACTCGTCGCATTTGCTCGATTGTGGGACTTGCTGTCCCTATCTTCAGTTCCTTGTAAATCTGCCTCGAATCGGCATTGATGACAGGTATGCCAAAGTGCTGGGCTATGTCGAGACACAAGGCTGTTTTGCCTACGGCCGTTGGCCCTGTGATCACGATAAGCGTCTTAGCGGATGACACCTCTCTTCGAATTTTCGATAAACGAGCAGATATATTCTACCTCCTTAGAGTCGGGGTACTTAGCGCGGGCCTCGGCCACACCTTCCTTCATCACACCCTTTGAGTAGATGATACGGTAGGCATCGTGGATGGCCTCGATGGTCTCGTTCGAGAAACCACGACGGCGCAGTCCGATCAGGTTCACGCCAGCATAGCGGATAGGCTCCTTACCTGCGATGACGTAGGGAGGAATGTCCTGACTGGTACGGCTACCACCCTGGAACATGATGTAACCACCCACGTGCAGGAACTGGTGGAACAGGCAGCAGGCCGAGATGATAGCGTTGTCGTCAACTACTACCTCGCCGGCAAACTTGGTTGAGTTGCCGATGATACAGCCGTTACCAATCTCACAGTCGTGTCCGATATGCATATTCTCCATCAGCAGGTTGTTGTTACCCACGGTGGTCTTACCCTTCGAGGCAGTACCACGACTGATGGTTACGTTTTCGCGAATTGAGTTGTTGTCGCCAATCTCACAGGTGGTCTCTTCGCCCACGAACTTCAGATCTTGGGGCTTGGTAGAGATTGATGCACCTGGGAAAATCTCGTTGTTGTTACCCAGACGGGTACCAAAGTGCAGTGTTACGCCGTTATACAGCTTGTTGTTGTCGCCGATTACTACGTTCTTGTCGATCACGCAGAAAGGGCCGATAATATTGTTGTCGCCCAGTTTTGCCTCGGGGTCAACAATTGCCATTGGGTGTATCTGATTTGCCATTTTTCTTTGAACTTTGAACTTTATTTATTCTTTACGATCTGGGCGGTGAAGGTGGCCTCGCTTACTACGTGGTCGCCTACGAATACGTAGCCCTTCATCGATGAGATACCGTGACGTACGGGTGCCAGCAGCTCAACCTTGAAAATCAGGGTGTCGCCTGGTACTACCTTCTGACGGAACTTCACATCGTCTATCTTCATAAAGTAGGTGCTCCAGCGCTCGGGCTCCTCCAGGGTGTTCAGTACCAGCAGTCCGCCGCACTGGGCCATAGCCTCAATCTGCAGCACACCTGGCATCACGGGCTCCTGTGGGAAGTGTCCCTGGAAGAAAGGCTCGTTGGCGGTGATGTTCTTGATACCTACGATAGTGGTTGCGCCCAGCTCTACCACCTTGTCAACCAACTGCATGGGGTAGCGGTGTGGCAGCAGTTCGCGAATACGGTTCACGTCCATGATTGGCTCCTCGTTCGGATCGTAGATAGGTGCCTGGATTTCGTGCTTACGAATCTCTTTGCGCATCATGCGTGCGAACTTATTATTAACAGTGTGTCCTGGACGTGTGGCAATGATACGTCCCTTGATGGGCTTGCCAATCAGTGCCATATCGCCGATGATATCCAGCAGCTTGTGACGTGTGCACTCGTTCTCCCACTGCAGGGGCTTGTGCTGAATGTAACCCAGGTCGGTAGCGTCGCGATGCTCAACGTGCAGCATATCAGCCAGCATGTCCAGACGCTCCTGAGTGGTCTGACGCTCGTAGATAACGATGGCGTTATCCAGGTCGCCGCCCTTAATCAGGTTGGCCTGCAGCAGAGGCTCGATATCGCGTACAAACACGAATGTACGTGCGCTGGCAATCTCGGTGGCATACTTAGCGGGGTCGTCGAGTGTTGCAAACTGCGAGTTGATAAACTTACTCTCGAACGAACACATAGCGGTGATGGTAAATGCATCGTCGGGCAGGATAGTGATGCACGATCCTGTCTGCTCGTCCTTAATCTCTATCTTCTTGCGGATGATATAGTAATCCTTGGGTGCGTTCTGCTCCTCGATGCCTACCTCCTGAATCTTGTTGACGTAGAGGATGGCCGAACCGTCGAGGATAGGGAACTCAGGACCGTTTACCTGAATCAAGCAGTTGTCGATGCCCAGTGCATAGAGGGCCGACAAACCATGTTCAACGGTCGAAACGCGCGCATCGCCCTTAGCCAGTACGGTACCGCGCTGGGTATCGATTACGTTCTCGGCAATGGCGTCGATGATAGGCTGACCCTCCAGGTCGATTCGCTGAATCTTATAACCTGTATTCTCGGGTGCAGGGTTGAATGTAACGGTCAGGTTCAAACCTGTATGCAGACCTTTTCCGAACAAAGAAAAGCTGCCTTTCAGTGTTTTCTGTTTCATATCATTTATTTTCTTTTATTTCTCGATTTGGGCCTTGAGGGCGTCGATTTCGCGCTGCAGGGCGGCTACCTGGCGATACATGTCGGGCAGCTTGGCGTCGATGGCGCGTGCCTTGAAGTACATCTTTGGATTAACGGCGGGCGAACCAATCAGCTGCTCACCATTACCCTTGGTGTTGCTGATCACACCACACTGGGCACCTACAAAGGTCTTGTCGGCCACCTGGATGTGTCCGGCAAATCCAGCCTGTCCGCCAACCATACACCAGGCACCAATCTTGGTGCTGCCTGCCAGTCCTACCTGGGCACTCATCACGGTGTTCTCGCCAATCTCACAGTTGTGAGCCACCTGAATCAGGTTGTCCAGCTTCACACCCTTGCGGATGGTGGTCTGTCCCATGGTGCTGCGGTCGATACATGTGTTGGCACCAATCTCAACGTTATCCTCGATTACTACGATACCAATCTGTGGAATCTTATCGTAGCCCTCGGTGTTAGGTGCAAAGCCAAAGCCGTCGGCACCTACCACGCTACCTGCGTGTATTGTAACATTATTTCCAATCTTACATCCCTGATAGATGGTTACATGGGGGTAGAACAAGCATTTCTGGCCTACCTGTACGCCATCACCAATCACGGTGTGGGGATAAATCTGACAGCCGTCGCCGATCACTGCGCCATCGCCAATCACGGCAAACGCACCGATATACACGTTCTCGCCAACCTTAGCCTTGGGCGAGATTGATGCCAGCGGGTCGATACCCGTCTTGGCAGGCTTCATGCTCTCGTAGAACTGCAACAGCTTGGCCACGCATTCGTAGGCGTTCTTCACGCGAATCAGTGTGCAGCTTACTGGGCGCTCCAGTTCTACATCCTCGTTAATCAGTACTACGCTCGACTTGGTGTCGTAAATGTAATGGGTATATTTTGGGTTTGAGAGGAACGAAATGGCGCCCTCAACACCCTCTTCAATCTTAGCGAAAGTGCGAACGGCTGCATTCTCATTGCCTTCCACTCTTCCCTGTATCAATTCTGCAATTTGTTTGGCTGTAAACTCCATATTGTTTGCAATTATTTAAAAATCCGTGCAAAGATAACTATTTTTCTTCAAATCTTTGATAACAAAGATAATATTTTCGTATTTTTTTTGAAAGTAACTGAACATTTAGCAGCTCCGAGGCTTCCGATATGTCTCTGATTTCGCCGTTTTTGTAAAGTATTTGTATCTTGTCATCATCCACGTTGTACATGTCCTTCTGGATGGTGTTCAGACTCATCAGATAGTGGGTGTCCTCGTAAGGTATGTCCATGTGCTGGGCAATGCTGCGCTTCAGCTCGTCAAGGCGCTCGGCTGTGGGCTCTTCCTCCAGCACCTCTACCTTGAAGATGTGGCGATCCAGCATGTCGGTAGCCAGTGTGGCCAGTATCTTGTCGCTGTGGTGCTTCCAGGCCTTCATGGCACTCCAGATGTCGCTGTCGTCAAGCTCGCTGTAGTACTGCAGCGCTTCGGCATGGGTGGCAAACCACTCGGCATCGATGTCGTTCTCCAGGAAGTAGAGTAGGGCGGGCGATGCAAACACCTGCTGGCCGTTACGTATCAGCCACTTGGCGCGGTTCAGCATGTTTACCAGCACCTTCTCGTAAGCCACACATGTGCGGTGCAGATACACCTGCCAGTACATCAGTCGGCGGGTGGTCAGATAGTTCTCCAGCGAGTAGATACCCTTCTGTTCTACTACAAGCGAATCGTCTACCACGTTCAGCATCTTGATGATACGTGCGCTGCCAATGTTGCCCTCGGTAACACCCGTGTAGAACGAGTCGCGGCGCAGGTAGTCCAGTCGGTCCATATCCAACTGACTGGATATCAGCTGGTGCAGGAAGTTCTTCGGATACTCGCCTTTGAATATCGATATGGCCAGGTTCAGCTGTCCGTTCAGCGAGCGGTTAATCTCCTCCATCATCATCAGCGAAATCTCTTCGTGACTGATGCCGCTAATCAGCGTGTTCTCCAATACATGCGAGAACGGACCGTGACCGATGTCGTGCATCAGGATGGCGGCCTGTACCGCCTCGGCTTCCGAGTCGAAGATAAACTGTCCCTTCTGTTGCAGGTTCTGTATAGCCTCGCTCATCAGGTGGAAAGCACCCAGTGAGTGCTGGAATCGCGTATGCCTGGCCCCAGGATACACCACAGAGGCCAACCCCAACTGATTGATGCGGTTCAGCCTCTGAAAAAGCGGGTGCTCTACAATCCCGTAGAGTATGCCGCGTGGTATCTTGATAAACCCGAAAACCGGGTCGTTGATGATCTTAACTTCGCCCACTTGTTACATTGAACATTGAACATTGAACATTGACCATTAGCAGATGCCGGCATCTGCCAGGATCTTGGCCATCTGCTGCTGCAGCTCCTGGGCCTTCTGTCCAGCCACCTCGTCAAAGTCCTTCTCGTTGCTGGCGTAGATAATGCCGCGAGAAGAGTTAACCAGCAGTCCGCAGTCCTTAATCATGCCGTACTTGCAAACCTCCTCCAGACTGCCGCCCTGAGCACCAACGCCAGGAACCAGCAGGAAGTGGTTAGGAGCCAGCTTACGGATGTCCTCAAACATCTGTCCCTGTGTGGCACCAACTACGTACATCATGTTCTCGTCGTTACCCCATTCCTGACTCTTCTTCAGTACCTTCTCAAACAGGCGCTCGCCATTCTCGTCCTTCATCAGCTGGAAGTCGTGGCTGCCCTTATTGCTGGTAAGAGCCAGCAGCACCACCCATTTGCCGTCGTAGCCCAGGAATGGTGTAACGCTGTCTTCGCCCATGTAAGGAGCAACGGTCAGCGCATCTACATTGTACTGCTCAAAGAAAGTCTTGGCGTACATCTTCGATGTGTTACCGATATCGCCGCGCTTGGCATCGGCTATAATCAGGTGCTTGGGATAGTTCTCCTGCAGATATTCGATAATGCCCTCGAAAGCAGCCATACCCTCAATGCCGTAAGCCTCGTAGAAGGCCAGGTTGGGCTTGTAGGCCACACAGTAGGGAGCAGTAGCATCAATAATGCGGGTGCTAAACTCAAACAGCATGCCGAAGGTCATCTCTTCCTCCTCATACTCTTTCTTCACAATCTCCTTCAGGCCTTTGGGCATCTTGTCCAGGTCTGTGTCCAGTCCCACGCACAGAAAACTCTGCTTCTCGCGAATCTGTTCAATCAGTTCTTTTCTGGTCATATCTGATTTAATTCTTTAATGTTTAATGTTTAATGTCTTAAAGCTCATTTTCCTTCATGCGCTCAGCATTCTCAGCTACGGTCAGCGCATCAATCATGGCCTGAATATCGCCACCCAGGAAACCCTGCAGATCGTGTGTGGTATAGCCGATGCGGTGATCGGTTACACGACCCTGTGGGAAGTTGTAGGTGCGGATTTTAGCCGAACGGTCGCCGGTAGAAACCAGACTCTTACGACGGTTAGCGATATCGTCCACGTACTTCTGGTGCTCCTTATCATAAATAAAGGTGTACAAACGAGAGAGTGCGCGCTCCTTGTTCTTAGGCTGGTCGCGGGTCTCGGTACACTCAATCAGGATCTCCTCGGTCTCGCCAGTGTTAGGGTTCTTCCACATGTAACGCAAGCGTACACCCGATTCAACCTTGTTCACGTTCTGACCACCGGCACCACTCGAACGGAAGGTATCCCACTTGATCTCACCCTCGTTCACGTGTACCTCAAACTTGTCGGCCTCGGGCAGCACGGCTACGGTGGCAGCACTGGTCTGCATACGTCCGTTGCTCTCGGTCACTGGCACACGCTGCACGCGGTGTACACCACTCTCGTACTTCAGTGTACCGTAAACGTCGGCACCTGTTACCGAGAAGTCAACCTCCTTAAATCCGCCCACGGCGCCCTCAGATACGTAGGTAATCGACACCTGCCAGCCCTTCGACTCGCAGTAGTTCTTGTACATCTTAAACAGGTCGCCAGCAAACAGGGCAGCCTCGTCGCCACCTGTTCCTGCACGTATCTCCATTTCTACGTTCTTGGCATCTTCTGGGTCTTTCGGTATCAGTGCAATCTTAATTTCCTCCTCCAGCTGTGGCTGTAACTCCTCGTTTATAGCCAGCTCCTCGCGTGCCATCTCCTTCATCTCAGGGTCGGTCTCGTTAGCCAGAATGTCCTTAGCCTCCTTAATACCGTTCAAGCACGCAATATAACGTTTGCGGGCGTCCATAATATCGCCCAGGTCCTTGTATTCCTTAGTCAGTTTAACGAATCTCTGCTGGTCGGCAATCACGGCGGGGTCGGTAATCAGGGTCGAAACCTCCTCGAATCGTGCCTCCAGTCCATCTAATTTTTGAAGAATGCTGTTACTTGTTTCTGCCATCTTATTTATATATATTATATTTGGGCGGCAAAGTTACAAAAAAATGCGAAGATTTCAAAATATTTTTGGGTTTTAATGTTGTTTTTCTGTTTTTTATCGCTATCTTTGTGCCCAAAAATGTACCAACATATGTCATTACTTAAAAAAACTTTTCAGTTTTCATGGATAGGCCTAGTAGCAACCGTGATGCTTCTCTCATCGTGTGACAATGCTCAGCAGAGTCATGATTTGGAATTCGATCGTGTGCATAACATCATGCGATATTCTGATTCCATCCCTCGTACCGTCGATAGTTTGATGGCGCTGGGTGAAATCAATCAGATGTGTGCCGACTTTTATAATATGTCGTATTACATGACCCGTAATGCAAGTCGTTCCAGTGTGATTGCTGATAGCGCCTTGGCGCGTCCAGTCGTCACAGAGCAGGATCGCATCTATCACTTCCTGATAGCAGCCAATAACTCTGAGCTTGACTACGCGAGTCGTCACTACGAGTCGGGGTTGCGTAGGGCTCAGCAGTTGGTCAACAGTGTTGATACCAGTTTTATCAATCGCCACTATCTGCTGCAAACGGGCTATCTGTTGGCCTATAACAATCTGGCACTTTGCTATATCCTTTTGGAACGTTCAGCCGAGGGTGAAAAGTACATGCAGCATGTGATGTCGCTGATCGATCAGTTTGAGAAAACGTCTGTAAACGACTCTGTTGCACAGCATAATTGGGAGGTTAAACGTACGCAATTCGCCGTTGCCGCTATGATTTCTTATTGTAATATGCACCAATGGGATGGGGCAGAGGCCTGGATGAATCGTGCCGAAAAATATCTTCAGAATATGGCGGATAATCCTCGTGTCGATAAGGTGTATTACCCCTTGTTCTGCTATCAGGTCAGTTGCGTCAAAGCCTTTATCCTCGAAAAGGCAGGTCATCATCAGGAGGCTGCTCAGGCCTATGACGATTTTATGAAGAATCCCTTGTCAAAATCGGTGGTTGCTCGTATCAATTCGGTTTCATATCTTACCAGTAGTCATCGCTATGAGGAGGCCGAACGAAATATCAATGATGTTGAAACTGTGATAGGGCAGTTGGGCATGAAGATGGATCTTGAGACACTTAACGGTATTGTTAAGTTAAAGTTCGATGCCCATTTGGGTGCAGGTCATCGCGACTCTGCCCTTGCCGTAGCTACGCGCATTCTTGACAGACTCGATTCGGCTGAGGTATGGCAGAGACGTGACAAGACAGCCGAGTTGGCTACCATCTATGATATGAGTAAGAAGGATGCGGAGATTGCCGAAAAAGAGGCTAAGATCAACCAGATGCGCATCGTTGTACTGTTGATTGTGATTGTGCTGCTTTTGGTGTTCTTCTTTATTTATGCCTTCACTCGTCGTCGTGCGGCTGTCAGCCTGAACCAGAAGAATGAGCAGCTGTTGATAGCCAATGCCCGTGCCGAGGAAGCATCGCGCATGAAGACCAGGTTCATCCAGCAGATTTCGCACGAGTTCCGTACCCCTCTGAATGTGCTTTCGGGTTTTGCTCAGGTGCTCACGGATTCGGATGCCTATCTCGACGAGAGCTTGCGTCAGGATGCCAACCACCAGATTCTCGAAAATACCAACCGCATTACCAACCTGGTTAATAAGATGCTGGAGCTGTCGGATGTGAGCAGTCGTACGGTCATCGACCTTACCGATCAGGTTTCAGTTGAACAGATAGCTACCGATGCCATCGACGCTTCGGGTATAGCCGATGCCGATCATTTAGCGTTCGAGATGCAGGCAGGCGACGAGGTTTCGTCGGTGCGCATCACCACCAATAAGCGTGCAGCTGTTCGTGCGCTCGCGTTGTTGCTCGATAATGCACGCAAGTTCACGGCACCAGCCGAGGCCTATGGTCATCATGATGCTGCTGATAAGAACCAGCGTGCCGTCTTGAAGGTAAGCATTACCGATACGCTTGTGCAGTTCATCGTCGAAGATACAGGTATAGGTGTTCCTGCCGATCAGGCTGAGCGTATCTTTGATGAGTTTGTGCAGCTCGATGAGTATTATGATGGTACAGGTATCGGACTCACGGTAGCCCGCAGTTTTGTCCGTCGTTTGGGTGGTGATGTGAAGCTCGACACCACTTATACCGCTGGTGCCCGCTTTGTGATGACACTTCCGAGAAAATAAGCCCAAATAATAAGTGGCAGTGAGAATTACCTCGCTGCCACTTTGTTTTCTTGCAGTTTTTTACATTCTACTTTTACTTCTTGTTATTCATCTTATTCTTGATTGCATTAATCAGAGAATTAAGCAGAGATGTAGAAGTATTTGTATCCTGATTACCATTTGTACCTGTTGTAGTGATCAGTGTAGTGGTAGGTATCAAACTCATAACACCACCAGGTACCAGTATCCATCCGTCACCACCTTTAACAGCCTTGAGCTGCGCTCTTTCTAATTGTTTCATAATTGTTGATCTAATTAATTTGTAATTGTACTTTTGAATTATTTGAAAACAGTTTTTTTATTCCTTGGCAAATGTAAGCAAATAATTTGGATGACGATAATAATAGCCGTTTTAATTAACGTAGTTTAAATAAATATTAACAGAATGTTAACAAACTTGAAGTTATTGTTTTATTTGCCATTTTCTTGCTAACTTTGTGGCCAGATTGCTAAAAAACAAGGTAAATGAATAAACCATTCCCAATATTCACTCAACACGATGTGATGGAATGTGGCCCAACCTGCTTACGCATGGTGATGGCCTATTATGGGCGCAACTATCCGCTGGAACGGTTGCGCGATATGTGTCATATACAGCGCGATGGCGTGTCGCTGCTCGGAGTTGCTGAGGCTGCCGAGCAGTTAGGCATGCATACCACAGGCGTGAAAGCTACGCTGCAACAGTTGGTCGACGAGGTTCCGCTTCCGTGTATCCTGCATTGGAATCAGGGGCATTTTGTAGTGCTCTACGAGGTGAAGCGAACCAAAGAGGGGCTACAGTTCAAGGTGGCCGATCCTGTAGGTCAGCGCATCACCTATACCGAGCGCGAGTTTTTGCGCTACTGGGCTTCGGATACCGAAGAAGGACAGCCCGCTGGTATCGCCCTGATGCTGGAGCCAACACCCGATTTTAATTGCGACGAGTATGTCGAGGATGATAGCGACCGCAAGGCCCGTAAGCGCAGTCTCATGCTGTTGCTGTCGTATATGCGACCTTATAAGCGGCTCATCGCGCAGCTGTTCTTAGGGCTCACGGTGGTCTCGCTGCTGCAACTGGTATTGCCGTTCCTCACGCAGGCTATCGTCGATTTCGGTATCTCGCGCCAGGACCTCGGTTTCATCGTCCTGGTACTTATTGCGCAGCTGATGCTCATGATAGGTAGCACCTCGGTACAGTTTATCCAGAGTTGGATACTGCTACATGTTTCTACGCGCGTAAACCTGTCGCTCTTGTCCGACTATCTGGCCAAGCTGATGCGTTTGCCATTCAGCTATTTCGATACGCGCCTTACAGGTGATATCCTGCAGCGTATCGACGATCACGACCGTATCCAGACGTTCCTCACTGGTAGCAGTCTGTCGCTGATACTCTCGCTGTTCAATATCGTGGTGTTCGGTGCCGTTATCCTCATTTACGACTGGCGCATCTTCTTTATCTTCATGCTGGGCAGTGCGCTCTATGTGCTCTGGGT
This sequence comes from Prevotella sp. khp1, assembly GCF_900102205.1. Taxonomy (NCBI): domain Bacteria; kingdom Pseudomonadati; phylum Bacteroidota; class Bacteroidia; order Bacteroidales; family Prevotellaceae; genus Prevotella; species Prevotella sp. khp1. The sequence goes on from NZ_FNJZ01000001.1 coordinate 89,870, forward strand.
ACTGCTGTTCATGCGCCGTCGTGCCAAGCTCGATACCAAGTTGTTCGCCCAGAACGCGGCCAATCAGGGTAAGATTGTGCAACTCATCGACGGTATTCAGGAGATTAAACTCAACACCTGCGAGCAGCAGAAACGCTGGGAGTGGGAGCGTGTGCAGGCGCGCATCTTCCGTCTCAATATCAAGAGCCTGGCGCTCAATCAGTATCAGGAGTCGGGTGCCACGTTCATCAACGAGGTGAAGAATCTGGTTATCACGGCGCTGGTGGCCATGCTGGTACTTCGTGGCGATATGACGCTCGGTATGATGCTGTCGGTGCAGTATATCATCGGTAGTCTGAATGGTCCAGTCAATCAGCTGGTCGATTTCATCCATCGCTATCAGGATGCCCGCCTCAGTCTGGAGCGTCTGCAGGAGGTGTACGAGAAGGACGACGAGGTGCAGCCCGATCGCCAGCTTATCAGCCAGGTGAGCGGCGATGGTGATATCCTGATCAAGAATCTCACCTACCGTTACGACAAACTGAACGACAAACCTACACTCGACCATATTGATGTGGTGATACCTCACGGCAAGACCACGGCGATTGTCGGACTGAGTGGTAGTGGTAAGACCACGCTGCTCAAGATGATTCTCGGCTTCTATAAGCCCGATGCCGGCGAGGTGGTGATTGGCTCGTCGGAACTGGAAAACTACGACAAGCGTGCATGGCGCAGGCATTGTGGTGTGGTAATGCAGGATGGTTTTATCTATTCCGACACCATCGCCCGCAATATCGCTGCCGGTTTCGAGGTGATTGATACCGAGCGACTGGTGCAGGCAGCCCGCGTGGCCGAGATCGACGATTATATCCGCCAGTTGCCGCTGGGTTATAACACCAAGATTGGTGCCGAGGGCAGTGGCTTGAGTCAGGGGCAGAAGCAGCGCATCCTGATAGCCCGTGCCGTGTATAAGAATCCCGACTACGTGTTCTTCGACGAGGCTACCAACTCGCTCGATGCGCAGAACGAGCATGCCATCATCCAGAATCTGGCTGGCTTCCTGCATAACCGTACATCGCTCATCATTGCCCACCGACTCAGTACGGTGGTAGATGCCGACAATATCCTGGTGATGAGCGAGGGTCGCATTGTCGAGTCGGGTAATCACGCCCAGCTGTTAGAGCGTCGCGGCATCTATTACGAACTGGTAAAGAACCAACTGAATGTTTAGCAGAAAATGATGGAAGAAGATAGAATCGAACTACATAGCGACGAGGTACAGGACATCATCTCGCGTCCGCCATCGTCGCTGATAAAATATGGTATTACAGTCATTGCCGCTGTGGTGGCGCTGGTTGTCATTGGCAGTTTTATTTTCCGTTATCCCGATGTGGTGCAGGGTAGGGTGGTAGTCACGGGCGATACCCCTCCCAATCGTATTGTGGCCCGTGCCGATGGCCGTTTGCAGGAGCTTCGCCTGGCCGATGGTCAGCAGGTATCAAAAGGCGCCATCATCGCTGTGGTCGAGAATACCGCCAATACCGACGATGTGGTGAGTGTGAAACAGGCCGTCGGAAAGCTGTCGGTTAGTGGCGAGCCCATCCCCTTCGCTGCCGATCAGTCGTTGCGCCTGGGTGTGGTGCAGGATGCCTATAATCAGTTCTGCGATGCCGTCGTCAGCTACAATCAGGCTGTTCGCCTCAATATCTATCGCCAGCAGATACTGTCGGCACAGAAGGAGCACGCCTCGTTGTTGCGCCACGAAAGTAATCTCAAACGTCAGCTTGAAATGAGCCAGCAGCAAGCCGATCTGGTCAAGCACGATCGCGACCGCGAAAAAAGCCTGCACGAACGCAAGCTCACTTCTGATGCCGAAATGGAGCAGAGTCAGCGCTCGTTGATCTCGGCTCAGCTCTCCGTCGAGCAGGTGCGCACCGACATCTCGCAAACCCAACTCAGCATTGCCCAGATAGATAATCGCCTGGCCGAGCTTCAGGTGCAGTACCAGCAGGATATGCAGCACGTTACAGCCACGCTGCAGTCGGCGCTCAACACCCTCAAGGTGGCCATCGGTCAGTGGGAGCATCTCTATGCTCTTGTGGCCCCAGCATCCGGTAAACTGTCGTACACCAATGTGTGGGCGGTCAATCAGAATATCACTACAGGCCAGCATATCTTCTCCGTTGTCGAGTCGCGCAAATCATGCTTTGTGGGTAAGGTGCTTCTGCCTGCCACAGGCTTCGGTAAGGTCAAGGAGGGCCAGCGTGTAAACATCATGCTCGATGGCTATCCCTACCTTGAGTTTGGCTATCTGCGTGGCACGGTAAGCGGTCTTTCAGCAGTCGCCAATCAGGATGTGTATGTGGCCACCATCACACTGCCCCAGGGCCTGCATACCACCGTTGGACGTGAACTACGGTTCACTGGCGAGTTGAGCGGCCAGGCCGAGGTCATCACCGACGACATCAGTCTCGCCGTCCGCATCATCCAACCCCTGCGGTACATCTTCCATCACAACGTATAAAACGAAACAGAGGGTGCCCAGTTGGACATCCTCTGTTTCTTTTGTTAATACCCCATACACGAGGTGGCTCCCAGTGCCGTCACTATCGCCGTCGCGATCGACGCTATCATCTGCACGATAAACTTCAATGTTTCTTTCTTTTTCATAACTTCTTAGTTTTTTTCATTCTTACATTTTTTTCATTTTTACATTGGTAGAGTAGGCTGGGGCTTTCGCCCCAAACCCTTAATCACCAATCGGCTCGTTATGATTTCCGCCGCCACCGGTGTTGCCGCCACCGCTATTGCCTCCGGTATTGCCACCAGTGTTTCCGCCGGTATTACCGCCCTGGCTACCACCACCGCCACTGTTACTTGGTTCATCCTCTTCCTCGGTCAGCTGTCCTGCAAATGTTTCTGCATTCACAAACTCTGCCTTCTTGATAAACTCCCTGCTCGAGATGTTGGTCTCAGCCTCCTGGTCGGGTAGGAATCTAATGTGCAGGGCCTTCAGGTTCTTGGCTGGCGAGAAATCCTCCTTCTTCAGGGCTCCACCTTTCTCGTTCTCGAAGGTGGTGAAGAAGATGCCCAGACCGTCGATCTTTACTCGTTTCGAGTTCAGGAGCATTTCCAGCAGACAGCTTCTGAATTTCTCCAGCACTCCGAATACCACGTCTGGGGTGTAGATGCTTCCGTGCTTCGAGATGTGGTTGGCCATCTTTCGGGTGTTCAGTGTTTCGATGGCTTTTCCGTGGGCAAACCACTTACCGTAAATCTTCGAGTTCTTGATGTTGTTCTGCTTCAACAGATAAAAAATCTTTGCCATAATGTTGTGTGTTTTAATTTTAAAATGGTTAATAACTAAGTGTTGTTTGTGTCTCTCAAAAGTTGTGCGCGCTTTGTTTTTGATTAACGTTGCAAGAGAAGTGTATCTTTCTTAATGCACTGCAAAGGTACAAAAAATATCTCAAACTACCAAATATTTTAGCCACTTTTTTAATCAAAAAGCAAAAATATTTTGGTTATCCATTTTATACGCTAAGAACCGTAATTTTTGAGGCGAAAAAATTACGGATTTCGCTCAAATAAGTACAACCTCGTCTCCTGTGCTTACCTCCACACCGCACGCCGCACGCCGCAACTTTTCCGTACTTCACACTCGCAGCATCTTGTCTTTAGAATATTATATATTATTATATATATTATAATATATATAATAATATATAATATTTATAATACTAATTAATCTACCTCCACCATCGCACCCATCCACACCGCAAAACCAAAAAGTTGCGGCGTGCGGCGTGCGGTGTGGTGCTATCACCACTACATGCATTTTAGCGGAGTTTAGAGGTTCGTTTTTTGCATTTTAGCGGAGTTTACAAGCCTAAGCCATAAACAAATGTTAGGTTTATTCGTATTAAATAATGATGCGGGGAATATAGTAATCAAAAGGGCGAAACAACTACCCAAAAGCAACCAGAAAGAATGTGGCTCTGGCCTTAGGCGGTATCAGTAGGATCGGTTCTCTTTATCAGAAATAGGCGAATATTCCCTCATAAAATTGGCAAGAAGTGGTGATTATTCCCTCATAAAATTGGCAAGAAATGATGATTATTCCCTCATAAAATTGTCGCGACAGTGGCGCGACAATTACAAGAAGAATTCGGCCGGAAAGGATTTGATGAGAAAAGTATCCTTTGAGGACAAGGAATTAAACGAGACAGTGGTTGTTCGGAAATTCCGAACTACCACTCAACATGGAGCTATAGAGGGGAAAACTGTACTACCCTAGAAAAAGTTCTTCGTAAACGAAGCGGCAAAGCCGAGCGGAATGGATTTTACCTTACCCCTGCCAAAAGCTGAATCATTCTCTCTAAACCCTTGTTTTTGTTGAAAGACGATTATTTTTATTCTTAGTTTTTTTCTTTATTTCACTTATTTGGTGTATCTTTGCATGCAATAATACAAATAAAAATAGTGAACAGAGACTGCAATATTGTAGAATACCCTCGCGCCAAGAAAATCGTAGTTAGTGGCGATATTCATGGTGATTTTACTCAGCTCGTATTTAAGTGCTGCGTACAGTATGAAATGACCGATACACTTATCATTGTAGCTGGTGATTGTGGATTCGGTTTTGAAAGGCCCGGCTATTATGAGGCTGTTTACAATCGTTGTCGCGACCGGCTTTCAAAATCCAATAACTGGATAGCTTTTATAAGAGGAAATCATGATAATCCAGCTTATTTTAATAGACTACCAATCAAACACCAACGCTGGCGTACGTTATGTGATTATTCGGTAATTAAGGCTTGTGGTCATACGATTCTTTGTGTAGGTGGTGCAACATCCATCGACAGAACTCTTCGTATGGCTTCTAATAAATTTCATTTGCCCAATCCGGCTGATCCACTTATGCCAAATCTTTATTGGTCAAACGAGCTTCCTGAATTCAACAAGGAGAAGCTAAATGCGATAGATCAGCAATGTGCTGTTGACACCGTAATAACCCATACCTCGCCGTCATTTTGTGAGTTGTCATCTCACAATTTCTTGGAGAGTTGGGCTGCACACGATGCTGATTTGTTAGACGATGTGAGATATGAGCGCCAGGTGATGGACCAGATCTATGATTATCTTTATAGCAAGAATCATCCTTTAAGTAGTTGGTATTACGGACATTTCCACGAGAGCTGGCATGCTGAAATAGATCATGTAAAATACCATATGCTCGATATAATGGAGTTAAGAGAGATTCTTTAAGAAATATGGGATTTTTCTAGCTAATTATTTTGTTACATCGCTTTTTATTTGTATCTTTGCAATTGTAAATGAATCAACTATGTCTGAAGAGAATTTAACGGAAGGATATTCTATATTAGAGGAGACTTGCATGTTGGTATGCGAGCCTCCATATCAAAATCTTGATACGTTATTGGAAGATTTGCCCAATTTTAGTGGAGCAGGTTTTTATACTCAACTACGACGCATTGCTGAACATCCAGCATTCGAACCAGTTGAGAATGAAGAGAAGATCTTTAGCGCTGCGGGTGATACATGTGATGACTATCAGAATTTGATTAATGCAGCAAGGAAAGCTGTTGAGCATGGTTATCGTGTTTTTATATTGCCAAATCCAAAGAGGTTTAGAACGCCTGACTTTATTTTTGAACGCAAGGGTGTATATAAACTGTTTGATTTAAAAACCATTTCGGGATCGAACTCGGTTGATAATCGTTTAAAAGAATCTGTTGGTCAAACTAACCGTGTGTTGCTTCATGTGGTTTCTAATTATGAACCTCGCCCATTGGCTAAGAGTATAAAGCATTACTTCGAACTGAATCCTGAAGCAATAGAGGTTCTTGTAATAAAAGGAAAGAAATTTATCTCTATTGTTCGCAAAGACACATTAGGCGAATCATATATCAAATACTTTATGGTGAAATATACAAAATAAAAAACCACCCCGGAAGGTGGTTTTTAAATGGGCAGTATCGATAAAGCCTTGCCCCTCGCGGGATTCTACCCGGATAGCCAAAACAGATGTTCTGACGGTGCAAAGATAAAAACATTTTCAATAAGTTCCAAATATTTTGGGATTTTTTTTTAGTAGAAGTGATTTTATATAAGAAATCTTTGTATATTTGCACCCAAAAGAACTATCAAAATGAAAATAGAGCAGATATACGAGGTTATTGCCAAGGAGGGCTTTCCGCTCTAACATTGCAAACTATTGATAACTGTATAAAGGAGATACAAGATGGGACAGAAGATTTTCCTAGATTTAATCTATCAGAGCATGCAGGACTCTGCACAGCAGGTGCGCCGCTCATTGGGGCGTCCATCATCGCGAGCTACGCGACAGCAAGCATTACGTCAAGTAGCCATGCTGAAGGCTGCGAAGGAAGCCCAGTAAACTGGCAAATAGATGAGTGCTAAGAAAAACTGATTGAACAATGGGCTAGGGCTGCCAATCTGTGGGAGGATGACTCTGAACAGATTCTTATTTCAGAATTTGGTCCAATGATAGCTCAAGGTGCCGAAGCTAAGGTGTATTATGCAGATGGCAATACTTCGGTGGTAAAAGAGCGTACTTCAATCTATTCCACCTGGCAAAAGGCTCTTGATGCGATAGCTTTGCACAATTGCTTGTTCCCCGAAACACCAATGACGGTTATCGGTTTTACACGCGACAGCGATGGACTTATGCGTATAGTGCTTACGCAGCCATACGTGAATTGTGAACGGTTGGCTACAAAAAAACGAAATCGACGAAATGGTTATGGCCAAAGTCCAATCTTTGTTGGTAGATAAAATAATTAAATTGAATAGAATAATGGGCAAAAAAGTAAACTTGTTTAAAAACTGTATGTTTTTGTTGTTGCTAAGCTTGTCTATGAGTATTTATGCTCAGAATGGACAGGTGAGTGAAAGGAGAATTACTACAAAATATGAGGAGTTTATCTCGCAATCAGGAACTTTTATTAAATTCACAGATATTTTATTACCTCCGATTGACCAATATCACACAGATGGTATATCAGGAGTTGTTAGAACCGTTTGGGGACAGGACAAAAACTATTATTTCTTGATTCTTACCAAAAGCAGTCTCTTTGAAGGTCCTAGAGCAATGATAGAATATAGCGATTTGCTAGAACTTAACAAAGCATTTGCTCGACTATTAAATGAGGTTGATGAGGATGTAAGATTGAGGACTGAATATAATTATTTGGAAAACAAATATGTAACCAATGATCATTTTAAATTAGGTTACTATATTGAAAAGAAGAAAGCAATGTGGTTCGTTCAATTTGATCCCTATACAGAGGTGACGAGGATATCATACCAGGAAGATCTTTGTCAGTTGTTGCAAAATGCACAAGAAAGCATAGAAAAGATAATGGCAAGAGAAGGCAAATAGTATATTGATTCCTTTCTTATAATAAAAACGAGGAGCGAACATCACTGTTGGCCCCTCTATTGCTTAAAAAACTAAATTAATCAATTATACACCTTATACTCTTAAAATCTTTTTATCGGTGCAAAGATAATACTTTTTTTGAACTATCGGTAATAAATTGGATATTTTTTTGCTATCTCAAATAATATTGTTACCTTTGCGCTCAGACAAGATGATTTAACAAAAACGATATACTTACGATATGAAGACTTATATTTTATTTTGGAATCCTTCCATTTCCAGTTGTACGATGGAAGAGTATCAGGTGAAACTGATGGAAATTGAGTATGATAGTTTTAACTGGAGCGTTTACGAACACGAAGGTGCCAGTTGTGGCGATCGTTGTTTCATGGTACGCTGCGGCGAAGGTAATACTGGTATCTGCATGAGTGGATACTTTGCTACCGATCCTTTTAAAGATGAGGATTGGGCGGATGAAAGTAAAGAAAGATATTATGTGGATATAGATCCTGATGTGATGATAAATCCAGTTCTTGGTACTATTCTTTCTACCGACGAACTTTGTCGCGAAATACCTGAATTTGATTGGACTGGTGGCCATTCTGGTCGCGTGTTGGAAGCACCACTGGCTGAAAAGCTCGAAGCTTTATGGAAGAAGTTTTTGGATGAACACCAGGAGTTGTTTGTGCAAAGAGCTGCTAGGTGCCATATAGAAACAAAATACTATACATCGGTAAATGATGACAAGCAAACGATAGAATTGTGGTTACATTCGAATGGAAAAATACGTGGAAAAAATGAGCCCTTTGAGATAGCTATAACATGTAAAGATGTAGATAGCATGGTAAAAAGGATGGGCGAATTGATGTATAAAAAATCGGGTAAGAAACCTGAATTAGAGATACACTTCGGATGTGAAGATAGGTATCAGAAGTTGTATGCTAAAGTAGTTAAGCTTGTTCTGGAAAATAAAAAAGAGGGTGATACTTTTTACGATGAAGGTCATACACTTGAAACGCTGGTACGTTGGATAGAAACCGTTGGGGTTAGCGCAGAGAGACTAAAGGAACTTGATTTCCCCGACAATATAGTAGAGGCAATAGAGGTATTGAAGAGAAAAGACGATGAGCCGCTTGTGAAGTATGCAAAACGAGCTGCTAAGAATAGTATTGCCAGGAGGATTGTCTTGTCGCGAATTGAAGATGCATTAAGTATCAGACACCTGAAGCACATAGATGAGGAAACGCTGAAGATGCTGAACGAGAATCTGGAGGCATTGCACAGCTTTGGGGAATAAAAAAGATGACTTAGATTAGGGGAGTTCATCGTAAGTGATGTCGCAGTAAATGTCGCAGTAAATGTCGCAGTAAATGTCGTAAGTGATGTCAGTAGTTCTGTCGGTAGTTTGTCGGTAGTGCAACTTACTGATAGACAGAAGAAAATACGCGAATTGATACTGAAGGATTCTTTTATTTCAGCACAGCAAATGTCAGTAGTTCTGTCAGTAGTTACACGAACTATATGGCGTGATCTTGCAGACTTGCAAAAGAAGGGGGGGGGATTCGTGAGGGCAACACAAGTGCTGGTCATTGGCTTTGGGTTGGTCCTATAGTAGATAATAAATAAGTAAAAGGTAATTAAAGAATAGCTTATGTCAAACTTTAACGAACACAGCTTGGAAATGGCCATCATGGAGCTGTTCTGCTGGATTACGCGGTTGAGAGCGGTCAGGACTTTGACGAGCTACTGATTGAGAAGAATCGCTATGGTGCCATGTGGCTGCATTTTGCGGTGAGGCCGTTTCGTAATCGGCGAAAGGTGGCATTAATAAATGCCTAAAAGAAAAACTTACGGCGATGATATAAAGTCGCCGTAAGTTTTTGTCTTCACTTAATTAATTTTCTTTGTTCTTGATGTCCAATTCGGCTCTGTAATATAGGGCTGTTTCTTTAACGATTTCAAGAGAAAGTTCAATTATATCATTTGCTACACTATCCGATGCGCCTTTAGTAAATGCAGCAAGACTTGCTCCTAATGTTTTGCCTAAACCAACCGCTATCGAATGAGGCAATACTTTACCGTCGGTTTCAATACATTTATCTGTAGCTGTCTCAACGGCCTTTGATACTTCTTTGAAGTAAAGCTCTACCTGTTTATTAAATATATCTTTTTTATTATTCTTCTCCATGTTCTTTTACTTTATTAATTGTAAAATTAGTTATCCGTTGCTCTAAATAGTGCAAAAACAGCGGAGGGCATTGTGCTCTCCGCTGCGGTTTTATAGATGTAAATAAAATTACTCGTAATCGAATGTACCGAACTCGCTCTTGATGGTGAGGCTCTTCTTGCCTTCCTCGATGTGGCCTACTACCTGAGCATCGATGTTGAAGCTCTTTGAGAGGGCGATGACCTGATCGGCAACCTCGGGGCGAACGTAGATTTCCATGCGGTGACCCATGTTGAATACCTGGTACATCTCCTTCCAATCGGTACCTGAGCACTCGTGGATGGCACGGAACAATGGGGGTACAGGGAACATGTTGTCCTTGACGACGCGGCAGTTGTCGTTCACGAAGTGGAGCACCTTGGTCTGGGCGCCGCCTGTGCAGTGTACCATACCGTGGATTTCGGGACGGAGCTCGTCGAGCAGCTTCTTGATAACTGGTGCGTAGGTGCGGGTGGGTGAGAGCACGAGCTGACCGGCATTAACGGGCGAACCTTCGACGGCATCGGTAAGCTTGTACTTACCACTATACACGAGCTCGTCGGGTACAGCGTGATCGAAGCTCTCGGGATAGTTCTCGGCGAGATACTTGGCAAACACATCGTGACGGGCTGAGGTAAGACCGTTTGAACCCATACCGCCGTTGTAACGCTTCTCGTAAGTGGCCTGACCGGTTGACGACAAACCAACGATGACATCGCCTGGGCGAATGTTGGCATTATCGATCACGTCGGCACGCTTCATGCGGCAGGTAACGGTGCTATCTACGATGATGGTGCGAACCAGGTCGCCTACATCGGCAGTCTCGCCACCAGTGGGGTAGATGCCGATACCCATTTCGCGGAGTTCGGCCAGCAGCTCGTCGGTACCATTGATAACGGATGAGATAACCTCGCCAGGAATCAACATCTTGTTACGACCGATGGTGCTTGATACCAGGATGTTATCTACGGCGCCCACGCAAAGCAGGTCGTCGGTATTCATCACGATGGCATCCTGAGCGATACCTTTCCATACTGAGAGGTCGCCAGTTTCTTTCCAATACATGTAGGCGAGGGCCGACTTGGTGCCAGCGCCATCGGCATGCATGATGTTACAATACTCTGGGTCGCCCCCTAAGATGTCGGGGATAATCTTACAGAAAGCCTGTGGGAAGATTCCCTTGTCAATGTTTTTGATAGCGTTGTGCACATCCTCCTTGGCAGCACTCACGCCTCGCATCATATATCTATTATCCATAATCTAAACTATTTTTCGTGCCAAAATTCCCAGCTGGCGAAGGCTTGGAGCAGGAGCATCTCGAGGCCGTTCTTAACCTCGGCACCGTACTTGGCGCCCTTGCGCATAAACAGGGTTTGGTCGGGGTTATAAATGAGGTCGTAAAGGATGGTGTGCGAGTCCATTGCCTCGTAAGGCAGATCGGGGCACTCGTCGGTTTTGGGATACATGCCTAATGGCGTGCAGTTAACAATGACGTTGTACTCCTTGATAACCTCGGGGGTAATCTGATTGTACTGGATGGTGTCGGGGCGCTCGTAACGGCTGACGAACACGGGCTCGATGCCTAACGACTTGAGACCGAAGTTGATGGCCTTTGAGGCGCCGCCGGTGCCCAGGATAAGGGCTTTTTTGTGCCACTTGGGGTCGAGCATGCTCTCGATACTCTGGGTAAACCCGATGACATCGCTATTATAGCCCTTGAGCAGCGTTTTATTCTTCTCATGGACCACACGGATCACATTGACAGCGCCGATGGCACGTGCCTCGGGCGAAATGCTGTCGAGGAAAGGAATCACCTTCTCTTTATAAGGGATGGTGACGTTGAGACCTTTAAGGTTGGGATTGCGGTCGATGATCTCGGGGAGTTCATCAATCGTGGGAATCTCAAAGTTCTCGTACTTGGCATTGATGCCTTCGTCGGCAAACTTCTGGTTGAAGTAGCTGATGGAGAACGAATGTCCCAAGGGGTAACCGATAAGTCCGTACTTGTCCATAAATTTAGTATTTATTTAGTTGCAAAATACATGGTGCAGATGCCGAAGGTGAGCCTGCGGAACGAGGCTTCGGCAAATCCTGCCTTCATCAGAATATCTACCATGCGCTCGCCCTGGGGGAAAGCCTCGATGGTTTTTGTGAGATAGGAGTAGGCGCTGGTGTCGCGCGAGATCAGTCGGCCATAAACGGGGAGCACGGTGTGCGAGTAGATGTGGAACAGCTGCTTCATGGGGAACTTAACAGGTGTGGTAAGTTCGACGATGCTGAGATGGCCACCGGGCTTAAGCACACGATACATTTCGCGAAGACCGGCATCGAGGTCGGCAAAGTTACGGATGCCGAATGCGGCGGTAACGGCGTCGAAGGTATCGCTATTATAAGATAGGTGTAGGCAATCCTCTTTCTCGAAGGTTACAATGCTGTCGAGTTCGAGTGCCTTTACCTTCTGTCGGCCTATCTCCATCATGCCCTCGCTGATGTCGGCACCAACCACGCGGGTGGGCTGCAGCATCTGGGTGGCCAGGATGGCGAAGTCGCCTGTGCCTGTGGCTATATCGAGCAGCGACTGGGGCTTGAAAGGCGCCAAAGCCTTGATGGCCTTGCGTCGCCAGCCCTTGTCGATGTCCCACGACAAACGGTGGTTAAGCTTGTCGTAGGTAGGGGCGATGTTATCAAACATCTGCTCTACCTGCGACGCTTTTTCACCTTCGCCGTATGGCTTTATCTTCTCCTGATCGTACATTAATGATTAAACATTAAACATTAAACATTAGCGAGACTTAAAGGCTGCGAGCCATTCGCTGACGTTCTTCTCGATGCGCTGGGCGATATCCTCGTCGCTGTTCTCACGCTCAAACTTCTCGCCTACGATGTGCTCGTAAAGCTCGATGTAACGCTCTGATACGCTCTCGGCATACTCGTCGGTAATCTCGGGCATGGTCTGTCCGGGCTCGTTCATGAAGTCGTGCTCGATGAGCCACTGACGAACGAACTCCTTAGAGAGCTGGCGCTGGGGCTCGCCCTTGGCAAGCTTCTCCTCGTAACCATCAGCATAGAAATAACGGCTTGAGTCGGGGGTGTGGATCTCGTCGATGAGGTAAACCTTACCATCGCGCTTACCAAACTCGTACTTGGTATCAACGAGGATCAATCCGCGCTTGGCGGCAATCTCCTGTCCGCGAGCGAAGATCTTACGGGTGTAGTCCTCCATGATGGCATAGTCCTCGGCAGATACGATGCCCTGAGCGATAATCTCTTCCTTCGAGATGTTCATGTCGTGACCCTCATCGGCCTTGGTTGTTGGGGTGATGATGGGCTCGGGGAAACGCTCGTTCTCCTTCATGCCGTCGGGCAGCTTCACACCACACAGTTCGCGGCAGCCGTTCTTGTACTCGCGCCAAGCCGAACCGGTAAGGATGCTACGGATAATCATCTCAACACGGAAACCCTCGCACTTCAGACCAACGGTTACCATGGGATCGGGGGTAGCCAGCTTCCAGTTGGGGCAGATGTCGGTAGTGGCATCGAGGAACTTGGCTGCAATCTGATTGAGCACCTGACCCTTGAAGGGGATTCCCTTGGGCAGTACTACATCGAATGCTGAGATACGATCGGTGGCTACCATCACCATCAGATCGTCGTTAATGTTGTAAACGTCACGAACCTTGCCGTGATAAACGCTCTTCTGACCTGCGAACTTAAAGTCCGTCTTAGTTAATGCTTTCATCTTATTATATCTGTTTTGACAATTTCTCTCTGTTTCACTTGTTTGGTATTTCGCCCTTCATCTCTTTATCAAACTCCTCGTAGGCGTTGACGATGCGGGTTACGAGTTTGTGGCGAACGATATCATCGCGCTGCAGATTAACGATACCAATGCCCTCTACATTATTTAATATATGCAGGGCCTCGATGAGTCCGCTCTTTTGCGAGTGGGGCAGGTCGATCTGCGTCATGTCGCCTGTAATAATCATCTTGGTGTTCCAGCCCATACGGGTGAGGAACATGCGGATCTGGGCGGGCGTGGTGTTCTGCGCCTCGTCGAGAATCACGATAGCATCGTTCAGCGTGCGACCGCGCATAAATGCCAAGGGGGCAATCTGAATGATGTTCTTCTCCATCATATCCTGCAGTTTAACCTGAGGCAGCATGTCCTCGAGGGCATCGTAAAGGGGCTGCAGATAGGGGTCGATTTTATCCTTCATGTCGCCAGGTAGGAATCCGAGTTTCTCGCCAGCTTCTACAGCTGGGCGCGAGAGGATAATCTTTTTGGCGGTTTTGTCTTTCAGGGCTTTAACGGCAAGGGCTATGGAGAGGTATGTTTTTCCGGTACCAGCTGGGCCAACGGCAAACACCATGTCGTTATGGTTGTAAGCCTCGATGAGTCGCTGCTGGTTGGGCGTTCGCGCCTTGATGGGGCGGCCCGACATGGAATAAACCACAACGCCATCGGGCACATCATCGCGCGTGCGCTTACCTTTTATGATATCGAGGATGTCCTCGTCGCCAAGCGAATTAAAACGGAGTACATGGGCGCGCAGCTTTTCAACACTTTCCTCGAAAGCTGCCATTTGTTCCTCGTCGCCCAAAACGCGAATCACATTGTCGCGGGCCATGATGCGCAGTTTGGGGTATAACGAGCGAATCATCTGTAAGTGCCCGTTGCCAACCCCATAGAATATCACGGGGTCAATGTCTTCTAATACGATATGTTTCTCTATCAAAAGCTGAAGTTTTTTATTTTTGGGCACAAAGTTACAAATAATTTTTGTATCTTTGCAACGCAAAACAGAATTTTTAAATGAAACTTACAAAAAAAAGATATTTAATAGGATTTATGGGCATTGTAGCGGTGCTTGCGGTGGTGCGTGCCGAGTTTCCGCAGCTGGCTGAACCAAGAATCGCTGAGAGCCATGTAGAGGTGAATGCCGACAGTGTGGCAGCTGCGATGCCTCATACCGATTTCAGTGCTACAGCTACTGCTAAGAAGCACAAGATATACTCGGTGCCCAGCTTTAAGGCTTGCTTTCCCGATACCCAGTCGGTGCAGTTGGCTGCAGCGATGAAGTGGGGCGTGAAGCGTGTAAAGAACCGCGAGGATGCCGAGAAGCGTAAGAGCGAGCTGGTGTATGTGGGTGCCAACCCTTACGTGCATATCGACAAGCTGTACTCGAGTATTCCTTACCTGGTGCCCCGTGCGGCGGTGCTGCTGCAGGATGTAGGACAGGCATTCTTCGACAGCTTGTATGTAAAGGGCATTGCCCTGCATCGCCCCATTGTTACCAGCGTGCTGCGTACCGAGGCCGATGTGACCAAGCTGCGCCGACATAACGGCAATGCTACCGAGAACTCGTGCCATCTGTATGGTACCACCTTCGACATCTGTTACAACCGCTACGAAACGGTTCAGGATCCTGATGGACCTGCGCGCAGGGCTGTGCGTAACGACAGCTTGAAATACGTGCTGTGCGAGGTGCTGCGCGATATGCGCGAACAGGGTCGCTGCTACATCAAATACGAGGTGAAGCAGGGGTGCTTTCATATGACAGTACGTTGAACATTCTTGCGTCCCTTCGGTAGCAAGCGCCACCCTGCGGGATGTCGAGCGAAACATTAAACATTAAACATTAAATAAAAACTTAGGACTATGAGATTAGACGGACGAAGAGAAAGCTCGAATGTTGAGGATCGCCGCGGTATGAGCGGTGGTGCTAAGGCTGGTATCGGAGGTATTGGCGGTATTATTCTGATTGCTCTGTTTACCTTTCTGCAAGGTGGAAACGTAGGCGATGTCGTACAGAATGTCGTTCAGCAGTCGCTACAGATGCAGGCGCCTACCGAGACCGTTGGTGAGGAGAATTTTACTGAGGAGGAACAGGAACTGGCCTCGGACTGTAAGAAGATTCTGGCTAGTACCGAGGAGGTTTGGACCAAGGTGTTCGAGGAGAATGGCTGGGGCGAATACCAGTATCCCACGCTGGTGCTGTTCAGCAATCAGGTAAACTCGGCTTGCGGTTCGGCTACAGCTGCAGTGGGTCCGTTCTATTGCTCGGGCGACCAGAAACTGTACGTGGATCTGTCGTTCTTTACCCAGATGAAACGTCAGTTGGGTGTTGAGGGTAACACCTTTGCCTACGCGTATGTGATAGCCCACGAGATTGGTCACCATATTGAGTACCTGACGGGTACACTGAACAAGGCGCATTCGGCTATGAACCAGACAGATAAGGTGAGTGCCAACCAGATAAGTGTGCGCTTGGAGCTGCTGGCCGATTACTATGCCGGCGTGTGGGCGCATTACGAGGATGCGATGAACCACTCGATGGAGTACGGCGATTTAGAAAAGGGCTTGGAACTGGCTAAGGCTATCGGCGACGACTGGTTGCAGAAGAAGGCTCAGGGTCGTGCAACACCCGAATCGTTTACCCACGGCACCAGCGATCAGCGTAAGCGCTGGCTGAAGCGTGGCTTCGAGACTGGCGACATGCGCACCAGCACCTTTGCTGTACAGAATTACAACGATCTATAATTACTCGTGATGATAGGGCTCGCCTTTGATGATGGTGCAGGCACGATAGATCTGCTCGGTAAATACCAAGCGAATCATCTGATGCGAGAACGTCATCTTTGAGAGCGAGAGTTGCTCGTTAGCACGGGCATATACCTCGGGAGAAAATCCATACGGTCCGCCTACGACGAATACCAGTCGGCGGGCCGTATTGCGTTTCTGCTCCAGCCACTTGGCAAACTCGATACTACGAAACTCCTTACCATGCTCGTCGAGCAGCACCACGGTGTCGCTGGGCTGAATCTGTTTCAGAATCAGTTCGCCCTCGGTGGTTTTCTGCTGTGCCTCCGACAGGCTCTTGGTGTTTTTGAGTTCGGGGATGGTTACGAGCTCGAAAGGCATGTAATGACCGATGCGATCTACATAATCGTTGATGCCTGCCTGGAAATGCTTGTCGGTGGTCTTGCCAACTAAAACAAGGATTGTTTTCATAATTGATAATTGATAATTTACAATTGATAATTACTTAATGCTTTTGTTGGCTACGAACTCGTCGAACTGACTCTTATAGCCGTTAAACACATTGATATCTACATCGCCACGAATACCGTTTACACGGCCATCGGGGCACAGTTGCCAGAAGGCCAGGCGCACATCGGGCTTATACTCGCCGTAGCGGGCAATCCACACGTCGTAGTCGCGCTTAATGTCGGGCACCATACCAAAATACTTATTGATAAACATCTGGTTTATATATAAGATAGGTGTTACGCCGCAACGGGCCTTTACCATCCTGCACCAGATACGTATCTGCTGGAACATCTTCTCGGCACCGCCAGCAGCACGTATCTGTGCGTCGCTGGGCTCTACATCGAGCACTGGGGGCAGGTCGCCCTTCTGGAACTTGGTGTGCTTGATGAAATGCTTGGCCTGGGCGGCACCCGATGTCTTGAGCGAGAAGAAATGGTAGGCGCCGATGGGGATACCATGCTTGCGTGCCTTGGCGTAATCGTCGGCATAGAACTTATTGGTTACGGTAACGCCCTCGGTACTCTTGATAAAGATAAACGAGATGGGGTAGTTGGCCTTGCCGTGCACATTCTTGTGGTTTTTCTTGCCTAAGAAGCTGATGCTGAGCTTATCCCAAAGGATGGGTGATTTGTGGCGACCCTTGCCGTGCTGGTAGCGGGCGATATCAATGCCGTAGATGCGCTCGGAGGTGTACTTCATGCGTTCGCCCCAGAATCGGTTCTTCTTCCATTCGCCCACCTGCAGACGTGGCTCGCCATCGGTAGGGGTGAGCAGTTGAATGCCGAATCCGTCGCGCTTGTCATCGGTCCAGTGACCCTCGAAATAGCTGCCATCGGCTATGTAAGCACCATGACCGTTGGCTTTGGTACCTCTGAAGTCGCCTTGGTAAGTTCCTAAGCTGTCGATACGCAAACCCGTTTTGATGGTGTCGGCCTGATAAGTGGCCACGATGGTAAAACCAGCCGAGTCTAAGGCCAGCGTGGTGCCCTCGTGGGTACGGTTGCGCCAGTTGCCCACGTTCCAAACGGTTAGTCGCTGGGCAGGTTCAATCTGCAGGCGCTTACCGTTGGCAAAGGCTGCCACCATCTCATAGCCCTCGTCCATCACGTTGTGACGGTCGAAGTAATACTCAAATTCGTCGCCAAAATCGGGCATAGAGTCGTTGGGCAGGGTGTCGGCCTCGGCGGCAAGTGTGTTCTGCATATCGGCACTCAGTTGCATGCCGGGATGCGTGGGTTGCCTCAGAAAGTAGGTTGATGCCAACAGCAGAACAAAGGGTGTTATAATAGATATTAATACCTTTTTCATTTATTTACATGATTTCGGGTGCAAAGTTACAAATTAATTTGCTATCTTTGCCATCAAAATAATGATAATTTTTATGCTTATGATAAAGAATTGATGTGCGAACAGGCCCCCAAAAGGGCTAAAACTAATAAATTGATAGATTTTTCGATAAAAAAGTTACGAATTGTTTGTTTATTCCAATGAAAATGATTAATTTTGCAGCCGAAAATAAGAAATTAAGCAAAAATGATGAGTCTGAATCTACTTAACAGCCTGTTTATTATTATTCGACTGCATGGGGCAGGTCGGAAGTGACAGGGTATGTAGATAATTGACAGTGTTTCATTGAAACTAAAAATTAAGATAGAGCCTTTCTCACTTCCGAGTGTGAAAGGCTCTTTCGTTTGGAATAAATTAATAGTTTAATCGTAAAATAGTAAAATTGTAAAATGGAAAGGTTGTTTATTTTCGACACAACGCTCCGCGACGGCGAACAGGTGCCCGGATGCCAGTTGAACACCGTAGAGAAGATTCAGGTGGCTAAGGCGCTTGAGCAGTTGGGCGTGGACGTGATCGAAGCAGGATTCCCTATCTCAAGTCCAGGTGACTTTAACAGTGTGATTGAAATCTCGAAAGCGGTTACATGGCCAGTGATTTGTGCGCTGACACGTGCCGTTGAACGCGATATCGACGTGGCTTTCGAAGCCCTACAGTATGCCAAGCACAAGCGTATTCACACGGGTATCGGTACCAGCGACGAGCACATTCGGTATAAGTTCAACTCAACCCGTGAGGAGATTCTGGAGCGTGCCGTTGCCGCCACCAAGTATGCCAAGCGATTTGTAGATGATGTGGAGTTCTACTGCGAGGATGCCGGAAGAACAGACAACGCATATCTGGCCCAGGTGGTAGAGGCGGTAATCAAGGCTGGTGCTACCGTAGTAAACATCCCCGATACCACAGGCTACTGTCTGCCTGAGGAGTATCACGATAAAATCAAATACCTGATGGAGCACGTGGATAATATTGATCGTGCCATCATCTCAACCCATTGTCATAACGACTTGGGTATGGCTACAGCCAACTCGTTCAGCGGTGTGATGGCTGGTGCCCGCCAGGTGGAGGTAACCATCAACGGTATTGGCGAGCGTGCCGGTAACACATCGCTCGAAGAGATTGCCATGATACTGAAGTGCCACAAGCAGTTAGGTATCGAGACCAACATCAATACCACCAAGATTTATCCTACCAGCCGTATGGTGTCGAGCTTGATGAATATGCCCGTTCAGCCTAACAAGGCTATCGTGGGTCGTAATGCCTTTGCGCACTCAAGCGGTATCCATCAGGACGGTGTGCTGAAGAACGTACATACCTACGAGATTATGGACCCCAAGGATGTGGGTATCGACGATAACTCAATCGTACTCACCGCCCGCTCAGGTCGTGCTGCCTTGAAGCATCGTCTGCATGTGAACGGTGTGGATCTGACCGAGGAGAAGTTGGATAAGGTATATGAGAAGTTCCTGGTATTGGCCGACCAGAAGAAGGAGGTGAGCGATGCCGATGCTCTGATGCTGGCTGGTGCCGATACAGCTGATACACATGCTGTTAGATTAGACTTTCTGCAGGTTACTACAGGTAAGGGCGTGAAGAGTGTGGCCAGTATCGGACTGGACATCAGCGGACAGAAGTTCGAGGCAGCTGCTTCGGGTAATGGTCCGGTTGATGCAGCCATCAAGGCACTCAAGAAGATAATCATGAAGCAGATGACGCTGAAGGAGTTTACCATCCAGGCTATCTCGAAGGGTAGCGACGATGTGGGTAAGGTACACATGCAGGTGGAGTACGATGGCGCACTCTACTATGGTTTTGGTGCCAACACCGATATCGTTACCGCCAGCGTCGAGGCGTATATCGATTGTATAAACAAGTTTAAAAAGGAGGAAGATTAAAAATGAATACACTCTTTGATAAGATATGGGATAAGCACGTGGTGCAGCAGGTGGAGGGTGGTCCTACGCAGCTGTATATCGACCGCTTGTACTGTCACGAGGTAACATCGCCTCAGGCATTCGACGGCATGCGTGCACGCGGACTGAAATGTTTCCGCCCCCAGCAGATATTCTGTATGCCCGATCACAATACACCTACACACGATCAGGACAAGCCTATCGAGGATCCCGTTTCGCGTAAGCAGGTGGACACCCTCGCCAAGAATGCAGCCGAGTTCGGACTGACCCATTACGGCATGATGTCGAAGGATAACGGTATCATCCACGTGGTAGGTCCTGAGAAGGGATTATCGCTGCCAGGCATGACGATTGTTTGTGGCGACTCGCACACCTCTACCCATGGCGCAATGGGTGCTGTGGCTTTTGGTATCGGTACCAGCGAGGTAGAGATGGTGATGGCCTCGCAGTGTATCCTGCAGCAGAAACCTAAGTCGATGCGTATCACCATCAACGGTGTGCTGGGTAAGGGTGTAACACCTAAGGATGTGGCTCTTTACCTGATGGCACAGATTACCACCAGCGGTGCTACGGGCTACTTTATCGAGTATGCCGGATCAACGGTTAAGGCTATGAGTATGGAGGGCCGACTGACGCTGTGTAACCTCTCGATAGAGATGGGTGCGCGTGGTGGTTTTATCGCTCCCGACAGCACCACGTTTAATTACCTGAAGGGTAGGGAGTATGCACCCAAGGGCGAGGCGTGGGACAAGGCTGTGGCCTATTGGAAAACGCTGAAGAGTGGCGACGATGCTGTGTTCGATAAGGAGCTATCGTTTAATGCTGCTGATATCGAGCCCCGTGTTACCTATGGTACCAACCCTGGTATGGGTATCGGTATTACTGAGAATATTCCTGCTAATGCCGAGCAGGCTAAAGCACCCGAAGCTGGCTTTGAGAAGGCCCTGAACTATATGCAGTTTGAGGCTGGACAGAAGTTGCTGGGTACCAAGGTGGATTATGTGTTCCTGGGTGCTTGCACCAACGGACGTATCGAGGATTTTCGTGCGTTTGCCCATCTGGTTAAGGGCCGTCATAAGTCGCCCGATGTGGTGGCTTGGCTGGTACCAGGTTCGTGGGCTGTTGACAAGCAGATTCGCGAAGAAGGACTGGACAAGGTGCTCGAGGCTGCTGGTTTCGAAATCCGTCAGCCTGGCTGTTCGGCCTGCTTGGCCATGAACGACGACAAGGTGCCCGCAGGTAAGTTGGCGGTATCAACATCCAACCGCAACTTTGAAGGTCGCCAAGGCCCCGGTGCCCGCACCATCTTAGCATCGCCCCTCACTGCTGCCGCAGCAGCGATAACCGGCGTGATTACAGATCCACGAGAGTTAATATAGCAACGGACAACAGGACTGAAAGAAATAATCCTCGCGATGAAATAATCCTAAAGTCCTGTAGTCCGTTGCAAAAAAACAAAAAAAGATGAAACAGAAATTCAATGTAATAACAAGTACGTGTATTCCGCTTCCGATGGAGAATGTGGATACCGACCAGATAATACCCGCCCGATTCCTGAAGGCCACCACACGCGAAGAGAAATTCTTTGGCGACAACCTGTTTCGCGACTGGCGATACAATGCCGACGGCACGCTGAACAACGACTTTGTGCTTAACAATCCCAAGTACTCGGGCTGCATCCTGGTGGCAGGCAAGAACTTTGGTTCGGGTAGTAGTCGCGAACACGCTGCGTGGGCCATTGCAGGCTACGGCTTCCGTGTGGTTATCTGCAGTTTCTTTGCCGATATCCATAAGAACAACGAGCTGAACAACTTTGTGCTGCCCGTGGTGGTGAGCGAGGCGTTTCTGGCTGAACTCTTTGCCAGCATCGATGCTGATGCCAAGACCGAAGTAGAGGTGGATCTGCCCAACCAGACGGTAACCAACAAGGCTACCGGGCGCAGCGAGCACTTCGACATTAACGCTTACAAGAAGCATTGTCTGATGAACGGATTAGACGATATCGACTTCTTGGTGGAGAACAAACAGAAAACAGAACAATGGGAACAAGCGAACAAGTAAACAAATTCAAGCGTGTAAAGCCCTTTGTGGAGATTATGGACTCTACGCTGCGCGATGGTGAGCAAACCAGCGGCGTATCGTTTCTGCCCCACGAAAAGCTGATGATGGCCCGCATGCTGCTGAACGATCTGAATGTGGATCGTATCGAAGTGGCATCGGCCCGTGTGAGCGAGGGCGAACGCGAGGCGGTAAGCATGATTTGTCGCTATGCCTCACGTATCGATGCTCTCGAAAGGGTAGAGGTGCTGGGCTTTATCGATGGCGGCAAAAGCATCGACTGGGCTGCTGAGTGCGGTTGTAAAACCGTGAATCTGTTGGCCAAAGGCTCGCTGAAGCATTGTACCCAGCAGTTGCAGAAAACACCCGACGAGCACATAGAGGATATCCATCGCGAGGTGCGTTATGCCCACGAAAAAGGCATTACCGTTAACCTGTATCTGGAGGATTGGAGCAACGGTATGAACGAGTCGCCCACCTACGTTTACAAGCTGATGGATGCGCTGTGCGATGTGGGTATCCGACGCTTTATGCTGCCCGATACCTTGGGTATCATGAACCCGCTGCAGTGTATCGAGTACTTCCGCAAAATGCTGAAGCGTTATCCCGATACGCACTTCGACTTCCACGCCCATAACGATTACGATCTGGCGGTATCGAACTCGTTGGCTGCTGTGCTGAGTGGTGCCAAAGGCCTGCACGTAACGGTGAACGGACTGGGTGAGCGTTGTGGTAATGCACCGCTGTCGAGTGTGCAGGTAATTCTGAAGGACCAGTTTAATGCCCGCACTAATATCCGCGAGGACAAGCTGAACGACATCTCGCGTATGGTTGAGAGCTATAGTGGTATTGCCGTAGCACCTAATCAGCCTATCATCGGCGATAACGTGTTTACCCAGGTGGCTGGTGTGCATGCCGATGGCGACAAGAAGGATAACCTGTATTGCAACGCTTTGGCGCCTGAACGATTTGGTAGAAAACGCGAATATGCCCTTGGTAAGAATAGCGGTAAAGCTAACATCGCCAAGAATCTGGAAGAACTCGGTTTGGAGCTCACACCTGAGCAGACCAAACGTGTAACCCAGCGTATTACCGAACTGGGCGACAAGAAAGAGATTGTAACGCAGGAGGATCTGCCATTCATCGTGAGCGACGTGCTGAAACACGATGCACCAGAGGATAAAGTTAAGTTGGTAAGTTATGTAGTATCAACGGCTTATGGCTTGAAACCTGGAGCAAATATAAAGGTGGAGATTAACGGACAGGCGTACGAGGCTTCGGCTACTGGTGACGGTCAGTACGACGCTTTCGTAAAGTCGTTGCGCTATATCTATAAGAAGTATCTCGGACGTACGTTCCCCATCCTGCAGAACTACGCTGTTACCATCCCGCCTGGCGGACGAACCGATGCGTTGGTACAGACCGTGATTACCTGGAACGATAACGGCAAGATCCTCCGCACCCGCGGACTGGATGCCGACCAGACCGAAGCGGCCATCAAGGCTACTTTCAAGATGCTGAACATCATCGAAGATGAACAAGAGAAAGAAATATAGTTGAAAAAACGAAATGGAATTATGAAATTAAAGATTGCTGTATTAGAGGGCGACGGAATAGGCCCAGAGATTATGAAACAAGGTGTGGCTGTGATGGATGCAATTGCCGCTAAGTTCGGTCACGAGTTTGAATATACCCCTGCTATCTGTGGTGCTCATGCCATCGAAGAGGTGGGCGATCCTTACCCCGACAGCACCCACGAGGTATGTATGCAGGCCGACGCTGTGCTGTTTGCTGCTGTTGGCTCGCTGAAGTTCGACAACGATCCTACCGCTAAGATACGTCCTGAGACAGGTTTGCTGGCCATGCGTAAGAAGTTGGGCTTGTTTGCCAACGTACGCCCTGTGGCTACTTTCGATTGTCTGCTGCACAAGTCGCCATTGAAAGAAGAGCTCCTGAAGGGTGCCGACTTTGTGGTGATTCGCGAGTTGACTGGCGGTATGTATTTCGGTGCCAAGTATCAGGATAACGATCAGGCCTATGATACCAATATCTACACCCGTCCTGAGGTGGAGCGCATCCTGAAGGTGGGCTTCGAGATGGCAATGACCCGTAAGAAGCATCTGACTGTGGTTGATAAGGCTAACGTGCTTGCATCGAGCCGTTTGTGGCGCCAGATAGCCAAGGAGATGGAGTCGCAGTATCCCGAGGTTACTACCGATTACATGTTTATCGATAATGCCTCAATGCGTGTGCTCACAGAGCCCCGTTACTTCGATGTGATTGTTACCGAGAATACCTTTGGTGATATCCTGACCGACGAGACCAGCTGTATTACTGGTTCGATGGGCTTGCAGCCTTCGTCGTCATTAGGCGAGCACACACCGCTGTTCGAGCCCGTTCATGGTTCGTGGCCACAGGCTGCCGGTCAGAATCTGGCTAACCCAATCGCTCAGATTCTCTCAGCTGCCATGCTGCTGGAGCACTTCGGACTGAACGAAGAGGGCGCCCTGATTCGTAAGGCTGTTACCGCCTCGCTCGATGCTAACGTGCGCACCCCTGAGATTCAGGTCGAGGGTGGCGAGAAATACGGCACAACCGAAGTAGGAGAGTGGATTGTAAATTACATTAAGAATGCGTAAAGTTGTAATGATAGCTGCTATGTTTGTGGCGCTGGGCGCAGCTGCCCAGACGCCCAAACAATGGCGCGATTCGGTATCGGTACTGATAGAGCAGATTAATCTGAACCCCAATAATCTGGAGCTGCGCTTGAAAAAGGCTGAGGCTAACATCAACCTGCAGCAATACGAGTATGCCCGCGATGAATATTCGGCTGTGCTGAAGAAAGACGAGAAAAACCTGGCGGCACTTTACTTCCGTGCGTTCTGTCAGACGCAGTTGCGACAGTATAGTTTTGCCCGTGCTGATTACGAGGCGTTCTTAGCTATCCAGCCCGAACACCTGGAGGCGCGCTTGGGTTTGGCACACGTGCTGCAGTTGTTGGGACGAAAGACTGATGCTGCCGATGAGCTGAACCGTGCTGTACAGATGTTCCCCGACAGTACGGATGCCTATGCAGCCAGAGCAGCTTTTGAAACACAACAGGAGCAATACGATGCAGCCCTGTACGATTGGGACGAAGCTTTACGCTTAGCGCCTAAGAATGCGGAACTGACGGCATCGAAGGTTGATGTGCTGTTGCGCTTAGGACGTAAGAAAGAAGCCCGCGAGGCATTAGATCAAGCCGTAAAGCAAGGCACCCCGCGTGCTGCTTTACGTGAGTGGTACGATAAGTGCAAATAAAATAATAAAGCCCACCAAATTTGGCGGGCTTCATTATTATTAGGGCCTTTTTATTTTATCTAGCAGAAACGTATTTGTGCAGTGTGGCGCGAACGGCACCATTACCAGCAAACAGTTCCTTAACCATTCCCTCGATCTGCTCGCCCAGACCAGCCTCGTACAGGTCGAGACCAAACACGTCCTTGCGGCTGTAGAGAGTCTTCAGGCAGCTCCAATCCTGATCGGCCTTACCAATCTGCAATGGAGCAACGATAGCCTGCAGTTCCTCGAGCATGGGGTCGGGTGAACAATCAAAGGCTGTACCATCATCCTTGATACCCTTCAGGTAGCGGGCGTAACCAGCCAGTGTGAGAGGGATGAGTACCAGATTGCTCTTATCCAAACCGCGAGCGATGTACTTCTTCAGAGTCTCACCAAAGCGGATAGGCAGTTTCTGACTGGTATCCATAGCGATACGCTGTGGAGCATCGGGCATGAATGGGTTTGGCAAACGGCGATTGATAACAGCGCCGATAAACTCGTAGGGGTTCAGCACACCTGGATCAACTACTACTGGCATAGCTTCGATATAACCCAGCTTCTGAACGAATGGGCGCAGGTCCTCGTCGGCCATCTCGGCAGAAATCAGTGTGTAGCCCAGCATGCAGCCATAGATACTCATGGCGGTGTGCAGTGGGTTCAGACAGGTGGTAACCTTCATGGTCTCTACCTTATCAACGGTTTCACGAGTGGTGTAGAGTGCACCGCCCAGATCCAATGGTGGACGACCGTTGGTGTAGTTATCCTCGATAACGAGATACTGTACCTCTTCGGCATTTACGAATGGAGCGGTGAAGGTGTGCTTCTCGGTCTCGATGTAGTTGTTGTCGTCGAAACCATCAGCAGCCAGCATCTCCTTTACCTTCTCGTGTGGACGAGGGGTAATCTTATCAATCATCGACCAAGGGAAGGTAATCTTCTTCTCATCCTTCAGATAGTCGAGGAAGGCAGCGGGTACCAATCCGTCCTTCACCCAACGCTCGGCATAAGCAAATACGCCAGCCTTTACCTTATCGCCGTTGTGCGAGCAGTTGTCCATGCTCTGGACGGTGAGAGGCATCTGTCCGGCGTTGAAACGCTCGAGCAACAGGGCGCAAACCTTACCCATAGCGAATACAGGCTTCAGTCCGCGAGCCAGGTCGGCCTCGTTGTAGGTGTAACCTTTCTCGGTGATGGTGAACGAAATCATCTGCAATGATGGGTTCTTGAAGATCTCAACCAGGCGGTTCCAATCCTCAAACTGTGGGTCGGCCTTCAGGGCTTCGGTTACGCTGGCAATCACCTTCTTCTCGATAGAACCGTCTGAGCAGAGGTTCACACAGAGCGAAAGGTTGTTATAGGGGGCATAAGCCTTATCGATGACCTCGAAGTCGAAAGTCTCGGCTACAATCACACCGCGATCGTACTTACCTGTGTTCAGTGCGTCGTTCAGGATGGCAGCAGGGAAAGCACGGAAGATGTTTCCGCCACCGAAGTGTACCCATGTGGGCTCCTTGGCTGTCTTTTCGCGTACAGCCTTGATATCAAACTTAGGAAGCTGGTAGCCCTTAGCTTCCCACTCTGCGGCATTTAACTGTCCGCTCAGTATATCGTTTAATTTCATAACACTTATTTTTTTGCAACGGACCACAGGACTTAAGGATTTTTTCCACAAGGATTTTTTCTTTTAGTCCTGTTGTCCGTTGCTAAATTATTTAATCAAAGAATCCGGGTTGTTTGTATTCGATGCCTAATTCGCGATCAACGGTGGCGAGGATACCCTGTACCTGACCGAGGGCGAACATACGACCCAGGAGGGTGTAACCAGCATTGTGACCGTGACTGCTCTCGTCCATAATGCCACCAGGCTCATCGGTAAAGGTCATACCATGATCCACACGCATGGGCAGAGCAGGATTCTCCTTCTCGAAGATACGGCAGAGCTCAATCAGGTCGGCACGACCGCCCAGGTGAGAGGCCTCTGTAAAGTCGCCATTGGGGAAGATGTGGCACGAACGCAGGTGAACGAAGTGTGTGCGAGAGGCAAACTTCTTAGCCAACTCAACCACATTGTTATAAGCGCCTGCAGAGAGCGAACCAGCACAGAAGGTGAGTCCGTTATGCTTGTTGGGAACAGCATCCAGGAACCACTGGATATCCTCCTCGGTACGAACGATACGTGGCAAGCCCAGAATCTCGATAGGGGGATCGTCGGGGTGAACACACATGTTCATGTTGCACTCCTCGCAAACAGGCATGATAGCCTCGAGGAAGTACTTCATATTGGCACGCAGCTTAGCCTTGTCGATGCCCTTATACAGGTCGAGGAACTCGCGGAACTTCTGTACAGGAGCCTCGTCGTTCTCGCTGAAGTTTCCGCTTACGAATCCCTGAGTCTTAATCACGATATTCTCAACCAGCTTGTGGTCCTTCTCGGGTGTCATGGTCTTGGCCAGCTCGTCGCACTCGGCGATGACGCTGCGGCCCTGGCCCCATCCCTCGGGGAACTGGAACTTCTCCCATTCCTCGCGAGCACCTGGACGCTTCAGGATATAGATGTCGAAATAAGCAAATTCGGCATAGTTGAAATAGAGGTTAGTGGCACCGTTGGGGTTGTCGTGGAACAAGTCGGTGCGGGCCCAGTCGAGTACGGGCATGAAGTTGTAGCAGATACAGTGGATACCTTCGGCAGCGAGGTTACGCAGACTCTCTTTGTAAACCTCGATCTGGTGATCGCGATCGGGACCGCCGTATTTTATTGTTTCAACAACGGGTAGCGATTCTACTACGCTCCAGCGCATGCCGTAGCTCTCGATGTACTCGCGCAGGTCGCGAATCTTCTCACGAGTCCAAACCTCGCCAAGGGGTACATCGTGCAGGGCGGTAACAATGCCCTCAACACCGATTTGTCTGAGTTGTGCAAGAGTAATCTTATCCTTCTTGCCAAACCATCTCCATGTTCTTTCCATAATTAGTTATTATTTTGATTTGCTATATTTTTTGATGCTGCAAAATTACGCATTTATTGGTAAATGAGGTTGTGTTTTTAGCTCATTTCTTTGTTGATTTGTACTTTTTTAGCTTATTTCCCATGATTAGCTCGCGAAAATCGTATGGTTTGCTACCGTTAGGTGCTATAGTAGAGGGGATGCTGGCTGCTTCGCCCTCCATACCGTAGCGGTTCATGGCCGTAACGGCGTAATACAAGGTGCGACCCTTATGGGGTACGGTAATCGATAAATCACGCTGACGGGTAGCAATCAGGTTCTCGGGATTGTTCACATCCACGGGAAGTGTTTCTGAGGCATAGACATTATATAATAGATAGTCGGCACCCGAATAGTCGGTAGCCTTCTGCCACGATATCATATCGTTGATCATACCGCGTTTCATCTGCAAATGGCTAACAGCCGATGGGGCCTGCTTGCCTGCCCACGTCATAGGTGGAACGAGGGCTGGTACGATATTGAAATCGCGGGTGAAATCGTAGATACCTTTGGTATTATCGGTAAAGAACTTACTGCGGAAGAATGTGCATCCCAAACCAAGCTGGCGCAGCACGTTCATCTCGCGGGTAATCACATCCAGATTCCAGTTCTTTTCGCGTGGATGCATCATGTAAACAGCCAGGCCTGGAGCTACCATACGTCCGTAGCTATGCTCCAACCAATCTACCGCAAAGGGGAAGAAGTTATTACCCTGAAAATACATCATCGGGTACAGGGCGTCCATCAACCCATCGCGCAGCCAACTTTGGGCGTCCTGGCAGACGGTAGTGTTTGCATTCCAACCCGAACTTTTGTATCTGGTTAGGTCGTCGTATTTACCTATAGGCGAGCAAGATAGCTTAATCCATGGCTTTAAACCTTTAACGGCACGATTAATCTTGCGAACGATGTCGGTAATGTATTGTCGACCTTGTGGACGCGACACCTTCAGCTTCCAGGTTTCGGGGTAGCGGATGTAATCCAAATGGATGCCATCTACATCGTAATTGCGGGTAACTTCGGCACAGAACTGGGCCAAATAATCGCCCGTTTGTGGCTTTT
This sequence comes from Prevotella sp. khp1, assembly GCF_900102205.1. Classification (NCBI taxonomy): domain Bacteria; kingdom Pseudomonadati; phylum Bacteroidota; class Bacteroidia; order Bacteroidales; family Prevotellaceae; genus Prevotella; species Prevotella sp. khp1. The sequence continues at coordinate 119,214 of NZ_FNJZ01000001.1, forward strand.
CGGGATCCATATATCCCTCGTCGCCAATCTTACGAATCAGCGATGGGTATTTCTGTCGGAGCTGCTTACAGCCTGTACCGTTCCATTTTCCAACGGGGATGGTAACAATCCAAGCGTGGCACTCCATACCGCGACGATGGCACTCGTTAATGCAGAACTGCAGAGGGTCGTAACCTGGCGATTTGCCAGGATGACCGGTAATACAACCGTCCCAAGGCTCAGTGGTGGTTGGGAAAATAGTGGTGGCACGTACGCGGGTTTGTATCAGTACGGTATTGATACCAGCCTGCTGCAGTTGGTCGAGAATCGAAATCAACTCACGCTGCTGGGTAGGTGTAGAGTAGGAGTGAGGCCAGTCGATACCGCCAATGGTGGTTAACCAAACGGCTCTGACTTCATGTTTTGGTGTATTCGCTTTGGTACTTAGCACAAGTGCTAAAAGCACGAAAATATGTATAATTGTCTTCAAAATGATATTTTTTTTGATAATTTTGGTGCAAAGTTACTTTATTTTTTCCATTTCTCAAATAAAAACACTACTTTTGCACAAAAATAATTCAAAAAATAGCTAAAGAAAGATGATTTCATTTGTATTGAGTCTCGTTGCTCTTGTGATAGGCTACTTCTTCTATGGTCGCCTGGTAGAGCGTGTGTTTGGTCCCGACGACCGTGTGACTCCAGCTGTTGCCAAAGCTGATGGCCTAGACTACATCGTACTTCCTTCATGGAAAATCTTCATGATCCAGTTCCTGAATATTGCTGGTACTGGTCCTATTTTTGGTGCTATCATGGGTGCCAAGTTTGGTCCTGTAGCGTATCTGTGGATTGTTTTTGGTTGTATTTTTGCCGGTGCCACCCACGATTATCTGTCGGGCATGCTGTCTATGCGTCATGATGGTGCAGGCCTGCCGGAACTCATCGGTCAGTATCTGGGCAAGACCACCAAGAATATCATGCTGGTGTTCACCGTGCTGCTGCTCATTATAGTAGGTGCGGTGTTTGTCTATTCGCCAGCCGAGATTCTGCATTCTATAGGTGGTGACACCCTTATGTGGATTATCATCATTTTCAGCTATTATGTCATTGCCACTATGTTGCCTATTGACAAGATTATCGGAAAGATATATCCGCTCTTCGCCTTCTCGCTGCTGTTTATGGCAGCTGCGCTGATGGTGTGGTTGTTCCTGCACTGGCCCACAGTGCCCGAGCTATGGAACACCTTCTACAACCTTGGTGCCGCCACCCATCCTGATACCTGGAAGGATAACATCTTCCCAGCTTTGTTTATCACCATTGCCTGTGGTGCTATCTCAGGTTTCCATGCTACACAGAGCCCGCTGATGGCCCGTTGCGTAAAGAGCGAGAAAATGGGTCGCCCCATCTTCTACGGCGCCATGATTACCGAGGGTATCGTGGCACTTATCTGGGCTACAGTAGCATCGTGGTTCTTCTATGGTACCCCCGCTCCAGGCTATACGCTGATTGAGCAGGCTACTGCTGGATTCCATACTTCGGCTCCTGCTGTAGTAAACTTGGTTTGTAACGAGTGGTTGGGTGTTGTTGGTGCTATCCTGGCTATGTTGGGAGTAGTTGCTGCACCTATCACATCGGGTGATACTGCTTTCCGTTCGGCCCGACTGATTGTTGCCGAGTGGTTAAAGATGAATCAGCGCCCCATCCCTAAGCGCTTGCTTATCTGTATCCCCTTGTTTGCCATCTCTATCGCTATGCTTGTTTGGCAGATTGAGAATCCCGATGGTTTCAATACCATCTGGCAGTATTTCGGTTGGAGTAATCAGGCACTCAGCGTGTTCACACTCTGGACCATCACCGTTTATCTGGTTCGCAACAACAAGTGTTTCTGGCTCACGTTGATTCCTGCCATGTTTATGACTACCGTTTGCTCAACCTACTTCTTTGTGTCGAAGCAGTTCCTGGGTCTTGGCAACGATGGTTATCCTTATGGCGCAGTTTGTCTGGGTGTAGCTATCGTATGGTTTGTATTATGGTATCGAAAGAATAATAACTTAAAACAGTAATGATTATGAAAAAGTTGATGATGGCTGCTATCGGCCTGATGATGGCAATCGGTGCTAACGCACAGTATCTGAACGATTCAGAAAAGGTATTTACTCAGGATAAGTGGTACGTAGGTGCCTCACTCTCAGGTTTGGATTTGAACTATCACAAGGGTAGTGATTGGACCTTCGATCTTCATGCCAAAGGCGGTTATCTCATTGCCGACGACTGGATGATTACTGGTTTGGTAGGTTATCAGGCTCAGACCGATTTCCCATCGGTGGTACAGCTGGGTGCCGGACTGCGTTATTACTTTGAGAGTTGCGGTGTGTATGCTGGTGCTACAGCCAAGTATGTACATTGCGACGACTTCAGCGATTTCCGTCCTGAGCTGAGCGTAGGTTACGCTTACTTCCTGACAGGTAAGCTCACCGTCGAGCCCGAAGTTTACTACGAGCACAGCACCAAGGATTCTGACTACTCAGGATTCGGCGTACGTCTCGGATTCGGAATTTATTTCTAAAATCAAAATAATAGTAAAATAGTAAAATTTAAAATTAATGTTAAGTGTTGATGAATTGGTTGACAGACTGATAGATCTGTCGTTTGCCGAAGATATAGGCGATGGCGACCACACTACCTTGTGCTGTATCCCCGAGGATGCAATGGGTAAGAGTCATCTGCTGATTAAGGAAGATGGTATCTTGGCAGGAGTAGAAATTGCAAAAGAAGTGTTCCACCGTTTCGACCCCACCATGCAGGTTGAGGTGCTGATGCAGGATGGAACCCGCGTAAAGAAAGGCGATATCGCCATGATTGTTTCAGGAAAAATCCGTTCGCTGCTTCAGACCGAGCGTCTGATGCTGAATATCATGCAGCGCATGAGTGGTATTGCCACCATGACCGATAAGTATGTGAAGCGTCTGGAGGGTACCAGCACCCGTGTGCTTGATACCCGTAAAACCACACCTGGTATGCGTATGCTCGAGAAGCAGGCCGTAAAGATTGGTGGTGGTTGCAATCACCGTATCGGCTTGTTTGATATGATTCTACTCAAGGATAACCACGTAGATTTTGCCGGTGGTATCACTAACGCTATCGATCGCTGCCATAAGTATCTCGATGAGAAGGGCTTGAACCTGAAGATTGAGATCGAGGTTCGTTCGTTCGATGAGTTGCAGCAGGTACTGGATCACGGTGGTGTGGACCGTATCATGCTCGATAACTTCAGCGTGCCCGATACCAAGAAGGCGGTTGATATTATCAACCATCGTTATGAGACAGAATCGAGCGGCGGTATCACCTTCGATACCATCCGTGATTATGCTGAACAGGGTGTAGATTTCATCAGCGTTGGTGCGCTCACACACTCTGTAAAGGGACTCGACATGAGTTTCAAGGCTTGTGACTAATATATAATAATGTATATGAAAAGAAAACTGATACTAGCAATTGCGCTGATGGCCGTAATGGGCGCATCGGCATGTACTAACTTTATTGTTGGCAAGAAAGCCAGCGCCGACGGTTCGGTGTTTGTAACTTATAATGCCGACTCGTATGGCGCATTCATGCCCCTCTATCACTATCCCGCTGCCAAGCATCAGCCTGGCGATATGCGTAAGGTGTACGAGTGGGATACAAACAAGTATCTCGGCGAGATAGCTGAGGCTGCCGAGACCTATAATGTGATTGGTAACTCTAACGAGTGGCAGGTAACTATCGGTGAGACTACCTTTGGTGGTCGCCACGAGATGGCCGACTCAACAGGTGTTATCGATTATGGTTCGCTTATCTACATCGCCCTGCAGCGTTCTAAGACAGCTCGCGAGGCCCTGCAGATTATGACTTCGCTCGTTGAGCAGTATGGTTACTACTCTGAGGGTGAGACCTTCTCAGTAGCTGATAAGGACGAGGCTTGGATGCTGGAGATGATGGGCTGCGGTCCTGATCGCACCAAGTCGAAGGAGCGCACCGTTTGGGTAGCTGTACGCATTCCCGATAACGCAGTAGCAGCTCACGCTAACCAGAGTCGTATCACTAAGTTCCTGGATGGTCGCTATGTACAGGTAAAGATGAAGGACCTGTTTGGTAAGAAGTATGCCGTTAACGGTAAGAAACCTGTTCCCAACCTGATGCTTTGCTCAAGCAATGTGGTAAGCTATGCACGTGCGATGGGCTGGTTTGATGGTAAGGATGCCGACTTCAGCTATAATGCTGCTTACGCTGCTCCCGACTTCTCGGGTCGTCGTTTCTGCGAGGCTCGTGTTTGGAGTTTCTTCAACCGCTTTGCCGACGATTTCTCGGAGTATGTTCCCTATGCAGCCGGTAAGGAGAAGAACGCTAAGGAGATGCCACTTTGGATTATCCCTAACAAGAAGGTAACCATCCAGGATCTGCGCGATGCTATGCGCGATCACTACGAGGGCACACCATTCGCTCTCGATACCAATATCGGTGGCGGTATCTATCAGATGCCTTATCGTCCAACACCTCTTACATTCAAGGTGGGCGAGCAGGATGTATTCAACGAGCGTCCTATCTCAACCCAGCAGACTGCTTGGAGCTTTATCTCACAGATGCGTAGCTGGATGCCTCGCGAGGTTGGTGCTTGTTTCTGGTTTGGTAACGACGATGGTAACATGGTGGCTTACACACCTATGTACTCTTGTATCACACGTCGCCCCAAGTGCTTTACTGAGGAGGGTGCCGATGACGTAACTTTCTCGATGGACAATGCTTTCTGGGTATGCAACTGGGTTAGCAATATGGTTTATCCTCGTTACTCACAGTTGTTCCCAACCCTGCAGGCCGTTCGCGATTCGCTCGACGCTTCGTATGCTCAGCTTCAGCCTGAGATCGAGGCTAAAGCCCTTGCATTGCCTACAGCCGAGGAGCGTGTGAAGTTCCTGACTAATTACAGCTGCAAGAAGGGCGACGAGATGATTGCTCGTTGGCAGAAGCTGGCCTTCTTCCTGATTGTGAAGTTTAACGATATGGCTGTTAAGCCAACAGATGCCAACGGCACTTTCCTGCGCACACCTTATGGACATGGTGCACGTGCAGAGCGTCCTGGTTATCCTGAGCAGTATGCGCGTGATTTGTTGAGGCAGACAGGCGACAAATATCTTGTACCAGCGGAGGAGAAGAAATGAGCACATTGAAAGCCGCACTCTTCGACCTCGATGGTGTAGTATTCGACACAGAACCCCAGTATTCTATTTTCTGGGGTTCTCAGTGTCGACTCTATCACCCCGAACGTCCAGGTCTGGAACACGAAATTAAAGGTCAGACGCTCACACAAATCTACGATCAGTGGTTCAGTGGTCCGTTGGAGAAAGAGCAGCCTGTAATCACAGATAGACTTAACGAATACGAGAGCCACATGCATTACGACTATATCGAGGGCTTTGAGCAGTTGATTGCCGATTTGCGCGCTCATGGTGTGAAAACGGCAGTTGTAACCAGCTCTAATCTGCCTAAGATGCAGGCTGTGTATCGCTATCAGCCTGAGTTTAAGTCGTTGTTTGATGCTATTCTTACCAGCGAGGATTTCGAGCGTAGTAAGCCCGATCCCGATTGTTATCTCAAAGCCGCCGCGCGCTTGGGTGCAAGCACCGATGAGTGTATTGTTTTCGAGGATAGCTTTAATGGTCTGCGTTCTGGTCGTGCTGCCAATATGAAGGTAGTGGGACTGGCAACCACCAATTCGGCAGAGTCGATCAGCGAATTGTCCGACATCCAGATATCCGATTATCGGAATATGGACTTTAACCAACTTTCCTCTCTACTTTAGGGAATTCCCCATTGTGGTTTATGGATTTTCCTTTGTAGGAGTAAGCTAAATTATCTAACTTTGCAATATCAAAAATAATCGAATGTCTAACAAAAAAATAGAAAGGGTACAATTATGAAGAAGCTCTACACAACACTGATGATCGCGATGATGGGATTGATGACACTGTCGTTCACCTCTTGCGAAACCGATGAGGAAATCGCTTACGATCTCGAAGGCACATGGGTTGGCAATATGTCGATTGCCGATGCTTATGGTGAGGCGTATGTTGATTCAGAAATCACATTCCTGCGATACTCAAACTCTTACACTGAGGGTAATGGTCTCTGGGCCGATTATTATGGACCACGTGACTACGAGGTATATCGTTTCGAGTGGTATGTTGATTTTGGTACCATTTATATCCGCTTCGAAGATGGCGCTCGTGTAGAAATCCGCAGCTACTCTTTGAACTCAAATCGATTCCGTGGCCGCTTCTGGGATGGCGACAAGGAAGTAAGCTTCGAGCTGCGTAACTCTACTCGTAAATACGACTACGACTACAACTGGGGTGGCAGTCACTATCGCACCCGCAGTGCAGACGATGCCACCGAGGCTCGCCCCACACATCCCCGCATCAAGTAAATGCAGTTTTCCCCTAATACTAACCCCGCTTTACTATCATGGTAGAGCGGGGTTAGTGTTTGGGTAAATTTGAGGTATCTGGGATATCAATCTAAGCGGGTGATGATAGGCATGGTCCACTCGTTATGGGCGATACGATCAACAGGGTTGTAGATACGGAAGATAAGATGGAAGTCGTCTGCTGGAGCAGGCAGCCAGTTGTCGGGATGGTCTGTATCCGGTTCGTGCGAAACATAAATGTCGAGTGAGCCATCATCATTGCGCTTCCAGTTGTCGCGGTCTGTTATGTTATAGCGATTCTGCTCGTTGTCGTAGAGGAAGTTGTCTTCGCCATAGAGGGTCACACTCCAGAAACCGTAAGGCTTTGTTTCTGGCCAGTTGTCAGAAGTTATATGCAGACGATAGCGATGATTGCCATTAAGGTGCTGTCCGTCGGCATCAACGTTGGCGCGTGGATAAACGGCTACGCTTACAGGATTGGCTGCGAGGGCTGCCACAGCAATAAGAGCACGATAATAGTATTCGGTACCGAACTCTGCAATAGGTTCGCCATAGAACTGCCAAGAGCCATTGGGCTTAACAAACTGCTGACTGCGTGGCGTTGTGATAGCGATAATATTGGTTACGAGGTTTTTCCACAATGTCTCTGCCTCACTGCCGAAGATAGAAGCGTCGAATTTCAGACCAGGACCTACATTGATACGCTTAAGGTCGGCCAGCCATTCGGCATCTTCTTTTGCTGGCGGATTGGTGAGCATCAGCTCATTGGCGCGAGCAAAGAATTTATCCATAGGCATCGTCATGATGTAATCCACAGGAGCTTTAAAGTCGTAATCTGGGTTGTAGGTACCCTTACCTGTATATTCTGCGCCGGTAGTCAGGAAGTCGTTCAGCATATAGGTACGCATCTCGTCCTGGATAGCATGTACGTTGGACAGGTCTTCCTTGCCCTTACAAACGGTACGCAGCAGCATCCACACATGGTCGGTAGGGCTGGCGATATGTGTCATGTTGGCTGGAACGTCGCCTTTGAATTTGGGGCCTGTAAAACAGTAGTAGCCATATTCACCCTCGATATCGGTGGCTACAGGAGCTGCTATACAGTTGCTCCAGGCATCAAGAATCTGAGCCAGACAGAAACGGTCTGTGTGAGGCAGGCGCAACACGAGTGCATCTCCTGAGAGGTCCATCATCACCTGTGTGTAGTTAGTGTCCACGTTAGGTGTCACCACCTCTTTGGTATTAGCATTGGCCAGCACGCGGGCGTGAATCAGACGGTTGGCTGGTGCCTGCTGCTGACCAACGGGTTCTACTACGTTAGTCATATGAATATAGGTAGCGTCCATGAGCATCAGCGGCAGTGCATAGACGTAGGCTCGCTCAAGCAAATTGGCCTTCTCGGCATCGGTTAGATTTTTTGACGCATTAGCGGGATTGTCGGAATAGGTATTGCATCCTGTGGCGACAATGGTTGCAAGCAGCATCATGGCTGCTGTAGCAAGGTTGTGAATTTGTTTTGTTTTCATACTGAATAAATTTGATTTATAGTGATATTTTGTTTATGGCGGCAAAGATATGAAAATAAATTGAAAAAACAAAATATATAAAGAAAAAATTAAACATATAAACCACTGGGTGGTAGATGGATGTAACTCGCATAAATAAAGAAAAAAGTATTTTCCTTTGGTTATTCGCATAATTTGCAGTAACTTTGCACCCGATTATATATATAATAAGGTGAAATGAGTGCATTTAAGAAAAAAAGAAGATGGCATTGCTTGCCCGGACAGGAGCCCACAGAGATGGATAAAACCATTATGTATTGGGAGAACAAAGGTAAGCTGGTACCAACACGTGAACTGATTAAAACCCCTGAACAGATAGAAGGCATCCGTAAGGCGGGTGTAGTGAATACCGCTGTGCTCGACGCAGTGGCCAAGGAGATTAAGGCTGGAATGAACACACTCGAGATCGACCAGATTTGTCGCAAGGTGTGCGAGGATGCTGGTGCCATCCCAGCCTGCTTGAATTACGAAGGATTCCCCATGAGCGTGTGCACCTCGATCAACGAGGTGGTATGTCACGGTATCCCCAAGGAGGAAGATGTGCTCGAAGAGGGCGATATCATCAATGTTGACTTTACTACCATCCTTGATGGCTATTATGCCGACGCCAGTCGTATGTTTATCATCGGCAAGACTACTCCTGAGAAGGAGCAGCTGGTGCGTGTAGCTAAGGAGTGTCTGGAGATTGGTATGGAGGCTGCTAAGCCTTATGGCTTTGTGGGCGATATCGGTCATGCCATCGAGAAGCATTGTAAGAAATACGGCTATGGTATCGTTCGCGATCTGGCCGGACACGGCGTGGGACTGAAATTCCACGAGGAACCCGATGTAGAGCACTACGGACATTGTGGTACCGGTATGCTGCTGGTTCCTGGTATGGTGTTCACCATCGAGCCTATGATTAACATGGGTACCTGGAAGGTATTCATCGATGCCGACGATCCATACGGATGGGAGGTTATTACCGAAGATGAGTTGCCTAGCGCACAGTGGGAGCATACACTCGTGATGACAGAACATGGTGTAGAGATACTGACGTACTAAGATGAAGGATATATATATATTAGGTATAGAAAGCTCGTGTGATGATACTTCGGCAGCTGTACTGAAGAATGGTATTCTGCTGTCGAACGTCACAGCTTCGCAGGCTGTGCACGAGGCTTATGGTGGAGTGGTGCCTGAATTGGCATCAAGAGCACACCAACAGAATGTGGTGCCTGTAGTTGATCAGGCCATCAAGAAAGCTGGTATTACCAAAGAGGATTTAACAGCGATTGCCTTTACCCGCGGTCCCGGACTGATGGGCTCGTTGTTGGTAGGCGTAAGCTTTGCCAAAGGTTTTGCCCGCTCGTTGGGTATCCCTATGATTGATGTAAACCATCTGCAGGGACACGTGATGGCACATTTTATCAAGGAGAGCGAAGACGATCAGCACCAGCCACCATTGCCATTCCTGTGCCTGTTGGTATCAGGTGGTAACTCGCAGATTGTAAAGGTGAACGCCTATAACGATATGGAGGTGCTTGGACAGACTATCGACGATGCTGCCGGTGAGGCTATCGATAAGTGCTCGAAGGTAATGGGACTGGGTTATCCCGGTGGTCCTATTATCGACCGATTGGCTCGTCAGGGAAATCCTAAGGCCTATCAGTTTGCCGAGCCTAATATCCCTGGTCTCGATTATAGTTTCTCGGGCTTGAAGACCTCGTTCCTGTATTCGATGCAGAAGTGGGTGGCCGAGGATTCCGACTTTATCGAGAAGCACAAGGAAGATATCGCTGCCTCGCTGGAGTGGACGATTGTTGATATCCTGATGAAGAAGCTGAAGAAGGCTGTGAAGCAGACAGGTATCAAGCACGTGGCTGTGGCTGGTGGTGTGAGTGCCAATAACGGCTTGCGCAATGCGTTCTACGATGCCGAGAAGCGTTATGGCTGGACGATTTATATCCCCAAGTTCAGTTATACCACCGATAATGCGGCGATGATTGGCATCGTGGGCTATTATAAGTATCAGGATCAGCAGTTCTGCGACATCAGCGCCCCCGCATTCAGCAAAGTAACGTTTAAGTAGTAATAATTAGCAACGGACAACAGGACTAATAAGATTGATTATCACTGGAAAATAAACTTTAAGTCCTGTAGTCCGTTGCAAAAAAAAGAAAATTAAACTAAATATGGATTTTGAAAGTAAGATAACAAGTAGAGAGGTAAGTGAAATCCTCTGGGAGACCGAGAAGACTGTAAGTACTGCCGAGAGTTGCACTGGTGGCCGTATAGCTGAGGCTATTATTGCAGTACCTGGCGCATCAAAGTATTTCAAGGGTGGTATTATCTCATATATCAACGAGGTTAAGGAGAATCTGCTGGGTGTTGACCATCAGTTGCTCGAAGAGAAAACCGCTGTGTGTGAGGAGGTTGCGATAGCTATGGTAAAGGGAGCATGTAAGGCGCTGAATACTGATTATGCAATTGCTGCTACCGGTTTTGCTGGTCCTACTGGCGGTACCAAGGAGATTCCTGTTGGCACCATCTGGTTGGCATGCGGACGTCCCGAAAAAGTGGTAACCATGAAGCTCGAAGAAGACTATGGTCGCGACATCAATCTGGCCATTGCTACCAACCGTGCTATGGAGATGTTTTTGGGCTTTTTGAAGGAGGAAGATGCCCCCAGACCCACGCGAGAAGGTTAAAAATCATTAATTCTTTGAATTTCCGGTCGTGTAATTATCTGAATCTCAATAAAATTGTGTAATTTTGCACGCTGTTTGGAATAAGTAAGTGTAAATCACAAGTAAAAAGGTAGATAGAAATGTCTAAGATTTGTCAAATTACAGGAAAGAAGGCACAGATAGGTTGCAATGTGTCTCACTCAAAGCACCGTACAAAGAGAAGCTTTGACGTTAACCTTTTCAGCAAGAAGTTCTACTACGTAGAGGAGGGTTGCTGGATTCAGTTGAAGATTAGCGCTGCTGGTCTTCGTATGATCAATAAAGTAGGTCTGGATGCTGCCTTGAAGCAGGCTGTTGCCAAAGGATTTGTAGACTGGAAGGACATTAAAGTGATAGGAGATTAAAATCATGGCAGGAAAGAAAGCTAAAGGTAATCGCGTTCAGGTTATCCTGGAGTGCACAGAGCACAAGAATAGTGGTATGCCCGGTACTAGCCGTTACGTAACCACCAAGAATCGTAAGAATACGCCAGAGCGTATGGAGCTTATGAAGTATAACCCAATCCTGAAGAAGATGACTCTTCACAAGGAGATTAAATAATACGACTGAAGTATGGCAAAGAAAACCGTCGCTACCCTCCACGAAGGCTCAAAGGATGGTCGCGCTTACACAAAGGTAATCAAGATGGTTAAGAGCCCTAAGACTGGTGCTTACATCTTCGACGAGCAGATGGTTCCCAACGAGGCCGTTAAGGACTTTTTCAAGAACTAATTTACATTTATTATATTGAAATTAGAGGTCGCAAGGAAATTTGCGGCCTCTTTTTTTGGTTGTGTCGTAAATTATGCCTATCTTTGCAATCGAAAATATTGCAATATGGGATTATTTGGATTTTTTAGTAAGGATAAGAAAGAGACACTCGATAAGGGTTTGGAGAAAACCAAAACGAGTGTGTTCGATAAACTGACTCGTGCCGTAGCCGGTAAGTCGAAGGTTGATGATGATGTATTGGATAATCTTGAAGAGGTACTCATCACCAGCGATGTGGGTGTAGATACCACATTGAAGATTATTCAGCGCATCGAGGAGCGTGTGGCTCGCGATAAATATGTCAGCACTTCTGAACTTAACCGCATTCTCCGTGAGGAGATAGCCGAACTGCTGGCCGAGAATAATTCGGATGATAACGATAATTGGGATTTGCCCGCCGATCATAAGCCCTACGTTATTCTGGTGGTAGGCGTGAACGGCGTGGGTAAAACCACAACCATAGGTAAGCTGGCTTGGCAGTTCAAGCAGGCCGGCAAGAAGGTTTACTTAGGTGCTGCTGATACATTCCGTGCAGCTGCTGTTGAGCAGTTGTGTATCTGGGGCGAGCGCGTAGGTGTGCCTGTTATCAAGCAGCAGATGGGTAGTGATCCCGCCAGCGTGGCTTTCGATACCCTGCAGAGTGCCAAGGCTAATGGTGCCGATGTGGTATTGATTGATACCGCTGGTCGACTGCACAATAAGGTAGGCTTGATGAACGAGCTGAAGAAGATTAAGGACGTGATGAAGAAGGTACTGCCCGAGGCACCCGACGAGGTAATGCTGGTGCTTGATGGCTCTACCGGTCAGAATGCCTTCGAACAGGCCAAGCAGTTTGCTGCCGTTACACAGATTACCTCGCTGGCTATCACCAAGCTTGATGGTACAGCCAAGGGTGGTGTGGTAATTGGTATTTCTGATCAGTTGAAAGTACCTGTAAAATATATCGGACTGGGCGAGGGTATGACCGACCTCCAGTTGTTTAATAAACGTCAGTTTGTAGATTCGCTGTTTGACGTTAAAGATTAAACATTCTTTGCAAGCAAAGCGAACAAGTTCGAGCGAAACATTAAAGATTAAATGGCGAAAACAATAGATATTATATCCCTGGGCTGCTCAAAGAATCTGGTTGATAGCGAGACTCTGATGGGTTTGATGGAGGCCAATGGCTATCAGTGTACACACGATAGCGACGACCCTCAGGGCGAAATCGTGGTGGTAAACACCTGCGGTTTTATCAACGATGCCAAGGAAGAGAGCATCAACACCATTCTGGAGTTTGCTCAGGCCAAGACCGAAGGTCGTATCGAGAAACTTTTTGTGATGGGCTGTCTTTCTGAGCGCTATCTGGCCGACTTGGAGAAAGAGATTCCCGAGGTTGACGGCTGGTACGGCAAATTTAATTATAAGAAACTTTTGAAAGACCTGAATGGCGAGGAGTATAACGCTTGCGAGGGTAAGCGCCATATCACCACGCCACGTCATTATGCATATATCAAGATTAGCGAGGGTTGCGATCGCCATTGCGCGTATTGCGCCATCCCTCTGATTACTGGTAAGCACCAGAGTCGCCCCATGCAGGAAATCCTCGACGAGGTGCGTTATCTGGTTAGTCAGGGCACCAAGGAGTTTAATGTCATTGCCCAGGAGTTAACCTATTATGGTGTTGACTTGGATGGCAAGCAGCATATCGCCGAGCTCATCGAGCAGATGGCCGATATCCCTGGTGTAGAGTGGATTCGCTTGCATTATGCTTATCCCACACACTTCCCTTGGGATCTGCTGCGCGTGATTCGCGAAAAGCAGAACGTATGTAAGTATCTCGATATCGCACTCCAGCATGTATCAGATAACATGCTGAGCCGTATGCGTCGCCATGTGACTAAGGATGAGACTTATGAGCTGGTTCGTCGTATGCGCGAGGAGGTGCCCGGCATTCATATCCGTACCACCCTGATGGTTGGTTTCCCTGGCGAGACCGACGAGGATTTCGAGGAACTCAAGGCCTTTGTAAAATGGGCTCGTTTCGAGCGTATGGGTGCTTTCTCATATTCGGAAGAAGAAGGAACCTATTCGGCTGACAACTTCGAGGACGATGTGCCTGAGGATGTGAAGCAGAGTCGATTGGATAAGATTATGCGTATCCAGCAGAATATCAGCGCCGAACTCGAGGCTGAGAAAGTTGGAAAGGTATTCAAGGTGATTATCGACCGACGTGAGGGTGATTATTATATCGGTCGTACCGAGTTCTGTTCGCCAGAAGTTGACCCTGAGGTGCTGATACCAGCAACTGAGGCAAAACTTACCATCGGCAACTTCTATGATGTATTGATTACAGATTCGGAAGAATTTGATTTATATGGAACCACAATCATTAAAACATATGAACAATAAAGACTTTATCACAGAATTGGCGCAACGCACGGGTTATTCGGCTGATGAAACCCAGCAGTTTGTGAATTGTGTAGTTGAGGCAATGGGCGACCATTTTCAGGACGACGACTCAGTGCTGATTCCTACATTCGGTACATTCGAAGTTAAGAAGAAGATGGAGCGCATCATGGTAAATCCTTCTACAGGACAGCGCATGCTGGTGCCACCAAAACTGGTGCTTACATTTAAGCCAAATGTAAGTTGGAAAGAACGTGTAAAGAATGGAGGAGCTGAGTGATGGGAAAGATTTCGATACAAGAATTAGCCAATGTGCTGGTTGAGCGCAGAAAGATGAACAGACGCGATGCAAGTTTGTTTGTAAGTGCTATGTTCGATATCGTACAGCAGCGACTTGAAACCGATAAGCTGGTTAAAGTCAAAGGTCTGGGTACGTTCAAGATTATTGATGTTGAAGATCGCGAAAGCGTAAACGTAAATACAGGCGAGCGTGTGCTGATTGAGGGGCACGGTAAAATTACCTTTGTGCCCGATGCCCTGCTGAAGGAACTGGTAAACAAGCCATTTGCCCAGTTCGAGACGGTGGTGCTGAACGATGGTGTGGATTTCGACGATGTTGATACCACAACCACCGATGCTTCCGAGCCCGAAGTTGATGCTGAGCCCATCGTTGAGCCAGAAACAGAGCCAGTGGTAGAGCCCGAACCCGAACCAATTGTTGAACCAGAGCCAACTCCAGTAGTTGCTCCCGAACCAGAGCCCGCTCCTGTGGTTGAGCCTGAACCAGTTGTAACTCCTGAGCCCGAGCCAGTTGTGGTTCCCGACGATGATCATGCAGCTATGCCATTGGTTGACTTTGGTGGCAACGAGGAGCCCAAACCAATTGTCGAGCCAGAGCCCGTTGTGGTTCCTGAACCAATTGTTGCTCCAGAGCCAGTTGTGGTTCCTGAGTCAGAGCCCGTAGCCGAGCCTGTAGAAGAAATGATGTCACTTGATGATGAGTTCGATGACGATATCGATGATGAACTCGAGGAGGAGCTGAAGTTAGGTATGACTATTCGTCCTGAGACAACAGTTCGCCCAAAGGAAGAACCAAAAGTTCTGGAAGATATCGCCGATGAAGATATTCCTGAGTGGGTTATCGAACCTTATGTTGCTTCGCCCGCCGAAGAACCCAAGGCTGAACCCGAGCCCGTGGTTGCACCCGAGCCCGAGCCAATTGTGGCCCCTGAGCCAGTAGTTGCCCCAGACCCTGTTGTAGCCCCTGAGCCAGAGCCCTTTGTAGCTCCCGAACCAAAGCCAGTAGTTGCTCCCGAACCAAAGCCAGTAGTTGCTCCTGAGCCTGTTGCTCAGCCGGTGGTTGAAACAGCACGGCCTGCTGCAAATTCTAATCTGCAGTCGATCCTGAGTTCGTTCCAGACCATCAAGAAACCAGCTCCTGCACCCGAGCCAATCCCTGAGCCCGAGCCAGCTCCAGTAGTAGCACCCGAGCCTGTGGTAATCCCAGAGCCAGCACCTGTTGTTGAGCCCGTTTATACCCCAGAGCCCGAACCCGTTGTGGCACCAGAACCGGTATACGCTCCCGAGCCTGAACCCGTTTATGCTCATGAGCCAGAGCCCGTTAAACCAGTTGTAACACAGCTTTCTGACGAGACAAGAATTACCGAAGAGTCGCTGCGTGATATGCTTGAGGATGATCCCGAGCCCGTAGTGATTCCTGAGCGCACACATGTGGCTGAGCCCGAACCAATCGTTCAGGGTGAGCCCGCTTCTGTAGTTGAGGAGCACAAGATGACTGCCGACGAAGAGCTTGCTGCAGCCTTTAAGAGAATGGGTGTTACAGACGAGGTTGTTTCTGAGCCTGCACCTAAGAAGGTGGTAGAGGAGGAAGAGCCAGAGAACGAGGAGCCCGAATATGAGTTTGAGACAGCCCGTCCACGCAAGTCGGCTGGTAAATGGGTACTGGCCTTGCTGGCATGTATCATTGGTTTAGGTTGTGGCTATCTGTTGGGTAACCATTATCCATACGCCAACTTCCTGCCTGATGAGAGCAGTGAGACTGTGATCCACGTTCAGAAGGAAACCGCTCCCGAGCCACAGGCTGCCCCTGATATTGAAGCTGTAGTGGACGAGGCCCCAGCTGAGCCGACTGCTAGCGAGGCTGATACCAAAGCTGCTGAAGCAAAGGCTGCCGAGGAAGCTAAGGCTGCAGAGGCTAAAGGCAAAGCAGATGCCGAAGCAAAAGCCAAGGCCGACGCTGAAGCAAAAGCCAAAGCTAAGGCAGAGGCAGAAGCCAAGGCAAAGCAAGAGGCCGAGGCCAAAAATTCTATTGCCGATAAGTACAACGCGATGGACGTAAGAGTACGCTTGGGTGCCTATCGTATTGTAGGTACCGACCGCACGGTAAAGGTGAAGGAAGGCGACAATCTTGTAAAGATTTCACGCCGTGTTCTGGGACCCGATATGGAGTGTTATCTCGAGGTATATAACAACATCAAAGCCTCTACACCACTCAAGGTTGGCCAGGAAATTAAAATTCCAAAATTGCAGTTGAAGAAGAAAAAGAAGGCCGCAACAGCCAACTAAATCAGCAAATAATGAAAAAGTTTCTTAAAACTTAGGTTTTGGGAAACTTTTTTAATATTATTTAGACTGATAAAGTGTGGCAAAGTCCTTTAAAAAAAGTATTTTTGCAGTCAAATTTAGAAAACAATTAAAGATATAAATATTATGGCAGAAGCTATTGATATCCGAGAGTTAAATATTCGGATTGAACAACAAAGCGCATTTGTAACAAATCTTGTGAGTGGAATGGACCGCGTAATCGTTGGTCAGAAACATCTAATCGACTCGCTTTTGATAGGTTTGTTGAGTGATGGACATATTTTGCTGGAAGGTGTGCCAGGTCTGGCTAAGACATTGGCCATTAAGACCCTTTCGCAGTTAATCGATTCAGATTACAGCCGTATTCAGTTTACCCCCGACTTGCTCCCTGCTGACGTGATAGGTACTATGATCTACTCGCAGAAGGACGAGAAGTTCCAGGTAAAGCAGGGCCCCGTATTTGCCAACTTCGTGCTGGCCGATGAAATTAACCGTGCCCCAGCAAAGGTGCAGAGTGCACTGCTCGAGGCCATGCAGGAAAAGCAGGTTACTATCGGTAGTCAGACCTTTAAGTTGCCTAACCCATTCCTGGTAATGGCTACTCAGAACCCTATCGAGCAGGAGGGTACCTACCCACTGCCTGAGGCACAGGTCGACCGTTTCATGCTCAAGGTGGTTATCGATTATCCTACACTCGAAGAGGAGAAGAAGATTATCCGCGAGAATATCACAGGCGAGATGCCTACCGTTACCCCTGTAACTACAGCCGAGGAGATTCTGAAGGCTCGCAGCGTGGTTCGCGAGGTTTATATCGACGAGAAGATCGAGCAGTATATTGCTGATATCGTGTTCGCCACCCGTTATCCCGAGCGCTATGGCTTGAAGGATCTCAAGGACATGATTTCGTTTGGTGGTTCGCCTCGTGCCAGCATCAATCTGGCTAAGGCTGCTCGCGCTTATGCTTTCATTAAGCGTCGTGGCTATGTGGTTCCCGAGGATGTTCGTGCTGTGGC
Source organism: Prevotella sp. khp1 (assembly GCF_900102205.1). Classification (NCBI taxonomy): domain Bacteria; kingdom Pseudomonadati; phylum Bacteroidota; class Bacteroidia; order Bacteroidales; family Prevotellaceae; genus Prevotella; species Prevotella sp. khp1. Next base: position 136,699 of record NZ_FNJZ01000001.1, read on the forward strand.
TCACGATGTATTGCGCCACCGTATTGGACTTACCTACGAGGCCGAGGCCAGCAATATTACCAGCGAGGAGATTGTTTCAAAGATTATCAATAAGGTTGAAGTGCCCTGATGGAAACCTCTGAGATCATAAAGAAAGTCCGTAAGATCGAGATCAAGACCCGTGGCTTGAGCTCAAACATCTTTGCAGGTCAGTACCACTCTGCCTTTAAGGGTAGGGGTATGGCCTTTAGCGAGGTGCGCGAGTATCAGTTCGGTGATGATGTGCGAGATATCGACTGGAATGTGACTGCTCGTTTCCATCGTCCTTATGTAAAGGTGTTCGAAGAGGAGCGCGAGCTGACGGTGATGCTGTTGATCGACGTCAGCGGTTCGCTTGATTTCGGCACCCAGAAGCAGATGAAGCGCGATATGGTGACCGAGATTGCTGCCACCCTTGCCTTCAGTGCTATTCAGAACAACGATAAGATTGGTGTGATCTTCTTCTCGGATAAAATCGAGAAGTACATCCCGCCCAAGAAAGGCCGCAAGCATATCCTGTACATTATCCGTGAGATGCTCGACTTTAAGCCCGAGTCAACACGTACGGATATCAAGCAGGCCATCGAGTTCTTGTCGAGTGTCCAGAAACGTCGTACCACAGCCTTTATCCTGAGCGACTTCTATGTGCGTAGCGATTTCCAACAGTCGTTGCAGATTGCCAATCGCAAGCACGATGTGGTAGCCATCCAGGTGTACGACCAGCGTGCACGCGAGTTGCCCGATGTGGGATTGATGAAGGTTGTAGATGCCGAAACTGGCTACGAGCAGTATGTGGATACAAGTTCCAAGAAACTGCGTCAGGCTTACCAGAAGTACTGGTTAACCCGCCAGGCCCAGTTGCAGGAAACTTTTAATAAGAGCAATGTAGACAATGTGAGCATAGCCACTAACGACGACTTTGTGAAATCGTTGCTACTGCTATTTAAACAACGTAGTTAAATGAAACGTATTTTTCTTCTTATATCGCTGATAGCCAATGCGCTGCTGATTTCGGCACAAGTATCTGTCGAGGCTGAGATTGACTCGATTCAGATCTTTGTTGGTCAGCAGACTCACCTGCGACTCACTACCAATGTGCAGCCCAGTCAGAAGGTTGAGTTCCCGCAGTTTCAGCCCACACAGATGATTACACCTGGTGTTGAGGTGCTGAAGTGCGAGGAGCAGAAGCAGGATATCGGTGATGGATTCGAAGCCCGCACGATGGTGTACACACTCACCTCGTTCGACGATACCCTTTATTATCTGCCACCACTTACCGTTAAGGTGGATGGTAAGCAGTATAAGAGTAAGAGTCTGGCCCTGAAGGTGCTCACCATCGATGTGGATACCACCAAGGTCGATCAGTTCTTTGGTCCTAAGGATGTGCAGGACAACCCGTTCCTTTGGAGCGAGTGGAGCTTGCCATTCTGGTTGAGTGTGCTCATGCTGGTACTGTTGGCTTTGTGCTACTATCTGTACTTGCGTTTGCGCGACAACAAGCCCATCATCACCCATATCCGCATTGTTAAGCGCCTGCTGCCACATCAGAAGGCCATGCAGGAGATTGAGCAGATTAAGGCCGATAAGATGGTGGCTTCGGAGAACTCGAAGGAGTACTACACCAAGCTTACCGATACCCTGCGTAAGTATATCGAGGAGCGTTACGGATTCAATGCGATGGAGATGACCAGTAGCGAGATTATCGAACGCCTCACCGCCTCGCAGGATCAGAAAGCACTCGACGAGTTGCGCGAGCTGTTTATGACTGCCGACCTGGTTAAGTTCGCCAAGCATTCTACACTTATCAACGAGAACGATAAGAATCTGGTGAGCGCCATCGACTTCATTAATCAGACCAAGCTCGAGAATCAGCCTGTAGAAGAAAAGGTTAAACCACAGCTCTCTGAGGAGGATCAGCGTACACAGAAGTCGCGCCGCCTGCTCAAAACCGTCATCACCCTTATCTCGGTGGTATGCGCCGGTCTGTTCGGCTTTGTGGCTTACACCCTTTATCAGTTATTGAATTAAAACAGAACAAATGGAATTTGCCAATAAAGAATATCTGCTGTTGCTTCTGCTCATCATACCTTATATTATATGGTATGTGATGTACAGAAAGAAAACCGAGCCCACGCTGCGGATGAGCGATACGTTTGCCTTCCGCTATGCGCCAAAAAGCTGGAAGGTTAAGCTTATGCCCCTTTCCATGCTGCTCCGACTGCTGGTATTTGTGATGATAGTCATGGTGCTGGCTCGCCCTCAAACCCGTAACTCGTGGGATAGCAAAACCGTAGAGGGTATTGATATCATGCTGGCTATGGACGTATCTACCAGTATGCTGGCCGAGGACTTGCGCCCAAACCGTATCGAGGCTGCCAAGCAGGTGGCTTCTGAGTTTATCATTGGTCGCCCCAACGATAATATCGGCTTGGCCATTTTTGCCGGCGAATCGTTCACCCAGTGCCCCATGACCACCGATCATGCCTCGCTGCTGAACCTGCTGCAGAATGTGCGTACCGATATCGCCGCCCGTGGACTCATCGAGGATGGTACCGCTATCGGTATGGGACTGGCCAACGCCGTGAGCCGACTCAAGGATTCGAAGGCTAAGAGCAAGGTGGTAATTCTGCTTACCGATGGTAGTAACAACCGTGGTGATATCTCGCCATCTACCGCTGCCGAGATTGCCAAGAGTCTGGGCATCCGCGTTTATACCATTGGTGTGGGTACCAATAAGGTGGCACCTTATCCAATGCCTGTGGCTGGCGGTGTGCAGTATGTGAATGTGCCCGTTGAGATTGATACCAAGACGCTGAGCGAGATTGCCAGCATCACTGAGGGCGATTTCTATCGCGCCACCAATACCAACGAACTTCGTAAAATCTATAAGGAAATCGACCAGCTTGAAAAGTCGAAGCTTAACGTCAAGACCTTTAGCAAGCGTTACGAGGCCTACCAGCCTTTTGCACTTGTGGCTGTGTTGGCGCTGTTGCTCGAGATTCTGCTGCGTGTAACTATATTTAGGAGGATACCGTAATTATGTTTAGATTTGCTGACCCTACATATCTCTATCTCTTAGCGGTGATACCAGTACTGGCCATCATCCGCTTTCTCACGTATCGCAATCAGAAGAAACGTTTGCGTAAGTTTGGCGATCCCAAACTGCTGCGTTCGCTCATGCCCGATGTGTCTCGTTTCCGTCCCGCAGTAAAATTCTGGATTCTGCAGGGTGCTTTGGCATTGCTGGTTGTTATGCTGGCCCGTCCGCAGTTCGGCACCAAGATCAGTAACGAGCAGCGTACCGGCATCGAGACTATTATTGCGATGGATATCAGTAACTCTATGCTGGCCGAGGATATCACGCCCAGTCGTTTGGACCGTAGTAAGATGATGGTCGAGAATCTGGTGGATCACTTCACCAACGATAAGATTGGCTTGTTGGTGTTTGCTGGCGACGCTTTCGTTCAGCTGCCTATCACCAGCGATTACGTGTCGGCCAAGATGTTCCTCTCCAGCATCGACCCCTCGATGATGGCCACTCAGGGCACTGATATTGCCCGTGCCATCGATATGGCAACCCATAGCTTTACCCAGGAAGAGGGTATTGGTAAGGCCATCATTGTGATTACCGATGGCGAGGACCACGAGGGTGGGGCACTCGAGTCTGCCGAGGCTGCCAAGAAAGCCGGCATGCGTGTGTATGTGCTGGGTGTTGGTTCAACCCAAGGTGCGCCTATCCCCATTCCTGGTACAGGCGATTATATGAAGGATAATACGGGCAATACGGTAATGTCGGCCCTCAACGAGGATATGTGTCGCCAGGTGGCTCAGGCTGGTGGCGGTGCCTATATCCATGTAGAGAACAACAGTGCTGCTCAGGACCAGTTGGATAACGAGCTTTCAAAGTTGGCTAAGAAAGAGACTACCAGTACCGTTTACAGCGAGTTCGACGAGCAGTTCCAGGCTGTGGCCATCTTGGCATTGCTGCTGCTCATTCTCGAGATTTGCATCTTCGACCGTCGCAATCCGCTGCTCAAGCGCCTGTCGCTTTTCGGTTCTAAGAAGAAAGCCGCTGCTACCGTAGCTTTGTTGCTGGTGGCTGTTACTGCCAGCGCCCAGACCGATCGCCAGTATATCCGCGAGGGTAACAAGCAGTTCCGTGTGGGTCAGTACGATAAGGCCGAGGTGTCGTATCGTAAGGCCGTAGAAAAAAATCCCAAGAATCCGCAGGCAGCTTATAACCTGGGTAATGCGCTGATGGCTCAGAAGAAGGATTCGTCTGCTGTGCAGCTGTTCGAGCAGGCCACCCGCATCGAGACCAACCCGTTGCGTAAGGCTGCAGCCTATCATAACATGGGTGTGATCTGTCAGACACATAAGATGTACGGCGAGGCTATCGAGGCTTACAAGAATGCCCTGCGCCTGAATCCTAACGACGATGAAACCCGCTATAACCTGGTTCTCTGCAAGAAGCAGAAAAAGAAGCAGGATCAGAATCAGCAGCAGAATCAGAACAACAAGGACGATCAGAAGAAAGACAATCAGAAGAAGGACGATCAGAAAGATCAGAACAAAGATAAGAAAGACGACAAGCAGCAACAGCAGCAGAAGCCTCAGATGAGTAAGGACAATGCCGAGCAGCTCTTGAATGCCGCCATCCAGAACGAGAAGATGACGCAGGACAAGATGAAGAAACAGCAGCAGAAGCCGCAGCGTCGGAATGTATTAAAGAATTGGTAATGAAACGTATAGCGATATTTATAGCAATGGTAATGACCACGGTTCTGGCCGTGGCCCAAACATTAACAGCATCGGCACCATCGCATGTAGCGGTGGGCGAGCAGTTCCGGTTGTCGTACACGGTCAACACACAGAACGTGTCCGACTTTCGTGCTGGTAATATCCCCTCTGAGTTCGAGGTGCTCATTGGCCCGAACCGCTCCATGCAGTCGAGCTATCAGATGATTAATGGTCACACCTCGTCAACCTCGTCTATTACTTATACTTATATAGTAGCAGCTACCAAGAATGGTACGTTTACCATCCCTGCAGCTTATGCGGTGGTAGATGGCAAGAAGATTACCTCAAAATCGCTCACCATCAAGGTGTCGGGCTCGGTTTCGGGCTCAGGCTCTAATTCGCGCCAGAATAGCGACGATGGTGCTGAGATGCGCGATGCCGGTAGTCGTATCTCGGGCAGCGACCTGTTTATCAAGGTAAGCGCCAACAAAAAGCGTGTTTATGAGCAGGAGCCCATCCTGCTTACCTATAAGGTTTATACACTGGTACAGCTCACCCAGCTGCGTGGCGATATGCCCGACCTGAAGAGCTTCTATACCCAGGAGGTGGATCTGCCACAGCAGAAGTCGTTCTCGATTGAGACGGTCAATGGTCGTCCATATCGCACCTGCACCTGGAGCCAGTATGTGATGTTCCCACAAACCACTGGTAAACTGCAGATTCCGTCGATTACCTTCGAGGGTATCGTGGTGCAGCAGAATCGTAATGTGGATCCGTTCGAGGCATTCTTCAACGGTGGCTCTGGCTACGTAGAGGTGAAGAAAAAGATTGTGGCTCCTGGTATTGATATTCAGGTTGATCCGCTGCCACAGCGCCCAGCCACATTCTCGGGTGGAGTAGGTAAGTTTAATATCTCGGCCCAGCTCGATAAGACAGAGACCAAGGCCAACGATCCTATCAAACTGCGTGTGATTGTGAGTGGTACAGGTAACCTCAAGCTCATCAAAGAGCCTGTATTGAACTTGCCTAAGGACTTTGATAAGTACGAGCCCAAGGTGACCGACCAGACCAAGCTGACCACAGCCGGACTGGAGGGCTCGAAGATTTACGATATCCTGATTGTACCACGCCATCAGGGCCAGTACGATATTCCACCCGTTGAGTTTACCTATTTCGACACCGCCACCAAGCGTTACGAAACGGTAAAGAGCGAGGGCTTCCATCTCGATGTGGCCAAGGGCTCGGGTAGTGCTTCGGTGAGTGATTTCTCTGGTCAGGAGGATGTCGATGAGTTGAACAAGGATATCCGCTTTATCAAGACGGGCGACGCCGATCAACATCTCACCAACGATTTCTTCTTCGGCTCAACCGCTTATTGGATTATCATCGCTGCGCTGGTAGTGGTGTTCATCACGCTGTTTGTCATCTTCCGTCAGCGTGCCATCGATAACGCCAATGTTACCAAGATGCGTGGTAAGAAGGCTAACAAGGTGGCCACCAAGCGTCTGAAGCTGGCAGCCCGATTGATGACCGACAACAAGCCTAACGAGTTCTACGACGAGGTGCTGCGTGCCCTGTGGGGGTATGTGGGCGATAAGCTCAATATCCCAGTGGCCCAGTTGTCGCACGATAACATCAGTCAGAAGCTGGCCGATCGTGGCGTACATCAGTCAATCATCGATAAGTTTATCGGTGCTATCGACGAGTGCGAGTTCGAACGTTATGCCCCAGGCGATCCAAAGGGAAATATGAGTAAGGTTTACGATAAGGCCATACTGGCCATCGAGAAGATCGAGGAGGTGATGAAGAAGGGTAGTAAGAAAGCCGCTACTTTGGTATTGTTACTGCTGTTGGCACCTATGGCTGCCCAGGCTGCTACCAAGGCCGAGGCTGATAGCGCCTATATCAACGGCAATTATCAGGAGGCCATCAAGGGTTATGAATATATGCTTAAGCAGGGTGCTTCGGCCGAACTGTATTATAATCTGGGTAATGCCTACTATCGCACCGAGAATATCACCCGTGCCGTGCTTAATTACGAGCGCGCCCTGTTGCTCTCGCCAGGCGATGCCGACATCCGTTTTAACCTGCAGTTGGCCCGCTCTAAAACCATCGATAAGATTGTGCCCGAGAGCGAGATGTTCTTCGTTACCTGGTACCGTTCGTTGGTGAATCTGATGAGTGTCGACGGGTGGGGACGTATGGCCCTCGTGTCGCTGGCCATCGTTATCGTGCTGTTCCTGGTTTACCTGTTCTCGGCCCGTGTATGGGTGCAGAAGTTAGGTTTCTTTGGCGGTATCGCCCTGTTGGTGGTATTTGTGTTCAGCAATTTCTTTGCCTGGCAGCAACGCCAGCAGTTGCTGTATCGTCAGGGTGCCATCGTTATAGCCCCATCGGTAGCCGTCAAGAGCACGCCTGCCCAGAACGGTACCGACCTGTTTATCCTGCACGAGGGTACCAAGGTGGTGATTACCGACAGCTCGATGAAGAACTGGCGCGAGGTACGTTTGGCCGACGGAAAGAAAGGTTGGCTGGAGAGTAAGAAAATAGAAATGATTTAATACCCTATGTTTGAGACGTTGATTGATTTCGACCGCGAGTTATTGTTGGCCGTTAACGGCAGCGATTCGCTGTTCCTCGACCGTATGGTGCGCACGCTTACCAACGGTCTTACATGGATACCGCTCTATCTGTCGCTGTTTTATATGGTGATGAAGAATAACGATAATTTCCGCCGTTTGCTGTATGTGCTGCTGGGTGCTGGGTTGTGCATCCTGATAGCAGGTACGCTTAACGACGAAATCGTAAAACCCCTTGTGGCCCGTTGGCGCCCCACGCACGATCCCCAGATTGGCACGCTGGTTGATATCGTTGATGGCTATCGTGGCGGCAAGTATGGCTTCTTCTCATCGCATGCAGCCAACACCATGAGCATTGCTGTGTATTTTATCTGGATGGTGCGAAGTCGCCGTTTGTCAATCGCACTGGTCATCTGGTCGCTCCTTAACTGCTGGACCCGCATGTATCTGGGTGTTCACTTCCCAGGCGACATCATGGTGGGCCTCTTGTGGGGTGTGGCTGTAGGCACCGGTGTTTATTTCCTCTATGGTCGTATTACACGTGGCATGTACACACCTCGTAATCTAAATCCCGACCAATACACCCCGGGCTGCTATCGCCGTTTAGACTGCAACTGGCCTGTAGGCGTGTTTGTATTAACATTAGTTTTTGTATTTATTAAAGCTTGTATTATATGAATTCCGATCCACGACATATTCGTATCAGCGATTATAATTATCCGCTCCCCGATGAGCGTATTGCTAAATTCCCTATTGCCCAGCGCGACCACTCTAAGTTGTTGGTTTACCGTCAGGGCCAGGTAAGTCACGATGTATTCTATAACCTCCCCGAGTATCTGCCCAAGGGTGCTCTCATGGTGTTTAATAACACCAAGGTTATCCAGGCTCGTATGCATTTCCGCAAGGATACAGGTGCCCTCATCGAGGTGTTCCTGCTTGAGCCTGCCCAGCCTTCGGACTACGAACTGATGTTCCAGACCTCCGAGAAGTGTGCATGGTATTGCCTGGTGGGCAATCTGAAGAAGTGGAAAGAGGGCACGCTTCGTCGCGAAATCGAGATAAAGGGTCAGCAGGTGGTTGTTACAGCTACCCGTGGTCCTATCCACGGCACCTCGCACCGCATCGATTTCGAGTGGACCGGTGGTTTCTCGTTTGCCGAGATTATCGATGCCATGGGCGAACTGCCCATTCCTCCGTACTTGAATCGTGAAACCCAGGAGAGCGACAAGACTACCTACCAGACCGTTTACTCAAAAATCAAGGGTAGTGTGGCTGCACCTACTGCAGGTTTACATTTCACCCCCGAGGTGCTGGCTGCCGTCGATGCACATGGCATTGAGCGCGAGGAGCTCACCCTGCATGTGGGTGCCGGAACCTTTAAGCCTGTAAAGAGTGAGGAAATTCAGGGGCATGAGATGCACACCGAGTATATCTCGGTTCGTCGCGACACCATCCGCAAGTTGCTGGCTCACGATGGCTGTGCCATTGCCGTTGGTACCACCAGCGTACGTACACTCGAGAGCCTGTATTATATGGGACTGAAGGTGATGCAGAACCCCGAGGCATCTGAGGACGATTTGCATGTAAACCAGTGGGAGCCCTACGATACCGATACCCAGGTAAGCACCGTTGAGTCGCTTACAGCCCTTGGTGCCTGGATGGATGCCCACGGTCTCGAAGTGCTGCATAGCAGTACCCAGATTATCATCGCCCCCGGTTACAACTATCACATCGTAAAAATGCTGGTAACCAATTTCCACCAGCCACAATCCACCTTGCTGTTGCTGGTAAGCGCCTTTGTAAAGGGCGATTGGCATAAGATCTACGATTATGCGCTGGCCAACGATTTCCGATTCCTCAGCTACGGCGATTCATCGCTGCTTATTCCATAACACAAAAAAAATAGGAGCCCCAATCGCGGAGCTCCTATTCTTTTTATTAAGTATTACCAAAAATTACTTCTTCTCTTCAGCCTTCTTCTCTTCAGCCTTCTTCTCCTCGGCCTTCTCTGCAGCAGGCTTAGCAGTTGGCTTGTAGCGCTTGTTCAGACCGTTGATGACGTCCTGAGTAATATCCAGCTTCTTGTTGCCCATCAGGATGTTGTCGCCAGCCTTCGAAAGGATCAGGTCAAACTTCTTATCCTCGTTGTACGACTTCAGGAAGTTCTGCAGTGAGTCGCGCAGAGCCTCGTTAAACTTAGCTGTCTCGCTGGCCAGTTCGTTCTCCAAACGTGCCTGCAACTCCTGCAGGTCGTTCTGCTGGCGCTGTATAGCGGCCTGCTGACTTGCTGCCTGCTCACGGCTCTGGAAACCGTTGTTGTTCAACTTCTGCTGGAAGTTAGCCATAGCAGCCTGCAGGGCATTACCTTTCTGGTTCAAAGTGTTACGGGCGTTGTTGCTCTTCTTCTGCAGGGTTACGCTGTAGTCCTTAGCAAAGTTGTACTGAGTCATCAGCGAGTCAACCTCAACATAAGCAATCTTCATACCCTCGCCGCTAGTAGCAGCGGGCTGATCGTCCATCTTAGGACTCTGGTTGTTGCACGATACCATCATAGCTGCGATGGCCAGTGCTGGAAAAATGTACTTTTTCATTTTCTGTTTTTAATTATTATTTTTTTGAATTTTCAATTTTTACATTCTTACATTTTTGAATTATTACATTCTCAATGTTTTATTTCTCCGAGACAGCAAACGGACTCTTGGTGCGAAGCTCGCGATCCTGGTCCATCACACAGTGTATACCTCGGTCTTTCATCGCCTGCGAATCGTGAATGTGCTGCGATGAGAACTCGCCGTTGCGCTTTAAAAGCACCTTTACGAGCAAAAATGCCATGCATATAGCAATTATTAACGTGGTTATGAGTAGAGTCTCAATCATTTTTTATATCTTTGCGGCTGCAAAGTTAAGCATTTTATAGCGAAATCAAACAAAAAAAGCATTAATAATGAATAAAAACGATTTAAAACCTGCAGTTGTGTTCGCAGAATTTGCGAAGATTAACGAAATTCCGCGTCCATCTAAGCGCGAAGAGAAGATGATCGAGTATCTGAAATCATGGGGCGAGAGCCACAATCTGGATACAAAAGTTGACGAAACCGGTAATGTGATTATACGTAAACCCGCCACCAAGGGTATGGAAAACTGCAAGACCGTTATTCTGCAGAGCCATATGGATATGGTGTGCGATAAGCTGGTTGATGTAGAGTTCGATTTCGATAAGGACGCCATCAAGACCTATGTAGATGGTGAGTGGCTCACAGCCGAGGGAACCACACTGGGTGCCGACGACGGTATCGGTTGTGCCATTGAGCTGGCCATCCTGGCATCAGATGATATCCAGCATGGTCCTATCGAGTGCGTGTTCACTCGCGACGAGGAGACTGGCTTGAGCGGTGCCGAGGGCATGAAGGCTGGTTTCATGACTGGCGATTACCTCATCAACCTCGACTCTGAGGACGAGGGCGAAATCTTCGTATCATGCGCCGGTGGTCGTAACACCACAGCCAAGTTCACTTTCCAGCGCCAGCAGGCAGCCGAGGGTAGCTTCTTCATGAAAGCCCAGCTCAAGGGCCTGGTTGGTGGTCACTCAGGTGATGATATCAACAAGAAGCGCGCTAACGCCATCAAGATCCTCGCTCGTTTCCTGTATCAGGAGATGAACCGTTACGAGGGCATCCAGCTGGCTCAGTTCCATAGTGGTAAGCTGCATAACGCCATCCCACGCGATGGTCAGTTCGTGATTGCCGTACCTCACGATGTAAAGGAGAACGTAAAGGCCGACTGGAATGTATTTGCAGCCGAGGTTGAGGACGAATTCCATGTTACCGACACCCAGATGGTTTGGAGTATGGAGAGCACCGATGCCGAGCCTGTTATCGACCCTGCTGTAGCCAAGAACTTTGTTTGGGCTGTCCAGGCTGTTGATAATGGCGTCTACGCCATCTGTCAGGACGAGGAACTCGGCGGTATGGTCGAGACCTCTTCAAACATCGCCAGCATCCACTCTTCCGAGAATGCCATCGAGATTCTGTCAAGCCAGCGCAGTAACGTCATGTCAAACCTCGACAATATGTGTGCCACCATCCGTGCCGCTTTCCAGTTGGCAGGTGCCGAGGCTACATCGGGCGACGGCTATCCCGCTTGGAAGATGAAGGCCAACTCTGAGCTTCAGAAGATTGTTCGCGAGAGTTACGTAAAACTGTTCGGTAAGGAGCCCGTGGTACGTGGTATCCACGCTGGTTTGGAGTGCGGTCTGTTCTCAGAGCGCTATCCACAGTTGGATATGGTAAGCTTCGGTCCCACATTGCGCTATGTGCATACCCCCGACGAGCGTCTGCTCATTCCAACCGTACAGATGGTATGGGATCATCTGCTTGATGTACTTAAAAACATTCCGCAGAAATGATGCATACGCGCGCGTACATTATAAATATAACCCTTTGCTTGGGTGGGCTGCTTTTCGCTTCGTGCGGAAAGCAGTACACCGCCGAGCAGACGGTGAAGGATTTTGTGGCCGAGAATATGCAGGATGGGGTAGAGACCTCGGGTGTTGATTTTGCCGATTTGGGCACCACACGTCACATTAACGACACACTTGTGGCAAAAATGCGAAAAAATGGTGCACCCTTGTTCAAAAGCGGCATTCAGTATGCTCAAGCACCCGCTGGCGATCTGTTCTATCTGAGAATGAGATACTTATATCAGGGTGACACATTGCAGAATACCTTTTATCTCGACTCAACGCTTACTCAAGTGGTAGCTTTCAAATAACTTTTTCGAAAAAAAGTCGAATAAAAATTTGGAGGATTCAAAAAATAGTCGTACCTTTGCACCCGCAATCGAGGAGATGCCCCAAGGTTTGGTACTCTAAGGTCCTTTGGAAGGATGGGTGAGTGGCTGAAACCAGCAGTTTGCTAAACTGCCGTACGGGTTCCCGTACCGGGGGTTCGAATCCCCCTCCTTCCGCCTCAGGAAGTCTCCACGAGAGCGTGTCGATGTTGGTCGATTCATCTAATGGTTAGGATACAAGATTCTCAATCTTGGCATAGGGGTTCGATTCCCCTATCGACTACAACATTTTTGACATTCTGGTCGATAATTTGACATGCTGGTCGATTCATCTAATGGTTAGGATACAAGATTCTCAATCTTGGCATAGGGGTTCGATTCCCCTATCGACTACAAAAAATCAAATCCTCTGCAATCACATTGATTTGCAGAGGATTTTTCTTTTCAAGGGCGTTAATTAGGTGTTAATCTCAGACGTTAGCAATGTAAAACGACTGCAAAAACCTGACAAAATCTATCTGGAGAACACCAACATGCTGCATGCCCTCGCGACCACACAGGTTAACGAAGGCACTGAGCGAGAGGTCTTTTTCATTAAACAGCTGTCAGCAGCCCATGTGGTGGAATACAGCAAGACATCTGCCGACTTTACCATCGATCATCAATACACGATTGAGGTTGGCGGGCGTTCGAAGGACGGCAAGCAGATTGCCGGCGTTGCCAATAGCTTCATCGCCTCAGCCAACGAGGAGTATGTGCTGGGGAACAAGATTCCCATCTGGCTTTTCGGTTTTTTGTATTAGCATAGCGTGAGCAGTTTCGAGTTTTCGTGGCACAATAATAGTAACTTTTCTGCTAAAATACGTTACCTTTATTATATGTTAAATAAAATGAAATTGCCTCTGTTTGTTGAATTTTTCATGGAAAAAGACTATATTTGCAGTTGCAATATAAATTGAACAAATAAGACATTATGATAACAGAAGGAATACATCTTTTCAAGACAGCGTTTAAGAACACGCGACGTCAGATTTTCGTATCTGGCATTTTCCTGGTAGCAATAACTGGTGTACTAACCGTCATCCTGTATCTGGCAGAAAGCCGGGTGGATCCTGAATTTAGTTTCTGGGATGCATTCATCTGGCCGTACGAGAAATATCTTGGTGACCCTGGTAAAATCGTTGACGAGCCCTTGATATCTCCGATTGGCAAATTTATCGCTACACTTGTGGGTATCATGGGGGTTGCAATCTTTGCTGTACCTGCCGGCCTTATTGGTTCTGGACTAACGGATGCGATGGACGAGGAAAAGCGCGAGAAGGAATTGGACGAATATAGAGTTCGTATTCGGAAATCCTTCCGCAGGGTACTCAACAAAGAGACACAGTATCGTGTGGCTCCTCGCAGAGTGCCTGTTATATCGCTTCAGGCAAAAAAAGGCATGTCGGAAAAGGATATTATAGATACCGTTTCAAAGTTTAAGGAGTTCCGACTCCGAAACCTTGCGGCATCACAAGTGGCCAGTGAGCATCCACAAGATCGTCTGGTCATAGAGATACTTCCATTAGACGAGCAGACCGTGGATGGCTATACCATTGAACATACCGATTATGGCATCAAGATTAATCGTGGTTCCAACGTCACAATTATCACTCCGAGTGCAGCCAGTGAGAATAGTATTGGTCATGTAGGTTATTATTTGGCACAGTTTGGTGGCTTCAACTATGTCAGTCGAGAGTTTGTTACAGATGTGGATGAACCTGTAAGTTATTACAAAATTGATGGTGAAAAAAATGAATGGGAAAAGCCGCTTCAGGCATTTGTTGAAGACATAATGAAACTGTCAAAAGACAGCTCGCATTGGAATATCATCCTCGTCTCCTCAGACAATGTCTATGAGACGCAATTCCATTTTGTACATAGTGCCAACGAAAAGACAGGATTGTCACATACAACGCTTGAAGATTACAAGCTTCTGGAGTTATATGCTGTTTTTTCTGAAAAGATGAAAACAGAGTATGAGTACTTGTCTGATATGGATGAGACTTACAGACCCGTAGGGAAAAAGAATATAGGGGTGATAACAGGAGGAGGCACTAAGAACAATGCCTTCACCTTACGCATTTCGTATAGTGTCACAACATGGTCGTCTTCGAGTGCTCCCGTCATTGTAGATATGGCAAAGGTTATCAAACAATATCTAGAAAAGCCTGAGCGAAATACCTTTGAAGATAATCCTTCATGGAAGGATACAGGCTGTGGATATGGAACCAATAAATAACAATAAGATTATGAAAGGATTATCAAAATCACGTTACACCGCGTTCTGCCAGTGCCCGAAGAACCTCTGGCTGAAGGTTTATAAGCCCGAGGAGGCTCCCGTTGACGAAGGCCTGCAGGCACGTTTTGAACAAGGAAACATAGTGGGCGATCTTGCTATGCAACTCTTTGGTGACTATAAGGAGGCCAATGCAAAGAAGCCTGACGGCAGTCTCGACCTTGGCATGATGGTGGAGCAGACTCGCCAATGGATGCAGGAAGGTGTAGAGAACATCTGTGAGGCATCATTTGCTCTCGAAGGTCACTATTGTGCTGTCGATATCCTGCGAAAGACAAAAGATGGGTGGGCTATCTACGAGGTGAAGAGTAGTAGTTTCCCAGAGTTCAATGGACAGGAAGCCAAATTGGAGAAGTATGCGCCAGACATTGCTTACCAAAAATGGGTGCTTACGCAGTGTGGTGTCAACGTGACGGGTACTTATCTCGTCTGCCTCAACAGCGACTATGTGCGTCAAGGTGAACTCGATATTCAACAATTATTTGTTCTTAATGATTTCAAGGTGTTGGTGGATAATGAGTATCTGAAAGTTCCTGCCCGCGTCAGTCAGGCTTTGAAGGTCATTAATAGCGAGCAGGAGCCAGACCTTGACCTGTCAGAATGCTGTATGAAACCCTACGGCTGCGCCTTCCTCGACTATTGTAAGCGACAGCATGGGGTACCTACAACCTCTGTCTTCGATATCTATGGAGGTAAGGGGCGTGGAGCCTTTACGTTCAGGAAGAAACTGGACTACTACCATCAAGGCCTTATCAATTTTGAGAACTTGCGCTCGACGGACATCGGTCTCATACAGAATATGCAGATAGAAGCTGCTTTGACTGGTAAAGAGTTCATCAATCCCGATGGCATTCGCAAGTTCTTGGAAAAGATTACCTATCCCATCTATTTCCTCGACTTCGAGACAATGCAGGATGCAGTACCGCAGTATGATGGTGCGAAGGTTTATGCACAAATCACCTTCCAGTACTCGCTTCATATCAAAGTTAGTGCCGATGCTCCTTACGACCACAAAGAGTATTTGGCTCCTAGTGATGGAAGTGACCCTCGTCGCAAGTTAGCTGAAAGTTTATGTAAACACATTCCCATGGATGTTTGTACGCTGGCCTATAATAAGATGTTCGAATGTGGACGCATTCTTGAATTGGCTAAGCTCTATCCCGACCTGAGTGATCACTTGACGAATATCGCTGAGCATATCATCGACCTCATTGACCCTTTCCGTGCTGGCGACTACTATGTGTCTGCTATGGGAGGCTCGTTCTCCATCAAGAGTGTGCTGCCAGCCCTCTTCCCTGATGATGACGAGTTGAATTATCATAACCTTGATGATCGTTGTCAGAACGGAGGCGATGCAATGACTATCTTCCCCCGCATCAAGGACATGGAACCAGAAGAGGCCGAAGCCAGCCGCCAAGCCCTTCTCAACTACTGCAAACTTGACACATGGGCAATGGTAAAGGTATGGGAGAAACTCCGTGAAAAGGCGGGAAATTGACAAACAACAAAAAAAGTTGCCATGTTTTTTGAATTTTTTGGCGAATGTGTCTATATTATGCACATCAAACTTTAAATTCAAAAGATATGGCAACAACAATTAAAACTAGTTCCAAAAACTACTTCAACAAAATCCAAAAGTACCTCTACAACAAAAGAGTCTTCTTCACCCCATCACTCGACCTTGGGGGCTATGCCCTAACCATCTTTGACCTCTCTGAAGTCGAGACCACCTCTCTCCTAAACAAAATGACCAAACACTTCCATCTCTCACCCAAAAAGCAGGAGCCATTGGCTCTTGCTGCCTAATATGGATGGACTATTATTGAAGCAAAGCAAATTATATCAATTATTTCACAGAATTGTTTTGTGGAATAATTCTTTTTTGTTATCTTTGCACTCAATGTGAAACTTAAAACGACTAAAGTCATGGCAACAAAATTGACAAGCGATGGTATGATTTCTGTTCCTAAATGGGAAGACCTTCTAGGAGTTGATGCGTATACTGTTTTTCAAAAATTAAGCAGTACCTGTCACTGCAAACTCATCAATGATAGTATTGGGATAAAAGGTTTTCGCCATTTAACGATGACAAACTCCATCTGGCGTATTGAAATGATTTGTGAGAGTAAAGATACTGAAGATGTTTTGGCCAAACGCATCGCTCCTTCGGAAACGGATTGGTTGGTGATCGATATCTTTCTCTACCATAAGAGAAAAGATGATGCAGAGTTTCCCTATAAATAAATCTTTATTGTCAGCATAGTCGTCCCGAGCCAAATACTCCACCGGCAAGCTGTTTTGCGAGTATGATGATTTTTTAAAGGGATAGATTAGAAAAATAACTATAATATTATAAACCTCGCGATGTATAGGGAATCGTGGATACAGAGATGGTTACAGATAATCACACAAAGAATGCACAAGCACAAAGCAATCCAAAGGAAATACAATTATTTAACAAGTTTGTTGATACATTTATTGTCAATAGGACATCGTTGATTGATACCCAGAAACAGTTTAACGATCAAGACATTGCCTCTTGTCTTGAAAAACTGAAAGATCTGCGGAGGATGAACAAAAAAGATGGTAATGATAATGAATCTTTAGAATATGTTTTAGAGAAAGAGAATACGCAATCTCGGATATATGAATTGCTCTGGCATTGTTATTATATCATGTATTTGATGGGTGAGACTGCAAATACATTCTTTGAGAAAACTGTGGATAACAGAGACTTGTTCGTAGAGAAAGGAAAAGGTGTGGCATCCACTAATCAAGCATACAACAAAGAAGCAATTCGCCCTTTTCGAACTTTACTCGGTATTTTCAAAAAACTATGGAACAATGAAAACAAGGAAATAGGATTAGTAAAAAAAACAATTGTGAATCTTTTGCCAAAGACTCTAAATGATCAGAATGCTGAGATTGATGACAGAATAAAAAATATCCTTTTGTATCTGTGCGTCCCAGACAAATATGTACCAATTGTTTCTCAGGATCATAAAAGAAATATTTGGAATAATTTGTGCTTCTTAGTAGGAAAGGAAAAGAATGGTTATAATGAAGACGGTTTTATCGAACTATTAGGAGAAATAAAGAAAATTAAAAATGTGGGTGATGATGAGAAAAAGAAAGAAGCTGATAATCTTCATGGTTTCTACTATAAATCCATCAGACCTTTTTGGGATACCCCCAAAATGTCAACTAAAGCAGATGATGAAGGAGGCCTACCTCTGAAAACTTTGTTGACATTCAAAAAAGCTATTGTGCTTTATGGCCCTCCAGGAACCAGCAAGACATATACTGCAAGAGAATTGGCAAAGAATGTGATAAGTGCTGCATTTGCTGAGAATTTGAAAAAAGAAAAGGAAAAAAAACAGGAACTGTTTACGAAGTTCATTGAGAAAGAGAACCAGATATTTGGTGAAACAGAAAATCATCAGGAAGGACAACCGTTAAGTCACATTCATCGCCTACAACTCCATCCGAACTATACATACGACGATTTTATTATCGGAAAAACTATCGAAAATCATGGTGTTACGACTAAACTTGGATATCTTTTAAGATTAATAAAAGATATTAGTGAAGATAAAAGTGAATTTAAAAAATTGCCGCATATTGTCATCCTTGATGAGATAAATCGCGTAGACATTTCGCGAGTGTTTGGTGAATTATTCACAGCAATGGAACCTGGATACAGGAAAGAAGGTGTAGAACTTTTTTTGACAGAAAACGATACTCAACCACAGCGTCTGAAAGTTCCTGAAAATATGTATTTCATTGGAACGATGAACATGATTGACTTTTCTTTGGAACAAGTTGATTTCGCATTGCGAAGACGTTTTGCGTGGGTTGAAAGTAACTATGATGATGGTAGATTGAAAGATATTATTGATTATAAAATTACGCAGGAAGGTCTTGATGGCTCAATCAAAGATGAAGATGTCAGGAGTTATATAAACAGATGTACGTCGCTAAATAATCTTATTTCAAAGGAGAATAGTCTTGGCGACGCATATAAGATCGGTCATGCTTTCTTTGCAGAGATTGTCGATATCTATAAAGAGATTGGTGCAACTGACAAATGGAACGCATCTATAGAGTTCTTGTGGCATATTAGTGTGAAACCAACGATAACCGCTTATTGTGGTTCAATGGACTCAAATATGGTAGAAGATTTCATTAAAAAATGTCACGATGTATTTAAGAAAACTGATAAATTATAAGGTGCAGAAGTGAAGCAATTGCCCAGATGAAACCAATTGAAGCAAGAGACTGTCTTCCGTTCGACAGTTGGAAAGACTGGAAAGAATCAGATAAAAGAAAGGCAGATGAAGCCATAAGAAAGCTTTGTGAGTATTTTGAAAATACGAATGAAGTGAGTGAGGACGATGATGACAAAATCGTTTCACTGCAGACTGTGCACTTTCGTTATGACAATGACGAACAAGCAACTGTTCAGACGAGATGGTGGGCTGGAAGATACATAGGATTGGCTAAAATTTCCGTTAATACGTCTTTTCAAGCTGAAGTTTCTATTCGTCCGCGTTTTGGCGAGAAATACTTATTGACTATTCTTGAAGACCTCTACAATATTAGAGTGGGCTCTCATGATGGTGATGTTAGTCCTCAATCGTCTGAATGGTTCTGTTCTCTGCTGAACATTCTACGTAGGAGGATGTGGGTTGACAAATGTGCAAGAGCCAACAGATATGGTCTTCCACGCAAAAATGTAAAAAGAGAATATCAAGGTGTTGCTTTACGAGGTGTATTGGATATAAGAGGAACTATCATGCCTTGGTTAACACAAAAAGAAGTCTGCACGAATATCTATGAAAAGACTTATGACGACAATATTTGCCGTATTGTTTATGAGGCACACCGGATTCTTTCAAAGAATGTTATTGAGAATAAATTGGGAAGACGCACGAATAAAAGTCAGCCCAACTTTGCTTTTTCTATGCCCCCGACAGTACAAGATACCATTAATGCATTGAACAGCCAATACAAAGGAACGGCATTCAATTTGACAGAGGTAGAGTATAAGCGGATTCGTTATAATAGCATCTACGTAAACTGGAAACCTTTGGTAGACTTTTCGTGGGATGTCATTCGCAATACTCAGCTAGGCTACAAATCGTCAGACAATCAGACACAGTGTATATTTATTGATATGGCTGAAATATGGGAATCCTTTCTGCGTAAGAAGTTAGGTGAAGGCTTTTCCGATGATGGTTGGCGAGTTCTCTCGGTTGAAGAATGTCGCTATAGAATATATAAAGGCAAATTCTATTCACGAGATATAATTCCAGACATTATTCTTACAAGACAGAATAGACGGGGAGAGAAAGAGTATATGGTCTTCGATGCCAAATATAAACGCATGAGAGCCAATGTGGGTAAAGGGTATGATGTTGATCGTTCTGACTTCTTTCAAATACATACTTATATTAATTATGTGGAACATCATTTAGGACATGTTGTTATTGGAGGACTATTATATCCTCTGACGAAGAAAGTTCAAACTGAGGATGGCAGTGAAATTGGAATTATTATTGATGAAAATAAGTTTCATTCTGAACATCTTTATGGATGGGAAGAACGGAATAAATCAAATGATACAAAATTCATTGTTGACGGAGTTTATTGTCCAGGAGGCGACAATGCAGAATCTAAAGCCTACGATGTTATCAAGAAAGATATGGAAGTAAATGTTAAGGCAATGATAGAACGAATAAAAAAAAGTTGCCCTGATTTTTGAATTTTTCTCCGAATGTTACTATATTATCTTCACAAACCAATAAAAAGAAGAAATATGAAGCGAGTATTTATTGACATGGACAATGTGCTGGTGGACTTCCAGTCGGGACTTGACCAAGTGAGTGAGGATGTTAAGGCAGAATATACAGGCCGTTTGGATGAGATTCCAGGCTTGTTCGCCAAGATGAAGCCGATGCCAGGTGCCATTGAGGCTGTGCATGAACTGCAGAAACGTTACGACCTGTTCATCCTCTCTACGGCACCTTGGAAGAACCCTTCGGCTTGGTCGGACAAGGTGGAGTGGGTGACGAAGTACCTTGATGACGTGTTCCATAAGAAGATGATCATCACCCACCGCAAGGACCTCTGTCTGGGTGACTATCTGATAGATGACCGAGGGAAGAACGGAACGAGTGAGTTCAGTGGCGAATGGATAGAGTTTGGTTCGGAGAAATTTCCTGATTGGGAGAGTGTGCTAAAATACTTAGAAAGCCAAAGATTAGATGAATATCTTGTGGAAATTGGTCGTACGGATTTGCTGACTCTGGAAGAAGAGGTGGCATTGAGTAAGGCTATACAGGAGAAAGGGTCCGACTGTGAAGAAGCGGAACGACTGGTAAAGTGCAATAGTCGATTCGTCATCAGTGTGGCCGCACAATATCAAAAGCAAGGGCTGACACTCGAGGAACTGATAGAGGCAGGAAATGAAGGACTGAAAAAGGCTGCTATGAAGTATGATGCCTCTCGCGGCTTCAAGTTCATCGCCTATGCCGTCTGGTGGATTCGCCAGAGCATTATTCAGGCAATCGAAGATAAAAAAGAAAAATAATTATGAGCAACAGTATAACTATTAGTCTGACGACTAAGCGGCGCGGAGACGCAGAGAAAATGGCTGCACGTGCAGCAGAACTTGTGAAGGAAAAGAACTGCGATTTGGAGTTCGAATTATTTGATGCTGACGATGGCAGTTGTTCTGGCATTGGAATAGCAGAGTTGTATGGAGAAGCCAGCGGCATCGTACAGCGTGTTGTTGAAGGTGTACTAGCATCCTTTCCAGACATCGAGATGCGCGAACAGGTCTCTGTAAATGGGGAACTCTACAAAGAATACATCTCTGAAAATGGCAAATTGGTGCAGGTGGAAATAATCGACGAAGAGGAGGCTCGCATCATGACTTTACGAAACTGTTCCGTAGAAGAGTTTAAAGAATTGCTTAGCAAAACTCGTCAGGGAGACTGGAACAGTCAATTCGACCTCATTGAAGCCTTGTTCTGGAGCGCGTATTTCGAACAGCGCTTTAGTCTGCTTCAGCCAGAGGACGAACAATGGCTGCGTCCGCTTGCCAAGAAGAATGACCCTAGAGCCATCACTCTGCTGTTGGTGGGTATGGAGAACCTGTACACTACATGGGACGAGGAGTTTACTGATGAAGATACTGGCGAACCGTGTACATTTACTCACGCAGAAAAGATAGATGGCAAGACGCTCTTCCGACGTAACGATGTGGAGGCACTTCGGATGCTGACGGATCTTTGCGAAGATTGGCAAATGACGGATCGCAGAGAACTGTTCAAGGCCGTCAATATCATTCGTTGTTGCACTGAGCAGAACTACACGATGATTCTCCACCGTCTGGCTGATGAAGGAAATGAAAAAGATGCGATGGCTGAACTGGCAGAGACCTATCGCTATGGCGACGAAAGCAATGGCATCTACATCAACCGCAGTTTAGCAAAAGAGTATTATGAGAAAATTGGTGAGCAATATAATCCTGCAGAAGACGATACTGAGGATTCGCCCGTTGAGACAGACTATACTTTGAAAGGCAATGCGGAGACATTGAAAGGTATTTGCGATACAATCAACAATCTGTGCCAGCGTTTTGGTACGCCCGACAATGAGTGCGGAATGTTTGTTCCCTTGCAGCCGCTTATGAAACTGTTAGTGGGTTCGAACGATGAAGCCTATCGCGGAAATGTTTTGAGTATGGAACAGAAGGAC
Source organism: Prevotella sp. khp1 (assembly GCF_900102205.1). Lineage (NCBI taxonomy): Bacteria > Pseudomonadati > Bacteroidota > Bacteroidia > Bacteroidales > Prevotellaceae > Prevotella > Prevotella sp. khp1. The sequence continues at coordinate 158,926 of NZ_FNJZ01000001.1, forward strand.
GTCAATACGCTCGTCTTGCATACAGAGTCAAACAATCCTGGGCCGCTTTATTATGCTTTGCGCCAGTGTTACGAGAATTTGAATGTGGAAATGAAATCATAACACATCAAACAAGAACCAGCTGTGGAAAGTTTCTTTTGAAACCGGAGGCTGGCTGGCATCCTTCTAATCCTGTAGTAGAAAGGTCTTGGGATGCCGTTTTTATTGCAAAATACAGGAAAGATTCAAAAAAGTTTCGTGCTTTTTTGAATTTTTTCTTTTATGTGCCTATTATTAAGTCATAACATTTAAAAATAGAAAAGTTATGGGTGAAAAATTAGAAAAGTATTTAATTGAGATTTGTAAGGCTCCACTTCTTAGTATCGAAGAGGAAATTGAGTTGTCAAAGGCTATACAGCAAAAGGGTGCTGACTGCGACGAGATGAAAAAGATGGTTAAATGCAACGAGCGTTTTGTGTTGAGTGTTGCCAGACAGTATCAAAACAGAGGCCTTTCGATTGAAGAGTTGATAAAGGCTGGTCGCGCTGGACTGGAGAAAGCCGCTTTGAAATTTGATGCAAGTCGTGGTTTCAAGTTCATCTCCTATGCCGTGTGGTGGATTCGCAGAGAGATTCTCATTGCCATTGAGAGTCCTGATGTCGATGTTATCAATCCTATTCATGACCCAGCAATTCTTCAAGAACTTTGTAATAATGGTAGTAAGAGTGCTGCCTTGAAGCTTGGCCAGATGTATGATAAAGGTGACGAGGAAAATGGTATCTTCAGAAATCCGGTGAAAGCCAGAAGATATTTTAAATTGGCTGGTAAGAAATATGAATACGTGCCAGAAGAGGAAGATCCGCATGAGGCCGACTATTTTCTGCGTGGCTCTGCTGAGGAACTCGTAGCCGTAAAGACACTCGTAGATGAGCTTGCCCAGAAATATGGTGAGCCTGCAAACGAACTTGGCCTTTATATCTCGATGAACATCCTGATGAAGACGCTTGTTGGTTCTCATTATTACGACGGTAATCTGCTAACAATGAACGCCGACGATCCAGAATGTATTGTGCTGCATGCTGAGGCCAACAGAGTGGAGCCCTTGCTTTATGCGCTGCGCCAGGCATTCCCAAATCTTGAAATCGAAGTAAAAGAAACCAAAACTGCGTTAATTCATAAAGTATATGGCAACAAGAATAAAAAGTAAGGATATGACGCTACTGCAGGCTATTGAGCGTGTGGTAGAATTGTCTGAGGACTCAAAGATGAGCAAGGAGTTTATTAAGAAGGCAAAAACAGAGATACAATTGCTGGCCAAGAGTTATGGCATCACGGAGCGCCAGGCTATACTATTCTGTATTTGTATGGAGAAAGGCCCTTGTCGTGTAGATTATAACGATTTGGCAAATCATCTGGATATGCATAAAATCAGCGTATTGAGTTATGCCAGTGATATCGATGCACTTGTGCGTCGCAGACTGCTGCGCTTTAGGGATGTGAGAGATGAAGACGACTTCGACATTCCCACAGTGGTGATACGTAGTCTGAAGCATAATGAGGTGTATCAGATTCCCGAACGTAAGGGGCTGGACTGTTCTGCGATGTTCGAACTGCTTGAACTGTGGTTTGAGGATTTGAGTGACGGAGCAATCTCTGCGCACGAACTCTGCGAGGAGTTGCAAACACTCTATCACGACAATCCTCAAGTGGGCTTTGTGAAACACCTGCAGGAACTCAATCTTAGTCCTAACGATCAGATGATGACGTCTTTCTTCTGTCATAAGCTGCTAAATGATGACGACGATGATATCCGTTTCAACCAGATTGAGGATCTGTTTGACAATAAAGGAGATTTTAATGCAGCAAAGGCAAAGCTTAGAAGGGGCGAGCACAGGTTGCAAACGAAAAAAGTGATTGAACATAGATGTGTAGATGGACTAGCTGATGTTACCAAGTATAAGCTTACGGATAGTGCCAAGCGCTCGCTGCTGGCTGAGATGAGTATTTGTGAAACAGAAGAGAAGTTGGCTGATCAGCTAGACTATAGCAGTCTGGCAGAGAAGCAACTGTACTTCCCCAAGGACATACAGCGACAGGTAGATGAATTGGGCAGTTTCTTGCAGTCAGAGAATTATCAGAAAATTCAGAATCGCATGAAGGAAAAGGGATTCCGAAATGGTTTTGCCTGTCTGTTTTATGGCTCACCTGGTACAGGTAAGACGGAGACTGTTTATCAGTTGGCGCGAAAGACGGGACGTAACATTATGGTGGTGGATGTGCCCCAACTAAAGAGTATGTGGGTAGGTCAGAGCGAGAAGAACGTAAAGGCGCTCTTTGACCGCTATCGCGAACAGGTGAAACGAGCCAAGGTGACGCCCATCCTGCTTTTCAACGAGGCCGACGCTATTATTGGCATCCGCAAGAACGGGGCATCGAGTGCTGTTGACAAAATGGAGAACTCCATCCAGAACATCATCCTCCAGGAGATGGAGAACCTTGATGGCATTATGATTGCAACCACCAACTTGGCTCAAAACATGGACAAAGCTTTCGAACGCCGATTCCTCTATAAGATTAAGTTCGAGAAACCCACCTTGGAGGCTCGCATGCACATCTGGCATGAGATGATTCCAGCGCTCTCAGAAAATGACATCAAGACACTGGCAGAGAAATACGAATTCAGTGGAGGCCAGATAGAGAATATCGCGCGCCATTATGCCATCAGTAACATCCTTTATGGTGATAAGACAAACAACATCGAAAGTCTTATGACCTACTGTGATAACGAGCGTCTCGAAACAAAACAAACCAGGAAAATAGGTTTTTAGTAATATCTTTGCGGGGAAAATAATGGAGAAGAAATGAAAATGGATATAGATCAGCATGTAAGGGAACTGTTAAAGGCTATGGGAGAGGGAGTGTATGAAAAAGAGCACATCCTGGCGATGTCGCTGCTGAGTGCTATGGCAGGTGAGAGCATTTTCCTGCTGGGGCCTCCAGGTACAGCCAAGAGTCTTGTGGCACGAAGGTTGAAAATGATTTTCAAGGATGGGCGGTCATTCGAGTATCTGATGTCTAGATTCAGTACACCAGACGAGATATTTGGTCCTGTGTCTATCTCACTCCTGAAAAGTGAAGACAGGTATGAACGAGTCGTTGATGGTTTCCTGCCTACAGCTACCGTAGTATTCCTCGATGAGATATGGAAAGCTGGCCCCTCCATTCAAAACGCTCTGCTGACAGCCATCAATGAGCGTATCTACCAGAACGGACGCACCACCCTGCAATTGCCTATGAAGGCTCTGATTGCAGCCAGTAATGAGTTGCCTGCAGAGAATGAGGGACTTGAAGCCTTATGGGATCGTTTCTTGGTGAGAATGGTGTCCAACTGTATTCAGAGCGAGAATGTATTCTATAAGATGATTCGTCAGAAGAACACCAAACCCAAGACTATTCCAGAATACCTGTTGATCACAGAGACGCAGTATGAGGAATGGCAGCAGAAGATTGAAGAGGTGGAAATCACCAACGAGGTGTGCGCTGTCATTACCCATATCAGGAAGAAGCTTAAAGCTGAAGCCAAGAAAGAAGATGTAGAAGAAATGGACTTTTATATTTCGGATCGCAGATGGAAGAAATGTGTTCATCTGCTGCAGGCCTCAGCATTCATGAATGGGCGCAGATGCGTAGATCTGACTGACATTCCCATTCTGATTCATTGTCTGTGGAACAAGTCGGATGTCATCCCCACCATCATTGATGCGGTTTGCTCCAGTCTGACAGCCCCCATAGACGAACGGATAGTCAAGCTGGGAAAGGCAATCGATATGGAACTCAAAAATGTGAGAAAAGCTCAGACGACTTCAAATGAGACAAACTCTGATGAGGACAAATATGTACTCGTCAACTTCTTCTATTATAATGTCTTGAAGTATCAGGCAGGAAAGACCTTGTTCTATAAGATGGATTATAGCCATGTGCCCTCAGGGAAAACCTGTGATGGAGTCATCTACTATGATGATGCCAAGAAATCATATATCATTCACGCTATTTATACAGGAGAATTATACGATTATAAAATCAAGAACACGAAGGAGACGAAAAGGATCAAACTCTCCAAATGTCATGGTGGAATCATCATTGACAATGTTCCTTACGCATTCCAGACCAAAAAGACTAATGCGGAGCCGTCGATTTTCAACATGCCTGGAAGCCCAAGTCCCAACAAGGCATTAGCAGCACTTGAAGAGATTAGAAATAGCCTCTTTACAAAGTTGTCTGACTTGCAAAGGTTGTTTAATTATTATCGAAACCTTTTCCTATCCGATGATGACATAAATATCGTGTCAAAATATCTCGCCCTATGCGAAAAGAACCTGAAAGAAATGGAGGTTAAAGCTCAAAACGCCAGTATGCTGTTATGACGAAAGATGAGGATATATCCCAAAGACTGAGTGCTTATGATGAAGCATTCGACTTCTATATGGATAGAGGCAGGATGCCAGATGCAGTGCCGCCGAATGATTTGCTTGGTGGTTTTATGCAACAGGCTATCAACGAGAACCCTCAGTTGGAGAGTCAGGATCCCCTATGGAAGGATATTATGAAAGAGGAAATCCTGAAGTTTATTGAGGCGATGCTGAAACTCTTCGAACCTGCTAAGAAACAATATCAGGAAGAGAAGACGCTTATCAGAGTTTTCTCCTTAGGGGGCATTGAGAAGAAAAGGGAATTGTGGTCCAAGGTATATGGCACCATCAAGCAACAATATAAGCCGGAAGAAGTGAATATCGATGGATATGTGCAGCAATTCAAGGAGTCGGCGCCTGAATCAGTGTTTGGACCGCTGATAAAGGATTGGGATACTGCCTGTGACAATCAGCTAAAAGAATATGAAGCTGCCTGTATCGAAAAAAACAAAACTTACTGGGAACAGAACATTCGGGAGCATGGGAATACAGACTATAAAGAGAGGAAGAAAATACAGAAGATGTTCTATAGTTATCCTCAGATGGTAGAGATAGTTAATATGATAGGCAGGGAAAAACCACAAAGAGAGGATGAGAAAGATGAAACCATCAGAAGATACCTCCCCTTATTGCCTTCGCCTCCAACTCCTGCCGTAGAAGTTGAAGAAATCACTAATGGTAACAACCTGCAACACTTATTACCCATTGAGACAGCAATCCTTGCAGCCCACGATACGGAAAGCCTGTTTTATTATAAATACGCCATGAGCCAACTACAACAGTTTGCCAACAAGCCAAAGTTGGAGCGTATCATGAAGGTGGAACAAACCAAGAAGAAGGAGCCGCGCTTGGAGAAGGGGCCTATCATAGTGAGCATCGACACCAGCGGATCTATGTATGGGCGACCTTTGGAGTTAGCCACCTGTCTGCTCAGACAATTATTGTTCATGGCAAAGAAACAAAAACGGAATTGTTTTCTGATTTCCTTTTCTGTGCGAGCCCAAAGTATAGACTTGGCAAAGCCTGGCGCATGGAAGAAATTGGAGTCTTTTCTTAAAGATCGATATACAGGTGGAACTGATGGCAATGAGATGCTGAGAGCTGGTATCCGAATGCTACAGACTAAGAACTACGCGATGGCAGATATGCTGATCATCAGCGATTTCATCTTTGAGCCACCAGTAGAGCATGTGAGAAAAATCATGGAAGAAGAGCATCAGAAAGGCACTCGTTTCTATGGCTTGCAGATAGGTAGAGATTATCATGAATATGATAAAATATTAGATAAAGTATGGCAGATAGAAAGATAGAACCGCTGTTCTGGATTAACCCGAACTTCAGGCTTCAATTTCCTTATTTCAGCATCAAGTGGTATCTGATTGATCATCAGGTGTTGGTTCAGGAGGCTATGCAAGGAGGCAGGGGCAAGATGGTGTATCAAACCCAAAAGAACCTCATGATGATGATGTTACGCGATAACCATTCCGGACTTGATTTGCTGTATTCAGAAAACACCCAGTTTGAGAACCTTAGACTACAGAGCTGGTTGCGTATCAACATACGAGACCAGATTGTCATTAGGGCAGAAGAGGTACTACCACAGCGATTCCATCAGATAGAGACCATTAAGCACATCAAAGCAAAAGGTGTCAGGGTTAAGAAATTGAGAAAGGGAGTCCTAGGGCAATGTAATTCTTTTAAAATCATCAGTCTGTCGCCTTTGCTGGTTATCTTTCCTACAGATTTTTTGGATATGGTTATCCTGCATGAGATGGCTCACCTAAAGTATATGCACCATAGAAAAACCTTCTGGGCATATCTGTCTCAACTCATTAACGATGATGCTAAACAACAGAATGAGTTAAGAAACGTCGTACTTTCAAAATACATTGGTCTCTATGAATTTCTGATGAAATAGAAGAAAGAACTAACCTCTGTCTCAATACGGCACACCCTTCTTGTATCTTTGCGGCGTCAATTCTATATCAATTAAACATTCGAATTATGAAACAGTTATTTTCCTTCATTACTGTAACAGCTTTTGCTGCAATAGTCTTATTCTCTTGCAAGAAAGATTATCAGAAAGTGTCAACAGAGTTTATTCGTAATCTACCAGATTCTTGTGAATTTTTGATAGCGGTTGATAATGATGCAGAACATCTGGTTTACTACAAAGAGCCACAAAACAAGGTATTCTTTTGCTACAATGTAGAGACAGAATCTTTGGAAGAAATCAATGTGCCAGCCTTCTTGATATCCACTCCATAGATACGCATGAAAGCGTCAGCAACTACCTGACCGCCATTCGTGTGAACGGGATCACTGAAGGATTGAGTTGCAACCTCGACCTGCATACCGGGATCAAGGACAATGCCGTTAGTTCGGACTTTCTGCTTAACTGTAATTCTGAACAATGCCATAACTTAATAGATTAGTTCCCTTCTTTTGATTATTCATCTTCTCCATAAGTAGATTCAACAGAAATAGTATGGCATGTTCCATCATTAAAGTCATCACATCTACCTTTGTCATAGATTCGCATATACTCATCTCTAAACGCTTCACATCCATCTCCAAAGTCATGAATGCATTTTTTACAAATTGGTTTAAATGCCATTGCTAATAATATGTTGTTTATATGAAGATCCTATAAACTTTTCAGATAACGAAATAGAGCTGTTAAACTTGCAGCAGTGCCCGCAACTCCACCAATAATCTTTAGAATCATATTTCTTTCTTCTGGTGAAGAGTTTTTATATAACTCAATTAAAGCATCTTTACTATCTTGAGCCATACGAATAATGTTTTTAGCATCAAAAGGATTATCCATAATTTTATATTTTTAGTTGTTATTTGGCAAAGATAGGGATAATTTTCGAAATTACAAAGCAATTACTTCCTTTTTTTTACATCACGAACTGAATTCCTATATTAGACACTCTGTGAAACCAGGAAGCATGCTCCCCAAGCGAACAGGTGTCTGTATAGCCATAAGGTTGGGATTTCTATGTGAATTTCTTCTTCTGTGAGAGGTATTGCCATGATGGCACATCCTATCCAGATCAATGATGTGAAAGTGTATATTCTAGGGACACCAGCAAATACCATGATAGTTACAACAACCATGTGGAGGTATGGAATACCTTTTGAGACAATATCTAACGTCATAATTGGTTATATTTATAATAAAAACAAACTCAGTTTAAATTTCTGGGGGCAAAATTAGAATATAGGTTGGACTAAACCTGTCCGACTTAAGAAAATATTCAAAAATTAAGTTATGATATGCCGTTATTGATACAAAATACCCTCAGGCTTCGATTTGAAACCTGAGGGTGATATGATAGAGCCTGCTGCAGTATGCGTGGCGGGCCGCGCAAGTGCAGGTCCTTGGCTATCTACATGGCGCCCATGCAACTCGTGGCACCTAGGGCAGTTACAATCGCAGTAGCGATACTGGCAATCATCTGTACGATAAACTTTAATGTTTCTTTCTTTGTCATAATTGTTAATGGTTATAGGTTAATGTTTTATGTTTCGCTCGACATCCCAAAGGGTGGCGCTTGCTACCGAAGGGACGCAAGAATCTTTAATGGATAGGCTGGGGTCTAAGCCCCAAGCCTTACCCCTTAATCTCCAATCGGCTCGTTATGATTTCCGCCGCCACCGGTATTACCACCTTGGTTGCCGCCACCAGTGTTTCCACCGGTATTGCCACCGCCATTGCTTGGCTCGTCGGGATCCTCAATCGTACCTGGGTCTGTCGAGGTTACACGCTTAATCTCCTTACCATCGCGGTCGTAGCAAGTAATCTGGATAGCTGTACCAGCCAGCTCCTCCTTCAGATCCACCGCTGGGGTGAAGATAATGCGGCGACTGGTTACCAGTCCAGCTTTCACCTCATCTACCTTGGCTACACTCTTGGCGCGGATGCCAAATCGCATGGTACCCAAACCTGGCAGCGCAACGCTATGCCCCTCAGTGGCCCAAGCCTTAATCACCTCGCCAGCCGCATCCCAGCAGGCCTGCATAATGCCTTTACTTACTCCGCTGCGCAGAGCAGCCTCCTTAATCACCTTCTCCTGACTGAGCGAGGTGTACAACTCAGGCATCATGATGTAACGATAAGTTCCCTCATACTTGCCAATCTTCTGCAATTTTTCCTGTGCTTTAACTTTAAGTGCCATAATTTTTAGTGTTTAGTTTGTGTTGTAAATAAAATTTAATGTTTAATGTTTAATGTCTCACGTCTCCACTCTGATGTTGATTTTGCGGCCACACGTAGAAAATTTCCTTAGTGCACGTGGGAGATATTTTTTTCGCGTGAGCGAGCATCATCGCTATCTTTGTTTTGACGGTGCAAAGATACGAAATTTTCAAGCGCTTTGCAAATTATTCTTCAAAAAAGACACAAAAAAAAGCACGCTCGAAAAAAAAGTGCAATTTGGTACAGATGGCAGATGGCAGTTTTTATTTTGAGCATGCTACCTTACTAGCGTTTTTTGAAATTTAATAATAATATAATATATATATTATATTATTATTAAAATCTTATATATTATAAATCTTACTATTGCTGGTCTGCTAGCGACAAGGGTGCAAAAATAAAACTGCCATCTGCCATCTGTACCACTTTAACTTACACTTCGAAGCGGATGTAGGTGCGGTCGTCGAAGGAGTTGTTGCCTTGTACGAAGGCCTTTGTGGCTTTGAATTGGCCGATGTTTAGGGGATCGGTTTCGCGCTGGTGGGCCAGGAGCGATTCTGATTCCTTAAGCGTTGGGGCCAGTTGGGGATAGCCGTCGCTGGCAAACACAATCTCCCATTTCTGGAAGTCGAGCGGGATGACTTTTACCTTTTGCTCTGGGATAGGGAAACCATCGATAACGGCGTAAGTAATGTTCTGATTTTTCATCACTTCGAGCATGGTAGGAATCATCACTTCGCGGGCTGGGTCGTGGGGCTGCAGTAGGTCGGCTTGTGGCACACCTGCGGCCAGCAACTCCTTAACTTTGGCAGCACGCATCTCGGCCAGGGGCTGCTCGTAGGGCTTAGGGTTATCGAAGAAATTACCACCTATCAGACACTGGCAATCGCCTACCATCCAAACCTCGCGGCGCAGGCGACTGTAGATGATGGCCGAGGCGCAGAGGCGCTCCTCGGGATGTTGCTGCATACGCTCAACGGGGAAACGCAGCCAGTAATGACGGCGCAGCGCACGGGTAACACCAACGCAGAACTGATGGCTGCTGGTGTTGGCCGGCATCTTGCGGATATAACGACTGATGAGCTGCATAGCATAGCGGCCATTGCTCATAAGGGGGCAATGGCGACGCTTGGTTTTGGACGTGCTGCCGTCGATAACGGCAATAAAATCAGAAGTTACGACGATTCCGTCCTCGCTTTTCTTGCTGGGGCTTTTCGCTATGATGCTTTGCTCGAGAATTTTCATTTTTAAAATTTGGATTATAAGATTTAGGCTTGCCACCGCCAGATGGCTTGCCGCTACCAGCGGGCTTTGGGCCACCGCCATAAGCAGGGCGATAACCGCCTTGTGGTGGCATGCCGCTATACAACTTGGCAATCAAGTCGGGACGACCGATGCGGCGTAACGACTGCTCGATGCCACGGCGCTCTTCGGGCTTGTACCAGAAGAAGAACTGGCGCTGGGCCAACTTCTCCTTTGGTGTTTTGGCGCTGAACACGGGTTGCAGGGTATAGGGATCGTAGCCTGTGTACCAGGTTTCGGTGGCATTGGTGAGTGGCGTGGGGGTAAAGTCCTGTACCTGCTCCAGATGGAAGTCGAGGTTCTTGGTAATCACCGCCAGCTCGGCCATATCCTCTTCCTGGCAGCCTGGGTGGCTGGAGATGAAGTAGGGGATGATTTGTTGGCGAAGTCCCTCCTCGCGATTAATGCGATCGAAGATGCGCTTGAACTCGTAGAACTGCTGGAACGAGGGCTTGCGCATGAGGTAGAGTACACGATCACTGGTGTGCTCAGGGGCTACCTTGAGTCGACCCGAAACGTGGCGGGTAATGAGCTCGCGGGTGTACTCCATAGCGGCCTTATTGCTGGCCTCGTCCTTGCTACGATGTAATAATAAATCATAACGCACACCACTGCCGATGTAGCTATGTTTGATGCCTGGAAGGGCATCTACTGAGCGGTAGATATCGAGTAGTTTTGAGTGGTCGGTATTGAGGTTAGGACATATCTGCGGATGGATACATGATGGGCGACGGCACTTTTCGCAGGCGTTCTTATTACGTCCGCTCATGCCGTACATGTTGGCCGATGGGCCACCCAGGTCGCTGAGGTTACCCTTAAAGTCGGGCATCTCGATGACTTGTTTTACCTCGCGCAGGATACTCTCTTTTGAGCGGCAGGTAATGAATTTGCCCTGGTGGGCCGAAATAGTACAGAATGCACAGCCGCCAAAACAACCGCGATGGATGTTTACGGAGAACTTGATCATCTCGTAAGCGGGAATGCGCTTACCCTTGTACTTGGGATGTGGCTGACGCGTGTAAGGCAAATCGAACGATGCGTCGAGCTCCTCGGTTGTCATGGGTGGGTAAGGTGGATTGATAACCACATAACGTCCATCCACACCCTGCAGCAGGCGCTGGGCGTGCATCATGTTCGACTGCTCCTCGACGTTCTTGAAGTTCTCGGCCTGAGCCTTCTTGTTTTTCATGCATTCCTCGTGTGAGTGCAGCACGATGTCGCGATCGGTAATGCCACCGATGATATCCTCCTTACGTGAGAGATAAACGGTTTGCGGCAGGTCGCGAATATCACGTATGCTCTCGCCGGCAGCCAGGCGGCGTGCCAGTTCGATAGTAACCTTTTCGCCCATGCCGTAGGTAATCATATCGGCAGGCGAGTAGCACAGCAGGCATTTCTTGAGGCTGTCGCTCCAGTAGTCGTAATGACTTACGCGGCGCAGCGAGGCCTCGATACCACCCAGCACTACGGGTACATCGGGATAAAGCTCCTTGAGGATTTTGGCATATACGATGGTGGGGTACTCGGGACGCATGTCGTGACGACCATCGGGGCTGTAGGCATCTTCTGAGCGCAGGCGGCGTGCGGCGGTGTACTTGTTTACCATCGAGTCCATACAACCTGGGGCGATACCGAAGAACAGGCGAGGGCGACCTAACTTCTTAAAGTCGCGATAGTCGCCATGCCAGTCGGGCTGTGGCACGATGGCCACACGGAACCCCGCGGCCTCGAGTGTGCGGCCAATCACGGCGGCACCAAACGATGGGTGATCAACATAAGCATCGGCCGAGAACAGGATTACATCAACGTAATCCCATCCCCGGAGTTCGAGCTCCTTTTTTGTTGTGGGTAAAAAATCAGTTAATCTGTACTCTTTCAAATCTTATTTTCCAAATTTTTCGGCCATCAATTAAACGGTGTGCCCTGCAAAACGCGTGTGGTCATGCCCAGACCATCGTTGTCTTGATGCTTCCAGTTAATGTATAATAGCACAAGCTGCTGCAGGCCGAATGCCTTCATGTTGGGATGATAGATGACATCGAGACAGAGGTCGAGCAGGGTTTTATCCTTGCCGGCATCGCCCTCGAGCAGTGCGCGAATGTTCAGTTTCAATTTGTCAAGTACCTGTTCGTCGACGTAGCCATTAGAGTCGATCAGATCGCGGAAGAGCTGATACTTCTCGATGGTCTGCAGGTGTTCGTCACTTACTTCGATACTACGGGTTCCAGATGAATTAGATTGAATTTTCATACTTTTAGATAATTTTTTATGGGTTATTTGATTGTAATAGGAATTGCAAAATGCCCCGCATAATGCTGTTGCGCTTGGGCTCGTCCTTGATGCACTCGAAGGGGAATCCCATGGCGAACGACTTGTAATCGGTGCCGTTATAGGCTACCGAAGCGCTGTAATCGTCGGCATACTTCATGGCCGAGAATGCGGGATAAACAGGCTCGATGATTTCGGGATGCTGATCGGCATAGTGCTGCTCGTTCAGCTGGCGATGGAAGGTGAACTGCAGGCCGAGACCGTTGATAGAGTCGCGCTGCAGCGAGTCGGCATTCTGGCCCTGATAGGTTAGCTTGAGTATGTCGGCCAGATATGTGCGATCCACGGGATCCTGCATGTCGCTGCCCAGGTAGGCGCCGCTAACCAGTAGCGAACCGCCGCGCTTGGCAAACAGGCGGATATGTTCGCGCAGCATGGGCGACATGAGCTGATAAGGTACCAGCGAGTAGCCATCCTTGCGTTGCAAACCGAGAATCACATCCATCATTTCATAATTCTGAGGGTGTACCTCGTTATTGTCGAGTGCAGCCACCGAGCAGCTGGCCACGCGGTATTTGCGGGCGGTGGCGATGGCTGCAGCATGGGTGCGGATATAATCAAAATCGTTGCCGGCGATAAACTGGCCTTGCAGCGAGTCGTTGGTGTAGCCAAGGCCATCGCGGCGCTCGCTACCCATCTTGCTCTTGTCCCAACCTATCTGATAGCCCAGCCATCCTGCTGTGCGACCATAGGTAACGCCGGCATCGGTGTCAAGGTCGAAGCCTTGCGAGGCGGTGTTATCTACCACCTGTGGGGCTGCCAAACGGGTAAAGCCGTTGACGATGAGTACCGACTTCTGAGCCTCGGGTACATCGAATACCGATACCACCTCGCTGGGGAAACTCTCGCCGCCATCATTAACGGCTGTGACGCGGAACGAGTACAACTTTTCGGGATCTACAGGGATGGTAACAGATGTTTCGGTGCCACCTTTGATATAGGTACCGTTATCGAATCCGCTGCGACCTGTAGCTGTGTAAACCACATAGCCGGTGGGCTTGGCGGTGGGCTCATATTCGTCGTAAACGGGGTGCCAGCTGATTTTGGCCTCGCCACGACCGGTAAGTTCGGCCGAGAGACGGTCAGGTGCCAAGGGCTGAACCACGTATTTCTTGTGGTGCATGGCGCTGATGTAGCGCAGCAGGGTTTTATAGATGCTGCGTGCCAGGTCGAAACGGAAGTTAGGATCCTGACCCATGCGCATGTCGGCAAAGTTCTGGTGCGACATGGTTTCGAGAATGGCGCTGGGCACCATGGGGCAACGGGTTTCGCTGTAGTTGCGATCGTAGAGTTCGCGTGTGGGCCAGTTGCCGTATTTCTTTTTGATATCTGCGGGGATTGAGTAGAGCAACTCGTCGGCCAAGTCGCGTGATACCAGGCGGGTAAGACCTGAGTTGAGAATGCTGTCGTTAAGATAGGTGGTGCACACGCTCAGGGTGCCTGTGTGGCTCTTGCCATCGCGGGTGTAACCGGCATCGCTGTGAATGGCCAACGAGAGTTCGATGGGCACATTCAAGCCGGTGGTGTCGGGTACAAACACAGAACCGCCAGCCAGGTGGTTGGTCATATAGCTGCGCACGTTGATGTCGTCGCCGTAATCGTCCTCGCCATCCTTGGTGCTGTACACCTCGTAAGGCATGCCTGCCCACTGGGCGTAGTAGCGTGCGGCTTCGAGGCAGCGGGGCAGTCCGCTCACACCGCGACCACGATCGATGTTACCCATACCGCCGCCAAAACGTACGGCATCGGCTGTTACCACACCGTGGTGGTGGCGACTCAGGTTGCTGAGCGTTACGCAGTTGCGTGTGCTCTGACCTTGGTCGAAATAAAAAGTGCCCAGGTAAACCCATGTTTTCTCGCCCATCGTCTGGTTCACACGGAACTCGGTGGGGATGCCTTGGTGCCATACGGTATAGTGGGCATCGTCGATGCTCTTATCGGTGGTGTGATAGCTCACATATACGGCGTAATTACCACTCTCGGTAATGGCGGGTTTCCAGATAATTTCGCTCTGGCGCTTGACGTTGTCGGTAGTGGCCGACTGGCGACAAGTACCAGCGGTGAACGGATTTTCGAAGTCTTCATAACTGCCTGAATGCCAGGCGAAACCATTAGTGTTGCTCTTGCTCCACTGATGGGCGCCGTTGTGCTCGGTGTAGCCTGTTTCGGGGGTATCGTTATCCACTATAAACTCATTGCGCTGCCAGTCGCGTTCGCGTGGTGAGAACACAATGGCGCCTGCATTCTGCAGCATGGGTATGAGGTAGGGGGTAACGATGGTTTGTGTAAACAGGTCCTCGCGTGTACCAAACAGTGCGGGGCGCTGCCATTTCCATGTGCTATCCTTGACGTTGAAATAGCGACCATGACTGGCCCAGAGCGAGATATGACGGTTTTGCAAACCCTCGGTGATGGTGTAGGGGAGTGAGGCGTTGCGAACCCATGGACGACCGTGATAATCGATGTCGCCCCAGGTGCGGCTTTTGTCCTTGTGCTGGCGCAAACGGTTTGGCACCAGCTGGCGCAGATCCCAGCCACCGGTAGTGATTGTGAGATTGTAATCCTGAACCGAATCGGGCAGCAGCTGCTGCACTTCCTGATAGATGGTTTCGGCCAGGTCGTCGGTAAACAGCTGTTCGCCAAGATTATTGTTGGCGCTGATATCGACAGTGCGCAACGAGTCGTTAACCACCAGAGTCTTCAGGTGGAAAGTAGAGCGTATGCGTTGCTCATCGCTCTTAAAGTTCACAAAGTATCGGTCTATTTTATCCTTAAGCGATTTATAGGGGTCGGGCGGTGTTTTAACCTTAGCTTTCCGAGCCGCATCGGCGGGCATGGCAGTAAGCAAGGCAAACACAGCCGCGAGTATGATACTTGTACGTTTCATTGTTTGGTAATATCTCCTATCTCTCCTATCGAGAAGTTCTCGGGCTTCTTGCCCTTGAAATCCTTAAAATATAATTTTATTTCCCGCATGTCGGCCTCCAGGTCGCCTGTGGGAATGATGGTTTTTGTACACTGAATCAGTTTGCGTTCATAATCCACCCCATATAATAAAATAGGTATGCCGGCCTTAAGTGCGATGAAGTAGAAACCTTTTTTCCACTCGTCAACGCGGCTGCGGGTGCCCTCGGGGGTGATACAAAGTTTGAACTGAGAAACCGACTTGGCTGTATCGGCCATCGCGTCGGTCATGCTCATCTTTTTCTGTCGGAATACGGGTATGCCGCCCATACTACGGAAGATAGGGCCAAGCGGCCAGAAGAACCATTCCTTCTTCATCAGGAAGTTAATCTTCATACCCTCGGCTCTACTGTAAAGCTGCCCAAGCAAAAAGTCCCAGTTACTGGTGTGGGGCGCTAAACAGATAATGAACTTTTCGGGGTGGTTTTCGGAAATCTCCTTCTGCCACCCCATGCGTTTGTACAGAATCCATCTGCAAAGTGATTTTAGCATTGCAGCAAGGGATTACGCGTTAAGCTGATCAACAATCTGCTGTGCTTCAGCGGTAAACTTATCGCGCAGGTCCTTATAATATGCCTGTACATCCATTCCTGGCTCTGGGTGTGAAATACGACTGATGTAGTTAGCACGGAGCATGATTACAGAACGAATCAAGGCATCGTCGTTTTCCATGTTTCTGTCGTTATCATACAAAGAGAGCGCTACAGCCTCAGCAAAAATCTCATCACAGATTGCATTAATGCTTTTCTTAAGTGTTCTTTTGTTCATCATAATTATTTCGTTTAAATCCCCTCCTTTTGGGGTGTTTTGTTATATTCATAAAGCAAAGTTAGAAAAAAAATCTGAGATTACAAGTGTTTTACACCAAAAAAATATTAAAATGCCAAAAATACATCGATTTCTTTCGTATTTCTTACAAAAATTCACTAATTTTGCGGCTCAGAAAACAATTACTCATTAATTTATAAGGAATAATAATATGGAAAAAAGTGCATTGCAGATGGCGAGAGCCGCTTATCAGCCTAAGTTGCCTAAGGCACTTCAGGGTGCAGTAAAAGTTAAGGAGGGTGCCGCTACACAGAGTGTGGGCGACCAGGAGGAGATCAAGAAGCTCTTCCCTAACACTTACGGTATGCCTATCGTAGAGTTTGAGCCCGCTACCGAGGCTAACAACACTAAGATGAACGTAGGTATCATCCTCTCAGGCGGTCAGGCTCCTGGCGGTCACAATGTGATTACTGGTCTCTTCGATCAGATTAAGAAGCTGAACCCTGAGAACCGTCTGTTCGGTTTCATCCTGGGTCCTGGCGGTCTGGTAGATCACAACTACATGGAGCTCACAGCTGATATCATCGACGAGTATCGTAACACTGGTGGTTTCGATATGATCGGTTCTGGTCGTACAAAGCTGGAGAAGGTTGACCAGTTCGAGAAGGGTCTCGAGATTATCCGCGAGCTGAACATCAAGGCTATCGTTATCATCGGTGGTGACGACTCTAACACTAACGCTTGTGTACTGGCTGAGTACTATGCTGCCAAGAACTACGGCGTACAGGTAATCGGTTGTCCTAAGACTATCGACGGCGACCTGAAGAACGATCAGATTGAGACTTCGTTCGGTTTCGATACAGCTTGTAAGACATACTCTGAGCTGATTGGTAACATCGAGCGCGACTGTAACTCAGCACGTAAGTACTGGCACTTCATTAAGGTAATGGGTCGCTCAGCATCTCACATCGCCCTGGAGTGCGCTCTGCAGACTCAGCCAAACATCTGCCTCGTATCTGAGGAGATCGAGCAGAAGGGTATGAGCCTCGACGATATCGTTACATACATCGCTAACGCTGTTTGCCAGCGTGCTGCTGATGGTAACAACTTCGGTACTGTTATCATCCCTGAGGGTGTTATCGAGTTCATTCCTGCTATCAAGAAGCTGATTGCTCAGCTGAACGACGTTCTGGCTATGCCAGAGGCTAAGGAGCTGGATCGTCACGAGTCGATCGACTTCGTTAAGGCTCACCTGACCGACGAGAACCTCGCTGTATTCAACAGCCTGCCTACAGGTGTTGCTCGTCAGCTGGCTCTCGACCGCGACCCACACGGAAACGTACAGGTATCACTGATCGAGACCGAGAAGCTGCTCTCTACTATGGTAGCTCAGAAGCTCGAGAAGATGAAGAAGGAAGGCAAGTACGCAGGTAAGTTCTCAGCTCAGCACCACTTCTTCGGTTACGAGGGACGTTGCGCTGCTCCTTCTAACTTTGATGCCGACTACTGCTACGCTCTTGGTACATCAGCTGCCCAGCTGATTGCTAACGGCAAGACCGGTTACATGGCTATCGTTAAGAACACAACAGCTCCTGCTGAGCAGTGGATTGCTGGTGGTGTGCCCATCACAATGATGATGAACATGGAGAAGCGTGCTGGTGAGATGAAGCCAGTTATCCGTAAGGCTCTCGTTGAGCTCGACGGTGCTCCTTTCAAGACCTTCGCTGCACAGCGTGATCGTTGGGCTCGCGAAACCGCTTACGTATATCCTGGTCCAATCCAGTACTGGGGTCCAACAGAGGTTTGCGATCAGCCAACCCGTACACTTGCTCTTGAGCAGGGTAAGTAATTAATTTATTAGGCGCGAATTACGCGAATTATCACGAATTATTTTATTTATTCGCGTAAATTCGTGTAATTCGTGCCTTTTCTTTTTCGTTGATGCCAAAGCGCCGAGTTGTTCGTAGAAAAGGGGTAGGTACTACCCGCACTTACCATGGTCCACGTGGCCATCGTAAGCCCGGATTCTTTGTCCGTATTCTACAACATATGCCCGGGTGGGCGTATTGGGTAGGCGGCGGTGCTGTTGTGGCGGTATACGTTTACTTTTTCTATTATTTCTTTGTAGGTCCGTTCGGATTCCGCTGGCGTGCCCTTTATGGCGACGTGAGCTATCCCGAGGGCTACGAGATTCATGGTATCGACATCAGTCATCATCAGGGGCGCATCAACTGGGATGAGCTCAAGGACAACGGACAGATAGACCACTGTCCTATCCGCTTTGTGATGATTAAAGCTACTGAAGGGGCTACACGTACTGACGAGAACTTCCGTGAGAATTTCTATCAGGCACGTGAGAATGGTTTTACCCGCGGGGCTTATCACTTCTATAGTGTGCATACGCCCGCTGAAGAGCAGGCTTATCATTTTATCAATACCGTTAAGCTGGAGAATGGCGACTTGCCTCCTGTGCTTGACGTGGAGCATAAACCTAAGAACCAGAGTGATGAAGACTTCAAATACTCTGTGCTACGCTGGTTGCACTTGGTGGAGAATCACTACCAGGTGAAACCTATTATCTATACCTATTTTAAATTCAAGACACGCTATCTCTCTGATCCTGTGTTCGATCAGTATCCTTACTGGATAGCGCATTACTATGTGGATTCGCTGGAATACCAAGGACCTTGGAAATTCTGGCAGCATACCGATGTGGGTCGATTGCCGGGTATTAAAGGTAATGTTGACTTTAATATCTACAATGGCTCGTATTACGACCTGCGCCAAATGACTCTTGGTTCGCAAGAGACGATTGGCGAAAAAGCATACCGCGAATAAGTTTTTGGGTTGTTATCCCCTGCGGCGGAATTCGGAGCAGGTGATAGCGGTGGCGATGGCTACATTCAGGCTATCGGCAGTTGGACCTTTATGGAAATCAGGAATCAGCAGCTTGTGGGTAACACGTGCGCGCACGGCATCGCTGATACCATTACCCTCGTTGCCCATCACGATCAGTCCCTTTTGCGATAGCTCCTGTGTGTAGATATTCTCGCCGTCCAGGAAGGTGCCGTAAACGGGGAAATCCTTGGGCAGCGAATCCAGCAGTTGCATGGTGTCTATATATATAAGGTGTACGCGGGCAATCGAACCCATCGTAGCCTGAACCACTTTGGGGTTCCAGGCATCTACAGTACCCTCGCTGCAATAGATGGTATCGATGCCAAACCAGTCGGCAATACGGATGATAGTGCCCAGATTGCCGGGGTCCTGGACGTTGTCGAGCAGAATGGATAGGTGTGGGGTGTTAGGTGCTTGGTGTTGGTGGGTAGGTATGGGGAAGAGGGCGAGCACCTGCTGGGGGTGTTGCTGCAGAGAGAGTTTGGTAAGCTCGTCGTTGGTAACCTCGATAGCACCGGCAACAGGGTTGGCAGCTATCCATTCGGCAGTAGCAAACAGCTGCTTGGGGGTATAGCCAGCTTTCAGTAAGTCGCCCACAACCTTATGACCTTCGGCAATGAAAAGGCCCTCTTGTTTGCGAAACTTCTTCAACTCAAGTTGGTGTACGAATTTAATCTGATTCTTGCTTATCATACTCTGTCTGTCTGATTTTTGTGCAAAGTTACAGGTTTTTAGGCATGAATTACGCGAATTAGCCGAATTTTTTTAATATTTCGTGTTAATTCGTGCCATTCGTGCCGTTTTTTTATTAATTTTGCGCCAAAATGGATCTCAAGGCAACTCATAATAGGTTTTTACCCCCCATATGTCTGGCTGCAGCACTCGTTCTGAGTAGCTGTTCGGTGAGTCGTGATATTCCGGAAGATAGCTACCTGCTGAACAAAGTAAAGGTGGTTGCCGATGGTAAGTATCACGATATTAATCCGGGTAGTTTGAAGGGCTATGTGCGACAGAAACCTAACTCGCGCTGGTTCTCGGCTGTAAAATTGCCTTTGGGCGTTTATGCGATGGCGGGCAAGGACAGCTCGTGGGTGAACCGTATGCTGCGACAGATGGGCGAGGCGCCTGTTATCTACGATACGCTTCAGGCACAGCTTACTTGTAAGGATCTGCAGCAGGCCCTGCAGAACAAAGGTTATCTGGATGCTCAGGTTGAACTGTTTATCGATAAGAACAAGCATAAACTTGATGCCGTGTATGTGCTGCATCCAGGCAAGCCTTATTTTGTACGCGAACTGGATTTTGTGATCGAGGATACCACGGTGGCGCGCTTGCTGCGTGGACGTTCGTCGTTGTTGCATCAGGGTATGCAGTTCAGCGTTGAGACATTGTCGGCCGAGCGTAATGCCATCACCCAGTATCTGCAGAATCGCGGTTACTTCCGTTTCCATAAGGAGTATATTACCTATGGTGCCCGTAAAGACGAGGAGCAGCAGGGTGTTAACCTGAGGTTGTTGTTGCAACAGCAGCACAAGGCCTATACCATCGATAGTATCAAGTACGAGGGTGGTGCCGACGATCATCTGCATCTGCGCCCTAAAGTGCTGAGCGAGAATACGTTCCTGGAATCAGGAAAGCCTTATTCGGCAGAAAAGCTGCAGAATACCTATAACCACTTCGGACGATTGGGTGCTGTAAAATATACCAATATTGCTTTTGGGCAGCAGCCCGATACCACGTTGCTGGATGCTACGATTCAGGTGCAGACCAACAAGCCATCTACCATCAGTTTCCAGCCCGAAGGTACTAATACCGCTGGCGACTTTGGTGCGGCTGCCTCGCTCACTTATCAGAACCGTAACCTGTTCCGTGGGTCGGAAACATTTAGTTTGCAGTTGCGTGGTGCCTACGAGGCCATCAAGGGTTTGGAGGGTTACAGCAATCAGGACTTTACCGAGTATAGTGCCGAAACCAAACTCTCGTTCCCACGATTCATCATGCCGTTCCTGAGTAGCAGTTTCCGTCGCCGTACGATTGCCACCAGCGAATTGTCGCTGTTGTACGATGTGCAGGACCGTCCTGAGTTCCATCGTCGAGTCTTGTCAGCTGGTTGGTCGTATCTCTGGAAACCCCAGAATCATCATGATAGCTATCGTTTCGACCTGGTGAATCTGAACTATGTGTTCATGCCTTGGATTAGTGAAACTTTTAAGACAGAATATCTTGATAATACCTCGAACCAGAATGTGATTCTGCGCTACAATTACGAAGACCTGTTTATTATGAAAATGGGTTTTGGTTACGTATATAACAACGGTGTGGTAGCGCTGAAAACCAATGTTGAAACAGCTGGTAATCTGTTAGGCGCCTGCTCTAAGATTTTTGGTGGTTCGAAGAACGATTTAGGTCAGTATAAACTCTTTAATATCGCCTATGCACAGTACGTAAAGGGCGATTTCGACTATACCCAGCAAATCTTCAAGGGTACTAACGATCAGTTGGTGTTCCACATCGGTCTGGGAGTAGCTTATCCGTATGGTAACTCTAAGGTGTTGCCATTCGAGAAACGTTACTTCTCGGGTGGTGCCAATAGCGTTCGCGGATGGTCGGTTCGTAGTCTCGGCCCTGGTCGTTACAAGGATAAGGACGGACGTATAAACTTTATTACAATGACGGGCGACCTGAAGCTGGATTTGAACGTGGAATATCGCATGAAGTTGTTCTGGAAATTCAACGGCGCTATTTTTGCCGATGCCGGTAACATCTGGACGCTGCGCGATTATCCCGATCAGCCTGGCGGACAGTTTAAGTTTAATACCTTCCTGAGCGACTTGGCTGTGAGCTATGGTGCCGGTTTGCGACTGAACTTCGACTATTTTATTCTGCGCTTCGATTTGGGTATGAAAGCCATCAATCCTGCTTTCGAGATTGAGTCGGAAGCTCACTACCCACTTCTTCATCCAAAGTTGAGTCGCGACCTTGCCTTCCACTTTGCAGTAGGTATGCCATTCTAATTACTGTTAAAAAAGTAAAATAGTACGGCATCTCTAAATTTTAAATTCTCATTTCTCGATTATTTGTGCTACCTTTGCACGAAAATTATATTTGAGATGTTGAAGTTTATATCCTTTGGAAGCGGTAGCAGCGGTAATTGCTATTATCTGGGCACAGCGACCGACGGGCTGATTATAGATATTGGTATAGGAATACGCACACTGAAGAAGTATTGTAGAGAGTATGGTATTCAGCTTAATTCCGTGAAGCGTATCTTGATAACGCACGATCATGCCGACCACATTAAAAGTGTGGGTGCCCTGAGTCACGACTGCAACCTGCCTGTTTATGCCACACATAAAGTACACCAGGGCATAGACCAGAATTATTGTGTAACGAAGAAAGTATCGCAAGATCATAAACACGAGTTGGTAATTGGCGAACAAGTACAGCTTGGCGACTTTAAGGTGCGCCCTTTTGCTGTGCCTCACGATGCCAGCGAGAATGTGGGCTACGAGCTGGAGGTTGAAGGTATTGTGTTTGTGGTGCTTACCGATGTGGGTAGCATTACCGACGATATCAAGCAGGCCATTAATCGTGCCAACTACCTGGTGATTGAGGCCAACCACGATGTGGAGATGCTGAAGAACGGTCCTTATCCCGCTTATCTGCAGCAGCGCATTCTGAGTGGTAGCGGACACCTGTCGAACGTATCGTGTGGCGAGGCGCTGGTTGAGAATATGAGCGAGGGCCTGAAGCACGTTTGGCTGTGCCACCTGAGCGAGGAGAACAATCATCCTGAGTTGGCACGTAAGACGGTAGAGACCATCCTGCGCAGTCATGGTGTGATTCCTGGCAAGGATGTGGAGCTGGAAGTGCTGAAGCGCAAGACACCAACAGGAGTCTACGAGATTAAAGATTAAACATTAAACATTAACGTTTATGGTGGAGGTAATTGTAAAAGACGAGGATTTGCAGCAGGCTGCACTCGAGGGAATGGATGAGTTCCTGGATGTGTTTGTAAAGGCTATCTACGATGCTATCGGTGGCGAACTGACTGCCGAGAGCATGGCCAAGTTGAATGCCGACCAGCTGACATTGCTGGCCTGGAACATTCTGCACGAAGAGGTGATGGATGGCGGATTTGTACAGCTGATTTACAACGGCTACGGTCCCTTCATCTTTAAGAACCCCCTGGCCAAAGCACTGCGCCAGTGGGATATGCGTGCCCCCTCAAAGTTGATTTACGATGCCCACACCCTGTGGCTGAAATATCGCGAAGAGATTGAAACCGAGAAGAGCGACGAGGATTTCATGGCTATGTTCGAGCAGTATCCTGAGTTCGAGAATCTGGATGATATCTTTATCGAGAACGAGGAAGAGTGGAC
This sequence comes from Prevotella sp. khp1, assembly GCF_900102205.1. Classification (NCBI taxonomy): domain Bacteria; kingdom Pseudomonadati; phylum Bacteroidota; class Bacteroidia; order Bacteroidales; family Prevotellaceae; genus Prevotella; species Prevotella sp. khp1. The sequence goes on from NZ_FNJZ01000001.1 coordinate 182,223, forward strand.
CGAGGATATCGCCCATTATGTGGACGATCACCTGGACAACTTCGCAAAGATCATTTAATAGTAAGAGATGAACAAGACAGAAGAACAGTTACGCAAAAAGAGTCCTGTACAGATTCGCAACAAGAAGGCCTCGTTCGAGTACTTCTTTGTTGAAACCTATACTGCAGGCATCGTGCTTACCGGTACCGAGATTAAGAGCATCCGACTGGGTAAGGCGAGCTTGGTGGATACCTATTGCGTGGTGCTTAACGGCGAGTTGTGGGTGAAGGGCATGAACGTTAGTCCTTACTTCTACGGTTCGTACAACAACCACGAAGCCAAACGCGACAGAAAGCTGTTGCTAACCAAGAAAGAAATACGCGCCCTTGAGAGTGCCACCAAACAAACGGGTTTTACCATCGTGCCCACCTTGGTGTTTATCGATGACAAAGGCCGGGCCAAGGTTGATGTGGCGCTGTGTAAGGGTAAGAAGGAATTCGACAAGCGACAGACGCTGAAGGAAAAGGAGGATCGCCGTGAAATGGACCGTGCGATGAAAGTCTGGAAATAATTGAAGATTAAACATTAAACATTAAGGGTGAAGAAACTAAACGAGATCATAAAACAGCGTATTCTCATACTCGATGGCGGTATGGGAACCATGATAGGTGCCGTGATGGGCAAGGTGGGTAACAGCGACGAGCTGAACCTGACACACCCCGAGATAGTTTCGGATATTTATCGCAAATACCTCGAAGCCGGTGCCGATATCATCACCACCAACACGTTCAGCAGTCAGTGCATTTCGCAGGCTGAATATCATCTTGAAGACCGTGCGCATGAGATGGCAAGCGAGTCGGCACGCTTAGCCCGACAGTTGGCCAATGAGTATAGTACCGACGACAAACCCCGCTTTGTGGCAGGCTCGATCGGTCCTACCAACAAAACCCTTTCGATGTCGCCCGATGTAAGCAATCCAGCTTTCCGCGATGTGACTTACGACGAGATGCTGGAGGCTTATCAGGAACAGGCCGACGGACTGATTGAGGGTGGGGTAGATACGCTGCTGATAGAGACCATTTTCGACTCGCTGAATGCCAAATGTGCCATCGATGCCTGTATGCGCGCGATGGAAGCACGCGGGGTAGAATTGCCCATTATGGTGTCGGTAACGGTGAGCGATCTGGCTGGTCGTACGTTATCGGGTCAGACGCTTGAGGCGTTCCTGGCCAGCGTCAGCACTTATCCTATTTTCTCTATCGGACTGAACTGCTCGTTTGGTGCCACGCAGATGAAACCTTTTATCCGCGAGTTGGCCCAGAAAGCACCTTATTATATCAGCTGTCACCCCAATGCCGGATTGCCCAACGCCCTTGGTCTTTACGATGAGACCGCAGAGAGTATGGCTCCCAAGATGGGCGAGCTGGTGGATGAGGGCATCGTAAATATCATCGGTGGCTGCTGCGGTACTACCGATGAGTTTATCCGTTTATACGGTCCGCTGGTGGTTGGCAAGAAACCCCATGTGCCCGCAGAGAAATCTACCACGATGTGGCTATCGGGACTGGAACTGCAGAATGTTACTGACGAGGTGCATTTTGTGAATGTGGGTGAGCGATGCAATGTGGCGGGTTCGCGAAAGTTCCTGCGACTGATTAAGGAAAAGAAATACAACGAGGCTATCTCTATCGCCCGCAAACAGGTGGCCGATGGAGCCTTGGTAATTGATATCAATATGGACGATGGCTTGCTGGATGCCAAACAGGAGATGACAACCTTCCTGAATATGATTGCAGCCGAGCCTGATATCGCTAAAGTGCCCGTGATGATCGACTCGTCGAACTGGGAGGTGATCAAAGCCGGACTGAAGTGCGTGCAGGGTAAGAGCATCGTCAACTCAATCTCGCTCAAAGAGGGCGAGCAGAAGTTTATCGAGCACGCTCAGGATGTGATGCGTTATGGTGCTGCTGTGGTGGTGATGTGTTTCGACGAAGAGGGACAGGCCACTACCTACGAGCGTCGTATCGAGATAGCCTCACGTGCCTATAAGATTCTTACCGAGCAGGTGGGTATGAACCCGCTCGACATCATCTTCGACCCCAATATCCTGGCCATTGCTACGGGTATGGAGGAGCATGATGCCTATGCTATCGACTTTATCCGCGCTACCGAATGGATTAAGCAGAATCTGCCCGGTGCACACGTCAGCGGTGGTGTGAGTAACCTGAGTTTCTCGTTCCGCGGTAACAACTATATCCGCGAGGCCATGCATGCCGTATTCCTGTATCACGCCATTCAAGTAGGAATGGATTTCGGTATCGTAAATCCTTCAACCAAAGTTACTTATGCTGATATTCCTCAGGATCAGCTTGAAGTAATCGAGGATGTGGTGCTGAACCGCAAGAAGGGTGCATCGGAGGTTCTGATTGAGTTGGCCGGTAAGATACTCGAGGAAGAATTAGCCAAGAAAGAAGCGGGTGGCGCCACGAGCGAAAACACCCCTTTTCAGGACCGCGCCCAGACGCCAGTTGAAGAGCGATTAGCCCAGGCGTTGATTAAGGGCGACGGCACATTCTTGGAGGAAGATTTGAAAGAGGCCCTGCCTAAGTTTACCCATGCGGTACAGATTATCGAGGGTCCGCTGATGGCAGGTATGAATACCGTAGGTACGCTGTTTGGTGAAGGAAAAATGTTCCTGCCGCAGGTGGTGAAAACAGCCCGCACCATGAAGCAGGCCGTTGATATCCTGCAGCCCTACATCGAAGCTGAGAAAACCGAGAGCACCACTTCGGCAGGTAAAGTGCTGTTGGCTACCGTTAAGGGCGACGTGCACGATATCGGTAAGAACATTGTGAATGTGGTGATGGCCTGCAACGGCTACGAGGTATTGGATATGGGTGTGATGGTGCCTGCCGAGCAGATTGTGAAAAAGGCTCAGGAGGAGCACGTGGATATGATAGGTTTGAGCGGCTTGATAACCCCCAGCTTAGAGGAGATGGTGAACGTGGCCGAAGAGCTGAAGAAAGCCGGTTTGGATATCCCCATCATGATTGGTGGCGCTACCACCAGCGAGCTGCATGTCGCTTTAAAAATTGCCCCCGTTTATGGCGGTCCGGTAGTATGGATGAAGGATGCCTCGCAGAATGCACTGGTTGCCCAGAAGCTGTTGACCGACAAGCAGGCGGTGGAGCATGAACTCGACCAGAAGTACGAAACCCTGCGCGAGGAATATCACCAGGAGCAGACTCAGATTGTGTCACTCGAAGAAGCAAGAAAGAACAAATACAAATATGAAGAATAAATACCTATTGATGGCTCTCGCCCTGATGCTGGCGATGACAACTTGGGCTCAGAAGCGAGAAATGCGCGGAGCCTGGATACAGTGTGTAAACGGACAGTTCCAGAATCTTGGTACCAAGAAGATGCAGCAAACGCTTACCTATCAGCTGGACGAGTTGAAGAAGGATGGCGTAAACGTGATTATCTTCCAGGTGCGCCCCGAGTGCGATGCGCTCTACGAGAGTAAGATTGAGCCTTGGAGCCGATTCCTGACCGGCACACAGGGTAAGGCCCCCAATCCTTATTGGGACCCTTTGCAGTGGATGATCGACGAGTGCCACAAGCGCGATATGGAGCTGCACGCATGGATTAACCCCTTCCGTGCAAAGACCAAGACCACCCATCAGTTGGCCAATAACCATATTGCCGTTCGCAAGCCCTATAGCTGTTTTGCTTACGACGATTTGTTTATCCTGAATCCTGGTATGCAGGAAAACCGCGATTATATCTGTATGGTTGCCAAGGATATCGTAGCCCGTTACGATGTGGATGGTATCCATATGGACGATTATTTCTATCCTTACCCCGTGAAGGGACTGAGCATTCCCGACGATGAGCTGTTCCACGATCACTCTAATGGTATCAAGGACCAGAACGACTGGCGCCGTTATAACGTAAACCTGTTTATCGAGCAGTTCTATCAGGCCATCCACGAGGTTAAGCCATGGGTAAAGGTGGGCATCTCGCCATTCGGTATCTATCGTAACAAAAAGAGCTCGCCTGTGGGCAGTAACACCAACGGCACCCAGAATTACGATGATTTGTATGCCGACATTCTGTTGTGGGTAAACAATGGTTGGTTGGATTATTGCGTGCCCCAGTTGTACTGGGAAATTGGCAATAAGGCTGCCGATTATGCAACCCTGATTAAGTGGTGGAATCAGCATGCCGCCAACCGTCCGCTGGTGATTGGTGAGGATGTTGAGCGCACCGTGAAATATCCCGATTTGCAGAACCCCAACAAGCACCAGATGGATGCCAAGATGAATCTGCACCGTGCTAACCCAGCTGTGAAGGGTACCGTACTGTGGTATGCCAAGGCTGCTGTTGATAATGTGGGTAATTACGGCACCTTGCTGCGCACCAAGTACTGGCAGAATCCTGCCTTGCAGCCCGAGATGCCTTTCCTTAGCGATAAGGCTCCTAAGAAGGTAAAGAAGCTGGCACCCGTTTGGACCGAGGATGGTTACATCCTGTTCTGGACGCCCACCCACAGCAAGCACTGGGATCAGCACCCCAACAAGTTTGTGGTGTATCGTTTTGCCAAGGGCGAGAAGGTGAATGTAAATGATGCCTCGAAGATTGTGGCCATCACCGATAAGCCCTTCTACAAGCTGCCTTACGATGAGGGTAAGGAGAAGTTTACTTACGTGGTAACTGCTCTGAACCGTATTCAGAACGAGAGCAAACCTGCTTCGAAGAAGATAAAATTATAAGAACAATGAAAGGGTTGATAGGAGGAATTTTTGCTGTGATGCTGATGGCTGCCTGTGGCGGCAGGAGCATGAGTGCTGAGGAGATGCAGCACAAGTTAGACAGTATTCAGAAGATAGAAGCTGCCGAGCGATTGGCGGCTCAGGGTATCAACTTGGCTGATGCCGATAACCCGCTGAAGCAGTTCTACGACAGCTTGAACCTCCTGCCATTACCCATTACCTATAGCGATGAGCTGGTGCGTTACCTGCCCGATTTCAAACCCGTGCCTCAGGATATTGCCAAGGCATTGGAGCTGGAGGGTAACAACAAGCAGAAAGCCATCTCGCTATCCGAGTCATTAGGTGCACGCCTGATGATTCTGGCTGCCGATGAGGAAGACGACAGATACTCTTTGTGGCTGTATTCTTTAGACAACGATTATATGCCTGTAGATAAACTCTGTTTGTACGCGATTGATGAGGAGGCCGATCTCGACGATTTCGGTGCCGAAGACATCCTGCAGTACTTCACCATCACGAGTGATTACGAAATTCATTTGATGGACTACTCGAAGGACGCCCACAAAACACGCACAGAGGAAGTGTTTACGCTAGATGCCCAGCGTAATTTCCAGTTGCAAAAAAGTGAGGAGTTAGATTAGTCGGCCAGCAGCTGCTTCAGGAACGCATCCAGATCTTCGTCCAAACCCTTCATCAGTTCGGGATCGAAAATCACGGTCTCGTCGTCAACCAGATACAACTCGGCTACCGGCTCCTTGTCTTCATTCTCCAGTACAAACGAGAATGGTTTCAGAATCGACATATTCTCGATGGTATCCTTCATCTTATCCAGACACTTGCGGAACACGGCAGGTATCTCTTCGAAGAAATTGTCGGATGTATCGCCAATCCAGTCTTCGATGATGCAACGGTTAATCTCTTCGTCGTTATCGTCGAACGCCATCAGCTCGCCGGTATCCTGCGTTACGCGGAAGTGGATATCGGTCATTACATTAGCCTCCTGTGTAGGAGGAAACTTGTCGGCTATCTTACGGATAGCACGCTCAATCTGCTGCTGAGCTAGTTCGGTTGCTTTCATCTTTCTTTTTGTATTAATTCTGCGACAAAAGTATAAAAAATCTTTTGTAATTGCAAACGATTACGATTATTTTTGCTAAAAAACCGCATTTTCGCTTGTTTTATTCAGCAGATTGTCGTACCTTTGCAAAATGTAATGTCTACTTAGCAAATTAATGAGTAATAAGATAACACATTCGGGAACCGTTAAAAGTATTATGGATGGATGCATCAAGGTGCAGATTGTCCAGACCTCGGCGTGTGCTGCCTGTAAGGTGGCTTCGCACTGTAACGCTGCCGAATCGAAAATAAAGATTGTGGATGTGTTTACCACCGATACCGCAAGCTACCAAGTAGGGCAGGAGGTTACCGTGTGGGCATCGAAGGATGTGGCCAACCGCGCCCTGCTGTTGGGCTTTGGCGCACCTTTCTTATTATTAATATGTGTACTGATGATAGCCCTGAAGCTTACAAGCGATGAGGGGCTTGCTGCGTTGGTGGCTTTAGCGTCGTTGGTACCTTACTATCTGGCGCTGTGGGCGATGAAGAACCGCATCCAGCAGCAGATAGCCTTCAATATCGAGAAATAATTATAGTAACTAAAACAAATAGATTATGAATTTCATCTTGATTGCAGTAATTGTACTTGGAGCTATCGCCTTGATAGCTGCTATTGTGCTTTTTGCAGCCTCCAAGAAGTTCGCTGTCTATGAGGATCCCCGTATTGCGCAGGTGGGCGAGTTGTTGCCCGGAGCCAATTGCGGTGGATGCGGATTCCCTGGTTGTAGCGGTATGGCCGATGCCCTTGTGAAGGGTGCCGATGCCGGAAGCCTCGACGGACTGATGTGTCCTGTTGGTGGCGCTGAGACCATGGGAAAGGTAGCCGACTTGTTGGGGATGGCCATCGCCAATTCCGAGCCGATGGTTGCCGTAGTGCGTTGTAACGGTACTTGCGAGCATCGTGCCAAGATTGCCGAGTATTCGGGTTTGCGTACCTGTGCCGCTATGCATGCTTGTGGTGCTGGCGAAACAGCTTGCGGTTTTGGCTGTCTGGGTTGTGGCGATTGTGTGGCTGCCTGCCAGTTTGGCGCTATCAGTCTGAATCCTGAGACAGGAATCCCCGAGGTCGACGACGAGAAGTGTACCTCGTGTGGTGCTTGTGTAAAGGCTTGTCCGCGTAACATCATCGAGCTGCGCAAAAAAGGTCCAAAGAACCGTCGCGTGTTCGTTTCGTGTGTGAACAAGGACAAGGGCCCTGTTGCCATGAAGGCTTGTGCCGTTAGCTGTATTGGTTGCGGCAAGTGCGAAAAGGAGTGTAACTTTGGTGCGATTACCGTTGAGAACAACCTGGCTTACATCGACCACACCAAGTGCCGTTTGTGCCGCAAGTGTGTCACCGTTTGTCCTAAGCATGCTATCGTGGATGTTAACTTCCCAACGCCTGCACCTGCACCAAAGCCCAAAGAACCTAAAAAAGAAGAGGAGGCAAAAGCATGAAGATAAAAACATTTAGTATGGGTGGTATCCACCCTGCAGAGAATAAGCTTACCCACGAGGTGGCCACCAAGGTAGCAGCGCTGCCTAAGCAGGCCATTTTCCCATTGGGTCAGCATATCGGTGCGCCTGCCAAACCCGTGGTCCAGAAGGGCGACAAGGTAAAGGTAGGAACCATGATTGCCGAAGCTGGCGGTTTTGTGTCGGCACCTATTTTCTCGTCGGTTAGCGGTACCGTATTCAAGATTGATACGGCTATCGATGCTACCGGTTATCGCAAGCCCGTGATTATCATCAATGTCGAGGGCGATGAGTGGGAAGAGAGTATCGACCGTTCAGATAAGCTTGAACTGGTGGCAGCTCATCCCGAGCTCACTCCCGAGGAGATTGTAAAGCGTGTACAGAACGCCGGTGTAGTAGGTATGGGGGGTGCTTGTTTCCCCACCTTTATCAAGTTGACACCTCCACCAACAGCTAAGGCCGAGTGCGTGATTATCAACGCTGTAGAGTGCGAGCCTTACATCACAGCCGACTATCGCCTGATGATGGAGCATGCCGATGAGATCTTGGTTGGACTTGAGCTCCTGATGATGGGCGCCAAGGTAACCAAGGGTTATATCGGTATCGAGACCAACAAGCCTGCTGCTATCGAACTGCTCACTGCAAAGTGCAATGAAAAGTTCAATGGCACCCAGTATCAGGTTGAGGTTGTGCCTTTGAAGCAGCGCTACCCACAGGGTGGTGAGAAGCAGTTGGTTGATGCCGTGATTAATCGTCAGGTACCCGCACCTCCTGCCATCCCTGTAAATGTGGGCGCTATCGTACAGAATGTGGGTACAGCCTTTGCCGTTTACGAGGCTGTGATGAAGAATAAACCCCTGTTTGAGCGTTACACCACCGTTACCGGTAAGAAACTGCAGAACCCAGGCAACTTCCTGGTGCGTATGGGTACACCGATGAAGGATTTGATCGACGCTTGTGGCGGTATGCCCGAGGGCGATAACAAACTGCTGGCTGGCGGACCTATGATGGGTAAGGCCCTTACTTCGGTAGAGGTGCCCATCTGCAAGGGAACCAACTCGGTAACCATTATCTCTGATGATGAGGCTCGCCGTAAGGATGCCCAGCCTTGTATCCGTTGCGCCAAGTGCGTAGGTGTTTGTCCGATGGGCTTGGAGCCTTACCTGCTGGCAAAACTCTCAGAGGTAAAGAACTGGGAGCGTGCCGAGAGCGAGGATATCACCAGTTGTATCGAGTGCGGCTCGTGTCAGTACACTTGTCCGGCTTATCGTCCGCTGTTGGATAACATCCGCTTGGGTAAGAGCACGGTGATGGGTATCATCCGCGCCCGCGCCGCCGCAAAAAAATAAAATGTTTAATCTTTAATGTTTAACGTTTAATGTCTAAGTTAATAGTTTCATTATCGCCACACGCTCACAGCCGCGATTCGATCGAGCGCAACATGTACGGTGTTATCATCGCCATGATGCCTGCGCTGCTCGCTTCGTTCTATTTCTTTGGCTTGGGTGCGGTTATCGTTTCCGCTACCAGTGTGGCTGCCTGCTGCTTCTTTGAGTGGGCTATCTGCAAATATATTCTGAAGAGACAACAGAACACCTTGGTCGACGGATCGGCTGTGATTACCGGTCTGCTGCTGGCGTTCAACGTGCCTTCGAACCTGCCCATCTGGATTATCCTGATTGGTGCGCTGTTTGCCATTGGCGTAGCTAAGTTTACGTTCGGTGGTTTGGGTAACAATATCTTTAACCCTGCGTTGGTGGGTCGTGCTGCCTTGCTGGTAGCTTTCCCTGCCCAGATGACCACTTGGCCTAAGATTGGACAGTGGGATACCTATCTCGATGCCGAGACAGGTGCCACACCGCTTTCGATTATCAATTCGGCCATCCGTATGGGCGATGCCTCGTTGCTCGAGCAGTTACCCTCATCATTCGACCTGTTCTTAGGTTCAAGTTCGGGTGGTGCTGGTGCCATGGGCGAGATTTGTGCGTTGGCCCTGCTGTTGGGTCTGGCCTTTATGCTCTATAACCGCATTATCACTTGGCACATTCCTGTATCCATCCTTGGTACTGCGTTTGTGTTCTCAGGCTTGTTGCATCTGGCTAATCCTGTTTATCCTGATCCATTTACCGTGCTGCTTACCGGTGGTATGATGTTGGGTGCCATCTTTATGGCAACCGATTATGTTACCAGTCCTATGACACCAAAGGGTCAGTTGATTTATGGTGTTGCCATCGGATTCCTTACTGTGGTTATCCGTAACTGGGGTGCTTATCCCGAGGGTATGTCGTTTGCCATTCTCATTATGAATGCGTTCACACCGCTCATCAACAATTATGTTAAACCAAAACGTTTCGGGGAAGTTTCGAAATAATGTAAAAATTTAAAAATGAAAAGATTATGAAGAAACTCGAATCGTCATTATTAAATATGGTGCTGGTGCTCACCGGAGTAGCAGTTATCATGGGTGGTATCCTGGCTTTTGTGAACCACCTTACCGAGGGGCCTATTGCCGATCAGAAAGCCAAGGCGCTGGCCGATGGTATCAAGTCGGTGATGTGTGTCGACGACCTGCAGGTAGCTAACACCGATACCGTAAAGCAGACCGATGCCAAGGGCAAGGAGCTGGTTTATGTGATTTACGAAACTAAGGATGCCCAGGGCAAAGATTTGGGTGCTGCTGTTGAATCTACCACTGGTGGATTTGGTGGCAACCTGAAGGTGCTGGTAGGTTTTAATACCGAGGGCCAGATTCTGGGTTACACGCTGTTGGAACATGCCGAAACACCAGGTCTTGGTGCTAAGGCCGATAAGTGGTTCCAGAAGGGCGAGAAGGGCGATATTATCGGCCTTACTCCCGCTCAGCCTCTCACCGTATCGAAGGATGGCGGTAAGGTAGATGCCATCACTGCATCAACTATTACCAGTCGTGCTTTCCTGTTGGCTGTAAACAATGCTTATAACGCTTATAAGGCTGCCCCCATGGATGCAGCTACAGGCGCAACTAAAAAAAGTGAATAGTTTATGAATGCAATACAGATTATAAAAAACGGCATTGTTAAGGAGAACCCCACGTTCGTCCTCATGCTGGGTATGTGTCCTACACTGGCCACTACCACCTCTGCTGCCAACGGTATGTCGATGGGCCTCGCCACAATGGCGGTACTCATCTGTACCAATGTGGTTATCTCGTGCTTAAAATCGGTTACTCCCGATAAGGTACGTATTCCTGTGTTCATTGTAGTGATTGCTGCGTTTGTTACGCTGCTGCAGATGGTTATCAAGGCTTATCTGCCCGATGTCGATGCCTCGTTAGGTTTGTTTATCCCGCTGATTGTGGTTAACTGTATCATCCTGGGTCGTGCTGAGGCTTTTGCCGCAAAGAACTCACCCGTAGCTTCGCTGTTCGATGGTATCGGTATCGGTCTTGGTTTTACACTCGGTCTTACCCTGCTGGGTATGTGTCGCGAGCTGTTAGGCTCAGGTTCAATCTTCGGATTCACCCTGATTCCCGAGACTTATAACATCCTGCTCTTTGTGTTGCCTCCAGGTGCATTTATCACCCTCGGCTTCCTCATCGCGATTGTTAACAAACTCAGAAGCAATGATTAATTATTAGGCACGGATTAACACGGCTTTATAAATAAAGACACGGCCTGCTTCATACAAAAGCTGTGTTTCTCTAAAAGAGAGCCGTGTAATCCGTGCCAAGAAAAAAAATAAGATTATGGAGTATTTGTTGATTTTCATTAGCGCCATCTTTGTCAACAACATCGTGTTGTCGCAGTTCCTGGGCATTTGTCCGTTCCTTGGCGTTTCAAAAAAGATTGATACCTCGCTGGGTATGTCAGCAGCTGTAGCCTTTGTGCTTACGCTGGCCACCATCGTTACCTGGTTGGTTCAGAAATATGTGCTCGATGCCTTTGGCCTGCAGTATCTGCAGACGATTGCCTTTATCCTGGTGATTGCCTCGCTGGTACAGATGGTAGAGATTGTGCTCAAAAAGGTGTCGCCAGCCCTCTATCAGGCATTAGGTATTTTCCTGCCCCTGATTACCACCAACTGTGCCGTGCTGGGTGTGGCCATTCTGGTTATCCAGAAGGATTACAACCTGCTGCAGTCGGTAGTCTACGCCTTCTCAACAGCCATCGGCTTTGGTGTAGCTCTTACCGTGTTTGCTGGTATGCGCGAGCAGCTGGAGCTGGTAAAGATTCCTAAGGGCATGCAGGGTATGGCCATCGTCATGCTCTCGGCAGGTTTGCTTAGCCTGGCCTTTATGGGCTTCTCGGGTGTGGATGGCGGACTGAAGATTCTCTTTGGTCTCGACTAAATAGCCGCCTATTGGTAAAAAGAGTCCGAACTATTTTGTAGTTCGGGCTTTTTTTTTTAACTTTGCCCCAAATTTACAGTATTTTAAAGATGAAGATTGGAGATAAAGTAAGATTCCTGAGCGAAGTTGGCGGCGGAAAGGTGGCTGGCTTCCAGGGCAAGAATATAGTGCTTGTTGAGGATGAGGACGGCTTCCAGATGCCGATGCTCATCAACGAGGTGGTAGTGGTAGGCGAGGAGAGCTACGAAACTACCCGTATGGTTGAACAGAAGGCCAAGGCCCGTATGGCTGCCGACGATGACGAGGAGCCCGAGATTGAGCCTGCCGACCGTCCCATTACCTTTAAGCCAAAACCCGAGGAGCGCAAGGGTGGCGACAAGCTGAGTGCATTCCTGGCCTTTGTGCCTATGGATGTAAAGGAACTCTCGCAAACCCGTTTTGAGAGCTATCTGGTTAACGACTCGAACTATTATCTGCGCTATGTGCTGATGACTGCCGAGGGTACAGCCTGGAAGCTGAGAGCCGAGGGCGAGATTGAGCCTAACTGCAAGGAGTTTATCGAGGAGTTCGGTCGTGAGGACCTGAACGATCTTGAGCATCTGTGTGTACAGCTGGTGGCTTACAAGCGCGAAAAACATTTCCTGCTTAAGTCGCCCGTTAATGCCCAGGTGCGTGTAGATACCGTTAAGTTCTACAAGCTGCATGCCTTCCGCGAGAACGACTTCTTCGAGCAGCCCGCACTTATTTACACACTCATTGAGAACGACGTACAAAAAGTAAAACTATGAAATACGGATTTGTAAACGTAGCAGCTGCTGTGCCCACCGTAAAAGTGGCCGATGTAGAGTATAACGTGCAGCAGATTGAGAGCCTGATAGCTCAGGCCGAGGATCGTGGTGTCGAGGTGATGGTGTTTCCCGAGCTTTGCATCACGGGCTATTCGTGTCAGGATCTGTTTAAAGAGCAACTCCTGTTGGATCATGCCGAGGATGGTGTGGTAAAACTGCTTGATTTCACCCGCAAGCTCAACGTTATCGTGATTGTTGGTTTGCCAGTGGTAGTCAACGGTTTGCTGTACAACTGTGCAGCAGTGCTGCAGGGTGGACAGCTGTTGGGCATTGTGCCAAAGGTTTACCTGCCCAACTACGGTGAGTTTTACGAGAAGCGCTGGTTTGCATCGGCTCAGGACTTGAATCCTACCGATATTTATTTTGCAGGCAGCCCCGTTCACGTATCAGCCGAACCTCAGGTGTTTGTTACTGCCGATGGCGTGAAGTTCGGTGTCGAGATCTGCGAGGATGTATGGGCACCCACACCACCCAGCAACAACTTGGCTTTGGCTGGTGCCGATGTGATCTTCAACCTCTCGGCCAGCGACGAACTGATTGGTAAGCATGCTTATCTTAAGTCGCTGCTTGCCCAGCAGAGTGCCCGTATGATTAGCGGTTACGTTTATGCCAGCTGCGGTTTTGGCGAGTCTACCCAGGATGTGGTTTATGGCGGTAATGCTATTATTTTTGAGAATGGCCGACTGCTCGAAGAGGGCGACCGATTCTCGTTGCAGCCACAAATCAAGATGTGTCAGATTGATGTGCAGGCGCTGCATGTTGAGCGTCGCACCAATACCACTTTCATTAATGCACAGCGTAATGCCCACGCTCGCGAAATCGCTTGCAAGGCTACCTGCCAGCGTCCGTTCGAGCTCTTCCGCAATATCGATCCGTATCCCTTCATCCCCAAGAGCGAGGATATGCAGGCGTCGTGCGAGGAGATTCTCAATATCCAGGTGATGGGTTTGGTAAAGCGTCTGCACCATATCAATGGCAAAAAGGCTGTTATCGGTATCAGCGGTGGTCTGGATTCTACCTTGGCACTGCTCGTAACCGTTAAGGCTTTCGATAAGTTAGGTCTCGACCGTCAGGGCATCGTGGGTATCACCATGCCTGGTTTCGGTACCACCGACCGTACCTATAACAATGCCCTGAAGCTGATGGAAACCTTGGGTGTTACCATTCGCGAAATCAGTATTGCCGCAGCTGTAACCCAGCACTTCAGTGATATCAATCACGATGCTTCGGTTCACGATATCACCTACGAGAACTCGCAGGCCCGCGAGCGCACACAGATTCTGATGGATGTGGCCAACAAGGAGAACGCCATCGTGGTAGGTACAGGCGACCTGTCGGAGTTGGCACTCGGTTGGGCTACCTATAATGGCGACCACATGTCGATGTATGGTGTGAATGCCGGTGTGCCCAAGACTTTGATTCGTTACTTGGTAGGCTACGTAGCAGGAGAAATGGCTACGGATACATTAATGGATATCATCGATACCCCCATTTCGCCCGAGCTGATTCCAGCCGACGAAAACGGCAATATCAAGCAGAAGACCGAGGATCTGGTTGGTCCTTACGAACTGCACGATTTCTTTATCTATTACTTCCTGCGTTACGGCTTCAGTCCTAAGAAGATTTTCCTGTTGGCCAAGCGTGCTTTCTGCACCGCTACCAGCGAGAAACCAGCCCTTTACGACGAGGAGACCATCAAGAAATGGCTTACCACCTTCTGCCGCCGATTCTTTAATCAGCAGTTCAAGCGTTCGTGCTTGCCCGATGGTCCAAAGGTGGGTAGTGTCAGCTTGTCGCCTCGAGGCGATTGGCGTATGCCAAGCGATGCATCATCCGCCCTTTGGTTGAAAGAATGCGAGGCACTGGCGTGCAATTGATAATTGACAATTGATAATTAAGAAAAATGAGTTAGCTGAATGCTAACTCATTTTCTTTAAGTGTGATATGGATGGTGGCTCCCGGTTCAAGGTCGCCATTCACTATCAGGTCGCTAATGCCATCCTCCAGATAGTTCTGTATAGCGCGCTTTAGCGGACGGGCACCAAACTGCACATCGTAACCCTTGGTGGCCACAAACTCCTTGGCCTCGTCGCTCAGGTCGATGTGATAGCCTATCTGCTCAATACGGTTGTACAGGCTCTTCAGCTCTACATCGATAATACGCTTGATGGCATCCAGATCCAGCTGGTCGAAGGTGATAATCTCATCCAGTCGGTTCAGGAACTCAGGCGAGAACTGCTTCGACAGTGCCTTCTGTACAATGTCGCGTGCATACTGCTTGTCCTTGTCGCTCTTCATCAGTCCCGTCTGTGCCGATGCACCGAAACCTACGCCACGGCCAAAGTCCTTCAGCTGGCGAGTACCTGCATTCGATGTCATGATAATCACCGTGTTGCGGAAATCCACCAGTCGTCCGTTACCGTCTGTCATGCGTCCCTCGTCAAGCACCTGCAGCAACAGGTTGAACACGTTGCTGTGAGCTTTCTCAATCTCGTCCAACAGAACAATCGAGTAGGGGTGACGGCGCACGCGCTCTGTCAGCTGTCCGCCCTCGCCGTAACCTACGTATCCCGGAGGTGCACCAATCAGTCGCGAGGTGTTAAAGCTCTCGGTATATTCGCTCATGTCGATACGAATCAGCGCCTCGCTGCTGCCAAACATAAACTCGGCCAGCTTCTTGGCCAGGTAGGTTTTTCCCACACCTGTAGGACCTAAGAACATAAACACGCCGATAGGGTGGTTGGGCTCCTTCAGTCCTACACGGTTGCGCTGGATGGCCTTTACCATCTTGTCGATAGCGGCATCCTGGGCTATCACGGCGTTCTTCAGCTCTACGGCCATACCCTTCAGGCGTACACCCTCCTGTTCGGCCATGCGCTGTACGGGCACACCCGTCATCATCGAAACCACCTCGGCCACCTGGTCGGCATCTACCACCAGTCGCTCTTCGCCCTCGCCGTTGCTCCAGCGGTCGTTCAGTTCCTTCAACTCCTTGGTAAGGGTTGTCTCGCGGTCGCGATAACCGGCTGCCAGCTCGTAGTTCTGGTTCTTCACTGCCTTCTGCTTCTTTTCGCGGGCATCGGCCAGCTCCTTCTCCTTCTCAATAATCTCGGGTGGAATCTGTGCGTTGCCTAAGTGTACCTTCGAACCAGTCTCGTCCAGCGCGTCGATGGCCTTATCTGGCATAAAGCGGTCGGTAATGTATCGGTCTGTCAATTTGACACAGGCCTCGAGTGCCGCGTCAGTATATGTCACGTGGTGGTGCTGCTCGTAGCGATCCTTGATGTTACGCAGAATCTGCAGCGTCTCCTCGTTGGTGGTAGCCTCTACCTGTACCTTCTGGAATCGGCGCTCCAAGGCACCGTCCTTCTCAATGCTCTCGCGATACTCATCCAGCGTGGTAGCACCAATGCACTGTATGGTGCCGCGTGCCAAGGCTGGTTTCATAATGTTGGCAGCATCCATACTGCCAGGGGTAGAACCTGCACCGATGATGGTGTGTATCTCGTCGATGAATACAATCACGTCGGGGTTAGCCTCCAGCTCCTTCATCAGGGCTTTCAGGCGCTCCTCAAACTGTCCGCGATACTTGGTGCCTGCCACAACGCCTGTCATATCCAGCGTAAAAATGCGCTTTCCAAACAGCATTGGACTGCAGTGGTGGGCCTCAATCATCTGGGCCAGTCCCTCTACAATGGCGCTCTTACCTACACCAGGCTCGCCAATCAGTATGGGGTTGTTCTTCTTGCGGCGACCCAGAATCTCTACAATACGCTGTATCTCGCGCTCGCGACCCACACAGGGATCCAGCTTACCATCAGCAGCGGCCTTTGTCAGGTCGGTACCAAAGCTGTCGAGTACAGGTGTCTTCGAGGTGGGCTTCTTCTGGGCGGTGTTATTAATCTTGCTTACCGGAATGCCCTTGTCGCCATTCATCTCAAACTCCTCTTCCTCCTCGTCGGGCAGTCCTATGCCGTTGCTCACGTTATTACTTACGTTTGTGTTCTTCGGCGCAAACAGTATGGCTGCAGCGTCGTCGTATGTCACATCGTTCATTTCTAAAACTTGTTTTGCCCCGTTGTTAGCCAAGTCGTGCAGTATGGCCAGCAGCAGGTGTTGTTCGTCTATCTTATTGGCTCTCTGTATGCGTGCCTCCAGTACAGCCAGTCGCAGTACGTTGCTGGCCTTCTCGTTCAGCACCAGGTCGGTAGTGTGTATGGGCTGACCAATCTCGTCCTCCCTTACGCGCATTTCCAGTTCAGTCTTTACCGCCTGCATATTCAGGTTCAGCCTGTTAAACAGGTCGATAACCGGACCCTCGTTACTGCGCAGAATGCCAAGCAGCAGGTGTTCGGGACCCACCGATCGGCTAGCCAGTCGAGCTGCCTCTTCACGCGAGAAAGCCAGTATTTCTGATAGTTTTGGCGAAAATTGTGTCGTCATCTATGTCTGTTTCTAATTGTTATTAATATACCTTATATTATATATCTTCTGCAAAGATACAACAAATCTTGCAAACATCGTGCCATAAAAAGCTAATTTTTTACCATAAAATAGCTTAAAAGGTTTGGTGGGTCGCAAAAAAATAATTACCTTTGCACGGTTAAAAACGCGTCAGAGGGCTTAAAAATGCCCTTAAACGCAAAAATGGTAAAATTGTATATAGTCAAATAGTAAAATAAAAAGATGGATCAAACATTCGACAACGACAGAATTATTAAGATCAACATCGAAGAAGAGATGAAATCGAGCTATATCGATTACTCTATGTCAGTAATCGTGGCCCGTGCCCTTCCCGATGTTCGTGATGGCTTCAAGCCTGTTCATCGTCGTATCCTTTACGGTATGATGAACATTAATAACGTTTCTACCCAGCCTTATAAGAAGTGTGCCCGCGTAGTAGGTGAGGTGCTTGGTAAGTACCACCCACACGGCGACTCTTCAGTATATGGTGCCCTGGTACGTATGGCTCAGGATTGGAACATGCGTTACACCTTGGTTGATGGTCAGGGTAACTTCGGTTCGGTGGATGGCGACTCACCTGCTGCCATGCGTTACACCGAGTGCCGCCTCTCAAAGATGGGTGAGCACATTATGGACGACCTGGATAAGGAAACCGTAGATATGGCGCCTAACTTCGACGACTCGCTCGAGGAGCCAACCGTTATGCCTACCAAGATTCCTAATCTGCTGGTTAACGGTGGTAACGGTATTGCCGTAGGTATGGCTACCAATATGCCTACCCACAACCTGGGCGAGGTAATCGATGGTTGCTGCGCTTATATCGACAATCCTGATATCGATACCGAAGGCCTGATGCAGTATATCCCAGGTCCCGACTTCCCAACAGGTGCTTATATCTATGGCCTGCAGGGCGTGAAGGATGCCTACGAAACAGGTCGCGGACGTATCGTAATGCGTGCCAAGGCCGAGATTGAGAGCGGCGACACACACGATAAGATTGTGGTAACCGAGATTCCTTACGGTGTAAACAAGGCCGACCTGGTAGCTTACATTGCCGACTTGGCTAATCAGCACAAGATTGAGGGTGTAGCTAATGTTAACGATGAGTCGGGCCGTCAGGGTATGCGTATCGTTGTGGATTGCAAGCGCGATGCCAACGCCAACGTACTGCTCAACAAGCTGTTTAAGATGACAGCCCTTCAGAGCTCATTCTCAGTTAATAACATCGCTCTGGTAAAGGGTCGCCCACGCCTGCTTTCGCTCAAGGATTGTGTGAAGTATTTCGTTGAGCATCGTCACGACGTAACCATCCGTCGCACCAAGTACGATCTGCGCAAGGCTCAGGAGCGTGCCCACATCTTGGAGGGCTTGATCATCGCCGTTAACAATATCGACGAGGTTGTACATATTATTCGTAACAGTAAGACTCCAACCGACGCTCAGCGTAACTTGGAGGCCCGTTTCGAACTCGACGAGCTGCAGAGTAAGGCTATCGTCGACATGCGTCTGGCTCAGCTCACTGGTCTGCGTGTTGATCAGCTCCACCAGGAGTTCGACGACTTGCAGAAGCTGATTGCCGAGTTGCAGGAGATTCTGGATAACCCCGAGCGTTGTAAGGAGGTGATGAAGGCCGACCTGCAGGAGGTGAAGGAGAAGTATGGCGACGAGCGTCGTACCGAGATTATTCCTTTCGACCACGAGTTCAATGCCGAGGACTTCTATCCCGACGATCCAGTGGTTATCACTATCTCGCACATGGGTTACATCAAGCGCACCCCACTGTCAGAGTTCCACGAGCAGGGTCGTGGCGGTATGGGATCAAAGGCAGCCCGTCATCGCGACAACGACTTTACCGAGTATATCTATCCTGCCACGATGCACAACACGCTGCTGTTCTTCACACAGAAGGGTCGTTGCTACTGGCAGAAGTGTTACGAGATTCCTGAGGGCGATAAGAACTCAAAGGGTCGCGCTATCCAGAATATGCTGAATATCGAGCCCGACGACGCCATCAATGCCGTTCTGCGCATCAAGAACTTCAACGATACCGAGTTCCTTAACTCACACTACGTAGTATTCGCTACCAAGCAGGGTATCATCAAGAAGACCTGTCTCGAGGCTTACTCACGTCCACGTGCCAACGGTGTGATTGCCATCAACATCAACGAGGGCGACCAGGTAGTAGGCGTTCGCCTCACCAACGGTCACAACGAGCTGTTGCTGGCTAACCGTAACGGTCGTGCCGTACGTTTCGACGAGAACGATGTGCGCGTCATGGGTCGTGTATCTACCGGTGTAATCGGTATGCGTCTCGACGGTGGCGACGACGAGGTTGTAGGTATGGTTTGCGTCAACGATCCTAACACCGAGACTATCATGGTAGTTTCTGAGAACGGTTATGGTAAGCGTTCTGAGGTTGAGGATTACCGTAAGACCTCACGTGGTGCCAAGGGTGTTAAGACCCTTTCAATCACCGAGAAGACCGGTCGCCTGGTAGCCATCAAGGTGGTAACAGACGAGAACGACCTGATGATTATTAATAAGAGTGGTGTACTGATTCGCCTGAAGGTGGCCGATGTTCGTGTCATGGGCCGTGCCACACAGGGTGTTCGTCTCATCAACCTCACCAAGAAGAACGATAGCATCGCTTCGGTATGTAAGGTAATGCACTCGCAGGCCGAGGACGAGGATATCGAGGAGGCAGAGATCGACGCTGAGGCTGCTCAGGCTGCTGAGGCCCCCGAGACCGAGAATAAGGATTAAACTATCCGCTCAAGTAAACGTCAAAAAATAAATTTTAGTAACAATAAGTTCAACCAATTTTAAAAGCTTATGAAAAAATTAATCATGATGGCATGTGTGCTGGTAGCTAGCTCTACCGCATTTGCCGGCGACAGTGACGCTTTGAAGGCTATCCTCAAGGCAAAGACTTATGCAGAAGCTGAGACTCTCATCAAGAGCAGCCTTGGTTCTCTGGCTAACGATGCCGAGAAGGCAAAGGCCTACAACAAGCTTGTTGACCTTGCCCTGAACGACTTTAATGCTCAGAGCGCTATCCAGACCGAGAATCAGGTAAACAAGCAGATGGGTAAGGAAGAGAAGCCCGTTGATATGAAACTGATGAACGAGATGGCCTATGCCGCTCTCGTAGCAGGTATCGAGTGCGACAAGTTCGACCAGATGCCTAACGAGAAGGGTAAGGTAGCTCCTAAGTTTGCTGCTAAGAATGCTCAGCGCCTGTGGACTGCTCCACGTAACACTCTGGTTAACGCTGGTCAGGACGCTCTTACCGCTAAGGATAACGCCTCAGCTCGTAAGTACTGGCAGCTGTTCACCGAGAGCGACGCCGCTCCTATGTTCAAGGATTGCGACCGCGAGCAGCAGAAGCCTTTCTTCGGTCAGGTAGCCCGCTTCGCTTCAATCTTCGCTTATCAGGACAAGGATATGGCTAAGGCTCTTGAGTTGGCTGATGTAGCTATGAAGGATCCCGAGGAGTACGAGAATGCTCTCAACCTCAAGCTCGAGATTCTGGGCGACGGTCTGAAGACTAAGGACGACTCTGTTAAGTATGCTGCCAGCCTGAAGGACATCTATGCCGAGCACAAGGTCGACGGTGTAATGGAGAAGCTGTACAACACCCTGCTGGGTCTTGGTCAGACCGACGAGGCTAACAAGATCCTCGACGACGCTCTTGCCGCTAATCCTAACAACTTTGTAGCCCTCGCCGACAAGGGTCTGGCTCTGCTCCAGGCTAACAAGGCCGAGGAGGCTGTTCCTTACCTCCAGAAGGCATTCGAGGTTAAGCCCGACAACGCTATCATCGCTACCTACGCAGGTACAGGTTACAGCGTACAGGCTCAGAACATCGAGGATCCTGCTAAGAAGAAGGAGCTGTACAAGAAGGCTATCGAGCTGTTCGACAAGGCTAAGGAGCTCGACCCCGACATGCTGCAGGCTAAGTGGGGTTACAACCGCTACAATGCATACTACAACTACTATGGTGCTGACGCTCCTGAGACCAAGAAGGCCGAGGAAGAGTCACGCTAATCTGCAATCAAGTATATAAACCCAATCAGCCGAGGAAATACTCCTTGGCTGATTTCTTTTTATATATGCAATCTTTTCCAATATAATTTGGATAATAACAAATTGTGTTGTACCTTTGCAACAGAAACAATTTATAAGCAGAAAAAGAGTTTATGGAGAACGAGAAAGGTACCAGAGATTTGTTTTTAGAGACGCTCACAAATATTGGGTGTCAGTATGAGCTTGCAGACGAAGAGGGCGATGATCGCATCTTCTTTGCCTATCAGGGCGAGCATTTCTTTGTGGAAGCCCGAAACAATTTGCGTTTTATCCAGATATACGATACGCATTGGGGACATGTAGAACTATACGATGTTGAAGAGTTTGCACGATTAAAGAAAGCTATCAATGGTGCAAATCTTAACAATACCGTTACAACGGTTTATACCATCGACGAGGAGGCCAAGACCGTGGATGTGCATAGCAAATCTACCATTCTCTTCATTCCCCAGATTCCCGATATCGGCGACTATTTGCGCTTGGAGTTAAACGAGTTTTTTGGCGCCCATCGCTTTGTGGGTAACGAGATGGCTAAGCTGAGAGAACAAGAAGGTACCGAAAAATAGTAATTCAAATCTAAAGGATTATCTCGATATCCGTCTTAATAACTTCTTCTTTGCACACGATTTGGTTAATTCCGAAATGACCCTCATGGCCGAAAGAGAGAAGAAAAACCTGCCAACGCTGGATTTGACAAACATTGACGATTCTCACAACGATGCGAATTAATATCTCAAGTTTTGCTTGATAATTATGCTACAAATGGAATGGGGATGCCACAAAATTCGATAACAACATCATAGATAGCCACTTCATTGACGTTGATATCCTCGTCTACTTTGATCATCTTATCCATCATAGCTGCGAAATACTTTTTCTGTTCATCGGTAAAATTCTTAATATCGAGCAGGGCTATAAGTGATGATTTTTGACTTATTTCGTCTTTTGAAGTTTTGGGTAAATCTAGCTCTTCCAATAGTTTATAAAAGAAGTTCGTTTCTCTTATATCAATGCGCCCGTCTGCATGGATTATATCCTGCAGAACACGCATAACTGCTATTTTCTGATTGTAGTTCAAAATCTCCATAACTATTTTTTTGTGCAAAAATACATAAATTCTTCTTTATTTCTTTATACTCTTGTGTTTTTTTGCTATTTTTGCAGTTGAAAAGTAATAATTAACAAAATGAGCACGTCATTCTTGTATTCTATAGGACACAGCAATAAGACCATTGAGGAGCTTATTCGCGAATTAAGACTGTATGGCATACAGTACTTGATTGATGTACGCTCTATGCCTTATTCCAAGTATCACACGCAATTTAATAAAGAACCTTTGAAAATCGCCATCAATGAAACTGGCGACATTAAGTACGGCTATATGGGTGATGTGATTGGCGGATTACCCGAAAATAAAGAATGCTATACTGATGGTAAGGTTGACTATGGTAAAATTAGGAAGATGCCTTTTTTTATAGAGGGTTTAGATAGACTTGTAAAGGCTAACGAACAAGGTTATAAAACTTGTGTTATGTGTAGCGAAGGTGATCCTTCAATGTGTCATCGCTCAAAGCTGATAGGTGAGGCCCTAAGAGAAAAAGGTATAATACTTAACCACATTTGCCACGATCATAATGGTAAACCAATTTTAAAGAGCCAAATTGATGTAATAAATGAGGTTAATAAGGGGGCAAGTGTTATCAATCTTTTCGGCGAGTCCGTTAATCTTACTTCAAGAAAAGTATATAAAGAGGTATGAGAATCTATACTATTGGTGTATATGGCAGTACTGAAGAAGATTTCTTTGGGAAACTTACAAGGTCTAAGATCGATCTTTTCTGTGACATAAGGCAACGTAGGGGTGTTAGAGGCCGTCAGTATGCTTTCGTTAATAGTAGTTATTTGCAAAAGAAACTTTCTGGGCTAGGTATAGGCTATTTGTATGAAAAAAGATTCGCTCCAACGAGAGAGATTCGTGAAATGCAATGGGCTGAAGACAAAGTGGCGCATCAAACAAAAAAATCACGTGAGGCATTGGGATATACGTTTTGTTGTGGCTATGAGAGATTAATTTTGGATAAAGAAAATTTGGACGAGCTAATGGCTACGTTTGAAACAATGAAAGCTCAGAACATTGTGTTATTCTGTTTGGAGTCGAATCCCAATGCGTGTCACAGGTCATTATTAGCCAGTAGATTATCAGAGAAATATAACTTGGAAGTTGTTCACCTATAAATTAAAAGAGCAATGGAAGTGCTAATTGTGTCGCGAACACGAATGAAAAATGGAGTTTGTTGTGGAGGTTTGGATCTTCATAGTGGGGAATTTGTCAGATTACATGATCATTGGGGAAAGAACCTTATAGAATCGGCTCCTTTTCAAATTGGGGAAGTGTATGATATAGACTATAGGACTGCTGCAAATTGTCGCCCAGTCCCTCATGTTGAAGATAAGGAAATTCTTCCCAATTACGCGAAACTTAGGCAATTGACTAATACGGAGTTCATTACTGAAATAGATAGGTTAGTTGATGTTCCTTGTGGTGGTATTGAAAGTATTTTCGAAGGAAAACTACGTCGTTCAACCTTTGCGACCTACATTTCTCCAGAGGATATACCACAGTTCAGCGTTTGTTTCTGGCGACCTAATGCACCTCTTATCAAATCAGGATTTTTGGGTAAAACCAAATATTGGTTTGGAGGTAGTCATGCTATCAACTATGTTGGTTTTCAGGAACCAATAGAAATAATTCCCGCAGGTACACTCCTTAGAATGTCATTGGCCAATTGGTGGTCGCCTGATACCATCACAGAGAAACGTTGTTATTTGCAGTTGTCGGGGTGGTTTGTGGTATAAGTACTCTTTTGATAATAATAAAAAGGGAATCAACAGAAATGTTGTTCCCCTTTTTTAGTCACTTTTTGTTTTACACGCTCATGCAACTGGTGGCACCCAGTGCCGTCACTATCGCCGTTGCGATACTTGCAATCATCTGCACGATGAACTTTAATGTTTCCTTCTTACTCATAATCTCTTAATGTTTCATGTTTCATGTTTCATGTTTAATGGATAGGCTGGGGCCTAAGCCCCAAGCCTTACCCCTTAGTCTCCAATCGGCTCGTTATGATTTCCGCCGCCACCGGTATTGCCACCAGTGTTTCCACCGGTATTGCCACCAGTGTTTCCACCGGTATTGCCACCGCCATTGCTTGGCTCGTCGGGATCCTCAACCGTACCTGGGTCTGTCGAGGTCACACGCTTAATCTCCTTACCATCGCGGTCGTAGCAGGTAATCTGGATGGCTGTGCCTGCCAGCTCCTCCTTCAGATCCACCGCTGGGGTGAAGATGATGCGACGACTGGTTACCAGTCCGGCCTTCACCTCATCCACCTTGGCCACACTCTTGGCGCGGATACCAAATCGCATGGTACCCAAACCTGGCAGCGCAACCCAATGACCCTCAGTGGCCCAAGCCTTAATCACCTCGCCAGCAGCATCCCAGCAGGCCTGCATAATGCCTTTGCTAACTCCGCTGCGCAGGGCAGCCTCCTTAATCACCTTGTCCTGAGAGAGTGAGGTGTACAACTCCGGCATCATGATGTAGCGATAAGTGCCCTCATACTTGCCAATCTTCTGCAACTTTTCCTGTGCTTTAACTTTCAATGCCATAATTCTAATTTTGTTTTTGTGTTGTTGTTTGTAAATAAAAATGTTTAATGTTTAATCTTTAATGTTTAATGTCTCAACTCCGATGTAGATTTGCGGCCTCGCGTGGTAGATTTTCTTAGTGCACGTGGGAGAATCTTTTTCCTCGTGTGGGAGCGTCATCTCCATCTTTATCTTGACAATGCAAAGGTACGAAAATTTCGTTATACTATGAAAGATCAACTGTTAATGAATTGTTAAAATAGGTGTGTATGCTGACATGAGCACAGAGCACAGAGCACAGTTTTCTCATGAGCACCTCGAAAAATGTAAATCAAAAATATACTTTATATATAATATATATATTATATATAAAGTAATTAATAATAGTAGTAATCATCCTCATAATTGTACCCTCTCCACAAATAAACTGTGCTCTGTGCTCTGTGCGCTTCAGATTTAGATGATACCGAAGAAGTAGACATATTAAAACAATCTATAAATAAGGCAAATACAGAGAGTGACATAACAACTGTGTATTTCACTGACGAGAAAAGTCATGCCATAGGGGCATATTGTTCTACCAACATCCTCTATCGCCCAATGATTCTTGATATGAAGAAATATCTTGAAATCAGGCTTAGCAATTTCTTCCTGGTTCATGATATTATTCATGCAGAGATGGTCCTTCTAAAAAAACAGGCCTCACAGCAAAAACAGGCGATAATGGATATGGACCCAGATAAATTACCAGTTTGCTAGTCATTTATTTGTGGCAAATAAAGCAAAATTCGACATAAAAATGAAAATAATGCCATAAAAACGTTTTTTTTCATCAGTTTTTGGTGAAAAAGTTTCGTTTCGTGCTTCTTTTTTATTATCTTTGCCACAAATAATTAATAAAGCGAACCAAGAGCTATCTTATGGATAAAGACATTAATCGGATTAAAGTTGTGTTGGTTGAAAAGAAGAGAACCAACAAGTGGTTAGCTGAGCAGTTGGGAAAGGATCCTGCAACTGTTTCAAAGTGGTGTACCAATAGCAGTCAACCAACCCTTGAAACATTAATCAAGATTGCTCAGTTATTAGATGTTGAACTGAGTTCGTTGGTGCATGTCAATAGATAGTTGTGGTTTTAGTGTTGTATTTTTATGAATGTAAGTTACGCAGCTGGACAAAGAATTACTGTTCGTGGTGAGGATTTTCTCATCACTAACGTTGAACGAGATATAAATGATGTTTATCTTTTACATGCTACAGGTATAAGTGAATTGGTGAAGAATCATCATTTCATTTTTGATACAAGTATTGATACTGACATTGAGATTGTCAGCCCTTCCAACACTCTGCTTGTGGCAGATAAGGATCCGCGATGGCGTAAGACACGCCTTCTTATTGAAACGGCAATAAGAAGTAATGCCTTCTTCTCCCATAAGATAACTGTGGCTCAAGGTGGTGCATATGATATTGCTGATTATCAGATGGAGCCTACTTTGAAGGCACTTGAACTACCTCGCCCTCGTTTGCTTATTGCAGATGGCGTAGGTCTTGGTAAGACTATCGAGGTTGGCATTTTCCTGAGCGAGATGATACGTCGAGGTCGTGGAAAACGTATTCTTGTTTGTGCTTTGAAGAGTATTCTTGCCCAGTTCCAGGAAGAAATCTGGAATCGTTTTGCCATTCCTCTTGTACGTCTTGATAGTGTTGGTGTTGCCAAGATTCAGAGTGAGATTCCTATGAACAAGAATCCCTTTGACTATTATGACAAGACCATCATATCTATAGATACGCTGAAGAATAACGGTCGTTTCCGTGCTTGGCTCGAAAAGACTCATTGGGACATTATTGTTATAGATGAGTGCCATAAAGTTGCTAACGAAGATAGCCTACGTGGCGATTTGGCCCAGTTCCTTGCCCAGAAGTGCGACTCGATGATTCTCACTTCAGCAACTCCTCACAATGGAAATGCAGAGTCATTCGCAAATCTTATGCGAATGCTTGATCCTATTTCTATTCCCCGTAATGGCGAATATACCCAGGAGGATGTAAAGCCTTATTATGTGCGCAGATTTAAGAAGGACATTGAGGATGAGAGGATTCGTGGACAGTTCCAAGACCGTAAGGTTATTAGTATTCCTGTCGATCTCCATCCTGAGGAAGAGAAGTTCTTAAAGGTGCAGCATACCAAATTCCGTTCTGTTAATAATGAAGATGGTACAGACCCACTGTATTCTTTATCACTTTTCAAGAGCTACCTTTCTTCACCATACGCAGCAAAGGCATCTCTGGAGGAGCGAATTAAAAAGGATGATAGCGTAGAGATTAAGGAATTGCTTGATTTGGTGAACAGCAATATCAATCTTGGTATTGACACACGCTATGTCGCTTTCAGTGAGAAGCTTAAAGAGATATGGAAGAAGAATTCCAAAGAGCGTGTTGTTATTTTCACAGAGCGAATAGCAACCATGAAGTTTCTTGAAGAGAATATTAAGAAGGAGTTCGGACTTAATGACGACCAGGTTAAACGTTTCGATGGCTCGCTTACTGATACTGAGCAGGAAGAGATGGTTAACGATTTCGCTAAGGAAGATAGTAAGATACGTGTATTCATTTCCAGCGATTCCGGTTCTCAGGGTGTAAACCTGCATTACTTCTGCCACATCATGTTCAACTATGATATCCCTTGGAGTCTTATCACCCTTGAACAGCGAAATGGTCGAATCGACAGATATGGACAGAAGCAAACGCCTATTATTTACTATCTAGTTGCACAGGGCCAGGATGCTGACCTGCGTACAGATTTCCGCATTATTGATAAGCTGCGCGATAAGGAACAAGAGGTTCACGACACACTTGGCGATGCCATGAGTGTTATGGAGCTTTATAGTAGTAAGAAGGAGGAAGATGAAGTTGCAGAGGCCTTGAAAAAAGGTGATGAAGATTTCCTGCAGCCAACTCGTCGCCATCGTGGAGGATTCCGTCGTCCTGATATTGTGGCAACAACTCCCGCAAAAGAACATCTTTCGGATAAGATATTTGAGCCAAAGCTTTCTTTGTATCAGACTGACGAGTCATTCTATCGTGACCTGTTCAATGAGTTGGAAGCTATTGGTTCTATCCATCATGGTGATGTAAGTTGGAAAGAGGGTGACGTGCCATATGTAGAGGTGAAAAACAATGCAGAACTGAGCGATGTATTGTTCGACATGCCTCGCGAAGCCGTACCATCTGACAATATTTTCCGTCTGTGTGCAGATAAGCCTACATTGAATAAGTCTATTGCAGCATCTCGAAAGAGCAAAGATGGAGGTTGGAGTAAGTTCTTACCTTTATATGATCTTCATCCCATCATTCAATATCTGCTAACTAAGTTTACGGCTTCTGTGCCTAAGAACCAGGCATTCGTAGTTAAGGGCGAGCATTTGCCTGTGGGTATGAGCTACTATTTGTTCTATGGAAGTCATGCAAATGGGTTAGGGCAGACGCTTGTTAGCAAGTTCTTTGTAGTTCCTATAGATAAGGAGGGAGCCATCCGTGAGCAACCTGCTTCTCTTGATGAGTTCCTGAATAAGTACCATATCACAGAAGGTTATTTGCAAGGTGTCCAAGAGTCTGATATTGAATTGTTGCAGCAAAACCTTCCAAGTGCAATTTCGAATGGTATCGAAATGTATATGATGCAAAAGCAGTTCGATGTTGCTGTAAAAATGGAAGCCCAGCTCACCGAATATAAGAGTAAACTCAACAAATGGGCTAATGAAGCAGAAAACCAATTATCTCTTTTCGGAGACGAAGGTGTAGTTGTAACTCGTCGCAATCGTGATAAACAGATTGAAGAGATTCATACCATCCGCGACGAGTCGGGCCAGTTCTATCAGGATATGTTCTCACTTGATAAGGCAGATCCATATATGCGCCTACTGGCAGTTTTTTATAATTTCTAACAGATAAATATAAGCAATTTTATGGCTGACAATATAAAATATCGTTTCATACAAAACGTAGGTGACTATTTCCCCTCGGGTTATTTTGGTGAGGATTTTTTGGATAAAGTACAAAAGTGCGCAGGCCTGTCAAATGATGAGGTCAAAGCCCTTTGTTCTCCATTTGTTCGACTCCAGCATGACTACGATGAGTATAAGAACTTTATCATCAATAATAATCCCCGAATAGAGGATGCCATCAAAAAGACCCATGACTTCAATACTCAACTATTGAAGATACTTGGTTATGAAACTGACCATGCTTACCAAGAGCATTGTGTAGTAACTGAAGATTCTGATCCTATTGAGATGATTCCTGTACGCCATATTCTTCGCCAAGGTCGGCAGGTGAAGATGTTTGTAATGGAAATGCAGAATCTGATAGCCTTAAATGATCAAGAACCTGCAGGTCTTTTTGAACAGCAGTATGAGAGTGAGCCAGATAGATATACCAAGCAGCAGAAGTATTCTGCTCGTCAGTGGCGATATGTTTTTGATATTCCTGATGGATATAAGATATCTCCAGCCATTATAAATAAGGCAATTACCCAGATTTTCCTACTGCCAGAGGAGCGTCGCCCACACTTCATTCTGATGATGGCAGGTAATGTGGTATTCCTTTTCGATAAAGATAAATGGGCAAAGGGTAGCTACCTGCAATTTTCTCTCGATGAACTGTTTGCGCAGGCTCGTATTCCTGCCTTCAAGAATTACTATGCTCTTTTCCACATGCTTGTCAGCAAGCAGACACTGGCTGCAGATGGAGAGATGGTGCTTATGGACACCATTATAGAGGAGAGCTACAAGAATGCCTACGAGGTTACCAAGGATTTGAAGGAAGGTGTAATCTTTGCTGTTGAAACATTAGCAAACGAGGCATTGTATTGGTGGAAGCAAAACAATAGTGTTCCTGTTAGCGACTATACTGATGATTCGTTTGAGGCTGAGGTAAAGGATGATTGCCTTACCATTATATACCGTTTGCTTTTCCTCTTCTATGCCGAGAGCCGTGAGGAACTTGAAATACTTCCAATTGGTGATGAGGTATATAAGCATGGCTACTCTCTTGAATCACTTCGCGATTTGGAGATGGTTCGCCTGAACTCACAGGAAAGCCGCGACGGATTCTTCTTCGACGATAGTATTCGACATCTGTTCAATTTGTTGTCAGATGGCCACAATGCAACCTTATCTGGATACTATAAGAGCTTCCGTGTTCGTCCCATCGATTCTCCATTGTTTAATAACAAAAATCTAAAGCATTTAGCTGACGTACGTATACGAAATATTAAATGGCAGGAGATTATCAAAGCCTTGTCGCTTTCAAAAAAGAAAAATTACTGCGGACGTATCAGCTATGCCAACCTTGGCGTTAACCAGTTGGGTAGTGTTTACGAGAGCCTGCTTGCTTATCGTGGATTCTATGCCGAAGAAGACTATATTGAGGTTCATAAAGCCAATGATCCACAAGATGGAACATTCTTGGTTCCATATAGCCGCATGGGCGATTTTGATATTTCGGAGGTGTTATGTAATCAGGAAACTGGTGAACCCATCATTCTTCCTGAGGGAACATTTGTATATCGTCTGAATGGTCGTGATCGCCAGAAGTCTGCCAGCTACTATACGCCAGAAGTTCTTACTCGTAGTACAGTAAAGTACACGTTGAAAGCTATCATCGATGAGGTGAAAGCCAACAAACGTAATGCGACAGAACTCCTTGATTTAAAAATACTGGAGCCAGCCATGGGTGCTGCAGCTTTCCAGAATGAGGTAATCAACCAGCTTGCAGATGCCTATCTTACCCACCAACAGCGCCAGTAGCGTGAGCGAGGATTAAAGAATTGGCGTATACAACCAGATAAGTATCGTGACGAATTGCAAAAGGTTAAAGCATTTATAGCCACACATAATGTTTATGGTGTTGACTTGAATCCTACCGCTATTGAGCTTGGAAAGTTGTCGCTTTGGCTCAACGTTATCCATAAAGATCTGGAAACTCCATTCTTCGCTAATCGTCTGGCTGTAGGAAATGCAGTTATTGGCGCTTGGCTAAAAGTGTATAGCAAGGATGATGTGAAAGGTATTGCCGAAAGGCAGAGCCGCTCATTGAAGCCAAACAAATGGTGGGAGAAAGCCCCTCATAAGGTAAAGTTCTTCAGCAATCGTGTAAATCGTTCTGTTAATGATGTCTATCATTTCCTTCTACCTGATGCCAATATGCTTGGTGTGCGAAGCATCAGAGAACAGAAACAGGCTCATCCCAATGAGTTTGCTCGCATGACACTTATCCTTAAGGATTGGACGAAACCCATTACCGAATATGATTTCCAGACACTCCAGCGATTGTCTTTGAAAATTGATGTATTGCTCAAAGAGTATTATACTGATCAGATTTCAATCGATAAATATACAAACAATCGAAAAGAAATATGGGATGGTATAGACCATTCTGATACAGAATCAATGTTTAAGGAAGAAGAGCAGGCAGAATCTTATGCAAGAAAACTGCAACTTTTCGATACGCGTTATCGACGTGACAATGCTTATCGCAAACTGAAACTAGCGATGGACTATTGGTGTGCATTGTGGTTCTGGGAGTATGATGATGCCAGCGACCTGCCTACTCGTGAGGAGTATTGGGCAGACATAGAGGCTTTACTTGATGTTGATAACGACAAACTTGACGATCGTACTCGACAGGCATTAGAGCATGCTGGTTCTCGTATGGTTGCTGAGGATGCTCCCGAGTACGGTACACGTATGACAGAGGACGAATCTGAGATTGTTACGAAAACTCAGGAAGAGTTGCTAACAGAATCTCATGGATTATCAACTCTTTTTGCCAATGAGGATCCTTTGCGATTGCAAATTGCTGATCGTCTTGCTAAACGCTATCGTTTCTTCCATCCAATGTTGGAATTTATAGAGGTGTTCTGGCTGCGTGATGGTTTCGACATTATCTGTGGAAATCCACCTTGGATAAAGTTGGAGTTTAATGAAAAGGACGTTATTTCCGATAAATATCCAGAAGTAGCTATTCGTAATGTGAGTTCACCAGTAATACGCCAGCGTATTGAGGATTTCCTAACGAATCCTGTAATGGAGAAATTGTATATAAGCGAGCAAAATGAGCAATGTTGTAGTACAACATTTCTTAATGCAACATGTAATTATCCTCTTCTTGAGGGACAAAAAACAAATCTCTATAAATGTATACTATCAAATTGTATCGAAATGGCTTCACCATCGATGGGTTATGTAGGATTGCTATGCCCAGAGGGGATATATGATGACCCTAAGGGACAGCCATTACGTCGTGTATTATATAAAAGATTAAGATATCATTTCCAGTATGTAAATGCTCTTCTTCTTTTTGCAGAAATAGATTGGCACACTAAATATGGTTGTCACATTATTGGTAGTTTACAAGATTCAGCCAATTTTATTAATATATATAATTTGTACCATCCAAGTACGATTGACGGATGCCTAACGCATGACGGGCATGGAATTTGTGGTGGAATTAAAGACGAGAATGGCAAATGGAACACCAAACCACATCGAGATAGAATAGTTCATTTCACAGATAAAGAAATAGCACTTTTGTCAAACACCTTTGAAGATGGCACTACTACAGATTGCGCAAAACTAATAAGTTTGCACTCACAATTAATTATAAATGTTATCGAAAAAATCTCAGAGTATCCTTCTCACGTTAAAGATGTTCTGAATATTGTAACTACATGTTTCGATGAAAGTGGTGCTCAACGTGATGGTATAACAAAGAGGCAAACATGCTTTACAGAAAATGACCAATATAGTTTCATATATAGTGGACCTCATTTTCATGTGTCAAATCCTGTGTACCAGACTCCTCAAATGGTTTGTGAGACAAATAGATCGTACGACAGTGTCGATTTAAAACAAATATCAGAAAGCTATGTACCCAGAACTAATTATATCCCATTAATTCCCATTGACCGCTATAAAACGCTTATTAAAGGTTTCATTGCAGGTCAAGATTCCGATGGTCAACCTCTGTATGAGAGTTGGATGGATTATTATAAAATTGGTTTCCGTGCCATGTTAAGTATAGAAGGCGAACGATCGTTGATATGTGCGGTTTTGCGTAGCAAAACCGCACATATCAACGGTGTTATCTCCGCTGCTTTCCGCAGTGGAGATAACACCGTGGATATGGCTGGCCTTTGTTCCTCAATCGTAATGGACTTCTATGTTAAGATTATTGCGATGCAAAACTTGAACCCAAGAAGACTACAATTTTTCCCTGTTGGTATCTCAAAACGATATCAATCAGCTCTTTACTCACGAACTCTTTTACTTAACTGTTTGACAAAACACTATTCTAATCTCTGGAGTGAAGTTTGGCGTGAAGATTTCTGTAATCAGACATGGAGCATAGGTGACCCTCGCTTGAAACCCTTCAATACGCTTCAAAGAGAGTGGTCTTGGAACATTCCACTGCGTAATTACTTTGAACGCCGTCAGGCTTTGGTTGAGATTGATGTTATAGTTGCTATGGCTCTCGGATTGAGTCTTCAGGATTTGGAGATGATTTATACCATCCAGTTCCCCGTACTACAGCAGAACGAGAACGATACATGGTATGATGCCGAGGGCAATATTGTCTTCACATGTTCGAAAGGACTTACAGGTGTAGGACTCGATCGTAAGCGCAACACCAAGACTGGTATGCTAGGATGGGAGGATATTCGTGGTGAACAGATAGATGAAAATACATATGCAGGAACTGCGCCCACTCATACTCACACCATTGACCCGGCAAAGAGCGAACTCTACGGAGGTCAGCAACAAACCTTCGTAGCTCCCTATACCCGTTGTGATCGTATTGCTGACTACCGTATCGCCTGGGCACATTTCGAAAAAGTATTTAACAAATAGAAGATAGTTACCCCTTGACATAAAAAGAATGGAACAAAATAATATAATAAACGAGTTAAGTTTGAAGGCCATACCCGATTTATTTGGCAAAAATTTCTTTATACCAGACTATCAAAGAGGTTATCGCTGGGGTACACGACAGGTGGAACAACTTATGAATGACCTTTGCTACTTCTTTGATGATAGGGGAAAAGGGGATTTCTATTGTCTCCAACCAATAGTAGTAAAAGAACTCGACGAAGATGAAAAGGTCACTTATAATCTCCATTCTGATACAGACGAAAACCGTTGGTATGAGGTTATTGATGGTCAGCAGCGTCTCACTACAATACGCATAATCCTTGCGTTGTTTAAGAACATCCAAGGGCGCTTCAAATATAAGTTTACCATAAAGTATAAGACTCGTCCTACACTTGATGACATATTTGACAAATTCATCTATGACTATGACGAGGACGAATATGGCATCACCGTAGAGAACGAACAAAGTCTTGATATAGATAGCTGGCACATTCTTCAAGCTGCTAAGTGTGTCTTGGCATGGTTGAAAGAAAATGAGGCGCAAGGAGTAGGACTTGACTACTTCACAGGTATCTTCTTACAATATTTCACCCAACAAAAAGGTTTAGTGGGTAAGAAGTCTGTTCAGGTGATATGGTATGAATTGCGTGATAATAGTGATCCAAACTCTACTTTCAAGCGTCTAAACGACAAAAAAGTGGCTCTCAATAACGCCGAACTTATCCGCGCCATGTTCCTCTCTGACTCTGCGGAATATGAGTGCGACGAGTCTTTAATAGACGGTTATCCTGAAGAGGTGCAGGGCATCGTCAAAGAAAGAGAACAAGCCCGCAAGCAATCTCACATTGTAGAACAATGGGACATTATAGAAAAGCAACTGCGTCAGTCAAACTTCTGGGCATTTGTCAAGGATGACGCATCAGACGAAGGCTATAGTTGCCGTATTGAGTATCTGTTTGACCTTATCTCTCAAAAGAGCAAGAAGGAAAAAGATGAACTCTATACCTATCTGCGATTTGACGATATGGTTACGAAACACAAAGACGTTAAAGGCCTGTGGGATTTGTGGGTTAAGGTGGAAAGCAACTTTGATACTTTGTTGTCATGGTATCAGAAACGCGACTACTACCATAAAATTGGCTATCTTATAGCTGAGAAGGGATCTAGCATACTCCACGACCTGCTCGATATGTCAACGAAGCAGACGAAGACACGTTTTGACAAAAACATCAATTGGCTCATCAAAACCAATATGATGTTAAACGTGAAAGATAATATTTACACATACAGTTACGATGACGACAAACAGAAATCAGCACTAAACCGTATTCTTTTCTTCTATAACGTGGAGTCCACGCGTTTAGCGACCACACAAGACAACTTCCCATTTGAGTTGTACAAGAAAGAGAAATGGACTTTGGAACACATTCATGCTCAGAACTCCGAGCGCATAGATCGTACCGATAAGGCGAAGTGGGAAGAGTGGATAGATTTGAATACAGAAGCTCTTGAACGTCTCAAAACAAGATTTGGAGAGGGGAACCTATACGACCCACGTTCTATTATCCAGATATTGGGAGAGAACAAGAAGAAAGTAAGAAGCAATACTTACGTGTTCGACACTTTTACAAGGTGCTTCGACAGCGTGAACGACTATTACAACAAGATGGCATTAGCTGAAGGTGGCTCTCCTGAGATACATACCATATCAAACATGGCATTACTGAGTGGAAGCGTCAATACGTCAATCAGCAACTCTGTGTTTGAGGTTAAGCGTCAACTCATTATGGAGAAAGATGCAGGTGGAGAGTATATTCCATATTGCACACGTCTTGTGTTCTTGAAGTACTACAACAAGGATAAGGAAGATTTCAGTGTTCAGCAGTCTTTCTACTGGAGTGAAATTGACAGACAAAATTACCAGGCAAACATCGAAGAAGTTCTAAAAGATGTCTTATCTGCAAAAGAACCAGAGGAAGAGGATAAGAAAGCGATGGAGAAAGTAGAAAATGCAGCAAAAGAAAAGGAGGTAACAAATGGCTAACGATAATATAGGACAATTGAAAACATTCCGTCAGTTACTTAACGAGGAGAAGAGCATAATAATTCCGAAGGTACAGCGCGACTACGCCTACGGCAGACAAGAAGAAAAGGTACAGGAAGTACTTGACGGTATGCTCATCAGCATCATAGAAGCAATTAGAGATGATTCCAACAATATCCTTGACTTTGTCTATGGCGGGACCTATGTCCATAAAAGCGACAAGAAGGCTGGCCTTATACCTCTTGATGGCCAGCAACGACTCACAACTCTTTTCTTGCTTCATTTCTATGCTTCTTTACTTGGTGATGAGGAGGGAAATCCTATTGACCAGAAAGAGGTAGAGATACTGACAAAGTTCAGGTATGAAACTCGCCAGTCTGCAACAGAGTTCTGTACAAACCTTATTAGAAACATACGTCCTAACCTAACCAAGAACTACAAGCCCGAGAATAATAACATCAAGGATCTTATCGTTGACGATGCATTATACCTGAGCACATATGATAGTGACCCAACTATCATGTCTATGCTCAACGTTCTAGATAAAATAGAGAAGAAATGTGCTGAACTTGGTGCATTATCTCTTAAACCATGTTTGTGGAAACGTCTCATGGAGAGGCGTAACATTGAGTTCTATAAGTTGTCACTTGACAACTTTGGACTTACGGATGATCTCTTCATCAAAATGAATGCCCGCGGTAAAAAGCTTACTACGTTTGAGATATTCAAATCCGACATGATTGCTGCTATTAAGAAGGTCGATGAGAAATTAAAGGATGATTTCTCAAAAGACATGGACACAAAATGGATTGACATAGTTTGGGATTATACTGATAAGACTGTTAACGATAAACGCCAACCGTTGGATATCACAAATGATGCAGACACGAAATATTCCATGCTGTTTCATAACATTTTCCGTGTTGAGTACTATCGTCGTGCTCTTGGTGATAGTGGTTTGGGAGAGCAGAACATCAACAGCATATTCAAAGACACAGAAGGCATTACCAGTGTTATAGATATGTTTGAAACCCTTTATTCTATACACAAGAATATTGGATTCAATGACCTTTGGTATAAATTTTTCTACTTTAGCGAGAATACCGTAGGAGACGATAATTTGATAAGACTTTTTTGGAAGCAGAAACATAGTTCTGTTTTCGAACTTGCCATGCTGGGAGAACTGTCTGTACCTGAAGTGGTATATTTTTACTCGATGTATTTACTATACAAGAAGGGCACTGATGAGGACTCCATGAAGCGTTGTCTTAGAATAATCCGTAACCTTATGACTGCTAATGTTCGGGCCGTCGATGCCCGTACTGACAAACTTGCAAGTTTCCTTGTAGAGGTGAAGTATGTTGTTGATCACAATGGTATAGACACATACTATGATAAGGAGGTGGGATTGAATATCGACGGCAATGTACACAAACTCGGCTTCATACAAAACGTATGGAATGAGGAGTTTGCTAAGCAAAACTACCTCTATCCGGAAGATTATAAGAAGCTTCTTAGGTATGAGAATCACCAGATACTTCAGTGCTCATTGTCTCTGTTTATGGACTATTGTATGGAAATAGAAGGCTTGGAGGGAATGAGGCCTGTTGCGCCACTTGACACGACAAAACTCTTTAAACTTCTTAAGAAGTTTGAAACGATCTACTCTAACGACTATCTTAACTATTTCCATCAGATACGTACTGCATTGCTTGACAATGACATTGAATACATGCAGTATGACGCTTACATGGACAAGAACGACAAACGCCGTTACTTTATAACCAAGACAACGGAACTGAGTGATTTCTATATCAAATATGCACAAAGGCATAATCAAGATAGCATATTGAAAATCTTGGAGAAGATGCCACTCCCATCAGAATTCTTGGCACCAGGTGAGTTGTGCAAGCAATTTGATATAAGAGATTGGAAATACTATATAGCAAAATATCCGGAGCAGTCCACTCATCAATGGACTCGCTACGGAATAGGTGTTTGGGATGACTTTTCTAAATATCCTCTCGACCTTATTCTTCTTAACAGTTCTCAGCACAGCGATGGTAATCTTGAATGGATGATGATGACATTCCTATTGAAGAATGTACTTGCGAACGATGAAAAGTATTACCTTGATGAGCATGGTTGTCATCCTATATCAATAAAGAAATGTGCTGCTGCCATACAATTCAAGCACGGCAAGTGGCTAATAGAATGCAGCAAAGATTTACTTCCGACTATTACGACGAAGTATCCAAATCTTATCGTTGAGAAGACTGAAGATGAGAAGATTACAGTAGACTTTGGTGATAGCAATTATGGCTTAGACTATATTGAACTTGGTCAGAAACTTGTAGAGTTGTTAGAAGAATCCCATTACAATATCTGCTGAATAAGGATTATTATACCGCTTGGGCACATTTTGAAAAGATATTTAACGAATAATATAAGCAACTATGGCAAAATATAATAGTAAACATGACCTGTTAAAGGCAACTGATGAGGACATTAAGAAGTTTTTCTATGATGCCAAATTCATGGGAATATTTGATTATTATATCCCGAATGAGCTGAAAGACAAGTTTTGTGGTAAAATTACAAACATAACAATTGATGGAGAAAATAATAGTCTCTGTCCTCAGTCATTATATGTTCCACAAAAATATAATGATTATGTCAAAGAAGGACATTGTGCGTTTACATGTTTTGTCATGTTGACTTTATTAAGGAGTGATAAACACGCATATAAACTTCAAATTGTTCGCATAAAGAATGTTGTTGTGAAAGAAGTTAAATCCTTTGATAAAACAGAGGAATCTTTTTTCAAACGCAATCTTCGTTTGCGTAATAATCAATTTATAGGTCTATTTACAGAAAATAAAGATGGAAGTTTCACCATTCGAGATATTAGACGCTCAGATTTTTCAAAACTGATACTTCAAAATGGAAAAGACCAACAGCCTATAGTATATCATCCAAAAGCAAAGAAACCTGAAGACGGGAAATACTATGAGTTTTCATGGGTACTTAATGGAGCAAATAAAGACGAATATATATATCATTTCAAGGTTGATGAAAGTAAACCTATAAAGGAAATCTCTGCTTATGAATTAATTAAACGTCTCAAGGATGATATTATGGGATATCCTGCAGGTGCTGGTCAGAAGATAGTTAAGATGCTTGATACTCTTAAGAATCAGTTGACTGCTAGCGGAAAGGAAATCTTTATTTACGAGCTGTTACAGAATGCCAATGACTATCCTTATAAAGTAAATGAATCAGTCGAGAAAGTAAATGTTGAATTCCATATCACACGTGATTCCCTTGTCTTTATGCATTCTGGAGCGGTTTTCAATGAACGTAATATAGCTGCTATATGTAGTATCAATGATAAAGAAAAGACTGATAATAAGGAAACTATTGGTTATAAAGGAATAGGTTTTAAAACAGTATTCCTTGACAATAATTACGTTTATTTGCAAACAGGTGACTTTTCTTTCCGTTTTGATAGAGAAGAATCAAGGGATATTGTGGACACTCCATGGCAGATTCTTCCAATATGGACAAATTATAACGAGTTGACTCCATCTGAAAAGTATGTCTTTACAAATGCGGATAAGCATTTTCGTGTAAAATTTGCATTGCGCCCAATAAAACAAGACACCCTTCGTGGCGATGGGCAGAACTACGTTCAGATGTTTAAGGAAGTCTTTAAAAATGAAAGAGTAATACTGTTTATTCCTAATCTTTCGTCCGTAAAAGTATTTTACAATGGGACATCTGAGGCTGATATAACTTGTAACTGTGACAATGATCATTGGCAGGTTAATCATTATCAAGATAACGTTCCTCCAGCAGTAACGGAATCAATTAACTCTGATATAGATAAACAAGAGGATAATGGAACACTTAAGATTCCAACCAAATATTATGATTTTACAAAGACAAAAGTGTCTTTTGCTTGTGAAGTTGATGGTGTAAACCTCAAGCAAGTTGAAGATACAAATCTATATTGTTATTTACCGACTAAAGCATCTTGGGGATTTAAGTTCTTAATGAACACAGACATGATACCTAACGGTGCACGAGATGACATCTTAATAGAGTTTGATGACCAGATTAATATTAATGCTGAGATTTCGGAGATTGCTGGAAAAAAATTCTTTGATTGGATAAAAGGCTTATGTGAATTAAAAAAATATAAGCTTAATTCCATATTTAGTCTTATGCCTGTTTTCGAAACATGCATTAAAGAGCATGGTAAATATAAGGGGTTAATTGAAAGATTCAGGACCGGATTTGATTCCAAGATTAAAGTGGACCCTATTATCCCTATTGCTGTAGATAACTATGCAAAGGTTTGTGATACAATCTTAGATGAGACAGGTCTGATGTCGGCAGGAATAATGTCTGATACTGAATTCACTAAGTTTACTGGACTTACTGGCTCTTTGCCAATCAATATACTTAGAACCGATAGGGAATTCAAATCATTCTTGCGAAGGTATTTAAAGCAGTTAGAATGTGAAGAGAATATATGGGATTTTGACGAATTGAAAAATATATGTTCGAATCAAGATTTCCAAAAATGGATTGGTAACCAAGAGAACAATAATAAATTCCTCTCGTTCCTTCTTAAGAAGGATAAACTCGTAGATTTTCTTGATGAAAAGATTTTTATTGCAGAAGGAAGTGGAGAGTTGCATAGTGCTAAAGAACTTTACTGTGACATTGATAAATATCTTGAAGATATTAATCCATTTGCAGATAAATTCAACTATTTGTCTTTAGCAACAAGAGCATTCTTTAAGAATGATACATCATGGGACGAAGCTATAAAAGGTGCTTTTGCGGAATTCAATTGCACAAGTTTTATCAATGATGTCCTTCTGTCGAAGGATAATATAGAAGCCACAAAGAATAAACTGAAGAATATAGGCACTTCTGTTCATTTCTACAATTTTATGGCGGCAAATGTGAAATTTAGTTCTAGTTATCAAGACCTGCCATTCTTTGATGAAAATGATAAAGTTGTAGACAATTTTAAGGACAAGTATATATTCCTTCCATCATCTAATGGTCATGATGTTTGTTCATCTCAATGGCTCAATACCATTAGTATATCTTTCTTGTCGGATAAGTATTCTGAAACAACAAGGAAATATTTTAGTAGTCATTTTGGCGTTAAAACTTTCACAGATGCTGTAATTATTAACGAAATTGTCTTGTCAGATGCACATATAGAAGAAATTGTTAATGCTACTAATAGTGACATAGACGTCAATATAAACTTTATTGAATATCTATTTACTCATAAAGATGATATTCAAGGAATAGAAATTACCAACGGAGAAGAAAAAACAGTTAACTTCAAACGTTTTACTAAATATGGCTTATTCTTTATCAACGGAAACAAAGAACAAAAATATCTTGAAGCATCAGATGAAAGTGCTTTTGTGGCCGTCAAAAAGGAATATTCAGATTATAGATGGTTTGACAAAAAATGGTTTTATTTTATTTCAGATAAATATTGCTTGTCAAAAAAACAAGCAGAGTCAAAAGAATTTGATGCTTTCCTTAAGAAATATTTTGGTCTTTCAGACATGAATGATGTAAGATTCAAAAATATAGCAAAGAACCATGTAGGTGAAATTAGCAATAATATAGCATCTGATTCTAATTTAAATCTATCATTTTGGGCTTTTTTAGCTAAATTCCAATGGACAGACAATAGTAAAGACTTCGAAGTATTCAATGTTCTTCCTGTAATGGATGTCGAAGGTAAGTTTATAACAGATATTACAAATCACACAAATCTTTATTATTTTGATAAAGAATTATCTGATATTTGCAAAAGCAGTTGGGTGACCAGTGGGCTTATCACAATCTTATCACCTCAATATGACACAATTAGTAATATAACGTCACTATTTGATTTGTTCGGTTTCAAAAAATATGAGCCACAAAAATTCGCGGCTTTTTTTGAGGATGTAATTATAAATCAAGATATACCAGAATCAATACCAACCGAAGTTTCTTCTACAGGTTATAATATAGCCTTAGATACTGAAGAGAAATGTAGAAGCTTCCATATGTTTATGTCAAAGAAATATACCTTATTGAATGATATAGATAAGGCACTCTTAAAAGGCTCTCCTGTTTATGTATTTGGCAAGGAGAAGAAGCGTAGGTTGGAAATAGGATATGGTTCTTATCTATTAGGAGAAGATAAATATAGCGTTAAGAAACAATGTTCTGCATGTCTCTTGCCAGAGATAAATGCATTAGATTCTTCATTTGTTAATGAAGAAAGTCTCCCTTACTGGAAAGATGTTATGGGATGCGTAATATTGGATGACGATATTCTATGTCAGTGGATAGAACAAAATTCAGAAACCATCAGTCAATCACTTCAAATTACTAAGCTGAACATATCATTCTGGACCTGGTTGTTTGATGCAGGTATCAGTTCGCAATCAAAAATCGGTAGGTTGAAGAATCTTCCTATTATATTATTTACAACAAGAGATGCTAATAATAAAGAAGAGAATCAGAAGATTGTTTCTTTGAGTAAGGCAGAGGTTTATATGTCCAATTCCTATATGGGGCAAGCTCAAATTGAAGATTTTGCTAGAAGTCATGGAAAGACGAACTTTGTCAGCTCATCTTATATTAGAAATAATGATAGTATTGAGGATTGGAGGCGTTTTTTTAAAAACCTTGGTGTGAAAGATGATGTTAAAGACGTTATCTATAGCATCATAATGAATGACCTCCCCACCTTGCAAGACAAGAGGTTCCCATGGGTTTTAGTTGACCAATACAGCAAAGAACTAGCAGATCCTGAGAAGTTTAAAGAACTGGTTCCAAAGTTGATTCAACTTAAAGTAGAAACAACGACTGCTGGGGTATATGTTTCAATTGCAAATGCCCTTAGAATAACGGTTGATAACTACTCTACAAAGGAACCATTCAAAATGGTTAAATTAGACG
Organism: Prevotella sp. khp1; assembly: GCF_900102205.1. Lineage (NCBI taxonomy): Bacteria > Pseudomonadati > Bacteroidota > Bacteroidia > Bacteroidales > Prevotellaceae > Prevotella > Prevotella sp. khp1. The sequence goes on from NZ_FNJZ01000001.1 coordinate 224,885, forward strand.
GAGAAATTTCTCGTGATTATTATGAAGATGAAAATGTAAAGAACCTCATTACTAAGATTGCAGAAGAAGCCAAAACAAAGAAGATAGCAGAACTACAACAGTGGCAGAATGCTAAGGTTAATCATTTTTTGATTCTGCAAGACACTTTATCTTATGATGATTTTAAAGATATACATTTTTCTTTTATAAAAGAATTATTTGGATATACAGAATATTTTGAAAGGAATAAGATAAAGTTGTTTGATCGAGAGTGGAAATTAACTAAATCAGAAGAATTGTATTTGGGTTCCAGATACGAGTGTAAATGTGATTTTGAGAGATTCGGAATAACTAAGACGTTTGTCAATGATGAATATTTAAAGTTGGGCAAGGCCAATGAATGCTCCAGAGTCTTGCGTTCAATTGGCTGCCAAGATCGTTTTAAAGAAAATGATATAAAATACTTAACGAACAAGAATTTCTCGATTTACTTCTGGTGTAAATATGTTGGTTCAAAAGATATAACTATTATTTCTGCCATTAATGCTTTGGTTAAAGAAGGAAAGTTTAATGATGTTGAATGTATTCCATCTGAAAGTGGAGAGATGAAAAAAGCATGTGAATTGTACTCTTCTACCTTAGCAGATTACATGAAGTACATCCCCAATTACAAAGAGAAGATAATTGACCAGAAGATGCAGTTTACAGAACCGTTAGATGAACTGTGTAAGCAGTGTATGGATAGGTTGTCTTTAGGTGATATCATACATTTCCTGATTAATTCCAAGCCTAAAAATACAAATAGGATTTATGCATTACAATGGCTTCTTGATGACAATTCTGAAGATAAAGAGACTTGGATAAATACCTATATCACTCATGATAATGCTAGATGGCTCAATGGTCAGGGAGGTCCTTCTCATGTATCTGAATTATTCGCTATTGATCCAAACAAGTGTAAGCAAGCATATGTGTTTAACTCATCGCCTAGGGTTATTGATTTGTCATATTTCCCAAGTGGTAAAGAACTAGAAGTATGTGAACAGCTTAAAATACCTGTGTTCTCTGACGATGATCTTGTTCCCAAACCTGTTACAACACCAGATGGTGGTCAGACCTTAACAGTTTCGAAAGAAATCACAAAACGTCTGCTGTTGGTTATCGCATATAGATACAGATATGACTGGTCTGATTTGTTCAGTAAAATGAAGCAAAAATTGCAAGATGTAAAATTCATGTTATGTGAATCGATAAGCTATGGTTATAAAGACTTATCGATAGATAATGAAGACTTTTATTTTGATCCAAATAATAAAACGTTCTACTATGTAGATAGTTGGCAAGACAAGAAAGTATACGAGTCTTTTGTTAGTAAGTTGTGCGCATATCTGGATATGGATCTGGATTATCGCGAGTGCAAAGGTAAACTTGATAATAACTTTAATGGCAGAAAGGTTGCCGTTTATCTAAATCAAAATTGCAAAGACCTTTATCAAGATGAAGAGTTCGTATCTGTGATAAAAGTATATTGGAGTGATATTATTGACCTTCTGGATATTAAGCCAGAGGAAAATATAGATATTGAAGAAGAAATTGAAGTTGAAGATGTTGCTGCGGGTAAGTATTATGAGGATGAGTTAAAGAACGTCCAACAAGAAGAGCAACAAGAAGAGAGTTTTGAGCCAGAATCACAGAGCAATTCTGAATTAGGAGAGAATCAGACGGGCTCTACCCATACTAATTCTCAACATACGGAATCTACAGATACTACTTCTATTAGCGAAACAAGTAGTTCAGCAGGTTCCTCACAGCCCACCAACAATGCTTCAGATAGTAACGAACCACGAAAAAGTGGAGATGACAGAAATACTTCTGAAGACAGAACAACTGAGAATAATAAATCAACAGAAAGAGTCAATTCTGAGAGTGCAAGAAGTGAAAGGAAAGAGTTTGGATCCGACTCTTCTCGCCAAAGTACTTCTAATTCTCAACGTTTAAGAAATAGCTTCAAGCCGAAAACTCCTACTAAGGAAGAAATCCAGCGACTTAAGTATCAATCATCGACCAAGACATTTACGACTAAGGATATGCAAGGCGATGAATATGAAGCTCTGAATAAAATCTTAGGAGAAGGTCTTTCTGCAGAGGAAATAGTAACAGAGAACTATCTTGCACAACTTAGATTCTGGAATAGTTTGAAGGATGAAGGATATACTCCTGTGGACTCAATATCTATGGAAGACTTTATTCGAAATAATAAAGAAGACCAAGACTACGAATTAACAAACGGAAAATATGTACACAGGTGTAGTGCAAGAGGAGGTATACTGTACGTATCTCCTTCCATTTGGAATATGGTTACTGATGATCGATGCGTAATTTGTGTATTTGTTGGTTCGAAAGTTAATGAATTCATTTATATCCGCACCAAAACGGATCTTCTTAATTGGATTGCAGAAGATGCTATCGTCATTAAACTTACTGGCTCGGAAAAGGTAGAAGCAGTTAACAAACTTTACTCTGAAGTACTAATGGATAAAGGTTCTGCTTATACTTTGATACGCTTATCATACAATGAATCATATAATTCTTTGTTCTCTGATATTGAGAATAATGATTTCAGCCAAACAGAAATAAATGATGATGATTATGGAGAATAGAATAATACAGAACTATCAGTATTTTTTTGGCGATCAGGTCAGAGAGATAGAACAGGAACAGAAAACATTGGTTAAGTCGCCTATTAGTCAGCTCGTTAAAAAAGAGGAGTTGACTTTCGGGTATGTTGACCATGTTGATGAGGCAAGAGGTCATGTTGTATTCAAGTTCCCCAAGAACAAAGCACCACGTCTAAAAGTTCTTCGTTCTCTGACTATTATTTCTAAAAATGCATGGGCAGAACTTGGACGACCTACTTCCTCATGGCAGATTACTTTCCTCGACTTCATGAAGAATACCCAATATCATTCTCCGAATTCGGAAGTGTTGCCTTTGTATTATACAAAAAGAGGGAATCCTGATTACGACTATGTGGGATGTTCTTCAATTAGCCTTTCATTGTTTGACCTATTTAAAAGGAAATGCGAGGAAGGGAAGTCTCTTACAGTCTTGTTCTTCATGCCGTTCCCACCTGTGAACTACTATAACAACTTGTCCAACTATATGGAGATGTTTCCTTCTCCAGAGTTGCTTATCGAACCAAAAATTGATTATAAAGACTGGACTCCTGAAGAGCTCTCATTTGATGAAAACCATCCGAATGCTATAGCCGAAACTATTGCTGATACCTTAAAAAACGAGCATTGTTGTGTAGTGCAAGGTCCTCCAGGAGTAGGTAAGAGTTACACGATAGCTACCATAGTTGCAAAATATTTGAATGAGGGTAAAACAGTATGTGCTACCACAATGGCCAACAAAGGACTCATTGAGTTGATTAAACAGGACCCATTGGAGGTTTTTGTTAAGCACCGTCGAGTGTCAAAGACAAATTTATCTGCTGACGAAAGAAATGCTGTGCCTGGAATTAAGCCTGCAACCAGTTCTTTAGCTATTCCTTCTGGCGAACTTCTTTGTTCAACAAATTATGTTTTATCATATGCGTTTGATAAAAAACATATTGAAGAAAATGGAACTCCGACTTATGATTTGGTAGTCATAGAAGAAGCTTCACAGGCATTCCTTACATCAATTATTGCATTTAAATCTTTAGCAAAAGATTGTTTGATAGTTGGTGATCCAATGCAGTTGCCACCAATTATTGCAAGTCCACAAAAGAACATCTACAAATCTTGGAATGTCAATACGCAAGTGGAAGGATTACAGACATTTGCTTTGGGCACAGATGTGAAGGCATACAGAATAGTAACCACATTCCGTCTGCCAGCTGCTACAGCAAAATTGACTGCACTTTTTTATGGAAATCGCTTCTGGTCTGTACAAAAGGATTGTGTTGACTTTAGTGATTGCTCAGATACATTTTTTCCTAAAGAAGGTGGTATCCTATATTACTACACGAAAGACTACACAAATGGAGTACTTTCAAATGCTTGTATTGATATAATCAGCAATATAATTGGGCAGATAGAGCATTATTATCCCACACGTTCTTTGGCCATTATCTCTCCTTTTAAGGAATCAGTTCGTCAACTTCAAAAGAGATTCTTGACAGATACGGCAATCGAAGATTTGACAGTTGAAACGATTGATAGAATTCAGGGTATGACTGTAGATTATGCTATTTTATATCTTCCTGGGCGGCATCTCGGTTTTGCTTTAGAAGAGCGAAGATTTAATGTGGCAACAAGTCGTTCAAGAACTACAACGCTCATTATTACGGATGTTCCATTAACGAATCTACCAGTTGTGTCACCACATGTATTGGCATTCCTTAATAATAGCAACCATATAGGTGAGAGTTCTTTAGTCATGTCACAGTCGGATATGTCTATAATGGAAGATATATTAGGCAAGAATGATATTAAGGCGTTATATCCAGGAATGGAAGCCATAATAGACGAATTGTTAGACAATAATATTCCTTTTAGTCATGAAGGAGATGTTGACTTGTTAGATAAGGATGGAATCGTAATTGCTACAGCAGGAATGCTGTTAAATGATTATAAGATAGCAATAGATCCTGTTGATGACGACTCTAAGCAGATTTTTGAACGAGCTGGATATAGAGTCATATCCTCAAATGAATTTAGTATTGATCTCTTAAAACAATAAGATATGTTACCACTCCAACAAGCACGCGAAGTACGTGATTCAATAATAGAGTATATTAAGGCAACCTTCAAGTTTAAGGAGAAGGATGTAAGTGATGCATTCTACCGCTTTATTGAAGATAAAGAGGAAGGATTGTTCAAGGGGCCATTTATATCGTTGAAAACTCCTTTCGTATCAGCAACTGAGGAGGAGAGTAAGAATATACCATTGGATATTGCTCCAAACTTTCCACCTTATAAGCATCAGCTGCAGGCATTTAGCCAGTTGTCTATGAAGAATGGGCATAATCCAGAGCCAACATTACTAACAACAGGTACTGGTTCAGGTAAGACGGAGTGTTTCTTATATCCAATATTAGATTATTGCTACAACTGTAATAAGTATGAGCGACAGGTAGGCGTAAAAGTGATTATCATGTACCCCATGAATGCACTTGCCAGCGATCAGGCAAAACGTCTGGCTGAGACTATATGGAACGATGAACGCTTAAAAGGAAAGGTAACTGCAGGCCTTTTTGTAGGTGAAGGTACTGATCCGAAGGATTATCCCAGAGACATGGGCGAAGACCATATCATTGAGAATCGTGATGCCATTTTAGACACCGTACCAGATATTCTTCTCACAAACTTTAAAATGCTTGACTATGGTCTGATGCGACAAAGGTTCCGTTTCTTATGGAAAGGTAACATTGATACAGATTATAAAGCACTTAAGTTTATTGTTCTTGACGAGTTGCATACCTATGATGGAGCCCAGGGTACTGATGTGGCCAACCTTATACGGCGTTTGAAGCTAAAGCTCAATATGCCAAAGGGCGTGTTGTGTCCTATAGGTACCTCTGCTACTATAGGTAACGGTGCAGATAGTAAGAAACGACTCTGTGAATATGCTACAGATGTTTTTGGAGAGACTTTCAAAGAAGAGAATGTTATTGAAGAACATCGTATCCCAGTAGAACAGTATATAACAGTAACGAACAATAACCTACCAGACGTAAAACTTATAAAGAGTTGTGAGTTTGGTGCTAATGATACTGTTGACAGTTATATGAAACGCCTATGCAAGGTATGGCTAAAGGATTCATCAATATCTCCAGTTGATGCAGGAACATATCTTCGCAGTATGGATATCGTCAAATCATTGTTGGTAATATTGAGTTCAGGAATACTATCACTTGACGATATACATAAGAGGCTGATTGACCAAGATAATAATTATCGTAGGCTTTATCTTCAGGAAGGCGAGAAGGTATGCATCATTACGTTGGAAAATCTTCTGGCATTGATTGCTTATGCCAAACGTCCACTTAATAATACGAGCAAACAAATTCCACTTCTTTATCTCCAGGTTCAGCTGTGGCAGCGCGAATTGAGTGGTATCTTACGATATTTCCAGAAGGAGCCTGAATTCGTCTGGCGTTATAGTTTAAAGAAGGATGAAGACCGAATAGCACTGCCTATGTATTTCTGTCGTGAGTGCGGAGCAAGCGGATGGATTTCCAGAAGACTGGCAACTGATGACAGGTATTGCTCTGACATAACGACCATCAACAAGGCTTTCATGAATCGTGAAAAGGAGGTTATGCTCCTTAATATTGAATCGAAAAAGCATGAGGCCATAGATGAATATGTGAATGACAATGCGATTAACGTTACTCATCATGTATTCATGAAGGATTTACGCGAAGCAAGCGTAAGTGATAGTGATACACTAAGAGTACGCGTGTGCAGCAAGACTACGTCGACAAGAGGTGGCAATCAGCGATTTGCATCAAATTGCCCAGAGTGTAATAGCGACTCGATTTGCCAGATAGGCGGTAGAACATCAACATTGTCGAGCGTGGCCATTAGTCAGGTATTGTCAAGTGATTTTGACCATGCGGATGAAAAAGATAGAAAGATTCTGGTTTTCAATAACAGTGTTCAAGATGCTGCACATCAAGCAGGTTTCTACGAAGCAAGAACCTTCCGTTTCTTGTTCCGTCAGTCAATGCAGCAATACATTAACACGTTGGAACATCCTGTAAATGTGGCAGAGTTGCAACAAGGCTTTAAAGATTATTGGAAAGCAAAATTGACTGAGGAAGATTATTATAACCGTTTTCTTCCAGCAGACTTGGCTTCTCACGTAGATTTGAGGCACAATTATCGAGAAGGAAATAGCTTTATGCAATCTTTCAAAAAGGAGTTTGATGTCCGTGTAGATTGGGAAATCATAAGTGAGTTTGGTCTGACTTCTCAATTAGGTCGTACTTTGGAGAAAACAGGTTCGTCTGCAACCTTCTTCAAAAGCGAAGATATACATAAGGTGTATGACTTGATGAAAGATTTCCTGATGGAGAACAACCTCAGTTATGTTGCCGAAAATGAAAGTTCTTTCTGTCACTATGTGTATGGTATACTTCAGAGAATGAGACAACATGGCGCGGTAGACCATCAATATCTCGATAAGTATAGAAAAGAGGCGCTAACTTTGTGGGCTCTAAACTGGAATAGAGACGGCCGCCACTTCTTAAATAGAGCATTTGGAGGCGGCATTAGGTTCCCGAAACTTATTGGTGTCAATTTCCAAGGCTCCAATGACGATATGCTTGACATCGTGGTTCTAAGAAGAGAAAAGCCCAATTGGTACACAAACTACTTCTGGAGAAATTTCAACTGGCCCATTGAGAAGAATATGACTCTTTTCAACGACTTTATCAGAATGCTTTTCATTAAGATGGAGGAAGTTGGGCTAGTGAACAGGGCTCCTGAAGGAGGTGGCAATTATGTTATTAATCCTGATCATATTTGGGTAAGCAAACAGGTAAAGCATATTAAATGTAGTAACTGCCAGTCGACACTATATGTGGCTAAAAATGACGTGATTGCAGAAGATACACCTTGTCTAGATTATAAATGTGCGGGAACATATTCTGAGGAAATCAATCCAGAACTGAATTACTACCAGCAGGTATATAACAGAGCGCTATCTCCTCGTGTATATGCACGTGAGCACACTGGTTTGTTGGAACGTAGCGATAGGGAAAAGTTGGAGAAAGACTTTAAAGAGCATCCTCATTCCAACTCTGTAAACGTTCTAACAGCCACTTCAACACTCGAAATGGGTATAGATATTGGCGATTTGAATGTGATGGGCAACGCAAATGTTCCACCTAAACCAAGTAACTTCCTTCAGAGAGTTGGACGAGCTGGACGTAAAGAAGGAGCTGCCCTTGTGCTGAACTACGCTCATTCTGGTGAGCCACATGATATGTATTATTTTACGTATCCAGATGAGATGATGGAAGGCGAAGTGAATACTCCAGGTTGTTTCCTTGAAGCAAAAGATATACTTCGTCGTCATTTCTTTGCATACTGTATTGATACATGGATTAGTGCAAGTACGGACAATACACTGCCTTCGTATGTGAGAGACCTGAAACTTACGGAGGACGCTTTGGCACTTGATAGTTTCGTCATCAATCAAATCATTGCATTTATTAAGAACAACAAGAATACCTTAAAATCGCGGTTTGCAGAGCAATATGATGAGAAGACTCAACCAACGATAAAGATTCTTGCAGACTCTCTGGATAATGAATCTTTCTATCAGATTATTATCAAGGAATTCCATTCTTTGGCAGACAGATTGTATGGGTTGGGGCAGGAGATGAATGAATATAAGGAACAGGAAGAGAAACTACAGCCCAATGATCCTGCGAAGGAAGCCATAAAGGATTTGATAAAGGCATGCAAGAAACAGTATGCGAGCATTCAAGGCCAGAGTCTTATTGAGTTTATGACTAACTGCGGCCTGTTGCCAAACTATGCTTTTCCTGAGACGGGAGTAAAACTTCAAGCCAGTGTTTATTCGTCACAAGAAAAAGAAGATAAGAAGAATAATGTAGCAGAACCAAGTGTTATAGAACTAACAAGGTCTGCCTCGCAAGGTATTAAGGAACTGGCGCCTGGTAATAAGTTCTGTACCCAGAAACTTCAGTTAGAGGTTAGTGGTATACCTACTTTTGATTGGAAAGACAATCTCACCTCTATGAGATATTGTTCTAAGTGTGATTGCCTGGCAGAAAAAGGAACACCAGATTATTCACAAGCATCATGTCCGAAATGTGGTGACCCTTCATGGGGCGTTAACCAACACCATTTCTTGAAGTTCACAAACGCAAGGAGTGCTATGTATAAGGTTGATGCTGTACTTGATGACTCAAACGAAGAACGTACAAAAGAACAGTTCATCGTAAAGAAACACTTTATGTTCCACCATAAGGGGGTTGTTTCATCCTACGCCATGAAAGGCATAGGATTCGGTATTGAATTCTGTAACAACATGGATTTGTATGAAGCCAACTACGGTATGCAGATGCAGTCAGGAGCTAAAGTGGAAATTAACAATGAGAGTATCATACCTGAAAACGGCTTTGTAACTTGCAAGTACTGCGGTAAGTCTACACCAATTCTATCTAAAACGAATAGGGATCATCAACCTGTAGAACAGCACTACAGATTCTGTAACCATAAACAGATTAGCTTTGCTGATGATAGAAATGGCGAGGTATTTGAGCAGCTCTATTTGTATCGCCATATGCAGACAGAGGCAATCAAGATTCTTTTGCCAGTACAGATATTAGATGCAAAATCAGCTGTCGAGATGTTTAGGGCAGGTATTGAACTTGGTATGAAAGAATACTACCATTCATCTCCTGAACATATCAGAATAGATTCGTATACTGAAGCGAATCTGGCTACAGGAAAGAAAGATTACTATCTTGTGATGTATGATACTATCCCTGGTGGAACTGGATATTTGGCGAAGCTGTATAATACAGATGCATTCACAGAACTGCTGCAAAATGCATACAATAGAATAAAAGAATGCACATGCCAGCATGAAGGTAAAGATGGATGTTATCATTGTATACTTACATATGGCAACCAATATTCTCGCGATTCGTTTAGCAGAGAACAGGCTGAAATATTATTTGAACGACTGGTTGATAATACCAAAACATGGGAACGTATTGATGGTTCTGTTGGTACTATTGCACAAAATGGTGCAGCTGAAGATAGTGAACTTGAACTGAAGTTTGTTAGTGCAATGCGAACGCTGTCAAAGAATAAAGACTGGTCGTTCGAGAAGGTGCCTGATGAAGATTCATACCATTACGAGTTGGTAGTAATGGATGAAAGTTCAGAAACGGAGATCAGATATAATATTAAACCACAGTTTGAATTGACTGTTGCATATGGGGTTAAGCATACCACTATCCCTGATTTCCAGATCATGTGTACCCGTGCGAAGATTGACGGAATTGAAATCGAAGATTTGATAAACATTCCTTGGTGGTCAGTATATTTGGATGGCTACCAATATCATGCCTGTACGCCTAATATGAGATTCTATAGCGATTGGGAAAAACGTGAGGGCATCAAACAGGCAAAGCCACAGCGCATGTTCTCTTGGACATTGACGTGGGAAGATATTCTGTTGTTCGAATCTGAAAAAGATGATGAACTGGGATTCAATTCTGTTACTCGATTAGGGAAATTCCTAGAAAACCCGCAGCTAGGAAATATCAAGGAAACTTGTTTCTGGTGTATATACGATACGTCAGAATTCCTAACAAGTGGAGGGGCGTTATATGAAGGTTCTGTTTCTCAGGACGCATCATGTGAGGATAGGCTCACTGACAGCTCAACAGATGAGGAAGTGGATAAAGTATATAGTGACGCAATCAGCTACGACCTTCTGATACACAAGGGATTAAGTGTATTGGATAAAGAAGAATGGGTTAAATTCTGGAGAAGATACAATCTGATTCAATTCTTCTCTAATACTCAAGAAACTCCTCAAGAAGAGGTTGTTGCTTCGATTGTGAACCGAGACGAAGTCAAGGAACTCTATCCCGGAATGGAAGATATTGTTGATATATTAATAGACAACAATATTCCCTTCAGCTATGATGGTATTTTTGAGCTCACAGACGAAAACGATGAAGTTATCGCAAGTGCTGCTATGATTATTGATAATCCGAAGATTGCCATCGATCCCTATAGTGAAGATGATAAAGAAACATTCGAACAGAAGGGATATAAGGTTATTAAACAGGAAGAATTTAGTATTGACATAATAAGATTATAAATATGAGACTATTTTTATCAGAAACATTCTTTGACGCAGTTTTTAAATTGCCAAAAAAGACACAGGACAAGGTGGTAACATTCCAAAAGAAGTTTCGTGAAAACCCTGCATCGCCAGGCATTCATTTGGAACCAATAGCTCAATTTAAGAATTCAACAATGCGCACAGCACGAATTGATGATAACTATCGTGTAATTATCGGAGTATTGGGAGGAAATACGTATTCCCTGTTGTATGTCGCTGACCATGAAGAGGCATATCGATGGGGTATGAGCAAGCGCTTTGTATGGAATGAGCATACACAGGCCTGCCAGCTGATATCCATAGAAGAGAAAGAAGATGATTATACGTCATCAAGTCAGCCTGTAATCGAAAATACTTTTTTTACAGGTGTACCAGAGGAAAAATTGCTGAAGATTGGTATACCACAGGACGCAATAGGAAGAGTAATGTCTATTAAGTCGTTGGATGATCTCGATGCATTGGAGCCAATTCTGCCTATTGACGCGTATGAAAACATCTTCAATATAATGGATGGTACCAACATAGATGATGTTATTAGCAACATAGAAGAAGGTCAGGCTCATGAGAATGAAGACAAATTGCTAAGTGATAATAATAAACGCCGATTTATTGAAATTACAGATGATGATGAACTTCAGCGTATTATCGACCAAGGCATGGATAAATGGCAGATATTCCTTCATCCATCACAGCGAAAGCTTGTTGATGCCGAATATAAGGGTACAATGAAAGTTAGTGGTGGAGCTGGAACAGGAAAGACCATTGCAGCTATTCATCGTCTGAAATACCTATGCCAAAAGGCTGACGCAAAGGTGCTGTTTACTACATACACTAAAACACTTAGGGTAAACTTAGCGGATTCTATTAAAAAACTTGGGGTTCCATCAAATAAGTACACCTTAAACAACATTGATCGTGTTCTATTGGATGTTGCGCAGGCATATAAGATAAAAGATGGTTATAATGTGCTTGATTATAGCGGTGATGAAGAGTCATTGAAGTTATGGCGTGAAGTTCTTGAAACAGAAATTACGGAATTTAACGAACAGTTCCTATACGACGAATACATTGATGTTATCGTATATTATGGGAATAATGATGTTAAAGAGTATATGATGCAACCACGTGTTGGTCGTAACAAGGCATTAAACCGCAAACAGCGCATTGAGATATGGAAACTCGTTGAGAAATATGTAGCTTTGAAACAAGAGCGTAAGGTTGTTGACAGACTGGAGTTGTTTAACGAAACAACGAACTATCTCAACGAGAATAATATCCATCCATACACCAATGTTATAGCTGACGAATTTCAGGATTTCTCAAACCCAGAATTGAAATTCCTTCGTGCATTAGTTGCTGAAGGAGAGAACGATTTGTTCTTAGTTGGAGATCCTATTCAACGTATCTACACGGGCCGTAAAATGAATTTCGGAGCTGCGGGTATTAATGTAAGAGGTATTAGGAGCAAAAAACTTAAAATCAATTACCGTACTACAGAACCTATCAAGAGGGTTGCTGTTGGAGTCATTAAGGGCGTTGATTATGACGATCTTGATGGAGGTAAGGAATCTACAAAAGGATATGTTTCTCTTATACATGATGGAATAGCCCCTCAATACAAAATAGTAAGTGATGCAAATTCAGAAGTTGAACAGGTTATAGAATGGCTTAATGAGTGTATAGACAATGGAATAAAACCTTCTGAGATATGTATTGCTGCACCAAGTATGCAACTATTGAAGGGGGTTCAAACAAGATTGCATCGTGACGGAAAAGAGTATAGAGTCTTAAAAGGGGATCAAAAGCAAGGTAGTACTAATGGTGTTGACTTGTGTACATTCCATTCATTGAAAGGACTCGAATACCGTGTAATCATTCTAACTGATGTAAATGAACGTAATCTGCCTTCTAAAGCTACAGAAGGTTACCCATTCTCTGGAATGGATAATGTTGCTAAAAAGGAGTACTTGTCAGCAAAGCGCTCATTACTTTACGTTGCTATAACGCGAGCACGACAACTTGTATATATGGTCGGATTTGGTGAGCCAACAGATCTTCTTAAGCATGAGATATAACACCAATAATAAATACATAAGTACAAAAGATGCAGTCCGTTTAACTGGGCTTTCGACGCAGGAGGTATACGATCTGATTCACAGCGGTACACTTCCTGCGCGGAAGGCTCCTAAAAGTGGATGGCGTATTATGCCGAAGGACTTGGCTGAATTAGGGCTTATAAAGATGGATTCAGACTCCAACATTGAGAAATTTCAAACGGAGGCTAGTTTCTGCTATGTAGAAGACGAGGAACACTATACCCAGGTCTTTAAACGTATGACAGAAGTAAAGCACAGTTTGAAAATTGCTACGGCAAATCTTAAAAACTTCAACGTTTTTATTGAGGCTGATGGGGGAGTAGAAACGATGCGCTTATGCGACTTCTTCTTATTGCTTGTGGAACGAGGCGTTCACGTTCAGGTGGTGTGTATGAAGCCTTTCGGGTTCTACCTCTATGCAAAGAAAAACTGCCCTCAACTGCTGGAGAATCCTCTTTTCGAGTTGCGTTACAACGATCGCAATCATATGAAGATGTTTGTTTTTGACGATGAGTGTGCATACATTGGTTCAGCTAACATCACTTCTGCTGCTATCGGTAAGCGTGCAAGTGGAAAGAGAAATCATGAGGCAGGAATACTTTTGTCTGGTCCGACAATGATGCAGGCAACGTTAAAACACTTTGAGAAAGTTTGGAATGATCCAGACATCCTTAAATCTAGTTGGAAACGTTTTGCTAAAATGGCAAATGAGTTTAAGGCAAAGATAATGGTTGAGGAAGTATAATCTTTTGAGGAAGTAAATAAAAACCGAGGAGCGAACATCACTGTTGGCTCCTCGTGTACTTACTAATAATATGAATATCAAAAATGTCCTGCGCATCGCTGCGAATAGCGGGGCGCAAATAGACTTGGTTCGCCTGTAAAGAGGGCGTTAATCTATTAATTCTTCAATATGGTTTGATAATACGACCTCGAATAGATGCTCTCCATTGGCATAAACGTCTGGGTCGTTATCACCGAAGGCCTCTGAAATAGCTATGAAGGTGCTTGCACTAACGGCACCTGAAAAAGCAATATGTATGCAATTTCCTCCATCGTCTAAACACACCTCCTTTATTAAGGTGTCGTCCAGACTGTCATTATTCAAAATTTCAGTAACTATGTCACTCACAAATTTCTCTTTACCTATCTGGTAAATCTGTTCTTTAGTTGGTTTCATTTTCTTGTTTTTTAATTTTGTTTTTTAATACCGCCTGCAAAAGTACAACATTTTAGAAAAATAGCAGCATAATCTCATAGAAAAATTTGCTATCTCAGAGAAAAATGTTATCTTTGCGGCTCGATAGGGCGTAATGCCCATTAATATTTTAACTAACTAAAGGTAGAAAGATTACTATAAATGACAAGAGATGAACTTAACCTAATCCTTTCCCAGATGGGGAAGGCTAGATGGAATCCGCGGCTCCTGGATACTTCGACAGGCGAATATTGGGATTACGACAGCAACTTGATGGCGTGCGAGTCGGGGTTGGAACAAAAGCAGTTGCCTAAAGATATCGACATTAGAGAATCGATGTTTATAGAGTTTGAAATGCGCGATGACTCGATGATTGATGCAGGCATAATGCAATTCGATTCGATGAAGGCCAGACTAAATGCGCCAGTAACAGATGGCAAAGTGGTATTGGCGTTCTATGAAGGCCGAACGTATGTTGGTGTTTACTGTAAGGATAAAGATGGTAATGCCTGGGTACTACCTATGAATAAGCGATACCGTAAGATTTATCTAAACGATGATAAAGAAGCAAAGATCGTAGGAAGGGTGCAGGAATTGGAAAGGCGTGAGGTGGAAGTGGATGCTCATGTGTGCAACCGACTGATTGATGAAGCTATGAAAGAGCTGCAGAAACCTAAAGTAATAGAACAAATACATGTATCGTGGGCCATACAGCAAATACAGTCGGCCATCACTACCAATCGCTGGTGGTTCTCGGTGTATAAAGCTATGGTACAGCTTGAAGTACATACCAAAGATGATTATGAAGGATTTAGCGAACGAATTAGGCGTGAAGTGCCTGACCATAAGCATTTGCCTGACCCTATAGAACTAAGCCGACTGGATATACTTAGCTTTAGTAAGCCAATAGCAAAGTGGGATGCACCCATAACCCAGCATAAGCGATTTATGGAATATAAGGAGATTGGACTGGGCATGATAGCCCTGCTTGAAAGCGAGAAAGATGGGGTAGGAGAAATTCTCAGAAAACTCTCAGAAACTCTCAAGAAAAACATCTGATTTTCACAAAAACTCTCAGAGATTTCTAAAACGCTACAAGAAACTCTCAGAAACGCTACGGCGATGGAATTTTACTTCCGTCGCCGTTTTTTTATGCCTAATTTTGCCCTCGGAAATCAGATGATAGTCGTCTGATAATGTTTAAAAAATAAAAAGTATTATTCACGGGAAATTTGTAAGAAACTGGCCGAAGAGCTGGTAAGTGTAGAATCAGAGATTGCAAAGCAATCAATTCTACTAGAGGGCGTTAAGAAGGTGATAGCCGAGAGAAAGACGGGCATCATTCGGGATTTGATTTGGGGAGAAAAATTGCATTTCCCAAGTAAGACTTACTTAGTGACTGATGTGGCGCTAAAAGAAAAGGAAATAGATGAGATTGGTTTCGTCGTAAATGGAACCGTTGCTATTGATCCTGAGAGTGTGGAGAATTCCGACCTGAAATTATCTACGGCTGAAACTAAACTGTTTGCTGAGTATAAGGAGGCTTATGAAAAATATTACGATATGCTGGATATGGAAGAACTCGCAAACATGAAAGAAGTTGCCGAAAAAATGCGTGGTCTGAAAAATAAGCTGGATCTTATCTTACGTAAAAGTTGGGCGTTCAGATTTGTCGACGCGTCAAATGCAAGTTTCTTTGAAAGAACTGACGTAAGAGTGTATCTTGGTGATGGATACAATCCTATGTTAGATGATCTGATAAGAACACGATAAGGATGATAATATGATGGAAAAAAAGGTTAGAATAGAAGGCCGGGTGAAACGGATAGAGTATCTGAGATACCTGGCTGATGTGAGAGCTGAAGAACAGCATGCATGGAATTTGGGTATTCGCATTACTCGTAAGAGTATCGAAGAAATAAGAGCTGAATTCGTAAGAGTTTCAAATTTTGATTCAATTTATATTAACATTTAATTTAACAAAAGTAATTATGAACACAATGATTTTAAGAGTGAAAAAGTGCGGGGTAATGACTACCGTACAGAGTGAGAAAAGTGAGAATGGCGTACTTGACAAGCGTACTCTGGTACTGCAGATGTTGGGTGGCAAGTATGAGGACAGCTTTGTGGTAACAGCCCTGGGCAGTTTGGCCACCATCGAGTGGACCGAAGGAGAGTTGGTTGCCTGTAGCATGAGCTTCAGAACCCGAGAACACAACGGACAGGTGTACATGGACGTTATTGCGAACGAAATCCAAAAGATTAAACATTAAACATTGAACCTTTAGAAAGTATGGCAAAGAAATTGTCATTGGAAGAGGTTGAACAGTTTGTAAAAGACACACTGGAGAACCCTGAGAACATCATAAAGATGATTCAGAAACATGGTAAAGATGCACTATCTTACATAGAGCATGGGCAGTTACATTTGGATTATGACAATAGAAATTATTCTTCTTGGAATGACGATATACTGCAGCTGTTTCCGCTAAAGTATCCGGTCGTAATCACTAGTTGGAAGGGTACTATTGCAGCCCATTTCCAAGACTGGAATGTGACTTTTGACAATATTGGTACTCGCGCCATTATTGAACAGATTGTTGCAAAATACTTGGATGACGAAAAGGCTTTAGAAATGATATGTGCATCTAATAAGTAAATAGTAAGAATTTTGAGTTGAGGTGAGGAGGATATTCTCGAGTAAATGGCCAAGGAATCCGAAACTTCTTCTCGCTTTAAAAACTCAAAAAACAAAATGAAAACAAATAACAAATTAAACAAGACCGTAACTGTTAACGGTATGATGGCCGTTACAAAGAGTGATTTAGAAATGGATTATGTGCAGTTCCTGCCAGATAATCCGAGTATAGGACAAGTGGAGGCTTTTCGTGGTCGTGGATTAGGTCAATTGTTGACCAACGGATCATTTGAGTTTACTCGTACCAAGCGATTACGCCATAAGCCTGAATTTAAAGGGGATTACGCCAGTTTGTCGTTTGGTGCAGATGGCAACGATCGCGTAACATTTGTGGTACCTAACGAACTGCGCGCCCAGTTACCCACCATCCTACGAAAGGGTATTTGCCCAATCATTAAACACCTGCAAAAGAAAGGATTTAGTAAATGATTTACCGCATAGTAAATAAGGGTAAGAAGTTTGCTTATCTGGTAAAGAATCGTGAAGATTTCTTGGCGCTCAGAAACACCAAAGAGAATCTGGAGAACTTAGCCAAAGCTCGCAAAGGCGATGAGAAAGCTAAGGCCCAATTGGTGCAGTTTGCTTATAACATTGGTGTGCTAAAAAGTTCGGCTTTAGCTGGTTGCAAGAGCATTGGTAGCTACTTTTTTCACGATGTGGATTGCTACGATGCCGACCAAAGTGCGGCAATGGCACAGCAGATACTGGCCAAGAAAGATGAGATAGGCTTGATGATGCTGGAGAAAAGTGCGAGTGGGGGATACCATCTGGTTTGTAAGCGCCAGCCTGGTACTACTATTCTCGAGAATCAAGTGCGCATTGCGACCATTCTGCAGATTGAAATGGATACAAATGTGCATGATTTGCAAAGGGTGGTCTATTCGACAAGTGGTGATGAAAAAGATTTGCTTTTTCTCAGCGATGAGCTGTTTGATGAACCGATGACGGTTGAGGAGTGCGAGGCGGAATATGCACGTTTGAAAGAGCGCGAGCGTAAAGGTGAAGAGCAGGTGCCAGCTGGGGCTAAAAAGGCGAGGAAGCATTATAAGCCTTGGGAAGATGATTTAGCAACGGATGATGGCCGCGAGAATAGCCGCGAGAGCCGTGACGAGGGACAGGGCCCAGTCACATCCTGCGACAGGGACCAGTCCCTGGTCACAGCATTGCAAAATAAACCAATTGATGAGCGGGTGAGGTTTGTGATGGAGGCGGTGCTGAAGGCGAAGGGGCTGGAGAAATCGGACTTTACGGATATTGGCGGTAGGCATAATGCGGTGAAGATATTCCTGAGTGGCTGTAACCAGTTATTAAGTAAGGAGGAGGCAAACGGAGCTTTGGCGGAACTGATGCCTGAACATTGGGCCGATGCGAATGTACAGAAATGCCTGAGTGATTTTTATGCCAAGTATTACAATCCTGAACGAAAACTGAATAAGGATGAAGAGGCAATATTTACGAAGAGTAGGAGACTGGGGGATGATAAAGAATCAGAAGTGAGTGATCGTTCTGCTCCTATTCCTCCTGAGATGCCGGCAAAACTGCCAAAACTGATTAAACTACTTACCAAGAATACCCCCAACCAATACAAAGCTGCGGTGGCGCATGCGGTGTTTCCATCGCTTGGCACACACTTGAAAGAGGTGGAGTTTGAGTACACCGATTACGTGAAGCATGAGGCCACGCTGATGAACTGCTTGATGGCACATACGGGTGCAGGTAAAGGCTGTATAGACGAGCCCATTCGCCACATTATGGCCGATATTAAAGCCCGTGATGCGGAGAACACCCGAAGAGAGGCCGAGTGGAAAAAGGATTGCCAGAAGAAGGGTGCCAATAAGGATAAACAGGTTCGACCCGAAGGACTGGTGATACAAGAGATTGATCCTGATATGACCAAGCCCGCATTGGTTACCCGTATGGACGAAGCCGAGGGCCACTTTGTATATGTAAAGCTGAACGAGATTGACTTGTTTGAGCAGCTGAAGGGACAGACTGGCAAGCAGCATTTCCAGCTGATGTGTTTGGCTTTCGACCCAGGTGCTGAGTTCGGTCAAACACGTATCGGAACCCAGAGTGTTACAGCAAGACCTAAGTGTAGATTCAACTGGAACGCCTGTACTACCATCCAAAAAGGTCGTCGCTTCTTCAGTCGAGTACTTACCGATGGTCCTATCAGCCGAATCAATTTCTGTACCATCCCAGAGATGGAGATTGGTGCTGAGCAGCCCATCTACGGCAAGTACGACGAGGCGTTTGATGCTGAACTGAAAACGTATATCGACAACCTTGTGTCGGCTCATGGTGTGGTGGATTGTCCGCAGGCATTCAAACTGGCTAAAAAGCTACAGGAGGAGTGCGCAGAATTTGCCCGATTGTCGCAGGATGAAACGTATTGGAACCTTTCGCATCGTGCCATTGTGATAGCCTGGTTAAAGGCATGTGTGCTGTATGTGGCCAATGGCTACCAATGGGAAAAGACGATTGAAGATTTTGTCCGTTGGAGCCTGCAGTACGATCTGTGGTGCAAGATGCAGTTCTTTGGTGAAGATATTGAAAAAGCCAACCAAGAAGGCGAGCGCATAGGAACCCGTGGTCCTCGTAACCTGCTTGAGCTGCTGCCAGATGAGTTTACCATTGACGATGCAAAGCGCATGCGCCAAAAGCAAGGCATGGATGCAAGTAGGGCCATCAAAATGATAAGAATCTGGAAAAGTAGAAAGTATGTGTTTCAGATTTCAGTTTTGTTAAGAGCGAAAAATACAAAGGAAAATGTAATAATTAAAAAATGAGAAAATGTAAAAATGGAAATAGTACAATTAAATAGTAAAGCAAACCTCTCCGAGCATTTTGTGCTCGGGGAGTTCACAAGGAGCAAGTATCCTGAGGTGTATAATATCCCTAGTCATGAGGCGATAGCGAATATGAAGCGATTGTGTGTTTGGCTTGAAGTATTGCGTGATAAGGTTGGGCATCCAATAGTGATTAATTCAGGTTATCGATCGCCACAGTTAAATCGTAAGGTTGGTGGAGCACCCACCAGTAATCACTTAACGGGTTGTGCGGTAGATATACGCACATCGGGATTTGAACAAGCTATAGAATATACAGCCATATTAATAGCCTACGCTACAGAAAGTGATCAGGAGTTTGATGAACTGCTGATAGAGAAGAATCGCTATGGTGCCGTTTGGGTACACTTTGCGGTGAGGCCGAAAGATAACCGACATAAGGTAAGTTTTATAAATGCGTAAAATCGAGCCGGGAGCATAAAAAAGATTGAAAATCTTTTGTTCTGCTCTCGACTTTTTCGTATCTTTGCAGGAAAAATTCAGAATGAACATCGATATACTACGCGAACTAAATGACAGTCAGCGCGTTGCAGTGGAGTACTGCGACGGCGCAAGTCTGGTGATTGCTGGTGCAGGATCGGGTAAAACACGTGTGCTGACGTATAAGATTGCCTGGCTACTGGAACAGGGGATGAAGCCCTGGCAGATACTGGCGCTGACATTTACCAACAAGGCGGCACGCGAGATGAAGGACCGTATAGGACGGCTGGTAGGCGAGGAGCAGGCTCGCTACCTGCAGATGGGCACCTTCCACAGTGTGTTTGCACGCATACTGAGGGCCGAAGCGGATAAGATAGGTTACAACGCGAACTTTACGATTTATGACCAAACGGATGCACGATCGCTGGTGAAGACCATCATTAAAGAGATGGGACTAGATGACAAGGTGTACAAGCCATCGTCGGTGGCCGACCGTATATCGCTGGCCAAAAACCACTTACTGTTGCCGCAGGCGTACCAACAGAGTGCCTGGGCTGCGGATGATGCCACACAGAAGCGCCCGCAGGTGGCCAATATATATATAAGGTATGCGGAGCGTTGCCGACAGGCGAATGCGATGGACTTTGACGACCTGCTGGTGCAGACATGGGTGCTGTTTGAGAAGAACGAGGAGGTAAGACAGAAATACGTAGAGAAATTCGGGTTTGTGCTGGTGGATGAGTATCAGGACACGAACTACGCGCAGCAATCGATTGTGTATCAGCTTACCAAGGAGCGACAGAAGGTGTGCGTGGTGGGCGATGATGCGCAGAGTATCTACAGCTTTCGTGGTGCCAACATTGATAACATCCTGAATTTCCAAAGCCAGTATAACAATGCCAAGCTGTTTAAGCTGGAGCAGAACTACCGATCGACACAGCTGATAGTACAGGCGGCGAACTCGCTGATACGACGCAACGAGCGACAGATACCGAAGAACGTGTTCTCGAAAAACGAGCATGGAGAAAAACTGCAGCTGAAGCCTGCCTACAGCGACCGTGAGGAGGCACTGATAGTGACACAGGACATTAAGAAGCTGAAACGACAGGACAACTGCAACTGGAGCGACTTTGCGATACTGTACCGCACTAACTCGCAAAGCCGAAGCTTTGAGGAGCAGATGCGCAAGGACGGCATACCATACCGCATTTACGGCGGACTGAGCTTTTACCAGCGTAAGGAAATAAAGGATGTGATAGCCTACTTCCGCCTGATAGCGAACCCGGATGATGAGGAGGCCTTTAAGCGCATTATCAACTACCCGGCGCGCGGCATTGGCGACACCACGGTGGGCAAAATCATACAAACGGCGCAGGCTTACGGGGTAAGTTTGTGGCGGGTAATAAAGGACCCAGTGCTGTTCCCGATGGACGTGAGCAAGGGCACGATGACGAAGATACAGAACTTCCGCCAGCTGATAGAGGGCTGGATAGAGCGCCTGCAAACGGAGGATGCCTACACGCTGGGCCACGATATCATTATGAACTCGGGCATCAGCAAGGACATCTACAGCGGACGCAACCCTGAGGACATATCGCGACAGGAGAACCTGGAGGAGTTCTTAGGTGGTATGCAGGACTTTGTGGAGAGTCGACGCGAGGAGGATATGGGCGACGAGGTGTATCTGCCTGATTTCCTGCAGGAGGTGGCACTGCTGACGGATCTGGACAGCGACGATGGCGACAGCAACGATAAGGTGGTGCTGATGACGGTACACGCTGCCAAGGGACTGGAGTTCCCAACGGTGTTTGTGGTGGGACTGGAGGAAAACATCTTCCCAAGTCCGATGTGTACCAATTCGATGCGCGAACTGGAGGAGGAGCGACGCCTGCTGTACGTGGCGATTACACGAGCCGAGAAGCACTGTATATTGACCTGTGCACAGAACCGATTCCGCTACGGACGTATGGAGTACGACACACCATCGCGCTTTATACGTGATATCGACCCAGAACTGCTGCAGGTACACAGCGAAGCGGGTGGGGCAGGCAGCTTTGGTGCGCCCCAGCGTAAGGCTTACAACCGCTACGATGGCGGGGCTTACGGCACTGGAACCACAGGTGGTTACAGCCGTAGCAGCAGATATGAGAGCGAGGGCCCGGAGTGGATGCAGAACCCACGCCCGGTGGCCACGCAGTTTAAGGCCGACCCGAAGCCGAGAGCGGTGGCTCCACGACAGCCAGAAAAGCCCGTGAACCCGTTTGGTGCCAACTTTAAGCGTGTGTATAACGCAGTGGCACCACGACCCATGGCGAGCGACCCGAGTACGAGCGACCTGCGCGAGGGGGCACGTATAGAGCACATGCGCTTTGGTGTGGGTACGGTGGTACGTATAGAGGGTACGGGTGAGAACACCAAGGCAACGGTAGAATTTACCAATGCGGGTACCAAGCAGCTGCTGCTGAAATTTGCTAAGTTCAAGGTGATAGGTTAAGGCCTACGCCAGGCATAAAAAAATTAGAGCGACTCGTCATCGGGTCGCTCTATTTGTCTTTTACCGGCTTTCGGCAGATGCTTCTTCTTACGGATCCAAGCCGCCTTGCGGGCTTCGTAATCCTCGTGATGCTTCTCTAAAAATCCGTCGGCCATATCTGTTTACTGCTTAAATTTGGCATAGATTACCTTTACCTCGATAGGCGAGTTAGCGCCACCTACAAGCTTGGTACTTGAGAGTCCGAGCTGGTTGTGAACATCCGAGATAACTGTGGTGCTATAACCGTAGCTATCGTAAGATGTCTTGCTGGTGGTAGCAACTGGTACCAGTACCACCTTGTTCCAATCGGGGTGCTTGGCCTCCCAGGCAGCATCGCTCTTCAGGCCCTCGGCCTTCTGGCGTGCCATCTGTGTAATCAGGTTACCAATATTACTAAAGGTGTAAGCATTGGAGCTGAGTGTGGCCATAAATGATGTGGTGTAATCGTACATGGTCTTATTCTCGAAGAACGAGTACAGGCTATCCTTCTGCACCATCAGAATATTCTGTGGGGTGCCGATGGGGTACTTGGTGTTCTGTACGCCGCTGTTCTCACGTTCGAAAGTAACGCTTACCGACAGCAGTGAGTCGTTAGCATGAGCCAGCGAGATATCGTCAACAGGCAGTGTTACCTCGGTAAAGATGCCAGCAGGCGACTTGAGGTAAGTGCAGCTGTTGTCGGCTACCAGGCGGTTAAGCGCAGCCTTATCATTCTCGATATGTGAAGTCTGCAATACCTCGGGAGTCGACGACAGATAGATAGAGGCTGTGTAAGTAGAATCTTCCTCCTTATAGCGGAACTGCGAAACCAGGTCGATCTGACTGATATTAGCCATCACGCCCAGACCATCCGACACCTCGAAGTTGAAGCCAGGAACCAATGTGTGGATAAAGGTGTAGGCATTCTTGAACTTCTCAGGATTAGAATAATACTGGCGCATGAGATAGGTGCCAAAGTTATTATAGGTATTGCCGTCCTTATCGGTATAAGGATCGTTGAGCGAAATGCTTGCAAACTCGGCGTAACCTGATGTGCTGCGAAGACTATCGGAGAAGTGCAGGTTTGAGAGTGCGAACGACGAACTCTTGTTGATGCCATCCTTACGTACATAGCCCTCGACAACGGGGTCGAAATTGCTGTAGTACGAACCATCCTCGACGGGCACAGCCAGCTCCTTAACCTTTACCTTGAGTGGTGTGAGCGAGTCGCCATAGCACTTGCTACGGTCGAAGATGAGCCAGATTTCGCACGAGTCGGCAGCGATATCACCATCGCTCTCGCCAAGAATGGTGCTCTTATCGGGCAGTGAAAAGCCTTCGAGCATATTAAACTGAGCCATAAACTCGTTCTTTACGTACGAGTTAGTCTCAGGATCCTTTACCTTTCCGAAATAGCAATCAAAGGTTTTTGAGTAAACCGAATCGGCCATGATGGAACGTGATGTAGCCTGGTACACACCAGTAGAGAACACCATCTTATCGCTCTCGTTGGTAATCGACGAGCCGATAGTTTCGGTATCCTCGCTACAAGATGCCATCGCCATTGCGGTGATTGCAATCGCTGTAAACAATCTAAGTTTCATGTATCGTTGTTTTGGACTTTATTTCTCTTACTTGGCCTCGTCGGCATACAGCGACTCATAGAATGCCTCGTAGGCATCGCCAAAGTCCTCCTGATAACCGAGCAGTGGCTTGTTCTTGGCTGCTGCATAATCGCTAAGCACCTTGCTTGCATCGGGCACAGCCTGGATAACACCATCGCTATAGTCGATTGCCAACTTACCTAACTCGTCGAAGTCGAATGTATCCTTATAATCGGTAAGCAACTCGGGCTTGGCATCGCGGAACTCCATGAACTGCTTGAAATCAGAACCGAAATCCTTCTCGATGCTCTTATTGTAAAGCGAGGTTACAACCTTGGTCTCGGCAAACGAAGGCTCGTCGCGATAGGCGGTCTTTACATAGAAAGGCACTACGCCAGCCATCCAACCCTGACAGTGAATGATATCGGGCACCCAGCGCAGCTTCTTAACGGTTTCGAGTACACCACGTGCGAAGAAAATAGCACGCTCGCCATTATCGTCGTACTCTACACCTTGCTCGTCGCGCTCTATCAGACGCTTACCAAAGTAATCGTCGTTATCGATGAAATACACCTGCACACGAGCAGACTGGATTGAGGCAACCTTGATGATAAGAGGGTGATCGGTGTCGTTAATGATAAGGTTCATACCCGAAAGTCGGATGACTTCGTGTAACTGACCACGACGCTCATTAATATTACCCCACTTTGGCATGAAGGTACGAATCTCGTGACTGCGTTCCTGCATAACCTTTGGAAGGTTCTTTCCCATGAGTGACAATGCATTGTCGGGGACGTAAGGAGTGATCTCCTGATTGATAAATAGTATCTTCTTTTTAGCCATCTTTGGATGATTTTACCATGCAAAGGTACTAATATTTTTGCACAAAAATGCGAATTTGTGCTCGTTTTTAGCAAAAATTAGGCACTTTATGCCCCTTTTTTTAGTTTCTTTGTTGCTTTTATTATAAATAAGGTGTAAAAAACGCCCTTAAACGTACTTTTGAATGAGTGATACAAAACGTTCGCCATACTTGCCTTTTTTGTGCTCGCCGATGCCCTGGATGTTGCCAAACTGAGCCAGCGAGGTGGGCTTGATGGTGGCCAATGAATGGAGCACCTTATCGCTGAAAACGATGTATGGAGGGAAGCCTTCTTCTTCGGCACACTGCTTGCGCAGCTGACGGAGGGCTTCGAACAGTTTGGGATCCTCGATACCGGTGGTTGGGGGCAATCCGGGGATGGTGATGGTGGGTATCTCCAAACGCAACTTGGGTTTCTTCTTAGGTGCCTCCTTGGCGCTATGATCTACCACACACAGCTGGGCGGTTTTTCGACCGTAAAGCACATCGTCGCCAATGGCGGTTACCTTTACCTTGTTGCCATCGTTATAGGCTATCTCGATAAAGCCCATCTGCAGCATCTGCAACAGATAGTCCTGCCAGTCGGTCAGGCTCAGGTCATGTCCCACACCAAAGGTTTTCAGGCGGTCGAACCCCTGGCGCATCACAGCAGGCGAGCGCATACCTTTCAGAATCTCGATGATGGTTGAAATGCGGATATCCTCGTTGGCACGTTTGGCGGCGCTCAGGGCCATCTGCACGTAGCGGGTGCCGTCAAAGCGCTGGGGTGGGTTGTCGCACACGTCGCAGTTGCCGCAGTCGTGGTCGGTCTGCTCACTAAAATAGTTCAACAGTATGCGGCGGCGGCACACGTTGGATTCGGCATACTCCTGCATGCGTTTCAGCTTGTCCATATTCATATCCTGCTGACCACTCTGACGGGCAAACTCAGTAAGCTGGATGATATCGGCCAGCGAGTAGAACAGCACGGTATCGGCGGGGGCACCATCGCGACCGGCACGACCAATCTCCTGATAAAAACTCTCGATGCTTTTGGGCATGTTGTAATGGATTACCCAGCGCACGTTGCTCTTATCGATACCCATACCAAAGGCGATGGTGGCGCATACCACCAGCAGCTGATCGTTCTTGAACTGCTCTTGCGTCTGACTGCGCTCTAACGACGACAAACCGGCATGATAGGCAGCGGCGTTGATACCTTTTTTACGCAGGTCGGCAGCTACCTTCTCGGTGGTTTTACGACTGAGACAGTAGATGATGCCTGCATCGTTGGGGCGCGCCTTGATGAAGTTGAGAATAAAGTGCATTTTCTCGGCCGATTTGTAGCCTCTTTTTACCGACAAACTAAGGTTGGGGCGATCGAAGCTTGACACAAACTCGCGCGCGTTCCTTAGTTTAAGTTGCGTAAGAATATCTTGGCGGGTAATCTTATCGGCGGTGGCCGTTAATGCCATCATGGGCACATTGGGAAATTTTTCGCGTAGCACACCCAACTGGGTATATTCGGGACGGAAATCATGACCCCACTGACTGATGCAGTGGGCCTCGTCGATGGCAAAGAGCGATATCTGCAGATGCTGCATAAAATAATCCATCTCGGCCAGCAGTTTCTCGGGTGATATATACAGCAGTTTTATCTGTCCGGCTAAGCATTTGCGACGAATCACGGTATCCAGCGTGGGGTCGTTTCCACTGTTCAGGGCTTCGGCCTCGATACCATTCGAACGCAGCGTCTCGACCTGATCCTTCATCAAGCTGATGAGCGGCGAGATAACGATGGTGATGCCAGGCAGCGCCAAAGCGGGAATCTGATAGCAAATACTTTTACCTCCACCCGTAGGCATGAGCACCAACGCATCATTGCCCGCAATCACGTGGCGGACGATTTCTTCTTGGTTCTGACGGAAAGAAGAATAGCCGAAATATTGTCGTAAAATGCCAAAAATATCCATATTTTTTCAATTTTTCGGCAAAGGTAATACTTTTTTTGCAAATTTTCGGTATTTGTCTTTGTTAAATGAAAAAAAGTTTTTATCTTTGCACATCGTTAAAAATAAAGGTCAAAAAAGCAAATGGCAAAGTACAACATTATTGAAAAGAAAGAGAAGGCAGCGGCTTACAGAAGTTTGGTAAGCCCCAAAATGATGGACGAGATGCAGGAAAAAATCATGAACATCATCGTCATGCAGAAGAAGTATCGCGACAAGGATTATTCGGCAAAGAAGCTTGCCGAGGATTTAGGCACAAACACACGTTACATCTCGGCTGTGGTAAACGTTCGTTTCCACATGAACTATACTTCGTTTGTAAATAAGTATAGAATCGACGAGGCTATGAGTATTCTGGTTGACAAGCGCTATCAGGATTTGCGCATGGAGGAGGTGAGTGATATGGTAGGTTTTGCTAACCGCCAGTCGTTCTACGCTTCGTTCTATCGCGTGATGGGTATGACTCCACGCGACTACCGTCTGCAGCACCTGGAGCAGCACCCAACCATGAAGGCAACAAACGTAAAACGTGGTCGCAAACCCAAAAATGCAAAATAAGCGTGGAATTTAACTATCAAGACGAGCGTTTTGCAGATCTGCAAATGCTCCGTTATCGTTTGAACGGGTTTGAAAAGCTATCGTTACAGCAGAAAAAGTTAGTTTACTACCTGTCGAAAGCGACACTGTTCGGACGAGACATTACATTTGATCAGTTTGGTAAATACAACCTCCGCATCCGCAAGATGTTGGAGGTTGTATATGTTGATATGAATATGCCGCACGATAACGACGACTTCAAGGCGCTTGAGGTGTATCTGAAGCGTGTGTGGTTCTCAAGTGGTATTCACCATCACTATGGTTGCGAAAAGTTCAAGCCAGGATTCTCGGCCGAGTATCTGCGCGAGGCACTGCATCAGGTTGAAGCATGCAAGCTGCCACTGAAATCGGGCGAAACCATCGACGAGATGTGCGACGAACTCTTCCCTGTAATCTTCGACGAAGAGGTGATGCCCAAACGCGTGAATCAGGCCGACGGCGAGGATTTGCTGCTGACATCGGCCATGAACTTCTACGATGGTGTGACACAGGCCGAAGCCGAAGCTTTTTACGAGCAGCAGAAGCAGCAGAACAAAATGCACGACACACCACCTTCGTACGGTTTGAACTCTACCTTGGTAAAGGAGAACGGCGAAGTGAAGGAGCAGGTGTGGAAAGCCGACGGCAAGTACGGCAACACTATCCGCCATATTATATATTGGTTAAGAAAAGCCTACGATGTGGCCGAGAATGATAAGCAGAAATCAAGCATTACTTTATTGATTATGTATTATCTGACAGGCGACTTGCAGTTCTTTAATCACTATTGTATAGAATGGCTGCAGGATAAGGAATCGGAAATCGACTTTATCAACGGATTTATCGAGGTGTATGGCGACCCATTAGGACTGAAAGGTTCGTGGGAAGGCTTGGTGGAGTATATCGACGAAGAGGCCACTCATCGTACACAGACCATCAGCCAGAACGCCCAGTGGTTCGAGGATCACTCGCCAGTAGATGCGCGTTTCCGCAAGCCTGTAGTAAAAGGTGTGTCGGCCAACGTGATTTGTGCTGCTATGCTGGGTGGCGACGAATATCCTGCTACGGCCATCGGCATTAACCTGCCAAACGCCGACTGGATTCGTGCTACTTACGGCAGTAAGAGCATTACCATCAGCAATATTACCGATGCGTATAACAAGGCGTCGAAGGGCAGCGGTTTCAAGGAGGAGTTTGTAAGCGACGAAGAGACGCTGCGCCTGATTGAGAAATACGGCGACGTGTGCGACGACCTGCATACCGACCTGCACGAGTGCCTGGGTCATGGTAGCGGACAGTTGTTGCCTGGCGTTGATCCCGATGCGCTGAAGGCTTACAGCAGCACGATAGAGGAGGCGAGAGCCGACCTATTCGGACTGTACTATATAGCCGACAAGAAGCTGGTAGAGTTAGGCTTGGTACCCGATGAAGAGGCGTACAAATCGCAGTATTATACGTATATGATGAATGGCTTGATGACACAGCTGATACGTATTACCCCAGGCAACCAGCTGGAGGAGGCGCACATGCGTAACCGCGCGCTGATAGCCCACTGGTGCTACGAGAACGGCGACGTAATCAAGCTGGTGAAGCGCGAGGGTAAAACCTACGTTGAAATCAGCGATTATGCCGAACTGCGCTCGCTGATTGCCCGCTTGCTGGCTGAGATTCAGCGTATTAAGAGCGAGGGTGACTACGAGGCTGCCCGCGATCTGGTGGAGCGTTATGCCGTAAAGGTAGATGCCGAGCTGCACGCTGAAGTATTAGACAGATACAAGAAGCTGAACCTGGCACCTTACAAGGGTTTTATCAATCCGCAGCTGATGCCCGTTTACGATGAAAACGGCGAAATAAGCGACATTACGGTAAGCTACAGCGAAAGTTATGCCCACCAGATGCTGCGCTACAGCGCGGAGTATGGAACGCTGATTTGATGAAACATTAAACATTAAAGATTAAACATTATACTTTAAGATTAATGGATTTAAACCAACAGATAAAAGAGATTAAGCAATCATTCCGCCTGATGATGGACGGAATGGTTGCTGCTTCTATGCGCAATAAAGGCGCCAACTACAAACTGAACTGGGGTGCCACCTTGCCACGACTGAAGGCTAAGGCCGATGAAATCGGACAGAACTACGACTTGGCTATCGCACTTTGGAAGGAGAACGTGCGCGAATGCAAGATATTGGCCACCATGCTGATGCCAGCCGACCAGATGCTGCCTGAAGTAGTAGACATTTGGATGGAACAAACTGATAGTCAGGAGATTGCAGAGCAAGCTTCATTTAATTTATATCAGTATCTGCCTTATGCTGCCGACAAGGCTTACACCTGGATGGCATCGGATAAGGAGCTGTATCAGCTGTGCGGATTCCATATTCTGTCGCGTCTGTTTATGAATAAACAGGAGCCCAACGAGCGTGGCATCAACGAGTTTATCGATCAGGCATTGGCCGCCCTCGAAGGCGACAGCTTGATGGTGAAGAAAGCAGCCATGAATGCCATGATTAGATTTGCAGAACTTGGATTAGTATACGAACGTCTTGCAAAAAGTGCATTAAAAAGGGCTAATTTAGAATTTTTTTAAATAAAGTTTCTTTTATCTGCCCGAAAATGCGTACCTTTGTGCGGTTTTCTTGATAGATTCAGATGAAAGAAAGTGTAATTGTGGCCGTAGAAAGGCTTTTGGACAACTATCTTGAGATGAACAATCATCGCAAGACACCTGAGCGATACACCATCCTCAGAGCCATCTACAGCATCAACGGGCACTTTACACTTGACGACCTAAAAGCCCGACTGGCACAGGAGATGGATTTCCCCGTTAGCAGGGCAACCTTATATAATACGCTGAATCTGTTTATGTCGCTCCGACTGGTAGTTAGGCACCGTTTTCAAGGTACGACCAAATACGAGGCCTGCTACGATAACCAAAGTCATTGTCATCAGATTTGCACCATGTGCGGTAAGGTTACTGAGGTTAAATCGCCTGAGATCAAAGCTGCTGTGGAGAATATGCATCTGAAACGATTCAGAAAAGACGGCTTTACGCTGTATGTTTACGGCGTGTGCAGTACCTGTCAGACTAAGATGACAAAGCGCAAGAAGACAACAACCACGACAAAAAAGAGTAACAACAAGAATAAAACTGAAAAATGAACAAAGGTAAAGTTGATGTCCTGCTGGGCTTGCAGTGGGGCGACGAAGGAAAAGGTAAGGTGGTCGACGTGCTGACCCCTAAGTACGATGTGGTTGCCCGTTTTCAGGGTGGTCCTAACGCTGGTCATACACTGGAGTTTGAGGGTCAGAAGTATGTGCTTCGCTCAATCCCTTCAGGTATTTTCCAGGGCGACAAGGTAAACATTATCGGTAATGGTGTAGTGCTGGCTCCAGACTTGTTTATGGAAGAGGCCAAGGCACTCGAGGCAAGCGGACACGAGCTGCGTAGCCGTCTGCACATCTCAAAGAAAGCCCATCTTATCATGCCTACCCACCGTGTGCTGGATGCTGCATACGAGGCTCAGAAGGGTAAGGATAAGGTAGGTACTACCGGTAAGGGTATCGGTCCTACTTATACCGACAAGGTAAGCCGCACAGGTTTGCGCGTTGGTGATATCCTTGAGAACTTCGAGGAGAAGTACGCTAAGGCAAAGGCTCGCCACGAGGCTATCCTGAAGTCGCTCAACTTTGAGTACGACATCACCGAGGTTGAGAAGAAGTGGCTGGAGGGTATCGAGTACCTGCGCCAGTTCCCCATCGTAGATTCAGAGCACGAGCTGAACAACCTGCTGAAGAGCGGTAAGAGCGTGCTGTGTGAGGGTGCTCAGGGTACTATGCTCGACATCGACTTTGGTTCGTATCCTTTCGTTACATCATCTAACACCATCTGCGCTGGTGCTTGCACTGGTCTGGGTATCGGTCCCAACAAGATTGGCGACGTTTACGGTATCATGAAGGCTTACTGCACACGTGTAGGTGCTGGTCCATTCCCCACAGAGCTGTTCGACGAGACAGGTAAGAAGATTCGCGACCTGGGTCACGAGTACGGTGCTGTTACCGGTCGTGAGCGTCGTTGCGGTTGGATCGACCTGGTAGCCCTGAAGTACTCTATCATGGTGAACGGTGTTACCCAGCTGATTATGATGAAGAGCGACGTGCTGGATGGTTTCGACACCATCAAGGCTTGCGTGGCTTACAAGCAGAACGGACAGGAGATCGATTACTTCCCATACAACATCGAGGATGGTATCGAGCCCGTATATCAGGAGCTGCCAGGCTGGAAGACCGACATGACCAAGTTTACCAGCGAGGATCAGTTCCCCAAAGAGTTCAACGATTACATCAAATTCCTCGAGGCCCAGTTAGAGACTCCTATCAAGATTATCTCTATCGGCCCCGACCGCGATCAAACAATTGTAAGAAAGTAATAAATGGCACAGAAACCTTCTATTCCAAAAGGCACGCGCGATTTCTCGCCAATGGAGATGGCGAAGCGCAATTATATTTTTGATACCATCAAACAGGTGTATCAGCTCTACGGCTTTCAGCAGATAGAGACCCCCGCTATGGAAACCCTCGGCACACTGATGGGTAAATACGGCGAAGAGGGCGACAAACTGCTGTTTAAGGTGCTGAACTCGGGCGACTACCTCTCGAAGGTTACACCCGAGGAACTGGCTGAGCGTAACTCGCTGCGACTGGCAGCCAAACTCTGCGAAAAGGGTTTGCGTTACGACCTTACCGTACCTTTTGCCCGCTACGTGGTGATGCATCGCGAAGAACTGCAGTTGCCTTTTAAGCGCTACCAGATGCAGCCCGTTTGGCGCGCCGACCGCCCACAGAAGGGTCGCTACCGTGAGTTCTGGCAGTTTGATGGCGACATCGTAGGTTCCGACTCATTGCTGAACGAGGTGGAGCTGATGCAGATTGTAGATACCGTATTCAGCCGTTTCGGCGTACGTGTTCAGATCAAGATCAACAACCGCAAGATTCTGACTGGTATCGCCGAGGTAATCGGTGCTGCCGAGAAGATTGTAGATATCACCGTTGCTATCGACAAACTGGATAAGATCGGACTCGACAACGTGAACCAGGAGCTGCGCGAGGACGGCCTGAGTGACGAGCAGATTGAGAAGCTGCAGCCTATCATCTCGCTCGAGGGCACCAACGACGAGAAGCTGAACACCATCGCCGAGGTGCTGGCTACCAGCGAGACTGGACTGAAGGGCGTTGAGGAAACACGCTTTATCCTCGACACACTGAAGACACTCGGACTGAAGAACGAGATTCAGCTCGACCTGACACTGGCTCGTGGTTTGAACTACTACACAGGTGCCATCTTCGAGGTGAAGGCACTCGACGTACAGATTGGTTCGATCACAGGTGGTGGTCGTTACGACAACCTGACTGGTATCTTCGGTATGCCAGGTATCTCGGGCGTAGGTATCAGCTTTGGTGTAGATCGTATCTTCGACGTGTTGAACGCACTCGACTGCTATCCAAAGGATGCTACCAACGGCACCCAGCTGCTGTTTATCAACTTTGGCGAAAAGGAGACAGCTTACTGTCTGCCATCGGTTGCTAAGGCCCGCGAGGCTGGCATCCGCACAGAGATATTCCCTGATTCGACCAAGATGAAGAAGCAGATGTCGTATGCTAACGCTAAGCAGATTCCATTCGTAGCACTAGCTGGTGAGAACGAGATGGCTGCTGGCAAGTTGACACTGAAGAACATGGAGACTGGTGAGCAGAGCCTGATCACTATCGACGAGATTATCAAAACGATTCTTGCTTAATCGTTTATATAACTATCCAATCCCCCTCCGCACGTTGGAGGGGGATTTCTACTAAAACAATTAAAACAATGAAGAAACTTACCTTTTTATTCTTTTTGGGCGGATTGTTGCTCTTTACAGCGATGACTCCCGACAAGCATACCACCATTTTTGTGATTGGCGACTCGACAGCTGCCAACAAGGATACAACTGGTGGTAAGCAGGAGCGCGGGTGGGCCATGATGCTGCAGGAGTGCTTTGATGACGATTACATTGTGGTAGACAACCACGCTGTGAACGGTCGCAGCTCGAAGAGCTTCATCGACGAAGGCCGCTGGGACAAGGTGCTGGAGCGTATCAAACCAGGCGACTATGTGATTATCCAGTTCGGACATAACGACGAGAAGCCCAAAGCCGACCGCCATACCGACCCAGGTTCTACATTCGACTACAATCTGGCCAAATACGTGCGCGAAACCCGCGAGCGTGGCGGCATTCCCGTATTGATGAACCCGGTGGTGCGCCGTAACTTTTTTGTGGTAGCACCTCAGAACGACGACGACGAGAAGCTGCGCACATCTACCTTTAAGGATGGCGTAAAAATGATTGAGGGCGACACGCTTTACGATACCCACGGCCTGTATCGTGTGGCACCAAAGGATGTGGCCACCCGCATGAACTGCCATTTTGTAGATGCCAACACCATTACCCACAACCTGGAGCAGGGTTTGGGAACCGAGGCGTCGAAGAAGCTGCACATGTGGTATCGACCCGGCGAAGAGCCATCGGAGCCAAAAGGCAAGCAGGACAATACACATTATAATATATATGGCGCCAGAGTGGTAGCCAATCTGCTGGCCGATGCACTCTGCCAAGAGGTTCCCATACTAAGTAAATATCGTAAGAAATAACATAATTGCGCAACATTTTAAAATAAATCCAGCAAAATACTTGCGGGATTTATTTTTTATGCTTATATTTGCAGCAGAAGAATATTGTACTAACAAAATATCATGTATTAATAACTAAACAAATTACAATTATGACAAAGAAATTTATCTGTGCTGTTTGTGGTTACATCTACGAAGGCGAGAATCCTCCCGAGAAGTGTCCAATCTGTAAGGCTCCTGCCTCTAAGTTCTCTGAGCTGAAGGACGATGGCGACGTAACTTATGCTACCGTTCATCGTATTGGCGATGGTAAGCCCGAGGGGGTATCAGAAGAGATGATTAACGATCTGCGTGCACACTTTAACGGGGAGTGCGGCGAAGTAGGTATGTATCTGGCTATGGCTCGTCAGGCCGACCGCGAGGGTTATCCTGAGATTGCAGAGGCATTTAAGCGTTATGCTTTCGAGGAGGCTGATCACGCTTCACGTTTTGCTGAGCTGCTGGGCGAGTGCGTATGGGACACCAAGACCAATCTGGAGAAGCGCGCTGCTGCCGAGGCTGGTGCTTGCGAGGATAAGTTCCGTATTGCCAAGAACGCTAAGGCTGCCGGATTCGATGCTATCCACGACACCGTTCACGAAATGGCTAAGGACGAGGCCCGTCATGGTGCAGGCTTTGCAGGACTGCTGAAACGCTATTTTGGCAAGTAATCTACACAATAAATTAAAGAATAATCCGTTTTATCATTAAGATGAAACGGATTTTCTTTTTTATATCACTGATATTAGGCCTGGTAGCCTGCGCCGATGACGACTCGTTCTCGACCAGTACAGGCTTGCGCCTCGATTTTCCTTCGGACACTATCAAACTCGATACCGTATTCAGTCGTACGGCATCTTCTACCTATACCTTCTGGGTAAACAACCGCAATGACAATGGCGTAAAACTGCAAAGCGTACGCTTGAAACGCGGCAACCAGACCGGCTTTCGCGTAAATGTGGATGGCATGTATCTGGACAACAACAATGGTTCGCAAACCAACGATGTAGAGATTCGTAAAAACGACAGCGTTCTGGTGGTTGTAGAGATAACGCCGTATGAAACCTATCAGACTGCACCCAAAGAGATTACCGATGAATTGGTGTTTTTAATGGAGAGCGGTACCGAACAGAGCGTTTGTTTGAAGGCATGGGCTTGGGATGCCATCAAGTGCGAGCAGCCTGTGATTGAGCGCGACTCGGTGATAGAATCAGATAAGCCCTTGGTGATTTACGGCGATTTCATCGTAAAGGAAGGAGCACACCTCACCATCCGTAACACCACACTTTACTTCCATGCCGACGCTGGGATGGAAGTATATGGAACGCTGCATTCCGATAACTGCACCATGCGTGGCGACCGTCTGGATCGTATGTTCTCGTATCTGCCTTACGATCGCGTACCTGGTCAGTGGAAGGGTATCAGATTCTATAACACATCAAACAATAACGTATTGAACACCACACAGATACGCAATCCAAATCAAGGTTTGATTTGCGACTCATCGGCTATCGATAGCGTAAGTTATCGCCTTAAAATGCAGCAATGTGTGGTACATAATTGTCAGGGCGACGGCGTAAAGTTAACCAATGCGCACGTGCGCTTGGAGAACTGTCAACTGACGAATGCGATGGGCGACTGCCTGAATATTAACGGTGGAATGGTAGAAATAGTGTATTGCACCTTGGCGCAATTCTATCCCTTTACAGGTGGGCGCGGGGCTGCCTTGCGTTTTACCAACCAAACATCACCTTTATATCATATGATGTGCGAGGGAACCATCATCACAGGTTACGACGATGATGTGCTGATAGGCGAACAAGCCAAAGATAGTGCAGCGTTTAACTATACGTTTGCCCACAGTTTGCTACGAACACCAAAGATTGACGATACAGCCCATTTCAACGATATCATCTGGGAATCGCCCAATGATGAGATTCAAGGAAAAGCCCATTTCATCAAGATTGATGAAGACAACCTTGACTACGATTTCCACCTCGATACTTTATCGACGGCGGCGGGATTGGGATGTTATCGTTAAAACTCTGAGAAAGTGAGCGGCATCAGCTCTCTTACGCCATCAATCACATACACATACTTCTTTCCGTAAAGCAGAATGCGTATGGGGGCTTTGGCACGGGTCTCAGATTCGATGATGACCTGACGGCATGAGCCACAAGGACCAACGGGTTCTTCTTCCAGATCGCCATGAGTACCACGAGCGGCAATGGCCAGCATACGTACGGGCTGATCGGGATACTGAGCACCTGCTGCAAACAAGGCGGTACGCTCGGCACATAAGCCTGATGGATAAGCTGCATTCTCCTGATTGCAACCTATAATTTCAACACCATTGTCCAAACGTACTGCTGCACCTACACAAAACTTAGAGTAGGGGGCATAGCTGCGGCTTGTAGCCTCGATAGCAAGCTCTACCAAGTGGCGTTCTTCAGCACTCAGTTCTTCCATGGCGTACACTTTAATAACCGACTTTAGCTCCAGTTCTCTCATAAAAATCCTATATTTTTCTGCAAAAATACAAATAATTCGAGAGAAATCATTACTTTTGCACAAATAAAATGCATAATATGAGAAAATTTATAGTCTTCATAGCTTTTTTCCTGTCGGTTTCGGCGTTTTCGCAGATCAAATGGAATCAAGCCTATCAACAATATGTAGATCAATATAAGGACATTGCCATCGAGCAGATGCAGCGTTATCGCATACCTGCATCTATTACTTTGGCGCAAGGGTTGTTGGAGAGCGGTGCTGGTAGAAGCGAGCTCACCCGCACCAGCAATAACCACTTTGGAATTAAGTGCAACAACGGTTGGACGGGTCCACGTACGTATCACGATGATGATGCACGTAACGACTGTTTCCGTGTGTACAGCAATGCCTACGAGTCGTACGAAGACCACTCGAAATTCCTGGCTGCCAACCAACGTTACCGTTCGCTGTTTAATTTGAAAACGACCGACTACAAGGGCTGGGCACGCGGACTGAAGGCTGCCGGTTATGCCACCAATCCTATTTATGCCGAGAAGCTGATTGAGATTATACAGATGTATAAGCTCTACCAATACGACAGCGCCAGGGGCTACGACCACTTTATGGCTCAGCGCACCAAGGATCAGGAGGTGGGCGGTGCTTCGCTGCATTCCATCAAGATATTTAATAAGAACTATTATATGATTGCCCGTCGCGGCGACACCTTCAAGTCGATAGGCGAGGAGGTTGGCATCAGCTACCGCAAGATAGCCAAATACAACGAGCGTTATCGCAAGGACAAGTTGGAAGAGGGCGAGATTATCTGGCTGAAGAAGAAACAGCGCAAGGCACCAAAGGATTACAAGGGGCGACTGCACTACGTGCGCGATGGCGAGTCGATGTACACTATCGCCCAGAAGTACGGTATCCGTTTGAAGAATCTGTATAAGATGAACCATCTGACGCCCGACTACCAGATTCGTGTGGGTGATGGTTTGCGCTTAAGATAAAAAAATAGTAGGGGGCTCAGTGCCCTCTACATCTATGAGCGGAATACGGGAATCGAACCCGCCTCCCAGGCTTGGGAAGCCCGTGCACTACCGATGTGCTAATTCCGCAACACTGAATAAGATCACAGATTTTTGCTGAGGAGAGCCGATAGCCGGACTCGAACCGGCGACCCACGCATTACGAATGCGTTGCTCTACCAACTGAGCCATATCGGCAGGTCTCCTTTAGCGGGTGCAAAAGTAACATTTTTATTTGGTACCTGCAAATTTTACGCCTTTTTTTTTCGTTTAAGCCTGATTTTTTGTGTAATCAGCACACTGTTGAGATAAATCAATGTTTTGATTTTGGTCAATAAAAGGACTGTGTTCGCACACAAAACACACAAAGTATGCTCATTCTATCAAAAATCGTCGTACCTTTGCATCGTCGAAAGACATAAAGGATAACTACAATAGGTAAAAGTAGGGCGGCAAAAAAGACCGTTCCGAGTAAAGAAAAGAAAGGGTAAAAAGATGAAAAAGATATTTTTGACAATGATTGCTTTGCTGTGCATGACTACAGCTTTTGCAAAGAACGAAGCAGCAGCCCCCGAGGCAACAAACGTTGCTGCTTATGATTTGAACATCAATATCAACAGACTCTCAGACGCTCTGAATCTGACAAACGATCAGAAAGAGGCTGTAGAGAACATCTACAACATGTTTAATACTGAGATGAGTTATGCTACACAGTACAGCAGTAGCGAGCGCGAGATTATGGTTAAGCGCGCTATCGATACTGATGTGAAGCATATGAGCTACGTACTTAACGACGAACAGATGAGTAAGTACATGGCCATTCTCAATGCCACGATCAAAAACCGTGGAATAATAAAGTAAGAATTCATATTTGTTTTTAGTTAGTAATTGGTTAGTCTATTTCTGGGGTATTCGTGAGAATACCCCTTGAATTTTTTATGTCATATATGTATTTTACGGATTAACAGAATATCCTTCTGCAGATTGTAGATAAACAGCAGCAGTTGGTTGGCCAGATTATCAGCATTCTCAAAGCTCTTGGCTTCACTATATACGCTAATAGCAGGCGTGGCAGCCGACTTGTGAAGATATACCCAACGATCAGGGAAGTCGATCTTTAGTCCGTCAACATCGCTTATCTGTGCGCTATCGTCGTGTACAAACCGATTCTCAACTCTCTTAAGTACTGATTCTACATCAATACTGGGTGCAAGGTCGATATGATTTTTTACGATGTGGTAGTTGGGTAGGGTACTACGCAGCTGACTAACCGTGCATTGCTTTTGAGCCAGGCTGCTGAGAAAAAGCACAATGCCCACCAGTACACTGCTTTCGTAACTGTACTCGGGATAGATGATGCCACCATTATCCTCGCCGCCAATTACAGCGCCCACCTCTTTTATCTTTTCCACAACGCTTGTCTGACCTACGGCTGATGTGTAGTGGATGCCACCATGTTTCAGTGTTATATCATGCAATGCCCGCGTGCAATTAAGACTGCTAACAGTATGACCTGGAGTACGGCCAAGCACGTAGTCGGCCACAGCAACCAGCGTATAGTCCTGACCAAACATAGTGCCATCTTCGCAAATAATCGACAAACTGCAGGTTTGAGTATCAACCACCAAACCAAGGTCGAACCCATCCTTTCTAGTACGATTCAAAATGCCATACTTATCGTTCTGCAGCATCAGAAAATCAACGTTAAGAGCGCGGAACAACTCTGCCAAAACAATGCAATCGTCAGAGTTAACTGCATCAACACATACATGGAACTTGCGCTCGCGAATGGCATCAGCCTCAACTAATTTTAAATTCAAAAGTGTTTCGATATCCTGTTTAATAAGAGCCATAAATTAATTTTCGTGTATTATTATATAATAGGTGTAGGATTATTTCTTTTCGTCCTGATGATATTTGATGCGATACTCCATCGGCGTCATGCCCGAGTGTTCCTTGAAGTACTTGCCAAAGAACGAGGCATTGGCGAAGTGTAGATCATCGGCTATCTGCTGCATGGTCATATCGGTATATCGCAATCTGTTCTCTATGGCCTGAAGCGTAAAAAAGGCCACTATCACGCTGGGCTTACGGTGCATGGTGTCCATCAGCAGTTTCGACAGATACTTGGGTGTAACATTCAGCATCTGGGCAAACTCATCCACGCGACGTATGCGTCCATCGCTCTGTTCAACCAACTGTACAAAGCGGTCGGCCAGTTTCCTGCCGTGCAGTCCGCTATTATTAATTAGATGGTTATCCTTCAGCATATTATTGCCGCGACGCAGTACCGATAGAACTTCGAGCAGGAAGGCACCAACAATAGAATGCGTAATCTCGGGATAAAGTAGCTGCGAACTGTTACGTATGTGGTAACTAAGTTGCTTGAAGTAAGTCTCGAACAGGGCTGCATCGACTTCGCTCAGTGTTACCTTAGGATTATGCTTGAGCGGCAACAGATCGGCCAAACTATTTTTTACATACATATTCATATTCCACATTTCACCGCGCGAGAACCATAGCTCGCGACAATCAAAGTCGACCGACGACATAAACTTCTCAACCACCGAGTGGGCCATTAATAAAAACAAGTCGTTCTTACTTAACTGTACAGTATGACCGTCGTACTCAAATTGAGCCACACCGGCAGTACAGATAATAACAAGACCATGATCTAAGGGACGTACCCTGCCAGCTGGAACGCCACCAAAGTGCTCCATAACCACCAGTTCGTCGCTGTCGGCTATTCGTAAGCTGCCTGCTCCAGTTCTTGGTTTTAAGTCCTTGATATCCATATAATATTCGATATTTCACGTTGTCGGGTGCAAAAGTAGACATAAAAAATGAGAAATCAATGTTCTTTGTTTCATATTTTATGTTCGTCAGGTGGCATAGGATATTATAATTACACTTTTTATTAGTATCTTTGCAATCGATATAAAAAATATTTAGAAACAAGAATCAATTAATCAGTTTTATGAAACATCATCTCTACATCTGTGTTGCTGCTTTACTGTTAGCGGGAGCTGCTCCCATGCAGGCACAGAAGAAAACCCAAGCCAAAAGCAAAGGCAAAGGTACAACAACAAAAACTAACATTCTTTATGTAGAACCCGAGGAGCGTAACTACGCACAGAACCTGGGTGGACACATGTTCTGGGACTATACCGCCAGAGAAGGAAATGGCTTGCAAACCGACTTTAAAATCAGTAAAGAGGAGCATAAGGCATTGGTAGAGAAATACTCGTATAGCACATACGAGGAAGCTTACAAGAATCTGCCCGTACTGCCTAATCCATCAGAAGTTGACACACGTGAGAAAATGACCCGCTATACAGTATGTGTAGTTGGACCACTGAACGAGGGCGTGAATAACTACGAGCCCGAACCCGAACTGAAAGCAGAAAGCGACAGATTTAATAAGCTACGAATGGAGATTGCCAAGAAGGCGCGCAAAGGTCAGCCATTCGATACCATTCACGTAGACAAGAAATGGCCCCAATATAATAAGGTGCTCGACAAGATGAAAGCTGTTATTACATCGCTTTACAAAATGAATACCGACATTGTGCTTTATACCGAGGCTGCAGATTTCGACAGAGGATCGTGGCTGCTTGGGAAACAGGGCGGTGTACCACGATTCTATTACAATATTTATTCACCACTGGTAAAGCAGATAATTAAAGAGTGGTTCGGGTCGACTGAGTGCAAGCAGGTGCAGGCCATCGAGGACGAACTGCGTGCCCGCGTAGCAGCCGAAAACCCCAAGAAAACACCCGACTGGTTTATAGAGGGACGTAAGCGCGAAGGCGAGATTGTAGCCCAGTACAACCGCAAGCTTTTACAGCGCTGGATTCAGAAATCGCCAACAGCAACCTTAGCATCCTATAAAAATGCCATAGCCAAACTGATAGCCTACAATAAAGAGGTAGAAGCCATACGTGGCAACGATGCCATCACACCCGAATATATCTCGGCACGCTATTCGGTAAAAGGCGGCTTAACCCAGCTGTTCGCCTATTATTATTACCTGATGGACCTCTCCGACATTCCCCTTGTACGCACTCCTGCCACACAAGAGGGCGCCAAGAAGTTCAAACTCGAAGATTCACCTTGGAAACTGTCGTATCCTTATAATTTAAGAAGAGAATAGCCACCAGCGATTGGGGGTAACGCCTCAATCATTAATAAAATTCTTGGTGGTCATATCATAATATAATGCCTCGAGCTCCTGTAGAGTCAAGTGCTCTACAGAGTGCTCGATTATTCGTATCAACTCTTCGCGACGAAAGTCTTCCGACTTCGTGAATTTATCCATGTATCCCATAATTTGTTAATTTTGGGCACAAAATTACACATAAAACTCGAATATTCAGCAAAATCTACTATCTTTGCAAGAAAAATTAAGATATAAAACATGGGAAAACGTGAATATATCCAGGCCAACAAGGATTGGCTGGAGGCTAAAGCAAAAGAGGAGGGCGTAAAGGCATTGCCCAAGGGTATATATTATAAGGTATTAAGCGAGGGCGATCAGACAAGTGCCCAACCAACGGTTCGCAGTATCATCACAGCACATTATACTGGCCGAACGATTAACGGCAAGAAGTTTGATAGCAGTCGTGGTGGTGTGCCTCTGGCTTGCAGGTTGTGCGACCTGATCGAGGGCTGGATCATCGCTATCCAGCAGATGCATGTGGGCGACAAGTGGGAACTCTACATCCCAGCCGAAATGGGCTACGGTAAGTTCTCGCAGCCTGGCATCCCCGGTGGTTCAACACTCATTTTCGAAATCGAACTCTTAGGTATCTCATAACACTACCAAGCATCCGATGGATACCCCAAAGATTCTATTCCTACACGGGTTCTACGCCAGTGGCCAATGCGTGCCGGCAAAGGCACTAAGGGAGGCATTCGATGGCGAGGCTATCGTACTGACTCCCGATCTGCCCCTGCATCCCAAAGAGGCTTTGGCGTTTATCCGCGATATGTGCGACCGCGAAAAGCCCGATGTATTGGTAGGTAACAGCTGCGGATCGTTCTACGCCCAGATGATTGCGCCTGCTATCGGCATTCCCGCTTTGCTTGGTAATCCACATTTCAAGATGACCGAGTTTCTGAAACCCCGAATCGGCGCCCAGCAATACAAATCGCCACGTGCCAATGGTAATCAGGATTTTGTTATCGACGAAGCACTTATCAATGAATTCGCTGAACTGGAAGCCCAGCAGTTCTCTAACGATTCATGCCGTAATCCCGAACGTATATGGGGCCTATTTGGCGAGCAAGATACCTTGGCCCACTTCGAACCGCTCTTCTTAGAGCACTACCAGCACGCATTCCATTTCCCCGGCGCCCACACGCCAACCGAACAGGAAACAAAAACATGGTATGTACCACTCATAAAAACACTCATGAGGGAATATCCTACGCAAGTATAGGGTATTCCCCCATTAAGTATAGGAGTTTTCATTTTCATATCCCACATAATCGTCATATCTTTGCAATGTGAATAATAACTTAATGTTGAACCATTTAAAGATTACGATTATGAAAATGACGATAGTTAGCACTAATCGGCTGATAGCAGCCATGATGATGATGGCAATGACAGCAGCAATGCCAGCAATGGCAGGTAATAAGCATCACAACAACCGCGATAAGAAAGTGGTTGCAGTAGTTGACAAGAAAAAGACGCACTTCGACAGGGTTGATAAGCATACTGCTCACTTCGACAAGAGACATGCATATCATCCAGAGATGAGAATCTGCACATTCAAGCTGAGTCGTCACGATTCTCCTACCAAGATGATGGCGCGGGCAGAGCGTATCAACGGTGTGAAGGATACCAAGTACAATCCACGCACTCGTGAGATAACCGTTCTCTACGATGCCAACAAAACTACAGCGCGTCACATCAAGCATGTAGTAGCATAGACTGGCGATGTTTAAAATCGGTGTAATTTTGTTTAATCTGCGCCAAATAATGTAGATTGAACATAAATAAACGATAA
This sequence comes from Prevotella sp. khp1, assembly GCF_900102205.1. NCBI lineage: Bacteria > Pseudomonadati > Bacteroidota > Bacteroidia > Bacteroidales > Prevotellaceae > Prevotella > Prevotella sp. khp1. The sequence continues at coordinate 268,798 of NZ_FNJZ01000001.1, forward strand.
ACAAACATTGATCTCCCGTTTTATGTGTACTTTTGCAGCATAGATAATATGGTTAAGGTTTATGGTTGATTAATTTAGTTTTTTAAGTAATTGTACGGAAAAGGTTCGCTGTGAAGCGAGCCTTTTCTCGTTATAATAAAAATAGCCCACCAACGATGGCGGCTATTCATTATTTGCAAATCTGATCCATATCCTTGCGTTTCTTTTCCTTCGCCTCGTCGGCTGCATAACCGATAGGAATCAGCACGGCAGGCTCCTCATTCTCAGCAAAAGTAAAAAGCTGCTTGCATTTCTCGGCATCAAAGTTGCATACCCAGCAGGTAGCCAGACCTTGTTCTGTTGCAGCCAGACACAGATGCTCAACAGCAATAGCTATGTCGATATCGCCATGATGCTTGCCATCCTTGCGAACCCATTCCTCATCGTGCAGGATACTGCAGATAATATACATAGGTGCTGTATTAAACCAATCGCGACTATAGCACTCACGCAGATTTTCTTTTTCAGCATCGTTCTTAACCACACGGAACATCCAAGGCTGCTTGTTCACAGCCGAAGGAGCAAAGCGTACGCACTCCATCACGTAGTCGAGCTTCTCCTGTTCCACACTCTTCTCCTGATAGCTTCTGCAGCTATATCTCTGCTTTACTAAATCTAAAAAACTCATATTCTTGATTTTATATAAAATTATAGCATGTTTTCGAGTATCTCAACCGCTTTGGTGATATCATCTTGAAACTGCTTATGATCGTGTAAGAAATCAGCCCTGCCACCACTGATGGCCTCAAACAGTTCCTGACTCATATCGTCGGCATAGGCAGCAATAGCCATCTCAATGTCATCCTTCTGCCAGTCGAGCGTAGAGTGAACATAGATGCGCTGCTTTTGATGCAGGAAACTATAGGCGGTCTCGATACTATCTTTTGTTATCATTTTGCTCTGAGTTATATCCAATAGGGCGGAACTGACGTTGCTCTTCGCTATACACATATCCATGACCGAACAGGTAATCTTTGATATCTGCGGGTTCAGTTCCAAAATTATAGCAAAGTGATTCCAGCGTGTCAAACTCCTCATCTCTCAGGAGCATGTTCACGCTCGAAACCAATATAGCGGGATCTTTGGGTAAATATTCCATTTTTAATATTCGTAATATAGTATTATTTATCTATGCCTAATAATCTTTCGAGTGGCTCTGTCCAGTCTTCATTATTCTCAGGAAAGAGCGTATGAATACCAAGTGCTTTCGCTGCTTCGATATTCTTTTGTCCATCATCAATAAAGAGCGTTTCTTCGGCTGAAGATTGCTGGCCATCGAGCATCATCCTGAAAATCTCTGCCGATGGTTTCATCTGTTTACACTCGTAACTCAGATAGAGATGGTCGAAGTAATATTCGATAGAGTGGCCATTGCCATCAAACTCGTTACTCTTGGCCCACTGCATCATATACGGATTGGTGTTGGAGAGCAGACATACCTTGTAGCCGAGTTCACGCAATCTCAACAGCATCTGCAGATTCTTTTGTGGTACAGCCTCAACATAACCATGCCAGGCATACTTACACTCATCGTGAGACAACTCACGACCCACAAGCTGACTCAGCTCTGCACGGAACTCTTCAGGCGATATCATGCCTTTCTCCAGATCGCCAAAAATACCTTTCTGACAAAACGCATCCAGATGTTTCCTGGCATCGCGGAGACCAAGCTCCTCGAATCGCTTAACAGCCTGTTCATAGCTCAGGGCTACAACCACACCGCCCAAATCAAATGCAATATTCCTAATCATTATATTACTCATATCATATTGTAATAGACATCTCGGGCTGCAAAGGTACAAATAAAACGTGGTAAAACATCATCATAAACCTGAAACTATCAAAACATATCACAAAGAATTTGAAAAACGACGAGTAATTCAGGGATAATAACTACATTTGCATGCGAATTTGCAACACTTATAATTTCAAAAAAATGAAGAAGACCATACTCTTAACTGTATTTATGCAGTTGATGATTACAGCGAGTGCTCAGACCATTGTACGAGGCAACGTAGTAAACGAACGCGGCGAGGCTGTAGAATATGTCAGCATTGGTTTTGATGAGGATAGTGTGGGCGTGATTTCCGACGCGAAGGGGCACTTTACGCTCACCATACCTGCGGGACGAAATAAGGACTTATCGTTCACGCATGTGTCGTATCAGGATGCTATCGTGCCTTATGCCACCTACAGCAAAGGAAATGATCTGAAGGTAGTACTAAAGGATAAAGTGATAGAACTGGCTGAGGTGGTAATCGGCAAGAAAAACAAAACGAACACGTTATCGGGGCGTTCGCTTGTAAGAATAGGGACAGTAGGATTCATAGGAAACATAAACGGCGACACGGAGTGGGGGCCGATATTCAAGAACAGCAAGGACTATGTACTAAGTGAGATGCTTCTGACCATAGCTAAATGTAAATATGATGAGTGTGTGCTTAGTTTCAATGTCTATGAGCTACAGGGCAAGAAGTTTATCAACATCATGAACAAACCCATATACAAACATATATCACCCGCAGACGATGGCAAGAAATTCAGCGTAAGTCCCGATGAACACATCGTGCTTAAGGGTAAAAAGAAATATTGTATCAGTGTGAGTGTGGTTGACCATAAAGGTAATGGTGGTATATTCTTCCCAGCCAACTATAAAAGCAGCTACGCCCGCAACGCCGTAAAGGGTAAGATGAAAAAACTTCCAGCCTGCCCACCAATCATCGTAAAAGGGTATAAAGTGGAGAACTAATATATACGAAAAAAGCAGGCCTTAAAGGTCTGCTTTCTGTTTCTTAGTACACCCGCAGAGGCTCGAACTCTGGACACCCTGATTAAGAGTCAGGTGCTCTACCAACTGAGCTACGGGTGCATCATTTTGGTGGCTTTTTAGGGCCTGTTTTCTTGCAAAAAGTACACCCGCAGAGGCTCGAACTCTGGACACCCTGATTAAGAGTCAGGTGCTCTACCAACTGAGCTACGGGTGCATCATTTTTTGCTTTGTATCAGCTCTCTTGCTGAATTGCGGGTGCAAAGGTACGACTATTTTTTGAAACCACCAAACTTTTTCGCGATTTTCTTTCAAAAAACTCAAAAAAAGCCTAGAAATCGCGTGTATTCATGAATCCTTCGAGGTTTTCATACCTTCTTTTCATCATTCTAGTGTAAATGTTGCGAATCCAAATGGGGTGTGCAATGATGAATGCCAAACCCACAATACACATAAAAATATAGGTATATGTAAGACCCACTAACAAATATCCGAGACCAGTAATGAGCACAGGACCAAAAAGTGCAAACAACTCGATGACCAACTGCATTCCATTTTCGAAGTTACCCTTAGCTGTTACCTTGAGTTGCAAAGGCAGAGTCTGCTTATTGTAAACCGCCAACTGGAAGATGATGAAATGCAGGAATCCGGCCGTTAGCAACATGTAAGCAAACAGCATCAGTATGGTGTACTTGCCAGTGAAAACGGCAGGCAACATGATAACAAATGGAATAATGAGCACAGCGCTATAGAAAATGAACTTGGCACGCAGCAGGGCGATGATGTTTTCGCGGTGCATCATCAGCAGTTCAATATAGTTGCCTTCCTGCCCCATAATCTTAATCAGGGCAGTTACGCCATAAAGGGCAAAACAGTACAGGCACCAGAAGTTCTGCATCAGCTCGCTGTCGTAAATAGTGGTATAAGCCACCAGCAGCGAGAAAGCAATCACGGCACACAGACTATAGATACAGCGCGTACGCATGGTTTTATTGCGGATGTTCGACTTAAGCTCGATTTTAAGATATTCGCCGATCAATCCGAAGCGATTAAAGAATGCGAACTCTGATACATGGTTGAGTGCACGCTCGGTTTTCTTCGAGATTTCCTCGTACACAAAGATAAACTGCATGTGGCGGTTTACAAAGAACAAACCGCAGATAACCAGCAGCACGATAGGCAGGGCGTACCACGACAAACCTTGAGCAATAATCATATCTACCATCTTATCGAAGGTGTCGGCCTTTGGCGACAGCATCAGCGGTGTAAATGGCAGAGCGTAGAACACCAAACCAGGAATAAGCCACAGCACGCTGCGATTAATCAGTGTACGGAAGAACAGATAAATCTGACTGTTCAAGATCATGAGCAGCTCGCAGGTTACCAACTCGAGCATTACCAGTGGGAAGCTCTCGCCAGCAAACAGCTGGATGATAGAGTAGGGCACAAACATACAAAGCCACAGCAGATTGTAGCCACTCACGTGCTCGCCAATCAAGAAACACTCGATGGCGGTATAGCGCGAAATGGGCTGCAGAATGTAGGGTTTAACCATCATGCCAGGTGTGGTTTGCACGATGAAACGCAGCAGGAAATCGATGGCCATATAAAAAGGCGCAAAAGCCAGCATCATGCCAGCCTCGCCTTTGGCAGCCATACCAACTATGCAACCATACATAATAAGGTAAAGGGCAAACATGCCAGCACCTAAATAAATAAGTAGCTTGGCCCATTTATTCTGCTCGAAGGCAGGACTACGTTTATAACTCAGGTTAGTGTTCTTACGAAGCAGTCGGTACAGTTGAAATTTGTTCATTGTTTAAGTTTTGTTTTTATCTAAGATCGATGATTTCGGCTTTGGGGAAGTCTTTTGAGTTGAAGCGGAACTGACCGTCGGCCAGCTTCTCCTTCTTAATGTTGCTGATATCGAAGGTGGTCCACTTCTTACCCTGCAACATCTTTACCTGCTTGGGCTGATAGTTCTTCTTATCAACGGTAACAAACAGTTCCTTGATTTTGCGCTCACCGCTGTTGGCCAGCAGATGCACCACATAATCCTTACCAGCCGTGTTGATAGTGTAGTTATAACCACGCTTGTACAGATTGATAAAGTTGTAGGGATTGATGGCCTGCAACTGCGCCTCGGTAGGATTGCTCACATTCACCTCATCGTTATTCTTCATGTAGGTCCACTGTGTTTTACCATCGAACCATACGGTGGCCTGAGGTGTGGTAGCATAAAACTTCTTACCTTTGATGGCGATGGTACCACTGGTACTGCCACTGGTGGCACTCATCTTAAAGTTTGCTTTTACGCCCTGTGGGGCAGTGATGGTGGCAGCAGCCTTATCCAATACACTCTTTGCTGTCTGCGCATAGCCTCCTACGGCCAGCAGCGCAGCAACCAGCATCATGCTTAATCGTTTCATTTTTATCGTAAACTATTTAAAAGATTATTCAAACTATTCTCATCCTGAATCAGTACCTCGCGAGGTTTCGAACCCATAGCGGCACCAACCACACCGGCTTTCTCGAGCTGGTCCATCAGTCGGCCTGCACGGTTGTAACCGATAGCGAACTTACGCTGTATGAGTGATGTAGAACCGCTCTGATTCATAACAATCAAACGGGCTGCATCGTCGAACAGCGGATCGAGATGAGCCATATCCACATCTCTATCACCAGCATCACCCATGTCGGCCTCGGGCATATCAGGCTCGGGCAACTCAAATGGTGCACCGTAGCTCTGCTGCTCACTGATGTACTCGTTGATACGTTCAACCTCGGGAGTATCCACAAAGGCACACTGTACACGCTCGGGCTCTGAGCCGCCTACCAGCGCCAGCATATCACCACGACCAATCAGCTGCTGAGCACCTGTACGGTCGAGAATGGTCTTTGAGTCGATACCTGCCGAAACCTTAAAGGCGATACGGCTTGGGAAGTTGGCCTTGATGGTACCGGTAATGATATTGGTTGTTGGACGCTGGGTAGCGATAATCATGTGGATACCCACGGCACGTGCCAGCTGGGCGATACGTGCGATAGGCAACTCAACCTCCTTACCGGCAGTCATAATCAGATCACCGAACTCATCGATCACCACCACAATGTATGGCAGGAAACGGTGACCGTTGTTAGGATTAAGCTGACGGGCAGTAAACTTCTGGTTATACTCCTTGATGTTATGTGCACGGGCTATCTTCAGCAGGTCGTAACGTGTATCCATCTCCTTACACAGCGAGTTCAGGGTACGTACCACCTTGGTTACGTCGGTAATAATTGGGTCGGCATCATCATCGGGCACCTGAGCCAGGAAGTGATTGCAGATAGGCTCATAGAAGCTGAACTCCACCTTCTTCGGGTCAACCAGCACAATCTTCAGCTCGGCCGGGTGCTTCTTATATAATAAAGAGGTAATGATGGCGTTCAAACCAACCGACTTACCCTGACCGGTAGCACCAGCCACCAGCAGGTGTGGAGCCTTGGCCAGATCGAACATAAACACCTCGTTGGTAATCGTCTTACCGATAGCACAAGGCAGCTCCATCTTCGACTCCTGGAACTTCTTTGAGTTCAGGATCGACTCCATCGACACGGTCGAAGGCTTGGCATTTGGTACCTCGATACCAACCGTACCCTTACCAGGCATAGGCGCAATGATACGAATGCCGAGTGCAGCCAACGAGAGGGCGATATCATCCTCAAGATTCTTCACCTTCTGGATACGTACGCCTTGTGCCAACGTAATCTCGTAAAGTGTGATGGTAGGACCAACGGTAGCCTTAATGCTGCTGATTTCAACACCAAAGGTACGCAGCACATCTACGATACGGTTCTTATTTGCATTCTGCTCAGCCATATCGATATAGGGCTTACCATCATTATCATATTTCTTCAGCAGGTCGAGAGTGGGGTACTTATAGTGCTCCAGATCGCGCTTGGGATCGTAAGGCTCGTTGCTCTCCACAGCATCAGCCACGGTCTTGGCATTAGCAGTCTCGGTATCGCCCTTAGCCTCTTCAACCACCATCTCAATCTCGCTGCCTGTAGCTTCGGGCTGCTTAGGCTCGGGCTTAACAGGCTTAGGCATCGGACCTTCCTTAATGTTGATATCCTCGTTCTGGTAGCCCTCGTCGATAACCACAGCACCGCCATTATCGTCGAAAATCACCTCCTGCTTGGCAGGATCGTCGAACACCAGTGTCTCGGCTTCCTCGTCCTCATACTCATTAGTATCCGTCTGCTCACTGCCCTTATTAACAGTAAACTTTACCTTATTATAATAGATGGCGGGGTTAAGCAATTTGCGGATAAAGATAACTGTAGCGGCACTGAAGTAGGTGAGGAAAGCCACAGCCACCAGAATAAGCAAGGCTGTAAGACCAGGTGCACCCACCAAGTTGCCAATAAAGCTGCTGATATACAAACCGTGATCGCCACCAGGATTGTAGCTAGCGTTGGCAAACAATGGCTCCAGGAATGTGGCCAGTGCAACCGATGCCCAAATCATGAGCAGCATCGAAGCGAGTGCCCACTTAAGCAGGTTTACACGATAGGCTTTCATCAGGTGTATAGCAACCACGAACAGCAGTACCGGTATCAGGAATGCCGGCAAGCCAAAACAGTGCTTAATAAAGAACCACGATGCATAGGCACCCAACGAGCCACAGGTGTTGGCAAACTCATGATGTTCGTTCATCAACTCACCGGCACGCGGTTCCTCTATCAGGGTTTGGTCGGCCGCACCCGTTGTAAAGTATGACACGAATGCGAAACACAGGTAGATAGAAATACCAAATATGATGGCACCGAGAATAAAGCTCAAGCGCTCTTTATTTTCGTTGTTTGAGTTCTTTTTCTTTCCTTTCTTCATATAGTTTATGATATTTTCGTGCAAAAGTAGCTAAAATCGCTCATATTTCATCATAAATCGGGATTTTTTTTATAATTTTGCACGCAGAAATGAAAAAGTTAATACAAAACAAGGTAGATAAGAAGGCAATTTCGCAATTTCCACGTGCAATTTTCGACGGAAAGATTGTGGTAGTGGTGTCGCAAGCCGAAGCCGAGCGAGCAGTTGATTACCTGCTGGCTCAACCCGTGCTTGGGTTTGATACCGAAACGCGCCCCAGCTTTAAAAAAGGCGTACACCACAAGTGCTCGTTGCTGCAGGTATCCACCGAGAACTGCTGCTTCCTGTTCCGTTTGAATCACATTGGTCTTTGCCCTGCCGTTAAGCGCTTGTTGGCCGACAACACCGTAACCAAGGTGGGCCTGGCATGGCGAAACGATGCATTAGGCTTGCACCAGTTAGGCAATTTTGAGATGGGCGAGTTTGTAGATTTGCAGGATATGGCCCGTAAGATAGGTATCGAGGATCAGAGTCTGGCTAAGCTCTACGCCAACGTATTTGGCGAACGCATCAGCAAACGCGAGCAGCTAACCAACTGGGAGCGCGACGTACTCGACGACCATCAGAAGCGCTATGCAGCCACCGATGCGTGGGCCTGCGTACAGCTTTACAACGAGTTTAAAAGAATGATTGAAAATAATGATTATCAACTGGTTATCGTGCCAGAAATAACAACTAAGAATAATGAAGAAACTATATCTTAAGCGAGGTAAAGAAGAGAGCTTATTGCGTTTCCATCCATGGGTATTCTCGGGTGCCATTGCACAGGCCGACGACGATTTGAAGGATGGCGACCTGGTACGCGTATTAACAAATCATGGCGATTTCATCGCTGTAGGTCACTTCCAGATGGGCTCTATCGCCGTACGTGTTCTCTCGTTCCGCGATGTTGATATCGATGCCGATTTCTGGGCATCACGACTGGCCTCGGCACTTAAAGTGCGCCAATCCATCGGCATTGCCGACAATCCCAAGAACAACACCTACCGTCTGGTACACGGCGAGGGCGACAACCTGCCCGGACTGATTATCGACGTTTACGACCGCACCGCCGTTATGCAGGCTCATAGTATTGGCATGCACCTGCAGCGCAAGCAGATAGCCGAGCAGCTGGTAAAGGTAATGGGTAGCCGTATTGATAATGTATATTACAAGAGCGAAACCACACTGCCGTTTATGGACGATATGGAGAACGGCTTTGTATATGGCGGCAGCGAGGACAACGTGGCACTCGAGAACGGCTTGAAGTTCTACGTAGACTGGCTGCGCGGACAGAAAACCGGATTCTTTGTGGATCAGCGCGACAACCGTTCGCTGCTCGAGCGTTATTCGGCCGGCAAGAGCGTGCTTAACATGTTCTGTTACACCGGTGGATTCTCGGTTTACGCCATGCGCGGCGGCGCCAAACTGGTACACTCGGTAGATAGCAGCGCTAAGGCCATCGAGCTTACCAACCGCAATATAGCCCTTAACTTTGAGGGCGACAACCGCCACGAGGCCTTCTGCGAAGATGCCTTCAAGTATCTTGAGCAGGCAGGCAACAATTACGATCTGATTATTCTCGACCCTCCTGCATTTGCCAAGCACCGTGGTGCCCTGCACAATGCACTGAAGGGTTACACCCGCCTGAACAACAAGGCTTTCCAGAAGATTCAGCCAGGCGGCATACTCTTTACGTTCAGCTGTTCGCAGGTGGTTACTAAAGACCACTTCCGCAACGCCGTATTCACAGCTGCAGCCCAGGCAGGCCGCAAGGTTCGTATTCTGCACCAGCTGCACCAGCCAGCCGACCATCCTATTAACATCTATCACCCCGAGGGCGAGTATCTGAAAGGACTGGTGCTGTATGTTGAATAAGGTTAGAAAGTTTATTGAGCGCGAGAAGCTTCTTTATCGCTACGATCTGCATTTGGTAGGCCTGAGCGGTGGAGCCGACTCGGTAGCCTTGCTCTTGATTTTAAAGGATTTGGGTTATAGAATCGAGGCTGCGCATTGTAATTTTCGTTTACGTGGCGAAGAGAGCGATCGCGACGAGCAGTTTGTACGTAACCTTTGCAAGCAGCACGATATTCCGCTTCACGTAATTCATTTCGACACAAAAGAATACGCTGCACTACATAAAGTAAGTATTGAGATGGCTGCACGCGATTTGCGCTACGGCTATTTCCGTCAGCTTTGTCAGGATATCGGAGCCACAGATGTGTGTATCGCCCATCATCGCGACGATGCTGTTGAGACGCTGATGATGAACCTGTCACGTGGTGCTGGCATACACGGCCTTACAGGCATCCGCCCTAAGAACGATATCGTGCGCCGTCCATTATTGTGTATTAATCGACAGGAGATCCTGCAATATCTCGATTCCATCGGACAAACATTCGTTACCGATTCAACCAATCTCGAGGCCGACGTGCTGCGTAACAAACTGCGTCTTATGGTGTTGCCGCTTCTCGAAGAAATCGCCCCTGGTGCTATGGCCAACATCTATAAAACCGCCAATTACCTGCGCGAGGCCGAGGAGGTATATAATAAGAAAATCGAAGATTATAAAGATAACTTCATATCTGATAATAAATTCTACAAAGATTCAGACATAACACCGTCGATGCCGTCGATACTTCACGAGTGGCTGTCGCCTTTTGGTTTTAACTCTACGCAAACCGAGCAGATACTTGATTGCATGAACGAGACTGGGCGTGAATTTCTTTCGGCAACACATAGGTTAGTGGTTGATCGTGAATTCTTTGAGGTTGAGCCTATTACAGATCCGATTAAACCGCTTAAAATACCCGAGACAGGTACCTATCGCGACGAAGACCAAACCGCCTTTAAGTTCGAGATAACCACCGATACCACCGTATCACGTGAGCCCTATGTGGCTACGCTCGATGCCGACAAGGTGCAGTTTCCCCTCACGGTGCGCCTTGTAGAGCAGGGCGACAGATTCGTACCTTTTGGTATGAAAGGCAGCAAACTGGTGAGCGACTATCTTACCGACCAGAAGGTCAGTATCTTGGATAAGCGCCACCAGGAAGTAGTAACCGATGCCACAGGCGCCATTGTGTGGCTAATTGGTCGCCGCACCGACAACCGTTTCTGTGTAAGCAAAGAAACCACAAACGTATTGCGAATAACAGTTACTTTTTAGATAGGTTATGAAAAAGTTAGTTATCTTTTTGGTGATTATAGGCGCCATTGCATTAGGTTTGATGGTCACCACGCCCGATCGTCAGCAGCATGTTGATACCATTAAATCGGTCATGAAAGGCGCTGTAAGTGCCGAATTGCGCGAAAACAACATCGATGGTCCGCTTGGCTCGATAGCCTCGGTAGCCGCCACCACAGCCGTTGATCAGTTCCTGAACACCAACTTCCTGGTTCGCGACCACCGCTTCTACAGCCTTGGCTTTGTAGATTACGATGGCGAGTTTATCATGGTATCCGTAGGTGTGTTTAACCACGTGTACACCCTCGACGAGGATCAAGCCCGCCAACTCATCAAAAAGAAACTTGAGGAAATAAATCCTTTAGACTTTCTGAAGAAAGACTAAAAGAATTAATATCTTTAAAAACAAATTCAGTGTATTTGGTCAACAAATTCACTGAATTTGATCATCAAATACACTGAATTTGTTCTTCGAGTAAAGCTTGACAGCCACGAAGAACATCTTGCCAAGTGGCTTCGAAGTTGCCGGTGTACCATGGGTCGGCAACATCTTTATCGTAAAGCAGGGGGCGGATTTTACCCTCGGGATCGCCACCGGCTATACGGGTCATATTACGAAGATTGGCAGAATCCATACCTATCAACAGGTCGTAACGGCTGTAGTCGGCGCGGGTCATCTGACGGGCGGCGTGGCCGTTGCAGCAGATGCCGTGTTCGGCCAGTTTTCGACGGGCTGGGGGATAAACGGGGTTACCAATCTCCTCGGTAGAAGTTGCAGCTGACTCGATCAGGAATTGATCGGTCAGCTGCGCCTGTTCTACTAAGTATTTCATCACGTACTCTGCCATCGGACTGCGGCAGATATTACCGTGACAAACGAAAAGAATCTTCTTCATCATTTATCCGTTCATCGACAGGAGGAACTCCTCGTTTGTGCGGGTGGTTACCAAACGATCGCGAACGGTGCTCATGGCCTCGATAGGATTCATATCGGCAATAAACTTACGCATAATCCACATGCGGTTAAGTGTGGTATCATCAAGCAGCAGATCGTCGCGGCGTGTTGAAGACAGCACGATATCGATAGCTGGGAAGATGCGCTTGTTGGCCAGCGAGCGGTTAAGCTGGATTTCAGAGTTACCTGTACCCTTGAACTCCTCGAAGATAACCTCGTCCATCTTAGAACCAGTATCAACCAGAGCTGTTGCAATGATGGTGAGCGAACCGCCACCCTCGATGTTACGAGCAGCTCCGAAGAAACGCTTTGGCTTCTGCAGGGCGTTGCTATCCACACCACCGGTAAGAATCTTACCAGAGGTAGGTGCTACGGTGTTATAAGCACGAGCCAGACGGGTGATTGAATCGAGGAAGATAACTACATCGTGACCGCACTCTACCATACGCTTGGCCTTTTCGAGCACGATACCGGCAATCTTTACGTGGCGCTCGGCAGGCTCGTCGAAGGTTGATGCAATAACCTCGGCATTTACGGTGCGGGCCATATCGGTAACCTCCTCAGGACGCTCATCGATCAGCAGCATCATGATATAAGCCTCAGGATGATTGGCGGCAATAGCGTTGGCGATATCCTTCATGAGCACGGTTTTACCGGTCTTAGGCTGGGCCACTATCAGGGCACGCTGACCTTTACCGATTGGCGAGAAGAGATCGACGATACGTACCGATGGGTTGGTAGTAGCGCGATCGCCGCAAAGGGTGAACTTCTCCTCTGGGAAGAGTGGTGTAAGGTGCTCGAAGGCTACACGGTTGCGAACCTCATCTGGGTGGCGACCGTTAATGCTGCGAACATCGGTCATGGCAAAGAACTTCTCGCCCTCGTGTGGTGGACGAACGGTGCACTCTACCACATCACCAGTCTTCAGACCGTAACGCTTAATCTGCTGGGGTGCAACATACACATCGTCGGGTGACGACAGGTAGTTATAATCGCTCGAACGCAGGAATCCGTAACCATCGGTCAGAATCTCCAATACGCCGTTAGCATCAATCAGGTCGGCAAAGTCGTAGCGTGGCTGCGAGCTGGGCACAACATTTCGATTGAGAACGGGCTGCTCGGTAGCAACGGGTGCAACCGGACGGTCGAACATATCGAGTGTAGGTATAGCACTCTGGTCCTCGATGGGAATATCAAGAATGGTAATAAAATCGGTTCCATCGCCTGGGTCGCCCATCCATACGCCATTCTCATCAACCTCGTCGGTCATGGGGTCGGGGGCAGCCTCCTGGGCTACAGGTGCCATCTCAGGCTCAGCCTCGGGCTCATATTCTGACTCGGGAGCAGCAACCTTTGTGGCAGCCATTTTCTCGCGCAACTGCTCGATAGCATTGGGAGCGACCTCATCGTCGGCATCATCGGCACCAACGGCAAACTGGGCAGCCTCGGGCACAACAAATTCCTCGGCCTCGGCAGCGGCTTTGGCAGCAGCAGCCTCGATGGCAGCACGTGCAGCAGCCTCTTCGGCCTCTTTCTCAGCCTTGCTCTTACGTCCGCGCTTCTTAGGTTTTGGTGCTTCTTCGGGTGCAGCCTCAGCGGTTTCAGCAGGGGCAGCAGGCATATCGGCAAACAGCTGTGGCTGCTCGGCCTTTTTACGAGTGCGATTACTCTTTGAGTCGAGGTTCTCGCCATCCTCGCCATTTACAGTATAAACTTTGCTTGTATCTTTCTTAGCAATTCGTGTGCGCTTGCGTTTAGGTGAGTCGTCGGCAGCAGAGGCGCTCTGTTCAGCAGCCTTGTCGAGTATGGCATACACCACGTCAGTAAGCTGGTCGTCGGGCGAAACCTTAATACCAAGCTCGTCGGCAATACCCACAAGCTGGGGTATGTCCATAGATTCTAATTCTTCTTTTGTATACATACAATATGTACTTAAATTACATTTATGATTCTGAAAAGATTTTGTGGAAATGCTTCGCGAACGGAAGCACTGATTAGAAAAATCGTTGCAAAGGTACGCATATTTTTGCGAACCACCAAACTTTTTCGGAAAAATTTCGTATCTTTGCGCTAAAAACCGCGAAGATACTCCGTCTCGGCAAAAAAAAGAATGAATTCTTTTGTTTTGCTCTCGACTTTTCGTATCTTTGCACCCAAAATTGATATAACTTATGGAAATTAAGAAAGCCGAATTTACATTAAGCGCTCCGATGGAGTCGATGTGTCCGAAGGATACCAAACCCGAATACGCCTTTATTGGTCGTTCGAACGTGGGTAAGTCGAGCCTGATAAACATGCTTACCGGCAAGAAAAATCTGGCTAAGACCAGTGCCACACCCGGTAAAACACTGCTCATTAACCACTTTATTATTAATAACGAGTGGTACCTGGTAGATTTGCCCGGCTATGGTTTTGCCAAGCGCTCGAAAAAAGAGGTGCAGAAGCTGGAGCAGATGATTAACGGCTATATACTGCAGCGCGAGCAGCTGGTAAACGTGTTTCTGCTGATTGACATACGCTTGGAGGCCCAGAAGATAGATCTGGAGTTTATGGAGTGGATGGGAACCAGTAGCGTGCCATTTGCCATTATTTTTACCAAGGCCGATAAGTTGAGCGCCAGCAAGGTGCTTCAGAACCTGAATGCTTACAAGAAGGTGCTGAGCGAAACATGGGAAGAGCTGCCCCCGATTTTTGTTACCTCATCGGAAAAGAAACAGGGCCGCGACGAGGTACTGGATTACATTGAACAAATTAATAAAGGATTGAAGGAATAATGGCTAAAGAAAATCCATACTTAGACGTGCAGCACTTAACGAAGTCGTTTGGATCGTTGGTGCTGTTTCGCGATTTAAGCTTTTCGATAGCCGAAGGACAAAAGGTAGGACTGATAGCCAAGAACGGCACCGGTAAAAGTACGCTGCTATCTATCCTGAGCGGTAAGGAAGGTTACGACGAGGGCGAGATTATCTTCCGTCGCGACCTGCGCGTGGGCATGCTGGAGCAGAGTCCCGCATTCGACCCCAACGAGAGTGTGCTGGATGCGTGCTTTAACCATCAGGGCGACCCTGAGAAGGTACTGAAAGCCAAGCAGGTGCTGACACAGCTGAAGATACGCGACCTGGAACAGCCTATGCGCCAGCTGAGCGGAGGACAGCAGAAGCGCGTGGCACTGGCCAACGTGCTGATTACCGATCCCGATCTTCTGATACTCGACGAGCCAACCAACCATCTGGACTTGGAGATGATTGAATGGCTGGAGGGCTACCTGAACCGTGGCAACAAAACGCTGCTGATGGTAACACACGACCGATTCTTCCTGGACCGTGTGTGCTCGGTAATCCTGGAGCTGGACGATCAGACTGTTTATACCTATCGTGGCAACTACAGCTACTACTTAGAGAAACGCCAGGAACGTATCGACAACCGCCGTGCCGAAATAGCACGCGCCAACAACCTATATCGCACCGAGTTGGAGTGGATGCGTCGCATGCCTCAGGCCCGTGGTCACAAAGCCCGTTACCGCGAAGAAGCTTTCTACGAACTAGAGAAGATAGCCAAGCAGCGCATAGAGGAACGCCAAGTACGATTGAAATCCCGCAACGTATATATTGGCTCAAAAATCTTTGAGTGCCAATATGTATCGAAGGCCTTTGAGCGCCCCGATGCCGAACCATTGACGATACTCAAGGACTTTTATTATAACTTCTCACGCTTTGAGAAGATGGGTATCGTGGGCAATAACGGTACAGGCAAATCTACCTTCATAAAAATGCTGTTAGGCCAGGTGGCACCCGATAGCGGAAAGTTTGATATCGGCGACACCGTACGCTTCGGCTATTTCTCGCAAGAAGGTCTGCATTTTGATGATACACAGAAGGTTATCGATGTAGTAAAGGATATAGCTGAGTATATCGACATGGGTGGCGGCAAGCACTTAACTGCCTCGCAGTTTCTGCAGCATTTCATGTTCACACCCGAACAGCAGCACAACTATGTGTACAAGCTGAGCGGTGGCGAGCGCCGTAAGTTGTACCTATGTACAGTGCTGATGAAGAACCCCAACTTCCTGGTGCTCGACGAGCCTACGAACGACCTGGACATCGTAACACTACAGATTCTGGAAGAATACCTGCAGGACTTCCCAGGCTGCGTGATTGTAGTAAGTCACGACCGCTACTTTATGGATAAGGTGGTTGACCATCTGCTGGTATTTAAAGGCATGGGCGATATCAAGGATTTCCCAGGCAACTACACACAGTATCGCGAATGGGAGAAACTGCAGCCCGATGAGCCTAAAGAAGCCAAAGAGCAAAAAGCCGAAAAGGCCACAAAACAGCCCGCCAACAATCCGCAGCAGAAACGCAAGCTTACGTTTAAGGAAAAGCGCGAGTTGGAGCAGTTGGAAAAGGACATCGAGGCACTCGAGGTTGAGAAGAAACAGATAGAAGAAGCCCTTTGTGGTGGCACCACATCGGTTGAGGAAATAACAACAATGAGCAAGCGTCTGCCCGTGCTTAACGACGAACTCGACGAGAAGAGCATGCGCTGGCTGGAACTATCAGAAATATGATACAACAACAATACCCATCGCAACTGCTCGAAAAGGCTGTACAGGAGTTTTCGAAGCTACCGGGCATCGGCAGGAAAACCGCCCTGCGTCTGGTACTCTGGATGCTGCGCCAGGACGATAGCGACGTAACACAGTTTACTGCGGCAGTAAACGAGCTGAAGTGCGGCGTAAAGTACTGTAAAGTGTGCCACAATATCAGCGATACCGACATCTGTCCCATCTGTGCCGACCAGCGCCGCGACCAAACAACGGTGTGCGTGGTTGAGAACATACAGGATGTGATGGCCATCGAGAACACCCAACAGTTCAATGGTCTGTACCACGTATTAGGTGGTGTGATATCGCCCATGGACGGCATGGGTCCTGCCGACATCGAGATCGACTCACTGATACAGCGCGTAGGCGAGGGCACGGTACAGGAGGTGATATTAGCCCTGAGTCCAACTATGGAAGGCGATACCACCAACTTCTACATCTACCGAAAACTGGCGCCTACTGGCATAAAAGTAAGCGTGATAGCCCGAGGCATAGCCGTAGGCAACGAACTGGAGTATGCCGACGAGGTTACGCTGGGCCGATCGATTACTAACCGAACATTGTTTGAAGAAAAATAGGAAGATATGAAAGAAACAAGAAATCATTTGATGACCATTCTGGTTTTTGCCGTAGTGTTTGCACTTGGCATTGTAGTTCTGTTTGAGACCGATACCATGACTGCAGGTTTGTATACAGGCGAAACACAATCGGAGTTTTTCTGGACCGCCTTTATGGAACTGCTCACACTGGGTTGCGTGTTCCTGGGCTTGCGCCTGTTTAAGTTTAATAAGGTGCACGCCGAACTGGTAAGCAAAAAGCATAATGCCTTAAGCAAGTGGGGCACCCTGCGCCTGGTAATGATACTGGCACCCATGGTTGCTAATACATATTTATATTATTTATATATGAACACCACTTTTGGTTATATGGCCATCATCGGTTTGCTGTGCCTGCCATTTGTGTTTCCAACCATGAGCCGTTGCGAGGCCGAGGTTGAAGACGATAAATAATATCACCGCCAAAAGAAAAATATGAAGCTATCGGTTATTATCGTAAACTACAACGTACGCCCGTACCTTACGGCATGTCTTGATAGCGTACAGCGCGCTCTCGAGGGTATCGAGAGCGAGGTGTTTGTGGTAGATAACCATAGCGACGACGATAGTGTAGAGGTAATCAGTCGCGACTACGCGTGGGTACACCTTATTAATAATAGAGAGAACTTAGGTTTCTCGAAGGCCAACAACATAGCTATCCGTCAGGCACAAGGTGAGTACATTCTGCTGCTGAACCCCGACACCGTAGTGGCTGAGGAGACACTGAAAGGTGTTATCGACTTTATGGACCAGCACCCTAAGGCGGGTGGGGCAGGTGTAAGAATGCACAATGCCGATGGCACCCTGGCACCCGAAAGTAGACGTGCTATTCCCACACCTTTTGTCGCTGCCCGTAAGATGTTAGGCTTCACCAAGCGCTACTATATGAGCTACCTGTCGTGGGATGCGCCTGCACAGATCGAAGTGGTGAGCGGCGCCTTTATGCTGCTACGCCACAAGGCCATCTACGAGGTAGGCATGCTGGACGAGGACTTTTTTATGTATGGCGAAGATATCGACCTGTCGTATCGTCTGCTTCAAGGCGGATGGCAGAACTGGTATCTGCCTTACGATATTGTACATTACAAAGGTCAGTCGACCAGCAAATCAGATTTCCGCTATGTGCATGTGTTCTATCAGGCCATGCTGATATTCTTCCACAAGCACTACAGTCACCTCAGTTTCTTTTTTTCGCTGCCAGTTAAAGTGGCCATCTACTTCCGCGCCTCGCTGGCATTAGTTGATATCGTACGTAAAAAACTGCATTTAGGATGAAACAGATTACACTGCGCGCTATCGAACCCGAAGATCTCGATCTGCTATACCGTATAGAAAACGACGTAGAGCTTTGGAACGTTGGCAACACCAACGTACCATATTCGCGATACCTGCTGCACGACTATGTAGCTAACTGCAAAAACGACATCTATACCGACCGCCAGGTGCGTATGATGGTTGAGAACCAGGCAGGCGAGGTAGTAGGTGTGGCCGATTTGGTGAATTTCGACCCTGCCAACTGTCGCGCCGAGGTGGGACTGATAGTACTTAACAGCTATCGCCGACAGGGATATGGCACCGCCATGCTACAGGCTTTGGCCGATTACGCCCAGCGCATTTTGCATCTTCATCAGCTTTATGCCTACGTGGATTGTGAGAATAAAGCATCACTTTGCCTATTCGAAAAAGCCGGTTACAAAGTATGCGCAAAAATAGGCGATTGGCTGTTCGATGGAGCAAAATATCGCGATTCTGTGCTAATTCAGTACGTATTTCAGAAAAAATGCGATTAAATCGCAAAAAAATCGCCAAAAAGTTTTGGTAGTTCCAAAAATATCACTACCTTTGCACCCGCAAATAAGAAAAAGCGTTCTTTGGTGCGTTAGTTCAGTAGGTTAGAATGCCTGCCTGTCACGCAGGAGGTCACGAGTTCGAATCTCGTACGCACCGCTAAAAAGTTTTTTTTCATTCGTTCCATAGTAATGGTGCGTTAGTTCAGTAGGTTAGAATGCCTGCCTGTCACGCAGGAGGTCACGAGTTCGAATCTCGTACGCACCGCAGAGGTCCATCAAGATGTGAATCTTGGTGGATTTTTGTTTTATATTATCTTGTGTAAGTTTTTAGAAATATTTTTGGGCAAAACGTTTGTAGATTCAGATTTTTGTTGTAATTTTGCAGCCGAATTTGAATCAAAGACGACAAAACGACAAAACAGTATATGTGTGGAATCGTAGGATACATCGGGAATAAGGAAGCTTATCCCATACTAATTAAAGGCTTGCGCCGTCTGGAATATCGTGGTTACGATAGCGCTGGCGTAGCTTTGATTAATGACAATGGCGACTTGAATGTTTACAAGTCGAAAGGAAAAGTCGACAATCTTTGTGAATACTGCAACGACAAGAATATAAGCGGTACTATAGGTATAGCGCACACGCGTTGGGCCACTCATGGTGAACCATCATCGCGTAACGCACACCCACATTATTCAGAAAGTAAGAACTTAGCCATCATCCACAACGGTATTATCGAGAACTACGCCGAGCTGAAGGAGAAACTGCAGCAGAAGGGTGTACACTTTGTATCGGATACCGACACCGAGGTACTGGTTCAGCTCATAGAATATATTAAGGAACATAAGAATCTCGACCTGCTCACAGCAGTACAGGTAGCCCTATACCAGGTGATTGGTGCTTATGCCATCGCCGTACTTGACAAGCGTGATGCCGACCAGATTATCTGCGCCCGCAAGCAGAGTCCGCTGGTTGTAGGTATCGGCGAAGACGAATTCTTCCTTGGTTCAGATGCCAGTCCTATCGTAGAATATACCGATAAGGTGGTTTATCTGGAGGATGGTAACATCGCCGTTATCCGTCGCGGTCAGGATCTGCACGTGGTAAATATCCAGGGTGAAGATCAGGAGCTGGCCGTTAAGACCGTAGACATCGACCTGGGCCAGATTGAGAAGGGTGGTTACCCACACTTCATGCTGAAGGAGATTTTTGAGCAGCCTGAGTGCCTGACCAACTGCATGCGCGGACGTGTAAATGTAGAGGCCGACCATGTAACTCTTTCGGCACTGATCGACTACCGCCGCCAGCTGCTCGACGCCAAGCGCGTAGTAATCGTTGCTTGCGGTACTTCATGGCACGCCGGTTTGATTGGTAAGCAGATTATCGAGAGTCTGTGCCGTATTCCAGTAGAAGTGGAGTACGCCTCTGAGTTCCGCTATCGCAACCCAGTAGTAGGCAAAGGCGACGTAGTAATCGCCATCAGTCAGAGCGGTGAGACCGCCGATACACTGGCAGCCGTACAGTTAGCAAAAGAAAAAGGCGCATTTATATATGGTGTATGTAACGCCATCGGTTCGTCAATCCCCCGTGCTACCGATACAGGTACTTACATCCACGTAGGTCCTGAGATTGGCGTGGCATCAACCAAGGCATTTACCGGACAGGTAACCGTGCTCACGATGATAGCCCTGGCACTCTCGGAGGCAAAGGGAACCGTTAAGCGCGATGAATATCTGAAGATAGTAAAAGGTCTGAGCGAGATACCTATGAAGATTCGCGAGGTGCTACAGACAAACGATAAGGTAGCCGACCTGGCCCGCACGTTTACCTATGCACACAACTTCCTGTATCTGGGTCGCGGATTCTCGTATCCGGTAGCACTCGAAGGCGCCTTGAAACTGAAAGAAATTTCATACATCCACGCTGAGGGTTATCCCGCAGCCGAGATGAAACACGGACCTATCGCCCTGATCGACTCCGACATGCCTGTAGTGGTTATCGCCACCCATAACGCGATGTACGAGAAGGTGCTGTCGAACATTCAGGAGATAAAAGCCCGTCAGGGTAGGGTGATTGCGCTCGTATCGAAGGGCGACGACACCATTGCGAAAATTGCCGACGAGGTGATTGAACTTCCCGACGTGCTTGAGTGTTTGGAACCGCTGGTTGCAACGATTCCTCTGCAGTTGTTGGCTTATCACGTTGCCGTTTGCAAAGGTAAGAACGTTGACCAGCCAAGAAACTTAGCAAAATCGGTGACAGTTGAATGATATTTGAGGCGATTCGTTTTTAAACGTTTCGCCTTTTTTATAAAGAATATATTTAGATTATAAGGAAAGAATATGAGAGATGTAACACTGGTCCTTTCGGACGGAACTAAATTTCACGGCAAGAGTTTCGGTAGCGAGAAACCCGTAGCTGGTGAGGTGGTATTTAATACGGCTATGATGGGTTATCCCGAGAGCCTTACCGACCCCAGCTATGCCGGACAGTTGATGACACTTACCTATCCGCTGGTAGGTAACTACGGAGTGCCGCCATTCAGCATTGAAAATAACGGACTGGCAACCTTTATGGAGAGCGACAAGATTTATGCTTCGGCCATCATCGTGAGCGACTACAGCGAGCAGTACTCACACTGGAATGCCACCGAGAGCTTGGCCGACTGGCTGAAGCGCGAGGGTGTACCCGGCATTACAGGCATCGACACACGCGAACTTACCAAAGTACTGCGCGAGCACGGTGTGATGATGGGACAGATTATTTTTGACGACGAGCCCGACAACATCCCTACAGCCGAGTACGAGGGCATCAACTGGGTAGACAAAGTAAGCTGCAAAGACATTATCCGCTACAACGAAGGCGCTGGCCGCAAGGTAGTGCTGGTTGACTGCGGTGTAAAGAACAATATTATCCGCTGCCTGGTTAACCGCGGCGTTGAGGTAATCCGCGTGCCCTGGAACTACGACTACACCAACATGGAGTTCGACGGACTGTTCCTGGCTAACGGTCCTGGCGATCCCGACATGTGCGTGGACGCTGTAGAGATTCTGAAAAAACAGATGTCGGCATCGCGCAAGCCTATCTGCGGTATCTGTATGGGTAACCAGTTGCTGGCTAAGGCCGGCGGCGCAACCATCTACAAGCTGAAGTACGGACACCGTTCGCACAACCAGCCTGTTCGCGAGGTAGGCACCAACCGCTGCTACGTTACATCACAGAACCACGGCTACGCTGTAGATGCTGCCACACTGGGTAACGACTGGCGCGAGCTGTTTGTAAACATGAACGACGGTTCGAACGAGGGTATCCGTCATCTCTCATTGCCCTGGTTCTCGAGCCAGTTCCACCCCGAGGCTTGCTCAGGCCCCGTTGACACAGAATTTATGTTTGACCGTTTTATTGAGACATTATGAAAGATAATAGTATAAAGAAAGTGCTGTTGCTGGGTAGCGGCGCATTGAAGATAGGCGAGGCCGGAGAGTTTGACTATAGTGGTTCGCAGGCTCTGAAAGCACTGCGCGAAGAGGGTGTAAAAACAGTTTTGATTAACCCTAACATCGCCACCGTGCAGACATCAGAGGGTGTAGCCGACGAGATTTACTTCCTGCCTGTTCAGCCTTATTTCGTAGAGCGAGTAATCGATAAGGAGCGCCCCGATGGCATCCTGCTGGCATTCGGTGGTCAGACTGCTCTGAACTGCGGTGTTGAGCTTTACCAGAGCGGCGTACTGGAGAAGTATGGCGTAAAGGTACTGGGTACACCTGTACAGGCTATCATGGATACCGAGGACCGCGAGCTGTTTGTAAAGAAGCTCGACGAGATTGGCGTAAAGACCATCAAGAGCGAGGCTTGCTCTGATATCGAGAGCGCACGTAAGGCAGCTAAGGCACTGGGCTATCCAGTTATCCTGCGTGCAGCATACGCACTCGGCGGTCTGGGTTCTGGTTTCTGCGACAACGAAGAGGAGCTCAACAAGCTGGCCGAGAAAGCCTTTGCCTTCTCACCACAGGTGCTGGTTGAGAAATCGCTGAAGGGATGGAAGGAAATTGAGTACGAAGTAGTACGCGATAAATACGATAACTGTATCACCGTATGTAACATGGAGAACTTCGACCCCCTGGGAATCCACACAGGTGAGTCGATCGTTATCGCTCCTTCACAGACTCTGACCAACTCAGAATATCATAAGCTGCGTGCACTGGCCATCAAGATTATCCGTCACATCGGTATCGTAGGTGAGTGTAACGTACAATATGCTTTCGACCCACAGTCGGAAGACTATCGTGTAATTGAGGTAAATGCCCGCTTGAGCCGCTCATCAGCACTGGCATCAAAGGCCACTGGTTATCCCTTGGCTTTCGTAGCTGCCAAATTAGGTATGGGCTACGGACTGTTCGAGCTGAAGAACTCGGTTACCAAGACAACAAGTGCTTTCTTCGAGCCTGCTCTCGACTACGTGGTTTGTAAGATTCCACGTTGGGACCTCTCAAAGTTCCATGGTGTAGATAAGGAGCTCGGTTCATCGATGAAGTCGGTAGGCGAGGTAATGGCCATCGGTCGCAACTTTGAGGAGGCTATCCAGAAGGGCTTGCGTATGATTGGTCAGGGCATGCACGGATTTGTAGAGAACAAGGAACTGAAGATTAACGATATCGATGCTGCCCTGCGCGAGCCAACCGATAAGCGTATCTTCGTCATCTCAAAGGCCATGCACGACAAGCAGTACGATATCGATCGTATTCACGAGCTGACCAAGATTGACAAGTGGTTCCTGCAGAAACTGAAGCACATTATCGACATCGACGAGCAGCTGAAGAAACAGAATATCAACACCATCGAGAAGGACCTGCTGCGCCAGGCTAAGGTTTACGGATTTACCGATTTCCAGATTGCCCGCGCTATTGGTCTGGAGGGCGAGAGCCGCAACATGCACGATGCCTCGTTGCTGGTTCGCAACCGTCGTAAGCAGTTCGGTATCCTGCCTGTAGTAAAGCAGATCGACACTTTGGCTGCCGAATACCCCGCGCAAACTAACTATCTGTATGTAACCTACAGCGGTGTAGCCAGCGACATACAGTTTGAGAACGACAAAAATAGTATCATCGTACTTGGTTCTGGTGCTTATCGCATCGGTTCGTCGGTAGAGTTCGACTGGTGCGGTGTTCAGGCTCTGAACACTATCCGCAAGGAAGGCTGGCGCAGCGTGATGATTAACTACAACCCCGAGACGGTATCTACCGACTACGACATGTGTGATCGTCTGTACTTCGACGAGCTTACATTCGAGCGTGTATTGGATATCATCGATATGGAACAGCCTCACGGTGTGATTGTATCTACCGGTGGTCAGATTCCTAACAACCTGGCAGTATATCTGGATGAGCAGCACGTGAACATTCTCGGTACACAGGCCGTTGATATCGATGGCGCCGAGGACCGCGCCAAGTTCTCGCAGATGCTGAACGAGATTGGTGTAAACCAGCCAGAGTGGAGCGCACTCACATCGATGGAGGATATCGACAACTTTGTTGACCGTGTAGGATTCCCTGTACTGGTTCGTCCATCATACGTACTCTCGGGTGCTGCCATGAACGTTTGTTCAAACAAGGAGGAGCTTGAGAAGTTCCTGCAGCTGGCAGCCAACGTATCAGAGGATCACCCTGTAGTGGTTTCGAAATTCATCGAGAACGCCAAGGAAATCGAGATGGATGCCGTGGCTAAGGACGGTGAGATTATGGCCTACGCCATCAGCGAACATATCGAGTTTGCCGGTGTACACTCAGGCGACGCTACCATCCAGTTCCCACCACAGAAACTGTATGTTGAGACCGTTCGCCGTATCAAGCGTATCTCACGCCAGATTGCCAAGGCCCTGCACATCAATGGTCCGTTCAACATCCAGTATATGGCTCGCGAGAACGACATCCTGGTTATTGAGTGTAACCTGCGCGCATCGCGTAGTTTCCCATTCGTAAGCAAGGTGCTCAAGCTGAACCTCATCGATCTGGCCACCAAGGTTATGCTCGGTCTGCCTGTAGAGAAGCCCAAGAAAAACCTGTTCGACCTCGACTATGTAGGTATCAAGGCTTCGCAGTTCAGCTTTAACCGTCTGCAGAAGGCCGACCCCGTACTGGGTGTAGATATGGCATCTACCGGTGAGGTAGGCTGTATCGGTGATAACACCAACACTGCACTGCTCAAGGCTATGCTCAGCGTTGGTCATCGCATTCCAAAGAAGACAGTTCTGCTCTCAACAGGTTCGGCCAAGCAGAAGGCAGAGATGCTGGATGCCGCCCGACAGCTGGTTGAAAACGGCTACGAGCTGTATGCTACAGGCGGTACCTCAAAGTACCTTACCGACAACGGCATTGCCAACACACTGGTACACTGGCCATCTGACAACGCCCAGCCACAGGCACTCGATCTGCTGCATGAGCACAAGATCGACATGGTAGTGAACATTCCTAAGAATCTTACTACCCATGAGCTTACCAACGGCTACAAGATTCGTCGTGCAGCCATCGATCTGAACGTACCACTGATTACCAACAGTCGACTGGCAAGTGCATTTATCCATGCATTCTGTAGCATTAAACTGAACGAAATTGGTATCAAATCTTGGTCAGAATATAGGTAGAATAGGGGTCTAAAAGGCCTATATTCGCCCTAAAACGCAAAAAAATGGTGTAATAATTTGGTTATTTCAAATTATTGCACTATTTTTGCAAAGTTAATATCAACAATTACTGACCCTACAGGCATGGACGTAGCAGATACACTTGAATCCAAAATAAACCGCAGTGAGTACAAAGTACTTATTGTAGACGACGTTGTTAGTAATGTCTTACTTTTGAAGATATTGCTGACAAACGAGAAATTTCAGGTATGTACCGCCAATAACGGCACCACATGTATTGAGCAGGCCAAGAAGGAACATCCCGACCTGATTCTGCTTGATGTAATGATGCCCGATATCAGCGGTTTTGATACAGCAGTAATCCTGAAGAAAGACGAAGAGACAAAGGATATTCCCATTATCTTCCTCACGGCATTGAATACACCTCAGGATCTGGTACATGGATTCCAGGTAGGTGCTAACGACTTCCTGACCAAGCCTTTTAATAAGGAAGAACTGGTTATGCGTGTGATGCAGCAGATTTCGCTGGTAGCCGCCAAGCGTATCATCGAACAGCAGAACCGCGACCTGCGTGCCACACTTTCGAACCGCGATAAGATGTACTCGGTAATTGCCCACGATCTTCGTTCGCCAATGGCCAGCATCCGAATGGTATTGAATCTGGTAGTTGCATCAACTTCGCCCGAAACCGTAGGCGCCGAACTTTACGAACTGCTTGATAAAGCCAATCGTGAATCAGAAGATGTTCACGACCTGCTGGACAATCTGCTGAAATGGACCAAGAGTCAGACTGGTCGTTTGAGCGTGGTAGTTCAGGATCTGGATTTGAACGATATCATTCCTGGTGTGGTTGAGATATTCGAGATGATTGCACAAACCAAGCACATCAAGTTAGTTCTTCAGCCATCAGCAAGCAATCTGATTGTAACTGCTGATAACGATATGCTTAAAACGGTGATGCGTAACTTCCTGTCGAATGCCATAAAGTTCTCGCCAGAGAATTCTACCATCGAGATCAGTATGGTTGCCGAAGGTGATTTCGCAAAGATCAGCGTAACCGACCATGGTGTGGGTATCGCAGCCGATCGTATCGGCTCTATTTTCCGCAAGGGCGACACCACCTACGGAACCGGCGGCGAAGAAGGTTCGGGACTTGGACTCCAACTCTGTCAGGACTTTGCCCGTAAGAATGGCGGTGATTGTTATGTAGAATCTATCGAAGGTCAAGGTAGTACTTTCAGTTTTACTGTTCCACTAAAGAAATAATGAATACACCTATTTATATTATAGAAGAAACAAAGCTTCGCCGTAACCTCAGTTTGATTGCTGAAGTTGCGGCGAAAGCCGATATTGAGGTTATACTTGCTTTCAAGGCTTTTGCCCTTTGGAAGACATTCCCCATTTTCCGTGAGTACATTAACAGCACCACAGCAAGTTCGCTGTCGGAGGCCCGTTTGGCATTCGAGGAGTTTAAGGCACCTGCCCATACTTACTCGCCAGCCTATACCGAAGAGGAGTTCCCCGAGATTGTGAAATGTTCATCGCATATCACATTCAACTCGCTTTCGCAATATGAGCGATTCCACGAGCAAGCCAAATCGGCATCATTAGGTTTGCGTGTTAATCCCGAATACTCCGAGGTTAGTACCTTATTATATAATCCATGCGCACCTGGTACCCGTTTTGGTATTACTGCCGACAAATTACCCGAGCAGTTGCCTGCCGACATCGAAGGCTTCCACTGTCACACACTCTGCGAAAGCGGACCAGATGTATTCCAGCGCACACTGGTACACATCGAGGAGAAATTTGCCAAGTGGTTTCCACAACTCAAATGGATTAATTTTGGTGGCGGTCATCTGATGACTCGCAAAGATTACGATGTAGAACTGCTTATTAAAATCATACACGACTTTAAGAAACGCTATCCATGGTTGAAGATTATTCTGGAACCAGGTAGTGCTTTTGCATGGCAAACCGGACCTTTGGTATCGCACGTAGTAGATATCGTAGAAGACAAAGGTATTAAAACTGCCATTCTTGATGTAAGCTTTACCTGCCACATGCCCGACTGTTTGGAGATGCCATACATGCCCGAAGTACGAGGTGCCGAGATAGTAGAGATGGAAAAAGCTACCGAACCTATGACTTACCGTTTGGGAGGTAACAGTTGTTTGAGTGGCGATTTTATGGGTTCATGGCTTTTTGATCACGAATTAAAAGTTGGCGAAGAAATTATTTTCGAGGATATGATTCACTACACAACCGTAAAAACTTGCACTTTTAACGGAATTTCACATCCAGCTATAGGTATGTTGCATGCAAATGGCAAATTAGAGATTTTACGCAGTTTTGGGTACGAAGACTACCGAAATCGCATGGATTAGTGCTGTTTTTGTAAACAAATCGATAAAATGGCACTTTTTTCGAAAAAAAATCGCTGAAAAGTTTGTCAGTTCAAAAAAAAGCATTACCTTTGCACCCGCAATCAAGAGAGATGCCTCTGATAAAGAGAACAACGCGGAAATAGCTCAGTTGGTAGAGCACAACCTTGCCAAGGTTGGGGTCGCGGGTCCGAGTCCCGTTTTCCGCTCACTTGTTGAACAAAAAAGAGACGTTAAGGAATGGCCTTAATGACAAAATGCCCAGGTGGCGGAATTGGTAGACGCGCACGTTTCAGGTGCGTGTGCCGCAAGGCGTGCAGGTTCGAGTCCTGTTCTGGGCACTCTTTTTTATTCAGCGTATGTTGGAGAGGTGGCGGAATTGGTAGACGCGCTACTTTGAGGGGGTAGTGTCAATTGCGACGTGGGAGTTCGAGTCTCCTCCTCTTCACCATTTTTAAATTGACATTCTTGCGGAAATAGCTCAGTTGGTAGAGCACAACCTTGCCAAGGTTGGGGTCGCGGGTCCGAGTCCCGTTTTCCGCTCTTCTTTATAGGAAAACAACATCTTTTTCAAAACAAACATGAATTTATACTTAAGATATTTTGATCGAGAAACTCTCGTACCAACCGTAGACGAGGCTATAGAATTTTTAAGTTCGATAGATGAGATTGAGATGAATCCGCTTCTTGAAGCAGATATTCGTGAGTATGCATCAAGCGACGTTTTCTATCCCAAAAGATATAAAGTTCATCCTCGTGTTTATTTTATCATTATAAAGACCGAAGCTGCTACCATGCAGGACTTCAAAGATAAGAAAGCTGTTCATTCGGCAGAGTCGAACGAACAACCTTCGAAGGTAACACCTACCTTGATGCGACTGAATGAGATTAACGAAGGATGGTACGAAGGATATTTAGACTTTAAGCGCGTTCTTTTAGTACCTGGTACTGGTAAGTTCCAGTATCGCGACACCCAGTTTGCTGCTCGTGTAAAGGCATTCTCGGGTATGGAGTGCTATGAGCGCATGATCGACTATCTGCGCGACCGTGTTGACTCGCGTAGTCAGTTCCCATCACCTAAGGGTAAGAACTTTAAGTTCCGTTTTCTCGGCAAAGCTAAGTAATCAATCTATATAAACGCTCCTATTATGAATAAGGTAATGCTTATTGGCAATGTTGGCCAAGACCCCGAAGTAAGATATGTTGACCAAGGTGTAGCAGTTGCTCGTATCAGATTAGCAACAACCGAACGTGGTTATACGCTGCAGAATGGCACACAGGTGCCCGATCATACTGATTGGCATAATGTAATTCTTTGGCGTCGACTGGCTGAGATTGTAGAGAAATACGTACATAAGGGAGATAAGCTTTATATAGAGGGCCGCATCCGCTATACTACGTACGATGACAAACAAGGTCAGCGTCGCTATGCCACCGAGATATGGGCGGATAATATGGAAATGCTTTCACCAAAATCAGACAATGGACTATCTTCAACAAATCCTGAGTGAAGTAACTGTCACAGCACCAACCATGGGTGCTGTGATAGCTATTATAATAGCAGGTTTACTTCTTTTGTTTTCCGGTTTTGCCTCTGGCTCTGAAATTGCATTCTTCTCACTGTCGCCTAACGATTTGAATGAGCTGAACGACGAGAAGAACGATTCGGATAAAAATATTCTTCAATTACGCGAGGATTCGGAGCGTACACTGGCTACGATACTGATTACTAACAATCTGGTAAACGTAACCATTATCATGCTCTGCAACTATTTCTTTGCACATGTAGTGGATTTCGGCGGTGCCTATTGGCTGCAGTTTGTAGTCATTACTGTATTGCTCACATTCCTGCTGTTGCTGTTTGGCGAAATTATGCCAAAGGTTTATGCAGGTCAGCGTGCCTTATCTTTCTGCCGTAGGGTAGCAGGTAGCATCATGGTGCTGCGCAAGTTGTTCTATCCATTATCATCGGTACTCATCCGCTCGGGTATCATCGCCGAGAAGGTGGTACAGAAGGAGAATCGTGCACTGAGCGTAGACGACCTGGAGCAGGCTCTGGAACTTACCGATAAAGAGGAGTTGAAGGACGAAAAGAATATGCTTGAGGGTATTGTGCGCTTTGGCGATGAAACTGCCAAAGAGGTAATGACCAGTCGTCAGGATGTGGTTGACCTCGACTTTAGTCTGCCTTTCCCCGAAGTATTGAAATGTATTATCGAGAATAATTATTCGCGTATTCCTGTTTATCAGGATACCATTGATAATATCCGCGGTATCCTTTATATCAAGGATTTGCTGCCACACCTGTCAAAGCCTGCCACTTTCCGTTGGCAGTCATTGATACGTCCACCATACTTTGTACCAGAGACAAAGAAAATCGACGATTTGCTGCGCGATTTCCAGGAGAACAAGGTACACATTGCTATTGTGGTAGATGAGTTTGGCGGTACTAGCGGTATTATTACGCTCGAGGATATCCTGGAGGAGATTGTAGGCGAAATTAATGACGAGTACGACGAGGAAGAGAAGTCGTACACACGTATTAATGCCAACACCTATATATTCGAGGGAAAGACCTTGCTAAGCGATTTCTACAAGATTCTGGATATCGATGATGAGACATTCGAAGATGTTGAGGGTGATGCCGATTCGCTGGCAGGACTGCTGCTTGAGATTAAGGGTGATTTCCCTGAGCTGCACGAGCGTTTGGACTACAAGAACTACACCTTCGAGGTTACGGAGTTAGATGGTCATCGTATTTCGAAGATTAAAGTTGTAATCCATGAGAATATTTCCTAAGTACTTTTCATATGCAAAGTACCTAAAGCGCAAAAATTCTTCAGGTACTTTGCAAAAACATCTATTTTAGCAATCTTTCTACCAGCCGTATTTGCTCCAGTTCACGCTATAATACCATTGGTAGTTTTTTATGCGTGTATTGAATTTGTAGTTAAAATTATCGTATCCCTGCTGAGGGAAATACATGCTCAGGCCTCCCCACATAGCGTTGTTATCAGGAAAACTATCAAAGCTATTATAAAGAGTATTATAAACTGTTTGCCATTTGGTTGATACGAGAGAGTAGGGCACAGCCTTATTATATGTCGTCAACCATTGGGTATAATCACTTACTGAAGCATATTTGTAGAATACCGACGACATATCGTACATCACCTTCATATCGGTGTAAGTAGTACTTGCAAAGTAGAATGGCAACTTAGAGAGGTCTAATACCGCAGGACTGGTTATTTCCGAAGAAATGGTAGCCAGGATCTGATTTGTGGCCTGAGCCAATGATTCCATCTCTGAGAGTTTTACTGCCGACATAGGTACACTGTATCCATCTAAGTTCAAGTAATCATAAGTACTTGAATTATAAGCATCAAGATAGAAATCGTAATATATATCGCAGATATTCTGATAGAAAGAATTTGAGTTAGAGAAAAGCGACGACATGATCCTATCATATGGTGCACCAGCGCCAGGAATCTCGGCAGGCGAACCAATCAGATAATCAGCTGCATTACGGAGTTCGTAGGCACTCTCTACACACATAAAGCAACAGCAGTCGGCAAAGATATACTTAAACTTTGGCATATCCTCGAGCGCTTTAGCCATCTGCGTAATATTCAAGGCCTTTCTACCGATATACGATTCATATCCGTAATCGTAACCATAGGCTCTGGTTCGCTGAACATTGGCAACAGAATCGGCATCTACTGCCCATCCTGTAGCATGGCCCCAGAGTACTAGGCCATAATCCTTCGACGGATAGTTATCTATCGTCCATTGTATTACTTCACGGAATTTACTGGGATCGCTGGCAGCAAATTCGCTGTTATATTGATACAGCACCTTTCTTTTACCTTTTGCAATCTCAATAATATGTGGCGGATTGGTTGTTCCTACCGAATCGATAAATACAATCAGATGCTGGTTATCGTTCAACTGATACGAGCCCTCGTCCATCTCCAGCAAATCATCAGCCATAAAGCCGCTTGTTGTCAGGTCGTTCTCGCCTGACATATATACAAGTACAGTTCGGTCGTAAACCGTTGGTTCAGGTGTAGGTTCCGGATCGTCTTTTTTATTACACGAGCATAGTAACGCTATCCCTAAAAGTCCTATAATAATCTTATGCATAAAATCAAATTTTGCGGCAAAGTTACAAAGAAATATGTAATATCCTACATTTTTATTTGTTTTTTTAGTATCTTTGCATCGCAAAACAAGGATTATAATGAAGAAACTATATATATTGCTGACATTATGCATGTTAATGCTCGGCGCCAACGACGGATTTGCTCAACGTTCAAGATACAACAAACACCACTCTAAGCACAGAACACAGAGAGTGGTGAGCAAGCATAAAAAAGGTAAGAAAACAAAGAAACGTGCGGTAGCCCAATACCGTCCTGATCCACGTTTGCTTACCGATCCTAATTACGATCCATTCTTACAATGCGAGGATACGTGCAGCCATGTGCATGGTATCGACCTGTCGCATTACCAGGGCGAAGTATTCTGGGAGACAGTAGGCGAGAACACCAAGATGGCTTATGTGTATCTGAAAGCTACCGAGGGAGGCGACCGCATAGATGCCCAATACGAGCGCAATATCGACTTAGCCCACCGCCACGGACTGAAAGTTGGTTCCTATCACTTCTTCCGTCCTAAAACGCCTGTATTGACTCAGCTTGAGAACTTTATGACTCAATGCCGACCAGGCGAACAGGACCTGATACCGATGATTGATGTTGAGACCACAGGCGGACTATCATCTGAGGAATTCTGCGATTCGCTGTATGCTTTTCTGGATTTAATCGAAGAAGCCTATCATCAGCAACCACTGATATATACGTTCCGTAACTTCTACAATAAGCATCTTGTAGGCAAGATTAATGATTACAAGCTGATGATTGCGATGTACACCGAAGAAGAGCCCGTATTGGCCGACGGACGCGATATCACCATGTGGCAATACACCAGTCATGGACGCATTGTAGGTATCCGTGGAAGCGTGGATAAAAGCCGATTCATGGGCAATCATGGATTGCGCGAAATCAGGTTCAATCACATACGCCATGTAGGGAAGAATGTATCATTCTTCGATATGCGTAAGCGAATGGGCAAATGATGCAAAGAAATTGGTAAATGCCTCTGAAGGTATGAAACGCATATATCGGGCAGAGCGCTTGATATGATTAATCAAGGCACCGCCGTTGCTGGTGTGTACAAAAATACTATCCGAGCCTTGTGAGAAATAAAAGTCCTGACGGATATTAGTATATTCGGCCAGTTCCTTTGCTACAACAATTGTTTTGCGGTCGGCATCACTTTCGGCAAAAGGAATATCCTTTGCTTCCAAACCAAACAAATCCATCAGCAGTGTAGCCTCAAGCTGTGCCATCTGCTCAAAATGCAATTTCTTCAGCCAGCTACCCAACACCTCGTAATCCGCTTTGCTATTGTTTGCACGAAGCGTCAAACCTAATTCAATCAGCAGTTTCAAAGGCAGACCCTCGTTCAAGATTCTTCGTGCTATACTGATAATACGGATTAACATTCTACGCGTATTAATATCCGACTGTTCATCGTCGAGAATATTCTGCAGCTGTCGGTTCAGCAAAGGATTAGTCAACTTATCGGGGCGCAACAGTTCATCTTCGTCGTTATCCTCATCGTTCTCTTTAGCCGTAAGCCATTGTTTCCACTGCGCATCGGTTAAATGAAGAGCGAACTGATCCTGACAGCTCTTAAGACCTTGATATACATACGACTGAACACTATGCACAGTGGCAAGCTGATACAGTTTGTTCCATTTATGTACCGACATCGGCTCCAGCACCTCAGTTGTCTGGAAAGCACCACATCGAAGTAGTCTGAAAAAGTTTCGCTGAATAATATTCATGAGTATCTTTTGGGATAACGCAGTAAGATAGATAGAATGGCTACAATACCCAGTGCAAATGGGTAGTAAAGATAGGGTAGGATGGCAACAGGATTAACCGATGCCAAACCAGCTGCAATCAGCAACTGAGCACCATAAGGTATCAACCCCTGAACCGTACATGAGAATGTGTCTAATATCGAGGCACACTTCTTATTATCTACACCATAGCGATCGCCAATTTGTTTGGCGATATCGCCTACAGTCAAGATGGCAACCGTGTTATTAGCAGTACAAACATCTACCAGCGATACCAGTGTGGCAATACTCAGTTCAGCACCGCGCTTACTGCTAACACGACGTGTAAGCATATTAATGATAAAGTCGATACCGCCTTGCTGTTTAATCAGCTCAAGCATACCGCCTGCCATCATCGTTACAATAATCAGCTCGCCCATCGACATGATACCGTCGCCCATGGCGCCAAACCATCCATAGATATCGAAAGAACCTGTAAACATGCCAATGATACCACACAGCACGATACCTATAGTTAATACAGCCATCACGTTCATGCCGCATACAGCCGTTACAAGCACCGTTAAGTAAGGTATTACCTTTACCCATTCAACAGCCGGAATCTGCTGTGGAGCAATGGTATCCTGACCAAGGAAATAATAAACAACCAGTATCACCAATGCAGCAGGCATCACAATAAATGCATTAACCCTGAACTTATCGCTTAACCGGCATCCTTGCGTTTGGGTAGCCATAATGGTGGTATCGGAGATAAACGACAAATTATCGCCAAAGAACGAACCACCCACAATAATAGCGGTCATCATAGCCAAGTCGGCCCCTGTTTCCTGGGCCAGACCTACGGCAATGGGCGTCAGGGCTGCAATAGTACCCACGCTTGTTCCGATAGAAAGCGAGATAAAGCAGGCTGCCAGAAACATACCCGCAAATATCATCTGTGGTGGTAGCAGACTTAATGCCAGATTAACGGTAGCATCGATACTACCCATCTGCTTGGCAGAATGCGCAAAGGCACCTGCTAACACAAATATCCAAATCATCAGCATCATCTGTTCGGTGGCGGCTCCACGGCTATAGCTGTTGATTCGGTGCATCAGTGGCCTACCGGTAAATACAGTAATGGCGTAGATGCTCGAAACCATAAAGGCTACAGTAATGGGAATCTTGTAAAAGTCACCAGCAATGATGCTGGTGACTAAGTAGAATAAGATAAACACCACGATGGGTGATAATGCGATGATTCCTTTCTTCACAGTGTTACACCGTTTTTAAAGATTGATATTTCACGATAATCGTTCTCTTCGTTCTTGGCTTTCTCGCCACTTGCCACAGCCAATACCTTGTCGATAAACTCAGGAACCAGCTCCTGCATGGTACGACCCTCGATGAGCTGACCTGCCGAGAAGTCAATCCAGTTCTTCTTACGCGAAGCCAGATCAGGATTGGTGGCAATCTTCATGGTTGGTACAAATGTGCCGAATGGCGTACCGCGACCAGTAGTAAACAATACCAGATGACAACCACAAGAGGCGAGAGCAGTAGCTGCTACCAAATCATTACCAGGAGCCGAAAGCAGGTTCAAGCCTGGGTTCTGCAGTCTGTCGCCATATTCCATCACACCGCTCACAGGGGCTTTACCACACTTCTGTGTGCATCCCAGCGCCTTATCCTCGAGGGTTGAGATACCACCAGCCTTGTTACCAGGACTTGGGTTCTCACCAACAGGTTCACCATGCGACAGGAAATAGTTCTTGAAGTTATTAATCATCGAAACTGTCTGGTTAAACAGTTCTTCGGTTGTACAACGATTCATCAGGATAGTCTCGGCACCAAACATCTCGGGCACCTCGGTCAATACCGATGTACCACCCTGAGCTACCAGCCAGTCAGAGAATTCGCCAACCAGTGGATTAGCGGTGATACCAGAGAATCCGTCGGAACCACCACACTTCAAACCTACACGCAGTTTGCTAACAGGCACTTCGGTACGCACATCCTTGCTGGCCAGCTGATACAGTTCGCGCAGCATTTCCATACCAGCCTCCATCTCATCGTCGACACGCTGGGTTACCAGCAGCTTGATACGATCCTTATCATAATCGCCCAGCATCTTCATGAAGTCCTCGGGCTGATTGTTCTCACAACCTAAGCTCAGCACCAATACGGCACCAGCATTGGGGTGCAAGCAGATATCACGCAGCACCTTACGAGTGTTCTCATGATCCTCCGACAACTGCGAACAACCATAGTTATGATGCCAGGCATAGATAGCATCCACACCCTGCTCGTTGGTTTCTTTCTTCAACTCCTTAACCAGACGTTCGGCAATACCATTCACACAACCAACGGTGGGCACAATCCAAATCTCATTACGGATACCCACGTCGCCATTCTTACGTACATAGCCCTTAAAGCTACGGTTGTCATTTTTGATATTAAGCTGCTCGTTTACAGGATTATATGTATACTCGAGAGTACCAGCCAGATTGGTCTTCAGATTATTCTCGTTCACCCAGTCGCCAGCCTTCAGATCCTGCATAGCGTGACCGATGGGATAGCCATATTTGATAATGTCGGCACCAGCTGCCACGTCCTTTATCAGTACCTTATGGCCTGCTGGTGTATCCTGATTCACGGTAATCTGCTTACCATCTACTTCAATAATCTCTCCTTTCTTTTTGGGCTGTAAACAAACCACTACCGAATCGGCAGGGTTAATCTTTAAAAATGTAGCTTGTTCCATTCTTTTATTTACTGTTTTGTTTTAGTTTATATTGCTGTTCTACGATAGAAATCTACGTTTTCCTTGGTCAGGATCTCGATAGGCATGTAATTCACGGGATTCACGGCACGCTTCATCACGATAGCGTTAAACAGTGCATCAACACTAGCATATCCCTGCTGGTAAGCATGCTGGGCTATCAGGAACGAAATGCTGCCTTTACGTACACACTCCTCGTTCTTAGCCACCATATCGTATCCCATAATCTGCACATTACGACGATTACTCTTCTGCAGGAACTCACCAACGATGTGAGCCTTCGAGTTAAAGGTGATACAATGATGTACGTGAGGGTGGGTAGAGAAGAACTTCTCCAGAATACCATCGTAATCCTTGTGATCCTCATCCAGAGGCAGATCCACTTCGGTAATCTTAATCTTAGGGAAGTGATCGACCATATAATGGCGGAACCCTGTCTCACGGTTAGCCTGCTGCTTAGAACCCACGATACCATCGCGTGTCTGCTTCATCAGGGCAATCTCCTTTTCCTTATTGGCAATCAGCATCAGCATCTTAGCTGCGAAATAGCCACTGGCAAACGAATCCTGACCGAAGAACGACAGTGGTTTCAAATCAGGCATATACGAGTCGAGCAGCACATAGGGGATATTTCTTTCGATTAGTTTTTCGGTAAAACGGGCAGTCTGCTCCAATGTGGCTGGTACGATAATCACGCCATCAATCTTGGCGGTAAATAATTCGCGAACCATCTTGGTGAATGCAGGTGGATTGAATCGCTCATAATAAATGAACTTGAGCTTGATACCAAAGTCGCGACGGAATTCGGTACAAGCCATTGCACCTTCCTCAATCTCATCCCAGTAAGCTTCCTGCTCGTGCTTGGGTAAAACACAATAGAAGGTATATTCCTTATTATATGCCAAAGCCGAGGCATACATATTTGGACGGTAGTCCATTTCCTCCAGAGCTTTGTTTACCTTTTCCAATGCTGCTTTAGACACATTAGGACGATTGTGAAGCACACGGTCAACGGTACCCGTCGACACTCCTGCGCGTGCAGCAATATCCTTAATCGTAATATTCTCCTTTGCCATAATCTCAGATTTTTGTGCAAAGGTACAAATAATTTCTGATTTTCCAAATTTCTTAGTCATTTATTTGCTTCGAAATCGTTTCCGTAAGTTTTTTAGCACAAAACCTGCTAAAAATTTGCGTGGCTCAAAAAAACTTCCTATCTTTGCCTCACAAACGAACAAAATAAGTTGAAAATATATCAAAAAAATCAAACAAAGCAATGGCAAAAATTGTAACTTTGGGCGAAATTATGCTTCGCCTCTCGCCTCAGGGCAACGACCGTTTCATTCAGAGTGAGTCATTCCGCATCATCCCTGGTGGTGGTGAGGCTAACGTAGCAATTTCGGTGGCCAACTACGGTCACGAGGCTTACTTCGTATCTAAGTTGCCTAAGCACGAAATCGGACAGATTGCAGTTAACGCACTTCGTCGTTATGGTGTAAACACCCAGTTCGTTGCTCGTGGTGGCGACCGTGTAGGTTTGTACTATGCTGAGACAGGTGCTTCAATGCGTCCATCAAAGGTTATTTACGACCGTGCTCATTCTTCAATCGCCGAGGCCGATCCTTCAGATTTCGATTTCGACGCTATCATGGAGGGTGCTGCCTGGTTCCACTGGAGTGGTATCACCCCAGCTATCAGCGATAAGGCTGCCGAGCTCACCAAGCTGGCTTGTGAGGCTGCAAAGCGCCATGGTGTAACAGTATCAGTTGACCTGAACTTCCGTAAGAAGCTGTGGACCAGCGAGAAGGCCATTTCAATCATGCGCCCATTGATGAAATATGTTGATGTTTGTATTGGTAACGAAGAGGATGCTGAGCTTTGTCTCGGATTCAAGCCCGATGCTGATGTAGAGGGTGGTCAGACCGATGCAGCCGGTTACGAGGGCATCTTCAAGCAGATGATGCAGGAGTTTGGTTTCAAGTATGTTGTTTCTACACTCCGCGAGAGCTACAGCGCAACCTTCAATGGTTGGAAGGCTCTTATCTATAATGGTAAGGAGTTCTACCAGAGCAAGCGCTACGAGATTAATCCAATCATCGACCGTGTTGGTGGTGGCGACTCTTTCTCAGGTGGTTTGATTCATGGTCTGCTCACCAAGGCTACTCAGGGCGAGGCTCTCGAGTTTGCTGTTGCTGCTTCGGCTCTGAAGCACACTATCAATGGCGACTTCAATCTGGTATCAGTTGACGAGGTTGAGAGTTTGGCTGGTGGTAATGCCAATGGACGTGTACAGCGTTAATTGTAAATTGAAAATTGAAGATTGACAATTATGGCAAAGTTTGATAAATTGCAGGTGATGGCAAAGATTGCCGCAGCACCTATGGTTCCTGTTTTCTATAACAAGGACGTCGAAGTTTGTAAGAATGTAGTAAAGGCTTGCTACGAGGGTGGTGTTCGTGCTTTCGAGTTCACTAACCGTGGCGACTTTGCTCAGGAGGTATTTGGCGAGCTGGTAAAGTGGGCCGATAAGGAGTGCCCTGAGCTGGCTCTGGGTATCGGTTCAGTTGTTGATGCCCCCACAGCAGCTATGTACCTGCAGCTGGGTGCCTGCTTCGTTGTAGGTCCTCTGTTCAACCCCGAGATTGCGCCTGTATGTAATCGTCGTCTGGTTCCATACTGCCCAGGCTGTATGACCGTTAGCGAGATTGGTAAGGCTCAGGAGTTGGGTTGCGACCTCACCAAGGTATTCCCTGGCGATGTAGTAGGTCCTAACATGGTTAAGGGTCTGAAGGCTCCAATGCCTTGGTCGAAGATCATGGTTACTGGTGGTGTTGCTCCTGAGGAGGAGAACCTCACTAAGTGGTTCAAGGCAGGTGTTTACTGCGTTGGTATGGGCTCAAAGCTCTTCCCAAGCGATAAGGTTAAGGCCGGCGATTGGCAGTATGTTACCGATAAGTGCAAAGAGGCACTCGGTTACATCGCTAAGGCCCGTGCTTAATACAATATCATCCCTCTCGCTCCGAAAAAGTGAGCGAGGGGGATTCGTTTTTTAACTAACATGAAATTCTGGCTATTCATATTATCAACCATCTTGATCTCAGCTTGTGCACGCCCTGATAGGCAAGCGGTCGACAAGCTGAATTCTCAATCCTATGCCTATCACTATCGTAATCTCGACTCTACCGAAGCCATTGCACGCCGTTCGTACGAACTGGCAGCCAACTATCCAGCTGGTCGTGCAGAGGCTCTCAACAATATGGCTTTCGTCAACATTGTACGTATGCGTTACAATGATGCCGAACAGCAATTAAACGATGTTATCGAAACAACCGATAACCAGCTGCAGCACCTGATAGCTTACGTTCAGCAGATGCGCCTTTGTCAGCGCCGCTCTAATAACCGTGCTTTCCACGAGTTCCGTGAGATGGCCGACCGTACCATGCAGCGTATCAACGAAGAGCGCAACCAGCTTACCGAGCGCGATGAACGTTTGCTGCTGTATGCCGAAACCGAATATGCCATCGTAAACTCTACCTACTATTATTATGTAGGACTCGAACAGCAGTCGATTGATGCGCTTAATGCCATCAATCCCGAAGAAGTACAGCGCGATACAGCACAGTACCTCAACTATCTGTATAACATCGGTGCCGGTGGTATTATCACACAGGGAACCCAACAGGAGATTAACCAAGAGGAGTTCGATAAGCTGATGCGCTGCTTCCTCACGGCACGTAAAGGCGATTACCCATATTTTGCCGCCAATGCCCTCGAGGCCCTTTCAGAGCATCTGATGGATCCCACATATCGTCGTCAACTGATCGACGATAACCTGCCTGCTTTCAAGTTTATCAATCCCTTAGGGGTAGAAGAGGAGGTTCTGCCAGGTTTCCTGGCCGAGAATGCCTTGAATATCTTTGAGCGCTATGGCGATGTGTACCAGATAGCCGGTGCCTACCGTACGCTGGCATCGTGCTTCCGACAGATAGGCGACTACCGTTCGGCACTTTTTAATCTGGAGCAGGCTCTGTCGGATTCCATCATCAATCAGGCTCCTGATCTGGTGGCATCTATCCGCGAACAGCTCAGTGTGGCTTACGCTGCCATTGATGATAAGCAGCAGAGCGACGAGAACCGCAATTTGTACCTCGACCTGCAGGAGACTACCCGTCAGGACCGTCAGCTCGAGGCCCGTGCCTACCAGTACGAACGACAGCTTACACAGCTTAACCTGATGCTCTTACTCGTTGTAGCGGCCATTATCCTGCTGTTATTCTCGTTGTGGCTGTTTAACTACCTGAACAAGAAGAAATCGCAGCCTGATGAGCCCGATAACCTGTTTGAGCAAAAGAACGAGCAACTGGCTGCCCAGCTGTTGCAGGTTGAGAACAACGAGCGTCGCAACCTGGAGCAGCGTGCCAAGGTGTCGTTGGTATGCAATACCACACCATTCATCGATCGCATCATCCACGAGGTTTCTAGGCTGGAAACTGATAGTTCTAACCGCGAGGAACGATTAACTTATATCCGTGAGCTCATCAATCAGATTAACTCTTACAACGATGTGCTGACGTACTGGATACAG
Source organism: Prevotella sp. khp1 (assembly GCF_900102205.1). Taxonomy (NCBI): domain Bacteria; kingdom Pseudomonadati; phylum Bacteroidota; class Bacteroidia; order Bacteroidales; family Prevotellaceae; genus Prevotella; species Prevotella sp. khp1. The sequence goes on from NZ_FNJZ01000001.1 coordinate 309,931, forward strand.
CTACGCCAGGGCGAACTCAGTCTGCACATCGAGAGTTTCCCGTTACAGCCTTTGTTTGATGTGCTGCTTAAGGGACGCACCTCGTTCCAGATGAAGGGCGTAGAACTGAACGTAGAGCCCACAGAGGCCGTTGTAAAGGCCGACCGCGTGCTGACACTGTTTATGCTGAACACCCTGGCCGATAACGCCCGTAAGTTTACCGACCGTGAGGGTAGGGTGAATGTATCAGCCACACAGACTAATGATTATGTTGAGATAGCTGTTGAGGATACTGGTATGGGTATGACTCAGGAGCAGCTTGATCATCTCTTCGATCATAAAATAGTCGAAGGTCATGGCTTTGGATTGCTTAACTGTAAGGGTATCATCGAGAAGTATCGTAAGATCAGTCAGATATTCTCTGTGTGCAAAATTGGTGCTACCAGCAGTTTGGGCAAGGGCTCACGACTGTTCTTCAGACTGCCACGCGGCATAGCCCGACTGATTATTGTGCTGCTGTCGATGCTACCCATGCAGATGCTGGCCCAGCAACCTGAGATTGACGCCTTAGGTATGGCCAGTATCTATTCCGATTCGGCTTACTTCAGCAATATCAACGGCAATTACGAGCGTACACTGCGCTTTGCCGATACCTGTAGATACTACCTGAACCTGCATTACCGTCAGCAAGTACCACGCGGTAGATACCTGATGCGACGGATGGGTAATCCATCGCTGATGCCCCCCGAAATCAAGTGGTTCCATGATAGTGTGAAAACCAACTATCATATTATTCTCGACATCCGTAACGAGAGTGCTGTGGCAGCCCTGGCACTGCACGAGTGGCAGCTTTACAGCTACAACAACCGCATCTACACACAGCTGTTTAAGGAGATGTCGGCCGATAATACATTGGGCGATTACTGTAGAAACATGCAGCAGTCGCAAACCAACAAAACGATAGCTATCATCCTGCTGATACTGCTGATGATATCCATCGTGCCCGCTTATTACCTGCTGTATTACCGTCACCGCCTGTATGACAGGTTCTTACGCGAACAGCAGCGTATTACCGATCTGGAACTGCTCGACGATGAGTTGCGCCGTGCCGAGCTTGACGATAGCAACCTGCATGTATCGAATGCCGTACTCGACAACTGCTTGTCGGCTCTTAAGCACGAAACCATGTACTATCCCTCGCGCATCCAGCAGTTGCTTGATACGGGCGACATGGAATCGTTAGGCGAGGTAACCACCTATTACCGTGAGCTTTACGGTGTTCTGTCGCAGCAGGCCTTACGCCAAACTGAGCGCACCCGCTTGCATCTCAAGCCGTTGCATCATAGTATCCTGGGCGACGAAACCTTGGTGCGCTATCTCTTTGATATCCTGCGCAAACAGGCCGGTGCCAAGCTGCAGCCCGAATATACGCCACGCGATGGCGGTTATATCGAGGTGCGTGTGCCCATGCCTCAACTCAAGCTTACCGAGAGTCAGGCTGCCGATCTGTTCACGCCCTCGAAGGATCATCTGCCTTACCTGCTGTGCCGCCAGATAGTACGCGACCTTGGTGAGGCCACCAACCGCCGTGGCTGCGGTATCTATGCCACTATACAAGACAATACAACAAATATGATTATAACATTACCAAGCGTATGGAAAACTTCAAAGTAATAATAGTAGAAGATGTGCCCCTGGAGCTTAAGGGCACCCTTGGCATCGTGAAGAGTGATATTCCCGAGGCCGAAGTGATTGGAACAGCCGAGAACGAGCAGGCCTACTGGCGCCTCATCAAGCAGCAGAAGCCCGACCTGGTGCTGCTCGATTTGGGTCTGGGTGGTTCTACTACCGTAGGTGTAGAAATCTGCCGCCACACCAAGGAGGTATATCCCGATGTAAAGGTGCTGATTTTTACTGGTGAGATACTGAACGAGAAGCTGTGGGTTGATGTGCTCGATGCTGGTGCCGATGGTATCATCCTGAAGACAGGCGAGCTGCTCACACGTCGCGATGTATCGGCCGTGATGGATGGCAAACAGCTGGTGTTCAACGAGCCTATCCTCGAAAAGATTGTAGAGCGCTTTAAGCGTGCCGTTAGTGGCGAACTGGTTAAGCAGGAGGCCCTGGTAAACTACGAGATAGACGAGTACGACGAGCGATTCCTGCGCCATCTAGCCTTAGGTTTTACCAAGGAGCAGATTACCAACCTGCGCGGCATGCCTTTTGGCGTGAAGAGCCTGGAAAAGCGTCAGAACGAGTTGATTCAGAAGCTGTTCCCCGAGGGTGCCAGCGGTATCAACGCCACCCGTTTGGTGGTACGTGCTTTAGAGCTGCGTATTCTGGATATCGATAATCTCGAAGCCGATGAAGAGTAGTCGTGTATGCATGGGGTTGTTGGTGGCCGAGTGTGTGCTGGTCATCGTGTCGTGGTTGCTCTCCGCAGCCCGTATCGAGGGTGTACGCTCTATGCTCTCATCCGAGGGCATACGCTGGTTCTTTGGCGGGTTCTCCAACATCATTGCCAATCCACTGCTGGCTTGGCTACTGTTAGCACTCATTGCTGGCGGTAGCTTAAAGCAGAGTGGGGTGTTGCGGCATTTCACCGCCAGGGGCGAGGCATCGTTCCGTAACCGTCTGGCACTGCGTGTAGCCATCGTTTTTGTGGTGCTCTACGCCTTGGTTATCTCCATGCTTACCCTGATGCCCCATGCCATACTTCTGTCGTTCAGCGGCCATCTGTTCCCATCGGCATTCAGTCGTGGTCTGGTGCCTATCATCTGCTTTGGCATTACGCTGTTCTCGGTGGTGTATGGTATTATATCGGGCAACAAACAAAAAGGAGAAGATGTGCTCGACATCCTCTCCTATGGTTTACGTCAGGGCTCTTCCCTGATTATCATCTATATCTTTGCTATCCAGCTGTACGCCTCGTTGCGTTTTGTATTCGGATAACAACGATTACTTCAACAGTTTCTCCAGTCGTTTGTACTCCTTCTTAGTCAGGCGCATAAACGATCCGTGCTGTGGCGCTTTCACACCCTCGATATTACGGGGTGAGTGAAAGTTGCGCATGTGCTCGTCGGCCAGGCACAGACGGTAGTTACGTGGGTTCGACGAGTACTCGATGTAGGCAATCACCCAGGTTTTCTGTCCAGGCAACTGGAAGGCGCTAACACCCTCACAAGCCTTGTTGCCCTCAAAGTTCACGTAATCGTCCTCTACCGGCTCGCTCCATGGTCCAGTCAGCTTTGGTGCTGTAGCGGTAAACAAACCGGCCTTACCACCTTCTTTCTTAATCATCATGTGCCACTTCTGGTCGGCCTCAACCCAGTTGATATCGGCATCGATGGTGGCATAGCCCCAATCGAACAGCAGCTTAGGCTGGGTAAGGGTAGTAAAGGTCTCGTCGGCATACGAGTAGTACATGCGGTCGTAATGGTCCTCGCCACGGTTACGCATCGAGTAGTAAACCATATAGCCGCCCTTCTTACCGTTAGGCCATACATAATCCTCGTCCCATACTATCTGTGGTGCCCATACGCGGTTGATGGTACTCCAGTCCTTATATACGCTGGGAGCGTCAGGGTTGGAGAATATCTGTGTACCCTTACGATAGTCGAACGTTACCGACTTCCAGTGAATCAGGTCGTCGCTACGCAGCAGGTCGATACCGTAGTTATCCCAGGTTTCAACCTTACCCAGACGTTTACGGGCACCTACGTTCATATCGGTGCATACCATCAGATAACCTTTGCCATCGTGCTTACGACAGATGTAAGCATCGCGTGTGGCGCCTTCGATACGGGCATGCTCAGCATCGCTGAAGATAGAGTCGCCGTTCAGCAGGTCGTTATAATGAAAACCATCGCGACTCAAAGCATAGGCTGTCCATGCGCGCCCATGATCGTTCATGTGACAATACAGGAATCCATAGTCACCTTTCTGCAGATTTCCTTTCTGGGCATAGCCGATGCTTGGCGTGCCCAGCAAGAGTGCTGCCAATAACCATTGTAATCTTTTCTTCATCGTTAGTAAAATTGTTTTAACGGCGACAAAGATACAAAGAAATATCGAAAGTACCAAATTTATTCTACTTATATCAGCAAACTGCCAATCTGGAACACCAGCATACTGGCTATCCAGGCCACTACAGTGGTGTAAACGGCTGCAAAGCTGGCCCAGCGCCACGAGCCTGTTTCGTGCTTGATGGCGGCAATGGTAGCTATACAGGGGAAGTACAGCAGAATAAATATCAGGTAGGCATAGCCTGCCAGTGGGGTGATACCCTCGTTCAGCATCATCTGGCGCAGACGGGTGTATTTCTCGGTGTCGTCGCTAAAGCTGTCGTCGTCGCCAAAGCTGTCGTCGCCGCCAAAGCTGTCGTCGCCACTATACAGTACGCCGATGGTAGAAGCCACAATCTCCTTGGCACCTACACCAGCCAACAGCGATACGTCCAGTTTCCAGTTAAAGCCCTGTGGGGTGAAGATGGGCTCGATGGTTTTACCCATGCGTCCGATATAGCTCTGCTCCTGCTGCTGTTCGCGTGGCAGGTCCTCGTTATGTGGGAAGTAGCCCAATGCCCATACAATGATACTGGCCACCAGGATAATGCCTCCCATCTTCTTCAGGTATTCCTTACCTTTCTCCCAGGTATGGCGCCAGATGGCCTTTGGTGTTGGCCAGCGATAAGGTGGCAGCTCCATCACAAATGGTGTGTCCTCGCCCTTGATAACAAGCGATGAGAAGATTTTGCTGACAACTACCGACACTACGATACCGATGGCATAGAGCGACAGCAATACCCACGAGCGGTACTGCAACGAGAAGAACGTTCCGGCTATCATGATATAGATAGGCAGACGGGCCGAACAGCTCATAAACGGCAGAATCATCATGGTGATGATACGCGAGCGGCGACTCTCGATGGTACGTGTAGCCATCACGGCAGGTACGTTACAGCCAAAGCCCATAATAAGGGGGATAAACGATTTGCCGTGCAGTCCCATCTTGTGCATCAGCTTATCCATGATAAAGGCAGCACGCGCCATATAGCCCGAATCCTCCATCAACGAGATGAAGAAGTAGAGTATCAGAATCTGTGGCAGGAACACGATAACCGAACCCACACCACCGATAACACCATCTACCAGCATGGCCTTCAGTGGTCCGTCGGTCATGCCTTCGCTAATCTTTTCGCCTAACCACTGTACGCCTTCCTCAATCCAGTCCATGGGGTACTGACCGAGTGTAAAGGTAGTCTGGAACATGATATAAAGCAGGAAGAAGAAGATGGGGAATCCCAGATACTTATGCGACAGCAGCCCATCAATCCTATGTGTAGCTTTATAGGTATCTTTCTTATGTCCGGTCTTATAGTCGGCCTCTTTCAGTGCACCGTTAATAAAACCGTACTTGGCGTCCATAATCGCTGTCTCGCTATCGCTGCCTGTCTCTTCCTTTACACGGGCCGATGCCTTATCGCGCTCGGTTGTGAGATGGCGGAAATCCTCTATACGCTGCTCACCAGCCATGTGGTTGCCCAGATACTCCAACACCTGACTATCGTGCTCCAGGAGCTTCAGTGAGAGGTATCGGGTAGAGTAGTGCTGGGTGATATGCTCGTCGGCCTTCAGGTACTTCTGGATATGCGAGATACCGTCCTCGATCTCATGACCGTAGTTGATGTGCAGGTGTCGCGAGAACTTACTGGTACCCTCGTACACCTGGATGACGGCACGGAACAGATCTTTTACGCCCTGTCCGCTCTTAAACGATGTAGGAATCATTGGCATACCAAACAGCGTACTCAGCGTGTCGAGGTTAATCTGGTCGCCACGGCGTTCAAACTCGTCGTACATATTCAGCGCGCACACCATGCGTATGTTCATGTCCACCAGCTGGGTGGTAAGATACAGGTTACGCTCCAGGTTCGACGAGTCGATGACGTTGATGACCACATCAGGCATTTTCTCTGTCAGATGCTGACGAACATACAGTTCCTCGGGCGAATAGCACGAGAGCGAGTAAGTGCCAGGCAGGTCGGTGAGGTTAAACTCGTAACCGAACATCGATGCATGTGCCTCGGTGGCATCCACCGTTACACCGCTGTAGTTACCCACATGACCGTGGGCACCTGATGCATAGTTGAACAGCGAGGTCTTACCACAGTTAGGATTACCCACCAGCGCTACGTTGATGGTACGGCGCTCCTTCATAGCCTCATGACGGATATAATCATCCTCATGGCGATTACTGTCGGTAGCCAGATTAAAGGTAGTAGCCTCGAATGGGGTATCGGCCGACACCACCTCGATGTTATCAGCCTCCTGGTGACGCAGACTCACCTCGTAACCCATCAGCTTGTACTTCACGGGATCCTGTAGCGGAGCGTTAAGCAATACCTCAACCTCCTGACCACGAATAAAACCCATTTCGATGATGCGCTTACGGAATCCGCCGTGTCCCAGCACCTTAACTATTATACCTTTTTCGCCTGTTTTCAGTTCCGACAGTTTCATAACTTATTTATTTTGAGTGCAAAGGTACGAAAAAAAACTTGCAACCCGATTGCAAAGGTCGCAAGTTTTTATAAAATACCTAAAAATGATGATAGGTTATTCTGTCTCAAAGTAATTTTCGAGTTCGGCACGTGCACTTCCGTCGGCATTGGCCAGATCGCGAACGATGTGCCCTTTCTCCAGCAGCGCAATGCGTGTAGAGATGTCGATGGTGTGTGCCAGGTTATGACTCGAAACCAGAATAGTAGCGCCAGTACGCCTGTTGTACTCGGTAAGCACATGCTTGAGCGTGTTCTGGCTCGAAGGATCGAGGAAGTTGAATGGCTCGTCGAGAATCACCAACTTGGGGTTGTTAAACAGGGCAGAGATGATACCTACCTTCTGTTTGTTACCAGCCGAGAGATTACGAATCAGTTTTTTCTGTCCGAAAATCTCACCGGCAGCGAACTTCTCGAAGTCCTTCAGTCGCTCGTCAACCTCTTCCTGCGTTTTATCAGTAATCTTACCGATAAATGCGAAGTACTCCTCGGGTGTGAGGAAATCGATCAGGAAACCCTCGTCGATGTACGAGCCTGTAGCGGCCTTCCATTCCTCGCTCTGGGCGGGGTTAATGCCATCGAGTGCTACATCACCCTCATCGGGTTTCAGCAGGTCTAACAGCATGCGGAAGAGCGTGGTCTTACCTGCACCATTGTTACCTACGAGGCCGAGAATCTCGCCATCGTTGATTTTGAACTGTTCAATGTCGCAGGCAACGGTGTTGCCAAACGCCTTCTTCAAATGGTTGATTGTAATCATAATCGTATTATACTATTCCTTTACCGTGACAATTCTTGAATTTCTTACCTGAACCACAGGGACATGGATCGTTGCGTCCGGGCAGCTTATCCTTTACGATGGGCTCATGGCTCTGCTGGGCACGTGTGTCGTGCTGTGCAGCGGCCTGCTGGTTGCGGTCAACCAACTGCTCCTCGCTGATATTCTGCTTGCTCTCCACGTACTGCTGGCGCTGTGTGGGCTGCTCAGGAGCTGCCTCCTGTACCTGCTGCTGCATCTCGGGGATACCGCTGCGTGTAAGGATCGAGCAGATACGGTTGTACATATCGTTAATCATCTCGTCCCAAACCTTGGCACTCTCAAGCTTGAAGATCAGCAGTGGATCCTTCTGCTCGTAGCTGGCATTCTGTACAGAGTGCTTCAGCTCATCCAGCTGGCGCAGGTTCTCCTTCCAGCTATCGTCGATGATATGCAGCAGGATGCTCTTCTCAAACTCCTTCACAATGCTCTTGCAATCGCTCTCGTAAGCCTCCTTCAGGTTGCAAGGGATGTTGTACATCTTACGACCGTCGGTGATGGGCACCATGATACGCTCGTAGATCTGTCCCTGAGCCTCGTACACCTGCTTGATGATAGGCTGGGCAACAGTCTGGATACGCTCGGTTTTGCGGTTGAAGTTACCGATGGCAGCCTGGAAGGCATTCTCGGTAAGTACCTCGCGTGGCTGGTTCAGATACTCGTCGCTGCTGAAGGGCACCTCCATCGAGAGGATGTGCAGGAATTCCTCCTTACAGCTCTGGTAATCGGTAGAGTTCTCGATGATATTTACTACGCGGTCCCAGATGATGTTGGCGATATCCATACCGATACGCTCACCCATCAGGGCGTGGCGACGCTTCTCGTAGATCACGGTACGCTGCTTGTTCATCACATCATCGTACTCGATCAGACGCTTACGGATACCGAAGTTGTTCTCCTCAACCTTCTTCTGGGCGCGCTCGATGCTCTTAGAGATCATCGGACTCTCGATCATCTCGCCATCCTTGAATCCCAGACGGTCCATGACCGATGCGATACGCTCAGAGGCGAACAGTCGCATCAGCTTATCCTCGAGTGATACATAGAATACAGATGAACCTGGGTCGCCCTGACGTCCGGCACGACCACGCAGCTGACGGTCAACACGACGGCTCTCGTGGCGCTCGGTACCGATGATAGCCAGACCACCGGCTGCCTTTACCTCAGGCGAAAGCTTAATATCGGTACCACGACCGGCCATGTTGGTGGCAATGGTAACGGCACCCTTACCGTTAGTGCTCTGTCCGGCCAATGCTACGATGTCGGCCTCCTTCTGGTGCAGCTTAGCATTCAGCACCTGGTGGGGGATACCCTCGCGCTTACCGGTCTCAGGGTTCACATACATATCAAGCATACGGCTCAGCAACTCTGAAATCTCCACCGATGTGGTACCAATCAGTGTTGGACGGCCCTGATTTCTCATCTTTACTACTTCCTCGATTACAGCCTTGTACTTCTCGCGAGCGGTCTTGTAAACGCGGTCGTCCTGGTCGTTACGGATTACTGGGCGGTTGGTAGGAATCTCAACCACATCCAGCTTGTAGATATCCCAGAACTCACCAGCCTCGGTAGAAGCGGTACCGGTCATACCTGAGAGCTTGTGATACATACGGAAGTAGTTCTGCAGGGTAATGGTAGCGAATGTCTGTGTGGCAGCCTCTACCTTTACGTGCTCCTTGGCCTCAACAGCCTGGTGCAGTCCGTCGCTCCAGCGACGACCCTCCATGATACGACCAGTCTGCTCGTCAACGATCTTCACCTCGCCGTCGATAACCACATACTCGTCGTCCTTATTAAACATGCAGTAAGCCTTCAGCAGCTGCTGCAGGGTGTGCACACGCTCACTCTGTACAGCGTAGTGGCTCATCAGCTCATCTTTCTTATCCAGACGCTCCTGATCGGTGAGTCCGGTCTCAGCCTCGAGAGCCGACAGCTCGGTAGTGATATCGGGCAGCACAAACAGCTCGTTATCGTTTACCTGCTTAGCCAGCCAGGCAGTACCCTTATCGGTCAGGTCGCAGCTATTCATCTTCTCATCTACTACGAAGTACAGAGGCTCAACACACTCAGGCATGCGGCGGTTATTGTTCTCCATGTAGATATTCTCGGTATTCTGCATACCAGCCTTGATACCTTCCTCCGAGAGGAACTTAATCAGTGGCTTGTTCTTAGGCATGGCCTTGTGCGAACGGTAGAGCGACAGGAAACCGGCATCCAGCTTCTCCTGTGCCTCTTTCTTGTTGCCAGCCTCCATCAGCTTGTTACCCTCGGTAATCAGGGTCTTGGCGTCGGCCAGATACTGGGTGGCCAACTGGCGCTGAACACCTACCAGCTTCTCAACCAGTGGCTGATACTCCTCGAACATCTGATCGTCGCCCTTGGGGATAGGACCAGAGATAATCAGAGGTGTACGGGCATCGTCGATCAATACTGAGTCGACCTCATCGACGATGGCGTAGTTATGTGCGCGCTGTACCAGATCGGCAGGCGATACGGCCATGTTATCACGCAGATAGTCGAAACCGAACTCGTTGTTGGTACCGAAGGTGATATCAGCCTGATAAGCCTTACGACGGGCCTCAGAGTTAGGCTGATGCTTATCGATACAATCCACGCTCAAGCCATGGAACATATAGAGAGGACCCATCCACTCTGAGTCACGCTTAGCCAGATAGTCGTTCACGGTTACTACGTGTACGCCGTTACCGGTCAATGCGTTCAGGAATACAGGCAGGGTAGCCACCAGGGTCTTACCCTCACCAGTAGCCATCTCGGCAATCTTTCCCTGATGCAGTACAACACCACCAAACAACTGTACGTCGTAGTGTACCATTTCCCACTTCAGGTCGTTACCACCAGCAGTCCAGTGGTTGTGGTAGATAGCCTTGTCGCCATCGATGGTAATAAAGTCCTTCTTAGGATCGCCAGCCAGCTCGCGGTCGAAATCGGTAGCTGTAACAACCACCTCCTCGTTCTCGGCAAAGCGGCGTGCGGTTTCCTTTACGATAGCGAATACCTCGGGCATTACCTCGTTCAGGGCCTGCTCGTAAATCTCCAATACTTCCTTCTCGATCTTATCGATCTGAGCGAAGATATCGGCACGCTCATCGATAGGGGTGTTTTCGATTGTAGCCTTCAGTTCTTCGATACGGGCTTTCTGCTCCTGGGCAGAGTTCTGTACTTGCAGCTGCAGTGTCTTAGTGCGCTGGCGCAGTGCGTCGTTATCCAACTTCTGTACCTCGGGGTAAACAGCCTTTACCTGCTCAACGAGTGGCTGGATAAGCTTCATGTCGCGGCTGGATTTGTCACCAAACAGCGACTTCAATAACTTGTTGAAATTCATATTTAATTTTTATTTTTTTACTTATTGTTGATGTATGTCGTTATAAAACGGCGGCAAAATTACAAAAAAAATTTTTAACCACCAAGCCTTTTTATTAAAAAAGAGGTGTAGCCATACATGCATTGGGGGCACGAATGCGGATTGCCTTCGAAATTGTGGGGGCAATACGCTCTATGCTAACGGGTGCCTGCACCTTCTGTGCGGGTATATCGGCACCATAGAATATAATGGGGAAGCAGGCCAGTGGCTGCTTGGTTTTAAGTTGCTCGTGAGTGTCGTCGTTCTGCATCTGCCAGCCAGGTGCCAACTCTACCTGCAGATCGCCCATGTGGGCCTCGTACAGATGGATGTTTACACGCTTTACGCCTGCCATCTGCAGCAGGAACTCCTTAGCCTTCTGTGTGGCGTCGGACAGGGCGATGCGCTTCTGTTCCAACAGCTGATGATTCAGGTACAGCTGGTTACGGTAGCTGCCCTCAACGTACTTGCCTTGGCCCCACAGGGCACCCAGGTACATGTTCAGCAGGTTGGCAGTGCGGTTGGTATAATATACACCCGTGGGGATGTGATATTTGGCGTATTCATCGGTATTCAGATCGCGATAGCCGGTAGAGGTGAGCACAAACAGGGCGTGCTGCTTGCCCACCATGCGCTGTATCTCAACCACCAGCTTTTGCAGGGCCGATTGGTAATCTTCTTTCTCGTACTGCAGGAATAGCAGATCGGGGACAGAATCTTGCCCAAGTCTTTCTTCAACAACCAGTTGTAAAGCCTTAACCGTCAGGCTGGTAGCATCCTTATTTCTACGATTGTCATCGTTCCATGCCAGGCGGTCCACGTTATGCCCTGCAAGCAGCGCTGCTGTCTCTTTTTTTGCAGCCACGGCGCATACCTTACCGGCACCCTTGGTAGCTATCTTCAGCTCATCGGCCAGGGTAGAAACGGCGATTTCATCGGGGGTAGCCGCTACGGTTTGCAACGACTGACGGTCGAGCCATTTATCGGCCGTAATGGTGTGGTAGAATGGCGATGTGCCTGTTACGACTGACGAAATGGCAGACGACAGGTCAACTTGACTGTAGGGATAGAAACCTTGCTCATAGATTAATCCATCGTCGAACAGAGCGGGATAGTCGGTAAGCAGCTGGTCGATGGTAATATTTACCACCAGCCGGGGGCTTACTCCCTTCTGTTGCTGCGCTTGCGAGCTGAGTGCCAGCATCGTAAGCAGCGTGACGTATAGATATCTATTCTTCATTTCTTACAACGTATCAGCAAACATAGTGCCACAATCCACATACCCTCCGAATAGCTCTGCAGTATGCCACCCAGTCCGTACAGTATCAGCATTACCAGCAGCAGTTTGGTCCACAGGTTGCGCTTGCCTTTGATAACGGCGGGTATAAACACCAGCGCCAGAGGATTGAACAGCAGCAGGTTAAGATTAAGCGATGTAGTGGGGTGCTGCGAGAATATCATCACCGTAAGCACCACGCCTGCCAGGCCCTGGATAGTCATCAGCAGTACGTCCCACCATTTTACTATGCGCTTGCTCTTCCATTCGTACAAACCGATACATACCGATATAATCAGCAGCAGCACGGCCATCTGGGTAGGCGTAAGACCGAAATCGGGCTCAATCACCTGCACACCTGGTGGCACCAGCAGGCGCTGCTCCTTTACCAAGGGGCGGTATTCGCCATCCTTATATATCTGCGCATGCGCAAAGTCGGTCATCAGATTCATAGGCAGGAATTCCTGCTCCTCGCGGGTGGTAGCCAGGTCGGCTTTTACACCCAGCAGCATATCGTTTCCAAACTTCGACCACAGGTGGTTGCGATTGCACTCGCGCACCATCTCGCGGAAGGTTGGCTGATAGTCACTTCGCTCTTCGTAAACTACCTGTCCTTCAATACTTTTCTCGATTACATCTCTAGGTTTGGTTGAACAGTTGTTGTAGAAGAAATTATAGCGATACACGCGGTTCTCTTCCTGCAGGTTTTCGCCCAGCAGGCGCTGCAGGGTACGCTTCTCGTCGTTGGTCAGGTTCAGCACCTGCTCGGTAATGCTGCTGCCCCATTGCTGGTAGTAGGGCCAGAAACGCTCAAAGGGGTAGGCGGCCAGCTCGTAATCGGTTAGTCCGAACACAAAGCGCAGGGCAAAGTATGGCTTACTGAAACTGAACATACCCCAGTTAAACACCAGATCGGTGTCGCCCTGATGCCAACGGATGGCTGCATGACCATACAAACTGTAAATCTCTTCGTGGGGCGAACAGGTCAGTAAACTCACTTCAACCGAGTCCATCGGGTCGATATTCGACTCAACGGCCTCAAAAGCGCCATTTTCGGCATTTGGTGCCGATTGCGCATAAATTGGCGTTATGTAGCTGACACTCAGCAGGATAGCTGCGGTTAGCAGGCTCTTAATTTTCATTTTTAAATGTTTCACGATGCAAAAATAACTTATATTTTCGAAGAAAAAGCCATTTCTTCGTTTTTTTTTGATAATTTTGCACGCTGAAAAGATTTTCAACTGAATTAAAAGATTAAATATGAATAAAATTCTCGCCAGTTTCGTCTTAGCAACCATGACGACATCGGCTTTTGCCCAGAGCAACACTAATTCTCCCTATAGCCAGTTCGGCTTAGGTGATCTGACTGATCAGAGTGTAGGTTTTAATAAAGGTATGAACGGCGTGGGCCTGGCCATGCGTCGCGGTAACGAGGTTAACACCATGAACCCCGCTTCGTATTCGGCTGTCGACTCACTTACCATGCTGTTCGATGCCGGATTGTCGGGTCAGATTACCAACTATAAGGAAAACGGCAAGAAAATGAATGGTAAGAGTGGCGGTTTCGACTACGTGGTAGGTCAGTTCCGTGCCTTTAAGGGCGTGGGTGTTACCTTCGGCGTACTGCCTTACTCTAACATCGGCTATAACTACTCACAGAGCGAATATCTGAACGATGCCAGCATCACCAAGATGACTACCACCAACAAGGGTGATGGCGGTATGCACCAGCTGTTTATCGGTACCGGTATCCGCCTGTTCAAGCCCCTGAGCATCGGTGCCAACCTGTCGTACCTTTGGGGCGACTACAACCGCAGCATTACCAGCAGTAGCAGTGCCAGCAACGTAAGCGCCCTGCAGATGCTGTACACATCAGATATCAGCAGCTATAAGCTCGACTTTGGTATGCAGCTGGAACTGCCTCTGAGCAAGCAGGATAACATCACCCTGGGTGCTACCTGGACACCAGGCCACTCACTGAAGGCCGATGCCAAGTGCTCGGTCATCAACAGCAACTCTACTATCAGCAAGGCCGATACCACTGCCTATAAGCTTGCCGATGCACTGAGCATTCCTACCAGCTTTGGTTTTGGTTTGGCTTACAACCACGGACAGCAGTTCCGTATGGGTGCCGACTTTACCATGCAGAAGTGGGGTAGCGTAGATTATCCTTCGTTCGACTCACAGGCAAAGACTTACACCCTGAAGTCGGGATTGCTCAAGGATAGTTACCGCTTTAACCTGGGTGCCGAGTGGACACCACGCCCCATGGGTCGTAAGTTCCTGCAGCGCGTGCGCTATCGTGCGGGTGTAGGTATGGCCACACCTTATTATTATATTAACGGTAAAGAGGGCCCCAAAGAGCTCTCGGCCAGCATTGGTTTCGGTATCCCCATCATGAACGGCTACAACGGTCGTTCGTATCTGAATATCAGCGGACAGGTTGTAAACCGTTCGGCTGATAATATGATTAAGGAAACGATGTTCCGCCTGAACATCGGTCTGACATTCAACGAGAGATGGTTTGCAAAGTGGAAGGTAGAATAATAGCCGTAGCCGCGTTTGCAGCAATGATATTAGGCGGTTGTACCGAGGTGCACGAGCACACGGCAGCTGCTATACACGACCGCGATTCGGTGTCGGTGATGACGTCGTATGGCGTTAATACGCTGATTAGCGACAGCGGCGTGATCAAATACAAGATTGTAACCGAGCGCTGGGATGTGAACGTGGTTAAGAATCCCTCGTACTGGCTGTTCGAAAAGGGTGTTTTCTTCGAGCAGTTCGACGAGAAATTCCACGTAGAAGCCTATATCCAGGCCGACTCAGCCAAGTATTACGATCAGAAGAAGCTGTGGCATCTGCGCGGTCGCGTACGCATACGTAACATTAACGGCCTGCTGTTCGAGAGCGAGGAGCTGTTTTGGGACGGTATGCGCCACGAACTGTACTCGAACGTATATTCGAAGGTTACCACCCCCGAACGCAGCATGGAGGGCACCTATTTCCTGTCGGACGAGCATATGACGCACTATACCGTCAGCAACTCGAAGGGATCGTTCCAGCGCGAGGATATGACCGGCGAGCAGAACGATACCACCACGCAGAAACCAGGCGCCCAGCCCGATACCGCACAGGTACAGCCATCGCTGCGCCCACAGCTGCAGAAACATAGAAAAAACGGATGATATGACTACAACGATTATCTGGCTACTGGTTTCGATGCTGTTCTCGGCCTTCTTTTCGGGTATGGAGATAGCCTTTATTTCGTCCAACCGCCTGCGTGCCGAGATGGATCGCGAAAAGAACCGTTTTTCGCAGCGCATCATCCATGTGTTCTACCAGCATCCAAACAACTTTGTGTCAACCATGCTGGTGGGCAACAACATCGCACTGGTAATCTACGGTATCCTGTTTGCCCAGCTGTTCGACGCCACACTGTTTGCGCCACTAAGCGACGGGGTGAGGGTTACGGCCGATACGCTGCTATCTACACTGGTAGTGCTGTTTACAGGCGAGTTCCTGCCCAAATCTATCTTTAAGAACAATCCTAACACATTGCTCACGGTGTTTGCCGTGCCTGCGTGGATATGCTATGTGGTGCTTTACCCCATATCGCGCTTTGCCACGCTGCTGTCGAAGGGACTGTTGCGCCTGATAGGCATCCGCATGAAGAGTGCCGGCGAGGAAAAGGAGTTTACGAAAGTAGACCTCGACTACCTGGTTCAGACCAGTATCGACAATGCCGATAACGACGATGAAATCGAGGAAGAAGTAAAGATTTTCCAGAATGCGCTCGACTTCTCGGAGACCAAGATTCGCGACTGTATGGTGCCCCGTACCGAGATTGATGCGGTAGAGGATACCGACACCATCGAACAGCTGCGACAGGTGTTTATCGAGAGCGGCCACTCAAAGATTCTGGTGTATCACGAGGATATCGACCATATCATCGGTTATGTACACTCCAGCGACATGTTCCGACTGGACAAAAACAAATATCAATCGTCCATTGTAAATTGCCAATTGGTACGTGAGATTTCTTTCGTACCCGAGACCATGCTGGCATCGAAGCTGATGACCCAGCTGATGCAGCAGAAACGCTCGCTGGCCGTGGTGGTAGATGAGTTTGGCGGCACCAGCGGACTGGTATCGCTCGAGGATATCATGGAGGAGATTACAGGCGAGATTGAAGACGAGCACGACAATACTAACCACGTGGCCAAACAACTGAGCGACCACGAATACATGCTATCAGCCCGACTGGAGATAGCCAAGATTAACGAGATGTTTGATCTCGACCTGCCCGAAAGCGATGAATACATGACCCTTGGAGGCCTGATTCTGCACGAGTATCAGTCGTTCCCAAAACTGAACGAGGTAGTAAAAATGGGCCGCTACGAGTTTAAAATCATCAAGAATACGGCAACAAAAATCGAATTGGTGCGATTAAACATTACCGAATAGCCAAAATTTATACGAAAAAATTAGGTCGTTTCGAACAAATTTATTAATTTTGCACCCGTTTTATGAATAATAATTAAAAATTTAAATACATTATGGCAGCATTAGGAAAAATCCGTAAAAGAGGCGTAGCCCTCGTTTGCATTATCGGCTTAGGCCTTTTCGCCTTCATTGCTGAGGAAGCTTTCCGTTCTTGCGAAGCAACCAAGAACCAGCAGCGACAGCAGATTGGCGAAGTGTTAGGAAACAAAATCAATGTTCAGGACTTCCAGGCCCTGGTTGATGAGTATCAGGACGTTCTGAAGATTACTCAGAACCGCGAGAACTTCTCTGAGGAGGAGCTGAACCAGATTAAGGATCAGGTTTGGAGTCAGTACGTTAACGAGCAGATCATTGCCAACGAGGCAGAGAAGCTTGGTTTGACAGTTACCGACGAGGAACTGCAGAACATCATGAAGGAGGGAACAAACCCCATGTTGATGCAGAGCCCATTCGTAAACCAGCAGACTGGTCGTTTCGACGTTACCATGCTCACCAAGTTCCTGGACGATTACAAGAAGGCTGGCTCAAATCCTCAGCTGGCTGAGAGCTACCAGACCATCTACAAGTACTGGCAGTTCATCGAGAAGCAGCTGCGCACCAACACCCTGGCTCAGAAGTACCAGGCTCTGCTCAGCAACTGCTTGCTCTCTAACCCCATCTCAGCTAAGATGGCTTTCGAGGGTCAGAACACCGAGAGCGATATCCAGCTGGCTTCTATCGCTTACTCTTCAATCAACGACAACGATGTAAAGGTTGACGACAAGGATCTGAAGGCTAAGTACGACGAGGAGAAGGAGATGTTTAAGCAGGACGTTGAGAGCCGCGATATTAAGTATGTTGATTTCCAGGTAGTAGCTTCAGCAGCCGACCGCAAGGAGCTGATGAAGACTATGACCGACGCAGCCCAGAAGCTGCAGAGCGGTGCTAACGCTGCCGAGGTGGCTCGCAAGGCCCAGTCGCAGTTTGCCTACACTGGCATGGCTGCTACCAAGCGCGCTTATCCTTCAGACATCGCTGCTAAGCTCGATTCAATGGCTGTAGGTCAGACTTCAGCTGTATTCGAGACCGCTTTCGATAACACTCTCAACGTTGTTAAGCTGATTGCCAAGACTCAGGCTCCTGACTCTATCGAGTATCGCCAGATTCAGGTTGGCGGTGCTACCGTAGAGGCCGCTAAGAAGACTGCCGACAGCATCTACACAGCTCTGAAGGCTGGTGCTGATTTCGAGCAGCTGGCTCAGAAGTACGGTCAGCCAGGCACCAAGCAGTGGCTCACATCAGCTATGTACGAGAACAGCAGCTCAATCGACGAGGAGTCGAAGACCTACCTCGCAGCTATCAACAACCTGGCTGTAAACGATGTTAAGAACCTCGAGTTTACTCAGGGCAACATCATCCTGCAGGTTACCGCTCGCAAGGCTATGGTTGATAAGTACGATGCAGCTGTTATCAAGCACACTATCGATTTCTCTAAGCAGACATACTCTGAGGCTTACAACAAGTTCAGCCAGTTTGTAAGCGAGAACAAGACTATCGAGGATATGGAGAAGAACGCTGCTAAGTTCGGCTTCAAGGTTACTCCACGTCAGGATCTGTTCAACTACGAGCACAACGTAGCCAACCTGCGTTCTACCCGTGAGACTATGAAGTGGATCTTCGACGCTAAGCCAGGCGAGGTTAGCCCACTGTACGAGTGCGGTAACAACGATCACCTGCTGGTTGTAGCCCTCACTAAGATCAACCCTGTAGGCTACCGCGACATGAGCAGCCTGAAGGAGGTTCTTAAGGCCGAGGTTATCCGCGATAAGAAGTTCGAGCAGATCAAGGCTAAGCTGGCCGGTGTTAACGACCTGGCTGCTGCTAAGGCTAAGGGTGCTCGCATCGACTCAGTTAACCAGATTACATTCTCGGCTCCTGTATTCGTACAGGCCACAGGTGCTTCAGAGCCCGCTCTGGCTGGTGCCGTTGCAGCTGCTAAGGCTGGCGAGTTCAGCAAGCACGTGGTTAAGGGTAACGGTGGTGCTTACCTGTTCAAGGTAGTTAAGAAGAGCAACCGCGCCGGCGCTAAGTTCGACGCTGCTCAGACCGAGGCTCAGCTCCAGATGCAGGCCACTCAGGCTGCTCGCATCTTCATGCAGGAATTGTATCAGAAGGCTGGTGTGGTAGACAACCGCTACCTGTTCTTCTAATTGTTTAAGTATTTATTTCCGAAGGCCGAGAGCTATTAAGCTCCCGGCCTTCTTTTTTTTAATCACCGATAGGCTCATGGCTGCTGCCGCCACCGGTATTGCCGCCGGTGTTACCGCCGCCGGTTGATGGCTGACTACCACCGCCGGTTGATGGCGCGCTGGCCTCGTGCCCCGACTTATACTCGGCTATGGCCGTGGCGATAGGCTTCAGCGTGGTAACCTTCTTCTCCTTGCCATCCACGGTAACCTTAACCGTATCCACAATGTTGCGGAACTCGAGCGAGCAGAACTCCTGCTTAAAACGGCGCGAGGTGATGTTGTCGTCTTCCACGCCGTAGGGCAGGAATCGGATGTGTACGCCCTTTACCACCTCGTTAGGATCGGCATTCTCCATAGCGGCGATGTTCAGGATGGGCTTCTCTACATCGCAGGTGGGCAGGAATGTGCCCAGGGGCTCCATGCGTACTGGCACGCCCTGACTGATGAGTTCGGGCAGGCACTGGGTGATTTTCTTCAACACGCCCTCGATGATGTCGAGCGAATAGATTGAACCATGATCACTCATGTGCTTGGCAAAGCCTCGCAGCGAGAGAGTGGTCTGCGTGTCGATTTCGGGATAGTACTTACCGTACCCCGAGTTGCGGGCATTCTTGTTCTGGCGCAAGTTGATGCCCAACTTAATTTCGTTTGTTGCCATAATTTTGTGTGTTTTTAAATGTGTTTTGTGGTATTATTACCATTGCAAAGATACAAAAAAATTGCCAAACTACCAAACTTTTTCCCGATTTTATTTGGCTGATTATCAACTATTTCGTAAATTTGCAGGCAAAATTAATTAACTTATTAAGATATTACTAAATTTCAACATGAAACGTATTATCCGACAGATTTTGGGGTGGGGCATGATGCTCACTTTACCCCTTGTGATGACCAGTTGCGGCGAGCTGTTCGACATGCTCGACAATCCCATTACCCCTGCCTTGCAGGTATTAAGAGCCCAGTTAACGCTGAAAGTAGGTGAGAGCAAGCCCATACAGGCTTCTACACAGGCTCATGTAGTGCTGCTCTACTCATCCGATAACCCCGCCGTGGCCACCGTCGAGGCCACCGGCCTCATCACCGCCGTCAGCCCCGGCACCGCCCGTATCACCATCAAGGCCCAAGGCGAGGACGACTACTACCGCACCGAAATCTTCAGCGAAAACACCACCACGGTGGAGGTAACAGTTAGCAAGAAGGATGGTAGCATCAGCTTTGCTACTGCCGATTTTACCAAACACGTAGGTGATGCAGCCTTTACCAATCCAGTCACCATCGTAGGTGATGGAACGGTTAGCTATTCATCTGATAATGAAGAAGTGGCTAAAGTTAACCCAACCACAGGCGAAGTAACTATCGTTGGTAAGGGCTTAGCAACAATCAAAGCCACCATCAGCGATACTGATAAATACGCATACGAAACAAAAACCGCCCAATACTCACTGAAAGTTACCCGACTTGTAAACCTTGCTACACTTACATCCGATTTCACAGCTGAGAATTATGATGTACTCACAGGAACCCTCGCTGGCAATTACAAGATTAGCATTGCCGATGGCGCCAACATAGAGTTAAAAGATGTCACAATCAATGGCGGTAACAACTCCAGCACCAATTGGGCAGGCCTTACCTGTGATGGCAATGCCACCATCACCATCACAGGCACCAACACTGTTAAGGGATTCTACAATGAATATCCCGCCATCCAGGCGGGTCCCATAGGCAAAACGCTTACCATTGATGGCACAGGCACTCTCACTGCCACCGGCGGTGATTATGCAGCTGGCATCGGCAGCGGTTGGAATGCTACCTGTGGCGCTATCACCATCAGTGGCGGCACGGTTAATGCCAGTTCTGGTCAATTTGGCGCTGGCATCGGCAGCGGTTACAGTAACTCCTCATGCGGCGATATCACCATCAGTGGCGGCACGGTTAATGCCAGTTCTAGTAGGGATGGTGCCGGCATCGGCAGCGGTTACAAAAATTCCTCATGCAAAAACATCACCATCAGTAGCGGCACGGTTAATGCCAGTTCTGGTGATGCAGGCGCCGGCATCGGCAGCGGATTTGATAGCTCCTCATGCGGCGATATCACCATCAGCGGCGGCACGGTTATGGCCAGTTCTGGTCGCTATGGTGCCGGCATCGGCAGCGGATATTATAGCACCTTCAGCACTATCACCATCACATCAGGCATTACCCAAGTTCAAGCTACCAGAAACTACGCTACTGCCTGGCCGATAGGAAAAGGAGATTCTGACCAAGGCAGCACTGGCGCTGTGACCATTAACGGCGTAACCGTAACCAGCAATGATTGGGATGGCACGGGATTGACCGGCCTGAATTTCGCCACCTCAAGCACTGGTGGCACCAACCTTACCTGGACGCTTACCCCCAAGGTGCCCTAATCACCCAGCCATCGCCCCCAGGCGATGACTCCCCGCCCAATCACACTAACCCCGCTTTACTATCATGGTAGAGCGGGGTTAGTGTTGGGGTAGAGGATGGGTGGTGCAGGTGCAGCAGGTGGGGTAAATTATATGGAGTAATAAAAATAAATCCATAAATCGGCACTTTTAAGATTGGCCTATTTATGGATTTATTTTTCGCGGTCGTATAGAAAAGCTCCACCTGCATCCCCCCAATCCCCCCAAAAAGCAGTTTTAAAAGGGTTCTACGTCATCTACATCATTCTTACGTTCGCTCTGTTGGCGACCAGTATCGGCTATCACTACGATATACTTGTTGAGACCATGGCGCTTTACGGATTCGAAGCCCATACCCTTCATGGCCTTGCCGATGGCTTGGGCTGTGTACTTAGGACCACGGAAGCCTTTGGTGTAGAGCACATTGAGCAGATCGCCAGCAGTGTAGGCCTCGGGATTGTCGGTATCTGATGGCATGCGTACAAAGGTGCGCAGGGCCTCGTCTACATCGTCGGGAATCAGGTAAGGCAGGTTGTGCTCACTTATCAGCTCACTCTCCTGCTGGGTGGGCTTGGCCTTGAAACCATGATCGAGCAGCCACAAAGCCTGGGCATAAGCACCGGCATAAGGCAGTGGGTGCTCGTTAAGATTTACGGTGCCGGTAAGGTTTACAGCCAGATAACGACGATCGCCCTCGGCCTCGCGGATAAACGTATCGTGGTTTGTGGCTGCTATGAGCGAGGCCTTACGGGTGCGCATCTCACGGAAATGGTCGTAACTGTCGCGCAGATACGACTTACTGGCTGTGATGGCATATTTGTAGGCCTCCGACTTCTGCAGGTTGCTTACACTGAACTCGTCGAGAAACATGAGCGGCGTTTCGCTCATAGCAATCTCGAAGTCCTTATCCACACGCGTTGAGGGGTTGACGGGGAACATGTACGATGCCAGCTGCGGTGGCAGTATATGGCGTACATAGAAGGTTTTGCCGATGTGCTGATGCCCATGGAGCACGGGCATGATAGGGTTTTCTTCTGCCTTTCCAAGCCACAGGTCGACCATTCCCAAGAACCACTTATGGAACATGGTATCGTAGAGCTCGGTATTTTCGGGATCGCCGAATACCATGTGCCCCACAAAGAATTCGTGGATATAGTCAGGATCGCCCTCATGCCACTCGGGTAGCGAGTGCAGGTACTCCACAAACGGGTCGTGATCGATGGCAAAGTCGCGACTGTTGATGATGTGCTCCAAGTCGTTAGCACTTACATTTACACCCGCCGCTTTCAACCTGCAGTAGTAGGTGGACAGGTCGCGGTTTACCGCCGGTCGCCATTCCTTTTTAGGTTCCTTAATCTCGGCACGGTTCAGCCAGATGTTGAATCGCCAATCGGCCAGCGAGCGCAGTATGCTGTAGGCATCGTTCATCTTGCTTTCGGCTTGCTGCTGCTTTTGGCTGGCGGTTTGGGGGCGGCGGCCGCGGGGCTTACTGATGTCGATACCGGCATCGGCGGCCAGTTTCATCAGGGTGCCAAGGGTAACCATGCCCTTGCCTTTTTCAAGGCAGTTGGTAAACTTCTGGTCGCACTCGTCGCGTTTGTAGCCAGGGTACTGACTGCAAATCAGGTGATAACACTCGCGTGCCCCCTCGCCAAGCGAGGCACAGGCAAAGGTAATGGCCATCCACGATTGGTAATCGCTGGTAAGGTCGGCACCGCTGTCGGCAATGCGGCGGGCCACGAGCTCAAGGTGCTCAAGGTCGGTAAATGAGTTTTGATTGGTGTTCATGATACTTTATTTTAAATGTTTGGGATTGATATAGCACTTGGGATCGTAAGGCAGAAAGCAGGCACGGCACACATCGGAGCCCGACGCATCTACAGCCACGCCATAGTGAAACACAACATGCATGCGGGCGGCCTCGTACTGCTGCTTAAAGGGTAGGGGCTGCCACCACTCGGGTAGCGAGATAATCCACTTTACACCACGACCTTTGGGACTAACAAAGCACAGTTCGGTTTCGACATAGGGGTCGGCGATAAACCGCTGCATCAGCTGTCGGGCTTCGGTCTCGGATGCCAGGTCATCAACATCGATAACCAGATAAGGCGTGTGGTTGATAAGGCCATCGGCTTTACGATAACTGAATGTACCCGAGAAGGTTGCAATCTTAAAGCTAAGCTTTTTGTAGTCGCTAAGTTCATCGCGAGTGGCGCCCTGCTCCGCCATTTCGCGAAGTGTGCGGGTGGCGTGCCTGGCGCTCTCGGATGTGATGTACTGGTAGATGTTACTTACTGTGGCGGTGCCCTCGGGCTTTACAGCCAGCACTGCCTTTCCATCGCGATTCCGGTACCCGTATCCGAATACCGAAAAATGATTGACTAATTGCGTCTTCATTTTTTCTATTTTTTCATAGGTTTATTATTTTCCAGCAAATTTACAACAATTAGCCGGTATAGCAAAGGCTTAAAAACGTGATTTCCGATAATCCTTACGACTATCCCCGAACTTTTCCGATATTCTTTACGAAAACGCTTAAGAACCTATTAACGATGTTCACCCTGCGTAGTCGTTCGCGGGAATCCTCCGTATCCGAAAATGTCCATTCTGGAAATCTACCGAATTGATAATTACCGTATTCCGACATCAACGATACAGAACCTATACCGCTGATTTGCAGTTCTTTAACCAGATAATCCCTAAAACTCTGTACAGAATAAAAGAACAGCGGAAACTTTTTCTCCTCATGCTTCTCATTGAAGTATTTCATCAGCCAAACATAGTCGAATCGATTCAGTTTCAACTTCTTCTCCTTTGCCTCACTCTGCATCTGCAAAATAGCGTTTTTCACCGCAGAATCCACGACAGGTAGCTGCGGTGTACCGTTGTACATCGGAAAAGTGGCTCCAGCAATAATCTTCAATGCTTCGGCCAGTATTCTGTTACCCTCATTATCAGGCAGTTCCATGATAAACGACATCGTGTAAGTCTAGTTTTTTAAGTCTGGTATTTGCAAAGGTAATAAAAACCTGCCAAAAACGGAAAAATTTCTTAATATTTTTACCCGAATATTTTGGCCGTTTCAATTATTTTTCGTACCTTTGTAACGTAAACAGATACTCATTAAACACACAAAATTATGAACAAAACAGTAAAAGTAATCGTCAGGGTTGTAATCTATGTCATTGCAGCACTTACTAAATCTAAGTACCATGGAAAACACAAGTTTTAAAACCTCTCAGTATGCCAGTGCCGTGCTGCTCATTGTGAGCAGCATCGGGCTGGTGACGTATCAGGTGGTGAGCATCAACGATGTGGCCACCGGACTGCTATTCTACGTGGCACAGGCATTCCTGTTTGCCGCCTCTATCTTCGGGCTTAACCACTATGTAAACATCATCAGCAAACGACTACCATCATGAGCACACCACGAGGACTACGTAATTGCAACCCACTTAACATCCGACTTAGCGGCGATAAGTGGAAGGGCATGAAGGCACAGCAACAGGATGGCGACTTCTGCCAGTTTGAAAGTATGGAGTGGGGGTGGCGCGCCGCCTTCAGACTGCTTACGCGCACGTACTATCATAAATACCGGTTGTACAACATCCGCGACATCATCCATAAATGGGCACCGGTGGCCGAAAACAACACCCGCGCGTATATCGATCATGTGGCACAGCTATCGGGTATCGGAGCCCTGGAGTGCCTGGGCAACCCATCAGAGCAACCACTGCGCTGGATAGCCGTAGGCGCAGCCATGGCCATCCACGAAAACGGCACTACCGACATCAACCCCATCCCCATGTTACAAGGCTGGAATCTAAGCCAAAATAACGCTTAAAAAAGTGGCACGGATATTTGTTCGTGCCATCTTTTTTTTGTACCTTTGCACTCGAAAAGAGTCAGACCAATGGTACTATTACTTAAGAAATTACTAACGGCTACAAAGGCTACTATAGCTATGCTGTTGATAATCATCGCTTTATCGGCATGTAAGTTTGAACATCAAGCACCGAATGTTCAACCTCAGACTTATAGTGTGCCCCAAAAGGCACCTGCCAACAACATACAACAAGCGCCTATAAAGGAGCAGATTTCGCACGAAGAGATGGAGGCGATGCGCCGACAGAACCAACAGCTGCAGCAGCGATCACGATTCACATCGGGTGGCGTGGTGATGATTCTGGGCATTATCGGTTTCCTGCTGTTCCTGTCGGCCAACAACCGTTGGCGCCACACCCTGGAGATAAAAAACCGACAGCTGGAGCGCGAACGTAACGTGGTGGTGGCACAAAACAAGCAGCTCTCTATCGAGCGCGACCGTGCCGAGGCTGCATCGAAAGCCAAAACGGCATTCCTGCAGAGCATGACACACGAGATACGCACGCCACTTAACGCCATCAGCGGTTTTACGCAGATACTTACCATGCCCGGCATGGATCTGCCCGAACAGGACCGACAGGATTACAGCACGCGCATACAGGAGAACACCCGACTGCTGACAAACATTCTTGACGACCTGATACTGATATCGCACATGGAAGGCGACCCCGAGCTGCCACCAGCCGAGGAGTGCATGCCACTGATGACGATGGCAGGTGCCGTAGATGCTATCGCAACGGTTGTAGAGAAGGGCGTAAAGGTAGACAGCCAATGTAACATCCCCGCCGAGGAGAAGGTGATGTGCCACCCACGATTGGTAGGCATCATCCTGGCCAAACTGTTAGACAATGCCGCCAAGTTTACCAAGCAGGGCAGCATCACACTGAGTCTGGACCACGAGGCCGACAAGATGCATTTTGCCGTTACCGATACCGGCTGCGGTATTCCAGCCGACAAGAGCGAGCTGATATTTGAGCGTTTCACCAAGCTGGATAGCTTTAGTCAGGGTGCCGGTCTCGGTCTGTCGATAGCCCGCATGGTGGCCCAGCACATGGGCGGCACGCTCACACTCGATACCACATATACCCAGGGCGCTAAGTTCGACCTGATTATCCCCTACATACCCAAAGCATGAAAGAAAAATTCTTCACCCTCTTAGGATTCTCTCAGCAGAGAGATAGTTTGAAGACCGAAATCATATCGGGCATCACCACGTTTGTCACCATGGTTTACATCCTGGCACTGATGCCGGTGATTTTTGCCCCCCTGAGCGAACAGGGATTCCCCATACAGTCGCTGTTTACCGCCACAGCCCTCTCGGCCATCGTAGGCACGCTGTTCATGGCGTTTATCGCCAAGCGCCCCTTCGGACTGGCTCCTGGACTGACACTGAACACCTTTTTTGTTGAGACGGTATGCCTGACCATGGGCTACTCGTGGCAGTTTGCCCTGACGGCGGTACTGGTAGAGGGACTGCTGTTTGTGCTGATATGCGTAAGCAACCTGCGACAGATTATCTTCGAGATGGTGCCCACCACGCTGAAATATGCCTTTGCCACCGGTATAGGCTTCTTTGTAGCGATGATTGGTTTTAAGAACAGCGGCATCCTGGCCGAGGGTACCATCTTTAACCATATGGAGACGCTGACCACACCCACATCGCTGCTGTTCCTGCTGGGACTGCTGCTGACGGGACTGTTTACCGTGATGCACATCAAAGGCGGACTGCTGTTGAGCATCCTGATTGTAACCGTGGTAGGACTGCCCGCTGGCGTTACCGTGATACCCGACGAGCTGATTTCGATGCCTGCATCGCCACTACCACTGTTATGTCAGTTCGACTTTGAGTATCTGATGTGGCCCGACTTCTGGGTATGTGTAACAACGATGCTGTTTTTCGATGTGTTCGACACCTTGGGCACCGTGGTAGGTGTGATGGCCAGTGCGGGTATCATCCGTAAGAACGGACGAATTCCCCATATGCGTAGCATTATGCTGAGCGATGCCCTGGCCACCGTATCAGGTGCCTGCTTAGGTTGCAGTCCGGTAACCACGTTTGTTGAGAGCTCAACGGGTTTTGCCGAGGGCGGTCGCACTGGTGTATCGGCACTGGTAACAGCCCTGTGCTTTGCCGTCAGTCTGGTATTCTCGCCCATCTTCCTGGCCATCCCCACATCGGCCACAGCACCAGCCATGGTAGTAGCGGGATTCTTTATGTTTGCCGTGGTACGACACATCAAGGTAACGTTCTACCTCGAGTCGATGCCGGCGTTCCTCACCATCCTGCTCATGTCGATTACGGGCAGTATCTGTGACGGAATCCTGACAGGATTGATATCGTATATCATTCTGTCGTACACCTACGGGTACATGGCGAAGTTCAAGAAAGCAAAAAGAAATAGTCAATAATTCTTTATCAAATCCACCCTTACCCTCCTTAGTCTTAAGGAGGGCTTTTTATTTCACAACCACCCAATTCTTCTTTTAATAACCACCATCTTTTTTCACAACCACCCAACCCTCCTTATCCTAAGGAGGGCTTCAAACCACTCCTAAATCCTCGCCAATCTTTGGCAAGGACTTAGTTGACTACGAGGGAAAACCCTCTCCGTCAAAGTTTTGGTATGGCTCTCGAGCCTTTGCCCAAAATTGGGTTGACTACGTCACCCTTACAGGTTGACTTCGTCGACCCAATTCTGGGTTCGCCATATATTGCTTTGTTCGCTTCGCTCACGCTACCGCCGTAATCGTACGGGGTCTTAGGGGCAGAGCCCCTATTAAAAAACAATCACGCCAGGGCTTTGATGCCCTGAGCGTACCTTAATGAAAGAGCGACAGGAGGAGCGGTTAAGCCCCTTGCCAAAGATTGGCGAGGGGTTTGGGGAGTGGTTTGAGATCCTCCTTAAGATAAGGAGGACTAAGGAGGTTGGGACGAGTGCAGGGTGAACCCTGCACTGGGGTACGGGGGTGTTCCCCGGCTGGGGAACCCAGCAAAAATAGGCGCACCGCATTACCGGGATGCAAAAAAAGAAATGGATTTAAAAAAGGAAGAACGTTAGATGTTCTTCCTTTTTATTGCTAGCATGGTGAGATCATCACTTTGCTCGGCATCGCCAACAAACTGATGCACCGCCCGCGCCATGCGCTCAACAACCGATTGAGCCGAAACGGGTTCGCCATCAGCCGATGCCGTTCCGTCGGTCAGCAGCTGCTGGGCCACTTCGAAGATGCGGGCCTCGGTAAACAGCTGATGCTGGATGTTCTCGGCCTCGGTAAGTCCGTCGGTATAAAGGAATATCAGCGTGTCGGTATCGATATCCGTTTCCTGCGACTCGAAGTCGAAACCAGGCATTACACCTACAGGCAGGTTCGACTTACAATCCAACAGCTGGTGCGTGTGCTCCTTCAGGTTCACCAGCAACGGGGCATCGTGACCACCGTTACAGTATTGCAAATGACCGTTTCTCAAATCGAGCGAACCGATGAACAGGGTGACGAACATGTTCGAGTCGTTCTGGTCGGACAGCGCCTCGTTCATCTGATGCATGATCCCACTAGGCTCTTCGAGGTGCGACGACACGATGCGGAACAGCGTGCGCGATACCGCCATTACCAGTGATGCCGGCACACCCTTACCCGACACGTCGCCGATGACAAAGAACAGCTTCTCGTCGCGGATATAGAAATCGAACAGGTCGCCGCCCACGGCCTTGGCGGGAGTCAGACTACCAAAGATATCGATATCCTGGCGGTCGGGATAAGGCGGATAGATCTTAGGCAGCATCGACATCTGGATGTCGCTCGCCACCTTCAGCTCGCCTTCGATACGTCCCTTCTGGGCATTCACCGTCTTCAACTCCTCGATCTGCTGTTTCAGCGACGTCTGCATCATGGCAAACGAGTCGTGCAGCTGCTTCATCTCGTCGTGCGTGCGTATCACCGGCAGCGAGGCGTTCAGGTTACCCTTGGCGATATTGTCGGCCGAGTGTGCAAACAAGGCCAGCGGACGGGTAGCACGCTTGAGGATGCTGCGACAGATGATGAACAGCACCAGTAAACCAAGCAGCATGACGCCCACGATGATGGTGGCATACTTGATGGAACGGTTGGTAATCAGGTTGTTGGGGATGACCGTAGCCATCGACCAGCCTGTACGTTCTATCGGACTATAGCTGACGATGAATTCGGTGCCGTCGCGATTGATGGTGCGCATGCCGCTCTTACCGTCGATCATCTCGTAGCCTATCAGGTTGTCGATACTGTCGTTGTATTTCATCGAGTGGTTGAAATACGTATCGTTCAGAATGCGTTCGCGCATGGGGTGGGCGATATAGGTGCCACCCTTGCCGATGATATACGAGTAGGCGTAGTGATAGAAGAAATCGCTGTCGTTCTCCAATTCGGCCTGCAGTTCAGCATCGCTATTGATATTCAGCTCCAGGGCTTTATTGTTGAAATCGATATCGCTCTTACGGAGCAGGTCGGAAACCCACTCAAGCGATATGTCGGCCGTGATGATGGCATACAGGTTGCCCTTCTTGTCGTAGAGCGGATGCGAGAAGGTGGTCATCATCTGCTCGCCGCCACCGCGATCGTAGTAAGGCTCGCTCCAGTAGTTCTTCTTCAGCAGTTTGGGTATCTGATACCAGTCCATATAGTGGTACTCGTAGTCGGACGTACCCAGCTGTTTGGTTTGGATATTGTTGTCGACGCTCCTGTAGGCATAAGGCGAGAACTGCTCGCCCTTCTCCTTGTAGTAGTAGGGTTCGAACGCCACTGTTGAGCCCACGATATAAGGATTGATTTCGAGCAATCGGCGCACGATGCGATACATATCGTCGGGTTTGTTCAGCGATAGCTCCACCTCGGGGATGGTGTTGTAAACGGCCACTTCTACAGCATGCATCACGGTGTTGATGCGCTGGTTAGTGATCTCCATGCGGCTCTTGGCATTCTCAGTTGAGCCTAACAGCACACCCTTGGCACCAAAGTAGGTAACCAGATAGGTGATGATGACGAACACCACCAGCACCGTTAACATGATCCACATGGTGATGCGGGCGTTGAGGGTCCGGAAAGGTTTGATATAACTGTTGTACTTCATGGTTCGGTGATTTGCTTGTAAGTGATAGGTTTAGTTATCTCGCCGCCTTGCAGCAGAATGCTGTTGGCCTGGTTCAGACCTTCGGGCTCAAGCTTATAGGTGCGTTTGCCGGTTCTGGGACTTACCAGCAGGCGCAGGCACTCTTTCAGCATCCACTTCTGTGCGTCCTCATTGCCCGAAATGCCTGCCTGTCGCATGTACAGCATCACGATATCCAGCGTTTCCTTGGGATGACTGATGGCATACTCCCAACCGCGTTTCGAGGCCTTCACAAACTTATCTATTTCGCCCTTGTGCTTGGTGAAGTACTCCCTGGTAACATAGACGCCGTCCTCGGGCACGTTGCAACCGATGTCGCGCATGTATATAATCTGATTCCTATTCAGGCGCTGTCCGGCCATAATCAGCTGGTAATACTCGTTGTAGTTCATGGCCAGCGTAGCATCGATGGCCCCCGAGACATACAGGTTGGTGTGAGAGATAAACGGTATCCACTCGATGTTAACCTTCTCGCGGCGTGCCAGGGCAATGGGCAGCTTGGAGATGCCCGACTTAAAGCAGCCCACACGCTTGCGATCGAGACTCTTCAGACCTCGCAGGGGCTTGTGTGATACTATCATCTCGCCGCTCTGCTGAAAGCACTGCATCACGTTAATCAGCTCGTCGCCTTTATCAATCATATCGAGTGCCGACACCAGATGCAGGGCCACATAATGACTCTCGCCGCTCTTCAGACGGTTAAGACTGGTGTTCGAAGCCGACGGATGCTTGATAATCACATCCAGTCCCTCGTCCCTGAAGAATCCAAGGGCATCAGCCACGTAGAACCCGGCAAACTGTGCCTGGGCTGTCCACGTAGGTGTGAACACCAACTGTTTTTGTGCTTGTATGCTGCAAGTGCCAATAAGGCTTAGCAGTAAGGTATAGATAAATCGTTTCATTGGTAATACTTATATATTTTGCTGCAAATATACAAATTATTTTAAATATAATGAAAATTTATGGTGTTTTTTTAAATAACCTTGTCGTTTTCATTTTCAATTCCTCCAATACCATCTACCTTTCTTCACAACCCTCCCAGTCACGAGTCTGTCCTTTTCTTTGGCGCAAAGAAAAGAACTAAAAGAAACATCCACCTTCCCCAAGTTCGGCTTTTCATTTCTTTCATCACTGAAAGAAACGAAACAAAGAAAGGTGCGAAAACGTCCTGAGCTCGGAGGCCGGAACACAAATTCTTCAAATCACTCAATGAACTCGCTCCGCTCAAACAGCATTTCGTATTTCGTTGCTCAGATTGCGTACCGCAATCCGAGACTCAATATCGATTCAAAGAATTTGCATTCCTCTAAAGACCTCCTCGTGCGGAATGTTTTCGAGTGAATTATCACGAGTAAACATGAAGCACGAAGTGCGGTTACGAGCTCTGCTCGCTTCGCTTGTCGAAGAATGTTTTCGAGTGATTTATCACGAGAAAGCATGAAGCACGAAGTGTGGGGGTATGGGGGCGAGCCCCCATTAAGCAATATATGGCGAATCCGAAGCGTAGCTGAGGACAAAGGCTCGAGAGCCATACCAAAACTTTGACGGAGAGGGTTTTCCCTCGTAGTCAACTAAGTCCTTGCCAAAGATTGGCGAGGATTTAGGAGTGGTTTGAGGCCCTCCTTAGGATAAGGAGGGTTGGGTGGTTGTGAAGAAGGTGATGGTTGAAGGAAAATTTGGAAAAGGATTTAAAAAAGGAAGAACACTGATGTTCTTCCTTTGGATCTTGACGTTACTGGATGCCGCGCTCGCGGAGCTGCTGC
This sequence comes from Prevotella sp. khp1, assembly GCF_900102205.1. Classification (NCBI taxonomy): domain Bacteria; kingdom Pseudomonadati; phylum Bacteroidota; class Bacteroidia; order Bacteroidales; family Prevotellaceae; genus Prevotella; species Prevotella sp. khp1. Next base: position 341,874 of record NZ_FNJZ01000001.1, read on the forward strand.
TGCCAGCGCCATGCGGTGCGCAGGATTTCCTCGGTAGGCGTCTCGGCCTTCCAGCCAAGTACCTTGTTGGCCTTGTCGACATTACCCCAAACCTGCTCGATATCGCCCTCGCGACGTGGAGCGTAGGTCCAGTTAACCTTTACGCCAGTGGCCTTCTCGAAGCCCTCTACAACCTCGAGGGTAGAAAGACCCTTACCGGTACCGATGTTGAATACCTCGACAGCCTCGCACTCTGGCTTATCAAGCACGCGCTCCATAGCCTTTACGTGAGCCTTAGCCAGGTCAACTACATAGATATAGTCGCGGATACAGGTCTTATCAGGTGTGTTATAGTCGTTACCGAAGATCTTCAGCTGCTCGCGGATACCCATGGCAGTCTGTGTAACGAAAGGAATGAGGTTCATGGGCACACCGTTAGGCAGCTCGCCGATGAGTGCTGATGGGTGGGCACCAATGGGGTTGAAGTAACGCAGGATAATGCTCTTGATAGGTGCACCAGAGTGGATGTAATCCTGTATAATCTCTTCGTTTACCTGCTTGGTGTTGCCGTAAGGACTCATAGCCTTCTGGATAGGAGCGTTCTCGGTAACAGGCAGGTTCTCGGGTGAAGGCTGACCGTAAACGGTGCAGCTTGATGAGAAGATGATACCCTTGACATCGTACTTAGGCATGAGCTCCAGCAGGTTGATGAGCGATGTGAGGTTATTGCGATAGTACATCAGTGGCTTCTCAACGCTCTCACCCACAGCCTTCGAGGCTGCAAAGTGGATGATACCCTCGATCTTGGGGTACTTCTTAAACACGCCCTCGAGGGCCTCCATGTCGCAGCAGTCAACCTTCTCAAAAGCAGGACGAATGCCGGTAATCTTCTCGATACCATCCACTACATTTGCGTTTGAGTTCGACAGGTTGTCGATGATAACAACTTCGTAGCCTGCTTCCTGCAGCTCTACAGTGGTGTGACTGCCGATAAAACCGGTTCCACCAGTAACAAGGATTGTTTGTTTCATAATGTTTTAAATTATATTGATATAGTTGTAATAAATGTTCCCTCCTGAGCGAACTCATCGAGATGAAGCGGCTGCTTTGACAGGGCAAACAGGGTAGAGCCCGAACCCGACATGGCAGCATAGGTGGCACCCAGCTGATACAGGCGATCCTTAACGGCACCTAACTCGGGATGCACAGCAAACACGCTGTCCTCGAAATCGTTAGTTAGTTTGCCACGCCACTCTTCAACGGGTAACTGTACTACCTCCTTACAGTTAAACTCGGGGTAGTGGGGTTTTATGAGCGCAAAGGCCTCGCGGGTAGAAACCGGAATGTCTGGTCGAACCAACGAGAGATACCAGCCTGATAATGAGAGCTGTATGGGCTGCAGCTTTTCGCCGATACCCTCGGCATAGCAAGGCTTGTTGAGGATAAAGAAGGCGCAGTCGGCCCCCAGACGGGCGGCATACTGTATCATCTGCTCATCGCTCAGCCCCAGGTTAAACATCTTGTTAAGCAGCGTAATCATAAAGCCGCAATCGCTCGATCCGCCACCCATACCAGCCTGCGTGGGGATACCTTTATACAGGTGCGCGTGCACGCGAGGCATATCAGGAAAATCCTGCTTCAACAGGTTGTAGGCACGAACCACCAGGTTGCGCTGCTCGTCGCCATCGATATGGATGTTCGACACCTTCAGGTCGCAATCATACTGCGAGGGAAACTCGGCGCCCATCTCCTGCACATCGAGTGCATCGAGCAGGGGCACGGGGAAGAACACCGTCTGCAGGTTGTGATAACCATCAGCACGCTTCTCGACAACGTTCAGACCGAGATTGATCTTTGCTATAGGAAATGTTATCATTAAAGATTAAACATTAAAGATTAAACATTATTTTTAGGGGCTTTGGGCTTACCTTGTGGTTTGCCTTGGCCTTGGGGCTTTCCTTGGCCCTGCTTGCCTTGGCCCTGCTTGCCTTGGCCCTTGCCTTTGCCAGTGCCGTGGCCTTTGCCACCACCACCATGGCCACCATGACCCTTAGAGTGCCAGCGACCGTTGCGGCGACTGGTGGGTTTCTTTTCGCGTTTCTTGTATTCGGGAGCCTCGCCCAAGCCTTCGGGCAGGGGCAGCTTCTCTACTTCCTTACCTAAGAAGTGCTCGATACTCTGGAAGCGGTACATGTCATCATCGCTCACAAAAGTGATGGCCTCGCCATCGCGATCGGCACGGGCGGTACGACCGATACGGTGTACGTAATCCTCGCTATCAGAAGGCACATCGTAGTTGATAACCAGTCGGATATCGTCGATATCGATACCACGGGCCACAATATCGGTAGCCACCAGCACATCGGTCTGTCCGGCCTTAAAACGATACATAGCCTCATCGCGCTCGGCCTGCGAGAGGTCGGAGTGCATCTGGTCGCAGTTAATGTGCATCGACTTCAGCTTGCGGGTAACCTCCTTTACACGCTCTTTCTTACCTGAGAAGATGATGACGCGCTGCAGGTCGCCTTTCTTAAAGATGTCCTGAATAATCTTAAGCTTCTGTGGCTCATAGCACACGTAAGCCATCTGGTGAATCTTCTCAGCGGGCTTTGATACGGCAATCTGTATCTCAACGGGGTTGTGCAGCAGCTGTACGGCCAGCTCACGGATCTTCTTTGGCATGGTGGCCGAGAACATGATGCGCTGACAGCTGGCAGGCAACTCCTTTACAATCTTCATGATATCCTCGATAAAGCCCATATCCAGCATGCGGTCGGCCTCATCGAGCACAAAGAACGAGCAACGAGAGAGGTCGAGATTACCCACCTTGAGGTGACTGAGCAGTCGGCCTGGTGTGGCAATCAGCACATCGGCACCCATACGCATCGAGCGCAGCTCCTGATCGTAGCGGTTACCATCGTTACCACCGTAAACAGCCACGCTGCTCACATCATCCAGATAGTAGCCAAAGCCCTGCATGGCCTGGTCGATCTGCTGTGCCAGCTCGCGGGTTGGCGACATGATGACGGCGTTGATGGCATCCTTAGGATAGTCGCCATCGTCGAGTTCTGAAAGGATTGGCAGCAGGTAGGCTGCAGTTTTTCCGGTACCAGTCTGGGCCACACCCAGTACATCGTATCCATCCAGAATCTCAGGTATACACTGCTCCTGGATGGGTGTCATATCTTCGAAGTGCATGTCGTACAGCGCATCGAGAATATTATCGTTCAAATATGTTTCTTCAAATTTCATTAATTCGGGGCTTGTCTGTAGCAGAAGTATGCTATGATTACATATAATAAGTTAGGTATCCATGCAGCCAACAGCGCAGGCGTGTCGGCATTGATGGCAAAGGTGGCACTGATAGTCTGCAGCAGGATGTAACCGAACGACAGGGCCAGACCTATACCCAGGTACATACCCATGCCGCCCTTACGCTTGCGACTTGACAGCGACACACCAATCATGGTGAGGATAAACGATGCAAACGAGGTGGCTATGCGCTTGTGGTACTCAACCTCGTACTGCACCACGTTAACCGATCCGCGCTCAACCTGCTTCGAGATATAATCGCTCAGTTCGGTAGAGGTAAGGGTTTCCTGCTGACCTTTCGAGAACACCAGGTCCATAGGCTCCATCTGTATCAGGGTATCGATAACGGCACCCGATTCGATCTCCTCGCGCAGGCCCTTCAGCGTACGTATCTTATAGCTCTGAGCCTTCCAGTGGTAACGGCTGTCGCTGATAGAATCGTAGCGGATAACCGAAGCCGTCATGTGGCTCACCAGCTTCTTGTTCTCGAACTTATCGAGCGAGAAACCGTAACCCGTCTTGGTCACATCGTCGTACTGCTGCAGATAGGCAATCACACCCGGCTGCACCATCAGCTGCACGTTGCTGGCCGAAAGGTTACGCTCCTTGTTCTTGTACTTGGCCTCGAAATCCATCTTAACCTGGTTGCCCTTAGGAATCACATAGCCACCCAGATAAAAGTTAACGGCAGCAATCAATGCCGCCGATACCATATAAGGGCGCAACAGGCGCTTAAAGCTTACACCGGCTGCCAGCATGGCTATAATCTCGCTATTGCCCGCCAGCTTACTGGTAAAGAAGATGACGGCAATAAACACAAACAACGGTGAGAACAGGTTAGCGAAGTAGGGCACAAAGTTGGCGTAGTAATCAAATACAATCGCCTTGAGCGGTGCGTTATAGGTAGAGAACTTAGCCAGGTTCTCGTTCACATCAAACACTATCGAGATAGAGATGATGAGGATAATCGAGAAGATGTAAGTACCAATAAACTTGGCTATGATGTAGCGGTCGAGCCTTTTAAGGTAGCTGAACGGATTCAGCACCTTGAGGCATCTCAGGCATTTAAGCCAGCGCAGCCATCGCAGCCAATGTTTTATCTTACGAAATGCTTCTTTCATCGTCTTCTTCCTAATTGATCGATAACCGAACGTTTCCACTGTACAAAGTCGCCTGCAATGATGTGCTGTCGGGCGTCGCCCACCAAGCGCAGATAGAATGCCAGGTTATGAATCGAGGCTATCTGCATGGCCAGCAGCTCCTGAGCCTTGAACAGGTGGTGCAGGTAGGCCTTGCTATGTATGCGGTCGATCTCGCAGCCATCTGGATCGATAGGCGAGAAGTCGTTCTCCCATTTCTTGTTACGCATGTTCATCGTACCCTCGTAGGTAAAGAGCATGGCGTTACGACCGTTACGGGTAGGCATTACGCAGTCGAACATATCCACACCGCGCTCGATACCCTCCAGAATGTTCTGAGGTGTACCAACACCCATCAGGTAACGTGGACGATCCTTAGGCAGAATCTCGTTAACCACCTCGATCATCTCGTACATCACCTCGGTAGGCTCGCCCACGGCCAGTCCACCAATCGAGGCACCACCGCCGTCGTTCAGCTTGGCCAGCACATCGCACACGTGCTTGGCAGCATCCTGGCGCAGGTCCTTATAGGTACAGCCCTGCACGATGGGGAACAACGTCTGGTTGTAGCCATACAGGGGCTCGGTTTCGTTAAAACGCTTTACGCAGCGCTCCAGCCATCGCTGGGTGAGTCGCAAGCTGTTCTCGGCATACTTATAGTCGCTCTGTCCCGGTGGACACTCGTCGAACGCCATCATGATATCGGCACCAATCACACGCTCGGTGTCCATCACGTTCTCGGGGGTAAAAATATGCTTCGAACCATCGATATGACTACGGAACTCACAACCTTCCTCACGAAGCTTACGAATGCCTGTCAATGAAAACACCTGGAAACCACCCGAATCGGTAAGGATAGGGCGATCCCAAGTATTAAACTTATGCAAACCGCCAGCCTGGCGCAGAATGTCGAGACCGGGACGCAGATACAGGTGATAGGTGTTACCAAGGATAATCTGTGCCTTAACCTGCTCGCGCAGTTCGCTAAAGTGCACACCCTTTACGCTACCTACTGTGCCCACAGGCATGAAGATAGGGGTCTGGATCTGTCCGTGATCGGTGGTAATCAATCCCGCACGGGCGTCGCTGGCTGCATCGGTATGTTGTACTTCAAACTTCATTTATTTCTTTTCTTTTTCTTCGGGAATGGTGAAATCAAGCGGATTCTTTACAACCTCATCGGTGAGGGCAAAATCCCATACATCCTGCACGTTCTCCACATAGTGGAAGTTAACGCCCTTCAGGTACATATCAGGAATCTCCAGGATATCCTTCTCGTTCTCCTGACACATCACAATATCGGTGATACCGGCACGCTTAGCGGCCAGAATCTTCTCCTTAATACCACCCACGGGCAGCACTTTTCCGCGCAGGGTAATCTCACCGGTCATAGCGGTGTTCTTACGCACCTTACGCTGGGTGAGGGCAGAGGCGATAGAAGTGGCGATGGTGATACCTGCCGAAGGACCGTCCTTAGGTGTAGCACCCTCGGGTACATGGATGTGGATGTTCCAGTTGTCGAACACACGGTAGTCGATGTTGAGCGTCTCGGCATGGGCCTTTACGTACTCAACAGCCAGGATGGCCGACTCCTTCATCACATCGCCCAGGTTACCGGTAAGTGTGAGCTTAGAGCCCTTGCCCTTTGAGAGCGAGGTTTCGATAAACAGAATCTCGCCGCCAACCGCAGTCCAGGCCAGACCAGTTACCACACCGGCATAATCGTTGCCCTGGTAGATATCGCGATAGAATGGTGGCTTGCCAAGCAGTCCCTCCAACTCGTTGGGGGTAATCTTCTTGTACTCAGCACCGTCCTCAATCTGACGCTTGAAGGCAATTTTACGCAGGGCCTTGTTAATCTGCTTCTCGAGCTGGCGCACACCGCTCTCACGGGTATAACGCTCAATAATCATCTCGATGGCAGCCTTATTGAACGAAGGCTTCAGGCTTGAATTGATATTCAAACCGGTATTATCCAGCTCGCGTGGTATCAAGTGACGCTTTGCGATTTCAATCTTTTCCTCTGTGATATAGCCACTTACATCGATAACCTCCATACGGTCGAGTAGGGGACGAGGAATAGTGCTCAGGTTGTTGGCTGTTGCGATGAACAGTACCTTAGAGAGGTCGTAATCCACATCCAGATAGTTATCGTGGAAGGCATTGTTCTGCTCAGGATCGAGCACCTCGAGCAGGGCCGATGCAGGGTCGCCGTTATGGGTATTCTGTGTTACCTTGTCGATCTCGTCGAGAATAAACACAGGGTTGCTAGAGCCAGCCTTCTGGATGCTCTTGATGATACGTCCGGGCATGGCACCGATGTAGGTACGACGGTGACCGCGAATCTCAGCCTCGTCGTGTACACCACCAAGCGAAACACGTACATACTTACGCTTCATGGCAGCGGCAATCGACTTACCCAGCGATGTCTTACCAACGCCTGGAGGGCCATACAGACACAGGATAGGCGATTTCAGATCGCCACGCAGGGCCAGCACAGCCATGTACTCAAGGATACGCTCCTTAACCTTCTCCATACCGTAGTGGTCCTTATCCAGAATACGCTTGGCACGCTTCAGGTTCAGGTCGTCAACGGTATATTCGCCCCAAGGCAGGTTTACCAGTGTCTGCAGGTAAGTAAGCTGCACGTTATACTCAGGACTCTGTGGGTTCAGGTTATCCAGCTTATCGCACTCCTTACGGAAATACTTGGCCATCTCGTACTTCCACATCTTGTAGCGGCCTTTGGTAAGCAGCTCGTGCTTCTCAGGCGACTCACCGTTACCCATCTCGGCCTGCATATTCTTAATCTGCTGCTGCAGGAAGTAGTTACGCTGCTGCTCGTCGATATCCTCACGGGTCTTGTTACGGATATCAGCCTTCAGGTTCTGCAGGTTAATCTCGCGGTTCAGCATCTTCATGGTGGTAAACAGGCGCTCCTTTACGAGACCGATTTCCAGCAGTTTCTGCTTCTCCTTGTAGTTGAACGGCATGTTGGTGCATACAAAGTTGAGCATCATCACCGTGTTCGAGATATTCTTGATAGCAAAGCTGGCCTCGTCGGGGATCTCATCCGATACCGTAACGTATTTGCTAACCATATCGCGAAGATCGGCCACAGCCGTATTAAACTCACGATCCTTTGGGTCGGGCAGATCCTCCTCGAGAGCCGTAACATCACCCTCAAGATAAGGCGAGGTAGATACAATCTCGTTCAACTCAAAACGTCCCAGGCCCTGCAGAATGGCGGTAATATTGCCATTGGGTAGGGTGAGGAGCTTCATCACCTTGGCATAAACACCCACCTCATACAGGTCGTGTTTATCGGGATAGTCCACATCAGGATCGCGCTGGGCTACAACGCCAATTATCAAACCTTTCTTCTCAGCTTTTTCAACCAAAGCTTTGCTGGCCTGACGACCAATAAGAATCGGCGTTACCACACCGGGGAACAGAACCATATTGCGCAAAGCCAGAATGGGCACACGGTCGGGCGTGTGAACATTCAAAAAATCCTTCAAATCTCCATCTACATCAGCAATCATCTGAAATGCTGAATTGTTATTCTGATTACTCATTTTCAAATTTATTAAATCGGGGTGCAAAGTTACTAATAAAAATTAAGAAATACGTACGAAAGGGGCAAGAATTAACAAATTATTAGTAACTTTGCCGCGATTATGGCAAAAAACAGCTTTCAATTCAAACAATTCACTGTTTATCAGGACCGTTGCGCCATGAAGGTGGGTACTGATGGCACACTGCTTGGCGCATGGGCAAATGCACCCGTTGCAGCAGCACGTATTCTTGACATTGGAACGGGCACCGGACTGGTAGCCTTGATGATGGCTCAGCGCTTTCCCGAGGCGCAGGTTACAGGCATTGACATCGACGAAGATGCCGCCCAGCAAGCCCAGGAAAATGTAGTAGGTTCTCCATTTTCCGACCGGATTATGATAAATAGAGAAGATGCTACAAAAATAGACGACAAAGCAGGGTATGATGCCATCGTGTGTAATCCGCCATATTTCGTTGATTCTCTCACGTGTCCTCAGGATCAGCGCACACTGGCCCGTCACGCTGTAAGTTTAACGTACGAGAGCTTGATGCACGCTGCCAGCAAACTGCTGAAACCAGACGGCATTCTGTCGCTGGTTATTCCTGCCAATAATCAGGATAACGTAGAGTCTGCCGCAGCTTTCGAGGGATTATTCCTAACTAGAATCTGTCTGATTAAAACTACGCCCAATAAACTCCCGAAACGTCATCTCGTAGAATTCAGAAAGCATCCCGTAGAACAAGTTAATTTCGAGGAGCAAGTATTAGAATCATGCCCAGGTCAGCGCAGCGATTGGTATCATAATCTTACTAAGGATTTCTACATCAAATAATCTAACAATGCTTCAAAACTTCGATATTTTGAACCAACCTGGCCATCGGCCCGAAATATCGCAAAAATAAAGCGCCATTTCGTGCCCTAAATCATCTTTCAAATAAGGCGCCTCATTCAGGCCTCAAACGTTCCTCCAAATAGGGCATCCAATTCAAGCCATCAATTCCTCTCTCAAATCCCTATTTATCATAATGCCGATTCTCGTAAAATAAGGCGATAGTCCCCACAAACGTGAGGACTATCGCCTTATTTCTTGGAATAAATCTCTTAGAATGGCAGATCGTCAGACGAACCCTCGCTAGCGGGCTCCTGTGCTGGTGGAAATGGCGATGTAGCTGCTGAAGGAGCTGCTGCTACAGGAGCACCGGCTACAGGCTGCTGACCACGAATAACGTTGTAAGCACGTACATCGTTATACCAACGACCGTTATATTCGCGAGCATCAATATCAAACTGGATGGTAAGCTCGTCACCATTCTGAATATTGAACTGATTGATTCTGTCCTCACCAAATACGTTAAATACGCAACGCTTAGGATACTGACCAGGAACCTCCAAAACGTACTCCTGAGTCTTCCATGAGTTGCCTGTACGGGCCGAAACACCTCCGCGGGCTTCCATTACCGCAATGATTTTACCTGTTAATTCCATTATCTTTTTTGTTTTATTTTGTTGAATTTATCGTTTTCAGAGTGCGAAATTACTAAAAATAGTTTGAATAACGCACATTTCTGCTCTTTTTTTTGCTCATTACAACTTTTTTTTGTAATTTTGTAACCAATAATATAATATGTAGAATAATAAAATAACTATAAACTATGCGTTTTACATTATCAAGCACAGCACTGAGCTCTAAGCTCGTTGCACTCTCGAGAGTGATTAACAGTAAAAATGCTCTACCCATCCTGGGTGACTTTTTATTCGAGATCGAAAACAATGTTCTGCATCTGACAGCATCAGATTCAGAGAACGTGATGAAGACACAGTTGGAGCTGACCGAAAGCGATGGAAACTTCCGCTTTGCTATCGGCAATCACGACCTGCTTGAGGCCGTAAAAGGCTTCTCTGAGCAGCCCATCACATTCGACGTGGATCTGGAGCAGAATCTGGTAAAGATCACTTACCAAAACGGTTTGTTCTCTCTGCCTGTCGACAACGCCGACGAATTCCCTGTGGCACAGCCAGTTAGCGACTTTGCTAAGAGCATCGTTCTGCCTAATGCCATCCTGGCCGAGAATATCAACCGCAGCATCTTTGCTACCGCTCAGGACGAGCTTCGCCCTGTAATGAACGGTATCTACTTCGATCTTACTCCCGATCACCTGGCAGTAGTTGCTTCTGACGGACACAAGCTGGTTCGCAACAAGATATTCACCATTAAGAGCGAGGAGCCATCGGCATTTATCCTGCCTAAGAAACCCGCTAACCTGCTGAAGAACCTGCTGGGTAAAGATGGTGGCGATGTTACCATCCGCTTCGACGAGCGCAACGCCGAGGTTAACTACGGCGATGGTGTGCTGCTGTGCCGCCTGATCGAGGGTCGCTACCCCAACTATAACTCAGTAATCCCACAGAACAATCCCAACGAGGTTCGTCTGGATCGCCTGTCATTGCTGGCTGCCCTGCGCCGCGTACAGCCATTTGCTAACGATTCGAGCAACCTGGTACGCTTCCACGTTGAAGGCTCTACATTCCAGCTGGATGCCGAGGACTACGACTTCTCGAAGACCGCTACAGAGCGCATGACCTGTGAGTATAACGGTACACCAATGAGCATTGGTTTCAAGGGTAACGCCTTTATCGAGATCCTGGGCAACATCGAGTGTTCTGACGTGATTATCCAGTTGGCCGACTCAAGTCGTGCCGGTTTGGTTCTGCCTTCAGAGCAGCCTGAGAATCAGGAGGTTGTGATGCTGATGATGCCTATGCTTATTAACGACTAAAAAGCGGGAGAAGTAAAGGTGAAACTGAATTTAACTAAACCTCTGGTAATATTTGATCTGGAAACTACGGGCCTTGACTTGGTTAAGGACCGTATTATCCAGATCTCGTATATAAAAGTATATCCCGACGGACACGAAGAGCGTGGCAACGAGTTGGTAAACCCCGAAAAGCCCATCGAGCCGATGATTACCCAGCTTACAGGTATCTCGAACGACGATGTAAAGGATAAGCCCACATTCAAGCAGTTGGGCGCCGTGCTGGCCGAGAAGTTTACCGGCTGCGACTTTGCAGGCTTTAACTCAAACCACTTTGATATTCCCCTACTCGCTGAGGAATTCCTGCGTGCTGGCGTAGATTTTGATTTCAGCAAGTGCAAGATGATCGACGCACAGACCATCTTCCATAAGATGGAGCGCCGTAATCTGGCTGCTGCCTACAAGTTCTACTGCGGACGCAAGATGGAGGAAGACTTCGAAGCACACCGTGCCGACCAGGATACCGAAGCCACCTACCGTGTGCTGATGGGCGAGCTGGACAAGTATGCACCAGGTGCTAACGAGGATCCCGAGAAGGTGCTTGAGAACGATATGAACAAGTTGGCCGAATTCTCACGTGTAAACAACAACGTGGATTTTGCCGGTCGTATCGTTTGGGGCGAGATGAAGGACCGCAACGGTAACACCCTACTCGACGAACAGGGCAACCCACGCCTCACCGAGGTGTTCAACTTCGGTAAGCACAAGGGCATTCCTGTAGCCGACGTGCTGCATATCGACCCAGGCTACTACAGCTGGATTCTGTCGGGCGACTTCACGTATAACACCAAGCAAGTACTTACAAGAATTCGTCTTCGCGAGTCAAAACTTAACGGATGATCAGGAATACTTGTTTAACCATACTAGCGCTACTTGCAGTTCTTGGCGTACATGCCCAAGAGCTGCAAGTTAAGGTTAGTGTGAACCACAGTCAGATACAAGGCACCGATAACAGCGTGTTTGAGAACCTGCAGCAAACCATCGAGCAGTTTATGAACGAGCGCGCATGGACCGACCTGCAGTTTCAGAAAAACGAGCGTATCCAGTGCAACCTGAACCTGACCGTAAACAAGTATCTTCGCGATGAGAACCGCTTTGAGTGTACCGCCCTTATACAAGCCAACCGCCCTGTTTTTAATGCAGCCTATAACACTACATTATATAATAATAGGGATGCCAACTTTAACTTCGTGTTCCAGCAGTTCGACCAGTTGAACTTTGCCGAAGAGAACATCGACAACCAACTGACCGCTCTCCTAGCCTACTACGCCCTGCTGATGATTGGTTTAGACCTCGACAGCTTTGCGCCCATGGGTGGAACCGATGTGCTGCAGCGCTGCCTGGTGCTGGTAAACAACGCTCAGAACCTGGGCTTTACGGGTTGGAAATCGTTCGAGGACAACCGCAACCGCTTTGCCGTTATCAACGACTATATGGACGAAGGCATGAAGCCCTTCCGCCAGTTGCAATACGATTATTATCGCAAGGGACTGGACGAGATGACCAATAATGCCGAACGTGGCCGAACAGAAATATCGGCAGCACTCGAGAACGACCTGAAGCAGGCCCACGAAAACAAACCGCTGAGTTTGTTGCCGCAGATATGGACCGACTACAAGAAAGATGAGCTGGCCAATATCTACAAAGGTAAAGGTACACAAAAAGAGAAACAACGTATCTACGATATTCTGATGGGATTGAATGCATCCCAGAACAATAGTTGGGAAGCCATCAAACAATAACTGTCAAATCGTAAATTGTCAAATAGTAAAATAAGGCTATGCTTAAGCATTTATATATCAAGAACTTTACGCTGATCGACGAGCTGGATATCTCGCTCTACGAAGGTTTCTCGGTGATTACCGGTGAGACCGGAGCCGGAAAGAGTATTATCCTGGGCGCCATCGCCTTGCTATTAGGACAGCGTGCCGACTCGAAGACCATCAAACAGGGAGCCGAGAAATGTGTGATTGAGGCGCATTTTGATTTGTCGCGTTACAACATGCAGGCTTTCTTCGATGAGAACGATATCGAGTACGATGCCGACGACTGTATCATCCGTCGCGAACTGACAGCAGCCGGTAAGAGTCGTGCGTTTATCAACGACACGCCCGTGGCACTCTCGATGCTCAAGGAGTTAGGCGACCAGCTGATGGATGTTCACTCGCAGCACCAGAACCTGTTGCTTAACAAGCAGGACTTCCAGTTAGAGGTGGTAGATATCATTGCCGACGATGCCGCCCAGTTGGCCAAATACCAACAGACATACACTGCTTATCAGGCTGCCGAAAAGGAACTGGCAGAGCTGCAGGCAGCTATCGAGCGTAACCGCGAGAACCGCGATTTCCTGCAGTTCCAGTATGAGGAGCTGGAGAATGCGCACCTGGTTGAAGGCGAGCAGGAAGAGTTGGAACAGCGCAGCGACACGATGGAGCACTCCGAGGATATCAAGAGCGCCCTCTATACCACCGACAATGCCCTATCGGCCGATCAGAACGGTGTGATAGAACAGTTGCGCTCGTCGCTCTCGGCCTTACGCAGCATCGAGGCTGTTTATCCCGAGGTGGGCGATTTGATTCAGCGTATCGACAGCAGTTATATCGATCTGAAGGATGTGGCTCACGAAATCAGCAGCCTGTTAGAGTCGGTTGATTTCGATCCTGCCGAACTGGATCAGGTTAACAACCGCTTGGACCGCATCTACGAGTTAGAGAAGAAATACCACGTTGACGCTATCGAGGCGCTGATTGAGAAACGCGAAATGTTGCACCAGCAGCTGCAGGCCATCGAGAACGGTGACGAATCGCTCGACGAGGTAAAGGCACGCGTCAGCCAGTTGGAAGCCCAGGCCCGTAAGGAGGCCGAGGCACTTACCAAACTGCGCACCAAGGCTGCCAAGAAGATTGAGGACGAGATGCAGAAGCGCCTGGTACCACTGGGTATGCCACACGTAAGGTTCTGCATCCAACTTACCACTATCGAGCTGAGCGTAAATGGTTGCGACAGGGTTTCGTTCCTGTTCAGCGCCAACACATCTACCCCACTCCAGCCTGTCTCTCAGGTGGCTTCGGGTGGTGAGATTGCCCGTGTGATGCTGTCGCTCAAGGCGATGATCAGCGGTGCCGTGAAGCTGCCAACAATCATCTTCGACGAGATTGATACCGGTGTAAGCGGAAAGACTGCCGAGATGATGGCCCAGATTATGAAAGAGATGGGCGGTCATGGTCGCCAGGTTATCAGCATTACGCACCTGCCACAGATTGCAGCCTTAGGTTCGGTACATTATAAGGTTGAGAAGAACGAGACCGCCAATGGTACCACCAGTAAGATGCGCCAGCTTGATGCCGACGAACGTGTACGCGAGATTGCTCAGATGCTGAGTGGTAGCGACGTATCGGAAGCAGCGATACAGAATGCGAAAGCACTGCTTGGACATTAAACATTAAAGATTAAAGATTAAACATTAAAGATTAAAGATTAAACATTAGATATGAAAAAGAAAGTTTTATTGATATTACTGGCGGTGATGCCATTGCTGGCAGGTGCTCAGCCTAGCTGGGTAAAGAAAGCCACCAAGTCGGTTTTCACCCTGAAAACCTTTGCCGCTGACGGTTCGCTCATCGGCAGCAGTAATGGTTTCTTTACCAGCGCCAATGGCGACGCAGTCAGTAACTACACCCCATTCAAGGGTGCTACAAGAGCTGTAGTGATTGATGCTGCCGGTAAAGAAATGCCCGTAGTAAGCATCGTAGGTGTAAACGACATGTACGATGTAGTTAAGTTCCGTGTAAGCGGTAAAACCCAGCCTCTGGCCATCAGCAGCGCTTCGGCCACTGTAGGCAGTCAGGCTTGGCTGTTGCCTTATCACGAGGTAAAGAACGTGCCAGCAGGTACCGTTCGTAAGGCTGAGACCTTCCAGGGCGAGTACGATTACTATACCGTAGCACTCACCATGCCCGCCAACACCGTTAGCTGTCCGCTGATTAACCAGATGGGCGAAGTAATCGGTATGATGCAGCAGCCCGCTACCGATAAGGATACTCTCAACTATGCCGTAAGCGCCCGCTTTGCCGATTCGCTGAAGATTTCGGGCTTTGGTATGAACGAGGCTAGTCTGCAGGAGACCAAGATTAAGAAGGAGCTTCCGGATAACATCAAGGAGGCTGTTCTGGCACTCTACATGGCCCAGACACAGCAGGATTCTGCCGCTTATGCAGCCCTGATCGAGGACTTTATCCATAAGTTCCCCAACGCTGCCGATGGTTATATGTACCGTGCCCAGCTTGAGGCTGGTGCCAACGATTTTGCCGCTGCCGACCGCGATATGGAGATGGCCATCAAGAACGCTCAGCAGAAGGATGATGCGCATTACAACTATGCCCGACTGATCTACAACAAGAATATTTTCCAGACTGATGCGCCTTACGATAAGTGGACACTGGATAAGGCACTCGAAGAGGTTCGTACCGCCAACGCCGTTAACCCACAGCTGATGTATCGTCAGACTGAGGCTAACATCCTGTTTGCCCAGAAGAAATATGCCGAGGCCTACGATATCTACAACGAGCTCTCGAGCACCAACATGAAGAGTGCCGAGCTGTACTTCAGCGCTGCCCGTTGCAAGGAGATGCTGAAGGATACCACCTCGATGCTGGCTCTGATGGATAGCGCTATGAACATGTACAGCAAACCCTATCTGAAGGAGGCCGCTCCTTATCTGTGGTCGCGTGCCCAAGCCCGTTTGCAGGCTAAGAAGTTCCGCGAGGCTATCGCCGATATGAACGATTACGAGGAGCTGATGAAGGCCAACGTCAACGATAACTTCTACTACATCCGTCACCAGGCCGAAATCGAAGGTCGTTTGTATCAGCAGGCACTCAACGATATCACCCGCGCCATCGTTATGAATCCTAAGGAGACACTATATTACGCCGAGAAGGCCTCGCTCGAAATCCGTGTGGGTCTTTACGACAATGCGATTGCCACCGCCAAGGAGAGCCTGAGCGTTGATGCTAACGACAGCGACGGTTACCTGTTCTTAGGTGTGGCCCAGTGCCTGAAGGGCAACAAGAAAGAGGGAATACAAAACCTGCAGAAAGCCAAGGAAATGGGCAATCTGCAGGCAGATAACTTGATTGAGAAATACAAATAACCGTTAGAAAGGTAACGGTTCGTTTGGATCTGACGGAGGCAACGGTGGGTTGTCTCCGTTTATTTTTGATCCCAATATCTCGCCGCCTCCCATTGGGGCACGGTTCTCGATAGCTTTATCCTCGGGATTCTCGAAACGGGTGTACTCACCACGGAAGGTAAGCAGCACGTCGCCCGTAGCACCCTTACGGTGTTTAGCAATAATAATCTGCGCCATACCATGCAGGTCGCGTCCGTTATCATCCTGATAGATATGATAGTACTCAGGACGGTGTACGAACAGTACCATGTCGGCATCCTGCTCGATGGCTCCCGACTCACGCAGGTCGCTCAGCTGTGGGCGCTTTCCTTCCAATCCCTCACGGCTCTCAACACCACGGTTCAGCTGACTCAGTGCCAGGATGGGAATATTCAACTCCTTAGCCAAACCCTTGAGCGAACGAGAGATGGTTGACACCTCTTCCTGTCGGCTGCTGAATCGCATACCGTTGGCATTCATCAGCTGCAGGTAGTCGATCATAATCAGCTTCACACCATGCTCACGAACCAGTCGACGGGCCTTGGTACGCAACTCGAATACCGAAAGACCTGGGGTATCGTCGATATACAGCGGTGCACCCAGCAGTTTATTGATATTTTTATCCAGTCGCTCCCACTCGTCACGTTGCAGCTGTCCGTTCAGAATCTTCGAACCCTGAATCTCACAGGCATTCGAGATTAATCGGTTAACCAGCTGAACGTTCGACATCTCTAATGAGAAGAAAGCCATAGGTGTACGGATATCGGCGGCAATATTCTTGGCCATCGAGAGGGCAAACGATGTCTTACCCATCGCAGGACGTCCGGCGATAATCACCAAGTCGGAAGCCTGCCAACCACTGGTCAGGTCATCGAGCTTAAAGTAACCGGTTGAAACACCCGTCAAACCGTCGGTGTTCTTAGCGGCATCCTGGATACCCTTTACAGCCAGCGAGATAACGGGGTCGATCGAGGTATAGTCCTTCTTCATGTTGTGCTGCGACAACTCGAAGAGCGAACCCTCGGCCTCCTGCATCAGGTCCTCAACATCAATCGTCTCGTCGAAAGCCTTGGTCTGAATCATGCTCGAGAACGAGATGAGCTGACGGGCCAGCGACTTCTGGGCGATGATATTGGCGTGATACTCGATATTGGCCGATGATACCACGTTAGAGCTCAGCTCGGCCACATAACCGGGACCGCCCACCTGCTCCAGATTTCCCGACTTAGCCAACTGATCGGTAACCGTCAGGATATCAACTGGTTTCTCCTCCATACTCAAGTCGCGTATGGCGGCATAAACCATCTGGTTACGAGGCTCGTAGAAGCTCTCAGGACGCAGAATCTCGCACACTACCGCGTAGGCATCCTTATCAATCATCAGCGCACCCAGCACAGCCTTCTCAATCTCCAGAGCCTGTGGCTGAAGGTGTCCGTAGGTAGGATCTACGGGCTGGTTACTACTCTTTCTTCGTCTATTTGTTTGTTCTGCCATCTTATTTATTTGACAATTTGACTATTTACTATTTTTCTATTTTTCCTTTAATACGGGGAGTGAAAGGTGATAGCGTACAGCCAGGAAGCGAATCAGGCAGGTAACGATAAAGCTTACCACCGCGCTTATTTCGGCAGCTACACCCAGTTCGGCAAGTCCCCAATAGGCCACACCGCCTATCACACACGCCATCGCATATATCTCCTTATGGAATATCACGGGCTCGTTGTTCAGCAACACATCACGAATCACACCACCAGCCGAACCGGTGATACAGCCCATGATGATAGCCACCCAGAAAGGCTGATCGAAGGCTAAACTCTTCTGGATTCCGGCAATCGTAAAGAGTGCCAAACCCAAGGTATCGAACACAAACCAAGCGTTCTTCAAGGGCTCCATCCATTTGCCGAAGAGCACCACCGTAAGCAGCGCTACTGCCGTACAAATCAGATAGATAGCGTTGGTCATCCAGAATGGTGTGGTGCCTAACATCACATCGCGGATGGTACCGCCGCCGATAGCCACAGCCACACCGCACACATAACCGCCAAACCAGTCGAAGCGCTTAGCAGCAGCATGCCTGATGCCGGATATTGCAAAGGCAAATGTGCCTAATAACTCTATTAACTTGATAATCAATTCCTGATCCATATTCATTTTAGTCTTCGTATCTTTTTCCCCAATAGTTCACCATGCGCTGGTATAATTTCTCTTCGGTAGGATTATGCTGCCCGTGCCAGATGCGTTCGTCTTGCAGCGCATCGGGCATATACTGCTGCGGTGTAAAATGCCCCGCAAAGTCGTGCGGATACTTATAGCCGTCGTGATAGCCCAGATCCTTCATCAACTGTGTGGGCGCATTACGGATGGGCAGCGGCACTGGCTGATTACCCGTTCGGCGCACCAGGTCGAGCGCAGCATCCACGCCCAGATAAGCACTGTTACTCTTTGGCGATGTGGCCAGATAAACCGTAGCTTCGGCCAAAGGTATTCTACCCTCGGGCCAACCTATCTTCATCACCGCATCAAACGCGGCATTAGCCAGCAACAAGGCATTTGGATTGGCCAAACCTATATCTTCAGAAGCGCTGATCACCAGTCGACGGGCGATGAACTGCGGGTCCTCGCCGCCCTCAATCATACGTGCCAGCCAATACAAGGCGGCATCAGGATCGGAGCCTCGGATACTCTTGATAAACGCCGAGATGATATCGTAGTGCATCTCGCCATCCTTATCGTAAGCCAACGGATTCTGCTGCAGTCGGTTCACCACCTTCTCGTCGGTAATCACCACTTCATCCCCTGCTTCAGCTTCAACCACCAACTCTAAGATATTCAACAACTTACGAGCATCACCTCCGCTATATCTCAGCATCGCGCTGGTTTCCTGTAGTACGATGTTTCGCTCCTTCAGAATCGCATCGGTATGGATGGCGCGCTCCAGCAGTTTCTGCAGATCGTCCTTCTGTAACGACTTGAGCACATAGAGCTGACAACGCGACAGCAACGGACGTATCACCTCGAACGACGGGTTCTCGGTGGTAGCACCAATCAGGGTTACGATACCCTTCTCTACAGCCCCCAGCAGCGAGTCCTGCTGCGACTTTGAGAAACGGTGTATCTCGTCTATAAATAATATAGGTGATGCCTCGTTGAAGAACCTGCCCTTCTGAGCGCGCTCAATCACCTCGCGCACATCCTTCACACCACTCGTTACAGCCGAGAGCGTGTAGAAGGGTGTTTCTAACTTGTGGGCGATAATCTGGGCCAGGGTGGTTTTACCCACTCCAGGAGGGCCCCAAAGGATAAACGAAGGTATGCGTCCTGCGTCGATCATTTTACGCAGAACAGCTCCCTCACCCACCAGATGTTCTTGTCCGATATACTCATCTAAAGTGCGTGGACGCAGTCTTTCAGCTAATGGTTGTGCCATATTCGGGCACAAAGTTACGCTAAATTGCGATAATTACAAAAAATTATGGCCAAAAACTTGCGAATAAAAAATAAAGTGGTTACATTTGCACAAAAATTAGTAGAATAATATGGCAAGAACAAAACAACAACAACCGGAAAGTAATCCGTCATTATCAATTAAGAGTGTAACCAAGAGTAGTGTTTGGGACATCCAGGAGAATGATGTCTTCCGTATGTGGGAGGCCGCTTGCAAGGATGCCGAAGTAAAGGAAAACGTAAAGCACTATATCCAGATCTTTAAGAGTGCCTTCTTTATCGAGGATCTTCGCGACGATTCTGCCCCTATCCGCAAGAGCTACGAAGGTCGTGGTTATAAAGTGGCCACTATTAAGTTCGACGATAACATGAAATTCATCTGGGCCATCAAGAAGCGCCCCATCAGTCGTGTCACCGATTTAACTTACGAGAATATCCGTCACATCTCAGCAACCCAGTTGCTTGAGGTTATCGACCGCAACTTTGGTGGCGGTTGGGATTCGCTCTCACAGTCGATTCAGGACATTATCCAGAGCGGTTTCGATATCTCTACCACTACCCTGCCTAAGGACCGCTTGCACAAGAAAGGCGGCATGTACGACAAGAAGGTTGAGGATGGCTACGAGGTACTCGAGGTGCCCAAAGGTGGCTGGGTTGAGGCTATCTTTGCTAAGTTGAAGCCCGAGGAGATCAAGCTGCGCATGCAGTTGCGTAACGGCGAGGACGACGACTTTGATGAGGACGACGACTCTGACGTAATCGTTGAGGACAACTACAGCTCACATGACGAGGAAGATGAGGAGGTAGATGGACCAAACGACGAGGATATCACCGAGGACAACTACTCAACAATGATGGACCTTGGCGACGACTCTGACGAGGAGAGCTCTGAGCTCATCGATTTCTCTGAGGAATAATAAGTGCGCGTTCACTTAACAACAACCCAATAAAACTAAAACCTAATTATGATGATTCCTCAAGTATTCTGGCTGGTGCCCATCGCATCGATCGTGGCATTAGGCATGGCGTACTATTTCTTCACTCAGATGATGAAAGCCGATGAAGGTACGCCACGAATGAAAGAAATTGCGCTCTATGTGCGCAAAGGTGCTATGGCCTATCTAAAGCAGCAGTACAAAGTAGTAGGCATTGTGTTTGCGGTGCTCTGCGTGCTGTTTGCCTTTATGGCCTACGGACTGAATGTTCAGAACCCCTGGGTACCGTTTGCCTTCCTTACAGGCGGCTTCTTCTCGGGTCTGGCAGGTTTCTTTGGCATGAAGACAGCAACCTATGCTTCGGCGCGCACCGCAAATGCCGCCCGCGAGAGTCTGGATGCTGGTTTAAAGATTGCCTTCCGTTCGGGAGCTGTTATGGGACTCACCGTAGTTGGTCTTGGTTTGCTTGATATAGCCATCTGGTTCGTAGTGCTTAACCACTTCGATGCCGATGGCTTAATTTCTATCACCACAACGATGCTTACCTTTGGTATGGGTGCTTCAACCCAGGCGCTGTTTGCGCGTGTGGGTGGTGGTATCTACACCAAGGCTGCCGACGTAGGTGCCGATATCGTAGGTAAGGTTGAGGCCGATATCCCTGAGGACGATCCGCGCAACCCCGCTACCATTGCCGATAACGTAGGCGATAACGTGGGCGACGTGGCTGGTATGGGTGCCGACCTGTACGAGAGCTATTGCGGCTCGGTACTCTCTACTGCCGCACTGGGTGCAGCTGCCTTTGGTGTGGCTGGCTTGGAGATTCAGCTCAAGGCGGTTATCGCTCCTATGCTGATTGCTGCCGTAGGCGTGTTCCTCTCGCTGCTGGGCATCTTCCTGGTTCGTACCAAGGAGGGCGCTACCATGAAGGATCTGTTACGTTCGCTCTCGGTGGGCACCAACGTAAGTGCCATCCTGATTGCCGCCGCTACCTTCTGCATCCTGTATCTGCTGGATATCCAGAACTGGCTGGGCCTTTCGTTCTCGGTTATCGCAGGTTTGGCAGCAGGCGTTATCATCGGTCAGGCTACCGAGTATTACACCTCGCACAGCTACAAGCCTACCCAGAAGATTTCGGAAGCCGGACAGACAGGTGCCGCAACGGTTATCATCAAGGGTATCGGTACAGGTATGATTTCTACCTGCATCCCCGTTATCACCATTGGTGTAGCCATCATGCTCAGCTATCTGTGCGCTAACGGATTCGACCTCTCTATGTCGTCAGAATCACTGGCTCATGGTCTTTACGGTATCGGTATCGCTGCCGTGGGCATGCTCTCTACACTGGGCATCACCCTGGCTACCGACGCTTACGGACCTATTGCCGATAACGCAGGCGGAAACGCAGAGATGTCGAGCTTAGGCGAAGAGGTTCGTCACCGTACCGACGCGCTCGATGCACTGGGTAACACCACTGCTGCCACCGGTAAGGGCTTTGCCATCGGTTCGGCTGCACTCACCGCTTTGGCGCTGCTGGCATCTTATATCGAAGAAATAAAGATTGCGATGACCCGCGCTGGCGTGATGATGGAGAACGTAAAGGGCGAGCTGATTTCGGCTGCCGATGCCAATATCCCCGACTTCATGAACTTCTTCCAGGTAAACCTGATGAACCCCAAGGTGATTGTGGGCGCCTTTGTTGGTGCGATGGCCGCCTTTCTGTTCTGCGGTATGACGATGGAGGCTGTGGGTCGTGCTGCCGAGAAAATGGTGCAGGAAGTTCGTCGTCAGTTCCGCGAGATAGCAGGTATCCTCGAAGGTACAGGCACGCCCGATTACGGTCGTTGTGTTGAAATCTCTACCCGTGCTGCTCAGCACGAGATGGTTATCCCATCCGTTCTGGCCATCCTTATCCCTATCATCGTAGGCTGCGTGCTGGGTGTTGCCGGCGTGCTCGGACTGCTGGTAGGCGGACTGGCTGGCGGCTTTACCTTGGCCGTATTCATGGCTAATGCCGGTGGCGCTTGGGATAATGCTAAGAAGAATATCGAAGAGGGCGCCTTTGGTGGTAAGGGCTCGTTTGCCCATAAGGCCTGTATCGTAGGCGATACCGTTGGCGATCCCTTCAAGGATACCAGTGGTCCGTCGCTCAACATCCTGATCAAGCTTATGTCGATGGTCAGCATTGTGATGGCGGGACTCACCGTAGCATTTATGTAACACGTAAAAATGAAGCAACTACTCACAACATTCGTATTCTGGCTTTGCTGCACTTTAGGTGCGCAAAGCCAGATTTTCACCTCTACAGCTATTCCCGATAGCGTATGGCAAACCATGCAGGGCAAAACCTGGCACGATAATCCTTACATCAAGCGTAGCGACTTGCGCTACCTGAGGATTTCGCATGTAGATTTGGAAGGACGCACCCATGTGGGCGAGATGATTTGTAACAAGCTGATAGCCGATAAGCTGTTGACCATATTCCGCGAGCTGTACAAGGCCCACTACCCCATCCAGCAGATGCGCCTGCCCGATGTGTACGATGCCGACGACGAGCGCCAGATGCGTGCCAACAACACCAGCTGTTTCTGTTATCGCAACATCTCAGGTTCCAAGAACCTGTCGAAACATGCCCGTGGCTTGGCCGTAGATATCAATACGCTATACAACCCCTACGTACGCTATAGCAAAAAAGATGGCAGCCAGATTGTAGAACCTGCAACTGCCAAGAAGTATGTTAACCGCGCGGCTGATTTCCCGTACAAGATTACCCGTAACGATTTGTGTTACAAACTATTCACAAAATACGGCTTTAGCTGGGGCGGTGCATGGAAAAACAAAAAGGATTACCAGCACTTTGAGTTTATTGGGCGTTGATGCGCTGGGTGTAAGCATCCATCACACGGAACCCATAATCCAGTAATGCGGCCGATTCGGTGAATCGTGTCGCATGTCGTCTGCTGTTCAGCAACACCAGATACAGCGTGTGTCCGTTGCGGGTAGCCGATGAGGCCAGACAGTAACCAGCCTGACGCGTATAACCCGTTTTAATGCCGATACAGCCCTCGTAAGTGTGCAGCAGGGCATTTGAGTTCCTACAGTCCATATGGCGCCCATCGGTCAGCGGGACGGCTTTCTCGGCGGTGCCCACAATGCTGGCAAACATGGTGTCGCGCATGGCGTAACGGGCCAGCTTTACCAAGTCGGCAGCGCTACTGAAGTTATTATCGTTAGGCATACCGTTAGGGTTGGCAAAGTGCGTGCTGTCCATCCCTAAATACTGCGCCTTCTGGTTCATCAGGTCGTAGAATCGCAGCGTGTCGCCACCCACATGCTTGGCCAGCGCGTAGGCTGCATCGTTATCGCTTATCATCATCATCTCGTAAATCAGGTCTAACATCACGTAGCCCTGTCCCAATCGTACACGCGAATCGCGATTGATAAACACATCCTCGGTGATATCGATACTGTCGCTCAGATTACCCTTCTCAAGCGCAATCAGGGCGGTCATCATCTTGGTGATCGAGGCCATATAGCGACGCTCAAAACCACATTTCTCGCTAATCACAATGCCCGTAGAGTCATCTACCAGCATCCACGCATCAGCGGTGAGCGAATCCAGCTTGGTGCGACCCTCAATCGAGTCGGGATTCAGTACCGCACGCAGCGAAGTGGTATCGATTCTGCTTATTTTTTCCAGTCGCATCTGCTCTGGTGTGAGCTCTATTTTCTCGTCGCCCCTACCAAAACGACACGATGCCAGCACCACTGCCAGCATCATTGTTATAGTGATATATCTCTTTTTCATTGGTATATTCTTACAGTTTTTACTATTTTTGCCCGCAAAGGTACACATTTTTTCGATAAAATAGCCATTTTCCGAACAATTTTAGTTAACTTTGCACTCGGAAATGGAAAAGATCATACTTGGGATTGACCCCGGAACCAATTTAATGGGTTACGGACTGCTGAAGGTGGTGGATGGAAAGGCGCAGATGATGACGATGGGTGTTATCGATTTGCGCAAGTTTCCTGATGCCTATCTCAAGCTGGGTCATATCTTCGAACGTGTTACCGGCATCATCGATGGGTTCCTACCCGACGAGATGGCTATCGAGGCCCCGTTCTTTGGTAAGAACGTGCAGTCGATGCTGAAGCTGGGACGTGCTCAGGGCACTGCGATAGCTGCTGCTGTGCACCACGGCGTTCCCATACACGAGTATGCCCCCATGAAAATCAAGATGGCGCTTACCGGTAATGGTGGTGCCTCGAAAGAACAGGTGGCAGGTATGTTACAACGCCTGCTGAAGATTCCCAACGACGAGATGGGTAAGTATATGGACGCTACTGATGCGCTTGCTGCTGCCTATTGCCATTTCCTGCAGATGGGGCGCCCCGAAAGCGACGTAAAATACCGTGGCTGGAAGGATTTCATCAACAAGAACCAGGATAAAGTATCTAAGAGAAAAGAGAAAGCATGAAGACGATTGAACTAAAGAATGCAACCGCACGTAAGCCAGAATGGCGTTTGGCCGAGCCTGTAAACTTCCACCTCGACAAGGGCGAGCACGTGGCTATTGTGGGCCGTAACGGCGGCGGTAAGAGTATGTTGGTAGATATGATTACCGGCAAGCATCCCGTATACCCCGACCAGATAAGCTATTCGTTCACCGAACCATATAACAACTTGAAACACATTACGTTCCGTGATACCTACGGTGGTGACAACGATCGTACATACTTTCTGCAGCAGCGTTGGAACCAGATGGAGATCGACGAGGAAACACCTACCGTTGGCAGCAAGCTCGAAGAGGCTTTCCTGCTGTCGGGCCCCGACACCCCAAAGCGTCGTGACTTCCAGAAGCATCTGTACGAGTTGTTCCACCTTAACGAACTGCTCGACAAATATATTATCCTGCTGAGTAGCGGCGAACTGCGCAAATACAAGTTGGCATCAAACCTGTTTACCAAACCCAAGGTGCTGATTATCGAGAACCCGTTTATCGGTCTTGATGCCGAGACCCGCGACCAGGTAAAACAGCTGCTCACCACGCTGGCTGCCGAACAGGACATGCAGATGATTTTAGTGCTCTCGAAGATGGACGAGATACCCGAGTTTGTAAACCGTGTAATTAAAATGGTTGATCTGCGCTTTGTGCAGGACATCCAGGTAAAGACCAGCTTCCCCATCGAGCACTGTCCGCACGCCATTCTCCTGAAAAAGCCTGAGGTAATTCCCCCAATGCCACAGGAAATTATCAAGTTCAACAACGTTACCATCCAATACGGCGAGCGTACCATCCTGAAGGATTTGAACTGGGTGGTGCTCAAAGGCGAGCACTGGTCGCTGTCGGGTCAGAACGGTGCCGGTAAATCTACCCTACTCTCGCTGGTTTGTGCCGATAATCCTCAGGCTTATGCCAATGATATCTCACTGTTTGGCCACAGGCGTGGCAGCGGCGAGAGTATCTGGGATATCAAGAAACATATCGGTTACATTTCGCCCGAGATGCACCGCAGCTATAAGCAGAACATCCCCGCCATACAGATTGTGGCCAGCGGCCTGAAAGATACCGTAGGCCTGTATGCCCGCCCCACCAAGCAGGAAAAGGATTTGTGTATTGAGTGGATGAACCTGTTTGGCATTAAGCACCTGGCCGACCGCAAGTTCCTTGAGATGTCGAGCGGCGAACAGCGCCTGGTACTGCTGGCACGTGCCTTTGTAAAGAGTCCCGACCTGTTGATTCTCGACGAGCCCCTACACGGTTTGGATCTGTGCAACCGCAATCTGGTTAAGACGATTGTGGACCGTTATATGTTCGAGAATCCCGAGCGCACGCTCATCTACGTAACACATTACGAAAATGAGTTACCAAAATGTATTGATAACTCATTGTATTTAACTAAGCATTAATTTATAACTTACTTATTTTTCCATCAGAGCCGCTGTACGCACACGCGACAGTGTCTCTGGTGTCATCTGCAGGTAGCTGGCGATATATACCAGCGGTGCACGCAGTACCAGCTGTGGCTGATTCTTTACCAGCTTCTGGTAGCGGTCCTGTGCACTCTCAAAGCGCAGCATATCAGCGTGGTGCTGACTCAGGATAAGGCTCTCCTCCAGAATCTTACGATACAGAATCTGGATGTTCACGCTCTTCATAGCCACAGCCTCCAGGTCAGCCTTAGGCAGCGCAATCAGGATAGTAGGTTCCAGGGCCTTGATCTGCAACTGCGAAGGCTGCTCACGGAACAAGCTCTCGATACACATCACGATCGAGTTCTCGGTGGCCATATATTCGGTCAGTTCCTTGTCATTCTTGAAATAAAACTGGCGCACCAGTCCACGTACCACCCAGTAGATATTGGTACATACCTCGCCCTCCTTCAGGATGAGTTCGTTCTTAGCGAACTTCATCGGTACGAGAATGCTCTCCAGCAGGTCGAGCTCTTCGTGCGTCATTGTACTGTATCGACGGGCCAGTTCTCGTGCCACGTCTCGGGTTGTCAAGCTAACATTTGCCATAGATTATTGTTTGTTTTTAGTCCAATTTCAATACTGCGAGGAAGGCCTTCTGTGGCACCTCCACGTTACCAATCTGCTTCATACGCTTCTTGCCTCGCTTCTGTTTCTCCAGCAGTTTACGCTTACGACTCACGTCGCCACCATAACACTTGGCGGTAACATCCTTACGCACCTGCTTAACGGTTTCGCGGGCAATAATCTTAGCACCGATGGCAGCCTGGATGGCGATGTCGAACTGCTGACGTGGAATCAGCTCCTTCAGCTTCTCACACATACGGCGACCAAAGGTCACAGCGTTGTCCTGGTGTGTCAGGGTGCTCAGGGCATCCACAGGCTCACCATTCAACAGAATATCGAGCTTAGCCAGTTTCGAGGGACGGAAACCGTCGATGTGGTAATCGAACGAAGCGTATCCCTTTGATACCGACTTAAGTTTATCATAGAAGTCGATCACGATTTCGCCCAGAGGCAGCATAAAGTGCAGCTCAATGCGGTTACCGCTCACGTACTGCTGATCCAGCAGCTCGCCGCGCTTATCCAGACACAGCGTCATGATCGGACCGATATAATCGGCAGCGGTAATGATCGATGCACGGATATATGGCTCCTCAATATGGTCGATCATCGTCTGATCGGGCAGTCCGCTTGGGTTGTGAACCTCTTTCACCTCACCCTGCTTGGTGTAGCACATATAGCTTACGTTGGGCACGGTGGTAATCACGTCCATATCAAACTCGCGGTCCAGTCGCTCCTGGATAATCTCCATGTGCAACAGTCCGAGGAATCCGCAACGGAAACCGAATCCCAAGGCTACCGAGCTCTCGGGCATGAATGTGAGCGATGCATCGTTAAGCTGCAGCTTTTCGAGCGATGCACGCAGGTTCTCGTAATCGGTAGGATCGATAGGATAAACACCAGCAAACACCATAGGTTTAACCTCCTGGAAGCCCTCGATGGCCTTGTCGCAAGGGGTAGCCACGTGTGTGATGGTATCACCCACCTTTACCTCTCTCGAGTTCTTGATACCGCTGATGATGTAACCCACATCGCCTGTCTTCAGCTCTTTGCGGGGAATCATATCCATCTTCAGCACACCAATCTCGTCGGCATCGTACTCCATACCGGTATTAAAGAACTTCACGTGGTCGCCGCTCTTGATAGAGCCGTTCACAATCTTGAAGTAAGCGATGATACCGCGGAACGAGTTGAATACCGAGTCGAAAATGAGCGCCTGCAGCGGAGCCTTCTCGTCGCCCACTGGGTGCGGAATCTTCTCAACAACAGCGTTCAGTATCTCTTCAACGCCTTCGCCGGTCTTACCCGAAGCACGGATAATATCCTCGCGATCGCAGCCAATCAGGTCGATAATCTCATCTTCCACCTCATCGGGCATGGCGCTGGGCATATCAATCTTATTGATTACAGGGATAATCTCCAGGTTATGGTCGATGGCCATATAGAGATTCGAGATAGTCTGTGCCTGTACACCCTGTGTGGCATCCACCACCAGCAGCGCACCCTCGCAGGCAGCGATAGAACGGCTCACCTCGTACGAAAAGTCGACGTGTCCCGGAGTGTCAATCAGGTTCAGTATGTATTTCTCTCCCTTGTAAGTGTATTCCATCTGGATAGCGTGACTCTTAATCGTAATACCACGTTCACGCTCCAAGTCCATATCGTCGAGCATCTGTCCCTCGGTCACCTGTATAGTCTTAGTGTACTCCAGCAGTCTGTCAGCCAGAGTAGATTTGCCGTGATCGATGTGGGCGATGATGCAGAAATTTCTTATATGATTCATTGTAGATTCTATGCTTTAGACTGCAAAATTACAAAAAAACTCTCAGAAATCACATAATTTTGCTTTTTTTTGTATCTTTGCAGGCAAAAAATAGCATTCGTTATGAAAAAGTTTTGGATATTGGGTATGATAGCCCTGTTATTTAGCGCTTGTCAGGAGAGTTTGGAGGACCGCTGCGAGCGCGATGCCAAGGAGTACACGCGCAAGCATTGCCCCACAGCCATCGATGAGAACACAGTGATCGACAGTCTGGTTTTCGAACGCGCTACGCACACCATACATTATTATTATAAGCTTACGGGCGTGGCCGACGAGGAGCAGGCATTGAAGGATGTTGATGCCGTTAACGTGCTTAAGCAGGGCCTTAAGAACGCTACAGCCGTTAAGGTGTATAAAGATGCCAAGTACCGCTTTGCATACACCTACCGCTCCAGCAAGGATCCTAAGAAGATTCTGCTTGATGTGGTTTTCACAGAAAAGGATTATTAAAATAAAATTCCCCCGCCAGTTGGCGAGGGAATTCTTTTTTTATTCAGCAACCTCTTCAGGTTTCATGTTTGTGTAAACGGTCTGAACGTCGTCAAAGTCCTCCAGCTTCTCAACCATCTTGTCGATAGTCTCACGCTGCTCGGCTGTAACGTCCTTCAGGTCGTTAGGAATGCGGGTGAACTCAGCACCAGTAACCTCGAAACCGTTCTCCTCAAGGTGCTTCTGCACAGCGCTGAAGCTTGAAGGATCGGCATAGATAGTGATGCTGTTCTCCTCCTCGTCCTCGTCGTACTCATCCTCTACGCCGTAGTCGATCAGGTCCAGGATCATCTCGTCCATATCCAGACCGTCCTTCTTCTTAAAGGTAAATACGCTCTTGTGGTCGAACAGGAATGAGAGCGAACCCTGTGTACCCAGGTTACCGTTGAACTTGTTGAATACCGAACGAACGTCACCTACAGTACGTGTGGTGTTGTCGGTCAGTGTCTCAACAAAGATAGCGATTCCGTGAGGTCCGTATCCCTCGTAAGTTACTTCCTTGTAATCGCTCTGGTCCTTACCCATAGCGTTCTTGATAGCACGCTCAATGTTGTCCTTTGGCATGTTCTCGCGCTTAGCGTTGGCAATGATAGCACGCAGCGCGGGGTTGTTCTCTGGCTCTGGACCGCCTGCCTTCACGGCAATAGCAATCTGCTTACCAATCTTTGTAAATGTCTTGGCCATGTGGCCCCATCGCTTCAGCTTTGTAGCTTTACGATATTCAAATGCTCTTCCCATATACTTATTTAAATTTAAAAATTCAAAAATGTAAAAATGTAAATATTAGCGCAGTTCTGCATTCAGCTGCTTTTTCAGCTGTGCGATGAGCTTGTTCATGATGGCCTCGATCTGTTTGTCGCCCATGGTCTTCTCCTCATCCTGAAGGATAAAGTTCACGGCGTAGCTCTTCTTGCCAGCAGGCAGCTTGTCGCCCTCGTAAACGTCAAACAACTCAACCTTCTTCAGCAGCTTCTTCTCTGTTGCGCGGGCAATCTGCTCAATCTGGGCAAACTCTACGCTGTTGTCAACCAACAGGGCCAGGTCGCGACTAACGGCTGGGAACTTGGGCACCTCAGTGTAAAGTACCTCGTTCTTCTTAATCACCTTCATCAGCGCGGTCCAGTTCAGCTCGGCATAGAATACAGGTGCATCCAGTCCGAACTGCTTCAGCAGCTTCTTGGTAATGATACCCATCTCGATGAGCTTCTTACCACCACGGTTCTCGATGGTGAGACCGGCAGAGAAGATATCGTTCTCGCTTTTCTTGCGAACAATCATACCGGGCTTAACACCGATACGGCGCAGAATATTCTCAACGTAGGCGCTCAACTCGTAGAAGCTGCTCTCCTCGTTAGCGTGCGCCCAGCTGCCCTCTACGCGCTTACCTGTGAGCCACAGGGCAGCATGATACTGCTCCTTGTAAGCCTGCATAGGATCGTCGAGGTTAGCCTTCTCGGGATCAAATGTATATACGTTACCGAACTCGAAGAAACGCAGGTTAGCACGCTTGCGGTTCACATTGTGCTGTACGCTCTCAAGTCCACCGAACAGCAGTGTCTGGCGCATCACGTTCAGGTCGGTACTCAGTGGATTCATAATCTTTACGCAGTTCTCGGCAGCGTAGGCATTACGTCCCTCGTAGTAAGCACCCTTGGTGAGCGAGTTGTTCAGGATTTCGTTGAATCCCTCGCCTACCAGCTGCTCGCTTACGATGTTAGCCAGCTTATGCTTCTGGTCCTCATCGCCCTTAATCACGAGGCTTCCCTTCAGCTGGGTTGGAATCTCTACATTATTATATCCGTAGATACGCAGGATATCCTCTACTACATCGCAAGGACGGGTAACGTCCACACGGTAAGCAGGAATCTCCAGCTTCAGGCCCTCGGCAGTCTCCTCGAGCACCTTCATCTCCAGACTCTCACAGATAGCCTTGATCTTATCGGTAGGAATCTCCTTACCAACCAGGTCGTGAACATACTGATATGAGAGATCTACTACGGCGTTCTCCATCTTCTCGGGATATACGTCCACAATCTCCATGCTCACCTTACCGCCAGCCAGCTCCTTACACAGGATAGCAGCCTGCTGCAGGGCGTAGATGGTACCATTGGGATCAACACCACGCTCAAAACGGAAGCTGGCATCGGTGCTCAGTCCGTGGCGGCGTGCGCTCTTACGGATCCATGTTGGGTGGAAGTAGGCACTCTCAAGCACTACGTTCTTGGTGGTCTCGTAAGTACCGCTACCCTTACCGCCGAATACACCGGCAATACACATGGGGTCCTCGGCATTGCAGATAGCCAGATCGCGGTCGCTCAGCTTGTGCTCCTCGCCATCCAGTGTCTGGAATGGAGTGCCCTCGGGCATGGTCTTTACTACTATCTGATGACCCTTTACCATGTCGGCATCAAAGGTATGCAGAGGCTGTCCGTAAGCCATCATCACGTAGTTGGTGATATCCACGATATTGTTGATGGGGCGCAGTCCGATGGTGTTCAGCTTGTTCTTCAGCCAGTCGGGACTCTCCTTTACCTCACAGTCGCTGATGCTTACGCAGGCATAGCGCTTGCAGGCCTCAGTGTTCTCAATTTTAACCTCGATGGGCAGGTCGTGATTGTCAAC
Organism: Prevotella sp. khp1; assembly: GCF_900102205.1. Taxonomy (NCBI): domain Bacteria; kingdom Pseudomonadati; phylum Bacteroidota; class Bacteroidia; order Bacteroidales; family Prevotellaceae; genus Prevotella; species Prevotella sp. khp1. Next base: position 373,696 of record NZ_FNJZ01000001.1, read on the forward strand.
AGTAAACTTCGAGCAGTCGGGACGGTGCATCTTGGTCTCGTAGCCATTGCTCTTCAGCCAGGCATACAAGTCGCGTGCCACACCCCAGTGGCTCAGTCCATCAGCGCGGTTGGCGGTGATATCAACCTCAATCAGCCAGTCACTCTCCAGGTTGTAGTACTCTGCAGCAGGTGTGCCCACTACAGCATCCTCGGGCAATACGATAATACCGTCGTGACTGGTACCTACGCCAATCTCGTCCTCGGCACAGATCATACCGTTGCTCTCTACGCCGCGCAGCTTGCTCTTCTTAATCACAAACTCCTTATCGCCATCGTAAAGCACGCAGCCCAAATCGGCCACAATCACCTTCTGACCAGCGGCTACGTTAGGCGCACCGCACACAATCTGCGATGGCTCACCCTTGCCCAGGTCAACCGTTGTTACATGCAGATGGTCTGAGTTAGGATGAGCCTCGCAGGTAAGCACCTTACCCACGTACAGGCCCTTCAGACCGCCTTTAATACTCTGTACTTCTTCCAATGCGTCGACTTCCAAACCTGTCGATGTCAGAGCATCGGCCACCTGCTGTGCAGTCAGGTCGAAATCAACGTATTCCTTCAACCATTTGTAGGAAATATTCATTATACCAATTCTTTAGTAATTACTATCTTCGAAATTTCAAGGTGCAAAGGTAGTAAAAAATTGGTATTTACACAAATTTTTCCTGCAAAATCTACTCAATACACTTCATTAAAAAATCTACAGCGCCGTTTATACCGAATTTTCGCACATCCAGGCTGATGTCGTAGTTGCGCGCGTCGAACCATTCGCAGCCTGTATATGTCTTAGTATATAACTCACGACTATAGTCGTTATCCACCACCATGGCGGCGGCATCGCGCAGGTCAAGTCCGTATTTTTCGGCTATGCGGCGCTTACGACAATCCTCCGAGCTGTGCACAAAAATCTTGAGTGCATTGGGGTGATCCTTGAAGATGTAGAATCCGCAGCGACCCACAATCACACAACTCTCTTTCTGGGCTATCTGCTTAATGGCGGCGCACTGGGCATCAAACAGCTCATGACTGGTCTGATCCTGCTCAGCTCCGTCGTACTCTGCCTTAGCCATGTAGTTGCGATAAAAATTGGTAAAATCGTCGCGCCACAAGGGATTGCGTGCCTCAATCTTTTCCATGGCATCCTCTACTACAGGTATGCGTTTAGCCACCTCGTTCAAAATCTGCTTATCGAGCAACTTAACACCTAACCTACGGGCAATCTCAGCTCCGATCTCGTGTCCGCCGGTACCAAACTGGCGACTGATCGTAATCACAAATTTCTCATCCTTATTCATATCGTTCCAAATTTTTAGTTAATAGATTCATTCTTATTTTATGCTGCAAATATAAAAAAAAGATTTGGAAGTTCCAAACCTTTTTACGTTTTTTTTGCAACGGATTACACGACTTAAGGATGTTTTCCCTCAATCATCTCCTTCAGTCCTATTGTCCGTTGCTAGAAATATATTGAGCAGCAGCTTCGGCGCAGCGCTCGCCATCCACACCGGCGCTCACAATACCGCCTGCATAACCGGCACCTTCGCCACATGGGAAAAGTCCCTGAATCTGAACATGTTGCAGCGTTTCCTTATCGCGAACAATTCGCACCGGACTCGATGTACGTGTCTCAACAGCAATCATCACCGCCTCGTTGGTCAGGAATCCGTGCGCACTCTTTCCGAATGCCTTAAAGCCCTGCTGCAGTCGGTGCGAAATCATCTTAGGCAACCAGAAGTGCAGCGGACTCGATATCAATCCTGGCGCGTACGACGATTTTGGCAGATCGTAGCTCAGCTTGCCGTTCACAAAGTCGACCATACGCTGTGCCGGTGCCGTCTGCTTCATATTGCCCTGCTGCCAGCACATCTTCTCCAGCTGCTCCTGAAACGCCATCACCTGTAATGCCTTATTTTCAATTTTTACATTGTTAAATTCTTCCATTTTTACATTTTCCAGATCCTCTGGGCGCACTTCCACTACCATACCAGAGTTACTCCAGGCTGTTCCTCGGTTGGCAGGACTCATACCGTTCACCACAATCTGCTCCTTATCGGTAGCCGCAGGAATCACGAATCCACCAGGGCACATGCAGAACGAGTAAACGCCTCGCCCATCCACCTGTGTCACCATCGAGTACTCGGCAGCAGGCAACCATCGGCCCCTACCTTGTTTATTATGATACTGTATCTGGTCAATCAGCATGCTTGGGTGCTCCAGTCGCACGCCTACGGCAATACCCTTGGCCTCAATCTCAATCTTAGCTTCAGCCAGATAGCGGTAAACATCACGTGCCGAGTGTCCCGTAGCAAGAATTACAGGTCCACGGAATTCTAATTGTCCGTTCGCAGATACAGCTTCCACACCTACCACTCTATCCAAATGGTCAATGGTCCGCTCCAGCTTTGCTGGCTTGCAAGGCAAGAACGGTCCATGTTCAATGATCAAACGCGTCATCTTGGTCTGGAAGTGCACCTCGCCACCGCAGTTAATGATGGTATTTCGCATCGCTTCGATCACTTTTGGCAATCGGTCGGTACCAATATGCGGATGCGTATCGGCCAGGATAGCCGTCGAGGCACCATGCTGACAGAACACATTCAGAATTTTCTCGATATTACCACGCTTTTTGCTGCGTGTGTACAGTTTACCGTCGCTATAGGCACCAGCACCACCCTCACCAAAGCAGTAGTTACTCTCACCGTCAACCTGCTGCGTGCGGCTGATGTTGGCCAAATCCTTCTTACGGTCGTGCACGTTCTTACCGCGCTCCAATACAATCGGGCGCAAACCCAACTCTATCAGGCGCAGGGCAGCAAACAGTCCTCCAGGACCTGCTCCAACCACTATTACCTGTGGCTTACCCTCAACGTTTGGATATTCCGTGTGCTGGTATTCGTCGTCGGTAGGCAGTTCGTTCACATATGTGCGCACCTTCAGGTTCACGTATATCTGTCGCTGGCGCGCATCAATGCTGCGTTTCAGTATGCGTACACCCTTAATATCGCCTGGGTTCAGTCCATACTCATCGCCCAGATACGCTTTCAGTCTATCCTCCTGCGCCGCTACCTCCGGCTTTACTCTAATCTGATATTCGTTAATCATTATATAATGTATTTGGGTGCAAAGGTACTCACTTTTTTCGAAAATGCTTGGATGTTTATACTTTTTTTTCTATCTTTGCAAAGTGATAACTAAAAACATAAACAATATGACGCTACAATTTACCAATAACGAAGGTCACGCCATTATTACACTTTGTGGACGACTCGACACCTCGAGTGCCATGCAGACACAAACCGAAATCAATCAGTTTTTGTCAGCCCAAAGCCCCATCCTTAGTGTTACAGTTAATGCCGCGGAGCTCGAATACGTGTCGAGTTCGGGCTTGCGCATCCTGCTTTCGCTAACCAAACAATATAAGAATTTCAAACTCGTTGAGGTTAATGCCGACGTTTACGACGTGCTTAACATGACTGGTTTTGTAAAGATAATGTGCGTAGAACGCGCCCTACGCCAGATGAGTATCGAGGGTTGTGAGATCCTCGGTGTGGGCGGTGTAGGCACCGTTTATCGTTACAACGACGACACCATCATCAAGGTGTTCCGCGATGGCACCACCATCGACGAGGTGCGCAACGAGATTACCATGTCGAAAGAGGCCTTTGTGATGGGTATGCCTACCGCCATTTCGTTCGATATTGTCAAGGTGGGCGCGCAGTACGGTCTGGTTTACGAGTTGCTCCATGCCGACACCCTCAGTTCGCTCATCATGCACCATCCCGAGCGTATCCACGAGTATGCCCGCATGTATGCCAACCTGTTCCGCCAACTGCACGCCATCCAGGTGCCAGCCGATAGCTGTGTGCCCAATGCCCTCGAGCACGAACGCAAACAAGTTCTACATATCCGTCGGTATTTTTCGCAAGAAAACATCGACCTGTTACTCCAGATTCTCGATGCCGTGCCCGCAGGCAATCGCTTGCTGCATCTCGACCTGCAGGCCAAGAATGCCATGGTACAGGGCGACGAACTCATGCTCATCGATATGGGCGAAGTAGGCTACGGCCATCCTGTGCTCGACCTGGCACACGCCTATTCGTCGCTGATTCTGTTTGTTGGCGATTACGAGGCCGTCATCGGCATGCCACGCAAGTTAGGCGAACAGTTGTTCGATCTGACTATCGACTATTATTTCGAGGGCCAGCCTGCTGATATCATTGCCCTTCGCAAGCAGCAGATAGCCGCTGTGGCAAACGTCCGCAACTACAGTTGGCTTGCCCTCAGCGACTCCTTCCCCGAGGCTGTTATCCAGCAGTGCCAGCAGCTCTTCAACGAGCGCGTCATCCCCCACCGCGATCACATCCTCAACGTCATCAGCACCCTAAAAGAATGGTGCTGATAACGTTACTTATCTACGCTTGTATAAATGCTACCTTTCTTCTGTTTTCTTTAGGTCGCACTGCAAAGTGCAGCCAGATGGCACCATAGCGATTCTTTTCTATCAACAGTTCGTCATAGTCCTGTGCTGATTCTTTAGCGTAGGCTATCAAAATAGCAGCATATTCTATTGCCTGTTCCATACCATTGGTGCGGATATCTACTGCACAGCCCGTTAAGTGATTACTGGTGGGTGCTCCACCAACCTTACGATTTAACTGCGGTGATCGATAACCAGAGTTGATAATAATCGAGTGCCCTACACGCTCTCTTAATACTTCAAGCCAAACACACAATCGCTTCATATTAGCAATCGCCTCATGGCTTGGGATGTTATACACTTCAGGATACTTGCTCCTGGTGAACTCCCCGAGCAAGAAGTGCTCGGAGAGGTTTGCTTTACTGTTTAACTGTACTATCTGTTCCATTTTCGTAATGTTAGTTTGTTAGGATGTTAGGACGTTAGATCATGAGCAGACCGGTTTTACGATATCGCACCTTGGCGCAACCATCTTCAACATAGTAACTGGCGAACGCTAAACCAGTTTCTCAGTAATCGATTTACAGGGGTGACATCACCTGAAGCGATGCTAAATGAAGCACTAGCCACGCTCCGCCAAACATACTATTCCTTGGCAAATATGCTCATTATCAGCGATTTTATCTTCAAACAACCAAGCACAACCACAATAGAATTCATAAACAAAGCCCACAAAAACGGAGCTCGTTTCTATGGGCTTATGATTGGCAATCACTCTTCTGCTTGTGAATCGTTCCTAACAAAGATGTGGAAAATCACTATATAATATAGTTCATAACTATGAAGGCTCCATAATTCGTGATGCCAAATCGTTCTTTAATTGTACCCTGCATATTAATATAGTGTTTTTTCCCACCCATCATCAATAAATTTTGCAATAGTTTGGATATCAACAAACCTGAGTTCTCTTTCTTTAGGAACAGGAATACCAAACATATCTTTATGTTGACGGTATTGAAGGAAGAAGGTGCCAACAAGATTTGTGTTATGAACAAAGCGATTTACACCTGTTGGCTCTATTCCTGTTATTTGAAACAATTTCCATCGTTTTCTCTCTCCATCCAAAGGTGTTTTGACTTTATTGAATGTATAGCCCATCCATTCTTTTCGAAATCCCCAATAATAATTTGCAGAATTTGCGAATATTATCAAACGCGGTTGTAATTCTTCAATATAATCTCTTGTATGTGCAAGAAGTCTGCCATGATATCTGTTTTTTAAATCATTATCAATATGTATCTGGACCTGCCTGCCATTTCTTACAGGTAAAAGGTCTATGTATCCGCATTTCTTGTCATAAATCCCCATCATATTATGCTTTGGATCCCAAAAATCACTTTTGCAGCAAATATAATTATGGATTTCATCTCCTTCCCCAGAAGGATTTAATCCTGCCAATAGTATCCCTCCAACTTGTGCTTGGGGATTCGTTATGAGCCCTAGACCACCGTTCATACCTTCTTCTTCGCGGACTTTTTTATAATGTCCCATCAATTCTGTTGCAGTCATCATTTCTTTTAGTTATTAGTTATACATAATTCGTTTTTAGGAAATCTGATGCAAAGATAATAATTGTTTCTCGAAAATAAGATAAATTATTCACTAAAATATTAGTACCGCATTAAGCAAGAACCAATTCAATAGCAGTTTATTGCTACAGAATATGTGGCTTGAAACTATATCGAATGGGTAGGTACAGAACATTACTCTTTCAATCATTGTGTCCTGTGAAAAACCTCGTGCAATAAACATTCGTTGCAAATTATCCTCAACTGTACATTCAGAAATCCATTTCATTCCAAACAACTTCGCAGGGTCGTGTTCCTGCAAATGGCTGCCGTCTGGGAATACGTATTGAATAACCTGAAACCGCTCAAAGAAAGGATCCTTCAGTAAATCCTCGTCGTACACCACGTAATAGCAATAAGTGAGAACATCCATGTACTTACCTTTCGGACCAGGGAAATCTCCAAATAGTCTTTTTAGATACTTGAAATCTACATCCTCGTTTCTTTCTTTTTGCGTGACAACCAGAATTTTCGCATTAGGATTGCCACAACCAACATTCTTATTGGGGAACCTTTCACCCAGTCTTTTAAGCTCATCAATATTTGCCATATCTTTTCTTTTTTGATGGCAAAGATATGGGGGTAATATGCAACACCATTGCATATCAGAAGAAATTATTCATAAAAATCGTGCATTTCTTCAATAATTGCCTTGATTTGCTGACGGAATATTTCTGGCGAGAGCACTTCCAGCTGGTTGCCATGGCTCAGAATCTCTTGAATAAAATCGTAGGTTGGTGCTATCTTGTATTCAAAGATGGTATATTCAGCTTTTGACTCTATCTCACGCTGGCTATGATGCAGAGGGAGTGAGCGCAGATAGTTTGGTTTCTCACGATAGACCTTCAATCTTATTGTCATAGGCTTTGCATCATGGAATACACCATAATAATCCGTGTAATAATCTTGGGGTGAGAAATCCTTTGGATAGTTAAACTTAGAATCCAAAACTTCCACACGCTTTATACGGTCTAGCCCAAAGCGGCGAATCTCTTTTCCAGGCAATACAAGTGCCATCACATACCAACGACGTTTGAACAGTCTGATGAAATACGGATTAACCTTTAGTCCCTGAATGGTATTGCCAAAGAAATCCTCATAATCAATCACTATCTGATAATTGTCACGCATCGCAGACGTGATAATCTCGAGATAGTACCTACCAGATGGTACATCTTCCAGCATTATTCTTTCGCTTATACTTCGATTATCAATCAATAGATTGCTGACAGCAAAAGAATCAAGCAGCCATTGGTTGATAGAATCATTCTCCAGCGCATCAGGATTATCTATATAATATAGGTTAGAACCCCTCTGGCACTCTATCACAACACCAAACTGCATCAGTATCGCATTTCGATGATTATGGAAGGTACGCAGTTTCAGAGGCTGGTGCAGATCATTGATATACGCATCGTCCCATTTGCGGGCAATGTCTTCAAACGAAATCTTGCCAGCATCATAGATAGTGGAAATCAGCCACATATATTTTGCATATAGCCTGTCTGTCATACATCAAACGATTAGATGCCACAAATATATAAAAAAGTTGGGAAAGATATTCTTTTTTTCAAAAAAAATCTGATTTGAAGAAAAAATGGTGATTGTATCTTTAAGGCACGTCCTTCCGCTATTGAAGTATTGTACTATTTTGCGGTCACAAAATGCAACCGCAAATCCCTGATTATCACAATTTGCGATAACCTTATTGGAGGTGTCTAGGGACGGGCCCATGGCATTCTCTTTTTCAGCAAAAAACATACACCATTTCAACGAATATCCTAACCATCTAACCACCTAACAAACTAACATTTGGTATTTTGTTAGGTAGTAACTAACGTGCTTATTAGAATATATATTATATATTATATATTATAATATATAATATATAATATATATTTATAGATAGTATTGATGGGTGATGGGGATAATAGAAAACTCGTAATGTTAGAACGTTAGGACGTTAGGTACTCGGTAGTGGTAAATCTATGTAGAAATAAATTAAAAATAAAATGAATAAACGCTTGTGTATGTGCTGATTTTTTCGTACCTTTGCATTGTCAAATTGAGAGAGTAAGAGCAGCGGCATTAAGGCTAAAAATTGTGAGAATTAAATCTAGAAATTGCGCGCATTAATAGTAACAATTGATAGTATTAATAGTGGTTGAAACCTGCACACCAAGGCGACAAAACGAGAATAAGTAAAATATTTAACAAACAAACTATTTAAAAACTAATTGAATTATGGCGATTAAAGTAATTGCTCAGCGCCGAGAGCTTAAAATCGGCAACAAACCTGGTAAGCGATTCATTATGCGTCCTGAGCTGTATAGCCCTATCCAGGAGAAGAAAGTGTTCGCAGAGGCAGCCACCCACTCGGGTATCTCTGCAGGTGTTATTAAGGCAGCTTGGGATGCTGCAGGCGAAGTAATCCGTACGTGGGCCACCGAAGGTCACTCTGTGCCACTGCCTGGTCTGGGTACCATGCGATTCGGAGTTCGCAGTAAGGCTGTTGAGAACCTGGAGGACGTAAAGTCTGGATTGATCAGTGTTCGTCGCATTATCTTTACCCCTAACGTGGATGTAAAGGACGAGCTGAAGAATACCAGCATCCAGATTACCTGTCTGGACGAGGATGGTAAGGTTCTGAAGCGCGTGACCAGCGGTGATAGCGGCGATATCGAGGATCCCGACCAGCCATCGAACGGTGGTAATACCGGTGGAAACACTGGTGGCAATACCGGAGGCGGCAATACCGGTGGCGGCGGAAATCATAACGAGCCGATTGGAGACTAAGGGGTAAGGGCTTGGGGCTTAGGCCCCACCCTTCCTATTAAAAATGAAACATGAGACATTAAACATTAAACATTCTTGGCGATGCCAAGCGTACTAAAGAAACGATTAAAACATGAAACATTAAAGATTATGAGTAAGAAGGAAACATTGAAATTCATCGTGCAGATGATTGCGTCGATCGCTACGGCGATTGTGACGGCATTGGGAGCCACGAGCTGCGTTGCAACAATGTAAAAATGCAACAATGTAAAAATGTAAAAATGTAAAAACCCTCAGGTTTCTATGCGAAGCCTGAGGGTTTTTGTATTCCTGATAAGGTAAATGCATTATTCGATAGCAAAATGCATCTCTACGGGACTGTTATTGCATGGCAGCTGTTTGTTGAGTTTGATCCAGCGGCTCCAGCCGGTTGCCTTGTCGAATGACAACTGCTCGTAGGTATCTGCCAATGTGGATGGCCAGGTGGTTACTTCTGGCTCTGCTACGCCACTCTTGTAAGTTTCAAGTTTGCCGTCGGCATGGTAAATTTTGTATCCTTTCAGAATCTCAGGTTTTTCCCTATCATAGTCGTAAAAATAGTAGCTACCCTCTACGCCTAACATGATGCTGCAATCTACCGACAGACCTTTGTTCATCAGGAAATCGCTGCAATACTGACTTACCAGACAGTTGTTGAAAGCTGTTCCTATCTCGAGAGCGAAATGATCATCGTAAACGTCGGGCAGTGCATCTACTATGCTCTTGGCGTAATCTACCAGATCGTAGCCCGGACGCTCGTTGTTAACCTTGAAGGCGTATTTGGTGATGGTATCAATCTTTGCCTTATGGCTTTCGTCGGCGTAAGCGGCCACGAGTTTATCGGTAAACTCCTTGAACTTTGCACCAAAGGCATCGAGGGCGCTGGTGCGGGTAACGGTCATGTCGTGATAGTCCCACTTGGAATCTGTACTTCCCTGTGCAGCTTGTACGGCAGCATCCTTGTCCCACTTATCGACACTGGCTTTGTTGAAGTTCTTCAGGGCTGTTTCTATGTCGCCAGTGTTCTTTGCCAGCTCGTCGATCAGTACCGAATAGCTGCCGCCAGCTCCAGGCACTGTGAATGATGACAGGATAAAGTAGTTGGCAAGTTCCTTGAGTTCGAACTGATACTCGATGGTATTCATGAGGCAGGCATCGAGATAAATCACGTCCATGTGAGCATTAGCACGACCGATGGCATACTTTAATGACGATGCGGTGAAGTTTTCGTTAGGTTTGTGGCTTTGGTCGTAAAGCACGCCTCTGGTTTGTGACGGCGCATTAAATGGCAGGTCGTCGTGTGGCTGATAGCCGCCACCATGGTCGCTCACAATCAGAATGTAATGCTTGGCAGGACAGGCTTTGGTGGCCCAGTTGATGAAGTTGGTGAGCGAATCGACATTGGCCACGTAGTTGTCCTTGGGGCCATAAATATACTCCTTGTTCAACAGAACATTTTCATCGGGGGCATTTACGGTATTGTCGACGACGAAACGTACGGTCTGCAGTTCCATATCCTTAATAGCCTTTACGGTCTCGTCGGGCAGTTTTTCGTCAAGCATGTCGAACCAATACTTCTGCATATCTTCGGCCGACGAGTACTTGTACTGGCAGGCTATCTTTACCTTACCGTAGCTTTCGGACTTGGCTTTGTAGAAATCCATCATGTTGCCGATGATACCAATGTCGAGATTGCGACCTCCATAACCATATAACAGGATGGCATACTCGGTTTGCCCTGATGGACGGTCGGAACCAGCAGAATTATCATCATTTACACAAGCGGTCATCACCGTCATAGTCATTACGCAGCAAAGAACGGCTGCAAGGGTTAATAGGTACTTTTTAGTCATAATCATAAAAGGTTAGTTAAACTTATTTTTCTTCGTTTGAAATCAAGTGTACATCGCACTGAGGGAAGGCAATGGTGATGCCCGCGGCGTTGAGGGCCTCGTAGATCACCTCCTTGGCACGATCACGATAACCAATCTGCTCGGCCACCAACACATACTGCTTCACATTGATGTCAACAGCACTGTCGCTCATATTTCCCACAACCACATAAACACCGTACTTGGGATCCACAATATCCCGTCCGTATTTATCCTTGTTACACATCTTCTGCATCGCCTCAACCAACACCTCACGCACATGCTGCACCGAGGTTCCGTAAGCCACACCCACGGTGATAATCGTCAACTCATACGAGTTGTTACGCGTCAGGTTGTTGAAGTTCTTACCAAACAGCGACGAGTTGAGGAACGACATCTCCGTGCCCTCGATAGTCTCGGCCTGTACACACTGGTAATTGATGGCCGTTACCTTACCACGGATACCATCGCACTCTATCCAGTCGCCTACACGCAGTCGTCCACCCATCAGCTGTATGCCGTAAATAAAGTTGTTGATCACATCCTTGAGCGCCAGACCGACACCAGCCGACAGACCTCCCGCTATCAGTCCTAACGACCCCGTAGGAATCTGCCATTCCGTGATAACCACCAAAGCAAACACCATCCAGATAAACACACTGATGATACTGTTGCCCAACGACAGGTTGATTTCGTTCGGACGGATGGAATCACGGTTATGCTTACGCATAAAAGTAACGTAACGGGCATACTGCCAGATGGCGTGTACGGCCCTGCTGATGTAACGCAAGACGTAGAAGAGTATCAGCAGATAGATGATACTCTGGGCCGATATGCTCAACGTCTCCACATCGTTCATGTCGGTGAGATGGATAAACGGTCGTTCGTAGAAGCGTACAAACAGATCGTCGAAGTCGAAGATGCCCAACGACAGGCGCACACACAACGGCAACGAGAGCAGCACAATGCAGGGGATGGCCACCTGACGGATCAGGTCGTAGAACCACGTAGCACCAAACAACAGCTGTTCGCGGTCGTCGCCCGATACGTAGGTGATACGATTGCGCAGACTGTCAACCCGCTTGTCGATCCAGCGTTCCTTGTAGCGGCTCATCAGATCGCGTATGCACACCACGGTGAGCCAGGCTGCCAACAGGAAATACCACCACACCAGGATGAGCAATGCCACAAAGGTATAGCCCATAAACGCGAAACCAAAGGACACCAGATAAACGGCCAATGCCCACCAGCCCAAGGTGCGGTCGATTGATGTGGCCTTACTGCCCAACCAGATACAGCAGCACAACTGCCAGATAACAATTAGCAGCAGGATGGGTGGAAACAGCAGCACCATCAGCTTGTCGGGCATAAAGGTGATACGGCACGAGATAATCATCAGTACCACCAGGAAGGTGGCAGAATAGAGCATGATGCCCTGTCGGAACTGCTCGGGCCTTACGCGCAGCAACAACGAGCCCGTGATGGCAATCAGCAGCCACAGGAAGGTGTTGATATGCGCCACACCCAGATTGATATATTCGTCGCCATACAGCGAGAATCCGAACACCACGAAGTAAATAAAGGTGCCTAGCAGTATCGAGATGATAGACAGCTTGCGCTTCGGCACATAGCGTTTCAGCCTTGTATAACGGTAGAGCAGCCATAGTACGAGCAGGGCCAACGCCCAGAACAATACCAGTCCCACCAGCTGTACGATACATACGACGACCAGCATGGTATTCTCGGCCTTACTCGAAAAGTGTTGTAAGAACGCGATATCATCCTCGTCGTCGTCATCCAAATCGCTTTCATCCAGCCCGTCGCTCAGTTCCTTCAGGCTGTACTGTCCCCGCAAGTCAACTTTGGTTTTATTCCAATAATAACCAGGGTTGGCCATAATGTCCAAAAACGGCGTCTGTCCGTCCACAAAGATATAGCGTTCCAGTGCCTGATAGCGCTGCTCGGCATAGTCGTAGGTCTCCTTCAGTCGCAGGTATGCCTCCTGATAGTGCGTACTGTCGGCCACTATGGTAGCACGGTTACTGGCGTTCATCTTCAGTATCTCTGACACGAAGAAGATACACGAGTCGCGATATGCCTCGCCTATCGAATCCAGCACAAAGGGGGCAGATAGCGAATCCTTGAAGGCAATCCTGATAACCTCTTTTTCCAGCAATGAGAGCGAGTCGGAAAGATGCACATCGAGCGAGTCGTTACGGTACAACAAGCTGTCGGGCAGTATCTCCATCTCTATCTCCTTCATCATCGGCGGCAGTCGTCGCAGGGCCTCAATCAGTCGGGCATTGCGGTCAATCTCGTAGTTCAAACCGTTCACAATCCGGTCGTACGGGCGTCGGTCCTTGCTGAAGTCCTTGTAGTTGGCCGTCACCTTCTTCAGCGCGTAGGCCAGATCGAACGTCATCTCCTGTTCCTGGGTGTAGAGCAGGATCGAGAGCTCGTTCGACTCGGTAATCACGTTGATCATCCGCTTATGCTGACGATCAAAATCCTCGTTAAAGCGCTTCTGCGCATCCGAGCGCTGCATAAAGGTTGCCTGCAGCTCCGTACAAAGGTCTTTCAGCGTGTTGGTCAACGACCTTCCGCTCACCACAGCCATCAGCGGCAGCGAGCACACGCACAGAGCTAGAATGATTGTGAACAGTTGTTTTTTCATTGTCAGAGATATTATTCTAATTTACCGCCTCCAGTTATTAGTATCACGCCGCAAATATAAAGAATTAATTCTAAAGTTCCAAGTTTTTGTGGATAAAAATATTGCTGCCAGGAGCTGATGCCTGACATCAAAAAAAACATCACCGCTTCAGGGCGGTGATGATATTCTGGATGAGTTGGGGTGAGTTATAGGGAGTGGCTGGGTTGATGCCTCGGACGACTGCATACGAGAAGTTATCGGCCATGCACTCCTCGGGAGAGATGACATATTCGGTGTTGTGGCCTACAACAGTCCAGAAATCGCTGGCTTCGGTGACATCGTAAACCTTGCTCATATCGTCGAGTGGCACAAGGCCTGGCTTTACAAATTGGAAGAATACAATCTGGTTACCCTTTTCGGCGCTGGCTTCGGCCCATGATTTATCGTAAAGCAGTATGAGCTCGCAGCGGCGCTTGGTGCCGTTGATAGTAAAATAGGCATAGTTGTCGAGGTGCTCAACATCGGGGTTGATACCCATGCGCTGTGTGATGGCATCGGGGAACGTGATGTCGTGATCCATCACCGTAAAGCCTATCAGGGCATACATCTTCTGACGGAATGCTGGTGAGTTGCGTGTTACGCAGTGGAACAACTCGTGGGCCACCAACTCGGTAAAACGCATCAGCGCAATCTTATTTATTTCGGCTGTTCTTTCGGCGTTAGGCAGGCACATGCCCAAATACGTCTCGTTCAGGAATATGATGTTCTTGATGGTATATCCTGCCGAACCGCCTTCTTCGGCCTGGGTGGTTTTGGCGAATACAATCTCGGAGGGTACGGGCAGTTGGCAACCGATGCTGTTCAGGCTGTCGGTAATCATACCTACGATGGTAGCCATAAATTCACGTTCGGCATCGGTCCAGTCGCGCGTCTGCTGCCAGGCCATCGTCTGCAGTTCGGCGAGTGTACTACCCTCTTTTCTTACTCGCCAGTCGATATCCATCTGATTCATCTTGGCGTAGTACTCGGTGTTGCTCTGCATCAGTTTACGTGTCTCGTCGGCCGAGGCTAAGCGGTAGTTAATGGTGGTACCCTCAGCAAACACATGGATGCTGTAGATACTAAGGATGGCGATTAACGCCGATTTAAAAATCTTATTCATATTTATTATGGTTATAAAATTAATTTGCGTGCAAAAATAGTAAAAAAAGTTGGAATGATGTCATGTTATTACGATTTTTTGTATCTTTGCAGGCAAAAATTAGATTAGTAGTATTAACAAGACATAAGTTATGAAAAAGGTATTATTTGCAGCGGCTATCATGATGGCTGCAGGGGCTAAGGCCCAACAGGTTAACTACACCATCAGTGGTGTGAGTAAGGATAATGGCGCCAAGGTGGTAGTGATTGACGCTCAGGCGCGTAAGATGGAGAACGCTACGGTTGAGAACGGCAAGTTCAGCATTAGCGGTTCGGCCGAGAAGAATGCGTTGCTGATAATCAGAAACAGCAGCGTTAGCTGGATGATGCCCATTATCAACGATGGTACACCTATCACTGTGAACCTGAACGACACTACCGTAACTGGATCGGCCCAGAACGAGCGACTGGTGCGCTACGATATCGACATGAATGCGGCCTACGGCAAACTGGGTGTAAAGGCTGGTCTGGAGAAGATTTATACCGACGAGGTGAACACCATGATTCCTGTGGCTTTTGTGGAGCAGTATCTGGAGGAATTCGGACTGGAGAAGCTGCAGAAGACGATGGCTACCAAGCCTGTTTGGGCTAATCACCCCGCCGTGCAGAGTGCTATCAAGGAGTATGAGTTTGAGCAGGCCGACAGAGCCAAGAAGGCTGCCTACATTGGTAAGCAGTTTACCGACCTGGAGGAGCCCGATACCGACGGCAACATGCACAAGCTGAGCGAGTATGTGGGTAAAGGCAAATGGGTGCTGGTTGACTTCTGGGCTTCGTGGTGCGCTCCTTGTCGCGCTGAGATGCCTAACGTGGTAAAGGCTTACGAGAAGTATCACGATAAGGGATTTGATATCGTAGGACTCTCGTTCGACAACAGAAAGGAGCCTTGGGTAAAAGCTATCACCGACCTGAAGATGCCTTGGACACATCTGTCGGACCTGAAGGGCTGGAAGACTGTGGCTTCGGGACTGTACGAGGTGAACAGTATTCCCGATAACCTGCTGATCGACCCACAGGGTAAGATTGTGGCTCGCGGCTTGCGTGCACAGGGACTGCAGGACAAACTGAAGGAGATTTTCGGCGAATAAAAACCAACGGCATGCTACATCTGCAGAAAGAACACGACATCATTGCCTTCTCGACTGAGCGAGGCTTTGTGGATATGGACGAACCTTACCAGGGGTTTAACATTACCTGGTATACCGACGACGATGCGCAGCACGTAGCCGATTGCCGACGCGACATGTGCCAGATGCTGGAGATAGACGACCAGCATCTGGTGCTGCCACGCCAGGTACACGACACCAAGGTGGCTGAGGTAACAGCCGGGAACCTGGGCGACCGCTTTGAGGGTATCGATGCCCTGATTACTACCCTGCCCCGCACCTGCATTGGTGTATCAACAGCCGACTGTGTGCCTATACTTATGTATGATGCACGCACGCGCGCGATAGCAGCTGCCCACGCGGGATGGCGAGGCACTGTGGCACGTATCGGCCGCAAAACCATCGAGGCCATGCAGCAGCAATACGGCACCAAACCTGAAGACCTGAAGATAGTGATAGGCCCCAGCATCGGTCCTGATGCCTTTGAGGTGGGCGACGAGGTGTACGACGCCTTTGCGCAGGCGGATTTTGACATGAACCGCATAGCCTTTAAGCGTAACGGCAAGTGGCACATCGACCTTTGGCAGGCCAACGCGCTGGATATGCAGCTGACGGGCGTAGATGAAAAACACATTGAAACAGCCGCCGTTTGTACCTACGAGCACTACGACCAATTTTTCTCGGCCAGGCGCCTGGGTATAAAAAGTGGAAGAATTTATACGGGAATTATGATAAAATGAAAGTAAATGGCTAAAAATTCTTTCAGAAATTTGGCCATTTGCTTAAAAACACTTACCTTTGCAGCGCCGGTGGATGAAGCCCTGCTTGTTTAAGGGTACCGCTAAAGGCAAGATAAATTGCATAGGAATATGAAAGTATTGAAATTCGGCGGAACGTCCGTAGGTTCCGTAAAAAGCATTCTTAGCTTGAAAAAAATCGTTGAGACAGAGGCTCGGACGCAACCTGTCGTAGTAGTAGTTAGTGCGCTGGGCGGTATCACCGATAAGTTGATTGCCACATCGCAGATGGCCCTGAAGGGTGACGATAAGTGGCGCGAGGAATTCGACGCTATGGTGACACGACATCACCAAATGATCGACACCATCATTACCGATGACAAAAAGCGCGTAGATTTATTCAACAAAGTGGATCAGCTGTTCGACCAGTTGAAGAGTATTTATTATGGCGTATATCTGATTCACGATCTCTCGAAAAAGACCGAAGATGCGATTGTAAGTTACGGCGAGCGTTTATCGTCGAACATCGTGGCCACACTCATTAAGGGTGGCAAGCGCATGAACAGTCGCGACTTTATCCGTACAGAAAAAAAGAACGGCAAGCACCGTCTGGTGGCCGATTTGACCAACCAGCTGGTTCGCGAGGCGTTTAAAGATATGCCCGAGGTGGCTGTGGTGCCAGGCTTTATCAGTAGAGATAAGGACACCAGCGAGACCACAAACCTGGGACGTGGCGGTAGCGATTACACAGCCGCCATCATTGCTGCAGCACTGGATGCCGAGGTGCTGGAGATCTGGACCGACGTGGATGGCTTTATGACGGCCGACCCACGTGTGATTAAGACTGCCTACACCATTAACGAACTGAGCTACATCGAGGCGATGGAGCTGTGTAACTTTGGTGCCAAGGTAATCTATCCCCCAACCATCTACCCCGTTTGCGTAAAAAACATTCCCATTAAGGTTAAGAATACATTCAACCCCGAACACCCGGGCACGCTGATTAAGGATCATATTGAAAACGACCAGAAGCCTATTAAGGGTATCAGCAGCATTAAGGGTACCACGCTGATTACGGTTACCGGACTGTCGATGGTGGGTGTGATTGGTGTGAACCGACGCATTTTTACCACGCTGGCCAACAAGGGTATCAGTGTGTTCATGGTATCGCAGGCATCATCAGAGAACTCAACCTCAATCGGTGTGCGCGACGAGGATGCAAACGATGCTGTAGAGGTGCTGAACGACGAGTTTGCCAAGGAGATTGAGACGGGCGCCATGTTCCCCATGCATGCCGAGAGCGGACTGGCCACCATTGCTATCGTGGGCGAGAACATGAAGCATACACCAGGTATCGCCGGTAAACTGTTTGGCACACTGGGCCGTAGTGGTATCAGCGTGATTGCCTGTGCACAGGGTGCTTCGGAGACCAACATCTCGTTTGTAGTGGATGGCAAGTTCCTGCGTAAGTCGCTGAACGTGCTGCACGACTCGTTCTTCCTTTCTGAGTACAAGGTGCTCAACCTGTTTATCTGCGGTGTGGGTACCGTGGGTGGCAAGCTGATTGAACAGATTCGCAGTCAGTACGAAACGCTGATGCAGCGTAACGGACTGAAGTTGAATGTGGTGGGTATCGCCTCGTCGAAGGCTGGTATCTACGACCGCGATGGCATCGACCTGGAGAACTACCGCGAACTGCTGAAGGCACCCGAGGCGCAGGGCAAGAACCTACGCGACGAGGTGATTGGCATGAACATTTTTAATAGCGTGTTTGTGGATTGTACCGCCAGCAAGGATATTGCAGCGCTGTACCAATCGTTCCTGGAGCATAACATCAGCGTGATTGCAGCCAATAAACTGGCGGCTTCGAGCGATTACGCTAACTATATGAAGTTGAAGAAGACGGCTCGCGACCGTGGTGTGTGGTTCCGTTACGAGACCAACGTGGGCGCTGGTCTGCCTATCATCGGCACCATCAACGACCTGCGTAACTCGGGTGATAAGATCCTGAAAATCGAGGCTGTACTGAGTGGTACGCTGAACTTTATATTTAACGAGATAGCTGCCGACGTGCCTTTCTCGGAGACCGTACGACGCGCCAAGGAGCAGGGCTACAGCGAGCCCGACCCACGTATCGACCTGAGTGGTACCGACGTGGTTCGTAAGCTGGTGATCCTGACCCGTGAGGCTGGCTACAAGGTGGAACAGGCCGACGTAGAGAAGCACCTGTTTGTGCCTAACGAGTACTTTGAGGGCAGCGTGGATGACTTCTGGAAGAAGTTGCCTGCACTGGATGCCGACTTTGAGGCTCGTAGAAAGAAGTTGGAGGCCGAGGGTAAGCGTTGGCGTTTTGTGGCCACGATGGAGAATGGCGTGACGAATGTGGCGCTGCGCGAGGTGGATATCAACCATCCGTTCTATCGCCTGGAGGGCAGCAATAACATCGTACTGCTAACCACCGAGCGCTACAAGGAGTACCCGATGCTGATACAAGGATACGGCGCCGGCGCCAGCGTAACAGCAGCCGGAGTGTTCGCCAACATCATGAGCATCGCAAATATTTAATTTAGGCACGGATTACACGGATTAACACGGATTTATATATGAAACACATAGTTATTTTGGGAGATGGAATGGCTGACCTGCCGGTTGAAAGATTGGGCGGGAAGACATTACTACAATATGCGGCGAAGCCGATGATGGACCAACTGGCTAAGGAGGGACGCTGCGGGCGACTGATTACGGTGCCCGAGGGATTTCCTCCAGGTAGCGAGGTGGCTAATACAGCGATTCTGGGTTACGACCTGAATAAGGTGTACGAGGGGCGCGGACCACTGGAGGCAGCCTCGATAGGTTACGAGATGGCCGACGACGATCTGGCACTTCGCTGTAACATTATCAACCTGCAGGACGGTAAGATTATTACGCATAACGGTGGTAATCTGGAAACAGAGGATGCCCGCCTGCTGATTGACTATCTGAACGAAACCCTGGCCAAGCCCATCAATGAAAGGGAGGGCTGCGAGCGCGTAAAATTTATTACGGGCATACAATATCGCCACCTGCTGGTAATCAAGGGCGGCAACAAGCATATTACTTGCGCCCCACCCCATGATCATCCTAACGAAGAGTGGCGCCCACTGCTGGTAAAGGCTGATATACCCGAGGCACAGGAGACTGCCGAACTGCTGAACGAGCTGATTCTGAAATCGCAGGAGCTGCTGCCTAAGCACCCTTATAATCAGGCTAAGGCCGCTAAGGGCGAGCGACAGGCTAACAGCATCTGGCCTTGGAGCGGTGGTTATCGTCCGTCGATGGAAACGCTGATGCAGCAGTACCCTGAGATTAAATCGGGTACAGTGATTTCGGCTGTGGATTTGATTCGCGGCATTGGTCACTACGCTGGCTTGAAGATTGTGGAAGTGGAAGGTGCTACCGGTTTGGCCGATACCAATTACGAGGGAAAGGCGCAGGCAGCAATTGAGGCGCTGGAGCACGACGACTTTGTGTTTGTACACGTTGAAGCCAGCGACGAAGCCGGACATGATGGCGACCTGGAACTGAAGTTGAAAACCATCGAGTATCTGGACCAGCGACTCATCAAGCCCATCTACGAGCACATCCTTAATATGAACGAGCCCGTATGCCTGGCAGTACTGCCCGACCATCTGACACCCGTTGAGATGCGCATACACGTGGGACAGCCCGTACCATTCCTGATTTGGCACAAAGGTATCGCGCCCGACGAGGTGCAGCAATACGATGAAGTTAGCTGCGTCAGTGGTTCATTCGGTTTGCTAAAACTCCAAGAGTTTATGCAAACCTTCATGAACATTGATAAAATGTAAAAATGATAAAATGCAAAAATTAATTTTTACATTATTAAATTTTTAAATTGTTACATTAAGAAAATATGAAGTACTATAGCACCAACGGCAAGGCTCCTATTGCCGACCTGCACAAAGCAGTAGTTAAGGGACTGGCTGAGGATCGCGGACTGTATATGCCCGAGCGTATCAACAAGTTGCCCCAGGAGTTTTTCGATAACATCGAGAAAATGAGTTTTCAGGAGATTGCCTACACCGTAGCCAGCGCTTTCTTTGGCGAGGATGTAGATCCTGATGCCCTGCATGATATTGTGTATGACACCTTGGCATTCGACTGCCCAGTGGTGAACGTAAAAGACAATATTTACACCTTGGAGCTGTTCCACGGTCCTACCCTCGCCTTTAAGGATGTGGGTGCCCGTTTTATGGCGCGCTTGCTGCAGTACTTCATCAAGCAAGAGTCAGGTCATAAGCAGGTGAACGTACTCGTTGCTACCAGCGGCGATACCGGTTCGGCTGTGGCCAACGGATTCTTGGGTGTTGAGGGTATCCACGTGTATGTGCTGTATCCCAAGGGCAAGGTAAG
Source organism: Prevotella sp. khp1 (assembly GCF_900102205.1). Classification (NCBI taxonomy): domain Bacteria; kingdom Pseudomonadati; phylum Bacteroidota; class Bacteroidia; order Bacteroidales; family Prevotellaceae; genus Prevotella; species Prevotella sp. khp1. The sequence continues at coordinate 394,576 of NZ_FNJZ01000001.1, forward strand.
TCCTATCCAGGAGTGCCAGTTTACCACACTGGGTAAGAACATCACCGCTATCGAGGTGGATGGTGTGTTCGACGATTGTCAGGCGCTGGTAAAGAATGCCTTTATGGATGACGAACTGAACGAGCACATGAAGCTGACATCGGCCAACTCAATCAACGTGGCCCGTTTCCTGCCCCAGGCATTCTACTACTTTAATGCCTACGCCCGCATGAAGGAACAGGGCAAGGCTGACAATCTGGTGATGTGCGTGCCATCAGGAAACTTCGGTAATATCTGTGCAGCGCTGTTCGGCCATGAGATGGGACTGCCCATCAAGCGATTCATCGCAGCCAACAATGCCAACGATATCTTCTACAAGTATCTGCAGACTGGCAAATACGAGCCCAAACCATCGAAGCAGACTCTGGCTAATGCGATGGACGTAGGCGATCCTTCGAACTTTGCCCGTATCTACGACCTGTACGATAAGAGTCACGAGAAGATTAGCGCGCTGATTAGCGGTGCTACCTATAGCGACGAACAGATTCGCGAAACCATGCGCGAGTGCTACAAAGCTTCGGGTTATATCCTGGATCCTCACGGTGCTTGCGGCTATCAGGCTTTGGCCGACGGACTACAGGCAGGCGAGTTTGGTGTGTTCTGCGAAACAGCCCACCCTGCTAAGTTTAAGGAGAAGGTAGATGAGATTCTGGGTATCGACGTAGAAATACCTGAGCGCTTGGCTGCCTTTATGCGTGGCGAAAAGCAAAGCGTGGCCATGAGTAAGGACTTTGCAGACTTTAAAGCCTACTTAATGAAACAGTAGTTTAGCAACGGACAACAGGACTAACAGGTTGGATTTATCCTAAGAAAAAAAATCCTAAAGTCGTGTAGTCCGTTGCCAAAAAATCAAAGTGAATCGAGGCGGTCGGAGTATAATGCTCTGGCCGCTTCGTCTGTTTCGTCATCGGTCATATCAACCAGCGGATGCATGTTGATCTCATCGAGGTTGATACCAATACGATCCATATTCTGGTTGGTAAACGTGAGCTGTGCACCAAACAAACAGATGGTCCACGATATCTGCAGCCACAACATAAACAATGGCAGGGCGGCAAACGATCCGTAGATGGCGTTGTAACCCGTCACCCAAATCTGCGAGTGGATGTAGAACAACTGCAGCAGCTGCATGGCCACACCCGACAGAATGCCTGGCACAATGGCGCTCTTAATCTTTACGTCGGTATTGGGCATATATACGTAAAGACCTACAAACAGCAGCGAGAGCAGCAGATAAGGTGAGAAATCGAGCAGATAGCGTACAGCGCGACCCAAGATAACCACACCATCGGTATGCTGTGCGATAGTGGCCATGAAGATAGAAAGACCCATCGACACCACAATGATGATGGGGAATACAAAGAACATGGCCATATAGTTGGTAAGCGATCGCATAATGGGGCGCGCATTGCTTACCTGCCATATCTCGTTAAACGTTTCCTCAACATTGTTTACCAGCATCAGTACCGTGTAGAGCATAAACAGCAAGCCCACACCCAGGAAGATACCACTCTGCGTGTGGATGAGGTAACTGTTGACAAAGTCGGTCAGGATATCGGCCACCTGCGGCTGCGACGATAAGGCATCGCGAAACCATATCTCGATATACTTATTATAACCAAAGCCGCGGGCAATGGCAAAGATAACCGCCAGGATGGGTACGATGGCCAGCAAGGTGCTGTAAGTAAGAGCCGACGCCTGCGTCATCACTCGTTTCGTAGTAAAGAAACGAATGGTGAGAACAAGTGTACGGTATATCTTTTTGAGTGTCATAATTATCAAAAAAAAGCACTGCCCCTATAAGCCGGGTTCTGTACCATGCAGGCATGGCGTTTGTCATTTATCTAGTCCATGAGTCACCCCATGGCTCAAGCGTTCTACCCTCCATCGTGACTTGCGTCGTTGGGCAGGCAACCCTCAGACGATGGTATACATGAACTTGCAGCCTCCAGTCGACACAGCCCAACGATCACCCGCTGGCTGGTGGTCTCTTACACCACCTTCTCACCCTTACCTCAAAAAACTGAGGCGGTCGTTCTCTTCTGCCGGCACCTACTGTCACCAATAGCTTCTACTTTCAGAAGTGGAGCGCCTTATGCTGCCCGGACTTTCCTCTCGCGCGACCTTTCAGAAGCGCCAGCGACAAACCGTTGCAGTGCGTTTTCTGCGTGCAAAGTTAGCAATAAAATTCATAAATCACGAATAATATGCACAAAATTATACTCATAATTAAAAATAAGCAATTAAAATCGTAATAAATACTTAAATTTGTCAGTTATTTAAGATTTTAAGTGTTAATCGCAAATGCTCGTTAAGCTTTTATGCCTAATTGTTAAATTGGGACAAATCTTTGCGTCAAATTGTCAGTATTTAAAATAATGCACTTATTTTTGCACCATCAAAACGTGAAAGGAAACCTGAATGTAGAATTTAAAACATTAAAAAAATGAATGAGAATATGAAAAAGATCGTAAATGCAGCAACTCCCGCCGTATGCGCTGTTGCTTTGACTCTTTCAGTAGTAGCATTCGCTAACTCTAACGCAGCTACTGCTCCAGCTCCTATCGTTACATCGGCTCCAGCAGCACCAGCTGGTCAGCCAGTAGACCTTACCTATGCAGCCGAGAAAGCGCTGCCAGCGGTGGTTTACATCAAGAACACCCAGAACTCAAAGATTGAGACCGTTGAGTATAGCGATCCGTTTGAGGATTTCTTCTCTGATCCATTCGGCGGTTTCTTTGGTCGTGGTCAGGGCAACGGTGGCCGTCGCCAGCGCCAGGTTCAGACCCCAAAGCGTGTAGCAGCAGGTTCTGGTGTGATCATCTCGGCTGATGGTTATATCGTGACCAACAACCATGTGGTGGATGGTGCCGACGAACTGATGGTTACCCTCAACGACAATAAAGAATATTCAGCCCGCATCATCGGCGCTGATGCCACAACCGACTTGGCACTCATTAAGATTGATGCCAAGAACCTGCCTGCCATTGTCATCGCTAATAGCGACAACGTGAAGGTTGGAGAATGGGTACTTGCCGTAGGTAACCCACTCGGACTGAACAATACTGTCACTGCAGGAATCGTCTCTGCAAAGGCACGTTCAATGAACGACCCACGCGACAAGCGTACTGCCAATCTCGTGTCGTCGATGATTCAGACCGATGCTGCCATCAACCAGGGTAACTCTGGTGGTGCACTGGTAAATACCCGTGGCGAACTGATTGGTATCAACGCCATGCTCGCTTCACCTACAGGTTCTAACATCGGTTATGGCTTCGCTATTCCTACCTCGATCATGAACAAGGTTGTTGACGACCTGAAGAAATATGGAAACGTACAGCGTGGTATGATTGGTATCCAGGGTGGCGACGTGAAAGATTATGTTGACGCTCAGAAAGAGGAAGGCAAGGATGTCGATCTGGGCACCATGGAAGGAATCTATATCGGAAAGGTAGTAGAAGATGGCGCTGCCGAGGATGCCGGCCTGAAGGAAGGCGACGTGATCACCCACATCGACGGACAGAAGGTGACCAAGTTTGGTGAGCTGACAGGCATCATCGCCCAGAAGCGTCCTGGCGACAAGATTACCGTCACCTATCTGCGCAACAAGTCTAAGAAGACTGCCACACTGACCCTGAAGAACGAGAAGGGCAACACGAAGGTGGTGAAGGATGCTGATATCGACGTGCTTGGCGGACAGTTCCGTGCCGTCACCGACTCACAGAAAGAGCAGCTCAACATCGGCTACGGTCTCCAGGTGCTCAAGGTCAGCGGCGGCCGACTGAAGGAGGCTGGTGTGCCTCAGGGCTTCATCATCCAGCGTGTCAACGACCACAGCGTGAAGAGCATCGCCGACCTGCAGGAAGTAGTGAAGGCAGCCTCGAAGTCGAAGGAGCCCGTGCTCTACATCCAGGGTATCTATCCTACAGGCAAAAAAGGCTATTTCGCAGTACCTTTGGAAGACGAATAAGCACAAATAGATAAAAAAGAGCCACGAATGATTAAAATTCGTGGCTTTTTTTTGGTTGTTTCAGGAAAAAGTCTTACTTTTGCGGCCAACTTAAACATATTATTACCACGATGAGACAACTAAAGATCACTAAATCTATAACCAACCGTGAGAGTGCGGCTCTGGAAAAGTATCTACAAGAGATTAGTAAGGAGACCATGATCTCGGCTGAGGAAGAGGTTGAATTGGCACAGCGCATAAAAAAAGGAGACACTAAAGCGTTGGAGCGATTAACGAAGGCTAACCTTCGTTTCGTGGTATCTGTGGCTAAGCAATATCAGAATCAGGGATTGTCGCTGCCCGATCTGATTAACGAAGGCAATTTAGGATTGCTGAAAGCGGCCGAACGTTTCGACGAGACACGCGGCTTCAAGTTCATCTCGTATGCCGTATGGTGGATACGTCAGAGCATTCTGCAGGCCATCTCAGAGCAGAGTCGTATCGTACGACTGCCCCTGAACCAGGTGGGATCGGTAAACAAGATCAATCGTGAGATAAACCGATTTGAGCAGCTTAACGAGCGCCGCCCATCGGTAGATGAGATAGCCGAGAAAGTGGATTTGCCACAAGAAAAGATTGACGAGGCGATGGCCATTAACGGGCACCAGATTAGTGTGGATGCACCGTTTGTTGAGGGCGAAGACAACAGCTTGCTCGACGTGATGGCCAACAGCGATGCCCCACTGGCCGATAACCAGTTGGTTGAAGAGTCGCTGAAATCGGAGATACAAAACGCCCTGAGTGCCCTGAACGAGCGCGAGCGCAACGTGGTAGAGGCATCGTACGGCATTAACCAGCCCGAGCTGACACTCGAGGAGATTGGTACCAAGTTTGGATTAACCCGTGAACGCGTACGTCAGATAAAAGAAAAGGCTATCCGCAAGCTAAGAAACAGCAAAGCGAATAAATTTTTAAAGACATATTTAGGATAATGAGATTATTTAAACAGCTTACACTTGCCATCGTGCTGATGGCTGCCGGCACCGCTAACGTGCAGGCACAAAATGTGAAGGTTCCACATGCGTATATGTTCGGATTCGTTGCTTCGTTCAACGATTCTACCGTATATTTTACTAATATCCAGAAGGTTGACAGCGTTTGGGTTACCAAGAAAAAGCAGATGCTGGCTGGCAGACATAACTACAGCTATCAGCTGCGCGAGTTTTTTGCCAATCAGCGCAACCTGCCCAACCGTACTTGTGTGGTAGTGGCCAACGTTGACCGCAAGAAGGTTGAGAAAAAGTACACCAAGATGAAGAACAAATATCTGGTTAAGAGCAAGAAACCCTACGATGTGCGCAACGTAGCCGAAACGGACTTTAAGTTCACCGCCGTAGATATGAGTAACGATTAAATAAAAAAGCCCTCGCAAATTTGCGGGGGCCTTTTTGTTATCGGGGATTATTGATTTCGAACACCTTCATGCGTTCCTCGAGTTGCGCGTATTGGTGATCCTCGATAAACGAGGTGCAAACACGCAAGCCTTCCTGTTCGGAACCGCAGGTTATCAAGCAGATAGCCGATACACCATAGTACATCAACTCCTTAGCCAACTGGCCGGATGTCATGCCGGGATAACCAATGGTAAAGTAGAATCCGTCGGCAATAGGTTCGTCGAGATCCTTATCGTATACCACATAGAAATTGTGGCGACAGAAGATTTCCTTCAGTTTCTTGGCACGCTCGCCATATACGCTAATCTCCTTGCGGAAATCGTACTTACCCTCGTAAGCGGCCTTGAGCATAGCGGCCATTGCATATTGGGCGCTATGACTGGTACCCGAACTCAACGCATACAGCATACGGGTTGAGAATACAGGACCGAAGGGCAGGCCCTGATAGCGGGCAGCCAGATCGGCAAAATGGCGATGGAACAGCTTATTGCTGATGCAAACCACACCAATACGCTCGCCAGCATAGCTGAATGCCTTTGAACCTGAGATGAGCAGCATATAATTATCGGTATAACGGGCTACTGTGGCCTGATAAGGGGCCTCGAAGGGTTTCGAGAGATCCTTACGGAAGTCCATAGCAAAGTAAGCCAGATCCTCCATCACGATGGCGTCGTACTTGGTGGCCAGCTCGCCGATAATCTGCAACTCCTCTTCGCGCAAACAAATCCACGAGGGGTTGTTGGGGTTTGAATATACGATAGCGCAGATGTTACCATTGCTCATGTAGCTCTCGAGCTTGCCACGCAGCTTGTCGCCACGATAGTTATACACGTCGAAAGTCTCGTACTTCACGCCCATCACCTGCAGCTGCATCTTCTGTACAGGGAATCCTGGGTCGATAAACAGCACTGTATCCTTCTGTTTGTCGCACTGCGAGCAGGTGAGGAACGAGGCGAAAGTGCCCTGCATCGAACCTGTTACAGGTACGCAGCCTTCGGGTTTGATATCTACGCCGATAAAGGCTTTTACAAACTGCGAAGCAGCCTCCTTGAGTACGGGCGCACCCTGGATGTCGGGATACGAATGGGCAATGCCACCTTCGAGGGCTTTTATCTGGGCATCAACGCCTACCTGAGCGGCGGGCAAACCAGGAATACCCATCTCCATCTTGATGAACTCTACCCCACTCGCTTTCTCGGCCTTAGCAGCTACCTGCTTCACCTCGCGGATGGTAGCCTTGGCAAAATCCTCAATGCCAAGCTCCGCTACCAGCGAGTCAACTATTTCTCTTTTAATTGGAGTTTCCATAAAAATTATTTTTTGGCACGGATTAACACGGCTCTTTTTCAAAGAGACACTGCTGTTTTTATCGCAGTAAATCCGTGTCTTTTAATTTATTAAAAGCCGCGTTAATCCGTGCCTAATTAATCATTTTTGCGCTACTTTACCGATGGCGAGGGCTTTGATGTTAGCCTCTACGATGGCATCGCCTTTGCGGGCGAAGACACGACGGATGGCATCCTCTAACTTATCGTACTCGATACCCAAGGCCTTCTGGGCTGCACCCAGCAGAATCACGTTGGCCGAACGGGGCACACCATTATCCTTGGCAGCCTGCTCGATATCCAGCACAATCACATTCTTTACACTCTCCAAATCCTGCTTAATCTTCTCGATATCAGGATAGTTTGGAATATTTACGAAAGGAGCACTCGAAGTGATAATCCAACCATCCTTAGCCAAGAATGGCAGATAACGCAGAGCCTCCATGGGCTCCATCGAGATGATCACATCGGCACCACCCAGCGGAATCAGATCGCTGCTGATGGGGTTGCTCGAGATGCGCAGATTCGACTGTACGTCGCCACCACGCTGACTCATACCGTGTACCTCGGCCTGCTTGATATAGAGGTTCTCCTTCATGGCAGCCTCGCCTATGATGGTAGCAATCGAGAGGATACCCTGACCGCCTACTCCACAAAGAATTATATCGGTTTTCATCGTTTTATTTTTATTTTCTGCTATTATTATTTATTGGCTTTCTTTTGCTTAAGGTGGCGCTGCAGCGTTTGCATGCACTCACGACGAGGAATAATCACGCTCACACCGTGATAGTTAATCTCCTCGCGGATGGCTGCTGTAATCTCGGGCATGTTCTTGGGGATGGGGTTAACCACCTTGAGGTGATCCTCTGAGAGGCCCAGACCCTTACAGATAGCCTCGAACTTGTTGGTACCAGCCGAATCCTGTCCGCCTGTCATAGCGGTGGTCAGGTTGTCGCTGATAATCACAGTGATGTCGGCATTCTCGTTGATAGCATCCAGCAGACCGGTCATGCCGCTGTGGGTGAAAGTAGAGTCGCCGATGATGGCTACTGCAGGCCACTGACCAGCGTCGCTGGCACCCTTGGCCATTGTGATAGATGCACCCATATCTACGCAGCTGTGGATGGCTTTGTAAGGAGGCAGGAATCCGAGTGTGTAGCAACCGATATCACCAAACACGCGGGCGTTGGGATACTCCTTCAGTACTTCGTTCAGGGCGGTGTAAACATCGCGGTGACCGCAACCCTGACACAGTGCAGGTGGACGTGGAGTTACATCCTCGCATGGTGCATAGCTCTCGCTGCTCTCAAGACCCAGTGCCTTCTTCAGGAAGTCGGGATTCAACTCGCCTGTACGAGGCAGTTCGCCTGTTAAGCGACCCTTGATGACAGCGTTGCCGGGCATCACACCACGAACCTGATCCTCGATGAATGGCTGACCCTCTTCGGCTATCAGTACCTGCTCGCAATCGTCGGTCATACGTCGGATGAGCTTCTTGGGAATAGGATACTGCGAAATCTTGAGTACGGGGAAAGGACAACCCTCGGGATAGCACTCCATCAGGTAGTTGTAGGCAATACCGCTGGCGATGATACCCAACTTGTGGTCGGCGCCATCGATATACTTGTTATATTTGCTCTCAACAGCCATCTGCTCCAGCAAAGGTTGCTGACCGGTTACTACTACATTACGCTTGCGGGCAAAGGCGGGCAAAAGTACCCAGTTACTGGCCTGGGCATTGTAGTTAAGCTCGTTCTGTGGGCGGGCCTCGTCCTTCACCTCAACTACGGCACGACTGTGAGCCATACGGGTGGTAACACGCATCAGGATGGGCAGGTGCAGATTCTCCGACATATCGAAAGCCTCCTGCATCATATCGTAGGCCTCCTGCTGCGAGCTGGGCTCCAAGGTGGGAATCATGGCAAACTTAGCGTAGAAACGTGAGTCCTGCTCGTCCTGCGATGAGTGCATCGATGGGTCGTCGGCTACCAGAACCACAACACCACCGTTGGTACCCGTCATAGCCGAGTTAACAAACGGATCGGCACAAACGTTCAAACCTACATGTTTCATACACACCAGCGCCCTCTTGCCCATATACGACATACCGAGTGCAGCCTCCATTGCCGTCTTCTCGTTGGTGCTCCAACGGCGGTGGATGTTGCGCTCTTTGGCAATGGCCGACTCCTGGATATACTCAGTAATCTCCGTTGATGGAGTGCCGGGATAGGCATATACACCGCTCAGACCAGCATCGATAGCGCCCTGAGCAATAGCCTCGTCTCCCAATAAAAGCTTTTTCATCTGACTAATTTATATTTTACAATTTTACGATTTTCAATTATGTGATATTATCTATCAGGGGCAAAGGTAGACATTTTTGCGCAAACAGCCAAAAAAATACGGCTTAATTTGCATAAGCCGTATTTTTATTCATATAAACTTTCAGTTTTTTAATTTCTACAATCTAAAACCTTACAATTTTTACATTTTCTAATTGTTACATTTTTACATTATCAGAAAGTGTATCCGATGGTAAGCAAACCTTGGCTGCGCTTGTTGCTAACCTTAGTAACACCTGTGCTAACGCTTGTTGAAGAAGTGAGACTCTGATAGTCCTGGAATGGGTGGAACTCACCATCAGTATTGCTCAGCTGGTAAGCCAGGTCGATGTTCATCTTACCTACCTTGAAACCTACACCGCAGGTAAAGCGATTAGTATCCTTCCAGTTTACATAGTCGGTTGTAGAAGCGTACATAGTGCCTGGGCTGTCGACAGTCATATCGCGAACACCATCCATCTTGTAACCGCTGGTGATGTAGTTGTAGCCTACACGGAATGCTACTTCAGGAACGGGCTTGTACTCTGCACCCAACTTCAGGGTTGATACACCCTTGAGCGAACGCTCGGTATTGGCCTTCATGGCTACATCCTTCGAGGTCTCGGCATTGTCGTAATAGTCGTAACCATCGATGATGCGGTTCTGGCTGGCGCTGTAGTCGGTGTACTCGTAACCTGCACCCAGAGCAAACTGGGTACCGATGGTGGTTCCAAGGCTCAAACCAAACTTCCAAGGTGTGTGGTAAGCAAAGTCGTAGCTCTCCTGACTCTGACCCTTATCCCAAGAACCGTAAGGGGTGTTGTTAACCATAGCGCTTGAGTTGCTCGAGGTAAGCTCGTACCAGGTTGGTGTGTGGATGTAAGCACCGATGCGGAATGGCGACTCCTCGACAGGACGGAAGATAGCACCAAACTTCAGGTTGATACCAGTACCGGTAATCTTACGCTCGTCGCCATAAGCCAGCGAACCAGTTTTAATACCTTGCGAATCAAGGATGGTCTCGGCATACTCCGAATAACCCTTATAGTGTACATCCTGTACGCCAACAGTCAGTCCCCAGAAGAAACGGTCGTTGTAGTTACCGCTCAGGTTGAAGTCGTAATCGGCAATCCATCCGCGATGGGCACGATCAAAGCTGTAGGCACCAGCCTCGCTCCAATAAAAGTACTGATCATCAGGATCGAGCAGGAACACGTTGGCGTTCATATAGTCGGCCTGATTATAGCGGTATGAGCGATAGTCGCCCTCCCATCCCATCACTTCGCCTTGCTTGTTCTCGTCGAACTCATAAAGTCCGCGAGCGGCCTTCTCGTAGGTGAGTCCGTTCTGTGAGCAACCGCGCAATGAGTTGGCAGCCGACAGAATCTGGTCGAAGTTCTTACTCTTGTGGTAGTTGAAGCCCACATTAATAAAAGAGGTGGGACTAACGCGAGCCGAGTAAACAAATCCAGCCTGATCAAAACTCATATTGGTCTTATTCAGTCCGTCGAACTCCTTAGCGTCGGCCTGCGAAACCACGCCGAAACTCAAACTGGCTGTTGAGTGACGGAAGAGTCCGATACCAGCAGGGTTAGTACCCATGGTTGAGATATCGGCACCCAAAGCCTCCATTGCTCCACCCATACCTACATAGCGGGCGGTTCCGTTCAGATCGCTACCCAGCAAGCGGGCGCTCTCGTATGTATCCTGTGCAGCTGCTGGCAAAACTAAGCCCATAGCAATCGCTGCCAATAAAACCTTCTTCATAATGGCAATATAATGTTTAATGTATTAATGTTCAATGTTCAATGTCAGCGGCGTCCTCCCATACGGCTACCACCGCCGCCACCGCCACCAGAGCTACGAGAGCCTCCGAAGCTACCACTGCTACTGCTGCTGCCAAAGCTACCGCTGCTTGAGCGTGATGGACTGCTGTAAGTAGAGTTAGAGCGAGTTGGTGACGAGTAATTATAATTAGAATTAGAGTTGTTACCACCACGGCGACCGCTGAAGTTACCAGAGCTGCTGCGCTGTGTGTTACCGCTGCTATATACACGGTCGCCACCCATTCTGCTGGCGCGATCTCTCAGGCTACCCATACGCGAACTGCTGTTGGCAACAGAGTTGCGGTATGAAGGTCGACGACCTGTGCTGCCCTTGATGTCGATAGAACCGGCATTGCCAGTGTGACCGTAGTAGTGTGTTCGGCCACCGCCGCCACCACCATAGTAATAGGGATAACCCCAGTAGCGATAAGGCGAATACCAGCTGTAGTAGCTGTAGTAGCCATAATATGGCCAACCCCATGTGCTCCAATATGGATCGTACCAGCCGTAGTAGTAAGGATCCCACCAGCTCAGGTAGTATGGATTGTTCCACATTACGCTGCTATACCATGAACCATAGTACCAGGGATCGTACCAGCCGTAACGACTGTAGTACCAAGGTGAGTGCCAACCCCAAGTGCTTGAACCGGCACGATAACCAGCCCAGAAAGCAGCATTGCTGCTCACGTCGTAGTCATCAAAGCGAACCATGTTCTTGGTCAGGGCGAAATCCTCAGCCTCAAGAGTGTCGGCAGGATAAACACCCTTTCCATCAGTAAAGTCGATTACATCTAACTTGGTAGTATCACCGTCAATCACCTCGTAGCTGCTCTTGGCTTTTGACTGCGGAGCCACCACGGGGGCGATATCCTTCACATGCTCTACCTGTGCCTTCTTCTTCTTTGGTACGAAGTAGAGGTCGTCGTCCTGAGCCATCATCGAGAGAGGCATGGCTCCGATCAGCATTGAAATTAGTAACAGTTTCTTCATTTTCTTCTAAGTTTAATGATTCACGTTGCAAAAATACAACGAATTTTGGTGCAAAAATAGGGAAAAACCCTAACTTATGATAGGATTTTCCCTAATTTTTGTAATTTTGCCTCAAAAATTAACGATTATATGAAGTATTTTGAGGTAGAATTCACCATTTCACCCTATTCGGCCGATGCTGCCGACCTGTTTGCATCGCTTGCTGGCGAGGCTGGTTTCGAAACTTTCGAGGAAACCGAAACAGGCTTGAAGGGTTATGTGCAGCAGTCGCTCTTCGATGAAGATGCACTGCGCGAGTGTATCGAGGATTTCCCTTTCGAGGGTACCTCTATTATATATAATGTACGCGAGGCCGAGGATCGCGACTGGAATGAGCAATGGGAACAGGAGGGTTTTGAGCCCATCGTGATTGCCGACCAACTGGTGATTCACGACGGTCGCCATCTGCCCGAGGTGGATAGTAAGATACAGATCGAAATCGATGCCAAGCTGGCCTTTGGTACCGGTACCCACGAAACCACACGTATGATTTGCACCCAGCTGCTGAAGTTGGCCAAAGGTCGCGTGCTGGATTGCGGCACAGGTACGGGTATCCTTTCTATCTGCGCCCTGAAATTGGGTGCAACCGAGGCTGTAGGTTATGATATCGACGAATGGAGCGTAGATAATGCCCGCCATAACGCCGTGATTAATCGTGTTGACGATCGATTCACTTCGCTTTTGGGCGACGCTAAAATACTCGAAAATATCGACGAAAAATTCGATATTGTGCTGGCTAACATCAACAGAAATATCCTTTTGGCCGACATGCCGATGTTTGTTAGCAAGATGCATGAGGGCTCGCTGCTTATCCTAAGTGGCTTCTACTCAGACGATTGCGAAATTCTGATAGAAAAAGCCCATTCCATCGGACTAAAGTTGGTATCGAAGACTACCGACCATGATTGGGCTTGCCTGGTACTGAAGCATTAATATGCAGATAATATAAATATTGTTAAGAATACACCGAAACATTTGGTGATTACATTTTTAATCAGTACCTTTGCACTCGATTTTAATGGTTAAGGTTTATGGTTGATTAATTTAGTTTTTTAACGAAAGAGGCTAGCAGTGAATGCTCGCCTCTTTTTGTTTTATAAAAAATCGCAGAAAAACGCATTTTCGTTTGGCGGTTAGCAAAATTTGCCTTATCTTTGTCGCCGATAATTCATTTATCAACTATTTTGTACAACCAATTAAAACTTTTCAGAAATGAAGAAACTAACAATGATGATTGCTGCCCTTGCAATGGCTATGACTATGCAGGCACAAACCAAGTTCCACGACGTTGAAGCTAACGAGGCTAAGGGCGCCGTTAAATCAATCAGCATGACCGTGATGGGTATGCCACGTAACACCACCTTTACCGAGGACGGTAAGATGCAGCAGGACGGTCTGACCGATGCCAAGTACGACGAGAATGGCTACATTCAGAGCGCCAAGATGAGCATGCAGGGCCAGGAGGCTGAGGTTAAGTTCACCTGGGAGAATGGCAAGCTTGTCAGCCAGACCACAAACGTTATGGGTCAGGAGATTAAGCAGGTCTTAGTTTACGACGAGAACGGACTGGTAAAGGCTCAGAAGATGAACATGATGGGTCAGGATGTTGAGGTACCCCTCACCGACTATAAGTTCGACGATAAAGGTAACTGGATTAGCCGTAAAATGAGTATGATGGGACAGGAAATGGAAATGACCCGTACCATTACTTATTACGAGTAAAACGCATAAACATTTAGTTTATATCTAAAGGGCTCACTTTTTAATAAGTTGGGCCCTTTTTTTAACACTTTACAAGACGCTGTTTTTGGAAGTTTAAAATAAACTTCGTATCTTTGCAAGCGATTTTATGCAATCTTCAAAATAAAAACCAATACGAATATGAAAAAAGAACTGAAAAAGGTGCTGGTTCTCGGATCAGGTGCCCTGAAAATCGGACAAGCAGGAGAGTTTGACTATTCAGGCTCTCAGGCCCTAAAGGCACTTCGCGAGGAAGGCATCAAGAGTGTACTCGTAAACCCTAACATCGCAACCATTCAGACCAGCGAGGGTATTGCAGACAAGGTGTATTTCCAGCCGGTAAATACACACTTCGTAACTGAGATTATCAAGAAGGAGCGCCCCGACGGCATCCTCTTGGCATTTGGTGGACAGACCGCGCTTAACTGTGGTACTGAGCTTTACTTGAACGGAACTCTGAAAGAGTATGGTGTTGAGGTACTTGGTACAAGTGTAGAGGCCATAATGAACACCGAAGACCGCGACCTGTTTGTAAAGAAACTGGGCGAGGTTGATCTGAAGGTTCCTGTAAGCCACGCTGTAGAGTCGATGGAAGATGCCCTGAAGGCAGCTCACGAGATTGGATTCCCCATCATGATCCGTTCGGCTTATGCACTGGGTGGTCTGGGTTCAGGTATCTGTCCCGATGAGAAGAAGTTCATCGAGTTGGCCGAGTCGGCCTTTACTTTCGCTCCACAGATTCTGGTTGAAGAGAGTCTGAAGGGCTGGAAAGAAATCGAGTTTGAGTGCATCCGCGATGCTAACGACCGTTGCTTTACCGTTGCCTCGATGGAGAATTTCGACCCACTGGGTATCCATACTGGCGAATCCATCGTAGTTGCGCCTACTTGCTCGCTGCGCGAGGAGCAGGTTAAAATGCTGCAGGAAATCACTATTAAGTGTGTAAAGCACCTGGGCATTGTGGGTGAGTGCAATATTCAGTTCGCATTCAACGCTGAGACTAACGACTACCGTATCATCGAAATCAACGCGCGCTTGAGCCGTTCTTCGGCTTTGGCATCTAAGGCTACTGGCTATCCCCTCGCCTTCGTTGCTGCCAAGATTGCACTTGGATATACACTCGACCAAATCGGCGAAATGGGCACTACATCAAGTGCTTATGTAGCACCAAGTCTCGACTATATGATCTGTAAGATTCCTCGTTGGGACCTGACTAAGTTTGCTGGTGTGAGCCGTCAGATTGGTTCGTCGATGAAATCGGTTGGTGAGATTATGAGTATCGGTCGCAGCTTCGAGGAGATGATTCAGAAGGGCTTGCGTATGATTGGTCAGGGCATGCACGGTTTCGTGGGCAACGACCACACCAAGTTTGATAACCTCGACGAGGAGTTGGCTAACCCAACCGACCTGCGTATCTTTGCTATCGCTCAGGCTCTCGAAGAGGGCTACACCATCGAGCGTATCGAGCAGCTTACCAAGATTGACGTTTGGTTCCTGGAGCGCCTGAAGCATATTGTTGACCTGAAGCACGAGCTGCTGAAGTATAATCAGCTTGAGGAACTGCCCGATGAGCTGCTGCTGGAGGTAAAACGTTGCGGTTTCAGCGATTTCCAGATTGCCCGCTTCGTTCTCAAGCCACAGGGTGGAAATATGGAGAAGGAGAATCTGGCTGTTCGCAAGTATCGTAAGCAGCGCGGCGTAGTGCCATCGGTTAAGCGCATCCCAACAGTTGCCTCTGAGCATCCTGAGCTTACCAACTACCTCTACTTCACCTACACCCATGTTCCAGCATTCGGAAATCCTGAGGGTGAGAAATATGTAGCTGCACACGACATTAATTATTATAATAATGAGAAATCGGTGGTAGTACTCGGTTCGGGTGCTTACCGTATCGGTTCGTCGGTTGAGTTCGACTGGTGTTCGGTTAACGCCATCAACACCGCTCGCAAGCTGGGTTACAAATCTATCATGATTAACTACAACCCTGAGACCGTTTCGACCGACTACGACATGTGCGACCGCTTGTATTTCGACGAACTTTCGTTGGAGCGCGTGCTCGATGTGATCGAATTGGAGTCGCCTCGTGGTGTCATCGTTTCAGTGGGTGGTCAGATACCTAATAACCTGGCAATGAAATTGCATAGACAGGGAGTTCCCGTGCTTGGAACCTCGCCTGTTGACATCGACCGCGCTGAGAACCGCGACAAGTTCTCGGCCATGCTCGACAAGCTTGGAATCGACCAGCCAGCATGGCAGGCACTCACCAGTTTCGACGATGTGAAGGATTTTGTGGCCAAGGTGGGTTACCCCGTTCTGGTTCGTCCTTCGTACGTTCTTTCGGGTGCCGCCATGAACGTTTGTTACGACGAAGCAGAGCTGCTTCGCTTCCTGAATATGGCTACCGAGGTATCAAAAGAGTTCCCTGTAGTAGTATCTAAGTTCATGACAGAGACTAAGGAGATAGAATTCGACGCTGTAGCCGACAAGGGCGAGGTAATCGAGTACGCTATCTCTGAACATGTGGAGTATGCAGGTGTTCACTCGGGCGACGCCACGATGGTTTTCCCCGCTCAGAACATCTATTTCTCTACTATTCGTCAGATAAAGAAAATTGCACACAAGATTGCAGCCGAATTGAACATCTCTGGACCGTTCAACATACAGTTCCTCGCCAAGAACCGCGAGGTTAAGGTTATTGAGTGTAACCTGCGTGCCAGCCGTTCATTCCCATTTGTGTCAAAGATTTTAAAGCGTAATTTCATCGAAACAGCTACCAAAATCATGCTCGACGCACCTTATCAGAAGCCTGACAAGAGTGAGTTCGACATCGACCGCATTGGTGTGAAGGCCAGTCAGTTCTCGTTCGCCCGTTTGCAGAATGCCGACCCAGTTCTGGGTGTCGACATGAGCTCAACTGGTGAGGTTGGTTGCTTGGGCGACGACCTGAACGAGGCCCTGCTCAACTCGCTCATCGCAACCGGTTACTCTATTCCTAAGGATGCCGTTCTGATTTCTTCTGGTGGCGCCAAGGGTAAGGTAAGCTTGCTGGAGCCAGCTCAGCAGTTGGCCAAGAAGGGTTACACCATCTACGCCACCGCTGGAACCGCTAAGTTCTTTAACGATAACGGTGTAAAGGCTGTAGCTGTAGCATGGCCCGATGAAACCGGCGAAAATAATGTGATGGATCTTATCAGTCAGCACAAGGTTGGTTTGGTTATCAATGTACCAAAGAATCACACCAGTCGCGAGCTCACCAATGGTTACAAGATCCGTCGTGGTGCCATCGATCATAACATTCCTTTGATGACTAACGTGCGTTTGGCCAAGGCATTTATCGAGGCCTTCACCGCTATGAGCATCGATGATGTGAAGATCAAATCATGGCAGGAGTATAATAATTGATTGAACATTGACCATTGACGATTGACCATTATTGCTGCGCCTTTAGAGACAGTACAATATAAATGGTCAGTGGTCAATGATAAATGGTCAATGTTCAATGGTCAATGTTCAATGATAAATGATTGACGAGTATAAAACACTAAAAAGCGGAGGTGAGGGATATTACACTGAAAAGCGTAGCAAGTTCCTCGCCTTCGCTCATCATGTAGAAACCCTTGACGAAATCAAGGAATTATTAGCCGGATATCGTAAGAAGTACTACGATGCCCGCCATGTTTGCTATGCGTATATGTTAGGTGCCGAACGATTGGAGTTCCGCGCTAACGACGATGGCGAACCATCGAGCACAGCCGGCAAACCCATTCTGGGACAGATTAATAGCAACGAGTTAACGGATATCCTGATAGTAGTGGTGCGTTATTATGGTGGTGTGAACTTAGGTACATCGGGTTTGATTGTGGCCTATCGCGAAGCAGCTGCCGATGCCCTCGCCCACTCCGAGTTTGAAACCCGTCAGGTTGAGGAGATTGTGACCTACACTTTCGCCTATCCGCTGATGAATGATGTGATGCGAATTGTGAAAGAGATGCAGCCACGAATTGTTTCGCAAACCTACGATAATACCTGCGAAATCAAGCTCAGCATTCGTAAATCGGAAGCCGAACAACTGCGCAACCGACTCTCTAAGCTGTCATTCGAATAAAAATCGCATTTTCCGCAAAAAATGTTTGGTGGTTTCCTAAAAAAGCATTACCTTTGCACTCGCAAATATAAAACGAGTACATCGATTTGCTTAATCTTGATTGGAGAGTTGGCAGAGTGATCGATCGCGCTGGACTCGAAATCCGGTATACCCCTTTCGGGTATCGGGGGTTTGAATCCCTCACTCTCCGCAAAGAAAAGAATAAGGCTTCGGAATTTCCGGAGCCTTATTTCTTTATTATCCCTCTAATGGAGCATCTTTGAGTTTCTCAAGTGCCCGGCATAACTGATCGGGGCATGATGTACCTTTGGCACCACAACGAATGCCGTTGATCTTGGGTATCACATCGTCTATCTTCTGTCCGCGCACCAACTGGCTTATTCCCTGAAGGTTGCCGTTGCAACCTCCAAGGAAAAACACCTGCTGTATCACGTTGTTCTCATCGGCAGTCACGTCGATCAGTTTCGAACATGTGCCCTGAGTTTCGTACTGTATATGCTTAGTCTTCATCGGCTTAGCTCAACTTGTGAATTACCAGTCCTGAACGCAGCTTTGGCTCGAACCAGGTTGCCTTTGGTGGCATAATCTTACCGCTGTCGGCAATATCCATAATCTGCTGCATTGATACGGGATAGAGAGCCAGCGCAGCACGCATCTCACCTGAGTCAACACGGCGCTTCAGCTCTTTCAGTCCGCGCAGTCCGCCTACAAAGTCGATGCGCTGTGATGAGCGTAGGTCGCCGATGTTCAGAATCTCGTCCAGAATCAGGCGGCTCGAGATATCTACATCCAGCACGCCGATAGGATCGGTATTATCGTATGTTCCCTCCTTAGCCTTCAGACTGTACCAGTGCTGGTCGAGATAGAGCGAGAACTCGTGCAGCTGCTGGGGCTTGTAAATCTCGGGACCCTTATCCTCAACCTCGAAGTTTACCTGCAGGGCAGCCAGAAACTCTTCTGATGACATGCCGTTCAGGTCCTTCACTACGCGGTTGTAATCCAGAATAGTGAGCTGCGATGCCTGGAAGCAAACAGCCATAAAGTAGTTATACTCCTCGGTACCATTGTGGTTGGGGTTCTGCTTCTGCTTCTCGGCACCAACCAGAGCGGCAGCAGCCGAACGGTGGTGACCATCGGCGATATACAGCGATGGCATCTGGGCAAACTGCTCAGTAATAGTCTGCATATCCTTAGCGTCGCTGATTACCCAGAACTGATGACGGAAACCATCGATAGGAGCTACGAAATCGTACTCAGGCTCGGTAGCAGCATAACGCATAATCAGCTCGTTCAGTACAGTGTTGTCGGGATAAGCAAAGAATACAGGCTCGATGTTAGCATTGTTCACACGCACATGCTTCATGCGGTCCTCTTCCTTATCTCTGCGGGTCAGCTCGTGCTTCTTGATGTTGCCCTTCATGTAGTCATCTACATAAGCGCCAACCACCAGTCCGTACTGCGTCTTTCCGTTCATGGTCTGCGCATAGATGTAATAGTGGTCGTCGGCATCCTGTACCAACCAACCCTTATCCTGGAACTTCTGGAAGTTCTCGGCAGCCTTCTCGTATACACGTGGGTCGTACTCCGAGGTACCAACTGGGAAATCAATCTCTGGTTTGATAATGTGATAGAGGCTCTTCTCGTTGTCGCCAGCCTCTGCTCTCGCCTCTTCACTGTCGAGCACGTCGTAAGGACGGCTCTCAACTTGCTCTACAAGTTCTTTTGGTGGGCGAATACCCTTGAATGGTTTGATAATAGCCATGTTATATGTTGTACATTAAAGATTAAACATGAAACTTTAAAGATTGGCCTTGATTTTTTCGATCATCTCGGCATATTCGGCATCAGTCAGATATACCTTGCCTGGGTTCATCTGGAACACGCCGCCGTAATCGGGGCCATCTACATATTTGGGAGCCAGATGGAAGTGCAGATGCGACAGCTTGTCGCTATAGGCACCATAATTGATTTTCTCGGGGTTGAATGCTTTCTGCATGGCACGAGTCACCTTGGCCACATCGGCCATAAAGGCATTGCGATCTTCGTCGCTCAACTCGTTCAGATCATTCACGTGGTCCTTATAGGCCACCAGGCAGCGACCGCGATAGGTCTGCTCCTTAAAAAGAAAAGCTCGCGACACCGACAGTTGAGCAAACTCAATCATCAGGTCGTGAAGCGTCTGATTATTCGTGCAGTACAAGCACTGCTTGGGATCACTTTGCATAATTAAAATAGGTTTTAGGAAAATACAAAAGTGCACAAGTAGGGCTTAAACCCTCCTGTGCACCTTATATATCAGTAAATTACTTATTTACCTGGAACTTGGTGTCGCCATCCTTGAAGAAGGCGTTGATCTGCTTGGCAGCAGCGATACCAGCATTGATGTTGGCCTCGGCTGTCTGAGCACCCATCTTCTTAGGAGTTGAGAAGTAGCGACCCTCGAACTTAGCGAACTCATCGTTAGCATCTGGCATGATGTCGGTCACGAACTTCAGGTCCTCACGCTCAGCCATCAGCTTAATCAGCTCGGGCTCGTTGATAACCTCCTTACGGGCTGTGTTAACCAGCACGCCACCCTTCTTCATCTTGCCAACCAAAGCAGCGTTGATGCTCTGCTTGGTCTCAGGAGTAGCAGGGATGTGGAGTGAAACAACATCGCAAGTCTCGAACAACTTCTCCTGGCAGCAAACAGCATGCACGCCAGCAGCCTCGATAACATCTGCAGGGCAGAAAGCATCGTAAGCGTAAACGTCCATACCGAAGCCCTTGGCGATGCGAGCCACATTGCGACCTACATTACCGAAAGCCAGGATACCCAGCTTCTTGCCCAGCAGCTCACTGCCGCTCTTACCGTTGTAGAAACCACGAACGGCCATCACGAGCAAACCGAATACCAACTCGGCTACAGCGTTTGAGTTCTGACCTGGGGTGTTCTCGGCTACTACGTTGTGAGCAGTAGCAGCAGCCAGATCGATGTTGTCGTAACCAGCACCGGCACGAACCACAATCTTCAACTGCTTAGCAGCGTCCAATACCTCAGCATCCACCTTATCGCTACGGATAATGAGTGCGTCGGCATCAGCAACGGCTGCCAGGAACTGAGCCTTTTCTGTATATTTCTCGAGCAGTACCAGCTCATTGCCGGCTGCCTCAATCTCTGCCTTAATACCATTAACAGCAGCTGCTGCAAATGGCTTCTCTGTTGCAACTAATACTTTCATTTTACTCATTGAACATTGAACATTGACCATTGACCATTATTTCTCATCGACAGTTTTTGTTGTTTTGATAATTTTGGTCAGGGTTGCTGCGATTTTTCCACAATCATTATAAATAGATTCAAATTGCATTTCATCCAGATAATCTGACTCATGGAGCAACTCCAGCCAATATTCAGTTTCGTTTGCCTCCTTTAAAGCAATATTTAACTTGTTAATAAAATCCATTCGACTTTGAGCATTAACGCTTTCGCGAATGTTGGCTCCAATGCTTGTGCCACTTCTCAGTACTTGCTTTGACAGGACATATACCTGTTTTTCTTCTTTCAGATAATTATATAATCTGATAATTCGAAGAGCAAAAGCTTTACTGTCATTCAGCACCTGATTGTCCGCCTTCATAATGGTCAATTGTCAATGCTCAATGGTCAATGACTTAATGATTTGCTTCGAATTCCTTCATGCAAGCTACGAGAGCGTTGCAGCCTTCGATGGTCTGGGCGTTGTAGCAAGATGCACGGAAACCACCAACTGAGCGGTGACCCTTAACACCAACCATACCCTTCGAAGTAGCGAAGTCGAGGAAGTCCTTCTCCAGCTCCTTGTACTCGTCAGCCATTACGAAGCAGATGTTCATCAGCGAACGATCCTCAGCCTTAGCTGTACCTACGAACATCTTGTTGCGGTCGATCTCGCCATAAACAATCTCTGCACGCTGCTGAGCCAGCTTATCCATAGCCTCTACACCACCCTGGGCCTTGATCCAACGCAGATTCTCGAGAGCGCTGTAGATAGGAACTACAGGAGGAGTATTGAACATACTGCCCTTATCTACGTGTGTACGGTAGTCGAGCATGGTTGGGATCTCACGTGGAGCCTTACCCAGAGCGTCGTCCTTAACAATCACGATAGTAACACCTGCCATAGCCAGGTTCTTCTGAGCACCAGCGTAGATGGCATCGTACTTAGCAACGTCAACAGGACGGCTGAAGATATCTGATGACATATCGGCAATCAGACGAACGGGAACGTCGAGGTCCTTACGGATCTCAGTACCATAGATAGTATTATTTGTTGTGATGTGCAGATAGTCAGCATCAGCGGGAACAGTCCAATCCTTAGGGATGAAGGTGTAGTTGGCATCAGCTGAAGAAGCCACCTCTACTACCTCACCGAAAAGCTTTGCTTCCTTCATAGCCTTCTTAGCCCAAACACCGGTGTTCAGGTAAGCAGCCTTCTTAATCAGGAAGTTATAAGGAATCATACAGAACTCCAGACTGGCACCACCACCAAGGAAAATCACGGAGTAACCCTCGGGAACGTTAAGGAGTTCCTTTACGAGAGCTACAGCCTCGTCAACTACAGGCTGAAAGTCCTTTGCACGATGGCTGATCTCCATCAGAGAGAGACCTGAGCCGTTGAAATCAAGACACTGCTGTGCGGTCTTCTCAATCACCTCGCGAGGAAGCATCGAGGGACCGGCGTTAAAGTTGTACTTCTTCATTTGATTGTTTATTTATTAAATGGTTTATATTCTATGTCTTTGAAAAACGCTGCGAAATTACACTTTTTATTTTAATCCACCAAATATTTAAGCAGAAATTCACAATATTTCCTCTTTTTCTTTCATTTTGTCAACTCAATATGGCATTTTTCTACCGCTTTTGATAGATTGCTACACCTTATTATATATATTGACCTTGCAAAGGTAATGAATATTTTTGTATTCAATGCGGGTTCGGTAGATTTTTTTTGAAATCATTTGGAATTTTGCACGCTTATTTATACCTTTGCAATCGTTATGATACAGAAAGAACATCATATTATTATCAGTCTGGCTTCGAATATCAATCACGAGGCCAACTTAGAGGCTGCCCGCACCCAGCTCACCCAGCTGCTCAGCGAGGTACATTTCACCTCCGCCATCTACACCGAACCCGTAGGAAATGGTCAATGGTCAATGGTCAATGGTCAATGTCCCAAATATCTTAATCAGTTGTGCAAAGGCACCACTGCCTTGGGTATGAACCTGCTGAACGAGGTGCTGAAGGAGATTGAGAAACGTCTGGGTCGCACGCATAACGAGGATGGTATTGTAACCGTCGACCTTGATTTGCTGGAGTACGATGGCGAGCGTTTTCACCATCGCGACTGGGAACGAAACTACGTAAAGGATTTAATTAACGAATTATGAGGAAATTATTTATTGTCAGTGCGTTACTTTTATCATATTTTAGCGCACAAGCACAGAACTTCGACGATTATTTCGAAGATAAAACCCTGCGATTAGACTATACTTTTGCAGGCGATGCTACCCGTCAGCAGATATTTGTCGACGAGTTGGTAAGCTTGCCCCGCTGGTACGGTCGCAAGCAGCATCTGGCCGAGCTGCCACTCAAGGGCAACGGACAGATTACCGTGCGTTCGCTCGCCGATGGAATGGTGATTTATCGCCACTCGTTCTCAAGTTTGTTCCAGGAGTGGGTATCTACCGCCGAAGCCAAACAAACGCAGAAATCGTTCGAGAACGTGTTTCTGGTGCCCTTCCCCAAATCGCCCGTCGAAATCAAGGTCGAGCTCTTTGATTACCACGATCAGGTCATCAGCTGTCTTACCCACAAGGTAGATCCTAAGGATATTCTGATTCGTAAGGCTGGCGAGCGCCAGATTACACCCCATGTCACCCTGCAGCAGGCTGCCGATACCGCACGCTGCATTCGCGTGGCTTTTGTGGCCGAAGGCTATCAGCAGCAGGAGATGGACGTGTTCCTGAACGATTGTCGTATAGCGATGGAATCGCTGTTCGAACACGAGCCCTTTAAGCAGAACCAGCTGAAATTCAATATGGTAGCTGTGATGCCGCCATCTGTTGAGAGCGGCACCAGCGAGCCCAATAAAGGCATCTGGAAGAATACCCCACTCGGCTCGCATTTCGACACCTTCTATAGCGAGCGCTACCTCACTACCCTGCACCTGAAGAAGCTGCACGATGTGCTGGCAGGCATCCCTTACGAGCACATCATCGTGCTGGTAAATACCGATCGCTATGGTGGCGGCGGTATCTACAACTCTTACAACCTTACTTATGCCCACGGCAAGCACTTCCGTCCCGTTGTGGTTCACGAGTTTGGTCATTCGTTTGGCGGTCTGGGTGATGAGTACCCTTACGGCGACGACGATCCTATGTATTTTGCCGATACCGAGCCTTGGGAGCCCAATCTCACAACAAAGCACGATTTCAACGGCAAATGGGAGAACCTGATTAAGGATAAAAAGGCCGGTTTTATCGAGGGCGGCGGTTACCTCTCAAAGGGTGTTTGGCGTGGTTACGAGAACTGTCGCATGCGCACCAACGAGGAACCCGAGTTCTGCTTGGTTTGCCAGCAGGCCCTGCAACGTTTAATTGATTTTTATACTAAATGATTACTGAAATACAATCCTTACAACAGCCTGGCATTGAGGTGTTTGGGGCGCTCACCGAAGCGCAGCTCCGAAACAAACTTGATGCCGAACGCGGCTTGTTTATTGCCGAGAGTCCTAAAGTGATACGTGTGGCCCTGCAGGCTGGCTATCAGCCCCAGGCGCTGCTTTGCGAGCGCAAGCATATTACAGGCGATGCAGCCGATATTATTGCCGCCTGTGGCGATATTCCTATCTATACTGGCGAGCGCCAACTGCTGGCCCAACTTACCGGCTATACCCTCACCCGTGGCGTGCTCTGCGCCATGCGTCGCAAACCTGAATTGAGCGTACAACAGGTGCTGGGTAGCATTCCCAGCGGTCAGAAACATCGCATCGTGGTGATCGATGGCGTGGTTGATACCACCAATATCGGTGCCATCTTCCGTAGTGCAGCCGCTCTGGGCATCGATGCCGTATTACTTACCCGTAACAGCTGCGATCCCTTGAATCGCCGCGCTGTGCGTGTATCGATGGGTTCGGTATTTTTAGTTCCCTGGACTTGGCTCGACTCTTACGATACCCTGCGCTCATTGGGCTATCAGACAGCCGCAATGGCCCTCACCGATAAATCCATCTCGCTCGATGATCCTGTGCTGAAGCAGCAGGAGCGCCTGGCATTTATCATGGGTACCGAGGGCGACGGTCTGCCCCAGCAGACTATCACCAACGCCGATTTCACCGTGCGCATACCGATGTCACACCAAGTTGATTCACTCAATGTGGCAGCGGCAGCGGCAGTGGCTTTCTGGGAACTCAGAAAGTAAGTACTTATTTATCAGATAGTTTATCTACGTATTTCATCTCGCGCATAATCCTTCCTTGGCGCTTGTACATATAGCCCGAAGGATTCTTGCTCGAGAATTTACGTGGATTAGGCAGTGTAGCTGCAATCAGGGCGCATTGGGCCTTTGTTAGCTCCGATGCATCGGTATTAAAGTGCTCTTCGGCAACGGCCTGTGCACCATAGATACCATCCCCCATCTCAATCGAGTTCAGATACACCTCCATAATTCTCTCTTTACTCCACATCAGTTCGATAAGTGCTGTAAAATACACCTCGAACCCTTTACGCACCCACGAGCGTCCCGGCCAAAGGAACACATTCTTAGCCGTTTGCTGCGAGATGGTAGATGCACCCAGCTTACGTTTCTCGGGGTGCTTGCTGTTACGTTTGGCAGCCTTTTCGATAGCCTGGAAGTCGAAACCGTGATGCTGCAGGAATTTAGCATCCTCGCTCGCCATCACCGCCATGGGCAACGATGGTGATATCTTGTCCAGCGATACCCAGTGGTGTTTCAGCTTCAGGTCCTTACCCTCGCTAATCTGCTGCGAACAGCGTATAAACATCAGAGGTGTAAAGTAAACCGGCAAGAAACGTAGTGCCATAACAGCAAGAATAGTGGAGGCAAAAAATACCACCACTATCCATTTTATTATGCTCTTAAATACTTTCAATTGAAAATGGTCAATTGTCAATGTTCAATGTTCAATTATTTAGAAGCCTCAGCATTAGCATCCTTAATCATCTGCTCCGAAGCGTACATGTAAACCTCAACGCGACGGTTCTGCTTGCGGCCCTCGGCTGTGCTGTTGTCAGCAACTGGGTTGGTAGAACCCTGACCGTCAACCGATTTAATCTGTGAAGCAGGAACACCCAGCGACTTCAGATAATTAGATACGCTCTTAGCACGGTTAACCGACAGAGGATTGTTGATAGCATCGCTACCAGTATTATCGGTGTGACCGTAGATAGCAACGTCGCAAGCGCTGTTGTTCTTCAGTACGGTAGCAAACTGCTGCAGTGAGCTCTTTGACGAGGCATTCAGGTCAGCCTTGTTAGTAGCAAACAGAATACCCGAATCAAATGTAACCTTTACAGCCTCAAGTCCGTTAGCGTCGGTGATAGTCTCAACCTGAGCGTTCTTAACGGCCTCAGCCTCCTTCTTAGCCTTGTCCATCTTCTTACCGATGATTGCACCAGTACCAGCACCTACAGCACCACCGATAGCGGCACCAACAGCTGTGTTACCAGCAATCTTACCAATAATAGCACCCAGGGCAGCACCGCCACCTGCACCAATCATTGTACCCTTAGCTGTGTTACTCATGTTACATCCAGCCAGCACCATCGAAGCGCACAGTGCTACGGCGATTGATTTCATTCTTTTCATACTCGTTCTAAATTTGTTAATTAATCGTTTACTATTGTTTCTGCCTGCAAAGATAGTACATTTTTTTAAAGCGAGTATCATTATATCGATATTTTTTTGTATTTTTGTTCCGATTAATGATTTTTATGTAGAGAGATGCAGAATTTTACTCAGCAGTCGATTTCAGACTAAAGCAGAATGGCTTGTTATAGTGGCGCTGCGAATAATAGGTAACCGAAGGGTGCTTCAGGTTCATCACCATGGTCCACGCTGTACCCAGAAACCCTTCGCGCTGTGGTTGCGATACCGATGCAATCGCGTTTGTAAGCTGCTCCATGTTCATTACACCGCTGTTTTCGGCATATCGCTCGCATAGCATGTCGTAACGCTTATCGCCAGGCTCCAACCCCGCGTTCAGCTTCTGCTCGCACAGATAGTGGTTAGCCACAGCAGGCGATTCTACCACCACCATTTTATTGTCAACATACTCCACAACTACACTTTTGCCCGTAGCATCGGCCATTGCGTAATGGTGAGCCGAACCTATGTCCGAGTGCATATCTATGCCCTCCAGCAGTTTCAGCGCCTCGTCAACGGTAGCAGCATTTTTCAGCATATAAGGTATGGCGGCCGTTGTAGTCAGGTCGGGTTTGCTGGTGTTCTGGTGCGTCTGCACAGTGTCGCCCGCCATCAGGTCGGCAATGGCCAGTCCCTTCTCGTTAATACCGTCCAGCGCCACAAACAGTCCTGTAAGCGCCATATACTGATTCTTAAAACCCTCGGGTTTGTAATTCTCGCCAAAGTTGTAGAACTCCACGTTAAAGGTGGTGATTGTTTCGTAGCCTTTGTCGGGGATGCAATGCATTATCACGCCAATGGCCGATGTGAAATCAAAGTTGCGCCCCATCAGAATATCGCCCTCAGGCGTGTTTACGGTTAGTGCCGAGCATCCGTATGCCTGCTTCGATGTACTGATTTCGGGCTTGTAATGACCCTTCGACAGGAATTCGATGGCATATCCGGCCAGCTCGTCGGCTTTAGCTATGCCCCCCTTGGCCATCAGTCCGTCAAACCCGTCGTCGCCCTTGTACTCCATGTAGTACAATCCGTCGTCCAGTTTCACACACGAGTTTGCACCTTTAACCAGATGGCCGAACTCTAACCACACGGCAATTCCCAGCAATACAACCAATCCCATGACGCTGAATAGCGCAATTATCAATACTTTCTTCATTAGTTTATAGTTTATAATTAACGTTTTCAAATTTATGTTTGATGCTGCAAAGATACAAAAAAGTTTCTTCTAACTTGCTTTTTTCCGAAGAAATTCTTAATTTTACACCCGAGATCTATAATTTGCGAAGAATTAAATATGACTATGATGAAAGAAATAAGCCATGCTCTTGCGCACGACGGCTATGTAGGTGGCTGGTTTAATAAAGATATAAGCTTATGAACGAAGACATACTGCGAATTAATTTAGACGACTATATCCAGACTGGTGAGGGCGGTACTGCTCTTACTTACACCCATAAGGATGGCCTTTCGCTGGCTAAGCTTTATAATCCTGGATTCGAAGCCGACAGAGCCAAAGCCGAGTTTCTTACCGCCCGCGCCGTGTTTGAGTTAGGCATCCCATCGCCCGAACCCTTCCGATTGATTACCGATGGCCAACGGAGCGGCGCCGAATACGAACTTATCAAAAACAAGCGCTCATATACCCGTATTATTTCCCAGGAACCAGAACGATTAGAGGAGATATCGCTCAAATTTGCACGTATGGCTAAGGAGCTGCATGCCAAGCAGGCCGACACCACGCGCCTTCAGTCCTATAAGCAGAGAATCGCTAACTTCTATCACGAAAAGGATATGGTACCCGAGGATTACAAGCAGCGAGTATTGCAATTTCTGGATACTGTACCCGATACCCCACGCTGCCTGCATGGCGATCTACATATCGGCAACATCATTACCGACGGCCAGCGCGACCTTTGGATAGATTTAGGCGAATTTGCTTACGGTGCACCCGAGTGGGACTTGGCGCTACTCTGGACCATGTGTCACAATATGCCTGGCGATCGTGTTGAACACATATTCCATATCACACACGATACGATGATGGCCCATTGGGACATATTCTTCCCAGCCTATCTTGGCACCAGCGACCCGCAAGCCATCCACGAGGCCACCCAGCGCTTGCTTCCTTATTACGCTGCAAAGGTGCCCTACATCTTCCACATGGTATTCAATCGTCCCATGCCCGATGCTGCCCTGCAGAACATCGGGAAGTATTTATGAAAAGTAATTACCCTAACACTAAACAGCCTTTAGTATCAAGGTATAACACCTTTTGTATAAGGGTAAGTTTATATTGATCCAGATAGTCTCTATCATATATTCGGATAGTCTTAATGAGTTGTTCAGATAATCTCCATACCCCTATAGGGATTATCTGAATGTTTTGTTCGTGACGTCTGAACAAACGATAAAGCCTATCTCTATGACGATTTTGAAATCTAACTGGTTTTCAATAGAAAAGTGCCTAGGCTGTAATATTTCTTTAGGTACTTTGCAAATGAATTAAAGAAAAGAGTGCTATTTTCTTGTAGAGATGTATGCTACCATCAAGGCGCTGTTTAATAATGCAGAGGAGCGCAGAAGCAGTGAGCTAAAATATCTGGACATATCGCTGACCGAATTGGATGATGGTTTCCAAATGACCATCAAGGACTGCGGACGGCCTTACGACCCGGTGGCCAATGGTATGGATGCGGCATCGTTCGGGGCACGATCGGCCTCGCTACATGTTTACCATGAATGTTACAACGATAGTATGGGATAAAATATAAAAATAAAAGCTATTTTATTTTGTATTTCGCGCGATTTTCAGTACCTTTGCACGCAAATTAGGAAACATAGAAGAAAAATATGGCAAAAGAATTAAAAGAATTAACGAAAAGAGCCGACAACTACAGTCAGTGGTTTAACGACCTGGTAGTTAAGGCTGATTTGGCAGAGCAGAGCGCTGTACGTGGCTGTATGGTTATTAAGCCTTACGGTTATGCTATCTGGGAGAAGATGCAGCAGCAGCTCGACAAGATGTTTAAGGAAACTGGTGCTCAGAACGCATACTTCCCACTGCTTATCCCAAAGTCGTTCCTCTCGAAGGAGGCCGAGCACGTTGAGGGTTTTGCTAAGGAGTGTGCTGTGGTAACACACTACCGCCTGCGCGCAAAGGAGGATAAGAGCGGTGTTGAGGTTGACCCAACAGCTAAGCTCGAGGAGGAACTGATTGTACGTCCTACTTCGGAGACTATTATCTGGAATACATATAAGAACTGGATTCACTCATGGCGCGATCTGCCACTGATGTGCAACCAGTGGTGTAACGTAATGCGTTGGGAGATGCGTACTCGCCCATTCCTGCGCACATCGGAGTTCCTTTGGCAGGAGGGCCACACAGCCCACGCTACTCGCGAGGAGGCCGAGGAGGAAGCACAGAAGATGCTGAAGGTATATGCCAAGTTTGCTGAAGAGTGGATGGCTGTGCCTGTGGTACAGGGTGTGAAGAGCGAGACTGAGCGTTTTGCCGGTGCGTTGGATACTTACACCATCGAGGCTATGATGCAGGACGGTAAGGCACTGCAGAGCGGTACCAGCCACTTCCTGGGTCAGAACTTTGCCAAGGCATTCGAGGTAACTTATCTGAATAAGGAGAACAAGCCTGAGTACGTATGGGCTACATCGTGGGGCGTTTCGACCCGACTGATTGGTGCGCTGATTATGACTCACAGTGATGATAACGGACTGGTATTGCCTCCACGTCTGGCTCCTATCCAGGTGGTAATTATTCCTATCGCTACCAAGCCTGAGCAGATGGAGCAGGTTAACAAGGAGGTGACACCTATCATCGAGGCTCTGCGCGCTAAGGGTATCACCGTGAAGTTTGACGATGCCGACAACAAGCGTCCTGGCTTTAAGTTTGCCGATTATGAGCTGAAGGGTGTTCCCGTACGTTTGGTTCTGGGTGCTCGCGACTTGGAGAACGGTACTATCGAGGTGATGCGCCGCGATACGCTGGAGAAGGAGACCCGCTCGATTGACGGTATCACCGAGTATGTAGAGCAGCTGCTTGAGGATATCCAGAAGAATATCTTTGAGAAGGCTAAGGCTTATCGTGATGCCCGCATCTACGAGTGCGAGAACTACGAGGAGTTTAAGGAGAAGGTGAAGGACGGTGGATTCTTCCTGTGCCACTGGGACGGTACTGCCGAGACCGAGGCTAAGATTAAGGAGGAGACTCAGGCCACTATCCGCTGCGTGCCTTTCGGCGTAGAGCAGACTCCTGGTGTGGATATGGTAACTGGTAAGCCAGCGAAGGCTCGCGTGATTATAGCTAGAAGCTATTAAACATTAAAGATTAAACATTAAACATTTAAGATTTAATGATAAAAGTAAAAGAGGAACCTTCTCAGGTTCCTCTTTTTTTAACCATAAACTAATGTTCTAAAAAAATATATTCAAACATTACTTTATGGAGGCCGAAATATCACTTACCTCACGATAAATCCATTTCTAATTAACCTTAATAATCTAATACCATGAAAAACACATGTGCAAAGGTAATTCATTTCTTCTGAAAGTGGAAAATCAGAAGCCATAAACTACATTAATTTAACGTTTGTTTAGCAATTCGTCGTCCCGCTTCAGGATATTTTGCATTTCGAAACGCTTAATTCTTTGGCTTTGTGCTTCGGTAAATTGGGGTGCTGCGATGGGCTGCCAAGCGGTGGTAAAGTAGTGTACCCTACTCTGTCCGTAGATGGAATCGACGGTAAACGTTTCGATCATCACTACGGTGCTGTCCATCAGCAACATATCGGTTCGCAACGACGGGTTCATGCGGATAGTGAGACTATCATCGCCCAGCGCAATCATCTGGCTGGTTCCGCCTAACTGATTCTTTACTTCGGCCTTCATCCCTGAATCCAAAAAGTCGATAAAATCCAAACGATTATTCTTGGAGAGATAAGGCATCAATGAGTCAGGCATCTGCTTGAACACTTCACGCAGGGTGACGCTCTGAGCTGATGCCTGATTAAGTGTTGTGGCCAACAAAAGGGCCATCATGAATTTCTTCATCCGCGACTGGGTCTTTTATCTATTACACGAACGGCCTTGCCCTCGCTTTGTGGCAACGAGCCCTTCTTTACAAGTTTTACTACTGGGGTGAGCAGAATCTCGTCCTTGAGTGCACGCTGGATGTCCTTCATCATCTTCTGCATCTCGGGATAAATCTCGGTCTCAAGGCTGTCGAGCTCAACCTCAACGGTCATCACATCGTTGTCGTCGATGGTTTCGAGGGTGATGAGGTAGTTGCTACCCAAACCAGGATACTGCACGAGAATCTTCTCGACCTGCATGGGGAATACGTTTACACCCTTGATGATGAACATATCGTCGGTACGGCCCTTGATACGGTCGATACGACGGTGGGTACGTCCGCACTTACATGGCTCGGCGATGATGCGGGTGAGGTCGCGCGTACGGTAACGCAGGATAGGCATCATGGTGCGGTCGAGTGTGGTAAGTACCATCTCGCCCATCTCGCCATCGGGCACAGGCTCGAGGGTGTCGGGATCTACAATCTCAACGATATAGTTGTCCTCCCACAGGTGCATACCTTCCTGATACTTACACTCGAAGGCTACACCAGGACCGTTCATCTCGGTCATACCA
Source organism: Prevotella sp. khp1 (assembly GCF_900102205.1). Classification (NCBI taxonomy): domain Bacteria; kingdom Pseudomonadati; phylum Bacteroidota; class Bacteroidia; order Bacteroidales; family Prevotellaceae; genus Prevotella; species Prevotella sp. khp1. The sequence goes on from NZ_FNJZ01000001.1 coordinate 426,933, forward strand.
AACGAGTTGTAGGCCTTTACGCCCAGCATACGCTCGATGCGGCGACGCTGCTCCTCAGTGTGGGGCTCGGCACCAATGCAAAGGGTGCGCAGCTTGGTGGTGGCGGGATCGACGCCCTCTTCCTTGAACACCTCGGCCAAACGGATGGCATAGGATGGAATGGCGTGCAGGCAGGTGGTACCAAAATCCTTAATGAATTTGATCTGACGCTTAGAGTTTCCGGCTGCGGCTGGTACCGTCATAGCGCCCAACCACTCGGAGCCGTACTGGAAACCAAGTCCACCGGTAAACATACCGTAACCTGAAGAGTTTTGGAACACGTCGCTCTTGCGGCATCCTACCATATACAGATTGCGGGCAATCATGTTAGCCCACGAGCAAATGTCGTGTTCGGAGTAAACAACCACACATGGATTACCGGTTGTACCACTGGTAGAGTGGATACGTACGGCATCGTCGAGATTGCCGCCAACGAGTCCGTAGGGGTAGTTATCGCGCAGGTCCTGCTTTGTGGTGAAAGGAATCTTACGCAGATCGTCCAGACTGTTGATTGAGTCGGCTGTGATACCCAGTTCGCCTAATCGTTTCTTGTAGAAAGGCGACTTCAGACAAACGTTGATCGTGTCCTTTAGTTTCTTAACTTGCAACTGCTGGAGTTGCTCTCTTGGCATTTTCTCGATTTCGGGCTGCCAGCACTCGCCATCGGGCTTGATGGTAGCCATAATCTTCTCGTCAGTCATATCTTATAGTTTATTTGGTTTATCGTTCTATGTAATTGTTATTTCTGTGCCAGCTGCATCATCATCACGGCGGCTAAACCGGCCGTTTCGGTGCGCAGGCGACTTGAACCTAAGCTTACTGATACCCAACCGGCAGCTACGGCAGCTTTCACCTCGTCGATAGAGAAATCGCCCTCGGGACCTACCAGCACGGTTGCATCCTGACTGTCGGATGGTTTGCGCAGCTCGTCGAACAGCTCTACACGGGGTACCTCCTCGTAGCAGTGGGCGATGTACTTACGACCCTGAATGGGCTGCTCGAGGAAATGGTTGAAGTGTACCATCTCGTTGACCTGGGGCTTCCAGGCTTTGTGACTCTGCTTAACGGCGGCGGTTACAATCTTATCCAGGCGCACCAGCTTTACCAGACGGCGCTCGGAGAACTTACAGTTAAGGAACGACACCTCGTCGATACCAACCTCGGTGGCTTTCTCCATCATCCACTCCATGCGGTCCATCATCTTGGTGGGCGCAATGCCTAAGTGCAGGTGGCCTTTCCACTGGGGCTCCTGTGGCAGTTTCTCCAATATTTCGTAATAGCAGTGATGGGTGGCTGCAACCGTAACCTGCGCACGGAAGTAGTTACCTACCCCATCCATCAGAAACAGCTCGTCGCCACTCTTCAGGCGCAGCACACGCATGGCGTGCATGGCCTCGTCGGTAGGCAACTCGGTCTGGTTCTCGGCATCAGGCACAAAAAAATATCTTGCTTCCTTCATATTCTATTTAGAGTAATCTGTGTTATTTCTTTTCCGGATGGAAAACAAGGGCGAACGATATACCTACTGCGAGTGCAAATGCGGCAAAGATAAACCAGCATGTGGTCCACTCGCCCTGCAGGAATCCATTCTCCCAATAACAGTAATGGTTTACTATCTCGCCGGCTGCCAGCGTACCTACGGTAGCGCCAACGCCATTGGTCATCATCATGAACAAGCCCTGAGCCGATGCCTTGATGCTGGGTTCGCACTCCTGATCGACGAAGATACCTCCCGACACGTTGAAGAAGTCGAAAGCCACACCGTAAACGATGCAAGAGAGGATGAACATGATAACACCTGGCATGGCGGGGTTACCAACACCGAAGAATCCGAAACGGAACACCCAGGCGAACATAGACATGAGCATCACAGTCTTGATGCCATAACGCTTGAGGAAGAATGGTATCATGAGGATACACAGGGCCTCGCTAATCTGCGAGATACTGGTAAGCAGGGTGGCATTGTTAGCGGCAAACGAACTGGCTATGGCTGCATCGGCACTACCCTTGAAGCTGGTAATGAACGGACCGGCATAGCCATTGGTTACCTGCAGGCACATGCCCAGCAGGGCCGAGAAGATAAAGAACAGGGCCATATTGCGGCTCTTGAACAGCTTGAAGGCATTGAGGCCAAGGCTCTCGATGAGCGAAACCTTCTCCCTTACCACCACCTTACACTCGGGCAATGTGAAGCAATAGAAGCAGAGCACAATGCTGAGGATGCCTGATACAAAGAACTGCATGTAGGTGTACTGGAACTTATAGGCGCTGTCGGCGAGCGTCATGCTGAAGCTGCCATCCTGCCATACGGCGCAGTTAACAAACCACATGGTGACGATGAAACCCACGGTACCCAGCACGCGGATAGGTGGAAAGTCCTTAACGGTATCAAGGCCGTTGTTCTTCAGAATGGTGAACGCGGCTGTGTTAGACAGCGCGATGGTGGGCATGAAGAATGCCACACTGAGGGTGTAAAGGGTGATGAACAGCGACTTATCGGCCAACTCGTTGCCGAAGCCTGCCTGGAGGCCTAACCACCAGCAACCCAGCATAAAGCCGCCTGCTGCCATGTGGCACAAGCCCAGCAAGCGCTGTGGCTGAATATACTTATCGGCTACAATACCCATCAATGTGGGCATAAAGATACTTACAATACCCTGAATAGCATAGAACCAGGAAATCTTGTCGCCCAGTCCGGCCACTCCGAGGTAATTTCCCATACATGTAAGATAAGCTCCCCAAACTGCGAACTCCAGGAAGTTCATCAATGACAAACGGAATTTCAGATTCATAATTATTACTTAGATACTTGGTTTTACTTTTTGGTTTCTTTCTTGCGCATCTTCTGAATATCGCCAATGGTTAACGGGCGTCCGGCTACATGGCGGCCTGGGCGGCGTAGCGAATCGTACTGAGCCGTATCGGGCTGCAGTTCATGGATGCTGTCGGGCTGTTGTGGCACAACGGGCTGATTGGTAAGCTTGTTATGGAAGCGGAACAGCTGGATGTTGTTGACAAACAGCAGACAAAGATTGCTGGTGGGGTCGGTAGATGGGCGCATGCCACACATCACAAAGCCCTTGATTTCTTTGACACGCTCCTTACAGTAAGGTATGCGCAGGTTTGTGATGCCCGACGACGAAACGGTAGAATACTGCTTAACAGTACTATCGTTGGCATAGGTAACGGCCATATACACCGAGGCCTGACGATTGCCTTGCTGCATAAGCCATGTGGTGTTCATACTCAGCATAAAGCTGTCGCCTGCGCGATAGGCAGTGTCGGCTTTCTGAGCAAACTGATAAAGATGATACGGACGATCGTTGAACAGCAGGAGTGCACGGTTGCCTTTCCATATATCGGCCGTATCGCCACTGAGCGAGGCAGCTGCAATCTGCACATCGCCAACAGCGGCACCGTATTTCTCGGCCTCGGTATTCAGGCGTTCCTGTACATGCTTGTAAATCTCTTGGAATCGGTCGGCACGGGTATAATAATATACCAACGACGAATCGAATTCGGCTTGTGTGAGTCCGTGCTTCTTGAGCACTAACTCGAAAGTCAAACGGCGGTTGTAATCCTGATTACCCTCCTGCTGCGCGGCAATGCCTTGCGCTACGTGGTAATCGTAAATCAAATCCTCCATATCGTCGGGCTGGATATACTCCGATGGCACCGATGGCTTACAGCTAATCATGAAAGCAGCTGCGGCCACCAAAACAATATGTAAAGCCTTACTCTTCAACGTTATTCGTTTCTTTCTTAAGTGTAATCTTACTTATTTCTTCACGATAGAACAGCAACAGCAGCACTACGCTGACACTGATGCTGGCATCGGCAAAATTAAATACCGGACTAAAGAACACAAAGTGCTGTCCGCCCACAAACGGCATCCATGTGGGCCATTCGGTCTCAATCAGCGGGAAGTAGAACATATCTACCACCTTACCCATGAGGAAAGGTGCATAACCCGTACCAAAATCAACTAAGTATGACAGATAGTAGGGCGACGACTCGTTGAACATCATGCCGTAGAACATGCAATCGATGAGATTGCCTGCAGCACCGGCCAGCACCAACGAGAGGCACACGATATAGCCTGTTCGGGCATTACGTTTTACCTGCTGCCAGATGTAATAACCCAGCACACCGATGGCAACCACACGGAACAACGACAGCACGATCTTGCTGCCTAACTGCATGCCAAAAGCCATGCCCATGTTCTCGATAAACGTGATGTAAAACCAATCGGTAACGCGGATACTCTCGTGCAGCGTCATCGACGTTTTCACCCAGATCTTGATAGCCTGGTCAATAAGGAGAATGGCGACTATGATTAATGTCGCCAATCTTCCTTTTGTCATCAGAGGTCCGTGCGTCACTTTTTCTGGTTCAGCTTAGACTCTACACTCAGTGTTGCATGAGGAACAGCACGCAGACGCTCCTTTGGTATCAGCTTACCGGTAATACGATCGATACCATAGGTTTTGTTCTCGATGCGAACCAATGCAGCCTTCAGGCCCTGAATGAACTTCTGCTGGCGGGCGGCCATCGAGATCAACTCCTCTTTCGACTGGGTAGCACTACCCTCCTCCAATGCCTTGTAGGTGGGTGATGTATCGTCGACGTCGTTGCTGTCCTCGTTGGTCAGTACGCGCATCATCTGTTCGTAATCACGCTTGGCCAAAGCCATCTTCTCATTGATAATCTGACGGAACTCTTCGAGCTCTTCGTCAGTATAGCGAGTCTTCTCTGCCATAATACTTAATTGTTTAGTTATTGATTATTTTTAATTCTTTGTAACTGTTATGTTCAACTTGAAGTCATCGAACTCAACCTCCTGACCGTCATTAGGTTGTAGGGTAACATCATCGGCCAGAACCTGAGTCTTGATGTAGTCGGCAAAGCTGCTTACTGCCTTCTCAACCTCGGCATTTGGAGCAAGTACCACGCTGATACGGTCGGTAATCTCGAAGCCGCTCTCCTTACGGATGTTCTGGATGCGGTTGATGAGCTCGCGGGCCATACCCTCGTTCTTCAACTCCTCGGTGAGTTCAACCTCGAGTGCTACAGTAAGGTTACCCTCGTTGGCTACCAGCCAGCCTGGAATGTCCTCGCTGATAATCTCAACATCTACGGCCTCGACAGTGATGTCCTGACCCTCAACATTGATACCGATGGTACCCTGCTTCTCGAGTTCGGCAATCTGCTCCTGTGTCAGGGCGTCCATTGCGGCAGCTACACTCTTCATGAGCTTACCGAACTTCTTACCCATGGTACGGAAGTTACACTTTACCTTCTTAACCAGCACGCCAGCACCCTCAACAAAACGCAGCTCCTTAACGTTAACCTCGTTCATAATCAGGTCCTTAACGGCTTCGATGTGCTTCTTCTGAGTCTCGTCGACAGCAGGAATCATGATGGCCTGCAGTGGTTGGCGCACCTTGATGTTTACCTTGCGGCGCAGGGCTAGAACCATCGAAGTGATCTTCTGTGCCATCTGCATGCGAGCCTCGAGATCCTTATCAATCTGTGCCTCGTCGGCTACTGGGAACTTATCCAGGTGTACTGAGTCGAGCTCACCACCCAGGTCCTTATACAGCTGGTCGGCATAGAATGGTGCGAATGGAGCCAGCAGCTTGGCAACGGTCATCAAGCAGGTGTAGAGAGTCTGATAAGCCGAGAGCTTATCCTCGCTCATCTCCTTACCCCAGAAACGTTTGCGGTTCAAACGTACGAACCAGTTACTCAGGTCGTCGTTTACAAACGCATCGATCAGACGACCGGCACGTGTAGGATCGTAGCCATCCAGCTCGGCCTCGACGCCCTTGATAAGGGTGTTCAGGCATGAGAGGATCCAGCGGTCGATCTCAGGACGCTTATCGAATGCCACCTGTGCTGTTGCGGGGTCGAAACCGTCCACATTAGCATAGAGTGCGAAGAAGCTATAGGTGTTATAGAGTGTTCCGAAGAACTTACGACGTACCTCATCTACGCCCTCTGGGTCGAATTTCAGGTTGTCCCAAGGCTCTGAGTTGGTCATCATATACAGGCGTACAGCATCGCTACCGTACTTGCCAATCATATCGAATGGGTTTACTACGTTACCAACGTGCTTCGACATCTTATTACCCTTGGCATCGAGCACCAGACCTGAAGAAATTACATTCTTGAAGGCTACTGAGTCGAAGATCATGGTAGCAATAGCGTGCAGGGTAAAGAACCAACCACGGGTCTGGTCGACACCCTCGTTGATAAAGTCGCATGGGAAGGCGATACCCTTGTCGATCAGGTCCTTATTCTCAAATGGATAGTGGATCTGTGCGTATGGCATAGAACCAGAATCGAACCACACGTCGATCAGGTCGGTCTCGCGCTTCATGGGCTTACCGCTCTCTGATACCAGAATGATGTTATCAACGTATGGACGGTGCAGGTCGATCTTATCGTAGTTCTCCTTGCTCATGTCGCCAGGAACAAAGCCATTGTCCTTCAATGGGTTGCTAGTCATAAAGCCGGCCTTAACAGCCTTCTCGATCTCGTTGTAGAGCTCCTCAACCGAACCGATACAGATTTCCTTGCCATCCTCGTCGCGCCAGATAGGCAGTGGTGTACCCCAGAAACGTGAACGAGAGAGGTTCCAGTCGTTCAGGTTCTCCAACCAGTTACCAAAGCGGCCTGTACCTGTGCTCTCGGGCTGCCAGTTGATAGTCTTGTTCAGTTCGAACATACGATCCTTCTTGGCAGTTGAGCGGATGAACCAAGAATCCAATGGATAATAGAGTACAGGCTTATCGGTACGCCAGCAGTGAGGATAGTTGTGCACGTGCTTCTCGATCTTGAATGCGGTGCCCTCCTGCTTCATCTCCATACAGATAACGATGTTCAGGTCCTCGGCCTTAGCGGCTGCCTGCTCGTCGTACTTACCATCCTTGTTGAACTCGGGTGCATAGGCGTTCTTTACGTAGTCGCCAGCGTGGTGACCGTAAGCCTTTACATCAACACACTTCTCAACAAAGTTATTATCCAGTTCGTCCATTACATAGTACTTACCCTGGAGGTCGACCATTGGACGTGTTTCACCTTTCTTATTAATAAGGAACAGGCTTGGGATGTGAGCATCCTTAGCTACCTTGGCGTCATCAGCACCGAAGGTAGGCGCAATATGTACGATACCTGCACCATCCTCGGTGGTTACGTAATCACCAGGGATAACGCGGAAGGCCTCGCTCTCCATCTCAACAAACTGATCCTTGCCATTCTCGCTGGCGAATACCTTCTCAGGATGTGCTGCGGCATACTCCTTTACATAGTCGGCAGCATTCTGATCGAGCTTAGCCGATGGTTTTACCCAAGGCATGAGCTGCTGGTACTTCATACCTACCAGCTCCTGACCGGTATAACGGCCTACGATGCGGTAAGGTACAAACTTCTCGCCCTTGTTGTACTCAGGCATCTCGTCGCCATCGGTGATGTTACCCTCGGGTGAGAGATAAGCATTCAGTCGGCTCTCGGCCAGAATGATGGTCATCTTCTCGCCGTTGTAGGCGTTGTATGTCTGTACTGCTACGTAATCAATCTTCGGACCTACGCAGAGTGCGGTGTTCGAAGGCAATGTCCAAGGAGTGGTTGTCCAGGCTACGAAGTAAGCCTCGCCCCACTTGGTCCACTCTTCCTTAGGATCGAGGGCCTTGAACAGCGCTGTAACAGTGGTGTCCTTTACATCGCGATAGCAACCAGGCTGGTTCAGCTCGTGTGAGCTCAGACCAGTACCGGCACCTGGCGAATATGGCTGGATGGTGTAACCCTTGTAAAGCAGGCCCTTGTTGTAGAACTGCTGCAGGAGCCACCACAGAGTTTCGATATACTTGTTGTCGTAGGTAATGTAAGGATTATCCAGATCAACAAAATAACCCATCTTCTCGGTGAGGTCGCGCCACTCCTGTGTGAACATCATCACGTTCTCGCGGCACTTCTTGTTATAATCCTCGGTTGAGATGTACTTCTCTGATGCTTTGTTGTCGATATCAGCCTTGGTAATGCCCAGCTCCTTCTCAACGCCCAACTCTACGGGCAGTCCGTGGGTATCCCAACCAGCCTTACGTTTTACCTGATAACCCTTCATGGTCTTATAACGGTTGAAGGTATCCTTAATGGTACGAGCCAGCACGTGGTGAATACCAGGATGACCGTTAGCCGAGGGAGGACCCTCGAAGAATACAAACTGTGGACATCCCTCACGTTCGTCGACCGAACGCCAGAATACGTTCTTCTCGCGCCACATCTCCAGGATATCATTGTTAACCTGGGTCAGATTCAAGCCGTTATGTTCTGCAAACTTCTTTGCCATATCCTACTTTTTTAGCTTCTATTTTTTAACCTTTATTATTTAGCGTGCAAAGGTAGTGAAATTATCTGACCTGACCAAAGAAATAAATAATTTTAAGATTTATCCGCGAAAAAATGCGCAAAAATTTCGTATATCCAAATAATTTGCCTATATTTGCCGTCATAATTCTAATAATAACAACTTAAAACAATCGAATTTTAACGTATGATTACATTTACAATGGTTCTGCAGCTCTGTATCGTTCTTGGTGCACTGTGGGTTGGTTCCCGTTATGGCAGTCTGGCCTTGGGAGCTATTTCGGGAATTGGATTGGCTATTCTGGTGTTTGGCTTCGGACTTAAACCAGGAACGCCACCAACAGATGTTATTTACATCATCATTGCTGCTGTAACGTGTGCAGGAATCATGCAGGCTTCGGGCGGTATGGACTGGCTGATACAGATAGCCGAAAAGCTGCTGCGCAAGCATCCTGACCACATCACGTTTTTTGCACCGCTGTGCACATTCTTCCTGACGGTGCTGGTAGGAACAGGTCACGTGGTTTACACGCTGATGCCTATCATCTGCGACATCGCGCTTAAGAAAGGCATCCGTCCGGAGCGCCCGTGTGGTGTTGCCTCTATTGCCTCGCAGGTTGGTATCACGTGTTCGCCTATTGCTGCGGCTGTGGTGGCCTTCGTCACCATTTCTAATGCCAACCACTTCGACATCACCATTCCTCGTGTACTCATGATCAGCATTCCTGCTTGTCTTTGCGGACTGATGGCAGCTGCTGCCGCTTCGTATCATCGCGGACTGGACCTGGACAAGGATCCTGAGTTCCAGAAGAAGATTGCCGATCCTATTCAGCGCGAGTATATCTACGGTTCGAACGCTACCACACTCGACAGACAGATTCCACAGTCGGCTAAGAATGCCGTATTTATCTTCCTGGGTGCGCTGGCTGTTATCGTAGTGTTTGCTGCCCTACCCGACCTGCTGCCTTCTTACCCCACCGTTAAGGCGGTTAAGGGTGCTGGCGATTTGACGCTTGCAAGCGGTGTTACCATCACGGCTTCGGCGCTGGCAAAAGCTGGTGTTGTGGCCGAAGGATTTACCGAGAAAGGTATGGTGGACCTGAAGATGAACTTGGTGATTCAGATTGTAATGATTTCGGCAGCTGCGCTGATGATTATCTTCTGTAAGGCACAACCTAAGAAGGCGGTGGCTGGTCCGGTTTGGCAATCAGGTATGGTTGCGGTAGTTGCCATCTATGGTATCGCCTGGTTGGCCGACACATACTTCTCGAACTACATGAGCGAGATGCAGTCGATGCTGGCTGACATTGTCAAGGAATATCCATGGAGTATTGCTATCGTATTCTTCCTGGTTTCGGTGCTCATCAACTCGCAAGGTGCAGTGGTTGTAGCCATGCTGCCGTTGGCCTATAAACTGGGTATACCTGGTCCCGTACTGCTGGGTGTACTGCCAGCCGTTTACGGTTACTTCTTTATCCCTAACTACCCATCGGATATCGCTACCGTTAACTTCGACCGTTCGGGTACTACGGTGATTGGTAAATACCTGCTGAACCACTCGTTTATGATGCCTGGTTTGATTAGCGTATTCACCTCTACGATAGTAGCTTATCTGCTTTCAATGATATTCTACTAAAAGGTATAAAAATAGCCCTCGCCGATGTGACGAGGGCTTCTTTTTTTTTATGTATATGCTTTAGAGATTCAAGCTCTTCTTCAGGGCCTCGATCTTCTCCTCGGCAGCCTTGGTGCAGCGCTCGTAATCGGCAGCATCCTTAAAGCTGGCATCCTTCACCTCGGTGTAGAACTTAATCTTTGGCTCGGTACCTGAAGGACGAACTGATACCTTTGTACCATCCTCGCAGAACCACTGCAGAACGTTGCTGGTGTCAGGCATATTCAACTTCTCAACACTACCGTCGGCCTTCTTAGCCTCTAGAGTCTGATAGTCCTTCCACAAGCAAACCTTGCTACCGCCCAGCTCCTTTGGAGGATTAGCACGGAAGTCGGCCATCATCTGCTTAATCTCGTCGGCACCGGTCTTACCAGGACGAACCACATTGATGGTTACCTCCTTAGAGAATCCGTACTCCTTGTAGATGTTCATCAGCAGGTCGTACAGAGTCATACCGTTATCGCGAGCCCATGCAGCAATCTCACAAATCAAGCAGATAGATGCTGGAGAATCCTTATCGCGAACCTTATCGAATGGCAGGAATCCGAAGCTCTCCTCACCACCACCGATGTACTTCTTAACGCCCTCAGAGATGCGAATCTCGTTGGCAATCCACTTGAAGCCTGTATAGCAGTCGCGATACTCTACGCCGTTCTTCTTAGCAATCTCGGCAATCACCTCGGTAGTAACGATGGTCTTTACCAGGAACTCGTTGCCCTTGAGCTGACCGAGCTTCTTCTTGTTGGCGATGATGTACCATGAGAACATCATACAGGTCTGGTTACCATTCAGAATCTCCCACTCGCCCTTAGCGTTGCGGCAAACGATAGCCAAACGGTCGGCATCTGGGTCAGAAGCGATTACCAGGTCGGCATTCAGGCGTGTACCCAGCTTCATACCCAGTGTCATAGCCTCGGCATTCTCGGGGTTAGGACTAACTACTGTGGGGAAGTTACCATCGATAACCATCTGCTCGGGAACCACGTGGATATTCTGGAAGCCCCATGAACGCAGAGCCTCAGGAATAATGACGCGACCAGTTCCGTGCATGGGGCTGTAAACGATATTCAGGTCCTTCTGGCGCAGGATGACATCCTGATCAACCATAGCCTCCTTAACAGCCTGCAGGTAATCCCAGTCCATCTCACCACCGATGATGTCGATGAGCTCCTTGTTACCATTGAACTTAACGTCCTCGATCTTTACCTTGTTAACCTCGTCGATGATACCCTTATCGTGTGGAGCCAGCACCTGAGCACCATCGTCCCAGTATGCCTTGTAGCCATTATACTCACGAGGGTTGTGCGATGCGGTTACGTTTACGCCAGCCTGACAGCCCAGCTGACGGATGGCGAACGAAATCTCAGGTGTTGGGCGAAGGCTCTCGAACAGATAAACCTTAATGCCGTTAGCCGAGAAAATGTCTGCTACAGTCTCAGCAAACATACGACCGTTGTTGCGGCAATCGTGACCTACAACAACCGAGCTCTGCTTGCCTGGGAATGCCTTCAGGATATAGTTGGCAAAACCCTGTGTAGCCATACCTACAATGTACTTGTTCATGCGGTTGGTACCAGCACCCATAATACCACGAAGGCCACCTGTACCAAACTCAAGATTCTGATAGAAAGCATCGATCAGCGCTGTCTTGTCAGCATTGTCGAGCATTGCCTGTACTTCCTTACGTGTCTCCTCATCAAAGGCTGGAGAAAGCCATTCCTTAGCCCGTGCCTCGCACTGAGCAATCAGTTGAGCGTTGTCTGCCATAATCTTTCTGTTTTATTTCTTTAGATTATAAATAAATTCTATTTTGCGAAATTACAAAAATAAAACGAGAAACGACCTAAATCATCTCTCGTTTTATAATTCATTAACTAATTAATTCTTCTTATCTTACTTCTTCAACAGTTTATCGATTTCATCAAACTGTTTACCCATATTCAGGTTGAAGTAGATGCGATATAATGCGGGCGCCCACTTATCGAGCTCCCTTGGAGCCATTTCGCGATATTTTTCCATATAGGGGCGAGCCTTTTCGTACATCTTCAGAATCTGCTTCTTGTTCTTTCGGGGATCCATGCGCTGAGCAATGTTCAAGCAGGCCAAACCGGCTGTGTAATAAATGTCGGGCTGCTCTGGGTTTACCTCAATCAGCTGCTCGCTGAACTTCAGGCAGTCGCTATACTTCTTCATGTTCAGCATCACGGTGCTCTTGGCAAACAGATACAGCTCGTTGAGCGAGTCGATAGCCAATGCCTCGTTAACCACACTGTCAGCCATCTGATAGTTGCCGCGAGTGTTGTAAACATCCATCAGTCGGGGAAAGAAGTAGTTGGATTTGGGGTACTTCTTAAAGCCCTGCCAAAGGGTTGCGATATGCATCGAGTCGTCGTTGAGTTTATCCCATGCTTCGGCCATATACTGCAAGGTGTACTCCAGCTTCTGCTCGTCGCGCTGGGCTGTAGCTGCATGGCGCAGGGTAAGTACAGGGTCGTTCAAGCGATAGCCGCAATAGGTAGCCCAGTAAGCCACCTCGCCCATCTTGGGGTCCTTGTACATATAGTCGTAGCCTGTAAACAACGGCTGTCGGTCGCAGTCGAGATAGGTCTCAAAGAATTCAAGTGCGGTCTTGAAATCGCCCTTCTTCAGATGGTGGGCGCCTCCGTAATAGATATTGGGGCGATAACCATTCATCTTGGCAGCGTTATCCTTGCGATATTCGGGGTGCGAGTTACCTTTCTTGTCGGGTATGGCATCGATAGAATCCAATTTCTCGGCTACGGTAAACATACGCTTAGCCAGATTAAAGAAGGCAGCTGTATCAACCTTCTGCTTGATATACATCTTCTCGTTAATGGCCAGATACTGCTTCTCAACCGACTGCAACCAGATGTCGTATATACGTACGTTCTGCTGGTTGGCAGAATCCTTCAGCAAGTCGGTCATCAGCTTCTCTGCCTGCTCTAAATTCTTCCCACTCTTCAGTATGGTTCGTGCTTCGCCAATCTGCTTACGCTGAGCGCTCATAGGGGCACTCATTATCACGCAGCTTATGGCCATAATTATCAATCTCTTCATCCAGTTTATACCTTATTATATATATAAGCGGGTGCAAAGGTATAAAAAAATGCTTAAAATGTTTGCAAACTACAGATTTTTTAGTATTTTTGCATCGTATTTATCAACTAATAACCTATTTGGGGCATGAAAAAGAAATATCTTTTATTGGGTTACGCAGTTATTGCGCTTTGTATTTTTATTATTCTATTAGCCATCACTGTTACGTCAATTGCAGGCGCTCAGGGAGCGCGAAACCATATGGCCAATCCGGAGAATCGTAAAGGTATCTACGATACGGCCGCCAAAGTGAGCAGAGATACGGGACTGAAGTTCCCGGAGTTCCGCATTAAGGAGCACAAACCAGGCGAATATCTGGACGGTGGACAGTTCCGCGATACTCTGATTGTGTACTTCTACAAGGGTATCCCCGACTCTGTTTATCGTTCGTTCGAAGAGCGTGCTAAGAGCATCGAGGCTGGTAACGACAGCTGCAAGAGCGTAGAGATCGACAGCGTTACTTATAACTATCAGGACTTTTATGTAGGTGGTTTCTCAAGCTATGTAGGTGTGCAGGTATCCAGGAATTCGCCTTACGGTCGCATCATCTTCGGCAACTGGAAGCCTGCAAAGAAGTAACATCCAAATAAACTTTGCAAAGATTTCAAGGAAAAGTTTGGTAGGTTCGAAAAAAATAACTACCTTTGCAGCCGATTTCTTAAAAAGAAGTCAAACAAGGCTGGTTCGGTAGCTCAGCTGGATAGAGCAACTGCCTTCTAAGCAGTAGGTCTTGGGTTCGAGCCCCAACCGAATCACGAAAAAGTGGGATATTATATAATATCCCACTTTGTATTTTTATAATAAAAATCCTGCTTTTATTTCTTATCGGCAAAGTCATCTATCTCCTTGATGGTTTTATTAAGCGTACGCTTCTCGCGGTAGAAGATATAGAAAACAAATGAAAGACCTATAAGAATGATTACGGCATCCTCGATTAAATGGGTAGTTGAGGGTAATGGAATATTTGTGCCATAATAAATATCAAATAAAATCCATACTATCCATAACAGAAGGATTGGTAAAACAATAAAAAAGGAAAGTTTCTCCCTGCGCCTGAAAGCTGTAAGTCGCTGCTGTACACTGAGCACGTTGTCACATAGCAGATGCTTATCACGAATGGTACTTATGTTCCAGATGCCGAAGGCAGCACTAAGGATAAGTATCAGTTCACAGAACAGAATCGGGCCCCATGAACAACCTACAATGTTTCTAAATACCAGAATCACTATTGGTATCATCACTATATTTATGATAGCTCCCCCGATATTAAGCTGTTTTATCCATGAAATATGTCCTTTTGTTGTTGCAGCCATCAATAGTTTTCTATTTACTATCTCCTGCTCATCCATGCGGTTCTTAAAATCGGCCACTTGTTGGCGAAGTAATTCCAATTCCTGCAAGTTGTCATTCTGATTTTCCATAATTTTGTTTTTATTCGTTTGACATGTTTTTTAATTCCTCCTTGATGCGATAGAGTCGAACAGAAACGTTTTTGACAGTGATTCCCATAATGGCGGCAATCTCCTCATAGCTAATATTCTCCAACCACAGCAAGATGATAGCACGATCGAATTGGCCTAATTTGGCGATGCGTCGTCGTAGCATATCCATCTGTCGTGAGTTCTGGTTGGATTCTGTTTCCTCAAAGGGATTGACACCCATTGTTAAAGGAACTGTTTTGCGACGGCGCTTCTTGCGGTCGAGCGAGATGCACACGTTAAGGCTTACGCGGTAGATCCATGAGCGCACATCACTACGTCCCTTAAACGATGGCAAACTGTTCCATAGGTTTATAAGCACCTCCTGAAACAAATCGGCCACTTCATCCTGGTCGTTAGAGAACATGTAGCAGACGGTGTAAATTGTGCCTCGATGTTCTCTCACTAATTGTTCAAACTCTTGTTCTAAATCTTTCATTTTAGTCTTGATAAATAAACTTTGATAATAAGTCGCAAGAAGGATACAAAAAACTACATAAAAACAAAAAAATGTTGGAAATTCAAACGTTTATTATAAAGTCTGAAAGTTTTTGGTTAGGGATTTTGTTCTTTAAGTAATAGTTGTTATTTGTCATTATAATGGCCCTCTAATTCCAAAACAAGGACAGTTACTACTTCATCATATATATCGTATATTATTCGGTCATGACCAGACAAATGACGTGAATATGTCACATCATTGCCTCCTTTAAGTGCCTCAGGATGCCCTGTGCCTGTTCTTGGATGCTCTTCTAGTTCTGGTAAGAGTTTATAGAGTTTCTTGAAAGAATTAGGATTCGATTTCTTCCACTTCTTAATGACTTTTTGTGCGTCCTCAGAAAATTCTATCTTATAATTCATAATTCCTCCATCCATTTCTGGGCATCTTTTGCACTCTCAAACTTAAGTGTTTTGCCTTCCTGGTACTCTTTTCGAGCCTTCTCTATCTTTTCTGCCATTTTTGGCGTGATAGAGAGATCGTCATCATCCATTAACACGATTGCATATTTCTTTTTATTGCCTCGGTTAATGAATACAAACTCACCAGCATCGACACGGTCGAATGAACTGGCCATGTTCTTTCTGAAATCGGTAAATGATAATGCTGTCATAATTCTATTCATTTATATGTTACGGCGGCAAAGATAGGCAATTTATTATAATCTTCCAAATGTTTATGTACTTTTTTAAGTACTTTTTAATTATTTCTTGATATAATTTGGTGGTAACACAAAAAATGATTATCTTTGCATTGTCCTAAACAACTAACTAAGTTAGTTAGTAGGAAAGGAGCAAAGGGATGCTCCCTGAGAATTGATATACTGGAGTGAAGATCACTTTTGCTACCGCTGTCCACTGGGTAACAAAAAGGCTCGTAAATAGTTGATTATCAAGGTAGGTTCTAGCCCCAACCGAATCACAACAAAAAAGGTTAGCAACTCGCTAACCTTTTTGTTTTTTACTTAAATATTACCTTGCTTCGGCAACATTCGGTATCGCCATCTTTGCAGATGCGGATGCAATATTCGTTCTCGCCTGTCTGCATGCGGTAGAACGAGAGCGTATCACCCTGATGGGCCTCGGCTACGTAAGCTATTTCGAAACGCTTAATCTGATGCTCACGATACCAATCCAAATCCCATAAGTCGAGCACATGCTCGATGTACTTCACGGAATTGATATGCCCATTGATATCTACATCGTTATATTTGGTTTCTACTGTACCAACCAGCTGGGCGCTATCGTCCATCTTTACACGACCGCCTTTATCAATGGGGCATTCCTTGTCATCTACAATCCAGTTGTTGATGGCACCGTTGTCAATCGCAAAGATATCGGTTGGCTGGCGGGTTTCGGTATCAATCATGGCCCAGATACTGCGTCCGTAGCCATATACCTTACCATCCTCGCCTACTACACGGAAGTTACGACTGGTAAAGAAACGCATAGCACTCTCAACCCATGTCTCAACATTAAACTTAGTGTACATCTGTGGCATCTCGTCCATCTCGATGGCCAGTCGTGAGAGTACCCACGAACGCTTGATGGTCATGAGATATTTCATGCCAAAACCACGTGCCGACGAGTGATAATCGGCAGCATTCAGCATGTGATTGCCCATATGGCCCATAAACAATCGCTGCGAAAAGTCGCAGTGAAAGGGCTCTGCTAAAAATTCATATTTTCCTACTTTATCCATTCTCCTGTCTCGACTCTAAGAATTCACTAACCTGCTCCTGCATACCACGGGTTACGGCAATACGTCCACTACGGGTGTACTGTAGCACGCAACCAAACGTGTCGAGGGCGCGGAACAACGAAATAATATCCTCGGTTACACCATGCATCTGTACAATGGTATAGGTGGGATTCACCTCGATCATGCTGGCCTGGAACCTGCGGATAGTACGCGATATCTCAGGATTCTCGAGCACCATCGGGGTTGACAGCTTGTAAAGACCCGATTCACGGATAAACAGCTGTTCGTCGGTAAAGAAGTTGGCCTTTACCACATCTATCTTCTTCTCAATCTGACGGGTAATCTTTACTATCTGATCTTCGTTGCTCCAAGCAGTGATGGTGTACTTATGTACGCCAGGAATACTTGATGCCGATACATTCAAGCTCTCGATATTTACCTGGCGACGGGTGAATACAGCTGTAATCTGATTCAGAATACCAGCCACATTCTCCGAGTAAACCAGCAGTGTATATAATTTCTTCTTATTTTCCATAATTATCAAAACTATTAAATCTCAAGCTGCATTTTGTCAACGTCCATACCTGGAGGTGTCATTGGCAGAACATTATCCTCCTCGAGGATGGCGCACTCCAGCAGGAATGGGCCATCGGTAGTAAGCATCTTCTTTACAAGGCCGGGCAGATCCTTACGATCGACTGCTGCCGCATAGTTAATACCATAACCTTTGGCAATGAGCTCGTAGTTAGGGTTCATCATCTTGGTGAACGATTTACGGCGCATCCAGAACATATCCTGCCACTGGCGTACGTTACCCAGGTAGTGATTGTTCATCACAATCATCTTTACAGGCTTCTGCTGCTCCATGATGGTGCCCAGTTCCTGAATACACATCTGGAATCCGCCATCGCCCATAAAGCAGCATACCGTACGGTTAGGGTCGGCAAAGGTTGCACCGATGGCTGCGGGCAAACCGTAGCCCATAGTTCCCAAACCACCGCTGGTACACAAACTGCGCTTGTGGTGATACTTAAAGTAACGGGTTGCAAACAGCTGGTTCTGACCAACATCCGTAACAAGAACGGTGTCGTCTGGAGACATCTCGGCTACCACGTTTACTACCTCGCCCATCTTCAGCGGACCTTCGGTTGGATGGATGGCTGGCTCGATGACCTTTTCGCGCTCCATAGCGTCTAACTCCTTAAACGAGTCGCGCCACTTCTGATGGTCGTTGGCCTCAATCAGCGCTGTGATAGCAGGTAACGATTCCTTACAATCAGCTACTACAGCTACGTCGGTCTTTACGTTCTTATCTATCTCGCTACGATCGATATCCAAGTGAATAATCTTGGCCTGTTTGGCGTAGGTTTTCAGATTACCAGTTACGCGATCGCTGAAACGCATACCGATAGCAATCAGCACATCGCACTCCTGCTCCTTCAGGTTCACGGCATAGTTACCGTGCATACCCAGCATACCCACATTGAGTGGATGGTTTGATGGCAATGCCGAGAGGCCTAACATGGTACGACCAGCAGGGATATCAGCCTTTTCGAGGAATGCCTGCAGCTCTTTCTGTGCATTACCCAGCTCTACACCCTGACCAACAAGAGCCAAAGGTTTCTTGGCATTATTAATCAGTTCGGCAGCCTTGCGTACAGCCTCGTTATCCAGCTTTGGATAAGGTACATACGAACGAATGAAGTCGCACTTCATGGGCTCCCAGTCGATCTCCTCTACCTGTGCGTTCTTGGTAAAATCGAGTACCACAGGACCAGGACGACCCGTACGGGCAATATAGAAAGCACGACTTACAGCCCAGGCAACATCTTCGGCATGACGAATCTGGTAGCTCCACTTTGAGATAGGCTGCGATACGCCAACCAAATCTACCTCCTGGAAGAAGTCTGTACCCAGAGCGCCTGTTGGCACCTGACCGGCAATCACCACGATAGGTGTAGAGTCCATCATGGCATCGGCAATACCTGTTAACGTATTGGTGACACCAGGACCGCTGGTTACCAAAACTACACCTACCTCGCCACTAACGCGGGCATAGCCCTCAGCGGCATGGGTTGCACCTTGTTCGTGGCGCACCAATATATGGTCGAAACATTTCTTTTCGCCTCGTGTATAATCAAAGAGCGCATCGTAGGTAGGCATGATCGAACCGCCGGGATAACCAAAAATGGTTTTTACACCCTCGGCCTTCAACGCCCTCATCAGCGCCTTTGCACCTGTTATTCTATCCTTCATAATTCATTGTACATTGATCATTGACCATTTAGTCGATTATTCTAACACCGCCTTTATCGGCACTCGATACACTCTGGGCGTAGGCGCGCAATGCCTTGCTAACCACGCGGTTACGCTTAAGTGGCTGCTGTGGGCGTGCTGCCAGTTCGTCGTCGCTCAGTTTTACGCTGATAGAACGACTGGGAATATCAATCACGATGATATCGCCATCCTTTACCTTGCCGATGTTACCACCATTGGCAGCCTCGGGTGAGATATGACCGATACTCAAACCTGATGTACCACCCGAGAAACGACCATCGGTAATCAGCGCACACTCCTTACCCAGGTGCATGCTCTTGATATAGCTGGTAGGATACAGCATCTCCTGCATACCAGGACCTCCCTTTGGTCCCTCGTGGGTAATCACCACGCAGTCGCCACTCTTTACCTTGCCACCCAGAATGCCCTCGCAGGCATCCTCTTGTGAGTCGAACACCACAGCAGGGCCCTCGAAGTGCCACAGACTCTCATCTACACCAGCGGTCTTAACTACGCAACCGTCCTGGGCAATGTTACCAAACAGTACGGCCAGTCCGCCATCCTTGGTGTAAGCATGGGCCAAGTCGCGGATACAACCGTTTTCGCGGTCGGTATCAAGTGTGCCCCACTCTTCGCTCTGCGATCCCATCTTGGTTGAGAAGCGATTGCCAGGAGCCGTCTGATAAATGCGATTAGCTTCGGCATCTACAGCACCATCCACAATACTATATTTCTGCATGGCCTCGTTGAGTGTCAAGCCATCCACACGTGGGGCTGTGCCATCAATCAATCCACCTTTATTCAGCTCGTTCAGAATACCAAGAATACCACCTGCACGACCGCACTCCTGTACCGAGTACTTCTGGGTGTTAGGAGCCAGCTTACACAAGCAGGGAACCTTGCGGCTCAGAGCGTCGATATCCTTCATGGTGAAGTCGGCACCAGCTTCCTGAGCCACAGCCAACAAGTGCAGCACCGTATTGGTACTACCACCCATAGCGATATCCAGAGCCATCGCATTCATAAAGGCCTTGCGGGTAGCAATATTGCGTGGCAATACGCTCTCGTCGCCATTCTCGTAGTAAGCAAAGGCGTTCTTTACCACCTGACGGGCAGCAGCCTTGAACAGTTCGATACGATTGGTGTGAGTTGCCAAAATGGTACCATTACCAGGCAGCGACAGTCCGATGGCCTCAGTAAGCGAGTTCATCGAGTTGGCTGTAAACATACCCGAGCAGCTACCGCAACCAGGACAAGCACACTGTTCTATCTCCTTGATTTCGTCGTCGGTCACACTTGGGTCGGCACCTTTAATCATGGCGGTAATCAGGTCGGCATTCTCGCCGCGCCATTTACCAGCCTCCATCGGGCCACCACTACAAAACACCGTAGGAATATTCAGTCGCATTGAGGCCATCAGCATACCAGGTGTAACCTTATCACAGTTTGATATGCAAATCATGGCATCGGCCTTATGGGCGTTTACCATATACTCTACGCTGTCGGCAATAATATCACGACTGGGCAGCGAGTACAGCATACCATCGTGACCCATAGCAATACCGTCGTCGATAGCAATCGTATTGAATTCGGCAGCATAGCAGCCCATCTTTTCGATTTCCTCGCGCACAATCTGACCAATCTCGTGAAGATGTGTATGACCGGGCACAAACTGGGTAAACGAGTTCACAATGGCAATAATGGGTTTGCCAAACTGCTCGTGTTTCATACCCGTGGCTACCCACAATGCGCGGGCTCCAGCCATTCTACGTCCTTCTGTGCAGACTGCGCTGCGTAACTGGTGTTTCATATACCTATTTACTTTTAAAATCCGAAATT
This sequence comes from Prevotella sp. khp1, assembly GCF_900102205.1. NCBI lineage: Bacteria > Pseudomonadati > Bacteroidota > Bacteroidia > Bacteroidales > Prevotellaceae > Prevotella > Prevotella sp. khp1. The sequence continues at coordinate 447,925 of NZ_FNJZ01000001.1, forward strand.
TAGCCGCAAAAATACAAATAAACTATCAAATAGCCAACTATTTCGGAAAATTATTAGTAAATTTGCAGCAAAATAATGATTACTAATAACAAATTGAAATGAAAAAGGGACTAATTACAATGCTGTTGGCAGCCCCGTTATCGGTGTTTGCCCAACAGCGACAGGAAATCACATTGAGCGATAACTGGCTCTTCTCACAAAACAAATCCGATTGGCAAACCGTTTGTGTGCCTCACGATTGGGCTATTGCAGGACCGTTTGATAAGAAATGGGACTTGCAGAAGGTGGCTATCGAACAGAATGGCGAAACCGAAGCAACCGAAAAGAGTGGACGTTCGGGTGCCCTGCCCTGGATTGGCGAAGGACATTATAAGCGAACCATCACTATCCCAGAAGGTTACAAGCATGCAATGCTGGTGTTCGATGGGGCTATGTCCGAACCTACCGTAAGCATCAACGGCATGCAGGCCGGCTATTGGGCCTACGGCTACAATACCTTCCGCGTGAATATCACCCCATTTATACAAACAGGCGACAACCTGCTGGAGGTTGATCTGCAGAATGTAGAAGAGAGCAGTCGCTGGTATCCTGGCGCTGGTATCTACCGTCCTGTAAAACTGGTACTTACAAAATATGGATGGATTGATCCTTGGAAAACTTATATCCGCACCCGCGAACTGAGTGCCAACCAGGCTGTACTTGATGTAAACGTGGGTATCGGCAGTGCGCTGGATGGTGGTTTGAAATTCGATGTGGAGATTTGCGATGCTACTGGTAAAGTAGTAGCAAGCGGCAGTAGTGACGACCTGAACAACGAAGGCATTGCACAAATGGCTATAACCGTTAATCAGCCCCAGCTGTGGAGCCCTGAGTCACCTTATTTATATACTGCTCGCATCAAATACTCGCAGAGTGGCGAACTGCTTGATGAAGTAACACAGAAGTTTGGTATCCGTACCATCAAATGCTCAAAGGATGGTGGTTTCCGGCTTAATGGCGTATCGCGCAAAATTAAGGGTGTTTGCTTGCATCACGACCTTGGTCCGTTGGGTGCCGCCATCAACAAGAGTGCCTTGATCCGTCAGATCAAGATGATGAAGGAGATGGGCTGCGATGCAATTCGTACATCGCACAATATGCCCAGTCAGATGCAGATGGATGTTTGCGATTCGTTGGGTATGATGGTGATGGCCGAGAGCTTCGACATGTGGAAATATCCCAAGTGCAAGAATGGTTATGCACGTTTCTTCGATGAGTGGTGGGCGAAGGATATCACCAACCTGGTGCTTGCCAACCGTAATCATCCCAGCATCATCATGTGGAGTATCGGCAACGAGATTCCTGAACAAGGCAATAAAGTCGAAGGTCCGAAGATGGCCAAGGCCCTGCAGGATCTCTGTCATCAGCTCGACCCCTCACGTCCCGTTACACAAGGTATGGACCGTGTAGATGAAGCCGTAAACTATGGTTTTGCAGCCGTGATGGATGTACCTGGCTACAACTACCGACTGCCTAAATATAAACTGTATTACGATAAGCTGCCACAGGGATTCCTGTTAGGTTCCGAAACGGCTTCAACCGTCAGCAGTCGCGGCGTATATAAGTTCCCTGTCGAGATTAAGGACAACTCGCAGTATGCCTCATGGTCGCCTGGTTATATTCCTGGTGCCGTACTGAAAGAAGACGGACAGTGTTCGGCTTATGATGTGGAGCATTGCTCGTGGAGTAATCTGCCCGACGACGATTGGGTGATGCAGGACGATCTGCCTTGGGTGATTGGTGAGTTTGTTTGGACAGGTTACGACTATCTGGGTGAGCCTACACCATACGATGAGTACTGGCCTGCACGCAGCAGCTATTTCGGTATCTGCGATTTGGCCGGTCTGCCTAAGGATCGTTATTTCCTGTATCGTTCTAAGTGGAACAAGGATCAGCATACTATCCATCTGCTGCCTCACTGGAGCTTTGGCAAGGAACGTGTTGGCAAGGTAACACCAGTTTATTGCTACACCGATTATCCTGCAGGCGAACTCTTTGTAAATGGTAAGAGTCAGGGTAAGGTAACTAAGAATCCAGCCGAGCGTTTGGACCGTTATCGTCTGCGTTGGAACAATGTGGTTTACAAGCCAGGCGAGGTAAAAGTGGTGGTTTACGACACCCAAGGCAACAAGGCTGGCGAGCAGACCATCCGTACAGCTGGCAAACCATCAGCCATCGCTTGTGATGTTTGGACACAGCACGATGCCCCATGTCTGAAGGCCGATGGCGACGATTTAGCCTTCGTTACTGTATCACTTACTGATAAGAATGGCATCATGATTCCAGAGGTCGACGATCAGTTGACTTTCGAGGTAACGGGTGCCGGTAGTTTCGAGGCTGTCTGCAATGGCGATGCCACCAGCTTAGAGTCGTTCAAACAGCCTACTATGAAACTGTTTAAAGGTCAGTTGGTAGTTATTGTTCGTGGTGCTAAACAGCCAGGAACAGTCATCTTGAAGGTAACCGATAAGAGCAGAAAACTGAGTAAGACTATCGAGATTAAAGTAGGCTAATAAGACTACTTGCTAACACGATAACAACCATGATGATTTCAGCTGTGCGATTTACTCGTACAGCTGTTTTCATATCTGCTGTAGTCAACTCGCGATCGTTATCACCAATATAAGGTTTATCGAATACTTCGCCGAAATACTTATGTGGTCCACCAAACCTGCAATTCAGAATGCTGGCTAATGCAGCCTCAGGATAACCGCTATTTGGTGAAGCATGACAGCAACCGTATTTGCGCACGAAACCAAGGCACTTTGGGCACCAAATAACCATCAGTAACGCAGTTAAGCGCGCGGGGATGTAGTTGGCTACATCATCGATACGGGCAGCCCAGCAGCCAAACTGCAGGTAGCGTTCGGTATGGTAGCCAATCATCGAGTCGAGTGTGTTCACCATCTTATAAGCCAGCATACCAGGTGTGCCCAGCAACATCAACCAGAACAGCGGCGCTATTACTCCATCGCTCAGGTTCTCGGCCAAAGTCTCGAGTGCTGCCGTACGTACCTCTTGGGCTGTGAGTTCTGAGGTGTCGCGACCAACGATACGGGCCACCTGCGCCCTACCCTCGTCCAGTGAACGGTCTAAGGCCAGAAACACCTGGCGCACCTCACGTATCAGCGTGGTGCCAGCTAAGCAATAGAATACGATGAGGACATCGAAGATAAGTGAGAACTGAGAACTGAGAACTGAGAGGTATGAATGGATGAGGCATGTGATGGTGAAGACACCGACTATCAGGGATACGGCCAATAGGGCGCCTTTTAGTTGGCGGTGGGTGCCGCGATTCAGATGCTTCTCACCAAAGGCAATCATCCGTCCAAACCACACGATTGGATGCGGCAACCTCACTGGGTCGCCGAATATCAAATCGAGTAGCCAACCTATCAATAATGCTATCGGATTAATCATGACTCATAATCTCATAAATACGCTGTATATCAACATGCTGGCGCACGTGGGCTGCCAACTTATTATACTGCTCGTTCTTAAAAGAATCGGCATCCTGCGCTGTGACAGTCTGCTTAGTACCCAACAGATAGTCGATAACCGACTGATTGTCGAGGAAACCGTGAATATATGTACCAATACAATGATCCGTCTGCATGATCATCTCATCGGTATCACTCACGCCCTGATGAATCTCGTAACCCTGACAGGTCTGACCATTAAACTGGAAACTCACCTGACGGGTGGTCTTCTCTGCGCTCATGGTGGTGTGGATGGGCAGCAGTCCAAGACCAGGCAGACTGGCTATCGAACCTTCCACACCATCAGGATCATCCACCGAAAGTCCCAGCATCTGATAACCACCACAGATACCTATCACCATCTTACCATCGCGATGGGTGCGCATGATAGTCTGTGCACAACCGTTCCGACGCAACTCCAACAGGTCGTCGAGGGTTGATTTCGTGCCAGGCAGGATGATGATATCAGCCTGCTCCAGATCCGAGATATTATTGGTATAAAACAGGTTCACACGCGGATGACGCTCCAGGGTGTCGAAATCGGTATAATTGGAGATATGTCGCAACAGCACCACTGCCACGTTCACCTTTCCAGCTATCAACTGCCGGCGCTTCTGCTCCAGCGCCACCGAATCCTCCTCGTCGATATAGATATCCTTATAGTATGGCACCACGCCTAACACAGGTACTCCACACAGATCCTCGAGCATCCGTCGCCCCTCGTCGAAAAGACGCATATCACCACGAAACTTATTGATGATAATACCCTTGATGAGTTTTCTATCCTCAGGTGTCTGCAGTGCAATACTGCCATAGACCGATGCAAACACGCCACCTCTATCAATGTCACCCACCAGTATCACATCCGCCTGCGCATGGCGTGCCATCGGCAGATTCACCAAGTCGGTTGCACGCAAATTGATTTCCGAGATACTGCCAGCGCCCTCCATCACGATGGGATTATAGCGAGCCGCCAAGCGATCGAAGGCTCCGCATACTTCCTGTCGGTAATCGATATCGGAACAGCCCCGCCGCCAGTAGTCGTAGGCATGCTTGTTGCCCAATGGCTTGCCATGCAGCACCACTTGCGACGTATGGTCAGAACTGGGCTTAAGAAGTAGCGGATTCATATCCGTCTCACAAGGGATGCCAGCTGCCTCGGCCTGTACAGCCTGTGCACGTCCTATCTCGAAACCGTCGGGTGTGGCATAAGAGTTAAGCGCCATATTCTGTGCTTTAAAAGGCGCTGGCGCATATCCATCCTGACGGAAGATGCGACAGAAGGCTGCAGCTAGGATGCTCTTACCCACATCACTGCCTGTACCAACGAACATCAGGGGGTGTAACTTCTTCATAAGTCGCGACCAGGTTTTAGTTGTGCAGCATCATCAAAAGTCAGAATCGCATTACAGAGTGTCGCAGCCAGATTGCTACCGCCTTTACGTCCTTCCACTATCAGTTTGGGAATATCGCGGAAAGGTTTCACCATGTGTTTCGACTCGCACACATGCACAAACCCCACAGGTGCCGCGATGATACCGGCTGGATGCGCTTTGCCTTTGCGCACCAGTTCACACAGTTCCATAAGCGCTGTTGGTGCATTGCCAAAAGCAAACAGTGCATCAGGATGCTCCTCCACAGCCAGACGAATGCCAGCCTGCGTACGCGTGATACCCAAGCGCTCAGCCATCTCAGTGGCACGTGGGTCTGAGAGATAACATTTCACCTTAAGACCCAGTCGCTCTACCGCCCCCTTGCGGATACCACTGGTCACCATCGTCACATCGCTGATGATCGTCTTCAGTGTGCCATCCTTCACCTTCTGATAGAGCGTTTCTACAGCCCCTTCGTCTGAATACAGGATATTCTCCATATCAAAGTCGGCTGTAGTATGGATGGCATGCAGCAGTGCCCATTTATGGTCGAGCGGATAGTCCTGTCGTTTCAGTTCCTTTGCGATGGTGCGGAATGAGGTTATCATGATGTTCTGCCCCACTTTCTCGCCTTCAGCCACCACCTCACGGTAGTAACCGCGTGGCGTAATCAGTCGGCCGTCAGCTATATAGGACTGGGAATTACCGATGATGATGACGGTAAACATATCCACATCCTCAGGGTCGAAAGCGCCGAGAGTCGTCAACTTCACCACCTCGTCGTCGCGACCCGCCTGGCGCACATAGCCCACAGGGGTTTCAGCCGAACGATGCTGCAGGAATATCTCTTGCAAGCGATAAAGCTGCCAGTAGCGCCCATGCGATTTGGGATTATAGACTGCCGTCACAAAGTCACCCATCGCAGCCGCCACTATGCGACGTTCTATCACCTCCCAAGGCGTCATCAGGTCGCTCATCGAGATGATACACATATCATGCCCGATAGGCGCACCCAACAGTGAGGCAGCCTTCTGGAAGGCGGATATGCCCGGCAGCGACACGATCTCGATATCCGAGCCACGTTCGCGGCGCATCTCATAGATCAAGGGCGTCATACCGTAGATGCCGGCATCACCCGAAGAGATCACCACCACCGTCTTATCCTGTTCGGCCAGTTCAAAAGCCTGTTCAGCGCGCTGGCGTTCCTTCTTCATGCCCGTATCGATACACTCACAGTCGGCCTTTACATAAGGCATGATAAACTGAAAGTAATACTGATAGCCCACTATCACGTCGGCCTGTCGCACTGCCTCGAGCACTGCAGGTGTGATGTCCTGCTGCGAACCAGGACCAATGCCAGCTACGATAATCTTTCCCATATCCTTTTAGTTTTTGAATTTCACTTTCAGTCCTACCACCAGCATGCGTCCTGGTGTGTAGAGCGCATACTTGCGCGTAGAAGAGTCTAAGCGACGGTCAACCTTATCGAAGATATTATCTACACCGATGCTAGGCTCCAGATAAGCCCACTTGGGCACATCAAACGCATGCGTGGTATGCAGGTTCCACAAACCGAAACCAGGCGCATCTTCATAACTGCCCGTATAATAAGTCTTCGACTGCAATCGTCCATTCAAGTTCACGGTGAGTGCATATTTTCCCCAGGCATGATGGTAGTTGGCTGCCACCGTAGCAGCGTGGCGCATACTGCGCTCCAGCACCGTCCACACCTCACCACTATGGGTGCGGGCATACGTATAGACATAGTTGGCTGAGAGGTTGAAACCATTGAAGAGATTAGCCGACACATTCATCTGCATACCCTTCACGTCGCCTTTATCACTGTTCTGATACAGGGCGTAGCTCACCATCTTGTCGGCCTGGTCCTGTGTCATCTCCGGGAATTCTGTCATGAGCATCTGCCTACTGGCATCATCCACATCCACATTCTGTTTCACCACCATATCGTTGATACGGTTCAGATAGCCCGTCACACTCACAGCCAGAGCCTGTGTGCGATATTCAGCATTCAGTGCGAAGTAGTTGCTCTTCTCAGGCTTCAGGTCCTGATTGCCAAAGCTGATCTGTGCCTTACCACGATTCACTGAGAAATAGTGGTAGTAGAGTTCATCGAGCCCAGGTGCACGGAAACCGGCAGAGTAAGTAGCTCGGAATCTGAAGTTTCCCGTTGCATACATCAGTGTGGCTTTTGGTGTGAGATGCTGGTCAAACGTCTCATGATGCGTCAGTCGCAATCCCAGTGTCGCCGTCAGGTTCTTCAGCAGCGTCATCTCGTGCTGGGCATAGGCAGCGAGCGAATACACATGACTGTCGATATTACCGCTGGTGGCATTGAGATACTCCTTGCGCCAGTCGGCACCGAAGATGGTGGTTGAGTGAGCCGTCAGTCCTAAGATAGTTTTCAACTGTCCCTCCATCATGCGCTGCTTCTTCGACTGCACGTAGTCGCCAATGGCATTGGTCTTCGTGGCCACATCATACTCCTTGCCATAACGGAAACGGTCCACCACGAAATCGGCCTGAATCGAGTTCTTGGCCGTAAACTTATAGATTCCGCCCACGTTCCATCGCAGTCCTTTGTATCGCATCTCGTAGTCGGTACCGCCAGTGATATCGCTGCGTGTTTCTGGGCGATCGGTTATCTTATATGAATAGTCTATACCCGCATTCAGCGCCAAATGCTTATTGGGGGTATAAGTAAATTTCTGTCCGATGATATCAGAGCGATAGCCGGTGAACAGCGGGGCTATCGACGCCTGAGTTTCTGTGTCGGAACCTTTCACCAGTTCCAGGTCGTTGTTACGATAACTGTCGGCCCTATCATGCATGAACGAGGTATAGGAGCCGAAGCCATTCTTGAAGATGTCGAGACCAACCGACTCTGTGAGCACACCATGCCCTGACAAGCGCGTGTCGCTGCTGACGCTCATCATTTCCTGTGTGGGCTGATCGGTGATGATATTGATAACGCCTGCGATGGCATCACTACCATAGAGTGACGAGGCAGCCCCATCAAGCACCTCGATACGTTTTACGCGCGACATGTTGATACGATTCAGATCCACATTGTTTGAGATGTCGCCCGATAGTTTCTGACCGTTTATCAGAATCAGGATATATTTATTGCCAAGTCCGTTCAGTCTGAGAAAGCTACCCATCGAACTGGGAGCCATCGATGCCTGAGGCATCATACGTGTGAGTGCGCCGTCGAAGGTCGTGATACCTTGTTCACGCATCTCCTGACTAGAGAGCACCCTCACAGGTGTGGCTGTTGATTTCAGGCGCTGGTGATGACCAGAACCGGTAACCACAATTGGATTAAGGTTGTAAGAACGACGGACAGCCGACGAGTCCGTCTGATGAATTTGCGAAAAAGCGGTACTCCCCGAAAGGAGTACCACTAGTAATGCGAATAAATTATACCTCATTTAGCAATTTTAAATCATGATTATTCTGCTGCTGTTGTAGGAGTCGAGAGGGCGTCGTCGGTGCCCAGCTTGGCGATAGCCTCACGGGTGTGGTTCATCCACAACTTGCGCACGGCACTACGCTCAGCCAGTCCGGGGATATACTCCTCGCCGCTCTTATACTTCTTCCAGCAAGCCTCAGTGTAGTTGGTCTCATAGGCAGCAGTCTCAATGCCTGCAGCATTAAACATAGAGAACCAGCTCTCATCATCCTCATCATCAGCCATATCGTTGTGGGCGTGATCACCGGCGATACTCATCAGCACAAACAGCTGAGCCTTCTTGCTTGCATTCTCAGGATAAGATATGGTCTTGGTTACATCGCCAATCTGATAGTCGAATGTGCCACCAGCAATGTGGTTAAGAACATCCTCGGCATAAGTCTCGTCCATATCAACGGTACCTACATAGAAGTTAGGATTGATTTCGCGCAGATACTCCTCGAGCTGCAGATAACGTACGTTACCACCATAGTAGTCGTAACCCTCTGGATTACCATGACCCATGAAAGCCACGATACCCTGAGCCACAGCGGCCTTCACGTCAGCCTCGTTGTTCAGTGTGGTAGCCAGTGTCTTGGCGTCGCTCTCCTCTGCCATCAGTGGGGTACCTACCACCACCTGTCTGTCCAGACTCTTCATGTAAGCATCAGTAAAGTCGCCATTACGGTTGTTCATGAAGTCCTTCACATAGCTGTCGCGCACACGGCGATACTCTTCACCAGGGATTACCTGCAGCGACTGCACCACCACCTGCTTGTAACCAGCCAGTCCGATAGCAGTGAGCCAGTGCTCTGGGTCGTAGTAGTCCTTTGGATCCACATTCTCACCCGCACGGGCATTGTTGATACAGATGGCCGAAGAGAATGAGAGATATACATCCCATCCACCGAACTGAGCCTTGTAGTCATCCACCACCTTATCAAAGGTATCGTAAGCCTGCTCCCAGGTAGAGCCGAAGGCTACCAGCAGGATCACCTTGTCACTCTTCTTCTGTGCATTCACTGTCTGGTTCACAGCCTGCTGATACCTGTCATAGTTCGACTGTGTTGATTTGTTGTCATCATCGCTGTCGCAAGCTGTAAACAGTGCGCTGCCCACTACTGTCAGCATGGCCAGCATCAAAAACTTAATCTGTTTCATTGTTGTTGTAATTAAAATTAGACTTATACTTATTTGATAGTTTCTTACCTTGATTGAGTCTCAGCGTGAGCGAGGCATAGATAGTTCTGCCTGGCGAGGTGGTGCCCAGATGCAGTCCGTGAGGCGTGCGGTCCACGAAATCAAAGATGTTGTCGATACCGGCATCCACTTTCAGCAGTCGGCCTATCTGATGATTGGTTGAGAGTCGCCACAATTGATAACCCTTGCCGTCGCCGTCTATCTGATAGTAGCGCTTACTGCTCAAGCGTCCGTAGATACCCACGCCCAACTGGTATTTCTTTGAGAACTGATGGTTCCAGGTGGCATATACGTTGGCCTTGTGATGCGCCATACCGTCGATGGTCACCTTCTGCATCACGTCGTTCTCAGTGTCATACTGGTTGGCTTCGGTGTCCAGATAGCTGTAGCTACCACCAGCGGTGAAGTGCTTACCCTGATAGCGCACGGTGAAATCCACGCCATAGGTCTTGGCATCTTCCATATTCTGATATTGGCGCACACGGATGGGGTCGTATTTCGTAATCAGTTCGCCCGGAGCCTGCTTGGTAGGTATGGTCACCAGCGTGATCATGCGGTCCACCTTATTAATATAAGGCGCCAAGGTCAGCGTCAGGTGCCCGATGGTATATTCCACGCTGGCACCGAAATAATTCGAGGTCTGTGCCTTCAGGTCTTCATTGCCCAGGTAGAGATACACACCATTCATATTCTTGATATACTGATAGTGCAACTCCTTAGGCGTAGGTGTCTTGTAACCCTGACTCCAGGTGGCTCGCAGTCGCAGGTCGCCCAACTTCAGCATGGCTGACAGTTTGGGTGTCAGTCGGGTGCCGAATCCCTCATTGCGGGTCAGTCGCAAACCGCCTGTGATGTAGAGTGGATCCAGCAGTGCCCACTCGTCCTGCACATACAGTGCTTCGGTATTGTCAGTCGCTTTTCCGCCAGCCACACGCATCGGCGCTTTCAACCAGTCGTAGCGATACTCCAGTCCGGCACTCAACTGCTGCTCATAGGGCAACGCAAAGATTCCTTTCAGCGAGATGTTGGTCAGTCGCTGGTCGCTCTGCAGTTCCTTATCACCGGGGAAGTAAGGGAAATAATTGGTAAAACGGCCGTTCACATAGCCATCCGTCAGCGTGGTGTCGGTATAGGCGTAGTTATAGGCATGCTTCTTCCAGTCGGCATCCAGCGTAATCACGTCGGTCTTGTTCAGCTTCCACTTACCACCTACCGACGCCGACGCATTGTTGTACTGCAGATCCCATGTCTTCACGTCCACACCGGGATGATGACCGCAGGGGCGATAGATGCGCTTCCAGTAGATGCTACCGTCGGCATAGAGTTCGATGGCAGGCGTGAGCTGATAAGTCAGTCGCTCAGCTATCTGCCAGTTGGTATGCCGGTTCACCGTCTTGTTGCGCGAGTCGGTGATGTGGTATTCCGTTTGTTGGATAGCTTCCTCGGCGGTGTTCTGCCAACCGTCGGAGTGCTGCAATTGGAAGTTGGTGTAGCTCGACAGTTTACCATAGTTGAGCGCCACGCCGTTATGCTGCCTGATGTCGCCATAAGAGCCCACGCGCGTGGTGTTCTCCACCATCACGCCCTGTTCGCGATGCTTGCGGGTGATGATATTGATCACACCAGCTATCGCATCACTGCCATAGAGGGCACTCGAGGCACCCTTCACGATTTCTATCTTCTCGATATTATGCGGGTCGATAAGACTCAGGTCGTTCTCGCCACCATTATCACCATGCAGGCGCCTACCGTCTATCAGTATCAGCACATACGCGTTGCCCAGACCATTCATCTGCAGTCTGCTACTCATATCGTTCTCGCTGAAATCGAACGATGCCGTGAGTCCCGACAGGATATCCTCGATACTCTTGCCGGCATACTGCTGCAACTGCCGGCGACTGATTACCTCGGTCTGCACGGGCGCATCTTTCAGCAGGTGCTGCGTACCAGTACCTGTCACCACCACCTCCTGCAAACTATCAGCACGCCAAATGTCCGTCTGGGCATTTACACCAATAGCAAGCAAACTCAGGCCTATTGCCAATTGCTTCTCTAGTTTCATTACTATCAAATTATCACAACCGCTAACTCCTGAACGGTCTAAAGTTAAATTGTCAATCTTCAATTGACATTCGGCAGGTCTTCTGACTTTCCTCAGTCTGCCTTACCTTCCCGAGCCTGTGGCTCAGTGGCGTTATACAGGCAAACCCTTTTTGCGAGGATTACAGCTGCAGGTACAGTTACGGATTCTCACCGTATTCCCTTTTCATCGTAGTGGCATCGGCCACCAGATGACCTTATTTTGGCGACAAAGGTACAACTTTTTTCGGTTAACCACACATATTTAGCAGAAAATTTATATATTTGCACCCAAATCAACTTCAGAAGATGTCGAACAAGACAGCGTTTATGATAGCAGCACCCACCAGTGGTTCAGGCAAGACAACCATTGCCCGAGGCCTGATGCAGTGGTTCACCCAGAACGGTTACCGGGTGCAGCCTTTCAAGTGCGGGCCCGATTATATCGATACTAAATTCCACACAGCTGTCTGTGGGCGCCCATCGGTCAATCTCGATACCTTTATGACTACGCCCGCACACGTACGCGCGCTATTTGCGCACTACGGGACTGATGCTGACATCTGTATCGTCGAAGGTATGATGGGCCTTTATGATGGCTACGATCGCGAACTGGGTTCGTCGTACGACATCGCCCGCGTGCTTGATATTCCCGTGATTCTGGTGGTCGATGCTAAGTCGGCAGCCTACTCGATGGCAGCCCTCTTATCGGGCTTTATCCACTTTCGCGGCGACGTTCGTATCGCCGGTATAATATTTAACAAAGTTGGTTCGCAGCGCCACTTCAACATGCTGCGCGAAGTGTGCGATGAGCTCCATGCCAAGTGCCTAGGCTACCTGCCTAAATCGCCCGACCTGGAGCAAAATTCACGCTATCTAGGGCTCGATTTCTCTCAGCTACCCGAGTCAGACCAGCTGACTGCCCTTTTAGAGGAGAATATCGACCTCCCATCTCTCAAAAGTCTCACTACCACACTCCTTGACGAGGTGGAGTCCAAAACAAGAAACTGCGAGTTCCAGCATCTGGAAACAAAAACGCTTATAGCCAGGAATCATGAAAGTTTTTCGTTCATCTATCAGGAGACTTTAGACCAGTTTGGCGACGTCATTTTCTTCGATCCTGAGAAAGATGTGCCAACTTTTGATGGCATCGACCTGCTCTATCTGCCAGGCGGTTATCCTGAGAAGCACCTGGAGGCATTAGTGGCCAATCAGGCATGTCTGCATGCTATCAAAAAATTTGCGGAGGATGGCGGCAGGATTGTTGCCGAATGTGGCGGCATGATGTACCTCTGTCAAGCCATCATTACCGACGATGACAGCTACCCCATGTGCGGTGTACTGCCCTACTCGATCACTGCCCGCAAAGCTGATCGCAAGCTGTCCTTAGGCTACCGCCAGTTCACCCTCGATGGCAAGACCTATCGAGGGCACGAATTCCATTACACGCAATTCATCGGCGATACCCCTGAGAGTATCACGCAAGTCTATAACGCTAAAGGTGAGCCTGTACCAACGCCAATTTTCAGATATCACAACGTACTGGCCAGCTACACGCACCTTTATCAAATACCCAGCATCCTATGAAATTCATCGTCATCGGTATCACAGACAACCCCAACCCCTATTTCCCCCCTGAGGTGATGGCCATCATACGCGATGGAAAGGTGTTTTCTGGCGGCAAGCGCCACCATGAGATTGTAGCCCCACTGCTGCCTGCAGATGCCGAATGGATAGACATCACTGTACCGCTCGATGCCGTATTTGATAAATACTCTCAACATGCATCACTCCACTCGACCTTTGGTCGCTCGCAAAGCGAGAACACTAGACACTCAACAGAAATCATCGTCTTTGCTTCTGGAGATCCGCTGTTCTTTGGGTTTGCTAATACGATTCGTAGGAAGATGCCTGATGCCGAAATCATCGTCTATCCTACCTTCAACTCGCTGCAGTTGCTGGCCCACCGATTGGTGATGCCCTATCACGACATGCGTATCGTGTCGCTCACAGGGCGCCCCTGGGCAGAATTCGACAGAGCACTCATCGAGCGCGCACCGAAGATAGGTATCCTGACCGACCGCGTACATACACCTGCCACGATAGCCCAGCGCATGACCGACTACGGATATACCGATTTCATCATGCACGTGGGCGAGAAATTAGGCAATCCATCGGAAGAGCACCTTTCTACGCTTTCGCCGAAAGAGGCAATCCATCGTGATTTTGCCATGCCTAATTGCATCATCCTGGAACACCGTGGCGCAGTGCCACCACGACCATTCGGCATTCCCGATGCTGCCTTCACGCTCCTCGACGGGCGCGAAAAAATGATCACCAAGATGCCCATCCGCTTGTTGACGCTGCAGGCCCTCCAGTTGACCGGTCGCCATGTGCTCTGGGATATCGGCTTCTGCACAGGTAGCGTCAGCATCGAGGCGCGACTGCAGTTCCCACACCTGCAAATAGAGGCTTTCGAGATTCGTCCTGAGTGCGAATCCATCATCCAGCAGAACACCCGGAAGTTTGGCGCGCCAGGCATCCATACCCATATAGGCGACTTCCTTGAAACAGACTTGACCACCCTTCCAAAACCCGATGCCGTGTTCATTGGCGGGCATGGAGGAAAACTTAAAGAAATCATAGCTAAGTTGCTGACAGTCATATCAGATAACGGCATCATTGTATTCAATAGCGTCACCTCACCGAAGGTCACCACCGACAGTCATCAGCTCTGGGATGAAGCCTGTGCCGAACTCGGTTTGCAGCAATTCCCACCCCAACGCATACAGTTAAATGATTATAACCCCATAGTGATATTATCATGCAAAAAATAGCCATCATACAGATTAGCGAGGCAAGTAGCGAAATAGCTGCGACACTCAAAAGAGAACTCAGTGCGGATTTCATCCAGCGAACCGACGTCGGTAAACAATGGAAGGCATACGACGCCTTTGTGTTCATAGGTGCTATGGGCATCTGTGTGAGGACGATCGCTCCTTATATCGATGACAAGCACACAGACCCGGCCGTGGTCTGCATCGACAGTTTCGGGCTCAACGTCATCTCCGTTCTCTCCGGCCATATTGGTGGCGCCAACGACCTGACACGCCACATTGCCGCCCATCTTGGTGCGCACGAAGTGATCACCACCCAGAGCGACAATGCCGGATTGTGGCCTCTCGACACGCTGGACAAGCAGTTCAACTGGAATATGGTGGGGTTTGACGATATCAACGCGTGCATCAGCGCTTTCGTGAATCGCGAGCCCACTGCACTGCTCATGGATATCCGCGACGCAGGTACCGACTTCCTGGAGCGCACCCTGCCCGACCATGTCACCATCGTCAACAGCATAGATGAGGTTACCCCCAAAAGATTCAGACTGCTTATCCAGGTGACGCCCTACATCATCGACACCCCACCAGGCGTACTCGAGGTGTGCTATGTGCCAAAGGTAGGCGTACTGGGATTTGGTCTGGCTAGTCATCCTGCCAACTACGAGTACATCCTTGATGAAATCGATACTGCTCTCGGCGAGTTCGGCTTGATGCCTTGCTACAAGCGCTTCTGCACCATCGATGTGAAGCGGGATGAGGAGTTCTGCGCCGAGCTCAGAAAAGAACCAAATAGCGAGGTGGTTTATTACACCGCCGAGGAGTTGGCCAAGGTAGAAGTACCCAATCCCAGCGAAACCGTAGAGAAACATGTAGGAACGCCCTCTGTCTGCGAGGCAGCCGCCATTCTCGGGTCTAATCACGGACAACTGATTGTCCCAAAGATAAAAGGCAAGAACTGGACGGCGGCCTTGGCCATCGACCACAAATACCTGCGCGAGCAGAAAGGACACATAGAGATTGTAGGTGCCGGACCGGGCAATCCCGACCTGATTTCGGTGCGTGGCCGCAAGATGCTGGAACGTGCCGACCTGATTCTCTATGCCGGTTCACTGGTGCCCAAGGAACTCACCTACTGCCACAAGCCAGGCGCTGTGGTGCGCTCTTCGGCCGATATGGCACTCGAAGAGCAGTGCGCACTGATGAAGGAGCATTACGACAAAGGCCATTTCATCGTTCGTCTGCACACCGGCGATCCCTGTATCTTTGGAGCCATTCAGGAACAGATGGCCTTCTTCGATGCCAACCACATGGAATACCATATCACCCCAGGCATCAGCTCGTTCCTGGCGGCAGCAGCCGAACTGCAGAGTCAGTTCACGATTCCAGAGCGCTGTCAGACGATTATTCTGACCCGTGGCGAAGGACGCACACCCATGCCCGAGAAAGAACAGTTGCACCTGTTGGCCAAGAGTCAGAGCACGATGTGCATCTTCCTCTCAGCCAGTATCGTAGATGATGTGCAGCGCGAACTGCTGCAGGAGTACCCCGAGGATACGCCCGTAGCTGCCTGCTATCACCTCACCTGGCCCGACCAGAAGATCTATCGCGGAGTACTTAAAGATTTAGCTCAGATAGTTCACGATAACCACTTGACGCTCACCACAATGCTCGTCGTTGGCGAAGCCATCGATAACCGTCAAGGACTGTCTGAACTCTATTCAAAAAACTTCACTCATCTATTCCGAAAAGGCAAAGCATGATACTGGTATTTGGTGGAACAACAGAGGGACGCAAAGCCGTGGAGGTGCTGGAAGAAGGGGGGGCGCCCTACTTCTACAGCACAAAGACCGGCGAGCAGGACATCACGCTGCAGCATGGTGTGCGCATAGACGGCGCACTCGATGAGGCAGCAATGATGCACTTTTGCACCGAGCACGGCATCCGGATGATAGTGGATGCCGCCCACCCCTTTGCAGCACTGTTGCACCAGACCATTGCCAAGACTGCCAGCGCACTCTCGCTGCCCGTAGTACGCTTCGAGCGCATCTACCCGCCATGCGACCCTGCCATCACCTGGATTGACGACTACACCCAGATACCACGCGACATCCATAGCCTTCTCGCCACCACCGGCGTGCAGAGCATCAGCAAACTGAAACCGCTCGCGGCCGATGGAATCAGTATTTTTTATCGCATCCTCAACCGACCGTCGTCGATCGCCTTAGCTCTGAAACAAGGTGCCACCCAAGCGCAGCTATGCTATTACGACGACCCCAACGATATACCCGTTCAAGTAGACGCTATCTTATTGAAAGAAAGCGGTTTATCAGGCGGATTTACAGAAAAGGTAGTAGCAGCCAAAGCCTGCGGCATGCGGGTGATAGCCATCAAGCGCCCAGAACAGCCCAAATCATTCATCGTGGTTGACGGTCCTTACGGGCTACGGAGAATGGTAGAGAAGCTACTGCCAGAGTTCTATCCCCTGCATAGCGGACTCACCACGGGCACCTGTGCCACAGCAGCAGCGGTGGCAGCCTGCATCCGACTGACTTCAGGCGAGATGCCTGCCGAAGTGCCTGTGATGCTGCCTAACGGCGAGACCATCCATGTAGCAGTGAGCTATGGCGACGACTATGCCGCCTGCATCAAAGAAGCCGGCGACGACCCGGATGTTACCAATGGCATCGAGGTCAGGGCCCAGGTCACCGAATCCGATCACTTTGAGATTCTTGGTGGCGAGGGTGTTGGCAGGTTTACGCTGCCTGGCTTCGATTATCCCCCAGGCGAGGCTGCCATCAACAAGGCACCAAGGGAGATGATTCGCCAGAACTTAGAAAGATTGAAGATGGAAGATGGAAGATTGAAGATTGTGATTAGTGTGCCGCAGGGGGCTGAGATTGCGCGCAGGACTTTTAATCCGCGATTGGGGATTGAAGGGGGCATCTCCATCATTGGTGTTTCGGGCATCGTAAAGCCGTTTAGCGAGGAGGCGTTTGTGGATAGTATCCGTAAGTGTATGACGGTGGCTAAGGCGTCTCAATCGGCAAGAGTGGTGATCAATAGCGGCGGAAAGAGTGAGCGGTTTGTGAAGGCCCTCTACCCCGAGCTGCCCCAACAGGCGTTTGTGGAGTATGGCAACTATATTGGCGAGACGCTCAAGATAGCCCACGAACTGGATATACGCAGCATCACACTCGGCGTGATGATAGGCAAAGCCGTCAAACTGGCGGCTGGTCATCTCGACACGCATAGCAAACGCGCCACCATGGATAAAGCGTTTATCAGTGAGATGCTGCACGAGGCCCATTGCGATATCGACATCAGCGATATCACCTTGGCACGCGAGATATGGGAGAGACTCTCCCCAGAACAACAACAGGATTTTGCCGACGTCATCATCAGCCATTGCGCCGTTTATTGTCAACCGCTACTGCCCAATGGCGAGTTGACTATTCTTCTGATTGCCGACGACGGAACAATACTACCGCTATCACCGGCGCACCAACCAGTGCCGTCACGGAGTTAACGGGCAGTGCACCCTCGAAACCAGGCATACGGGCTATGAGGTTGCATACCAGCGCCAAGGCCGCCCCACAAAACATCGTGGCAGGCATCAGCACGCGGTGATCGCTACTGCCAAACAAGGCGCGCGCCAGATGGGGCACCGCCAATCCGATAAACATGATAGGTCCGCAATAAGCTGTGACGATGGCCACCAGCACACCCGAGCTCAGAATCACCAGCAGTCGGGCACGCTTGATGTTCAGTCCCAGATTGGCAGCATATCTATCGCCCAGAAGCAGCAGATTCATCGGTTTCACCAGCAGGCAGGCCAGCGGCAGCAGCACACACATCAGTACCACAAACAGCACCATTTCATCGCCCGATACGCGCGAGAACGAGCCTAAGCCCCACACCACAAATGCCTTCACATCCTCTTCGGGCGAGAGAAACTTCAGTACACCGATGATGGCATTGGCCAGATAACCTATCATCACACCGATAATCAGCAGCGTGACATTTCCCTTCACCTTCTGCGAGAGCCATACGATGAGCATCATCACCGCCAGGGCACCGATGATAGCCGCCACACTCATGGCAGCATCGCCCAGATAACCCAGTCGGCTCAGTGCCACGCCACCTATCCTACCCGACAGTAGCACCACGAAAGCCACACCAAGCGCCGAACCATTGGAGATACCCAATACCGAAGGTCCTGCCAACGGATTGCGGAACACCGTCTGCATCTGCAGTCCGCTCACCGCCAGTCCGGCACCAGCCACAACAGCCGTCATCACCTGTGGTAGTCGTGATTGCCAGATAATATTCGTCCATATCTCGTTGGAGGTATCACCAGCCAGAATGCGGCACACATCCCCCACCGGAATCTCTACCGACCCCAGCAGCAGGTTTACAATCGCCAGCACAGCGATACCCAGCAACAGTGCTATGAACTTCGGTGCTTTCATTTCAGCAAGCGATAGAATGTAGGTTTATAATCAGACTCCACCAGTTCTGGATGGAAGATAGCCACAAAATCCTTCAGCAGCACGTCGGGCCTCACGGGCGATATCTCGTAATAGGCCGTCTGCTTCATGTTGCAGTAGATCACCTTTTTCTCCTTATAAGCCTTGAAGAGCTCGTTGCGCGGTTCAGATGCCTTCAGCGCCTCGTACGAGAACTCACCGGGATAACTATTCAAGATGCGCCAGTAGTCGGCATTGGCCGCCATGGCGTACATCTTCTCAAACTCCAAGTCTTCGCCACTGGTCTCCTCATCGTCGATCACGTAGTCGGCTCCTGCATCGCGGAATATCTGAGCCAGATAGTTCTTGCCGCCCACCGCATGCCAGTTGCCGTAGTGCATCTCACCACTCAGCACGGTGGGGCGTTTTGTCACGTTCTGTGTTTTCTCTTTCAGAGCGTTATACCGACTCTCTATACCGGCAAACACCTCGTTGGCCTGCTGCTCCTTACCTATCAGCATACCCACAAACTTGATCCATTCAGCCTGTCCCAGTGGGTCGAGCTCTTTATAGCCCAGATGGGGCACTAGTGTGATAC
The DNA here is from genome assembly GCF_900102205.1 of Prevotella sp. khp1. Taxonomy (NCBI): domain Bacteria; kingdom Pseudomonadati; phylum Bacteroidota; class Bacteroidia; order Bacteroidales; family Prevotellaceae; genus Prevotella; species Prevotella sp. khp1. The sequence continues at coordinate 467,468 of NZ_FNJZ01000001.1, forward strand.
CCGTCTCCTTGATGGCATCATAACCGCCACGTTTAGAAGGAGATATCAGGATTATCTGAGGATTTGCTGCAAGCACTATTTCGGTATCAAAATTACCCTCCATACCTATCTTTACAATCTTGCCATCCTTCACGCGTTGCAGGATATCCTGGTTATAGAGGTTCTTGGTGCCAGTGATGCCCTTCACCACATCGTGCGCATCCAGCGCGGTGAAGTTAGACAGTTGCAGTGCCGTCATACAGATGGTGCGCGTGATGGGCACCTGAATCCTGGTATAGCCCTCAGGCGCGTCGGCATCCGATTTCATCAGTGCAAAATGATACTTGTCACCGATATCTACCAGTCGCACGCCGGCCGAATCCTTCACGCTGAACCCTGTGGCATATTTCACGGTGATAGCAGCGGTAGAGTCGGCCTCACCATCGCCCTGCGCCTGTTGCACACCCTTACCCTTGCACCCCACAAAGAGTGCTGCAGCCACTATCATCCATGCTATTTTCTTCATTTTTTATCATTTTATTGGTTTCGTGTGTGCAAAAGTACAAAAAGTTTTCATATCTTTGCCCTCAAAAACGAAAATTATGCAGATAAATATTGATCAGACACATTGGTACGACAGGATATGGGCGGCACTGATATTTTTTACGCGGTTGCCTTTCTGGCGATTGCATCAGCCGCCTAAGGCTTGTTATGCCACGGTAGTGGAACACTGGCCACTGACAGGTTGGCTCACCGGCGGCACCATGGCTGCCACGCTCTATTTCGGCAGTTGGTATCTACCTTATTCGATAGCCGTATTGCTGGCTATCGTGGTACGATTGCTGATTACAGGTGCGCTACATGAGGACGGTTTGGCCGACTTCCTGGATGGCTTTGGTGGTGGCGGTAACAACCGAGAACGTATCTTGGCCATCATGAAAGATTCGCATATCGGCACCTATGGCGTTATCGGTTTGATTTGCTACGAACTGTTGCTATTTGCTGCTTTGTTCGCCATGCCTCCCGCTTTGGCAGCACTCACCATCTTGGTCGCCGATCCATATGCCAAAATGGTTACTTCGCAACTCATCATTATGATGCCATATGCCCGCAATATCGAGGAGTCGAAAGCTCGTACCGTATATCGTAAAATCAGTGTAAAGGCTGGTATAGGGTTAGCCATTCAAGGGCTCCTGCCAATGGCGGCTTACATCTGGTACACGGGCATGCGCTGGGATCTGATTATCTTCCTTCCTGCCCTCGTGATGTATTTCCTTTATCTGCTCATCTGGCGCAAGATTCACGGCTATACCGGCGACTGCTGTGGTGCCGTTTGCTTGTTGGTTGAGTTGAGTGTTTATTTGGTTGTTTGTACGCAATGAAAAAGATTATATTGATTACAGGCGGTCAGCGCTCGGGTAAGAGCACTAAGGCCGAAGCACTGGCTTTAGAGTTGAGTGACAATCCCGTTTACCTGGCCACGGCTCACATCTGGGACGAGGAGTTTCGCGAGCGCGTGCGCAAGCATCAGGAGCGTCGCGGTCCGGAGTGGACGAATATCGAGGAGGAGAAATACCTCTCGAAGCACGACCTGACTGGCCGCGTGGTGGTGATAGACTGCGTGACGCTGTGGCTGACGAACTGGATTTCGACTGAAACCACCGACATCGACACAATCCTAACAGCAGCGAAACAAGAGTTCGACCAATTCACCGCTCCCGATGCCACCTATATCTTCGTGACCAACGAGATAGGACTGGGTGGTGTGAGCACCAACCAACTGCAGCGGCGCTTTACTGACCTGCAAGGCTGGATGAACCAATACATCGCCCAGAAGGCCGACGAGGTGATTCTCATGGTCAGCGGCATCTCAGTAAAAATCAAATAAATCCGTGTTAATCCCCGTTAATCCGTGCCTAAAAAAATGAAGTCATTCGCAATACATCCCATAGATAATTCCTTTGCGCCACAGATTCAGGCAAAGATAGACAATCTGAACAAGCCCAAAGGGGCGTTAGGCAGATTAGAAGATCTGGCCCTGCAGATCAGCTTAATCCAACAGACATTAGAACCCTCACTCGCTCACCCTTGTCATTTGTTATTAGGTGGCGATCATGGTATTGAGCGCGAAGGCGTGAGCGTGTCGCCACGCGAGGTCACCTGGCAGCAGATGATCAACTTCACCCATGGCGGTGGCGGTGTGAACATGTTCTGTAGGCAGCATGGTTTCAAGTTGCGTATTGTGGATGTGGGCGTGGATTATGATTTTACAGGTATCGATGGCATTATTAATCGCAAGATAGCCCGAGGCACCAAGAATTTTCTGTATGAAGCAGCGATGACCGAAGCAGAGCTTGATCGAGCCATCCAGATTGGGTGCGACCTGGTAGATGACTGTATCGCTGAAGGCTGTCGTGTGCTGAGTATCGGCGAGATGGGTATTGCCAATACCTCACCCTCCAGCATCTGGATGCACCTGTTTACAGGCGTCCCATTACAAGAATGTATCGGTGCAGGTGCCGGTCTCGATACCCCAGGCATCCGCCACAAGTACGAAGTGCTCTCAAAGGCATTATCAAACTACCAAGTTACCACCCCAAACCAAGCACCTATCACCCCACTCGCCTACTTCGGCGGCTACGAGATGGTAGCTGCTATCGGCGCCATGCTAAAAGCCGCCGAAAAGCATCTGGTGATACTCGTCGACGGCTTTATTATGACGGCCTGTGCGTTGGCTGCTATTCAGCTATATCCTGCCGCTCAGGACTACATGGTTTTTACACATTGTGGTGATGAGAGCGGCCACAAGCGCATGCTCGATGCGATGGGTGCAAATGCCTTGCTGCATCTGGGTTTGCGGTTAGGCGAAGGCACTGGTGCTCTCTGTGCATTCCCGATAGTTGATTCAGCCGTTCGGATGATGAACGAGATGAACAACTTCGAGAACGCCAATATCACCAAGTATTTTTAACGGAGCATTTCCTTTACAGCACGCTCCAACTGACGGTCGCGACCGTTGATGTAATCCTCGGGTGTGTTATACACCTCGATATCAGGATTCAGTGTAGTGTTCTCGCCGAACACACCACGCATATCGCGACAGCCCACCTGAGGAATACCGAAAATCATTCCGTTCTGCAGGGTCTCCCACCAAACGGCAGTCATTGTTCCGGCTACAGGTGCACCAATCAGCTTACCAATCTTCAGCTCCTTATATACCCATGGGAAACCATGTCCGTTACTGTAGTCATCCTCGCAAATCAGCACGCACGATGGCTTCAGCCATTTGTTATAAGGATCAGAGCCCACATACTTACCATGAGGCACAAACTCCTGATACTTCTTACCGCTCAGCAGGGTGCACAAATCGTCGTGTAACCAACCACCACCGTTATGACGCTCGTCAACTACAGCAGCCACACGATTGCGGTTCTTGTCGCTCAGCAGCTCACGGTAAACCGTACGGAAGCTGGGACTGTCCATAGCCTTTACATGCACGTAGGCCAGCTTGCCATCCGAGAGACTGTCGGTCATCTCACGCTGACGGTCAACCCAACGCTTGTACAGCAACTCAGTCTGTGCACTACGACTGATGGCTTTGATAGTCACATCGTTACGCTTACCGGTTGAAGGATTCAGAATGGTTAAACGTACGCGCTTTCCAGCCTTTCCATCCAGCAGTGGGAAGTAGTCGTCGTTAGCCTTGATGGCTACACCGTCGATAGCCTCAATCACGCATCCGGCTACCACACCAGTCTTCTTCTGGGCCAATGGCGAACGCTTGATAACCTCCTCGATACGCAGTCCGTCGCCCTGATAGTTCTGGTCGATAAACACACCTAATGTGGCGGTGCTGAGTGATGCACCATTAGGATAATATCTGGCACCTGTGTGCGATGCATTCAGCTCGCCCAGCATCTCGCTCAGCATATCCCTGAAGTCGTACTCATTATTGATATATGGCAGGAAACGGCGATAGTTATCACGATAGCCTTCCCAATCTACATTGTGCAGATTCTCTACATAGAACTTATCCTTAACCTGGCGCCAGATGTGGTCGAACAAGTAGGCACGCTCCTCGTAAGGACGATAGTTGAATACGGTCTCGAAGTCAATGTTCTTGGTAGATTTCTTACCGAGATCCAACTTCTTGATACCACCATGCGATACCAGGAACAGGTTATTAAACTTCTTGTCGGGCTGCATAGCGCCGCCGCCAACACCCTTTATCAGCAGCTCGGTCTTATCCTCGCGCAGGTAGTGTACCCACAGGTCTCTGCCACCTTCGAACGAGGCCTGATAATACAATGTGTCGCCCTTCAGTACAGCGTCGCCCATACGAGCAGAATTATCAGTTACGCGCACAATGCGATCGCGACAGTTTTCTAAGTCGAATGCCAGCAGTTTCTCGGTCTTTGGCTTCTCGGCAGTTTTCTTCTTACTGTCTTTTTTCTTCTTAGCATCCTTATCGTCAGCCTTTTCATTCTTCTTAGCCTCCTTCTCAGCCTCTTCCAGGATTTCCTTATCCTCCTTACTCATGGTAAAGCGGTCGTAAGCATCTACATCGAAGAACATCACGTAATAGTCAGACTCGGCACCCCAGCTACCGTGACTGCGATAGCCGGCGCGATCACTCTCAAACAGCATGGCCTTACCACCAAGCACCCAACGGGCTGAACTCTCGTTGTAGCCACTCTCGGTCAGGTTGTGTACCTCGCCATTACCGCTGGCGTTTACCAAAGCGATATCGCTGCTGTTCCAACCGCCAGTACCTATATAGCTGGCCAACAGCCACTTGCTGTCGGGACTCCACTCAAACCAAAGGTCGCCATCGCGGTACGAGAAGTTGTACTTACCATCAAGCACAGTGCGCTCCAGTCCGGTCTTCAGGTTAATCACGCACAGCTCCGAACGGTTCTTGAAGTAAGCTACCTCTTTGCCATCAGGACTGTACTTTGGCTGCAGCGATGTCTCGTTGCTGTTAGTCAGACGCTCCTCTTGCAGGGAGGTAGCGTAAGTAAAGAGTTTCTCGTTCTTATTCTTCAGTTTGGTCTGATATATCTGCCATACGCCACCACGCTCTGCACAGTAAACCAGACTGCGGCCATCAGGTGCAAAATCCACACTGCGCTCCTGCTGTGGTGTGTTGGTAATCTGCTTGGTAGTCTTGTACTCAACCGATGTCACGAAGATATCGCCACGCAGAATAAAGGCCACCTCTTTGGCATCGGGCGAAAGACTGATCTCGGTTACACCACTCGAACGGAGCTGACGAATCAGGTCCTTATCCTGACGGTCGCCGGTAATAGTTACCTTTACCTTCTGTGGCTCAGAACCTTCCTTCAAGGTATAAATCTCGCCATTCTGACTGTAGCAGAGTGTACCCTCGTTGCTTACCGAGAGATAGCGTACGGGATTCATTGTGTGGTGCGAGAGCTGCTTTTTACCTGTGCCGTCGATATTTCGGCGATACACATTAAAAGTACCATCTTCCTCGCTGGTGTAATAATACGAGTTGGCATCAGCCCAGCGTGGTGTACGATCCTCGCCCTTAAAGTCGGTCAGTCTGGTGTAGTGTCCATCCTGCATCATCCAAATGTCGCGACAGATAGGACTCTGATGGTGCTTGCGGAAAGGATCCTCGTAACCCTTATAGTCGTGATACAATATACGACCATCCTTGGCAAAGCTAATATCCTCCATTGGCAGTGTTGAGAACATGCGAGGACGACCGCCCTTGATGCTCACCTCGTACACCTGATTCTCGCCAGGGAACAGAATCGACTGTGCCGATGGCATCCACGAAGCCGAGAACAACACATGTTCGTTGTCTCGCCAAACCACAGGCATCTCGTTGGTGCTGTTGGTTGTCAGGCGCACAGGTTCGCTACCTTGCGCATCCATCACATATACATCCATGCTACCCTCACGACTCGAAGCAAAAGCCAATTTGGTGCCATCGGGGCTCCATACCGGACAAGCATCGTAAGCCGCATTGGTGGTAAGCTGTCGGGCCTGTCCGCCAGTTGATGCTACTGTATATACATCACCTTTATACGAAAAGGCAATCCTTTTGCCATCAGGCGAGATGGCAGTGTACCGCATCCACAGCGGACCTTCTTCGGCATGCGAACTAAGCCCCGCCATCAGGAGCCCAGCAGCCAGAATCAATTTACTAGTTTTCATCACGTTATTTTAAGTTTATCTATTGTGTTTGAAATTTCAACAAAATCGGGTGCAAAGATAAGAATTTATACGCATTATGCAAAAAAATACGCTAAATTTTCGCATTTTTCGTTACTTTTTGTTACTTTTACAGCCAAAAAACAGTCAATATGAAACGATTACTCACATTTGCATGCGCCTTTTGCCTGGCATCGGCAACATTAAATGCACAAACAACTAGTACCGAAGTGCTCTTCGAAACCACCAAGGGTAACATCCGTATCGCCCTTTACGACGAGACACCACAGCACCGCGACAACTTTTTGAAGCTTACCAAAATGGGCTCGTACGATTCGCTGCTGTTCCATCGTGTGATTAAGGATTTTATGATCCAGACGGGCGATATCTTCAGTAAGAAAGCCAAACCCGGACAGTTGTTAGGTTCGGGTGATTACGATTATACTACCGAGGCTGAGTTCCGTTTGCCTAAGATATTCCATCGTCGAGGTGTGGTAGCTGCTGCACGCGAAGGCGACGAAAAGAATCCAGAGCGCCGTTCTGGTGCCAGTCAGTTCTACATGGTTTGGGGTAAGGTGTACGACGATCGCCGACTGGATTATACCCAGCAGAAGATCGATTCGATTACCAATGGCCAGGTAAAGATTACCCCAGAGATGCGTGAAGTTTACAAAACCATCGGTGGCACGCCCCATCTGGATGGTCAGTACACCGTGTTTGGTGAGATTGTCGAGGGGTTGGATGTAGTCGAAGCTATCCAAGGTGTGGCTGTAGATAAGAACGACCGCCCCTTAGAGGATATCCGCATCCTGAAGGCCACCGTTACAAAGGACCTCCCTGCCCCACCTGCTCCCAAAGCTACTCCCAAACGTAAAGTAGCACCAAAGAAAAGAAGATAATACATATTATTTATTATTCATATCGCAAGCGATATTTAGTTAATTCTTCTTAAAGTGTTATCTAAATCGCTTGCGATATAAATTATTCTTATTACCTTTGCACCGCTTTTAAGTTGATAACATCACAAAAACAACAATATATATTAAATACAATGATTTACGGAAAAACGAAAGGTACCGATTTTGAAAAGCTGTGCGACGGAGCTGCTAAGGCCGAGGCGCAGGGAGTAATGGTTTATTATGCGCTGGCTCGAATGGCTCGCGAACAGGGCTATCCCGAAGAGGTTTCGGCTACGTTTATTGAGATGGCGAATCAAGAGGCAGTACATGCAGGATTCTATGCTACCCTGATGGCTAAGTACGATAGCGATATCTGGAAGATTGCCGAGAACTTTGCCAAGGGCGAATATCACGGCGAGCAGCAGGTAAACCAGTTTGCTCAGGCATTACGTGCTGTAGGACTGGATGAAGTAGCCAACGAGATGGATGTGTTTGCCAAGCAGGAACGTCATCATGGTGATACGCTTACAGAGTTGATTAGCAAGTATAAAAAGTAAATCAGTATGGAAAGTCAGAGTGCCATCAATTTGGCAGAATACATGAATGGCAGCATTCGCAATATAATGGCTACAGCCTATAAGAATGTGCTGAGTAATCCCCGTGAAGCGAAGTTTGCCTTCAAGATGCAGCGCCTGTTCGAGAAATCGGAAAAACGCCGTAAGAAGATGGCAGAAAGCGAAGGTTTAGATGTGCCACCTTTCTTAATTAGTAGTATCTCAACCACCTGCAATCTGCATTGCAAGGGTTGCTATGCCCGCTCCAACGGAATAGCCGAGGATAAAGAGTCCGACCGCAAGGCCACACTTACTCCCGAGCAGTGGCGCCACATTTTTGAGGAGGCTGCTGAGATGGGTATCAACTTCTCGCTGCTGGCTGGTGGCGAACCTATGATGCGCAAGGATATTCTGGAGCAGGTGGCTGAGGTTAAGGACATGATATTCCCCATTTTTACCAATGGCACACTGATTGGTCCATCGTACATGGAGTTTCTGCGTAAGAATCTGAACATGGTGCCTATCATCAGTCTTGAGGGTACTGCCATCGGTACCGACGAGCGTCGAGGTCAGGGTGTGTTCAAGCGTGCTATGCAGTCGATGGAGATGCTGAAGACCGAGAATCTCTTCTTTGGTACCAGCATCACCGTTACTACCGAGAACATGCAGCTGGTAACATCTGCTGATTTCATTAATCAGCTACGCGGCTATGGTTGTAAGATCGTGTTCTATATCGAGTATGTGCCCACAGAACCAAGCACTGAGCATTTGGCATTTAGCGATGCACATGTGGCCCAGATGGAGCAGGTACTCGAAGAACGCCGCACGATGTATCAGGATATTATCTTCCTGTCGTTCCCCGGTGACGAGAAGGCTTTAGGTGGCTGTCTGGCCTCAGGTCGCGGCTTTTTCCATATCGGTCCAGATGGATCGGCCGAGCCCTGTCCGTTCTCTCCATTTAGCGATAGTAATGTGTTAGAACTTGGTGTACGACAGGCACTTAAATCACCTTTATTCAAGAAGATTAGAGCTGCCCGTGCATTAGGTTGGGAGCACACAGGCGGCTGTACCCTCTTTGAGCACCGCGAAGAAATAGAACAGATGATGAACAAATAAATAAGCTCAAGTAGATTAAGCTATAGCACAACTGCAGTGCCGCTGGCGGCTACCATCAGCATAGAGCCGTTAGCACCAATGGTTTCGTAATCCAGGTCGATGCCTACGATAGCGTTAGCACCTAACATCTGGGCGCGCTCCATCATCTCGCGCATAGCCTCGTCCTTGGCCTCGCGCAGCACCTTCTCATAGCTACCGGCGCGACCACCTACGATATCACGGATACCAGCAAACAGGTCCTTAAACATGTTTGCACCGATGATTGTTTCACCTGTCACTACACCCTTATACTCACGGATAGTGTGACCTTCGATTGTTGGAGTTGTTGAAAGTACCATAATTTTAAAATTTAAGTTATTATTACCAATATTCTTTTGCGTCAAGTATCACATGTTTCTGCTGGCCCTGTGGCGTCACGATATCAAGCTCGTGGCGTGGTGCTTTGTGCAAGGCTTCCTCCTCGTCCCAGGTGTAATCCTTTACATCGCGACCATTAATGGTGGTAATCGTGTCACCGATCTCTACACCAGCCTCATGGGCCTCGCTCGAGTGGTTCATATAATACACCACCCAACCGCGACAGATATCCGTACGGTTTCGCCAGCCGTAACCATATCTCTTACCGATGGGGGCATCAGCCTTATGCCGGCGCAGATAAAGTTTCATGTTCTGGGCATCGATAATAATGTTAAACCTATCCCAAACGTCGTTACCGATAATACCCAGATAAGGTCGGTCGCTCATAGCCCCTACCCCCTCGGGTACATAGCTGATGTCAGTATAACGGATGGTGTCGCCACCTATCAATATATGGTCGCTCATCATTTCAACCGATGTCTCCATCGCCTTGTCGCCAATGCCAGGCTGAGCCATATCTGCCAGGTAGCGCTTGCCTTCAATCTTATCAAGAGCGAACTCGGTCACGGCACCCGACGTAAAGGTAACCGAACCACCACTGCCCGTATCCATCAAGTACCAGCCACGTATCTTCTTGCCACCCAACTGTACCTCGGCCTGCAGCATAATCCTATTATTCTCGTATTTTATGGGTAACTGCTGATAGCCCTCGGTATTGGGCTTGGTGCTGGTGTACTGCTTAAGATACTGCTTCTCGAAGTTGATCTCGAGCGGATATTTCGAGATATCCTTGATACCCCAGATACCATCCACATGGCGACTTACAATGTCACGCAACTTAAATATCGGCACTATCTGATATTGCTGCACCACATTTCCCATCTGTACCTTGGTGCCATCGGCTATCACACGTACCATGGTCGATCCTGCGGCACCACCAGCTCTGGCCTTACCTACTTTCTGTGGATGCCAGGAAGATTGCGCAAGCGCTACGCTGTCGATACCAAAGATGTTAGCTGCACCTGTATCAAACAGCGTATTTACGTGCAGATTATCGTTAATGGTAGTCTGCAGATAGATATGTCCATGATACACAAACGGCATCGTATTATCGTTGGCTTTATTCTGTGCCAAGCCATTCAGACTGCTTAATGCAAGTATGATAGTTGATAACAGTTTCATAAAATAGCGTTTTTAAATAATCCTATCTGTTGCAAAATTAAGCATAATTTCTGAAAGGCCCAAATATATTAGCGTTTTTTGGTAATAATTTGCTAAACCAATATTTGGTGGTAAACAAAATAATATGTACCTTTGTCAGCGAAAACAAACAATAAATATCAAAAACAAACAGCAATCAAGATGATAAAAAAACTGATTTTTGCACTGGTGATTGGAGCCAGTAATAGCGCATTGGCTCAGGTAAGTATGGTAAAAATGCAACCCGCATGTGGGGCACATGATGTAAATATCGATACCCATTTGGAGCTCACACTTTCCGACACTGCCTCAATCGGCCAGAAAGGTTTCATCTCGGTTTACGATAAACAATCGGGCAAACTGGTTGATCGCTTGGACTTAAGCATACCTGCCGGTCCTACACAAGGACAGTCGCGTAATCCTGCAGCACAATACACGCCTATACCTTATATGTATAAGGCATCACAAAACATCACCAACCGCAACACCAAAGCCGGAACACCATCGGGCGTAAACGCTATCGATAGGTCGCGCTATCAGTTGGATATCATTGGCGGATTCTCCGATGCCTTCCACTTCTACCCCATCATCGCTCACGAGCGCCGCTTTACCATCTACCTACATCATAACATGTTGGAGTACGGGCACGAATATTACGTAACCATTGATAACAACGTCATTAAAGGTTTTAAAGGTATAAAAGGAAAAAATGCGTGGTCTTTCAAGACAAAAAGTAAAGCTCCCGATGCAAATAAACGCACGCTAACAGTTTCTGCCGATGGACAAGGTGATTTCTCTACGATACAAGGTGCCATGGATTTTATCCCTGATTCGCTAGCTACAGAATACAGCCGTTATTGCGTGCAGGTAAAAAATGGCGATTATCAGGAGTTGGTATATTTCCGCAACAAGCGCTTTGTAACCATCCAAGGCGAAACACGCGATAGCGTGGTTATCCATTACCCCAACAACGAGGTGTTTAATCCTCATCCATCTGATATCAAGACCAACGAGGTGCGTGGCACATTCCCATCACGACGAGCAGCCTTTGCAGCCGACAACTGTAGCGATCTGATTTTCAAGGATATCACCATTAAGACCGATTGTAAAGGTCAGGCCGAAGGACTCTTGGTTAATGGCGAACGGAACTACTTTGAAAACGTTCATGTTATCGGCGACGGCGATGCCCTGCAGGCCAATGGTAGCTGTTACTGGTTAAACTGCCAGATTGATGGTGGCGGCGATACGATATTAGGTCGAGGTCCTTCATTCTTTAATCATTGTACGATAACCAGCTATGGTGCGTTTATGTGGATACGCAACACTGCCGAAAACCATGGTAACGTGTTTGTTGATTGTCACTTCAAAGGCTTGTCGGATTACGCAGAATTGGGTCGTTTACCCGACAATAAGGGGCGTAACTATCCCCATGCCGAGTGCGTACTACTCAACTGCACACTCGAGAACATCCCTGCAAGAGGCTGGGGCGTGATTGATAATGGTGCCCAAACAGCCACCATCCTCGAGTTTAACAGTCACGATACCGAAGGATATCCTGTAGATACTACCAAACGTAACCCTCTCATGCGTCAACTGCATCCAGTCCGCGATGCCGAGCTGATTGGAAAATACTCGGATGCCAACTGGGTACTTTACCATGGGATTTAAGATTATATAGGAAATACAAATGCAGACAAGCTTCACAGCTTATCTGCATTTTTAAGTTGTTTTATTATAAATGATTTACTCAAAAAGTTAATTCACTTATTTCAGTCGCTGGTAGCCGTAAGCAGCTGTACTGCCCAGCTCTTCCTCGATACGAATCAGCTGATTGTACTTGGCCATACGGTCGGTACGAGAAAGTGAACCAGTCTTGATTTGCCCAGAGTTTGTGGCTACTGCGATGTCGACAATCGTGGTGTCCTCTGTTTCACCTGAGCGGTGAGAGGTCACTGTGGTGTAGCCGTGACGGTGCGCCATTTCAATAGCCTCCAAGGTCTCTGTCAACGAACCAATCTGGTTCACTTTAATCAGTATCGAGTTAGCAGCGCCCATCTTAATACCCTTCTCCAGGAACTTGGTATTAGTCACAAACAGGTCGTCGCCTACCAACTGGCAGCGGTCGCCAATCTTCTCGGTCAGTTTTACCCAGTTATCCCAGTCGTTCTCATCCAGTCCGTCCTCGATAGAATCGATAGGATACTTGGTGATGAGCTGCTCCAGATAAGCAATCTGCTCATCGGCCGAGAGCTTCTTGCCGTTAGGATCCTTCTTCGCACCGTTCTTAAGCTGACGGTAGTCGTAGAACCACTGTCCGTTCTCGCAGGTAGCAAATTCAGATGCAGCACAGTCCATTGCAATCTTTACATCCTTACCAGGCTCATAACCAGCTTTCTTGATAGCCTCTACAATGGTGTCGAGTGCATCCTCGATACCGTCGAAGTTAGGCGCATAGCCTCCCTCATCACCTACAGCTGTTGACAGTCCACGTGCCTTGAGCAGCTTGGCCAGGTTATGGAATACCTCAGCACCCATACGGATGGCCTCGCGCTCATTGCTGGCACCTACAGGACGAATCATAAACTCCTGGAAAGCGATAGGGGCTGCAGAGTGTGCACCACCATTTACAATATTCATCATAGGCACGGGTAAGGTGTATGCATTGCAGCCGCCTATATATCTATAAAGAGGTATATTCAGTGCCTTAGCTGCAGCCTGAGCGCAAGCTAACGATACACCGAGGATAGCGTTGGCACCCAGTTTCGACTTGGTAGGAGTACCGTCGAGAGCCAGCATCTTATAGTCGATGGCACGCTGTTCCAGTACGCAGTCTCCCTTCAGCGCAGGTGCAATCACTTTGTTTACGTTGTCAACGGCCTTCAAAACACCCTTGCCCAGATAGCGCTCTTTGTCGCCATCGCGCAGTTCCAGGGCTTCGTTCTCGCCGGTTGATGCACCTGAAGGTACAGCGGCACGACCCATTACACCATTCTCGAGTGTTACTTCTACCTCTACTGTTGGATTACCTCTTGAATCGAGAATCTCTCTCGCATGAATCTTTTCAATTTTCATTTTTCTTCTTACAATTATAACTAATAACTAACAAAATTGCGCTGCAAAGGTACGGCGAAAAAAAGAAGTGCGCAATACCTAAAACACGGGGTTTTAAGCACGGCGCACTTACCACGTATGCAGAAACGGATTAATTATAAGTAGGTATTACTTATGTTTCTTGTAATAATCCAAACCGGCTTGTACGTTCTTAATCACCGCTTCGGATGTATAGGTGGCGCCGGTCACGCCATCTACCTGCAACTTCTGAGCCTCGCTCACCTTCAGATTGTTCCACTTCTCAAACAGCGCCTTCTTCACACGGGCATAGTATTTGGGAGTCTCCTGATTCTTCAGAGCTTCAATCTTAACCACCTTGTTCTTCTTGATGTAGATTTTCAGCGGGGTTGGACCGTTATAACCCTCGATATTCTTACCCAGTTCCGTGGTGTTAATGATGTACGTACCATCCTCTTTGGTGATGTTATCGTCCTTCAGACCAGCACTCTGTATGCAGAGCGCCAGTCCTAGGATACTAAAAAGCTTGATCTTACTATTCATATTCTTATTTTGTATGATTTTGATTAATATCCGGGATTCTGTGTCAGGTTGCGGTTACGACCTATCTGCTGTTCGGGGATGGGCAGCAGCGACTTGTACGACTGCCAGTTCACCTTTTTATAGCTGTTCTGACTGTAGATGGCATCGGCACGACCCGTACGGTTCAGATCCATCCAGCGATGACCGCACTCGAAGAAGAACTCCTTGCGACGCTGACTCTCAATCTCCAACAACAGCTCGTCCTTACCCTGCCCGCCTGCATAGTTGCTAAGTGCGGCACGATGGCGAATCTTGTTGATGTCGGCTATGGCCTGTGCTGCATCACCCAGATGTGCGCTTGCCTCGGCACGAATCAGATACATCTCGGCCAGTCGCAATATCACGTAACTCTCGTACGAGGCCGCACTGGCTGGGGTGGTCATATTCTTATATTTATAAGGATAATAGTATGTCTTACCACCGCTGCCGGCCTTCTCCCCTATCCACTCGTTACGCAGGTCGGTTGGCTCCGAACGCAGGTCGTCCACCAACTCATCACTGAAGTAATAGCTGGCATAAGTGGCGCGGGCATTGGGGATAAACAGATTGCCGATACGGGTGTAGCCCACGTAGCTGCCTGTGCCGATAAATCCCTCCTGATTACTCTGCAGGATAGCCTCGCTACTGGTTGAGAGGAATACGCGCTGGGCTGTTTCGAGGGCATATTTGCTACCCTGTCCGCCATCGGCTGTAGGTATCAGCTTGTTGGCCTCACTGATGGCTTTATCCCACTGTTCGGTATAAAGATACACACGGGCCAACAGGGCTGTAGCAGCATCGGCCGAGATACGGGTGGTACCATTGCCGGCATCCTTCAAATACTGCTGTGCCTGCTGTAGGTCGGCTATAATCTGCTGATACACTTCGGCCTTTGGTGCACGTGGTGCTGTAGCCGTCACACTCACATCGTAAGTAGTGAGCAGAGGTACATCGCCAAACAGGTTAACCAGATAGAAATAAGCGTTGGCACGAAAAAACAGTGCCTCGCCACGATACTTATTCAGCTCGTCGGCAGGTATCACTGTCGACCCCTCTACATGTCCCAAGAAATCGTTAGCGCCATAGATACTTGAATATGGGGCGCTCCACAAATTGGGAATATAGCTTGTTGATGAGTTGTAGTTGTTCTGATACAAATCGGCAAACTGACCTGAACGTGCCAGCAGCTCGTCAGTTATCTGACTCACGTAGAGCTCCAGTCCCTGATAGTACATCAGGTTGTTCAGAAAGTTGTCTGTATAGAATCCAGTTGCGGCGGTACGTATGCCTTCTGGGGTTGAGAATGTCACCTCGGCTGTTAGCGAGTCGGTAGGCGGATCAATCTCGAGTATGCTTTCGCACGAGGTGAGTGCAAGAGCGGTTGTTAATGATAATGCGATATATTTCAGTTTCATACCTATTAATAATTAGAATGTTACGTTTAATCCGAATACAACCGACTGCGTTGGTGGCACAGCCTTCACGCTGGTCTCAGGGTCGTACGCATCATAGTTGGTAATGGTTACCAGATTCTTGCCCTGAACGTATAGCTGCAGGGCGCTGATGCCCAGTCGGCCAATCACTTTCTGGTCGAAGTCGTAAGCCAGTCGCACGTTCTGCAGGCGCAGATAACTACCTGTGCTGAATGCTGCGTCGCTATACGACATGTAGCGGTAGTAAGCATCGTAGATGTCGCTGGCACTGGTGGTCGTCAGTCCGGGATATTTGGCATCAACTCCCGGTGTAGTCCAGTAGTTGCTGGCCATCTCACGGGTCACGTTCTCGCTCATACCCAGTGGATAGTAGAATATCCACAGGTAGCCGTATTCAATAGGCTTGTTACGATAGTACAGATTAAAGTCGAAGGTCAGGTTCTTCCACTTGATGGTGTTCTGCAATCCGGCGTAATATTTAGGATCTTGACTGCCCAGTGTGATGTAGTCGTCGTTGCTGTTAATCTTACCGTCGCCATTCTGATCCTGCACCATTGGCACACCCGTCTGATTGTCAACGCCTAAATACTTGTAGCCGCGGATGATGTTCACCGACTTGCCTATCTCGTAGGTGTTGTAGTAGCCCGAGTTCTCCAGGTCGGCAAACTTGGTCAGTTTGTTGCTGGGGATGGTCAGTGTCAGCTGTGTGGTCCAGCGGAAGTCCTTGGTCTTGATGTTCTGGGTGTTCAGTTCCAACTCCAGTCCCTTGTTCACAATCTCTGCATCCAGGTTCGTCATCATATACGAGAATCCAGTCTGGTTGGGCAGATACTGTCGCGTCAGCAGGTCTTTGCTGGTGTTGTAATAGTAGTTGGCGGTCAGCAGGATGCGATCGCTGAAGAATCCAAGCTCCAGTCCAACATCAAACTTGTCGGTAGTCTCCCAATGCAAATCGTCGTTAGCCAGATTGCTAGGCACGATACCCACGCTGCCCTCGTAAGGATACTGGCTGGTGGTATACTTGGTCATATACTGATAGTCGCTGATACCATCGTTACCAGTACGACCTAACGAAAGGCGCAGTTTACCATAGCTCAGCCACTTCAGGTTGTTCTTGATAAACTTCTCGTTACTGAACAGCCAACCCAGTCCTATCGAGTAGAAGTTACCGTAGCGGTGATTCTTACCAAATCGCGACGAACCATCGCGACGGAATGTGGCATTGAGCAGATAGCGGTCCTGCCAGTCGTAGGTGATACGTCCGAAGAACGATGCGCTTTTGGTCTGTGTCGAAGGGTTCTTGTGATAATTGATGAGCGATGCTGCGTTGGCATCCTTCAGGAAGATATCGCCAGGATATTTCTGTCCATAGAGATATAGCACGTGAGTATCCGAACTCTGATAGGTCGTACCCAGCAGGAAGTCGGTTTTACCTCCCAGAATCTGACAGTTGAACGTGAGTTGTGGCTCAACAATCAACGTACTGGTGTTCATCGAATAATATCTTGCCTGATTATAGGCTGTTGTGCTCAGTGGATGATAATAGCTGCGTGGATACAGGTCTTTCTGGTCGCTCGAGCTGTAGTTATAACCAGCCTGCAGCTTAAAGGCCAACTGGTCCCAGATGCGATAGCTACCATTGAAGCTGGCATTGAGCGATGTGGCATCGTTGGTGCCACTATAGTTCAGAATACTCAGTGGAGAGCTGTAGTTACTGTTCTCCATCAGCCAATAGGGATCGCCGTTCTCGTCGTATGGTGGCATGTTGGGCTGCGATACTACAGCCGAATAGCCCGAACCAGCTGCATCGGCATCCATCTTTAGTTTGGTCAGAGATATGCCTGCATCCAGATGCAATCGGTGGTCGTCGCTCTGGTGCTGCACGTTCGAACGACCTGTCCAACGGGTGTACTTATCGTCGCCTACGGTTACTGTACCCGAACTGTAGTAGCCACCGCTAATCATAAACGATGTGTTCTTGTTACCACCCGACACGTTCAACTGTATGTCGGTGCCCCAGGCGGTGTTGCCAAACAGAATGTCCTGCCAGTCGTAGGTGGTGTGTTGGTCCCAAAGTGTCAAGTCTGGAAATTTTGCGGGTGTCAGGTCGGCATCAGTCACATAGCCCTTAGCCTTATCAGTCTCGAAAGCCTTGTGGCGCAAAGCGGTGTATTCCTCTGTATTCAGAAAGTCGAGTCGCTTGCTCATAAACTGGGCTGTGGTACTCATCTTCAGGTTTACTTTTACGCGACCCTCGCGACCTTTCTTTGTTGTAATCAGTACCACACCTTTCGATCCGCGCGTACCATATATAGCAGTAGCGTCTGCATCCTTCAGTACTTCGATACTCTCAATGTCGCTGGGGTTGATGAGCGACAACTCATCGGGCAGACCCAACAGTCCGGTTGATGTGTATGCGATGGGGTTCTCTGGGTTTGAGTTCAGGGGTACACCATCCACGATATATAATGGATCCTTGCTACCGGTAAGCGTGTTGGCACCACGGATCACCATACTGGTAGAACCGCCTCCAGGCACACCTGATGCCTGTGCCACATACACACCCGATGCAGTTCCTTGCAGTGCCATGATAGGAGCATCCTGTGTGGCCTCGCTCACCACATCGCCCTTCACCTTTGATACGGCACCTGTCAGTTTCTTACGCGACTGCTGACCATAGCCCACAACCACTACATCGTTGAGCGAGTAGCCATCCTCGTGCAGCTTGATGGTACCCAGGTTGCTCTTATTACTAATTACCTTCACTTCCTGTTTCTCATAGCCCAGGTAGTTGATGGTGATGACCACCGGCAGTTTGTTCGAAGTCAACTGCAGGTTGAAGTTTCCCTCGGCATCGGCTACGGTTCCCTCTTTCGAGTTGTTCACCCTGATAGTTGCGCCTATCAGCGGATTGCCGTTGGCATCAACCACCTTACCTTTAAGCGGATGAGCCTCTGTATTTTGAGAAAAAAGGAAAATTAGTGTTAATAATGCGAAATATACTCGTGTTTTCTGAGGCCACCCTACGATGGTCTCAACCAAATTATATACTTTTGCCATGCTTATCTAAAAATAAGTAAGGCACCACCGCTGTTGCACTTCTATTGCCGTAGTACCGCAACAGCGTGGTGCCTTTTTATTAATGGTTAATGTTACTTCTGGGCCTCGGCCTCTTTCTTGGCGTGGTGTCCGCAGCCTCCATGACCATTCTGGCCTTCGTGCTTACCGCAACCACCTTCCTTACCTTCGTGCTTGCCGCAGCCACCCTTGGCCTCTTTGCCATCGCACTGTTTCAGGATCTCTGCCTGGTACTTAGCATCGGTCAGGGTCTTCAGCAGGGCCTCTGCATTAGCCTTCGAAGCATCGTAGCTCACGCATACGGTCTTGGCCTGCAGGTCAACATTAACCTCCTGTACAGCCTCGTTTGCTTTAAGCGTCTTCTCTACGCGCTTAGCGCAGTTCTGACAGCGAATGTTGGTTACCTTGAACTTCACGTTGTCTGCCAATACGTTCATCGCGAACAGGGCGGCAAACATCATCATTACAATCTTTTTCATCTCTTTTAAAGTTTAAATTAATAATGTATAAAAATGGTTGTTTAAAAACGAGTGCAAAGGTACGGCGAAAAAATGAGTTGCGCAATACCTAAAACACGGGGTTTTAAGCATTGCGCAACATTTAAACGCAACATTTGCGATTAACCATAAGTAGGTATTCGCATTACATAGAGATGGGCACTACCAGTTTGAAGGAGATGTTGCGGCCCATGTTATATACGCCTCGGCGACCGGTAACCACATTCTCGTCGGCATACTTCAAACGACTCAGGTGATTCTGATAGGCCTTGTTCAGCAAGTTATCGGCGGTGATGTATAACTCTGCTATCTTCTTACCTTTTACCTGAATATCGGTTCCTGCCGAGAGATTCAGCAACGCATAGCCGGGTGTGACAGTTTCGGTATCGTCGGCGCTATAGATATGCGACTGCTTCAGATAACAGTCGAGACCAGCTGCAATATAGAGGTTGTTCAGCACCGAACGGTGGGCTGCATCGGTAGTATGGTGATGATTTACCGTGGTATGCGAGTGGTGGAACAGCTCCCACTTCAGTTCCGAAGCCCATTTGGGTGCTGGCGTAAAGGGCAGATACTTGGTGCCAGGATCGGCATGCATCTGCTGTGCATCAACGTACGAGAAGGTATTCGAGAAATGTACGCTGTGTACAGGATGTAAATCCACGCCAGCCTCGAAGCCTAACAAGCGGGCATCGCCCTGGGTATAGGCATAAGTCAGGTAGCCTTCTTCAATCTCCTCGGCCAATCGATGGGTGAAAATGTAATTATCGATGCGATTGGCAAAGAGTGCCAACTGTGCTGATACATATTGCGAAGTAAACTCCATTCCCAGATCGGCCTGCATACTATATTCAGCCTTCAAATCCTGGTTACCAATCTCGTAGCGCAAAGAACCCTCGTGTACACCGTTCGAAGCCAGTTCACTCATGTTTGGTGTGCGGAAACCGCGGGCCAGATTCAAGCGTACATTAAAATGCTCGTTAATGTTGCATACAGCACCGATGCTACCTGTTACACCATTGAAATGGCGACTGAAGTTGGCGAAACGAACGTCGCCATCCTCCATCAGCTCGTAACCGTGCAGTCGGCGATGATCGTAGCGCAATCCACCATTCAGTGTCCAGTTGTCGCCAAGACTCTTGGTGGCAGTGGCATAGAAACCGAAGTCGAACAGTCGGTAGTCGGGAATCAGATACTCCTCACCCTCGTTACCCGACTTCTGATACATACCACCAATACCAGTCGACAGTTTCCAACCGTTAAACTCGTTGGTAACGTAACGCAGGTCGTATGTCAGTGTGTGCAACTTGAAATACAGCTCGTACTCATCCATTTCCTCCTCGAACTCCTGACGGCGGTTCTGCTGGTAGCCGATGATGGCCTTGAGATAGCCCGACGACAGGTTCAGCGAGTTGTCCCATACCACCTTGTAGTGCTTTACCTGCTGGAATGGGAGTGCTTTCGAGTACTGATGTCCGGTCCAACCCTCTTCGTGTTCCAGTTCACCAGTCTCGGCATCACGCTCTCCTTCAACGATTCCCGGTGTTAAGTGATAGGCGGTCCACGTCAAGCGCGAGTGCCCCCACCCTTTGTTCAGTCCCAGCATCAGTCGTCCTGCTCTTTCGCGGAACTGTGAGCCAGGCACATAGCCATCGTACTTATTCTTATAGGCATGTGCCATCTTATCGCTATAGCGGGCGTCCCACACAAAACCTTTCTGGTTGCCTGCCATTTGCAACGAGTAATTAAAAA
This sequence comes from Prevotella sp. khp1, assembly GCF_900102205.1. Taxonomy (NCBI): domain Bacteria; kingdom Pseudomonadati; phylum Bacteroidota; class Bacteroidia; order Bacteroidales; family Prevotellaceae; genus Prevotella; species Prevotella sp. khp1. The sequence continues at coordinate 488,146 of NZ_FNJZ01000001.1, forward strand.
GACCATTGTTGGTTTGGTATTCGGTACTGATATTGCCTTTCAGCTCGCCATCGGCCAATGTAGGTTGAGCGTGCAGGATAACCACACCTGCCATAGCATCCGATCCGTACATCAGCGAGGCAGGACCTTTCAGAATCTCGACACTGCCCACGCTGCTGCCATCAACCTCAACGCCATGCTCGTCGCCCCACTGCTGTCCTTCCTGGCGCACACCTTCGCTCATCACCACCACGCGGTTATAACCCAGTCCGCGAATGATGGGTTTCGAGATGCTACCACCGGTAGTGAGCTGACTCACACCTGGCTGATGGGCGATGGCATCGATGATATTGGTAGAGGCCGTGGCCTTTAATATCTGTGGTGTAACAATGCTCACGGGTGCTGTAGCGTGTTTCAGTTTTGTATCGCCCGTTACGCCTGTTACTGTTACTTCGTTTAAGTTCAGATGGCGGAAAAACACATCTGTTGAATCTTCAATATGGTGATGTTTACTATTATCCTGAGCTGCCACGGTCATGCATACGCACAACAATGGCAGAATGATATATCTTGCTTTCATTCTGTTTTGTAATTAATTGTATGTTATATAAATATGTATGTAAATAATCCGAGGTAATCAGAGTGTTGGAGGACCTCGGGTTACGATGTTGCCACAGCTGTTGGTGCGAAAACCGCACAAGGGCTGGGCATAACTCTTGATACATACATGAACATATAACGTAACAGCCATCACAGCGGCTGCCAACATAGTCAGCGTCAGGAACTGGCACAGCACGCAGTCGTGATCCCACGAGGCCACCGACGAAAGGTGACCATGACAACTATGGTGTACGCAGTCGTTACACTCGGTAGTTGTTGTGTCGCCAGTTTCATGAATGTGAATAGACGACAGCAGCAGTATTGGCACAAAAACTGCCAATAGCATCCAAGCCGCCATATGTCGTTTATTCGCTAGTTTCATATATCGGCTGCAAAAGTACGAAAAAAACTGCTACAAAGTAACTTTTTTACTTTTTTTTTCGTATATTTGCCACAGATATGTACAATGGAACGATGAAAAAGATTATTCAAACTGCTTTATTACTGACACTGACAGTACCTCTGACAGCACAGACGTTACGCGACTCTACGTCAGTGACGGGAGCCACGAGTACGGTAACGCAGGAACGCATGAACAAAGGTATGATAACCAACTCGCTCGATGCTCTCAGCGGGCAGGCCGCAGGTGTGCAGGTGCAGTCTGGGGGTAATCACGAGGCCATGCTGTCGGCAGTACGAGTACGTGGTACCACATCACTCACAGGTGGCAACGACCCGTTGGTGGTGATCGACGGTGTACAATCCGACATCATCACACTGAGCACCATCTATCCTGCCGACATCGAAAGTTTTACTATTCTGAAGGACGCATCCGAGACATCACAATATGGTAGCCGCGGTGCTGCCGGTGTGATACAGGTGGTAACGCGTAAAGGTACAGCTGAACAGTTCCATATAGCCTACGACGGTAGCGTTGGTTTAGAGAGAACCTACAAGAATCTACACATGCTCAACGCCAGTCAGTTCCGACAGGCAGCCAGCAATTTGGGTATGAGCATACTCGATAAAGGCGCTGATACCGATTTTACCAAAGCCCCTATCCGTACGGGCCTTGTACAGACTCACCACTTGGCCTTTGGTGGTGGTTCGGAAACGGCCAACTATCGTGCCTCAATTGGTATGACCGACCAAAAGACTACCGTTAAGAACTACAATCTGCGTAACTACATAGCCAAGCTCGACTTGCATCAGAAGGCTTTCGACAACCATCTGACAGTTGATCTCGGCGTATTAGGTTCGTTGCAGAACAATAATGTTATCCCTTCCAAACAAAAACTATTCTATTCGGCAGCCACCTTTAATCCCACCATCCCAGCTGGAACCAATGCCTCTGGTGGTTACGACGACGTAACCGAGGCCTGGTGGATTAATAATCCTTATGCCTTGCTCACCATGAAGGAGGATGAAGACGATGCCCACGTGAATGTACACGCCAAGGCAACCATCAACTTGGGTTACGGTCTCACCTTGGGCCTTTTCGGTAGCTACTCCTATTCCGACTTTGGCAACGCCCACTATTATCCCACCTACGTGTGGAGTCATGGCGAGGCCTATCAAGGCGACAAAAAACGCATAGAACTGTTAGGTAATATAGCTCTGAGTTGGAACAGACGTATAGCCATGCGCCACCAGTTGGAGCTGCTGGCACTGGTAGAGGAAAGCCGGGAAAGGATTAAAGGATTCTATGCCACCTCGTCGAACTTCAACACAAATGCCTTCGGTTACGACAACCTATCTGCTGGATCTATCCGCCCTTGGGAAGGTACCAACTCTTATAACTATAGCTCGAGCTTAACATCGTATCTGGCTAAGGCACAATATACTTACAACGATCGCTACACACTTAACCTCAGCACGCGTATCGATGGTTCCTCAAAAGTGGGCGAAAACAACCGTTGGGGTTTCTTCCCCTCTGTCAGTGCCGCCTGGAACGTTTCTAAAGAGCCTTGGATGGCGCCGCTCAAGCGAATTATCCCGAAACTCAACCTGCGTGTAGGCTATGGTAAGAGTGGTAATCTTGGTGGTATCGATGCCTTCCTGTCGCAACAGCTCATTCGCCCCAACGGCGTAGTGAGCGTGGGTGGTATGCCTACCACTACCTTAGGTATCATTCGCAATGCCAATCCCGACCTGAAGTGGGAAATCAAGCGCACCTTCAACGTAGGTGTGGACATGGCCTTCTGGGACCATAGGATTGTGCTAACAGCCGATTTCTATACCTCGCGTACCACCGACATGCTCTACAACTACACCGTACCCGTACCACCTTTCACTTACGACCATCTGTTGGCCAACCTCGGCAGAATGCGTAACCACGGTCTGGAGATAGGCTTTGGTATCACACCGTTGCAGAAACAAGATATCGAGCTGAACATCAACATGAACTGGACCTTTGAACGCAACAAGCTTGTAACCCTCAACGGATACTATCAGGGACAATACATTACAGCGCCCGACGTGCAGGGCATCAGCGATCTCTATGGAGCCGGCTATCATGGGGCCAGTGGTGTGTGCTTCCAGATTGTAGGTCAGCCGTTAGGCGTGTTCTATCTGCCTCACTGCAAAGGCTTTACGATAGCAGATGACGGTTCGAAGCGTTACGACCTGACATCAGAGTCATACATCTGTGGACAGGCAACCCCCAAGGCGTTGATGGGTTCAAACTTTGCCTTCCGTTACAAGCAGTTCGACATCACCATGCAAGTAAACGGCGCCTTTGGTCACAAGATATACAACGGTACGGCGCTGGCCTACATGAATATGGCTTCGCTACCCAACTACAACGTGATGCAGGGAGCACCCGAGATGAATATTCAGGACCAGCACATCAGCGACTACTGGTTGGGACCCGGCGACTATGTAAACATCGACTATGTCACGTTGGGTTGGAATGTTCCCAACCGCTCCCGCTACATCAGCAAAATGCGCGTGGCCTGTTCTGTAAACAATCTCGCCACCATCACCTCTTATTCAGGTCTTACACCTATCATCAACTCATCGGTAGTAGATCCTACACTCGGTGTCGACGACAAGCGCACTATACCGCCCTACCGCATCTATTCACTCGCACTTAGCATACAGTTCTGAGAATTGATAATTAAGAATGAAAAAATATATAACCCTCTGCATCATCATCGCACTTGCCTTTACGTCGTGCTCGCTCAACGAAACACCAAGCAGCGAGTTACCCGAGAGTGAGGCCTACACATCCAAGGAGAACTTGTATCTCAATACCGTTGCCACCTTATATAATTACATAGGCGGATACGAAGATGGACAGGGACTGCAAGGCACCTGTCGAGGTATCTATGATCTGCAGACCTTTGGCAGCGACGAGGCCATGATTCCCCAACGTGGTGGCGACTGGTACGATGGTGGTCTGTGGCAAGCCATGTATAAGCACTCGTGGACAGCTGGTCACGATTTGATGAAGAATTCATGGATATATCTCTATAAGGTTATCACCCTTTGCAACAGATCGCTCGAGACACTCGACACCTACAAAACTCTGGCAGGCGAAGATAATCATCGTGCCTGGACAGCCGAGGTGAGAGCGTTACGTGCCATGTATTACTGGTATCTCATCGATCTCTTTGGCGATGTGCCTTTAGTTACCAACAGCAGCGTTTCGATGAACGAGGTGAAGCGCGAGCAGCGCGCCGTTGTGTTCAACTTCTGCGAAGATGAACTCCTCAGCGTTCTCAACTTCCTTCCCGACAAAAACAGCACCCACGAGGGCGACTACTACGGGCGTATTACCCAACCCGTGGCATTCTTCATTCTGGCTAAGCTGATGCTGCAGGCGGAGGTATATACAGGTGTGCCCCGATGGAACGATTGCATCAGCTACTGCAACGAACTGGATTTCCTGGGTTACAGTCTCGAACCTGTTTATAGCTCTAACTTCCAGGTTTACAATCAGAATTCAAAGGAGAACATCTTCACCATCCCCATGAACAAGAATCTCTTCTCAAATCAGCAGCAGAATATCATCCGATCGTTGCACTACCGTCATGCAGCAGCCTACGGTTACAATGGCGAAAATGGTGCTTGCGCCACGCTTAAAACACTACAGGTGTTTGGATATCCCGACGACCTTGATCCACGTTTCATCGACTGCTACCATTACTCAAATGTATATGGCCCAGAAGGAGAACATGTAACCGACCGGACAGGGAACCCACTGACGTACGAACCCGACAAGATACAACTTGACCTCAGTGGTTCGCCATACGTAGAGACTGCAGGCGCCCGTATGTTCAAATACCAGTTCGACAAGAATGCCATCAAGGATGGCAAACTGGTCGACAACGACATCGTACTTTTCCGCTATGCCGATGTGCTGCTGATGCGTGCCGAATGTAATGTGCGATTGGGAAAGGATGGCAGTGCCGACTATAATGCTGTGAGGAAACGAGCCGGCGCTACAACTCGGGAATGCACTCTGGATAACATCCTCGACGAGCGCTTGTTGGAATTAGCTTGGGAAGGTTGGCGCCGCCCCGACTTAATCCGCTTCCATCGTTATGGGTCGCTTTACGAAGGACCTGATGCTATCAATGAGTCGGATGGCCACACCGAGGTATTCCCCATCCCAGCCGATGTACGGGCATTAAACCAAAATCTTACTCAAAATCCTGGGTATTAAGCCAATTCTATTGAGATATTCAATGCTTTTTCGAGGTCATGATGTTCAAAACCATATCATCGGTTTTACACATGGCCTCGGCACCAATGCTGGTAAGATTGTGAATGCTCTTATCAACACTGTCGTCCACGATACCTTCGTCCTGCGATACGCATTTGCCCTCCATAGCCAGCAGTGCTGACAGCAAAGCCGTGCTGACGCCACTGGTAATCTTCAACGAGCACGATGGTTTGGCACCATCACAGATCATACCCGTCAGATTGGCAATCATATTCTTTACAGCATAGCAGATACGCTCGTAGTCGCCTCCCATCAGGTAGGTAATGCCACAACTTGAACCTATCGAGGCTACCACACAACCGCAGAGTGCCGACAGTTTTCCAAGACTCTGTTTGATATAGATGGCCGTCAAATGACTCAGCATCAGGGCACGCAGCAGTTCCTCCTCCGTATTCTCGTTTTCTTTGGCATACACACATACGGGGTTTGTGGCACATATGCCCTGATTACCCGAACCTGAGTTACTCATCACGGGAATCATGGCACCACCCATACGGGCATCACAAGCCGAAGCTGTTCGCGAAATAATGTGCGAATAGATGCTGTTACCGAAGATGCCTTTGGCCAGCGGACGATCGATAGTCTTACCCAGATTATGACCGTGGTTGCCCTTCAGCGCCTCGCGGGCAGCATTCATGTTGTAGGTGCGTGTCTCCTCAATAAAACGTATCTCGTCCAAAGGAGCGGTAGTTGCAAAGTCGTACACCAGTCGCATGTTCAGTGCTATCTCGTCATCTTCATCGCTCGCCGCAGTCCTGGCGTAACTGGCATCACCCGAAACAAAATGGGTATGACTGCCTGCGATGATAGCCGTTTCCTGTCGGTCGCCTGCCGATGCAATAATCTCAATGTACAGTTTGTCGCACTTTCCATCCTTTAACCGGATGTCAATTCTATCCTCCGTGATATATTGTTTGCCCTCTTCAAGTGCCTCAGGAGTAAGGTCCTTCAGCACCTCCAACTGGTATTTGCTCTTGCCTATGAGCGCACCCAGGGCGATGGCAATGGGAAGTCCTATCATACCTGTGCCTGGAATACCAACACCCATAGCATTCTTTAGGATATTGGCACTCAGCAGGGCCACAATCTTTTCTGGTTTACAGCCTAACTGCTCTTTAGCTTTTGCCGTACACAGTGCCACCGCCATCGGTTCGGTACACCCGATAGCAGGCACCACCTCTTTATGCACCAAAGCTATTATCTGTTCGCGTATATCTTTACTTATCATAGATTTTTAATAATTTGGTTGCAAAGATACAAAAAAATCCCAAAGCATGTTGATTCTGCCTTGGGATTTATGATTTATTTGGTATCGTTTATATTATCGAAGCAAGTGCCACTACCTTCCGTTTGGTTTCCTCGGTCTTCTGCTCGTCAATCTTGGCAGTAACAAAGCCCATGTTCTCTACCTTCCAGTAGTTGCAGATATCGCGGAACTCGGCTTTAGCACCATCATATACACCAGGCGAGTACGACGATATCAGCAGCGCCATCTTCCTCACGTTGGCTGGCTTGTTTACGCAGTACATGCGCTGGATGGCAGCCTGAATCTGTGCACAGATTGTAAAGTAGTAGATGGGTGCAGCCAGTACAATTACCTCGGCCTCGTTCATCATGGGGCAGAGTTCCTGCATGTCGTCCTTCTGGATGCAGGTGCCGTTGCCCTTCGTATGACAGTACTCGCATGCCAAGCAGCCTGCAATTTTCTTTTTGGCTACGTTCACCAGTGTCACCTCATGACCTGCTGCCTCGGCAGCCTTCTTGTACTCTTCCGCCATCCAAGCGGTGTTTCCATTAGCTCTTGGAGAGCCTTGTAAAATCAAAACCTTCATAATCGTTATTGTTTAGTTATTATAATATTGTCGCAAAGTTACAGCACAACTTCCATGGTTATTTTCTGTACTTTCATGCCCATGTTTTTGTAGAAGGATAATGCGGCATCGTTGCCCTCCCACACATTCAGGGTGATGTTATTGCATCCAATTGATGCGGCGTAATCGCGCACGTATTCGTACAAGGCCTTGCCCACATGCTGGCCGCGTGCATTTTCATCTACACAGATGTCATCTATATACAGTGTTTTGATGTCCTGCAGCAACTTGTCGCCCTTTACTTCGGTTATCTTGCAGAAAGCATGGCCTAACACTCCCCCATCTTCGAAAACAAAGATAGGTTTGCTGTCATCGCCTATCAGAGCCTCCAGTTCCTGCTCGTTATACTTGGTGGTATAGGGCTTGAACAAATCGGGGCGCAATACATGATGCACCATGTTAACCTGATGCAACAGTTCAATAATACCTGGTATATCTTTTATTTCTGCTCTTCTAATCATCGTTTTAATTAATTAATTATTTAGCTAACTCTTTTTGCATCTCCAGTCCTATCTTGTTCCAATAAGGTAGGTGCTACTTTCGTCCCTTAAACGTATATCCTATACCCTCAACTGCTGTGCGGATGGCCTCTTCGGTGGCAGTACCTTTGATAGTAAGGGTGTTGGCAGATGCACTGGCCTTAGCTTTCTCAACGCCAGGCAAATCCTCAACGGCACGAACCACGGCTGCCTCGCAATGACTGCAATGCATGTCCTCAACTCGGTAAAGAGTTACATCTGGGTCTAACGTTTTTTTGGTGGTAAACTTGCTGAAAAACTTCATCATAAGCGCAAATATAATTAATAATGTTAATACTGTGGCACAAACAATCTTGAACACACTTGGCATAGCCGATTCATTCATGCAGCAAGCATCCTGAACGGCAACGGCAAAGTCGAGCCCCGTAGCATTGAGCAGCAGACCGAAGAGAACGGCAAAGCCTACGATGGTCATCAGATAAATCGATGTAAAACGACGCCCCATCGACTTATGAACCACCAGGATTGATGCGAGATTAACGGCAGGCCCTGCCATCAGCATCACCAATGCTGCACCAGGCGAGAGTCCCTTCATCATCAGCGCGGCTGCCACGGGGATGCTACCCGTAGAACAGATATACATCGGCACTGCAATGATCAGAATCACCAGCATCTGCAACAATGGCTGACTGCCGAAACTGAGGAAAAACTCATCAGGCACAGCCACCTGAATCAGCGCTGCTACAATCAGTCCGATAAGCAGTCGCAGACCGATGTCGCGAAGCATATCGTAATAGGCATATCGCAGAACACGCCAAATTCTGTTTCCACTTTCCACCTCACACGAAAAGTTGTCGATGCTGGAGATATCATCCTCGCGAACCAGTCGGTTCACCAGCAGTCCGCCGCAAACACCGGTGATAAGTGCAGCCACAGGACGGATAATGGCAAAGCCAAGTCCCATCAGCGAGAATGTGGCCAAAATAGAGTCGATACCCGTCTGTGGTGTGGCAATCAAGAACGAGGCAATGGCTCCCTTCGAAGCCTTCTCGTTCCTCAAACCAATAGCAGTTGGGATTACTCCGCACGAACACAACGGCAGTGGCACACCCAACAGCGCCGCCCAAAGCACTGAAAACTTATTATTACGCGAAAGATAATTTGCATAAAACCTCTGCGGCACAAACACATGTAGCACGCCTGCGATGAAGAATCCCAACAGCAGATAGGGAGCCATCTCGCAAACTACATTCAAAAGCGATATAAAGAAACTCTGTAAATCTATAATCATATTTGTCATAGTCATATTGTTTAGTAATTATTTTGCAAAGATACGAAAAATATCCCAATGCAGTATCACTTTGCCTTAGAATTTAACTGTTCTTTTGTTTTAGGATGGGTGTCAGCATTGCTTGGTGATGATGACTACCCCTATGCCGTTCCCATCAGTTATGTCTATTATGAAGGGAAACTGTATTTCCACAGCGCTTTAAATATACTTAAATCATCTTAAATGTTGCCACAAAAGTACTGAATTCTGCTGGATTTTTACTACTTTTGAACAATCAAATTAACATAAACACATTGGAAGAATGAAAAAACTACTACTAGTATCACTTACATTACAATTGGCTCTGGTTGGTTGTACGGTCGATAACTCTGTCGATAACCCGGTAAAAGATTTGTCCACTCAAGAGGCTTTCGACGAGTATAAATCATCGTATATAAGCTATCAGTTGGCTGAGGCGAATTTCTTTGAACCTGAAGCATCGTTCCGTCAAAGTTCGCTCTACAGAATGTGTCAGGCAATGCCTAAGGGAGCCGACCTGCATGTGCATTGTGATGCATTATTGCCCATCGTGGAACTGATAAAGTTTGTGAGCGATCATCCAAACGAATTGGTTGTTTGTTGTGTTGCGGGAAAGGACTTTGGCATGTTGCGCTATATTGGCGACGGTACGCCTTGTCCCGAAGGTTACAAGACCATGGCCGATGCATTGAAAAGCGGATGCACGCAAGATGATTTCGTCCGCGCTTGGACGATAAAAGGCACAGGAACTCAGCGTGCATGGGACTGGTTTGAGGGAATCTTTGACAAAAACATAAACCTGACATCATCGGTTTCTTTGTTAGAGGACTATTACACACGCGCCTTCAATTTCTATCTTGATCAAGGCGTGGTTCACATGGAGCTAAGGCCTCTGTTCTTCGGCGACCATGCTGCGGCTTTGGAACGAGGCCGTGCTTTCTATCGTGCCATGAACACTGCTCGCAAGAAGAACCCCGAGTTCAGCGTGCGCCTTATAGGCTGTGGACTCAAGGCCAAGACTGATGCGTATGACAAAACGCAATATAACGAAATGCTTATTGATAATGCCGTCTATGTAAGTCTGAATCTGAAGGACACCGTAGCCGGGCTCAAGGATTTCCTCGTCGGCTTAGACTTGGTCAATGAAGAAGACCTGAGCGTGAGGCTTACGGATTTCAAAGAGCTGTTGGCGAATGCCCGCAAACAGAATCCTAACCTGCACCTCACACTTCATTCAGGAGAGAGTCTGAAGTCAGACAACGTTGAGATAAGCAGTGCCCTGTCGCTGGGTGCAGAGCGTATAGGTCACGGTTTCAATCTGTATAAATATCCCGATGTACTTGCGCAAGTCAAACAAAAGGGTATCGCCCTGGAGGTGTGTCCTATCTCGAACCATTACCTGGGTTATGCAGATGACCTCACCCAGCATCCTGCCAAAGACTATATCCGTCAGGGAGTTAGTGTGGTGCTTTGCGACGACGACCCTGCCTACTTAGAGGGCAACCCCTATGTCGATGATGTTTTTGCTGCAGTAGTGGCATGGAATCTCAGTCTTGACGAACTGGAGCAGCTCTTCCGCTTGAGCATCACGAAGTCATTCTTGACAGAGGATCTTAAACAACAGCATCTCGCTTCGTTTGAAAAGCGATGGGCAGCGTTCCGAGCTCAGAAATGGCAGTAAGAATTAATCCGAACGATGATGAGAACTTGCAAAAGGAGATTGAGAGCGGCTTCTCCCGTATGCTGATTTTTTCATTGTCATTCGCTATAATTATGATCCACTACGACAACCACTTGCTGGTCGGGAACTAACGGCTGAAGTTCTGCGGTAAGCTGACTGATAAAGGCAGCCTCGTCGTGGACGGAGATATCAGGCACAACATCTACAGACAGATACTTCCTTTTCTCAGAATAGTAGAAGCCATGCACCTGTACGATGTCCTTGTGGGCTGCGAGGGTCTGCGTCACCGTTGCTTGCAACTCAGCCCGCTTGTTATCGCCCGTAGCGATGGCATATACGCCAACAGTCATGATAATACCATGCTTCACATACATCTGCGTAGAAATCCGTCGTGTCAAGCCGTGAATCTCATGGGCTGTCATCGTATCATATACGTTGATGTGCAGCGAACCAATCTTTACGTCAGGGCCGTAGTTGTGCAGTATCAGGTCGAAAACACCATGAACACCCTCGAAGTCTGCGACCTCCTTCTGTATCTGTTTGGCAAAGTCTTGCGAAATACTCGTACCCAGCAGTTCGTTGACGGGCGAAGCCAGCATCTCGATACCTGCCTTGATAATCACAACTGATATCAGTGCACCCAGAATACCATCCAGCGACACGCCCCACAGTAGCATAACACCAGCCGAGATAAGCGTTGCCAACGTGATAACGGCATCGAACAGCGCATCAGAGCCGGAGGCAATCAGGGCATCGCTCTTCAGTTGTTCGCCCTTCTTCTTCACATACTGGCCGAGGATGAGTTTTACCACGATAGCCACCACAATAACCACCAGTGTCGTCGTAGTGTATTCTGGCTCTGTGGGGGCGAAGATTTTCTTCACCGACTCGATGAGCGAGGTGATACCTGCCGACAGTACAATAACGGCAATGATGATGGCGCTGAAATACTCGATGCGGCCAAAACCAAAGGGATGCTTTCTGTCGGCAGGACGCTGCGAGAGCTTGGTGCCTACGATGGTGATGACACTCGACAGTGCATCACTCAGGTTGTTGATGGCATCCATCACAATAGCCACACTACTGGCCAGTATTCCTACAGCGGCCTTAAAGCCTGCCAACAGCACGTTGGCTATAATACCTATCCAACTGGTACGGATGATTTCTTGACTACGATCCATTGTATCTTGTATTAAAGTCCAGTTTGTGTGGGATTACAGTACGTTGTCCTCTATCACCACCTTCCCAAGCGAGAGAATGGTGGCACCTTTGTTGATAGTGACATTCTTGTAGACAGAACCCGTAGCATCTATGATATCAAACATACCTTATTGTTTTTATTATTTGGCAAAGATACGAATAAGTGATAACAAAATGGTATTAATTAACATTATTTAGGATATGCCAGGTACCAGGTCCCTGACATACGAGAAGAAAATCCCAAGGCAAAAACGCTATGCCTTGGGATTTAATGATTTTTATTTACTTGGGCTGAAGGTCGGCGTACTCTTTTGTAACACTCTCGATGCACGGGCAGGCCTTCATCGGGTTCAGATCGTGGTGGCCCACGATAACCGCACGGGGATAGCGCCGGTGCAGATCTTCTAATAGTGTGCGCAGGGCCGCCTTCTGTTCCGGTGTACGCGTATCAGCGGGTTGTCCGCGGGCATTCAGTCCTCCCTCGTAGCACACACCGATGGAGTACTTGTTATGGTTCATGCAGTGAGCCCCAGCCAACCATTCCGGTCTACCCTGCTCTATCTCTCCGTTACGACGCACCACGTAATGGTAGCCAATGCCGAGTTTAAAACCTCGCTGGCGATGCCATGTATCTATCTGGGCTGCCGAGGATGTCTGGTTGGTTCGCACTGCCGAACAATGAAGAACAATCATTGTTATCGACCGCATGACTGTACAGCAATAGTTCCCAGAACTGTTGTAATCACTGTTGCTGCAAATCGCAACCACTTAGCTACTCTATTCCAATTTACTTTTATCATAAAATTACTTTTAAATTTAAAATCGTTTTTTTCACAACCTCCTTAGTCCTCCTTATCCTAAGGAGGATCTCAAACCACTCCCCAAACCCCTCGCCAATCTTTGGCAAGGGACTTAACCGCTCCACCTGTCGCTCTTTCATTAAGGTACGCTCAGGGCGTCAAAGCCCTGGCGTGATTGTTTATATTAGCGGCCAAAGGCCGCTGGGGTTTGGGGGCTCGCCCCCATTAAGCAATATAGGCCGAAGTCCCGGACTGCCAAAAAGGTAGGAGGAATTTGCGGTTTTCCCAAATCCCGACTTTACATCCCCTCCATATAGGGAGGGGCTTGGGGAAGGTGGATGCTTCTTTTACTTCTTTTCTTCGCGCCGAAGAAAAGGAGAATCTCCCCTCTTCGGCTTACGAAGAAATTGGCTTAATCACCAATAGGCTCGTGACTTGAGTTACCGCCACCTGAGGTATTACCGCTGCCACCGGTATTGCCACCGCCATTACCAGTAGAGGGTGATTCGCTCTCGGTGTTCATGGAGTTATCATGTGTCTCCTCGAACACCACATCCTTCAGCAGGGAGATGGCCGTAACATACTTCTGCTTAACGGTGCCATCCGTGCGCTTCTGCTGACCAACCACAACACGCTCTGTCTCAGGCTGGAACAGGATGCGGCGGGTAGTGATGGTTGAAGCCGAGCACTCTTCGGCCTTACTTACACCGATACTCGAGAAACCAACCTTCAGGATACCGATGCCCTCCAGCTTAATCTTCTGTCCCATCTCAAAGAAATGCTTCATGGCCTCGCCCAGCTCCTGCAGCACAGCCTTGATATCGCTCTTCTTAACCGAGGCCTGGCGCTGGATAAAATCAGCAATCTCGTCGGTACCCACAAAATGGTTGTCGTAAACTGCAGTGGCAAAATACTTACCGTAAGCCTTCGCATTGGCGCGGTTGTTGTTCTTAAGTTTAATAAACTTCTGACTCATAATTTTTTTGATTGTTACATTTTTGAATTTTTACATTTTTCGGCAGCCGAGGTAGGTTGTGGGTTGCTCAGATAGTCTGCGTGTGCTATCCGGATAGTCTTTACCAGGTGTTCGGATAATCCCTATAGGGGTATGGAGATAATCTGAACGAGTGGTTCGTGACGTCTGAGCGAGGCATAAGTGCCATCCCCACGGCTCATCTTGCTTACCGCTTACAAAGATACCACATTTCGGAGAGCGTTTTGTCTGCATATTCAGCACTATCCGTACAATCGGCAGATTCTGCAATAATTTAACATTCATTCAAAAAAAATCGATTTTTTCTTTGTTGCAATCATAATTAATCGTATATTTGCGCAATATAACAATCTTACTCTACTAATTATTTTACAATCTATGGTGACATTCTTGATTATTTTACAACTGTTTATCGTATTGGCCCTTATATTTATCGGCGCCAGGGTTGGTGGTATCGGACTGGGCATCTACGGTATGGTGGGTGTGTTCATACTCGTGTTTATCTTCGGCATGCACCCCGGCAAGGTGCCCATTGATGTGATGCTGATCATAGCATCGGTAATTACGGCTACGGCGGCGCTGCAGGCTGCTGGTGGCTTGGATTACCTGGTAGGATTGGCAGCCAGGTTCCTGCGTAAGCACCCTACACACATTACTTATTATGGTCCGCTCACCACCTGGTTGTTCTGCTTGGTAGCAGGCACAGCCCATACCTCTTACTCGTTGCTGCCTATTATCTCGGAGATTGCCAAGAATTCTAAGATACGTCCGGAGCGCCCCATGACAGTGGCCACCATCGCGGCCTCGCTGGGTATCACTGGTTCGCCCATGTCGGCGGCTACGGCAGCTGTTATATCCACCGACCTGCTTGGCGGACAGGGCATAGAACTGAAGGATATCCTGCTGGTGTGTATCCCAGCCTCGCTGATAGCCATCCTGGTGGCTTCGTTTGTGCAGAACCGTGTGGGCAAGGAACTTGAAGATGATCCCGAATACCAGCGCCGTGTACGTGAAGGACTGATTGACCCGGAAGCCGAAGCCATGGCGATGGCACAGATGGAGCAGAGTCCCAATCCACGTGCCAAGTGGAGTGTGCTGGCATTCCTGTTGGGCGTTGTGCTAGTGATTGTTTTTGGTAGCGCCCCTTCGCTGCGCCCATCGTTCGAGGTTGACGGCGTGGTTACCCAGCTATCGATGCCTGAGACCATCGAGATACTGATGATGTCGATGGCAGCAGTGATTCTGCTGGTTGGTAAGGCCAGTGTGAAGCAGGCTGTGAGCGGCAATATATTCAGTGCAGGTATGAATGCCATGATAGCCATCTTTGGTATTGCCTGGATGGGCGACACCTTCTTTAATGGCAACCTGGAGTTCTTTAAGAGTCACATAGCCGACGTGGTAACACAGTATCCGTTCCTGTTCAGCGTGGCCCTGTTTATCATGAGTATCATGCTGTTCTCGCAGGCAGCCACGGTACGCACGCTCTTCCCGCTGGGTATTGGCTTGGGCATTCCGCCATTGGCACTCGTGGCTATGTTCCCCGCTGTCAACGGCTACTTTTTCTTCCCCAACTATCCTACCGAGGTGGCAGCCATCAACTTTGATACCACGGGTACTACCCGTATCGGCAAGTACGTGCTTAACCACTCGTTCCAGCTTTCGGGCTTTATCACCACTTTTGTGAGCATTGGCGTAGGCTATCTTATCATAACATTCCTATATTAAACTTATATTTTACTAACTTCTTAAAACAATTATTGTATGAAAACATGGCGTAATGTATTGCTGCTTTTAGCAGTGTTGGTTTCGGTCAACATCGTGGCCAAACCCAAAATCCGTATTATTGCTACCGGCGGTACCATCGCTGGTGTAAGCGCTTCTTCTCAGCTATACCGATAAGGCAAAGGCATTTGGTGCCGATGATTACAGCACCAACCGCATTTCGTTAGGTTACATCTGGCAGTTGCCGATGTTCTGATACATGAAACATGATACATTAAACATTAAAGATTAAACATTAAACATTAAAGATTAAAGATTATGGCAGAACAGAAATATAGAATAGAGTCTGACCTTTTAGGCGAACTCAAAGTACCAGCCGATGCACTCTACGGCGTACAAACACAGCGTGGTATTAACAACTATCATATCTCGCGCAAAAAAATGTCGTGGTATCCCGACTTTATCATTGCCATTGCTTATGTAAAGCTGGCAGCAGTTGAAACCAACCACACCCTGGGCGTGATTAACGACGAGATAGCTGGCGCCATTTCGCAGGCCTGTCGCGAGCTGATTGACGGCAAGTGGCACGATAACTTCCCCATCGACATGATGCAGGGAGGTGCTGGTACGTCGGTAAACATGAATGCCAACGAGGTGATTGCCAACCGTGCCCTTGAGATTATGGGTTACGAGAAGGGCGACTACCAGCACTGCTATCCTAACGACCACTGTAACTGCGGACAGAGTACCAACGATGTATATCCTACCACCATCCGTTTGGCTTTGATACGTATGAACAAGAGTCTGGTAGCTGCACTCACAGGCTTGATCAGTGCCCTGCGCTACAAGGGCGACGAGTTTGCCGACTGCATCAAAATGGGTCGTACCCAGCTGCAGGATGCCGTGCCAATGACCAGCGGACAGGAGTTTAATGCCTATGCCAACAACTTGGAGGAGGAGATTCTGAACCTGGAGCGCAACGTAAAGCTACTGCACGAGATTAATATGGGTGGTACAGCCATCGGTACAGGCTTGAACGCCGTTCCTGGCTTTGCCAAACTGTGTGCTGCCAATCTGGCTAAGCTCACTGGCGAGGCATTTGTAAGCGCTACCGACCTGGTAGAGGCAACACCTGATACGGGTGCTTACGTAAGCTACTCGTCGGCCCTGAAGCGCCTGGCCGTGAAGCTCTCTAAGATCTGTAACGACCTGCGACTGATGGCCTCGGGTCCACGTTGCGGTCTGAACGAGATCAACCTGCCACCTAAGGCACCTGGATCATCAATCATGCCAGGAAAGGTTAACCCAGTTATCCCCGAGGTGGTTAATCAGGTTTGCTTCAAGGTCATTGGTAACGATACCGCCGTTAGCTTTGCTGCCGAGGCTGGTCAGCTGCAGCTTAACGTGATGGAACCTGTGATTACCGAGTGCCTGATTGAGAGCCTGATTTGGCTGAAGAACGCCATCGAGACCCTGACCGAGGAGTGTATCCTGGGCATCACCGTTAACAAGGAGCGCTGCATGGAGATGGTTAAGAACTCTATCGGTATCGTAACCGCCCTGAATCCTTACATTGGCTACAAGACCTCTACCAAGGTGGCCAAGGAGGCTCTTGAAACCAACCGCTCGGTTTACGACATTGTACTGGAGAAGGGGCTGATGACGCAGGAGAAACTGGACGAGGCCCTCGACCCGAAGAACATGCTTGTATCCCACAAGTTTATCAAGTAAGATACTTAAGGATTTCCTGATAAAAATCTCCTGTCGCATAGTTTTTGCGGCTGGAGAATTTTTATGATGCATCGCCCCCACCCCGTTAGTCAATACACAGCCAGTATTTGATGCGCTCCACCATCTGGGCTGTAAACCCCGTATCACCGCTATGGTAGTGCAGGCGGTACAGATCGCGCAACAAGTCGGGGCACCTGTTAATATCGCGCCACAGCTTTTTCATTCGGCTCTCAGGTTTAATGTTACCGGCATACAAAGCATCCGCCAGTTCCTGCTTAGAATAGTCTTTTACTTCTAACATAATCAATTCAATTTTTAATTTTTCTCCTGCGTACGTGCAGGAAGTTTTTTTTCGGTTTTGAAGTTCCTGCACGTACGCGAGGAAAGTTTAAAATATCACTGCTCCGGTGCTCCGCCCTCAACAGCTGTACCCATTCGCTTGCTTTTATTGTACTTCTTTTCCATGTCGTTATAGCGGTACACCCAGTAGCCACGCTTCTTGTTGTGCTGCGTACGCTCAAAGCCCAGTTTAGCCATAGCCGGACCGATATTCTCTATCTTGAGTTTAAGCGTAGGGTTCCAACTGATAGTCTGGAAAATGATGGTACGAGTCACAAACTCAACCGTATCGCCGGGTTTGGGGAGTCGGAAATTTTCCTCAATCATTTCAAGCTCAGGCATCGCACTCTCAAACGCTTCGTTGTGCTCCGAGAGCTGATCCATCTCGTTCGACTTCACCCAGTGACAGAAGCCCTGTTTATACAGTGCATAAGCTTCGGCAAATACGCCCTCGTAGTCGATAGGATGAGTGCGTGGATTATGAATACTCTCTACCTCAAAAGGCATCCAGCGGCGGTTACCTGTATTATCAGTCAGAAACTGCACCTTATTACCCGTAGCACAAAACGAGGCTATATGCTTGCGGTGCTCGTGATAGCGGGCATAGGCAGCACGCTCGTCGATACTCTGCATGGTTACTGCAGCCTTCAGCTGGTTCAGCTCGGCATCGCGCATGGTGTCAAGCTCCTCGTAACACACCAAGCCGTACTGCGCCAATGTCAAAAGATCGTCGCGCGACATACGGTTAGCATTCGTTTTAGTGTAAAAATAATTACGCAGTTCTGGCGGAAGCAGATACTGGAACCAGGTAGTTTTGTAAATTCCCTGGTCGCCTACAAGCACCAGTATCTCATGGTTCACCTCGTTTTTGTCAACCCAGCCAGCCACCATACCCACCAGCCACTTTCGCAGGTATTCATAAAACAGCATCTGCTGATCTAAATCGCCTTTTACTGTCACACTCATCGATAGCGCCAGAATATTGTTACCGCCATCCCATGGTGGCAGACTTTCGAGATAGCTGGTAAATGGGTTAAAATCAGGCACATAGTCCGATTCAATCACTCGAAACATATCCTGTACTCGCACAGGTTTATCGCCCGACATTTGGGCCCAGAGCGAGTTTACCACACGGTCGTCGATAGGTCGCCAATCCATGTAGCTATCAGGCTTACGATACTCCACACGCGATATAATCACATTACGCCGCAGCATCATGTGATTATCCAGGAACACGCGTATATCCTGCACACTGGCATACAGCTCTTTCCAGTTAGGTTTACGTTCCTTGGGTTGACCACGGGGTTTGCGCCCCTCGATTTTAGCCGCATTAGCCTCTTTTATCTCCCACACATAAAACGGCTCGGCATAGGTTTGATAATACACCTCGGCATCGTGAACCAGCTGCACCATACGCCCCTTATCCTTACGGTTGGCACTCTGCCCCATCAGCTGGTCGTAATAATCGCATCCAAAGTCGTAGGCCTTGGCATAAAACAGCCTTTGTTGTCGCAACTCGTACGCCCGGTCAAGTTCGTAGCTGAACACAATGTGTATCACATCGGCAGTACCAAACAGCAATAGTGTGTGCGGGTCGGCTCGTGCCTCCTCACGGAGCTCCGCCACACTATTGCCATCGGTACCATGATAACTAACCACCGATAAGCCCGTAAAACTTATGATGTCCTTCAGTCGGTAGCCACCCTCTAAAATGGCGGCCACCGAGCATAGCGGCATCGACAGGTTGCTGCCTGTGGTTATCAACTCTACCACCTGCTCAAGCGTCACTGTGCGCGGGCAGGCATCCTTGCTGTGTAGTAATAATGATAGTTCCATTGTTGTTGTATTTTATTATGTAATATATTTCATCTGTCGGTTCAGATTGTGTCGAATGGTCTCAGTCCTGATGTCGAAATCCTCGTTTTCGGCGATATTAGAGTAATTCGCCAAAAATCTCGCCATCTCTTTAACCGACCTGAACCGTGTCCATTTCTTATTAAAAGCACGCATCAATTCGCGATATACATCGTGCTTTTTATGATTCTTGAAGTCGAACGTCAGATGCTCCCACTCTTCCACTGGCAGCCACTGCAATTCCTCGCACATCATGTCGCGCCACGACTCCATAACTATTTTCATTTCCTCTTGATAATGGGGCCATATTTTTCCCAAAAGGAAGCTTTTGCTTTCTTTTACCATTGATAAAATTGTAAAAAGTTATACAATCTTATTACACTCTCTTCGTAACAGGTTTACACCTATAGTTGTTGTTAAGTAGTTGCACCTTTTGTGGGTGGTTTGGGTCTCAGGGCGGCAATTCTAAGAAATGCTGCCCAACCTATTAGGTTAAGTTGATAGATACTCATTGTAATTTAAGCTTTATGTTTATTTTCCACAAAGGTACGAGTAATCATTTGCACTTGCAAAATAATCATCGATTATTTTATTTATTAAGCCCGATATTACGAAAAAACATGTACCACCCTTTATTTTTCTCCTAAATTCTTGCATATTTCCCAATTATTCTCTACCTTTGCACCTGATCACCAGCGTAAACTTCAGAGGAAGGTTGGTGTGACATCGTGGGTAAATTAATAACAGCATTAGCAGTTATTCGGCGAACATAGAAACCTGAGAAATTTCTAAAGATGTATCCAAACAACCGATAATTGTGAATGTCTGCGCTTTTAGCGTGGACGTCACTTATCAGTTTGGTGGGCTTTCTCAGGGCCTCTATGTTCGATAAGGAGCGGACACGCTTTTTTCGTGCATAGAGGTCTTGACGTTTCAAGCCCAAAAGAATCCGATAAGTGCTTTTGCCATTAGCTATAAGCGCAAAGAATGCCAGACAACGACAACAGTTATCCCTGTGTAGATATCAGGGAGAACGACCTGTTGGAATTGTCGCGTGATGTATTGGATGCTTTACTACGCGACCATACCACAGGACGCAACATATTCTGGGCAACTCATGACTATGAGGCGCTTGGATGTGGATATGATTACCATTCGGAGATATTGCCAGAACTGATTACGGGCGATAACGGAATGGTGATAAGACCTCGTGTGCTCAAATCAAAGGAGAACCAGACCGATCGTGCCAAAGATATGGCCGAGGTATTCACCCCATCGTGGGTTTGTAATGCCCAGAATAATCTGGTTGACGAAGCCTGGTTTGGCCGCAAGGATGTGTTTAACACCGAAAACAGCGAAAACCATACGTGGAAACCCAATCCCAAACACATCTCTTTTCCTGAAGGCAAAACGTGGCGTGATTACGTGAGAGCCACCCGCATGGAAATGACATGCGGAGAGGCACCATATCTGGTAAGTCGGTATGACACCACCACAGGCGAAATGATTCCTTTAGAACAGCGTATAGGACTACTTGACCGCAAACTACGTGTGGTGAGTGAAAACACGGAAACCAGCGGTGATTGGTTAGACTGGGCACAGATTGCTTATCAAAACACTTATGGTTTTGAGTGGCAGGGCGATAACCTGCTATTGGCTCGTGAGGCTCTACTTTGGACGTTCATTGAGAACTACCAAGCCAAATTCCATAAGCAGCCTATGCTAAAAAGCATCAAGTACATTGCTTACATCATTTCGTGGAATATTTGGCAGATGGACGGCCTAAAAGGTGTGGTTCCTGGCAGTTGCCACGAAGAGATAGAAATGACCGATATGTTTAGTGGCGAAGGCAAAAGGAAACCTTGCCAAGGCTGTTTGGATGGCGGCTACTATCACCACAATGGCATCTACTGCAAACTTCGTGATTGGGGGGCTAAAGATCCTCTTACCGGCGAAAACAATCGCAAAATACGTTTTATCGACCTGATTAACAAGAAATAAAATCACTGACCTATGGCAACATTCGAATCCTCTTTAAAACCCAGGCTCATCTACATCTTTGCCATTAACGACGAGTGGCATAAAGACTGTTTGAAGATCGGTGAGACCACACTGGATGAAGATGGTGGCGATTTTGTAGCACCCAATGATCCCCTACTCCAACAGGCTGCACGCAATCGTATCGATCAATACACAAAAACAGCAGGTATTGCCTATCAATTGCTTTATACCGAACTAACCATCTACTTCAGTGGTGGTAAGGTGTGCTCGTTTAACGATAAGCAAGTACACACAGTATTAGAGCGTAGCGGCATCAAAAAGAAAACCTTTGATACCGTAAAAGGAGCCAATGAGTGGTACTGCTGCGACTTAGAAACAGCCAAGAAAGCCATCAAAGCCGTAAAGGATGGTATGAGCAGCTTAAAACCTGGCGATATTACCCAAGAGCAAACGCCCATCGTGTTCCGTCCTGAACAGAGCAAGGCCATCGAGATGACCATCAAGCAATTCGGTCGTAGCAATCAGATGCTTTGGAATGCCAAAATGCGTTTTGGAAAAACACTGTCAGCACTAGAAGTAGTAAAACGACAAGGCTACCAGCGCACACTGATATTAACCCATAGGCCTGTGGTTGACGAAGGTTGGTTTGAGGATTTTAAGAAGATATTCTACGACCACAACGATTACCATTATGGTTCAAAGAACAAAGGCGAACAATACGACAAATTAGAAAAGCTGGCCGCAAAAGGCGACAGTTACGTTTATTTTGCCTCGATGCAGGACTTGCGTGGTTCCGACCTTGTTGGTGGTAAATTCGAGAAAAACAGCCAGATATTCAACACATTATGGAACTTGCTGATAGTTGACGAGGCCCATGAGGGCACTCAAACAGAATTAGGAAAGAACGTGGTAAGCGAACTGGTTAAGGCTGACACCAAGGTACTACGACTATCAGGCACCCCGTTTAATCTGCTTGACGATTATTCCGAGAACGAGATATTTACCTGGGATTACGTGATGGAGCAGCGAGCCAAAAACGAATGGGACTTAACCCACTTTGGCGATCACAACCCTTACGAATCGCTGCCTGCCATCAATATCTATACGTACGATTTAGGAACGCTGTTAAGCGAATATATTGAAGACGAAAAGGCCTTTAACTTCCGTGAGTTTTTCCGAACCAAGGATAATGGCACGCTGGTTCACGAAAAAGATGTTGACAGATTTCTAGATCTTCTGTGTAAGGATGATAACGAAAGCCTATATCCATATAGCTGCGATAAGTTCCGACGCATCTTCCGCCATACGCTATGGGTAGTGCCAGGCGTTAAGGCAGCACGTGCACTGAGTGCAAAATTAAAAGCACACCCAGTATTTAGCTTATTCCAAGTGGTAAATGTAGCAGGTAATGGCGATGAGGACGAAGAGAATGCCGAAGCCCTGCAGATGGTTGACAAAGCAATAGGCCCAGATTCGGACTTGACCTATACCATCACTCTGAGTTGCGGACGACTCACCACCGGTGTTAGCATTAAACCATGGACTGCCGTATTTATGATGGCAGGTTCGTTCAGTACCTCAGCTGCACAATATATGCAAACCATCTTCCGTGTTCAAACACCATACACCCACAACGGCCGAATGAAGGAACAATGCTATGCTTTCGACTTTGCACCCGATCGCACTCTGCGCGTACTTGCCGAAACAGCCAAGGTTAGTGCCAAAGCAGGCAAGCAATCTGATGAAGACCGCAAGATACTTGGCGACTTCCTGAACTTCTGCCCTATTATCTCAATAGATGGTAGCCAAATGAAACCATACGATGTAAACAAGATGATGAGTCAGCTTAAAAAGGCTCAGATTGAAAAGGTAGTACAAGGTGGTTTTGAAGATTTCGCACTCTACAACGATGAGTTGCTGAAACTGACAGATGTGGAACTCCATGACTTTGATGAACTTAAAAAGATTATTGGTGCTACCAAGGCCATGGGTAAAACTGGTGATATCGACATAAATAACCAAGGCTTCACCAACGAACAATATGAAGAAAAAGAGCGACTTGAAAAGAAGCCAAAGAAAGAACGTACACCCGAAGAACAGGCAAAACTCGACGAACTGAAAGCCATGAACAATCAGCGTCGTAACGCCATCAGTATCCTTCGTGGTATATCAATCCGTATGCCGTTGCTCATATATGGAGCTGAGCTTACAAATGAGGACGAAGAAATCACTATCGATAACTTTGCATCACTGATAGACGACCAATCATGGGAGGAGTTTATGCCCAAAGGTGTAGATAAGAAGAAGTTCGAGAAGTTTAAGAGATACTACGAGCCAGATGTATTCCGTGAAGCCGGTAAACGTATCCGTGAGATGGCACGTGCAGCTGACAAGTTCACCATCGAGGAACGCATTGAGCGCATAGCCACCATCTTTAACACCTTCCGTAATCCCGATAAGGAGACTGTATTAACCCCATGGCGTGTAGTAAACATGCACATGAGCGACTGTTTGGGTGGCTGGTGTTTCTACGACGAAAGCTTTAAGCAGATGCTAGCAACCCCGCGTTATGTTGACCAAGAAAAAGTTACAGCAGATGTATTCCGTACCGATAGCCATATTTTAGAGATCAACTCTAAGAGCGGTCTCTACCCTCTCTACATTGCCTATAATATATATAGGTGTAGAGTGGAAGAAGCCAAGAAGAAATATGGTGAGGTTGGTATTGGATTCTCAAAAAGCCTTTGGGATGCCACTATCGAAGAGAACATTCTAGTGGTATGCAAAACCCCAATGGCAAAAAGTATTACCAAGCGCACCTTGGCAGGCTTCCGCGATACCAAGGTCAACGCACAATATTATCCCAACTTAATAGAAAACATTTCAGAACGTCCGGAGGCCGTTGTCAACACATTCCGTGATGGCAAGCACTTCTGGCATATCAACGAAAATCAAAATATGAAATTAGACGCAATAGTAGGCAATCCACCGTATCAGGTTATGGATGGAGGTGCAGGAGTTAGTGCAATTCCTGTTTACAACAAATTTGTAGACTTTGCTAAAAAAATAAATCCTCATTATATATCTATGATTATGCCTGCAAAATGGTATAATGCAGGACGAGGATTAGAGCAGTTCAGATACGAAATGCTTAATGACAAATGCATTTCTAAACTCTATGACTACATAGACCCACACGATTGTTTCCCAACAGTTGATGTTGCTGGCGGTGTTTGTTATTTCCTCCGCGACAACAAATATAACGGGCTTTGCAAGTTTGTTTCTTGCAAATCAGGCTCTCAAATTCCTCATATGAGAGATCTTAGTGAATCAGAAATCCTTATACGTCACCAAGAAGAAATATCCATATTAAGCAAAGTTCTGATTGAAGGTCAAACTTATCTGAACGAAATTGCATATTCTCAGAAGCCATTCGGATTACGTACCTATGTAAAACCGATGGAAAAGGGAAATATATTATTACGTTATAACGGCGGTATTGGCCCCTATGATAGAGATTGTATCACAGTAAACAAAGATCTTATTGATTGTTGGAAGATAGTAACTTCGTGT
Organism: Prevotella sp. khp1; assembly: GCF_900102205.1. Lineage (NCBI taxonomy): Bacteria > Pseudomonadati > Bacteroidota > Bacteroidia > Bacteroidales > Prevotellaceae > Prevotella > Prevotella sp. khp1. The sequence goes on from NZ_FNJZ01000001.1 coordinate 513,008, forward strand.
CTTACTGCGGAACATGCAGGAGAAACAGACAAGAATGGACAAAAGCGAATATTCGCAACCTTAGAGATGCTTGAACCTGGAACAATATGCACCGAGACTTATATGATGCTATGCACATATAAAAGCAAGACAGTATGCGCTAATGTGTTGAAATACCTAAAAACTCGATTTGTTAGGGCTTTAATTGCAATGGCGACATCAACCCAACATATGTCAAAGGCTAATTTCCGATTCGTACCCCTCCAAGACTTCACCAAGTCATGGACAGATGAAGAACTCTACAAAAAATACAACCTAACAGACGATGAAATCAAATTCATCGAATCGATGATAAAACCAATGTAATAACCTGATATTATGCTTTTTTCGCCAAAAAATTTGGAACTTTCAGAAAGAGTTCGTATCTTTGCAGCGTGAAAGGTGGAACCAAGTAGAGCCACGATGTGCGGAACGGTGGCATGGCTGCAGTAATGCAGAGATGATGAGCAATTCGACCTTGCCGCTTGGTTTCATAAGCATAGCGACCATCACTTGTTTGAGTGGTGGTCGTTTTTATTTTACCTTTTTATATTTTGGTAAAGTAAACTCCATCGGATCTTTAACGCGTGTTGCCGTAATGAAGTTTACAAGCTTTACTTGTTCGCGATTTACTTTCATTTTATAGTTCGGATGAATGATGAATTTAGAAACTTCGTCGGTATAGATGAAGCATTCGCCATCGTAGTATAGATCCATCTTAAATCGGCTTTTAGGAAAACGCACAAGCTCTTCTGCAGAAACAACCAGCCCCTTGGCACCTTTTGAGGCACGCATGCAATGCTGTAACTGTTTGGCGCTCATATATAATTGCTCGCAGGCCAAAGCTATTCCGTTGTTCTGAGCAAAGTGTTTCATGCGCAGTTCAACATCACCAATACTAAACGGCTGTATAGCAGAAAAACCTTTCTGCTCTATATCAATCAAAACAGCTGTGATCTGTTCTTCTATCGTTGGCTTATCTGATTCCATATACTTTCTTAAGCAAATCAACGACAAAGATACGATTTTATTTTAAAACTTACAAGCATATAGGCAAAAAACAAGAAAAAAAATCCACGATGTGCGGTGCTCGTCCCAGACTTCCGAAATATCATTGAAGGTCGCAATAAGTTGGTCTTCTTCATGAGGATCACATTCCCCCTAAAACGCATCTCGTTCTTAGGGAATAATGAATAAAAAAACGACCATCACTTAAGCAAGTGGTGGTAGTTTTTTATACTTTATGCGGTTTCTAATTCGTAGTCCGCAACTTTTACAACTTCAGTTTCAAGAGCAGCAGAAATCTTACATATCGTGGCAAGAGTCAGATTATGTGTACCAGACAACCAACGGCTCACTTCTGTTTCTGTTTTACCAAGTCGCTTTGCAAGATCTTTCTGCGTCATTCCTTTCGCTTCGAGAATCTCATAAATACGATTAGCAATAGCAACCGACATTTCCATCTGCATTTTCATCTCTGGTGAGATGCTGCTGCGAATCTCATCCATAATCTTGTTTGTTTTCATACTCATTCCTCCATATTAAATTATTTAATCGTCATTAATAGTAAAAGTAAGCTCACCTAAAAGCTCGGTACCTGATACTGTTATAACTTTGTCCTTTTCTTTTTGTTTTATTTGTATATCAATCTTCTGCAGTGTTTTCACTTGACGATGTAGATTCTCGTCTTCTTCATAAGTGGCTGTTGTTTTCAACCCGCCATTACCCAAAATAAGAATCTTAGCCTGGATGTTTAGCAAGTAGAGCCTTAGTGACGTAGTTTCAAGATGTGATGGTAGAGCCATCACTCTATCACGGCGTGTACCCTCGTATCTGAAATGTCTATCGAGAGCTCCATCTCGCTTAATAATGTCGAGTCGGTATACCAACTGACGTACATCATTAGGATATGTATCCTTATAAGCCAGAAGAAACTTTTCGAATTCAGAGTATTCCTCACCCTCAAAGTGAGGTGAGTAGAGACTAACATTGTCACCGTCTTCCAACAGTTCTATAAATAGGTTTCTTTCCATATTATTCACTATTATGCCGCAAAAATAAACATAAAAGTTGATATTGCCAAATATTTATGGCATAAAATAAACTTTTATGCTGATTTTAACGTTTTATACAATAAAAACGCATCTCGTTCTTAGGGAATAATGAATAAAAGCAATTCTCTTAGAAAAAGTTTGGAAGTTTAAATAATCTTCGTATCTTTGCCTCCAGTAACGGAACCAAGTAGAGCCACGATGTGCGGAACGGTGGCATGGCTGCAGCAATGCAGAGATGATGAGCAATTCGACCTTGCCGCTTGGTTTCATAAACATAGCGCCCATCACTCAATCGAGGGATGGGCGTTTTCTATTTCTTATTCAGGGCTATTTGTTGCCGGAAAAATTGTCTATTTCCTCTACATCAGCAATCATCCTGTCGATAACACTTTTCATCCTTGGCACGTCTTCCTGCACAGTGCGAAACACGACGTCGGTGTCAACTTCAAAATAATGATGAGCTATTTTGTCGCGCATCCGCATCACACCACTCCAATAGATTTCGGGATAGCGAGGCAGCAGATCACCGTGCGTCTGCTTGTCAAGCCCCTTCACTGCCTCACCCAGTGCAATCAAATTCATGCAGATGGCATCAAGGCGCATCATGCCTCCCGGCGATTTAAGAAGTTCATTGGGGTCGCTGACCACGGCTGAACGCTCCAGAATTGTTTCAATGGCCTTACTGATTTTTCGCAGGCTATCCATCACAATCTCGTGATCAAACATAGACAGCCTCCTTTCTGATGCGCTCACGGAGCAAACTGTTCATACCATCACGGACACGCACCAAATCGACGCGACTGCCCAGCATACGCTCCAGTTCTGTCTGAATGAGGTCGAGCGTAAGCAGCGATGGAGCCTTGCCTTCATAGCACACATCAACATCGCTTTCATCGGTCTGTTCGCCACGAGCTACGGAACCAAAGATACCGATGCGCGTCAGTCCGTACTTGCTCTCTGCCGTCGGCTTATAGACACTCAGCAGATGTAAAATTTCGTTTTTTGTCTTCATCGCGTTTGTTGTTTTCTATAATGGACTGAATGATTTCAGTTCGACTCATATCTGCTGCAAAATTACGACTTTATTTTAAAACTTACAAGCAAAAAGGCAAAAAATAGGAAAAAATTACTTTACCACGAGCTTATCGCCGGAGAGATCTACTTCGAAGAAATGGGGGATGCGGACGGTGCGGCCTAGGGAGTCTTTAGCATGACTGTGAACCGACATCATCCACTGACCATCGAAACGCTGGAACAGCATACTGTGACCGTAAGTGGGAGGTGTGATGGGCTCGGGCTCCTGAATCCATGGACCATCAAGGGTGCCGCTGGCAGAATAAGCCACACCCTGGGTATAAACATCATATACCCACGATGTCCACAGCATACCAAGACGACCAGTACCGGTGCGGAAAAGCCATGGACCATCGGTTACTTTATTCCACGTAATGTTGCCCTTATCATCTTTTTCGCGACTCCAGGGCGAATCGCTGGCACGGAACAGCAGCTTGGGCTCGCCAACCGTTCCACTCAGGTCGGGCTTCAATTCAATCTTCTCGATGGTGCCGTTCCAATTCTGCAGCCACTCGCCACAGAACACCATATAGGGTTTGCCATCGGTATCACGCCAAAACGTACCATCAAGTGTAGGCCGATTGGCAGGTAGATAGGTGGCATCGCCAAAAGCACGATATGGTCCCATAGGGTTATCGGCACGTAACACCTGACTGGCACGGCGCTCGATGACATTACCACGAACGGTATCAATCTTTACAGCCTGATTGGTAAACGTAGCAAAATAGTAATAAAAGCCATCGCCCGTCTGGTGCAGCTCGGCAGCCCATATCATAGGATGTGCGCCCATCCATGAGTTGGCATCGAACTCGGTAACGCGAAATGGTCCCTCCCACAGTTTTAAATCTGCACTACGCCACATCATACCGCCAGTACCCGTCATGTAGTACATCTTTGTTTTCTGATCGGCCAGGATGGCTGGATCGCTTAATCGGATTGAGTCGGTAGGAATATTACTACGAACCTTAAAGGCCCGGGGCTGAGCCTGAACCATTGTCAGACACATCAAAGCGACAATACTGAGAAATACTCTTTTCATACAAAATATTATTAGTCAAAGTACTATACACAAGATTATTTCTTCTTGGTTTTTCTTTTGGGGGTGAAGAGCTCGGAGATAATGTCAAGTGTGGTGTCGAGAAGGGCATCGCCAAAGGAGTAATCTCCATACAGTTTCTGGCGCTCTTCCTGATCTTCAAATAATCCTTTCTGCTCAGGCACCCATACAACGCCGGGGATTTTGAAGGCATTGGGATTGGCTTTAAGATGGCCATAGCGATTAACAAGCAACGACTGTTGATGCTCGGATTCGATACGCAGCAGATGATACGGATCGTACTTCGCCTGCAACTCTACCATCACAGAATCGACATGATGCATCTCGGCTGTTAAGCTCTGTGCCAAGCCTGCAACAGGAGTCACCAACAATAGCGCTATTAAAGATGTAAAGAATCCTTTTGCTGATATCATACACTTATATTTTGAGGGCAAAAGTACAAAAAACTAATCAGTAGTCTCGATAACGAGTGTATCGCCGTTGTCGAGAGCAGATTTGATGTCGCGGCCACCACTCTGCACCTTACACAGACTGATGTCGTCGCCCTGAACTTCCTCGATCTTCAGCTTGCCAATCTGCTTCTTGGCCTCCTTACCGGCAACGGTCTTTACGGTATATACACCCATGTGCAGACCCTTGTAAGCACCCTCGGCACTGCCCAGGTCGATATACACTTCCTTCTGTTTGTCCTTCTTGTCGCGAGCACCCTCCAGTACGTTAGCGCGCAAAGGCAGCCAGCGGTTGCAGTATCTGTTTACATAATATGAAAGACGGTCAAGGGCCTTCAGCATAGCGCCGTCTTCGGTCTCAATCCACGACAAGTCGGTTTCGGTTACGTTGAACGTAGGACTGGCCAGAATCTCGTCGGTCTTGGCGCTCTTAAACTGCATGGTGATACCAATCAGAGCCTTGTAATAGGTCTTGGTGCGGGTCTTTTTCTTCTCCTTGTCGATATACTCTGTTTCGGTTTTAGATGTGGTCGATAAGGTAGATACAGTAGCATCTACATAGCGTGCGCCTGGGAGTGCAGCCTCCTGAGCCGACAGCTGTCCGTCGATAGCCGACATGCGGTGCGACTGCGATATTCCCTTCAGGATAGCAGCCCTAACGGCATCCTGATACTTCGACTGATCCTTCGAAACCTCACCTGTCAACAGTACATCCAGTACCTTTTCAAGTGTCTTTGTCTTTTTCACCGTATAGGTAAGATTGTTCATACCTACCACTACACGGGCATTTCTCTCATCCTGTGCCCAAGTTTCCAGTCCAAAAACCAGACAGAGGGCCATTATCAGCAATTTTCTCATACGTTGTAATATGGTTAATGTTAATATTTGGCGGCAAAGATAGTACTTTATTATGAAACATACAAGTGCTTGCTGAAGAAAAAAGCAGGTTGGCTGAAATTATTTTGCTGGTATTGAGCATATTACTATCTTTGCAGCGTCGTAATACAACATCGGCGATATTAATAGTAATAACAATTTAAATAACTTAGAAACAATGAAAAAGATTTTATTAGTAATGATGGCCCTGCTGACTATGACTACAGCAATGGCTCAGCCATCGGACCGTAAGGCTCCCAAGAAGATGACGCATCAGGAGATGACAACCCAGATGACCTGTAAGCTGAAGCTGAACGATGCACAGAAAGCCAAAGTGGCTGCGCTGAACAAGGAGTATCAGGATATACTGATGCCACCCGAGCCACCTAAGAATGCCGATGGCAGCCGACCTGAGCCACCAAAGAATGGCGACAAGGCTATGCCAAAGAAACCCGACAGCAAGCACAAGGCTAAGCGACAGGAGTACGAGAAGAAGCTGAAGCAAATTCTTACCGACGAGCAGTACAAGAATTACCAGAAGATGCAGCCGCCACACGGTAAGCGACCAGGAAAGAAAGAATAAACAAATATAAAAGCGAGCCTGTTATCAAACAAGCCCGCTTTTATAATTATTTTTCGTATCTTGAAAATACCTGATCTACCAGGGCAGCGAATTCTTGGAAAGCATCGGTGTCGCTGAGCGACGAGAGACTTTTTACCAGTTGGCGATAATACCAGGCGTGGCACGCTGGATCTTTCTGATTAAAGCGCTGCCATACCTGCTCGCCCTGCTCATGATAATGAAGGAGCATGGCGCGCATGTTTGACAGTTTATCGCCAAGCGCCACAATCTTAACATCGCGACTGGCTGCTGCGAGATGATCGATAGCAGCCTGTTTGCGTATCTGCCAGCTATCAATATGACTCATGCCAGGCACCTCGCTGTCGGTCTCGGAATCAACCAGAGCTGCTACACGGTCGCCGAACTCGGTGCGGATATCGGCCACATTTACACCGGCATCCTCAACCACATCGTGCAGTACGGCTGCTGCCAACAGTTCCTGATCGTCGGTAATACTACCTACGATAGCCATCGCCTCGAGAGGATGAGCAATGTAAGGAATTTTAGTACCCTTACGAACCACACCCGAATGGGCTTTGGTAGCAAAACAGATAGCACGATCAACCATGCTTGAATCGATGGTTTGCTTTTTCTTGTCGTGAGGTTTCTCGTTGGTAAGATGCTTCAGCAAATCACTCTGAATGATGCCATTGGTAGCTACCACACTGTTGCCTTGGGTAAAGTCGGTCTCGCCTTCGTAATTGGTTACGGTGCCGCCTGCCTCTTTTACTATCAACGCACCAGCCATGAAATCCCACTGACCGATGTACTGCTCGGCATAACCGTCGTATCGGCCTGCTGCCACATAGCACAATGCCATGGCAGCCGAACCGCACATACGGATGCTACCTACATGGCCGTAAAGCTCATCGATTAAGCGCTTGATAACGGGCTTATAAGCATCGCTGTTATAAGGCAGTTGCAAGCAGAGCAAAGCATCATTTATTTTCTGTGTACTTACGTGCAGCAGTTGGCCGTCCATATAGGCGCCCCCACCCTGCCAGGCGTAAAAACACTCGTCGTGACAAACCTCGTAAACCACACCTAACAATACCTCGTGGCCTTGCAACAGCGCAATGCTAACGGCGTAAGGTGCATACTGATGAATAAAATTGGTGGTACCATCAAGCGGATCTACCACCCATAAAAGCTGCTCCTGATTGTGACCAGCCAATCCTTCCTCGGTAATAAAACCTGCCTCGGGCAGTAACTGGCGCAATGCGGTTACAATCAGTTGCTCGGAGCCCTTGTCGACATACGACACGTAGTCGTGTGCATGCTTGCGCTCCACGCTCTCTAACGAGAACTTGCTTCGTTCGTTCCTAATGTAAGCGCCCGCCTGCCTAGCAATCTGGCAGACGGCGCTTGTTAATTGTCTTAACTCCATTTATTTGATTTCCTGGATAATCTTAGCACCCTCTTTCAGGGCTTCCATATTCAGAGGAATCAGTCCGTGGTGGCGCTCAGGCAGAGTTTTGTAGAGAGCCTTCTCTACACCCTTGTCGCTTACCACAGGGGCTACCTTTAAGAGTCCACCCAAAACGATCATGTTGAACACTTTACCGTTTTTCATCTCGGCAGCCTTGTCCATCGCATTGATCTCGTAAACGGTGATATCCTTACGGGTTGGCTTGTTGATGATACCAAAGCCATCGTAAATCAGAATGCCACCGGGCTTGATTTTGGGCTCAAACTTCTCGAGTGAGGGCTGATTGAGTACCACAGCGATGTCGTACTTACTGAGGATAGGCGAAGAGATGCGCTCGTCGCTAACGATCACTGTAACGTTGGCTGTACCACCACGCTGCTCAGGACCGTAAGCAGGCATCCATGTTACCTCCTTATCCTCCATCAGTCCACTATAGGCCAGAATCTTACCCATTGAGAGCACGCCCTGACCTCCGAAACCAGAAATAATTATTTCTTTTTTCATAAAACTTCGTTTTATGCATCATCGGCTGCACCTCAGCAAAGAGTAAACTCTCTGCATTCGGTTTGCACGATAATTCATTATTTATTTGTAGTATCTTTTAAGTCACCTTTGGGATAGAAGGGGAACATATTCTCCTTCATCCATTCGTTAGCCTTAGCGGGCGAAAGTTTCCAACCGCTGTTACAGGTTGAAACAAACTCTACCAGCGATGAACCCTTACCAGCCATCGAAGCCTCGAAAGCCTTACGCAGAGCCTTCTTAGCCTTGTTGATTGAGGCCACGCTCTCTACACTCTGACGGGTAACATAGCAGGTACCCTCGAGCTGAGCAGCGATATCGGCCATCTTCAAAGGATAACCGTGAATCTCAGGATCACGACCATAAGGACAGGTAGAGGTTTTCTGACCAATCAGTGTGGTTGGAGCCATCTGACCACCCGTCATACCATAAATGGCATTGTTAACGAAGATAATCACGATGTTCTCGCCACGGTTCAGTGCGTGGATGGTTTCGCAGGTACCGATACAAGCCAGGTCGCCATCGCCCTGATAGGTGAATACCAGGCGATCGGGCCAGGTGCGCTTGATACCAGTGGCCAGTGCGGGTGCACGACCATGGGCAGCCTCCTGCCAGTCGATATCAATATAATTGTAGGCGAAGACAGCACAACCTACAGGCGAAACACCTACGGTCTTGTCTTCCATACCCATCTCTTCGATGACTTCGGCAATGAGCTTATGTACCACGCCGTGGCTACAGCCTGGGCAGTAGTGCATATTGTTGTCGTTCATCAGCGTCGGCTTCTTGCAGACGATGTTCTCTGGTTGAACTATTTGATTTCTATCCATTTTCTATTAATTTTGGCAACGGACTTGCTACATAATTTTCTCTTTTAACGCATCTACAATTTCCTCGGGATCGGGAACGATACCTCCCAGGCGACCGAACTGCTCTACGGGAACTGCGCCGTTGGCAGCCAGACGAACATCCTGTACCATCTGACCAGCATTGATCTCGGCTACCAGGATACCCTTTACCTTCTTTGAAAGCTCGGCAATCTGCTTCTCGGGGAATGGGAACAGTGTGATAGGACGGAACAGACCTACCTTGATACCCTGCTCGCGGGCAATCTCTACGCTCTTCTCAGCAATACGGGCAGCACTACCGAATGCTACGATAGCATACTCGGCATCGTCCATCTGCTGCTGCTCAAAGCGTACCTCGTTCTCCTGAATCTTGCGATACTTCTCCTGCAGAGCCAGGTTGCGCTGCTCCATGATCTCAGGCTTAAGCTCGAGTGATGTGATGACCACACGCTCGCGGTTCTTTGGCTTACCAGTTGAAGCCCAAGGACACTCCTTAATAACCTCCTCGTCGGTACGACGGGGCTTGAATGGGGGCAGAACCACCTTCTCCATCATCTGACCGATAACACCATCGCTCAGAATCATGGCAGGGTTACGATACTTAAATGCCAACTCGAAAGCGAGATCTACGAAATCGGCCATCTCCTGAACTGACGATGGAGCCAGAACGATAACCTTATAGTCGCCGTTACCACCACCACGGGTAGCCTGGAAATAGTCGCCCTGCGATGGCTGGATGGTACCCAGACCTGGACCTCCACGCTGAACATTGACAAACACACCCGGCACCTCGGCACCAGCCATGTAAGTGATTCCCTCCTGCATCAGTGCGATACCAGGAGACGAAGATGAGGTCATGGCACGCTTACCGGCACCGGCAGCACCATAAACCATGTAGATACTGGCCAGCTCGCTCTCGGCCTGAACTACCTGCATACCGGTAGTCTCCCAAGGCTTCAGCTCAGCCAATGTCTCGATCACTTCACTCTGCGGAGTAATAGGATAGCCGAAATAGCCGTCGCATCCGCATCGAATAGCAGCGTGGGCAATAGCCTCGTTGCCTTTCATCAATACAACTTCCTTTTCCTGTGCCATAATTACTCCTCCACTTTTTTACGATACACGGTGATACAACCATCGGGGCAGACGATGCCACACGAAGCACAGCCTACGCAGGCCTCTTCGTTGACTGCCTCCACGTAGGGGTAGCCGTGCAGATTAACTTTGTTGGCAAGGGCGATAACCTTCTGAGGGCAAGCAACGATGCAGAGGCTGCATCCCTTACACCTCTCGGTATTCACCTCAATAGCGCCTTTCATTTTTGCCATATTCAGTATTTGTTTATGGATTATACATATCTTTACAATAGAAAGCCATGATGTCGTCGAGCATACGCTTGGCTTCCACAGCGGGACTCTCGGGATCGAGCTCAATAGCCTGGATATAGCTATTGATAGCCTCGTGCCACTGACCGCGCTTGCGGGCCTCATTGCCTTGCTGGTAATACTCTTCGGCTGTCATTACTTATAGTACTCTTTTTTACCTGCGGCTAAGGTATTCTTCATGAGCGAACAGATGGTCATAGGACCTACGCCACCAGGAACAGGTGTAATATACGAGCACTTTGGTGCAACCTCGTCGAACTTCACGTCGCCATTCAAACGGAATCCGCTCTTACGGCTAGCATCGGGTACGCGAGTGGTACCTACATCCACAATCACAGCACCCTCCTTCACCATATCGGCGGTAACAAAGTCGGGCTGACCGATGGCTGCGATAATAATATCGGCGGCACGGCACTCCTCCTTCAGGGTTTTAGAACGCGAGTGGCATACGGTAACGGTAGCGTCGCCATACTGCTTCTGCATCATGAGCTGAGCCATGGGCTTACCTACGATGTTTGAGCGACCCAGAATGACACACTTCTTACCGCTGGTTTCGATACCATAGCGCTTAAGCAGGGTGATAATTCCAAGAGGTGTGGCCGAGATGAAGCAAGGCAGTCCGATAGCCATACGACCCACGTTAATGGGGTGGAAACCGTCGACATCCTTACGGTAGTCGATTGCCTCGATAATCTTCTGCTCGTCGATATGCTTTGGCAAGGGCAACTGCACGATGAAACCATCTACATCGTCGTCCTTGTTGAGCTTATCAACGCAACATAAAAGCTCATCCTCCGAGATATTATCCTCGAAACGGATGAGCGTACTTTTAAAGCCACAGGCCTCGCAGGCCAGCACCTTATTTTTTACATAAGTCTCCGATCCCCCATCGTGACCCACCAAGACGGCAGCCAGATGGGGTTGTTTGCCTCCTTGGGCAACAATCTCTTTTACCTCCTCAGCGATTTCGGCCTTGATAGCCGCCGCTGTTGCTTTTCCATCAATCAGTTGCATATGTGTTGTATTTAGAACTTGGGCATACCACCTCGCATCTTCATGGCTGCAGCCATCTGAGCCATTTTCGACGAATTGAGGCCGGTAACCATCTTCATCATCTTGCGAGTCTGTTCGAACTGCTTCATCAGTCGGTTCACATCGTCCAATTTGGTACCAGAACCGGCTGCGATACGACGGCGACGGCTTGGATTGATGATATCGGGATTAGCGCGCTCCTTTGGTGTCATCGAGTTGATGATAGCCTCGATACCCTTAAAGGCATTGTCGTCGATATCCAGATCCTTAATCTGCTTGCCAACACCAGGAATCATAGCAGCCAGATCCTTGATGTTACCCATCTTCTTGATCTGCTGTATCTGACCCATGAAGTCGTCGAAATCGAACTTATTCTTGCGGATTTTCTTTTCAAGTTTCTTAGCTTCCTCCTCGTCGAACTGCTGCTGGGCACGCTCAACCAGAGAAACGATATCACCCATACCGAGGATACGGTCGGCCATACGCTCAGGATAGAACACATCGATAGCCTCCATCTTTTCGCCCGTACCTACAAACTTAATAGGCTTGGTAACTACGGTGCGGATTGAAAGGGCAGCACCACCACGGGTGTCACCATCGAGCTTGGTAAGGATTACACCATCGAAATCCAGACGATCGTTGAACTCCTTAGCGGTGTTAACGGCATCCTGACCGGTCATTGAGTCAACTACGAACAGAGTCTCGTTAGGATTAACGGCCTTCTTCAGGGTCTCGATCTCCTGCATCATCTCCTCATCTACAGCCAGACGACCAGCGGTATCGATAATCACCACATCGTTGGCCTTCGACTTGGCCTCCTGGATAGCGTGGCTGGCAATCTCTACCACATTTTTATTATCAGGCTCGGAATATACGGGAACACCTACAGTCTCGCCCACTACCTTGAGCTGCTCGATAGCAGCAGGACGATACACGTCGCAGGCTACCAGCAAAGGCTTCTTGTGGTTGCGCTCCTTCAGCATCTTGGCCAGCTTACCACTGAAAGTAGTCTTACCCGACCCCTGCAGACCCGACATCAGAATGATGGCAGGCGCACCGGCACGACCCTCGATCTTCAGCTCGGCAGCCTTACCACCCATCAGCTCGGCCAGCTCATCGTGAACAATCTTCACCATCAGCTGACTTGGCTTAACGGCTGTAAGCACGTTCATACCCAAAGCTTTCTGCTTAACGGTATCGGTAAAGCTCTTAGCTACCTTATAGTTTACGTCGGCATCCAACAGGGCACGACGTACATCTTTCAGCGTTTCGGCTACGTTAATCTCGGTGATTTTACCCTCACCCTTCAGTATCTTAAACGAGCGTTCTAGTCTATCACTTAAATTCTCAAACATATTACTAATCTATTTTTAGGGCGCAAAGTTACAATAAAAAAACGACACACCCAAATTTTACTCGTCGTTTTTTACATTTTCTTTTATTTCTGTTGATTTTGGCCGCATACTGAACTCACAGCCGCAATACTGCTGATTATAGAACTGATACTCCTTAAGCAGTTGGTTGCGGCGTTCGTACAGGCCACCCTTGCGCCAGTTCTGCGCCCAGAATTTAACTTCATTGAACATTGACGATTGACCATTGACCATTTCCTCTGCGATATGGCCGGCACGCTCAATCTGCTCCAAACTTTTCCAGCGGCTCGATGCCAGCGTGGTGGTGAAATACTTAATACCTAATGCCTGGGCCTGCTTGGCAGCGGCTATCAGGCGCAATGTAAAACAGCGTTCGCAACGGCGCCCGCGTTCTGGCTCGGCCTCCAGTCCGCACACGCCACCCAACCACTCCTCGTGGTTATAATCGCCATCAATCCATCGTAGTCCTAAGCTCTCGGCATGACGCTTACTCTCCTGTTTACGAATCTCGTATTCCTCTCGGGGCCAGATATTTGGATTAAAATAATAAATCACAGGTCGAATACCGTTAGCCATCATCCATTCGACGATAGCCGACGAGCAAGGTGCGCAGCAAGCATGCAGCAATACCTCGCTGATATCTTCGGGTTTCTGTATAGCTGGTTGTTTCATCGGGTGCAAAATTACACAATATTATTGTTAATCTTCCCAAATTTTGCATTTATTTCGCCTAAAATGTGTACTTTCGCAAAAAATTTATACTTTACTACAATTAATATAACGATGATGAATTTAAATCTAACTAACAGTATTAAGATGCCTAACCACGAGCTTAGACGTCAGGTAATCGAACTGTGTGAGAAGGTAGAGAAGCCACTGCTGAAGCTTTCTACCAAGGATTATGTTGAGAATGGACTGGGACACCTGGTTGAGCAATTCGACGGTCAGGCCGGTCTGGTAAACATCGAGGTGTTTAACGAACTGCAGCACACCATTACTGGTTGGCCCGGCGGCAAACCCAATGTAGATGACAGCACCCGTCCCGAGCGCGCAAAGCCCTACCCCAAGCGTGTGATTGTATTCTCGCCCCACCCCGACGATGATGTGATTTCGATGGGTGGAACCATTCGAAGACTGATGCAGCAGAACCACGATGTGCATGTAGCTTACGAGACATCGGGTAATATTGCTGTAGGCGATGAAGAGGTACGCCGCTTTATGCACTTCATCAATGGCTTTAACACCATTTTTGCCAACGGTAGCGACGAGGTTATTAAGCACTCATACCAGGCAGTAAAGGCCTTTATCAAGGGTAAGAAACCAGGCGATCTGGACAACGAGCAGATTCTGCGTCTGAAGGGACTGATTCGCCGTGGCGAGGCCCGACTGGCTTGTGAGTACAGTGGTATCGACAGTAAGCATATCCACTTCCTCGACCTGCCTTTCTACGAGAGCGGTAAGATTGAGAAGCTGCCTATGACCGAGGCCGACGTAACCCCCATTATCGAGTTGATTAACGAGATTAAGCCACACCAGATTTACGTGGCTGCCGACCTGGCCGACCCACATGGCACACACCGTAAGTGTACCGATGCTGTGCTGGCTGCCATCGACGAGACCAAGAAGGCTGGTGCCGAGTGGTTGAAGGACTGTCGTGTATGGATGTACCGTGGTGCCTGGGCTGAATGGGATGTAGCCGATATCGAGATGTGCGTACCTATGAGTCCTGAGGAACTGCGCGAGAAGCGAAATGCTATCCTGCGCCACCAGAGTCAGATGGAGAGTGCCCCATTCCTGGGTAACGACGAGCGCCTGTTCTGGCAGCGTGCCGAGGATCGCAACCGCGAAACAGCCAAGCGCTACGACAATCTCGGACTGGCATGCTACGAGGCCATGGAGGCGTTTGTAGAGTACAAATTCTAAACGTAATAGATTAAACATTAAAGATTAAACATTAAAGATTAAACATTAAAGATTAAACATTAATGAAGACCGTAAACATGAAGTTTAAAGGAATGGTGTTAACAGCACTCATCTCGTTAGGCTCAATGACAGCTGCGGCTGGCGAGCCTGCCAACTACAACGTGGTACCACTGCCACAGTCGATTGTGATGACAAAAGGTGCAGCCTTTGAGGTTGACGCCGACGTACAGATTCTGGCTCCTGCCGAACTGCAGAACGAAGCAGAATTCCTGAAGCAGTACATCAAGGAGCTGACCAAGTGCGACCTGACCATCGTGAACAAGCGTGCTAAGAAGGTGCGCTACATCGAGCTGGCCGTATCGCCAAAGGTAACCGCTAAGGAAGGTTATGTATTGAACATCAACCAGAAGGGTGTTACCATCCAGGGTGGCACAGCAGCTGGTGTGTTCTATGGTATCCAGACCCTGCGCAAATCGCTGCCTATCGCCTGCAAGTGCGGTAAGCACAAGGGTGGCAGTCTGCCTGCCGCAACGATTACCGATGCCCCACGCTTTGGTTATCGCGGTATGATGCTGGATTGCTCGCGCCACTTCTGGAGCGTGGATTTCGTAAAGAAGTTCATCGACCTGCTGGCTATGCACAACATGAACACCTTCCACTGGCATCTGAGCGACGACCAGGGTTGGCGTATCGAGATCAAGAAGTATCCTAAGCTTACCACTATCGGTTCGCAGCGTTCGGGTACTATCCTCGGCACCAACTCTGATTTGGACGATGGTATCCCCCACGGTGGTTTCTACACTCAGCAGGAGGCTCGCGACATTGTGAAATATGCCCAGGAGCGCCATATCACTATCATCCCTGAGATTGACATGCCCGGACACATGCTGGCTGCACTGGCTTGCTATCCCGAACTGGGTTGCACAGGCGGTCCTTACGAGGTAGGTCACTACTGGGGTGTTTACACCGATGTGCTGTGCGTAGGCAATCCTAAGGTTTACGAGTTTGTAGAGGGTGTGCTGGCCGAGATTATGAATATCTTCCCATCGGAGGTAATCCATATCGGTGGCGACGAAACTCCAACCGTAAAATGGGAGGCATGTCCTAAGTGTCAGGCCCTCGGACTGAGCAAGGATAAGCTGCAGGCTCACTTTACACAGAAGGTATTCGACTACCTGACAGCCCATCAGCGCCGTGCCCTGGGATGGGACGAGATTCTGGATGGCTGTCCACAGGATGCCATGATTATGTCGTGGCGTGGTAGCGAGCCAGGTGCAAAGGCTGCCGAGTTAGGTCACGACGTGGTGATGACGCCTACATCGCATGTTTACTTCGACTATCTGCAGTCGAAGGAGGCTCAGTTCGAGCCAAGCCGTTGCGGTGGTTTCATTCCTGTAGAGAAGGTATATTCGCTGGAGCCTGCTCCCGACACCCTGTCAGTCGAAGCCAAGAAGCACATCTTGGGTACACAGGCCAACCTGTGGGCTGAGTATCTGCTGACTGAAGGACTGGTGGAATATCAGGCCCTGCCACGTATGTCGGCTCTGTCGGAGGTACAGTGGACACAGCCTGAGCTGAAGAACTACGACGCCTTTAAGGAGCGCTTGACACGATTCACAAAGCTGTTCGAGTTCTACAACTACAAATATGCCAAGCATCTGTGGCCTGAGCGTCAGTTGCCAAGTCGCTGGCAATTCTAACAAATTCAAAACATCTACCAACACTTTTTATGAAGAAAATCATTTTACTGCTATTTAGTATCCTGAGTCTGGGCATCCAGGCTCAGGTTAACTTAGTACCTGCGCCACAGAAAGTAACTGTTGGCACAGGCGAGTTTAATCTGGCACAAGGCACTACCATTACCTACTCATCGGCTGCACTGAAGCCTGCTGCTGAGTACCTGCAGGTATGCTTACAGCGCTATGCAAAGGTAAACGCCACGCTGGTTGCCGGCAAGCAGGGCGACATCCGACTGACTACCAAGAAAGGTATAGCCAAGGACGGCTACCAGTTGAATGTAAAGGCCAACGGTATCGACATCAACGCTGCCAACTACAGCGGAACCCTGTCGGCTATTGCCACCTTGAACCAGTTGCTGCTACAGAACGATGGCAAAGCTGCCATCCCTACTGTTGCGGTTACCGATGCACCACGCTTTAACTGGCGCGGATTCCATCTGGATGTATCACGCCACTTCTTTACCGTGGACGAGGTGAAGGAGATTATCGACCTGATGGCACTGTACAAGCTGAACCGATTCCATTGGCACCTGACCGACGATCAGGGCTGGCGTATCGAGATTAAGAAGTACCCACTGCTGACCGAGAAGGGTGCCTGGCGTATCTACAACAACCAGGACACTGCTTGCATGCAGCTGGCTGCCCGCGATGATAATCCCAACCTGCTGATTCCGAAGAAGAATACCCGTGTAGAGAATGGCGATACCCTGTATGGCGGTTACTACACACAGGATCAGATTCGCGACGTGGTGGCTTATGCCAAGCAGCGCGGTATCGAGATTGTACCCGAGATTGACATGCCAGGTCATTTCCTGAGTGCCATCGAGAACTACGAGGGTCTGTCGTGCTTCCCCACCATCGGCTGGGGCCAGTATTTTACCACCCCACTCTGTCCCGGAAAACAGAAGGTGCTGGATTTCTGCAAGGATATCTGGAGCGAGATTTTCAAGCTGTTCCCCTATGAGTATGTACACGTAGGTGGTGACGAGGTGCGTAAGGATACCTGGAAGGAATGTCCCGACTGTCAGAAGCGTATCAAGGATAACCATCTGAAGAACGAGGAGGAACTGCAGTCGTGGTTTATCCATCAGATGGAGGCATTCATCAATAAGAACGGTAAGAAGATGATGGGCTGGGACGAAATCCTGGAGGGTGGACTCTCGAAGACCGCTACCGTAACCTGGTGGCGTACCTGGGTGCCCGATGCACCAAGTCAGGTAACAGCACAGGGCAACGATGTCATCTTCTGTCCTGGTTCGCCCATGTATCTCTCGCAAGCCGAGGAGAAGACCAGCATGCGCAGCATCTACGATTACGACAAGGAGATGCTGAAAGGCATGAACGCCAAGCAGAAGCAGCACGTGATTGGCGTACAGGGTAACATGTGGTGCGAGTATATCCCTACCCGTGAGCGTGTGCTGTTCCAGTACTTCCCACGTATCTTAGCGCTGTCGGAGCTGGCATGGACCAAGCCCGAGCTGAAGGATTACGATGAGTTCTACAGTCGCCTGCCTAAGCAGTTTGCCATGCTGCACAAGCTGAACGTGCCTTTCCGCACCCCAAGTCTGGATGGTGTATATCACATAAACGCCTTTACTACTGAGGGTACCATGGCAGTGAGCTGTGCCGACCCATTGGCAACAGTACGTTACACCACCGATGGCAGCTTCCCCAACAAGAACTCGCAGCTATATAACGGACCTGTGAAGGTTGATGAGACCACGCACTTTATTCTGCGTACGTTTGCACCTAACGGACAGGCTGGTGAGATGTTGAAGGCCGACTTCCTGAAGCAGGGACTGCTGGAG
The DNA here is from genome assembly GCF_900102205.1 of Prevotella sp. khp1. Lineage (NCBI taxonomy): Bacteria > Pseudomonadati > Bacteroidota > Bacteroidia > Bacteroidales > Prevotellaceae > Prevotella > Prevotella sp. khp1. The sequence goes on from NZ_FNJZ01000001.1 coordinate 531,217, forward strand.
CCAGTAAAGGCAGATGCCAGTAAGCTGACTCAGGGTTTGAACGCAGCCTGGTACAACTATCGCGGTGAGAAATGTCGCGAAATCCACAAGGTCCCATTCAATGGCAACTATGCAGCTAACGATGTGGTGATTCCCGAGGGTGTAAAAGGTAACATCGGACTGATTATTACCGGTTACCTGCGTGTGCCTGAGGATGGTGTATATACCTTCTCGCTGATGAGCGACGATGGTAGCTGGCTGAAGATTGATGGCAACATGGTGGTAGATAACGACCGTCCACAGAGCCCTCACGAGGAAGTAAGTCAGCAGGCACTGAAAGCCGGACTGCACAAGATAGAGGTTCGCTACTTTGATAGCAACGGCGGTATGCTTCGCCTCTGGGTATTTGATACCAAAGGCCAGAAGATGCAACCCGCCGACATCTACTTTAAATAAAAAAGAAATCCCGCTTCAGTTTGTTTGAAGCGGGATTCTTTTTATAGATTATTCAATAACTCGGTTTTGCCATCAGCTATGAGTTTTAATACCAACTCGCCAAAGAGTGTGTTCTGCCAAGCAAACCACGGACGGGTGTAATCGTTGGCATCATCCTTATTAAAACTCTCGTGTATAAAACCTGTACCGGCATCGGTAGCTAACAGGGTTCGCATGCACCAGCGAATCTCATGATCATCGGTGGCGGTAAAGCACTTCATCATAATCGACATAGGCCATACCATATCGTAGCCGATATGCGGACCGCCTATACCCTCGCCAGCCTTGCCACGGAAGAACCAGGGGTTATCCTCGCTCCACACAAAACGACGGGTATTCTGATAGACAGAATCGTCCATAAGCACATCGCCTAAGTAACCCATACCCAACAAGCTGGGCACGTTGGCATCGTCCATCAACAGATGATTACCGAAACCATCCACCTCGTAGGCATAAATCTTTCCGTACTTAGGATGATCAACCACGGCATACTGCTTCAGGGCGGTTTCTACCTCACTGGCCAAAGCCTGGCACTCGGCAGCCTTTTCGATCTTGGTGTTAACCTTAGAAAGAATCTCAGCCATCTTTTTAAGTGATGACACTGCCATGAAGTTAGAAGGCACCAGGAAAGGTAACGAGGTACGATCATCAGATGGACGGAATACCGAAGCTATCAGACCTACAGGTTTTACTGGAGCGCCGTAGCCATTCCATCCCACGGTATCGTAGGTACGATCGGTCATACGGAAGAATCGGTACGGACCATGTCCATCCTTACGCTGCTGCTCGCGGAAGGTTTTTACGATGTTATCAACTGCCTGCAACCAGATGTCGCCAAAGATAGTAGCGTCGCCCGTTACCAGCCAATACCAATAAGCCAGGCGCACGGGATAGCACAGCGAGTCGATCTCGTACTTACGCTCAAACACATCCTTGGTCATCCTGGTCACATCCTTCTGCCAACCGGCACCGGTAGGACCATCGTTAAAGGCATTCGCGTACCTATCTATATTAATACACTTCAGCTGGCGCAGAATCACACCACGCAGCATTTTTCTGAGTTTCTTATCCTTGGCACACAACTGCACGTAAGGCCATACCTGAGCACCCGAATCGCGCAGCCACATGGCAGGAATATCGCCGGTATATACAAAGGTATCATCCTCGCCATCTACCACACGGTAATGCACGGTAGATTCCAAGGTGTTAGGAAAGCAGTTGGCAAACATCCAAGCTAGACGCGGATTGCCACTGAGCAGTTTCTGCACCTCGCGGATCTTGGCCTCTACGGCATCCGACGTAAAAAGGCGCTCGACTACCGGTGGACGTTTGGAAGGATACACCTTAGTATTATCAGAAACCACAGAGGTGTATCGGGCATTGACTTGCTGTGCTGAGGCTGTGAATAGTGAACAGTGAATAGTGAATAGTATCACTAAACACCATCTCACACAGCTCACACTTAGCGTATATCTAATCATCACAATACTTTTCACTTTTCACTCTTCACTAAAATTAAGGACGATTCTTAATCTGAGTACCCCATGCTGAAGGCTTATTGCCCATCTCGAGTTCGAGTACACCACCCTTTACGATATCCTGGAACATCAGGTACGACTTAGCATAAGGCTTGCCGTTCAACTTGGCACTCTGCACGTAGATATTCTCCTTGCTGTTGTTATGAGCCTTAACAGTAAATGTCTTACCGCCACCTACGTTAACCTTTGCCTCGTTGAAGAGCGGACTGCCAATGATGTACTTACCACCTGCAGGCTCTACCTGATACAGACCTAACGACGACATGACATACCAAGCCGACATCTGACCTACATCCTCGTTACCCGACAGACCGTCGAAATCGTTGAAGTAGAGCTCACTCATGGTCTGGCGCAGCAACTTGGCTGCCTTCCAAGGCTGACCTACGTAGTTATACATATATAATATGTGGTGACTAGGCTCGTTGCCATGTGCATACTGTCCAATCAGACCAGAGATATCGGGCGAAGCCTCGGCACCCATATCGCCACTGACGATGAAGAGTGAGTCGAACTTCTCAACAAAACGCTTCTCGCTGGGGAACAAACTAACCAGTCCGTGTACATCGTGAGGTACCAGCCAGGTGTACTGCCAAGCATTACCCTCGGTATAGTCGTCGGCGGTGTGTACACTCTTGAATGGATTGAATGGCTCGTGGAAACTACCATCGCTACCACGTCCACGCATAAACAACGTCTTGCGATCGAAATAATGCTTATAGCCACGACTGCGGTTGTAGAAGTACTTGTAATCGGCCTTCTTACCCAACAGCTTAGCTACCTTGGCGATACAGTCGTCAGCCAGTGCATACTCCAAGCCCTTAGCCACCGTCTGGAAAGTAGAATCCTTATCGTAAGGCAGATAGCCATACTTTTTGAGCAGATCCATACTGCGCTCATCAAGCATAGCCGATGTCTTCATCGCATTAAAGGCAGCCTCCTTATCGGTTACAAAACCTTTCAGAACCATATCGGCCAGCACAGCTGCACCGGGGTTACCCACCATACAGTCGGTCTCGTTACCCATCAGGTGCCATACAGGCAGCTTGCCCTGCTGCTCAAAGATGTGCAGGAAGGTGGCAGCCATATCCTTCTGCTTCTCAGGATGAATCAGCGTCATCAAAGGATGAGCTGCACGATAGGTATCCCAGAGCGAGAAGGTGGTATAGTTGGTAAAGTCGCCATGATGCACCTTACCATCGGCACCACGGTAGTTGCCTGTAACATCGCTGAATACCGATGGTGCAGTCATGGTGTGATAAAGGGCTGTATAGAAGATGGTACGAACGGTATCATCGTCGGTATCTACATCAATCTTACCCAGCTCGTCGTTCCATGCCTGATTAGCAGCAGCTACGGTAGCCTTGAAATCCCAACCTGGCAGCTCGGCCTTGAGGTTAGCCTTGGCATCCTCGACACTAACAGCAGATATACCACATTTTACCATCACAGGCTTTGAAATATCCTCGAAGGTAAGCACCATGATAGAGTCGCCTACCTGCTTCTTCACTTTCACAGGGGTTGAGAACTCGGCAGCAAAGAACACATGCTGATTACGGGCCCAACCTGACGACTGACGGAAGCCAGTAACCATGGTAGGACTCTCAACAGAAAAACCGCTCTTACGCCAGTTGTCCCAACCGGTACCCTGTCGCAAATCGATACGCAGCATACCTTTATGATTGTCGGCACCGAATGTATAACGGTGGAAACCAACGCGTTTTGTAGCAGTGAGCTCAACAAATACATTAGGCTGCTGCAAACGGATGGCATAGTAGCCTGGACGAACCGACTCGTTGGCATGTGAGAACTTAGTCTCGGTAGCGCTGCAATGAGCCACTGGCAGGAAACCGATATCACCCAGATCGCCGATACCCGTACCACTCAGGTGGGTATGACCAAAACCTACCAGTACCGAATCGCTGATGTGATAGCCCGAACACCAGTCCCATCCATGGGTGTGCTCTGTTGGTCCGAGCTGTACCACGCCAAAGGGCACGTTTGCACCCAAGAATACGTGACCGTGACCACCGGTACCAATCCAGGGATTAACATAATTTGTAAACTCGTTTTTGTGTTGGCAAGCATCTGCCGCCATAACCTGACCAGACACTGCAGTCATGGTCAACGCCAGAATAAATTTATTTAAGCATTTCATAATTTAAATAGGTATATTAGCAATTCGCTTACAAAATTATAAAATAGTGTACGATAACAGAACAAAATGCAAGATTATTATATGAATTTAACCTAAATTAACCTAAAAGTCTTGCTAGTTTGTATAATTATGTTTAGATTTGCACCGTTTTTTATAACTATAATTACTATTCAATTAATTAAAACCAACAACATGAAAATGGGAAATTACTTTCTTAGCTCTCACATGAGAGCGTGTATGATGGCCATTTGTCTGCTTTTTGCAGCAGTTGTCAATGCACAGAATGTTACGGTTAAGGGAAGTGTTCTCGACACTAAGGGTGACCCCATTATTGGAGCCACTATTAAGGTCGAAGGCGCCCAAGCCGGAACGGTTACTAACTACGATGGCGACTTCACCATCTCTTGTCGCAATGGAGCTACGCTTAATGTCAGCTACATTGGCTTTGCCCCAAAACAGGTAAAAGCCGAGACAGGCAAAGTTCTCAAAATTGTTCTTGAGGAAGAAGCAACTACACTTAACGAAGTGGTTGTAACTGCTCTCGGTATCAAGAAGGATCAGAAGAAACTGGGTTATGCCATCAGTTCGATCAATAGCGACGAGCTGATCAAGACTGGTGCCTCTAACTTCGCATCAGCCCTGTATGGTAAGGCTCCTGGTGTTCGCATCCAGTCAGCCCCTGGTGGTAACACATCTGCTGTATCTATCTCGGTACGTGGTATGTCATCAATCACTGGTAACACCCAGCCTCTGATCGTTATGGACGGTGTGCCCATCCACAACGGTAATACCAATAACGAAGGCTACTGGGACAACCAGCGTATCCGTTCAAACGGTTTGGTTGATATCAACCCAGAGGATATCGAGAACATCTCAATCCTGAAAGGTGCTGCCGCTTCTGCACTGTACGGTTCTGAGGCTGCCAACGGTGTTGTAATGATTACCACCAAGAAGGCTGCCAAGGGTACTGGTACACGTGTAAACTTCAGCGCTAACGTAAGCTGGGACAAGATTGCCTACATGCCTGACATGCAGACAGAGTTCGGTCCTGGTTACGACAACTGGGTACTGGGTAACGACAACCAGGAGGCTCTGACCGGTATGCGTAATGTATATGTTGACCGCAATGGCAACAGCATTACCACTCCACGTGCAGCCTACTATTCTTATGGTCCTCGTTACGATGGCCGTGAGGTAACTTACTTCGATGGTACCAAGCGTGCTTACTCACCTATCGGTGGTAACCAGTGGAACGAGGTATTCCGCACAGGTTTCAACCAGAACTACAACGTTGCTATCACTAACAGTTCAGAGCGTAGCAACATCCGCTTCTCATACAACTTCAACGATGTGAAGCCCATGCAGTTCAACTCTGCTAACCACAAGCACAACTTTAATGTAAATGGTTCATTTGATATCACCAACACCATTAAGTTGAACTATACCGCTACTTATCAGAAGCAGTTCATTAAGAACCGTCCTTATCGTATCAGCCGTATCGTCCAGAACTACTCTGGTATGTTCGGTAGCTTCACAGATGTTAAGTACATCCGTGAGCACACCATGACAAGTCTGGGCTATATCAATAGCGTATATGCTGCAAATGGTGGTACAACCAACACTCTGACTCCCGACGAGCAGTTCCTGTACAGCCCAATGGGTTCTACCTCATTGATCAGCGAGTACTTCTGGAACATCCTTGGTAAGGAGCAGCTTGAGGATCACCAGCGTTTCATCGGTAGCGTGAACCCAACATGGGAGATTATCCCTGGTCTGACTCTCGGTGCACGTATTGCTACCGACCTGACATCAGATAAGATTGAGAATAAGAACCGTGCCGAGAGCGCACACATCTTCTCTTCTAACGGTCAGTACAGCGATGCATACGCACTCGAGAACAGCAAGTATGAGATTGTTTACGGTGACGTGATGCTGAGCTTCGACAAGACATTTGCTGATGTTCACAACGTACAGGCTAACTTCGGTTACAACGCCCGTCAGGAGACATACTACATGTCAAGCGTTAGCACCAGTCAGGGTCTGAGCCAGGAGAACTGGTTTAACCTCGCAGCTTCTGTAGGCACCAAGAACGCCAACATGAACAAGCAGGATATGCTTCGCACAGGTATGTTCCTCACCGCCAGCTACGGCTACGACAACTGGGCATACATCGAGGGTACTATCCGTAACGAGAAGACCTCTACCCTGAAGAAGGGCAACAACTCATTCTGGTATCCATCAGCCAGTGCCAGCATTCTGTTCACAGAGCTGATGAAGGATAACAAGCCAGCTTGGTACGACTATGGTAAGATTCGCGCTTCTTACGGTATCGTAGGTAACGCTCCTGAGATCTACCGCGCTAACTTGGCTTACAGCCAGGGTAACCTGCAGCACGGTGATACTTACATCTACAACTACATGAGTACATCAGTAGGTAACGAGAGCATCAAGCCTGAGAAGAAGTACGAGTTCGAGATTGGTCTCGAGAGTAAGTTCTTCAACAACCGCTTAGGTTTCGAGTTCTCTTACTACCACAATGATATCAAGGACCAGATCCTGCAGACAACTTCTGCCTACTCTATGGGTGCACAGAGCATGCTGATGAACGTAGGTGAGCTGACTAACTCAGGTGCTGAGTTCAGTATCTATGGTACTCCATTCGAGAATAAGGACTGGCGTGTTGACCTGCGTGCTAACATCGCTGTTAATAAGAATAAGGTAAAGAAACTGGCCGATGGTCTGGATGTTCTTTCACACGCTAACTGGGATAACGGTGCAGCTACCCTTGAGTCACACGTTGGTGAGCCTATGGGTGACTTCTACACATACACTTGGAAGACCGACGAGAACGGTAACCGTATCGTAGGCGAGGATGGTTTGTACATCACCGATACTTCTGAGCGTCACAAGGTAGGTAATGCTATGCCAGATGCCGTTGGTGGATTCGCTGCTTCGGTAAGCTACAAGAACTTCACACTGGATATGAGCTTCGACTACCGTATCGGTGGCGACGTTATCAACCAGCCTTGGCAGTACTACATGGATACCGGTATCATCAAGGACGCTGTTGGTGCTCGTGACTACCAGAGCGGTGGTATCTTCTACTACAGCACTACCGAGAATGTTGACGATAAGGCCAGCATCGTACGTGTTGATCCTTCACAGGTTCCTAACTACCAGCGTGGTGTAACCAAGATCGATGGTCACTATGTATGGGATAACGGTGTTATCCAGAAGGGTGTAAAGGAGGATGGTACTCCTAACGACATCATCACCACTCAGTTCGCTATCAACGACATGCAGTATGGTTGGGGTACCAGCGCTACTCAGAGCTATCAGGAGGCTATCCAGAAGAACAGCTACGTGAAGTGCCGTGAAATCAGCCTGTCATATCAGCTCCCAGTAGAGTGGACCAAGCGTTTCGGATGCAGCAACCTCACAGTATCTGCATTTGCACGTAACCCATTCTATCTCTATCGTACATTGAAGTTGTTCGATTCAGAGACTACCGATGGTACTAACTGGATCTACCAGGCACAGGTTGGTGGTTCAACTGCCAGCGCACGCACATTCGGTGTTTCACTCCGTGCAAGCTTCTAATAGATGGTGCAATAGAACATTTGAAACTAACTAAAAGATTATAAGATTTATGAAAAAGATATTTTTTACAGTCTTTGCCGCAGTGGGAATGATGTCTCTCGTATCTTGTTCTGATTCAGACTTTAACGAGAAGTATGCTGACCCATCAAAGACTACAACAGTAGGCGTTCCACAGGTGTTCACCGGCGTACTTGATGCTGGTAACCGTTGGATGAACCTGGATTATTGGCGCTATTACACCCAGTCAACCACATCAGGTTGCTTCTCGGGTGTAATCGGTAACGCTAACGGACGCGGTCGTTTCCGTGGAGCCAGCGAGGGTTACTTCAATATCCGTTGGCAGGATTTCTACAACATGCTGACTCAGTTCCGTGTGCTGGAGGATACCTATAACAACCTCTCTGACGACGAGAAGGTTGCCAACAAGATTTTCTTCTATCTGGGTCGTACCATCATGCAGGCTCAGCTCCACGAGGTTATCTCAATCTGGGGTGATGCTCCCTACTCTGGTGCAGGTACTCTGTGGAAGACCGGTAACTACGATGCCGCTAAGACAGCAGCTACATACGACGACGACGTACAGATTTACAAGCAGATTCTGGCCGACCTGAAGGAAGTTGGTGATTACTTCGCCGCTGGCAACTTGAATGCAGCTGGTGTCAGCGCACTGAAGCGTCAGGACTATACTTCTGCCGCTGGTTCTACCGACATCTGGCAGCGTTACGTTAACTCACTCCGTCTGCGCATCGCTCTGCATCTGGCTACCAATGGTGACCTGACTGCCGACGCTAAGAGCGCTATCCAGGAGATTCTGAGCAACCCAACACAGTACCCTCTGATTGAGAGCAACGATCAGAACATCGGTGTAAACGGTGATACAGCTACCGACCACTTCAACTATGGTAAGGGTATTGCTCAGGCTCTGGGTGGTAGCAGCTCATACGCTGCTGGTTCACAGGCTATGCTCGACGCTATGAACGTTCCTGCTAACGGTGTACCCGATGAGAATACCGACCCACGTCTGGCTGCTATCTACGATTGCAACCCCGACGGTGAGTATGTAGCTTACGACAACTCACTCACCAGCAGTGAGATCGACGACATCGCTGATAAGAAGAATAAGGAGTATATCGATCGTGGTATCACCTCTTCAAATTATTACTGTCGTATCGATACCATCGCCTTCGCTGGTTGGGCTTCTTTACAGGGTAATGCTAACCTGAATGGTACTTGGATCAACGCTGCTGAGGTAGCTCTGAGCAAGGCCGAGGCTTACCTGATGGGTTACGGTGTGGCTGCCAACGAGGCTACAGCTAAGGAGAACTTCATTAAGGGTGTAGTACTCTCTAACGAATACTACTGGAACATGAAGACCACTTCTTCACTGTACAAGGAGGGTAACGACTCATACAGCGGTTTCCGTGCACTGACCGTTCCTACATCAGCCGACTTCGAGGCATATGCCAACAAGATCTGGAAGGCTACTCAGGAGTGCGTTGCTACTCAGCTCTGGCTGAACTTCGCTTACCTGAACGAGCTGGAGGCTTGGAACGTAAACCGTCGTACTGGATTCCCCAACGTGAAGTTTGCTAAGGACACCCAGATGGCTGACTATCCTACTCCTCCAAACCGTCTGCCTTACCCAAGCGACGAGTTGAACTTCAACAAGGACAACTGCGAGGCTGCTAAGGCTATCAACTACTCAGAGAGCACTGGTTACTACACTAACCTGTTCTGGGCTAAGCAGACCTACTACTCACTCTATTAAAAAATAGATTGAAACACAATAATTATCCCGAGACCCTTTGCGGGTTTCGGGATTTTTATTAAAACCCAACAAACCCAAAACTGAAATGAAAAGACTTCTATTGCTAATTTTCGGATTATGCGCATTCTGGTATGGTTATGCCGGAAAGCTAGTAACAAATCGTGTAGTGGTAGCTTATGTTACCGCAGGTACAACAGAGATTCCCGATCCTACGTTGATGACCCACATCAACTATGCATTCGGAACAGTCAACAAAACATTTAATGGTGTAGATATCCAGAAGCCAGAACGCCTACGGGTGATTGCTGGTTTGAAACAGCAGAACCCCGACTTAAAAGTGCTGCTGTCGATTGGTGGATGGACAGCAGGACGATTCAGCGAGATGGCAGCCACCAAACAGAACCGCGCTGCCTTTGCCAAGGACTGCAAACGCATTGTAGATGAGTTCGGACTGGATGGCATCGATATCGACTGGGAATACCCGTCATCAAGCGAGGCTGGTATCTCGTCATCACCCGACGACATAGATAACTTTACGCTGCTGATGAAGGAACTGCGCCGCGTGTTAGGAAAACAGAAACTGCTTACCATCGCCACCATCTGCACCGCAAAGTATATCGACTTTAAGAAATGTCTGCCTTATCTCGACTTGGTAAATGTGATGTCGTATGATATGAGCGATCCCAATAAGGCACACCATGCAGCCCTCTACCCCTCGCCTATCTCAGGTTACTGCACCGGCTCTGAAGCTGTCGAGGCACACCTGAAGGCAGGCGTACCCAAGGAGAAACTGGTGATGGGTATGCCTTTCTACCAAAAAGGCAGAAGACAGGATGCTGGTGTTGACGAATACCTGCGTACGGGTATCCTGCCCGTTGGCTACACACGTCAGTGGAGCGATGTGGCACAAGCCGATTATATTTCCAACGAAAAGGGCGAGTTTGTATGGGCCTACGAAACCACACGTTCGTTAGGTGCCATCTGTCAGTATATCCTGGATAACAACCTGCGTGGCGGTATGTACTGGGAATACTCGAACGACAGAACGGGTGAGTTCAGTTCGCTGCTCAGTAAAATGCTATTAGAACAACCTACCACTGTAGGCCATAAAACCGCAGCCCTTAACACATCAGCCTGGCAGAATGCCGAATGGATTTCGGTTGTGAATGCCCCTGTAGTAACAGGTCGTGCCGACAAAGTGATTCGTGCTGCCGATGGCGCTAACTGGTTTGTATCTACCATCCAGAACGAAAAGCCCGTTACCAAAGCCGTATGGATGACAACGGGATTAGGTGTGTTTGAACTTTACCTGAACGGACAACCTGTAGGCGACGAAATCCTGAAGCCCGGATTTACACACTACACCAAAACCAAGCGTTCGTTTACTTACGATATCACAGAGGCTTTCCAGAAGCAGACTGGTAACGAGAATGTACTCTCGGCTCAGGTCACACCGGGCTGGTGGGCTGATAAGATTATCACTCCAGGCGATCACGAAGGGATGATTGGTAAGAAGTGTGCCTTCCGTGGTGTATTGGAACTGACATTTGCCGATGGCACCAAACAGTACTATGGCACCAACTGCAAGGATTGGAAAGCAGGTATTGCAGGTCAGGTAAAGCACGCCGGTATATTTGATGGCGAGGCTTATGATGCCCGCGAACTGCCTGGATTTGCTACCCCTGAAAAACTCTCAACTCCCGAGGTAAATAGCGAGTTTACAGGCGAGATTGTACCATCCGATGGTGCTGAGGTTTATCTGCGTCGCGACTTGGCATTACGCCCCGCCATTGCCTATATCTGGCAAGGTGTAACCGGCGAGAAGCAAGCCGCCGACAAGAAGGATATCGAATATGGTAAGGTTATCATCAAACGTAACTATGCCCTGGGCGAAATCATCACTCTGAATCCTGGCGAAACGCTGATTGTAGATTTCGGACAGAATACATCAGGTGTACCATTCTTCAGCTTTAAAGCCAACGAAGGTACTACCCTGACTTGTCTGCCAGCAGAAATCCTGAACGATGGCAACGGTGCCGAACGACGAGGTATGGACGGACCAGAAGGTAGCGTGCATCGTCGCAACCTGCGTATCCAGAACACTGGTATCCGCATCGATTACACCTTTGCCAACAACCCCAGCTTTGTAAGCTACTATCCCCACTGCACCTTCTTTGGCTACCGTTATATCTCGGTAACCGCTACCGATAAGGTAGAGATTCAACGCGTTGAATCACTACCTGTAACCAGCATCGCTAAAGGACTGGAAATAGGTAAAATCACCACAGGTAACGACCTGATTAACAAGCTGATTTCGAACACCGTTTGGGGCCAGCGCTCTAACTATCTCTCGGTTCCTACCGACTGTCCGCAGCGCGATGAGCGATTAGGTTGGATGGCTGATACTCAAGTGTTTACCGAAGCCGGTTCGTTCTTTGCTAATACCGACGGATTCTTCCACAAATGGACCCGCGATGTACGCGACTCACAGAGTGCTACAGGTGGATTCCCAGGCGTATCGCCTACTGCCCAGTATGGTAATGAGATGATGCGTTTGGGTTGGGCCGATGCCGGTGTGATTGTGCCATGGACAGTATGGAAGCAGTTTGGCGATAAAGCCATCGTAGATGAGAACTGGGAAGCGATGGAACGCTTCATGAATCACATCAACGAGGTGAAATACAACCACGAGGCACTCGTAAAGGAAAACGGCAACTACCAGTGGGCCGACTGGCTGAGCTGTGAGGCTTTGGAGACTTGTATCAACCTCGCTTTCGACGAGAACTGGAAGCCACGTCCCGATGCCATTGCCTACTGGAATTACCTGAGTGCCTGCTACTGGCAGATTGATGCCGAGATGATGCGTGACATGGCACTGGCAACAGGTCGCGATGCCTCGAAATACCAGCAGATGGCAGAGGCTGCCCAGACCTATCTGAAGCAGCAGTTCCTGAATCAGGATGGTACCTTTAAGACTGACGTGCTGAACACCATGCAAACCCCTGCCCTGTTTGCTTTGAAGAACAGTCTGGTAGATGGTGCTGCCAAGGAGCGTATGATTCAGCGCCTGCGCCAGAACTTTGAGGAACATGGCAACTGCTTGCAGACCGGTTTCCTAGGCACCAGTATCCTGATGGCTACACTCACCGAAAACGGCATGGTAGATATTGCTTACGAGCTGCTTTTCCAGCGTAAGAACCCCAGTTGGATTTACTCGATTGACAACGGTGCCACCACCATCTGGGAGCGTTGGAACAGCTACCGTCGCGATAATGGCTTAGGACCTAACGGCATGAACAGTTTTAACCACTATGCCTACGGTGCCGTATGCGAGTGGATTTGGGAGACTGCAGCCGGTATTGCCACCGACCCCCATGTACCAGGCTTTAAGCAGATTATCATGAAGCCTATCCCCGATAAGCGTTTAGGCTTTATGAAGGCCGAATACCAGTCGGCAGCCGGTTTGATTAAGAGCGAATGGAAATACGAAGGCGACCTGTGGTTGTGGAACTTCACCGTTCCCGAAGGAGCCACCGCCATCGTTTCCCTACCCGGCGAGACAACCCCGAAGACATATCCAAGTGGCACTTACCACTTACAAAAGAAACTCTAACAAAAAAGCCGCCCTTCAGCATTTTGAAGAGCGGCTTTCTTTTTGGAATATCTGATTAGTTAATCGGAGTTACCTCAATCACAGGACTCTGACCTCTACCATCCTCAGCTTTCCATTCGATGGTAACCACCTTCTGTTCGCCAGGCATCAAGGTGAAGTAGTTATCGCTGTAAATCACAGGCAGAATCTGCTCGCCATCGGCACCCTTCAGATTGATACGCAGGAATGGAGCTACCGACTTACCAGTGTTCTTCAATGTCACAACAGCCTTGGTACCAGTAACCTTCACGCTCTGCTGCAAGGCTGGTTTTGGCAGGGTGTTCAGGGCACGGTAGTTATTCTCCTCGCGACCCATGATATACTCGTTCTCCGAAATCACACCACGCTTACCGGCAAGTGTCAAACGCAGGAACCATACATCTGATGGCGCCTGAGCCTGCAACTTAGCCAACTTCAGGATGGCCTTGGTGGTATCCTCGTTGCTATTCAAACGAACCTTCTGCTGGCGCACTTTCTTACCATTCAGATCGAATACCGTTACTGTAGCGGTGATACCAGCCACATTTCCTGCAGAGTGGTTCACTACCTCAACGCTATCCGTCAGAGCGTTATACTGGATATGTAAGGGCTCGCAGGCCTTCTTTACACCAAAGTAAGCCGCTGTGGGGTCGAAATAGTAATCGTAAGTCTGCCAAACCATTGATGGCCAGCAAGCATGACTCATCCAGATCAACAGTCCTGCACGACTCTTGCTGGTGCTCTCGTACATGCCACGATAACCATTATAGTTAATGAGCTGAGCCCAACGGGTAAACTCCTCGGCGCTGTTAGCCTTGCCAAGACCCTCTTCAACCAGTCCGTTAAACTCGCGGGCACGCTGGGCACCTAACAGGGTGTAATCGTGCATACCCCACTGTACGCTCTGTGGCCAGAGTGAATCAGGACTCAATGTACGCTTCAAGCTCTCGATATTCATCACGTTAGGCATACCACGCTCGGTGTGAATCTTACCACTCTGACGAGAGAAGTACTCCTTCATAGGCAGTGCCCAGTATGGACCGTGACCACTCACACCATCATCAGCCGAGCTTGAGATAAACTCCAATCCAGGCGACAAGGTATGTACATACTCACGCAACTTGCGATCGATAGCCTCAGGTGGGAATCCCTCGTTACGTCCTACCCAGATACCAATGCTGGCATGACTGCGGATACGGCGCAGATAATCCTGTGCATTGCTCAGGAACAGCACATCGTCGTGGGGATCAGGTCCGTCGGCTGGGTTAGCCAACCAGAAGTCCTGCCATACCATGATACCATGCTTATCGCAAGCCTCGTAGAAAGCCTCGTCGCCAATCTGTCCTACCCAGTTACGAATCATGGTGCAGTTCATCTCCTTGTGATACCCTACAGCAATATCGTATTCACGTGAGCGGTACAGCAGATTGTGCTCATCGAAGCCCCAGTTACCACCCAGTGGAATAAAGCGGCGTCCATTGATATACATGATGAGCGAATCCTTCAGTCCCTCGTATTTCATCTCGCGGATACCTGCCTGATAGTTGATGGTAGATGCCACGCCGTTATCAGGTGTGAAGGTAAAGCCTGCCTCGTAGAGATAAGGCTCACCATAACCGTTAGGCCACCACAGCTTAAAGTCGCTGCTGGTCAACTGCTTGTTGCAATGAGGACAGAAGCTTACCTCCTGCTCGGTGTTGGCAGGCAGCGTCATCTTCTTCTCAAACTTCACGTCACCAATCCAGCCCTTCAGGGTACCAGTAACTGGCTTGTTATCGTTGTTGCGTACAAACACAGCAGGCTTTACACTGGCGGTTTTGCCATCAGCAGCCAACTTGGTTTTTACATATGGATCGCTCACAGTCACATTACCTGTTGAGGTGAGATAAACCTCGTTCCAGATACCAACCTCGCGTCCACGTACAGTGGTAATCCAGTCCCATCCGATAGTAGCGTGGAAGGTAGGATTATCGGCACCAAGCAGTCCACCATTCAACTGGGTGGTGTTGCGGTCCTTCTCCTTTACGGCACCAAAGTACTTGTTGCACTCCACCTCTACTGCCAGGTAGTTCTTACCCTTATGCAGCAGACCGGTTACATTGAATTTGCCACGCATAAAGGCACCCTCAATACGGCCCAGACGCTGTCCGTTCAGATAAACGTTAGCTTTCCAGTTGATACCATCGAAGTTGAGCCACTGCTGCTCGCCATCGATACGCTCTACGTTGAACTCCTGACGGTACCAGAAGTTTGAGCGGAAATATGATTCTGAAATCTGATTGATATCGTCGGCATAGTTTGGATCGGGCACAGCGCCGATATTCATAAACGATGCCAATACGGTGCCAGGTACTGTAGCAGGCACCCAACTTCTACTATCATAATCAGCCGATGCAATCTGCTCGCCACGGGCATCCACCTCCGATGCACGCAGCAACTGCCACATACCGCCACTCAACTCGTAGCGTCCGTTCTTCATACCAGCCACAGCATGTGGGGTGTAAACCTGTTTCTGTTTCGACAGCACCTCCAACTCACGCAGGGCATAACAGCCAGCCTCGCCGGGCTCCTGGAGGAGCAAGCGCACGTAGCGGGCAGCACATTGAACATTGACCATTGAAGATTGACCATTGAGAGATGCCACCTTTTTCCAGGTTTTGGCGTCGTCGGATATTTGGATGATACCTTTCTTGGGGGCATAAAGCCAGTCGAGATTAATCTGCTCGATAGGCAGACTCTTTCCAAGGTCGGTGTATATCCACTGCTCGCCACCGCCATCGCTCATCCATACGCTGCTGAACTGCTGCGATGGCAACAGCTCTACATACTCGCCGATGGCATTCTGGAACTGCAACTCGTACACGTCCCAGTGGGCAGCACCAGTCATATCCATGACCACACGCAAATGCTGGGTGTTTACAGGTGTTTTAAACTTAATCAGCTCATCCAACTGGCGTGCTGGCAACAGGCTCTCCTCGGTCTGTTTGTTGGGGTCGGAATGCAACTTATAATACAGTGGCTTACCAGGCAGTTTGTCGCCCTTCAGTTCGCCAACCACCTGCCAGTCTTTTCCGTTTTCCGAAACCTCGCAACGAATGCTGTAGCCCTCGGTAGCCAGCTGGTCGTTATAGGCCATCATACCTACCACACGTACCCCGGCAGTTTTTACTGTCATGGCACCGCTGTAGTCGTACTGCAGCCAGGTTTTCTCGCCCATCAGGATATTCTTTGAATAGGCACCGCCATCGATGGCCCATTCAGCCTCCTTACGTGGCAGCACACCATCCTGGGTAGAAACCTTCAGCAGGATGGGATCGGCAGTATCGCAGATACCATCTGTTACCAGATGTGCCGTCAGGTTGTAGTCGATAGCCGACGAAGCCCAAGCGGCTCGGTGGCGTGCTACATTTGTTAATGTCTGGCCATTCTCCACCCAGCTCAGTGTGGGTGCGTAATACTCACTCTTGGCACCCGGATACTGTCCGATGCCACGCGTGTAATCAGTTGGTTGAGGTGCAGCCACAGCGCACATGCCGATACACGAAAAAATTGCTGTAAGATACTTCATATTGTCGTAGTTTCTGATTTTTGTGGGCAAAAGTACAAAAAAAATGGATACCATACTAAACTTTCGTCATTTTTTTGCTATCTTTGCACCCATAACTAATAAACAATTTCATTTCATGCAAAAAACTAGAAAGATATGTCTGGCCTTAGGGCTGGCAGTGTGCCTGACGGTAGGCGCACAGGAAAACGAAATTCATCAGCGTTCCGAAACCTACGAGTGGCCAACCGACCAGCTGGTAGTAAAGAATCTTAAAGCATGGCAGGACCTGAAGTTCGGCGTGCTGTTTCATTGGGGATTGTATGCCGTACCAGGCATGGTAGAATCATGGGCTATCTGCGACGAGAACTGGATTACCCGCGACTCCACACGCACCTATCAGCAGTATATGGACTGGTACTTCGGACTGGCCGACGAGCTGAAACCCACCAAGTTTGATCCTACCCAGTGGGCCGAGGCCTGCAGCAATGCGGGTATGAAATATATGATTTTCACCACCAAGCACCACGATGGTTTCTGTATGTGGGATTCACAGGAAACCGATTTTACCATTGCCAAGCACGCCTTTAAGGACGATCCACGTCGCGATGTACTGAAGCATGTGCTGGATGCCTTCCGCCAGAAGCAGTTCACCATCGGTACCTACTTTTCGAAGCCCGACTGGCACTCGCAGTACTACTGGTGGGATGTATATGCCAAGAAAGGTCGCAACGTGAACTATCCCGTTGACCAGCACCCCTGGCGCTGGCAGCAGTTCAAGAAGTTCACCCACAATCAGATGAACGAAATTCTGTCGCGTTACGGTAAGGTAGATATCCTGTGGCTCGATGGCGGCTGGGTAGCTAAGGAAAACCGCGGTCAGGATCTGGATATGCCCGAGGTGGCCCGTATCGCCCGTAAGAATCAGCCTGGCATCATTATCGTAGATCGTACCATCCACGGTCCTTACGAGAACTACCAGACACCCGAGCGCACTATCCCCGAGACACAGTTGGATTTTCCCTGGGAGAGCTGTATCCCTCTGAGCGACGACTGGGGATGGGTACCTCGTCCACGTTTCAAGAGTCCTGAGAAGGTGATTGGCACCCTCATCGAGATTGTAGCCAAAGGTGGTAACCTGGTATTAGGCGTTGGTCCTACTCCCGAAGGACTGATCGAGCCTGAGAGCGTGAAGCGCCTGAATGCCATTGGTGCCTGGCTTAAGCTGAACGGTAAAGCCATCTATAACACCACCATCACCCCTTATTACAACGAGGGTAATGTATGGTTCACCAAAGCCAAGGATGGTAGTCGCTATTATGCCATCTACCGTTTGAACGATGGCGAGAAACTGCCTACCAGCATCACCTGGAGCCAGAATCTGCCAAAGAAAGCCATCCGTTTGGTTAGCAACGGCAAACGTGTAAAATACAAGCTGCAGGGCAATCAGGTAACCGTTTATCTGCCCAAGCAGCTGCCACAGCAGTCGGTTGCACTTGAAATAGAATAACACTTGCAAAACTAAACTTTGAACTTATGAAGACATTAAGCATGAAGAAGGCTTTCGTTGCCTTGTCACTTTTAACATGTCAGTCGGTTGCTTTTGCTAAGATGCAGCCGGTGGATTACGTGAGTACCTTGGTAGGAACCGAGTCGAACTACAACCTCTCAACAGGTAACACCTACCCTGCCGTAGCCATGCCTTGGGGCATGAACTTCTGGGTAGCACAGACCGGTAAGAATGGCGATGGCTGGCAATACACCTATACCGCCAACAAGATTCGCGGCTTGAAACAAACCCACCAGCCCAGTCCTTGGATTAACGATTACGGACAGTTCTCGCTGATGCCAACGGTAGGCCCTAAGGTGTTCAACGAAAACAAGCGTGCCAGCTGGTTCTCGCATAAGGCCGAGGTAGCCACACCCTATTATTACTGCGTGTATCTGGCTGATTACGATGTAACTGTCGAGGTGGCTCCTACCGAGCGAGCCGCCGTAATGCAGTTTACCTTCCCCGAGACTGATGAGGCCAACGTGGTGATTGATGCCTTTGATAAAGGTTCGTACGTAAAAATCATCCCCACCGAGAATAAGGTGATAGGCTATACCACCAAGAACAGCGGCGGTGTACCCGAGAACTTCAAGAACTGGTTTGTGATGGTGTTCGATAAGCCATTCGCCAGCAGCGTAACGGTGCAGGATAGCATTTTTACCAATCAGTTGGAGATGACAGCCCATCATGCCGGTGCCATCGTATCGTTCAAAACCCGTAGAGGCGAGAAGGTATGTGCCCGTGTGGCATCATCATTCATCAGTCTGGAGCAAGCCGAGCAGAACCTGAACGAGATTGGCAAGCGTTCGCTGCAGCAGGTAAAAGCTGCCGGCTGCCAACGCTGGAACGAGGTATTGGGACGTATCGAGATCGAGGATAATGATATCGACCACCTGCGCACGTTCTATAGCTGCTTGTACCGCTCGGTACTCTTCCCCCGCAGTTTCTACGAGCTCAACGCCCAGGGCGAGCCCATCCACTACAGTCCTTACAACGGCGAGGTCCGTAAGGGTTATATGTTTACCGATACCGGCTTCTGGGATACCTTCCGCTGCCTGTTCCCACTGCTTAATCTGGTTTATCCCTCGATGAACACCAAGATGCAGGAAGGACTGGTGAATGCCTATCTTGAGAGCGGTTTCCTACCCGAATGGGCCAGTCCAGGTCACCGTGGTTGTATGGTAGGCAACAACTCAGCCTCGATTGTAGCCGATGCCTACCTGAAGGGTCTGCGTGGCTACGATATCAACAAGCTGTGGGAAGCTGTGGTTCACGGCACCCAGGCTGTACACCCCGAAGTGAGCAGCACAGGCCGTTTGGGCTACGAGTACTACAACAAGTTAGGTTACGTGCCTTACGATGTAAAGATCAATGAGAATGCCGCCCGCACCCTGGAGTATGCCTACGACGACTGGTGTATCTACCAGTTAGGTAAAGCCTTAGGAAAAAAGAAAAAGGAGATCGACGTGTTTGCCAAGCGCGCCATGAACTATAAGAACCTGTTTGATGCCGAGACCAAGCTGATGCGAGGTCGCCTGAAGAATGGCGAGTTTATGAAGCCCTTCAACCCTTTGAAATGGGGCGATGCCTTTACCGAGGGTAACTCATGGCATTACACCTGGTCGGTATTCCACGACCCACAGGGACTCATCAACCTGATGGGTGGTAAGGCAGCCTTTAATCAGATGCTCGATTCGGTATTTGCCCTGCCTCCCGTGTTTGATGACAGCTACTATGGCTTTACCATCCACGAGATCCGTGAGATGCAGATTATGAACATGGGTAACTATGCCCACGGCAACCAGCCCATACAGCACATGATCTATCTGTATGGCTACAGCGGTGAGCCATGGAAAACCCAGTATTGGATTAACCAGACGATGAACCGTATGTACAATCCCTACCCCGATGGCTATTGCGGCGATGAAGACAACGGACAGACTTCGGCCTGGTATGTGTTCTCGGCTTTGGGATTCTATCCCGTTTGTCCCGGCAGCAACCAGTATGTCATCGGTACCCCATACTTTAAGCAGGCCACCGTACACCTGGAGAACGGCAATACGCTCTCTATCGATGCCGACGGCGAAGGCTGCTATATCCAGCAGATGACGCTGAACGGCGCCGACTACCAGCATAACTACCTGGATCACAACCAGCTGATGCAGGGCGCTACCATCCGTTTCGGTATGAGTACCACCGCCAACAAGCAGCGCGGCACCCAGCCACAGGATGCGCCGTATTCATTCTCGAATGCACAATAATAACACAAAATATGAAACAATTACTTTTACTATTCAGTTTTAACTTCCTACTACTCCCTACTTATGCCCAGAAGCAGGCCCCCGCACCAGTTGCGCCCCTGCCTACAGCCCATCAGGTGGCTTGGCAGAAGTTAGAGACTTATGCTTTTATCCACTTCGGTCCCAACACCTTTGGCGATCGCGAGTGGGGTTATGGCGATGCGCCATTGAGTGATTTCAACCCCACCAAGCTTGATACCGAGCAATGGGCCCGCACCATCAAGGCTGCCGGTATGAAAGGTGTGATACTCACCGCCAAGCACCACGACGGTTTTTGTTTGTGGCCCACCAAGTACACCGACTACAGCGTTCGTTATACACCTTACAAGGATGGTAAGGGCGATATTGTAGGCGAGTTGGCAGCCGCCTGTAAGAAGTACGGCCTGAAACTGGGTCTGTACCTCTCGCCATGGGATCGCCATCAGGCCTTCTACAGCACCCCACTCTATGTGGAGTATTTCTATGCCCAGCTCGAGGAGTTGCTCACCCAGTATGGCGAGCTTTTCGAGGTGTGGTTCGATGGTGCCAACGGTGGTGATGGCTGGTATGGCGGTGCCAAGGAACAGCGCAAGATTGATCGCCGTACCTACTACGATTTCCCCCGTGCCCACAAATTAGTGTATAAGCATCAGCCACAAGCCATCATCTTTAGCGATGGCGGCCCCGGTTGCCGTTGGGTTGGCAACGAAGAGGGTTATGCCGATGCCACCAACTGGTCGTTCCTGCGAATCAACGAGGTTTATCCTGGTTACGATAAGTACTACGAGTTGACCAGCGGACATGCCGATGGCGACACCTGGGTACCCTCGGAGTGCAACACCAGTATCCGTCCGGGCTGGTTCTATCACGAGAGCGAGGATGCCCGTGTAAAAAGCATCCCACAGCTCACCGACCTGTACTACCGCAGCGTGGGTCATAACGGCACATTCCTGCTCAATTTCCCCGTGGATAAGGAAGGACTCATCCATCCTATCGACTCGGCTAATGCCGTAAACTATCACCAGCAAGTAGCTGCCGAACTGAGTAACAACCTGTTGCATAAAGTCAGCATCAAAGCCTCGAACGTACGTGATAAGAAACTGTACGGAACGGCAAATCTGACCGATGGCAACTACGATACCTACTGGGCTACCGAGGACGGTGTAACCACTGCCACACTCGAGATAGCACTCAAAGGCACACAGAAGATTAACCGCATCATGCTGCAGGAGTATATTCCTCTGGGCCAGCGTGTTAGCAAGTTCCACTTAGAGTACTTTAACGGCGGCAAATGGCAGCCCATCAGCATCAAGGAGGCTACTACCACTATCGGTTACAAGCGTCTGCTGCGCTTCCAAGCCATTACCGCCAAGAAGCTGCGTGTATGCTTCGACGAGGCTCGTGGTCCGCTCTGCATCAACGGCATCGGTGCCTACTATGCCCCCAAGGCAATGGAGAGCTACCAGCAGCAGGAACTGAATCTGAAAGGCTTTGATTACACCATCCAGCAGCAGGATGCCAAAGCCATCACCATCGACCTGGGTCGCACCCGTCAGATCCGTTCGCTGCATTACAAGCCAACCACTACTGGTATGATCTCTCACTACGAGATATGGGCTGGAAATTCCCTCGACAACATGAAGCGTATTGCCGCAGGCGAGTTCTCGAACATCCGCAACAACCCCATTATGCAGGACGTGTATTTCGCACCCGCCGACTGCCGTTACGTACAGCTGAAAGCCGTACACCTGGTTAACGAATCAGAATCAGCATCTTACGATAAACTCATCATTCTGTAAACATGAAACGAATACTGATATCAACAATGGCTTGCTGCATGGCCCTGAGCCTGTCGGCCGCCAAAAAGAAAGCTAAGGAACTACTGCCCTACCAGAACCCGAAACTCTCGGTAGAACAGCGTGTAAACGACCTGGTTAGTCGTATGACATTGCAGGAGAAAGTGGGCCAGTTACGCTGCACCTTGGCATGGAACTACTACACCATCAAAGGAAAGAATGTAGAACCCTCGGAACTGTTCAAGAAGGATATTGCCGAGGGACAGATTGGTATGCTCTGGGGTACCTACCGCGCCGACCCCTGGACACAGAAGTCGCTCGAGAACGGACTCACCCCCGAACTGGCTGCCAAGACTGGTAATGCCCTGCAGAAGTACGTGATAGAGCACACCCGACTGGGTATCCCCCTGTTCTTAGCCGAAGAGGCACCCCACGGACATATGGCTATCGGCACTACCGTATTCCCCACCGGATTCGGTATGGCTGCCACCTGGAACCCAGCCCTGATTGAGAAAACCGGCGAGGTGATTGGTCAGGAAATCCGCTTGCAGGGCGGCCATATCAGCTACGGACCGGTATTAGACCTGGCCCGCGAGCCCCGTTGGTCGCGTGTAGAGGAGACGATGGGTGAAGAC
Organism: Prevotella sp. khp1; assembly: GCF_900102205.1. NCBI lineage: Bacteria > Pseudomonadati > Bacteroidota > Bacteroidia > Bacteroidales > Prevotellaceae > Prevotella > Prevotella sp. khp1. Next base: position 554,189 of record NZ_FNJZ01000001.1, read on the forward strand.
CCCGTACTGGCAGGCGAGTTAGGTGCTGCCATGGTAAAAGGACTGGGTGGCGGCATTCTGTCGAAGCCGTACAGCACCATTGCCACGCTGAAGCATTTTATCGGCTACGGCACCACCGAGGCCGGACAGAATGGCGGTATCACCATTGCCGGTGCACGCGAGTTGCAGGAGAGTTTCCTGCCCCCATTCAAGAAAGCCATCAATGCCGGCGCCCTGTCGGTGATGACCAGCTATAACTCGCTGGATGGTATCCCCAGCACCTGCAGCAAGGCGCTGCTTACCGACCTGCTGCGCACCCAGTGGGGATTCAACGGCTTTGTAGTCAGCGACCTGTATAGCATCGACGGTATCCACGGCACCCACCGTGTAGCCGAGACCAAGCAGCAAGCAGGTGTGATGGCGCTGAAGGCTGGTGTTGATGCCGACCTTGGTGCCCTAGCTTTCGGCAGACTGGAAGATGCCGTACAGAAAGGCATGGTAACTGAGGCTGAGATTGATGTAGCTGTCAAGCGCATCCTGAAGATGAAGTTCGAGATGGGCTTGTTTGAGCATCCTTATGTAGATGCAGCCCAGGCCAAACAGCTGGTTCGCAGCGATAACAACAAGGCTGTTGCCCTGCAGGTGGCTCGCGAGGTTATCACCTTGCTCAAGAACCAGAACCACGTGCTGCCACTTAACAAAAACAAAAAGGTGCTGGTGTGCGGACCTAATGCCGACAACGTGTATAACATGCTGGGCGACTATACCGCACCACAGGAAGATGGCAACGTAAAAACCATCCTCGCTGGCATCCGCAGCAAACTGCCCGCCAGTCAGGTAACCTACGTCAAAGGTTGTGCCGTACGCGACACCACCGCATCGAACATTGCCGAGGCAGTAGCTGCAGCCAAACAGGCCGATGTCATTGTGGTAGCTGTGGGTGGTTCGAGTGCCCGCGACTTCAAGACCAGCTATAAGGAGACCGGTGCTGCTGTTACCGACAGTAAGACCATCAGCGATATGGACTGTGGCGAAGGATTCGACCGCGCCACCCTCACCCCATTGGGTCATCAGATGCAGCTGCTCAAGGCCCTCAAGGCCACAGGTAAGCCTCTGGTAGTAGTTTATATCGAAGGTCGACCCATGGATAAGAGTTGGGCCGCCCTGCATGCCGATGCGCTACTCACAGCTTACTATCCCGGACAGGAAGGTGGTACCGCCATTGCCGACGTGCTGTTTGGCGATTACAACCCAGCCGGACGCCTGCCTGTATCGGTACCCGCCAACGTAGGGCAGATTCCAGTTTACTACAACAAGAAGCCACCTATGCCACACGATTATGTAGAGATGAGTGCCCGTCCGCTGTATGCCTTTGGCTACGGCTTGTCGTACACCACATTTAAGTACGACGATCTGAACATCGAGGAGACCGGCGACACCCAGTTTAAGGTAACCTTCAACGTTACCAATACCGGCGATATGGATGGCGACGAGGTGGTGCAGCTGTATCTGCACGACGAGTTTGCCTCTACTGCCCAGCCTATGATGCAGCTCAAGAAGTTCAGTCGTATCTTCATCCCCAAGGGCGAAACCAAGCAGGTATCGTTCACCCTCGAAGCCGAGGACCTGGAGATTGTAGATCAAAAGATGAACCACGTCGTTGAGACTGGCGACTTTACCGTGATGATAGGTCCCAGCTCGGATAACATTATTCTTAAAGCCACATTTACCCAGAATTAAATGAAAAAGCTCATTTTTACATTTTTAAATTGTTACATTTTAGGCTCTCTGTCTATCAGCGCCCAGCAGCCCGTGGATGACGTCGATCCCTTTATCGGCACCACTAACTACAGCGTGTGCAATCCAGGTGCCGTGTGCCCCAATGGCATGATGAGTGTGGTACCCTTTAACGTGATGGGTAGCGACCTGAACATGTACGATAAGGATAAGCGCTGGTGGTCGGCGCCTTACGAATATAACAACAAGTATTTCACCGGCTTTGCCCATGTAACGCTGAGTGGTGTGGGTTGTCCCGAACTAGGCACCCTGCTCACCATGCCTACCACCGGCAAACTGGATGTGGATTACCGCCACTACGGCTCGGAATACAGCAACGAGCAGGCCACCCCTGGCTACTATGCCGTGAGTCTGAAAAAGTACGGCATCCGTTGCGAGGTTAGTGCCACCACCCGCAGTTCGGCCGAGCGCTTCACCTTTCCTAAAGGCGAGGGCCATATCCTGCTGAACCTGGGCAACGGACTCACCAACGAGGTAGGTGGCATGGTGCACCGTGTCAGCGATACCGAGATTGAGGGGTATCGCCTGGTGGGTACCTTCTGCTACAATCCGCAGGCCGTGTTCCCCATTTACTTTGTGATGCGAGTGAACAAACAGCCCGTATCGGCAGGCTACTGGAAAAAACAGCCACCGATGGACGGACCCGAAAAAGACTGGGACCCCGATCAGGGCAAATACAAGCTCTACACAACCTACGGCAAGGAGTTGGCAGGCGATGATGTAGGCTACTATTTTAACTACGATTGTACCGAGGGCGAACAGATTGAGGTGCAGATGGGCGTATCATTCGTATCTATCGAGAATGCCCGCCAGAACCTGAACACCGAACAGCCCCAGTTTGCTTTCGACAACACCCGTCAGCAGGCCCGTCTGACTTGGGCCGAAACGCTGAACCGAGTTACCGTCGAGGGTGGCACCGAGGCCCAGCGCCGCATGTTCTACACCGCCCTGTATCACACCCAAATTCACCCCAACATCCTGCAGGACGTTAACGGCCAGTACCCCGAGATGGAGAGTTTTAAGATAGGCACCACTAGTACCAACCGCTACACCGTTTTCTCACTCTGGGACACCTACCGCAACGTGGGTCAGCTGATGACACTACTCTACCCCGACAAGCAGTTAGATATGGTACGCTCTATGATTGGCATGTACAAGGAATGGGGCTGGATGCCAAAGTGGGAACTGTACAGTCGCGAAACGTGGACGATGGAGGGCGATCCTGCCATCCCCTTTATTGCCGACACCTGGTTGAAGGGTCTGCGCGATTTCGATATCAACACCGCCTACGAGGCTTTCTATAAGTCGGCCACCATGCCTGGCAAGGATAACAAGATGCGCCCCGATGTAGACAACTACTACAAGCGCGGCTACGTGCCTATGGGCGAATATGCCGCCGATATGTCGGGCGACAACTCGGTATCGCACGCCTTGGAGTACTATATTGCCGATGCCTCGCTGGCTAACCTGGCCGAGGCCATGGGTAAGAAACAGGATGCCAAGCGATTCCGCCAACAGAGTCTGGGCTACCGTCATTACTATTCTAAGGAGTCGGGTACGCTGCGCCCCATCAATCAGGATGGCACGTTCCTCACACCTTTCGATCCCAAGGATGGTGCCGACTTCTCGAATGCTCCCGGATTCCACGAGGGCAGCGCCTGGAACTACACCTTCTACGTGCCTCATGACATCAAGGGACTGGCACGCCTGATGGGTGGCGACAAGAAGTTTGTGCAGAAGTTGCAACGTGTGTTCGATGAGGGTTTGTACGACCCCGCCAACGAACCCGACATTGCCTACCCTTACCTGTTTACCTATTTCAAGGGCGAGGAATGGCGCACCGAGAAGATTGTTACCAGTCTGATTAACAAATACTTCAGCGATAAGCCGAACGGCATTCCAGGCAACGATGATTGCGGCACCATGTCAACATGGCTCATCTTCTCGATGATGGGCCTCTATCCCGATTGTCCTGGCACACCCAGCTATGCACTTACCAAACCGGTATTCGATAAGGTAACGCTGCATCTCGATAAGCGTTATTACTCCAAGGGCGACGTCATCATCGATGGCACCAAACCCCTCAAGAAATATCGCATCTCGCATAGCGAGCTGGTGCATTAAACATTAAACATGAAACATTAAAGATTAAACATTAAACATTATATGAAACGAACATTAGAAGTATGTACTGGCAATATGGCCAGTGTGATTGCAGCTGCTGAGGGCGGTGCCGAGCGCATCGAATTGTGTACAGCTTTGGCATTAGGCGGTGTTACCCCCACCATAGGTATGATGAAGTGGATTCGCCAGCAGTATCCCGAACTCAAGATTCAGGTACTCATCCGTTCACGCGAAGGCGATTTTGTGTATAACAAGGCAGATATCGAGGCGATGCTCGAGGATATCCGTCTGTCGTTGCCATACTGCGATGGTATCGTGTGCGGCGCCCTCACTGCCGATGGCGATATCGACGTAGAGGCATTGAAGCTGATGGTTAAGGCTTCGGGCGACAAACCCTTTACTTTCCACCGTGCTTTCGACCGCTGTCGTGAGCCCGAGAAGGCCCTCGAGCAGATTATCGCTGCCGGTTGTGCCCGCATCCTCACCTCAGGTCATGAGCCATCAGCCGAGAAGGGAATTCCCCTGCTGCGTAAACTCGTAGAACAGGCAGCCGGACGTATCATCATCATGCCAGGCGGCGGCGTAACAACAAAAAATGCCCGTCTGATCATCGACCAGACGGGCTGTATGGAAATTCACGGTTCATTCTCGGCTGGCAGTGGTGTTACCAGTGCCGACGACGTGAAATACGTGCTTTCTACAATTGACGAATAACCTTGATCAGCTGCTCACCTAAGTTGATGGTGTAGCCCTGCTGAACAAATACCACGCGGTTAAACGAATCGCAAATCAGGAACACAGGGAGTGCTGGGCTCTGCAGTTTCATCTGCTGCCACACTTCCTGTTTTATTTTACCCTCTACATCGGTTCCCCAAACCACGGTGTTAGGCAGCTTGTCGAACTCGGCAAAGTTAAAGCGCTGTGCCTCGTCGTCGTTCTGGAACAGGAATATCATCTTTCTACCCCACTCCTCAAACTGCTGCTTGTAAACCGAGATATCGCGCATAGCGTGGTTGGTAGGCTCCTGGTTAGGTGCCACAATAGCCAACACATAATACCCGCGCCCAGTAGTAGAAAGCAGACTCTTATCGCTATCGGTAGCTTTGTCGTGATAGATATCCTCGGCATTTAGCGACCCAATCACCTGTACATCCTCCTGATTCTCGCGCAGGGCATAGCTGATGGTGGTATCGACGTTGAGAGTAAAGCGCTGCATACGAGCCAGTACCTTACCGCTGGCCATACGCACACCGGTAGTAAGGATATACTCACCCTTATCCAGCTCCTGTCCGTTCACGAAATCCTGCTGGGTGGCATCTTCGGGGAATGTCTGCAACTGCAGCTGTCCATCCACCACCTTGCTCAGCGTAAAGTGGATGTAGTACTTAGGATTATCGTTGTGAGCCGACAGCTTGTAATACAGCTTCAACTTAGCGGTGTTAGCCTGTTTGGCGTTCTGGGCCTTGGCAAACACGTCTACCCAACGTCCATCGGCATAGTACTGGGGCTTGCCGTTCACCTCGTTGATACGGGCAGGCATGCCTAAGCTGCGAGCCACCGATACAAAGAAGATGTTACGACCCAGATCGTCGGTCAGCTTTTCGCGATACACACTCATTGGCTGCATACGCAATCCCTGTGGGTTATGATCGTTGTCGATGCGGATGTTCTGGTTGCACCATGCCTCCAGCTGGGCAGGACTCTTGATGCTGCCCATGTGCTCGCGGAAGAAAGCCTTATAAGGTGTAAGCCACTCCAGCTCTACACGGGGGCACAGCACATACTTCAGATAGATATCCGATGTATCCACGGCAGCCACCTGATTATCCTTCAGTACAGCCAGTTCGATATCACGCAGGTCCTTCTTAGCCAATACGCCGAGCAGTTTCTCTGCCATCAGCTGGTTGGGAGCCTCGTTCAGGAACTGCTGGATGGTTCGGTGGTTACCGCGCCAGTCTTCAACCGGCATGGTAGCCTCGTAGGCATGACGGATACTGTCCTCGTAAGCCGAACGACGGTTGTTCTCGGCACGCTGCTCAGGAGTTACCAAAGGCAGCTGACCACTAACTGGTGGTGGCACGATGTCGAGATCCACCAAATCAGGCAATTCCTTGCTGTTCAGCACGATTTTCACCTGCTTGTCCTTACCGAACGATACCTTACGGGTAGCCACCAAGCCACCTTTCGATACCCACAGCAGCATGTCGCCCTTACCGGCAGTCAGCGAGGCATGTCCCAGCTTGTCAGTAGTCTTGTTAGCTACGGTGTAGAACTCAGCATAGTTATACAGCTTAAACTCTACGCGGGCACCCGAAACAGGCTTGCCTTTAGCGTTAACCACCTGTACGTTAACCTGCGCTGTAGGTGCATAGTTATCTACCACGTTAATCTCTGTGTAACAAGGTGTCTGGCTCATCACCTCCTCAGGTCCGTCGTAGTTACCAAAAGCCTTGGTGTGCATCAGCATACCACGCGAGGCACTCTCGTTAAACCAACCCAGGTTCAGCACAGGCTCTGGCTCGCAGGCACCCAAGAAGTACCACTTGCCATCGGCCCAGGCCTCTACCCACGCATGGTTATCATCGGTATGCGCCCAACGCGGGGTGTACACCTGACGGGCAGGAATACCCACGGCACGCAGGGCTGCAACAGTAAAAGTGCTCTGCTCGCCACAGCGTCCATAAGCCGTACGGAGCGTTGCCAGCGGACTGCTGGTTCTGCCATCCGACGGACGATACGTCACGTGCTCGTGGCACCAGTGGTTCACCTCGAGGATAGCCTCTTGCATACTCAGTTTCTCAACACGGGGCTTGAGGGCCTTATAGAACACCTCGCGACTGTTGTCGAGATTCTCGTTGTTAACTCGCACGGGCACCACAAAATGGCGGAACTCGCGCTCTGGAATGGTTTTGCCCCATGGCATCTCAGCACGTGCTTTGAGCGACAGGGCAACGTTCTGCTGGTAGAACTCGCGACTGTAATCAGTCTTGTCTGGCTGTGGCATAAACTGGTAAAGGTAGTCCACATAGCTGTCGCGGGTTTGAGCGCTGGCTGGTAGGCACATGGCGCTCAGCAGAATGGTGAAAATAGTTAGCGTTTTGTACATGTAAAATATCTAGTTAGCGTTTAATCTCTATGTCGTTCTTTACGTTGTTGCGAATCTTCGTCAGATAGCCCTTCATACCAGCAGCATCCTTCTGGTCGATAATCTCCAGCAGCTCCTTCAGCTCGGTACGAATCTGTGCCACCTGATCGTGCGTGTAGGGGTTGAACAGGATTTCCTGCAGCAGGTAGTCGTCCTCATTCAGCACGCCCTTGGCAATACGCATATGGCGCTTAAAGGTGGTACCAGGTGCATCCTGATGCTTCATCACAGCAGCGAACACAAACGTTGAAACAAATGGAATACTCAGCGAGTAAGCCACCGTTTTATCGTGCTCCTCGAAGGTATACTCGTAGATGTTCAAACCCAGCTTGCGATACAGCTCCTTAAAGAAGCAACGACCCATGCAGTCGCCCTCCTGGATAATGATGGCATTCTCCTCGCTCAGCTGTTGCAGGTTGGCGAAGGTAGGACCAAACATAGGGTGCGTAGATACAAAGCGCATACCGGTCTGCTCATAGAAGTCCTTCAGATCGGTCTTTACGCTGGCGATATCGCTGATAATGCACTCCTTAGGCAGGTTAGGTATCACCTCTTTAAACACGGGGATGGTATATTTCAGCGTTACCGCATTGATGAGCAGTTCGGGCTCAAAGGCCTTAATCTCATCGTAGGTGGTGAAACGCTGACAGTTGTATGTAAATCGCATGCGTTTGGCATCTCTCTCAAACACAGCCACTTCGTGGTCGAAACTCAGCAGGTCGATGAAGAACGATCCCATCTTTCCTGCGCCCATTACTAATATTTTCATTGCTTTTTTCTTTTGGCACGAATTACGCGAATTTACACGAATTTTAGCTTATTATTCAATAATTCGCGTTAATTCGTGAAACTCGTGCCTAATAATTACTTATTTATTATTTCAATCTGCTGGCGAACGCTCTCCTCGTGGATATTCTCGAATACGTGCGCTACGAACTCTGGGTCCATGCCACAGAGTGAGCCCTGGGCACCACGCTTGTTCAGAATTTCATTGTAGCGGTTGGCCTGCAGCACCGTCATGTTGTGCTCCTTCTTGTACTGACCAATCTCACGGCACACACGCATGCGCTTAGCCAACAGATCCATCAGCTGGTTATCCAGCTCGTCAATCTGCTTACGCAACTGGGTGATACCCTCGGTTGTGGTCTTCTCGTCGCGGATTACCAACAGGCTCAGGATGTAGTCGAGCACATCAGGTGTTACCTGCTGCTTGGCATCGCTCCAGGCCTTATCAGGATCGCAGTGGCTCTCCACAATCAGACCGTCGAAACCAAGGTCCATAGCCTGCTGACACAGAGGTGCTACCAGCTCACGACGTCCACCGATATGCGAGGGGTCGCTGATGATAGGCAGCTCAGGAATACGACGACGTAACTCTATGGGAATCTGCCACATAGGTGCGTTACGGTAAATCTTTTGTTCGTAGCTTGAGAAACCACGATGGATAGCACCAAGACGCTTGATGCCAGCCTGATTGATACGCTCCAAAGCACCAATCCAGAGCTCCAGGTCGGGGTTCACGGGGTTCTTTACAAACACGGGGATATCCACACCCTTCAGCGAGTCGGCAATGGCCTGCATGGCAAAGGGGTTAGCCGATGTACGGGCACCAATCCACAGGATATCTACGCCGTGCTTCAGGCACAGCTCCACGTGCTCAGGTGTAGCAACCTCGGTAGAAACCAGCATCTTGGTTTCCTTCTTCACCTGCTCCAACCAAACCAGAGCGGGCTCGCCATGACCCTCAAAGCCACCGGGCTTGGTACGAGGCTTCCACACACCAGCGCGGAAGTTATGGCAGCCCTTCATAGCCAGCTGCTTAGCGGTTGTCATCACTTGTTCCTCGGTTTCAGCACTACAAGGGCCTGCAATCACAAAGGGACGTTCGTTGTCACTTGGTAAATTCAATGGTGATAATTCTAATTCCATATCTTATAGTATTTTTTCAATTCTTTCTAATGCTTGTTTAATCTTGTCTTCTTTAGCGCACAAAGAGATGCGGATGTATCGCTCGCCGTTGCTACCGAAGATAAAGCCTGGAGTGATAAATACGCGGGCCTCGTGCAGCACACGCTCTGTCAGGTCCTCTACGTTCTGGACATCAGCGGGAATCTTTCCCCACAGGAACATACCCACCTGATTCTTATCGTAGGTACAACCCAGCACATCCATAATCTTCTCGGCCCACTGGCGGCGACGCTTGTAGTTATCGATGTTGAACTCGCGATGCCAGGCCTCGTCGTTGTTGTTCAGCGCCTCGGCAGCAGCCAACTGAATGCCACGGAAGGTACCACTCTCAATGTTACTCTGTACCTTCAGTATCCACTGGATAAACTGTGGGTTCGACAAGCACATACCTACACGCCAACCGGGCATGTTATGACTCTTCGACATCGAGTTGAACTCAATACAGCAGTCCTTGGCGCCTGGCACCTGCATAATGCTCATGTGCTCCTCGCTCAGGATAAACGAGTAAGGGTTATCGTTCACCACCACAATGTTGTGATCCTGGGCAAACTTCACCAGTCGCTCGTATGTTTCCATACGGGCACGTCCGCCTGTAGGCATATTGGGATAGTTGGTCCACATCAGCTTCACCTTCGAGAGATCCATCTTCTCCAGCTCGTCGAAATCAGGCTGCCAACCGTTGTCCTCACGCAGATTGTAGTTTACGATTTTGGCACCCAGAATCTTGCTGAGCGATGTGTAGGTGGGATAGCCGGGATTGGGCACCAGCACCTCGTCGCCTGGGTTGACAAAGGCCAGCGTTACGTGCAGGATACCCTCTTTCGACCCAATCAGCGGCAATACCTCAGTCTTCCAGTCGAGCTCTACGTTGTACCAACGCTTGTAGAAGTTAGCCATAGCCTCGCGCAGTTCGGGTGTACCTACTGTTATCTGATAGCCGTGTGCATCGGGCAGTTTAGACACCTCGCACAGCTTTTCGATGGTTCGCTCCGATGGTGGCATGTCGGGACTACCGATAGCCAATGAGATAATATCCTTACCCTCGGCGTTCATCTGCGCCACCTCCTTCAGTTTCCTACTAAAGTAGTACTCCTGCACCAAACTTAATCTATCTGCTGGTTGTATCATTTTAATCTTTAATGTTTCATGTTTAATGTTTAATCTTAATTGGTTTGCTTCCCATCCTTGTACTCACCCAGAATTTTCAGCGCCTTGGTAAGTGGGATGATGGCATCTACAGCCTGACGGTATCGTGTCAGATCGTCGTACATCACATCCACGTAGAACAGGTACTCCCACTCCTTGCCGATGATAGGCAGACTCTGAATCTTTGTGAGGTTGATGTGATAGAACGACAGGATGGCCAGTACGTGTGCCAGCGATCCCTGCTCGTGAGGCAGCGAGAAAACCATACTGCTCTTATTAGTATCTGTAAGCGGACGCATCATATCGGCCTTATTTGGATTGCTAACCACCAGGAATCGGGTAAAGTTATGCTTGTTGTCCTCGATATGATCCTCAAGCACCTTCAGTCCGTACAGCTTGGCAGCCTCGGCATGACAGATGGCAGCCCATCCGCGCTTCTTGCCCTCGGCTATCATCTTGGCACTACCGGCAGTATCCTCGGCCTCCACATTCTTAAGCTGTGGGTGCTGAGCCAGGAAGTTGCGGCACTGCATCAGGGCTACAGGGTGCGAGTGTACCTCGGTAATAGTGTCCCAATCGTCCTCAGGCAAACAGCAGATGCTGTGGGTGATATGCAACTTATGCTCGCCTACGATGGCAGTACCGCTATCACGCAGCAGCTCGTAGTTGTGCAGCAGACTACCCGCAATCGTATTCTCGATAGCCAGCATGCCTATGGCGGTAGGATCCTTCTGCATCTCCTGGAACACCTGTTCGAAGGTTGAGCAGCAAATCAACTGTATCTGTTCTCCCTCGAAGTACAGGTGCGCCGCGATATCGTGGAACGACCCGATTAATCCTTGTATTGCAATTCTCTTCATTATCTCAATTTTTACATTTTCTAATTTTTACACTTTAAAAAAGCAAGTCCCGCTATCACTTGGTTGTGAAGCGGGACCTTGTTGTTTTATCTTCCATTGTCATAAGTTGAACTTTACACGCAACTTCCCGCTTCACAGTGTCCTGCAAAGTAAAAATAATAACCGTAAAACCACGCATTCAACATTGACATAATTCTCTCGTTTATTTGTTTACGGCTGCAAAAGTATAGTATTTTTGCGAAACAAACAAATAAAATGGCAGAAATTTTGCGATTTCTGCCACAAATTGTTATTTTTCGTGCTTTTACCTATATATTTACGGTAGTTCTTTTAATATTTTACGATATACGCCATAACTTACTTTCTTGATTACGCCATCCTCTTTCAAGCGCTTTAGAGCACGCGATGTGGCAGAATCACTCGTGCCAAAACTGTCCTTAAACTGCTGCGTATTAAATTCATCAGGCAACTGGCGGAAACATTCTTCATAACGCGTGGTGCGGCGGCGCTGTACAAACTCCTTGTTCTGATCGGCAAAATAGTTAAACGCCATCTCGCCAAAGAAAAACTTCTGAGACTGATACTGAATGTCCATCACCACACGACAGAAACGCTTATCTGTCTCATCCATGGATAGCGTGTGGTGCTCCTGCCACTCGTCCCAATGGCGCATCAGGATAAAGGGCAACGAGATGCCAATACCGTAGTACGGAATACGCTTTAACAACATGCGGTCGGCCTTGTCGCCATTAAACTCGGCTATCTCCATCTTATCGGTCTGCCACTCATAGGTTTCGTCGTTCAGCGGTTCTATGGGTATCTCACCAGCCACCTTATCCAATCTGTAGGCCCACTTCTTCAACGTTTCTTCGCTACCCTCAATCACCTCTTGGTAACGCTCCACCTTACCTTTATCAGGCAAAGGAATCACAGCCAGTCGGGTACTCATACCCGTACCAAAGTTACGCTGGTTCACCTTGCGATGCAGGGCATAAGGCGTGCCGGTGTAGATAAAGTTCCAGTACACGTTGAACATACCCGTGACGCTCTCCTGATTGGCATACATCTGTCCGTCCTCCTCATTGTGGAAGGCTTTCAGTTCCAGTATCTCGCGGTCTTTCCAATCGCCACCTTTATTATTTTTGGTAACGTTGTCAAGTTCCGAGTCGAACGAGAACATGTGCAGGTTCAGCGGCTTGCCATCAATCGTTTCGATAGCGGCATTCATGTGGCGGATAAACTCACCTGTAGCCGTACGTGCCGGGTGTACGCGGATGCCTACAGCTGGCCGTTTCAACGCCTCGCCCTTCTGCGCCTTGGTGCTGGTGGTGCGTTCCGTGCGCCCCTCCTTGTAGCGGTTCACAGCATCTATCAGGCAACTGTCAGCTTGAATCATCGGGTCGGCAATCTGCTTGTAAAACTCCTCAATCATGTGTTTTCCCGCACCAGGATCGCCGATAATAAAGATGCAGTAATTCAGCCTGCGAACAATCTTTGGCGCAAACCAGAAGTGATACCAGGCACGCGTCATCAACGTCCCGAACAGCGCCGCCGATGAGAACAATACCGCTGGCAGCTTATGTGGATGCACATTCACAAACAGCTCCTTCATACAAGGATAAAACTCAGCCATCTCCTGCAATTCCGAAGCCCATTTATCCAGCGGCAGCTGCGCATAAACATCATCACTCCCGTCGGGAGAATTTACAGTTGGTTCCGAAGGCTCTAAAACCGCCTTCATCTCTTTTGAGATTTTTGGCAGCCAGGCCTTACCTTTCTTGGCATTCTCGTTTTCCTGTGCCGTTACGTAGTCGGCAGCATTATCCACGGTACGCTTCACATCCTCGCCGCGCTCTGCTATCATCTCCTGCACCCAAGGCTGCACCATCAGCAGGGCCAATGTCTTTGCCTTATCGCGATCAGTCATGATATACAAGTCGCGAGCCAGCACCACGCTGGCCTCATGCCTCGAAACCTCATCGCTGCTGGTAGATCGTTTTTTCCACCATGCTGCGATTATCGAGAGTAACGGCATGCCATTGTACGTCAGAAGCTCAGCAATCCGCAGGTAGTTTCCATCGCCAGCTGATAAAGCAGGTTGGTTTTCTCCAGCACTTTCCACAGCGGCCATATCACCGCTATCAGCACTATTCTTAGCAACGTTAATAGTAGGCTGGCTACGACCAGCATGGTATTCATCGTTATACTTCTTACCAAAATCTTCGTTTTCATACGTAATCAATTTTTCTTCGTCAATAAAAATAATATCTTCACTTGTAGTAAGGAACGCACCCCTTGAGGCATCCTTGCAAGCCTCATCGGGGTTAAGTCCCAGCTTTTTAGAGAACACTATCTGGTTGTCAATCAGGTTGCCTACGTTGGCATCAGCCATAAACACAACCTTCAATCCATGCCCCGATGGTGTAACGTACACAAACAGGACCCTCGCCTTATCCTCGTCAGATAGCTTGGCATAGGCCTCATCCCAAATCTGACGGACATCGCCCTCCACATGGTCATAGTCAATCACACACAAGCCGTTTAGCTTACAATGTTGCTGACTGCGCCAACTGCCCTTCTTAAAGGTTACATCGCCAGTAAGTTTGTTCTCAAACTTCTTATTCCATTCTTCATAGGTGGCAATGAAAATCACAAACGGCAGACTCTTTTTCTTGTTGTCGTAGGCATTCTTATCACCTCGGGCCAGCGCCTCGCGGGCTTCCTTTACTTTTCTGATAGTTTCAGGCGCCGTAATTAGCGCCCGAAACTGTTCTACTGTAACTATTTCGGTTGGTAAACCGAAGCTTCGTTGAAAGCAAAACATTTGTCAATCTCACTTGTTAGTTGGTACAACTGCTTCCTTACGTCCAATGCTCCTTCAATCTCGAATGTGAGCCAAGCCATCAGCTGGGGATGCTCACCTTTAACAAGACAAACCTTCAGGTTGTCGTTGTTTACCAGATACTCGCCTTTCGGCAAGGTAGGTTCCTCAATCTCGATGTCCTTCGTAAGCTTAGCCAGCTCCTTGCGGAAATAAGCAGCCTTATCAACTACTTCTTCGGGACATTTCAATTCCACACACGTCAGCGGGTTCTTACCCGAAGTCTGATAGCGCTTCGACTTCCCCACCTTCTTCACATCCTTCTGAGCCGGTGCTCCCTTCTCCTGTGGTGTTACCTCAATCGAATCATCATCAAACACTCGGGTGTTCGATTTGAAACTTCTGATGCACTTACGTTTCTTTACGTCTTCCATTTTACATCAAGCCGATTTTATCCACATAGATTGTTGTTGCCTGCATGGCATCACCCGTCTGCTGCGAGTTCCACTCACGAACCACCATCGAGCATTGCACCTTGTACTGACGCTGAGGGTCGAACTTAGGACAGTTCACCGCTCTCTCGCCTGTAATCTCACCCAGGAAAGTGTCGGTACCGTCGGTCAACTTCAGCACAACTGTGTTGATCACCTTCTGCTCACCCGTTTTCTTGTCGGTGTACTCGCGGGTGTTCAATCCGCTCTGATTCAAAATTCTTACTGTTGCTTCCATAATTAATGTTTAATTTTTAAATTTTTCCATTTTTACATTTTCCTTGTCGCCTCGTCCTTAATTCCGAATGCAAAATTATAGATAATGGAAACAAAAGAAAAAGGAAAGCAAAGGTTTCTCACAGACCGGAAACCTTTAGAAACCAATAAAAACTTATAAAAACAAAAACCTGAATCTTTCGACGCTAATAAGCATGAAAAAAGGAGAGTTAAACCACTCTCCTATTCCAGTTTTGTCGGCTTTTAGCATATAGCCCCGCATGATTCAGTATCTCCCATAGTTCACCTTTTCGACTATTTCCATAATCCGATATGCGTTTCTCTTTTACCCATCTGTTAACTACGTCGGTAATACCACTCGACTTCATTCCGTCAATCTCACTCAGGAATCGCAGTACCTCTTCCATATTATTATAAAATATAGGCATTAGTTTTTCTAATAGTTCGTTGTTTACAATATCTTCTGGTTCATCGTCCTCTTCCTGGCCGAGCTGTTCCATCTCCTTATTAATCAGATGCGACATCATATCAAGTTCGTAGATAGCCTTCTTCTGATTAAAACTTAGGTCGCAATAATGGTCCTGTATATATTTACCATATTTGGCATAGTTGATAATAAGTAGCGTACCATCCCAATGGAAATAATGCCTCCATTTGGCACACGAAATGATAAACTTCTCATTCATCTCAAAATTATAGGGCAGGAATCCCTTCAAGTAATCAACCCTCACTGCATTAATCTCGTCTTGCGAGGGCGTAGGTGCAAGGTACAGCACATTAGTTTTTAGCATCATTGCCACCTCCAGGGCCTGCAGTTCGCGCAGTTCTTTTAATGTAGGCGAGCTATGCTCGTATAACCAATCATTAAATCTGCCCACCACACCACATTCACTAAATTTCTTTTCCTCATTAAAGAAAAACTGTTCGAAGGTGTTGTGATCAAATTCCCTCATAATTGCCCAGGTATCTTCAAGCTGAGATTTTAAGTTTAGGATGGCATCATTCAACTCATTCCGAATTTCGTCCTTTTCTACCTTACTCACAATATTACCGCAACGCAACCAGAATTCGGCGTCATTCCGAAGTTTCGACAACAAGCAGCACATCTCCATCCTACGCCCCTGTTTCAAGTCAGCATTATACCCCGAGAGTTTCACATTTACTTTCTCGATCAATTCCATAAAGAAGCGCACAAACGTCATCTGCAAAAATTCGAGATAGAGTGTCATCTGATTTAATTCGTTGGCTATGGTTCTGATGTCGCTTATCATACCCTTTAGTTCTTTAAGATATTCCGGGGCAGCCATGTCGCCAACATTCAGGGCACCCCAAAGTTGAGCTCTTTCGAGCTCGTTAGTAATAATTTGAGTTTGCATAATGATATTGGTTTTATTAGTTATTAAAATATAATACTGCCGGCAAAGGTATAAAGAATAAATGAAATACAAACATTTTAGCCAATAATTCTTGGAATTGGAAAGAAATTCGTAATTTTGTACCCAAATAACAAACATTCAAAAACGATAAGCTATGATTAAGATGTATGTAATGGAGACTTGTCCCGACTGTGCTTATGTCGAGAAGCAAGTAGAAGGAAACCCTAATTTTGAAGTGATCGACATCGGTAAGCATGTCAGAAACCTGAAGCAGTTTATCAAGCTTCGTGATACACATCCGGCTTTTGATGAAGCGAAGGCCGTGGGTGACTTAGGTATTCCCTGCTACGTACTGGAAGATGGCACAGTAACGCTCTACTCGAAGGATGTCGGTTTGGAGCCACGTCCCCAGGACGAAGGTGCTGCTTGTAGCCTCGATGGACGAGGATGTTAGGTATGTAACTCAATCGTTTAGAAAACAACATATCCTTTATATTGGATATATATTTTCAAATGGAGCTATTTGACGAGGAGAATATACATACCACGCTTGATGAACAGTGGGAGAATTACGGGACGCTCAACTATATTGAAGATGAGCGTCGTGATAGCTATGCCGACTCTGCTGTGGAGCGTAGTGAACTACTTGGGCAGATAGCAGCAATGATAGATCGGCATCTTACCCGTCAGGAATCAGAAATACTCCGTTCCTATTTTGGGCTGCAAATGAAGCGCGTATCTGTAGAGGAACTGGCACTAAGGAATGGTGTGTCGAAAAAACGAATCATGCGTATTGTCGGTGATGCTGTAGATAAACTACGCTTCAGCGACGATGCTATTGACATCTGGAAGTATCTGTATAGAAAATGAATAAAGCCTGTCATCACGACAGGCTCTTCTTTTTGGAAGTTATTCAAACATGTAGATATTTTGGCTAAAACATTGTGGGTGCAAAGGTACGGTGATTCTCCGACATTTGCAATACCTAAAACATGGGATTTATATTCAGATCGATGCTATCAAAGAATAAAGGTAGCTGCCGAAGGATATGAGTGCCCATATCATGAGGGCGATCAGTAGCAGGAGTACAAACAGGACGATGGCGGATTGCAGCGCACGGCGGTTTACTTGTTTGATGATTGCTTCGTCGCCGTCGATAAAGCCCTGAATCATCGCCATGTTTTTCATGTTGGCGCGGTGGAAGATATCTATCACGTCGCCGATAAAGAATGGAATCATCCCTAAGAGCACGTCCCTCAGCGCGTTGTTGAGTACGGCTAATGTTAATGGAATGCTCTTGATGATACACATGGAGAAATAAACAAACGGCACCACGCAGAGCAAGGCCACAGCATCACCCCACCCCGGAATCAACCCGATGACCGCATCGAGATAGAAGCGATCCATATATCGGGTAAATGATTGCATCGACTGATAGACCTGATTGTCCATCAGCCGAGCACGCCGTTGCAGTCGTATTTCGTCGTTCATCTGCTGTTAGATAACGGCTCTGCCAAATGGTGAGAGGGATAATTTGGCCAGGCGGAAGTGCATTTTTCCGAATGGGATACCGATGATGGTGATGCAAAGGATGAACCCATAGAATATATGTGTGAGGCAAATCCATATGCCACCAACAAAGAACCACAGTACGTTCATAAAGGTGCTCAGGCAACCTGGTTGCGACTGCATCCACTCTACCTTGGTTCCGAAAGGCCACAAAGCAAGTATGCCAAGTTTGAAGCTTTGCAAACCGAACGGGATGCCTACGATGGTGAGCATCAGGATAAGTCCTGCAACAAAGTACTCGAGGGCGATGTTAATGCCTCCGAAGATGAGCCAGATGATGTTTCCTAATAGTTTCATATTCTGAATTTTTAAAAGTCTTCAACTTTTAGACGTATGAAAAGGTAGAAAAGTTGCATGATATACGAAAAAAAGTGTAATTTTGCAGCAAATTTAGTGATTATGAATGAACCAGAGATAAAAAAGGCGGATGTTTCTACCGAGCTGGAGTTGCCGATGTACGATGCGATAGCAGCCGGATTCCCCATTACCAGCGACTATCCTGCTGACAGGTTGGACTTTAATCGCGACTTTATCAAGCACCCCGAAAGTACGTTTTATGTGCGTGTGAAAGGTGACTCGATGAAGGAGGCCGGCATTTTTGATGGCGACTTGTGCCTGGTGGACAAAGCCGAGGAGATGGAACACGGCAATATCGTAGCTGCGTATGTAAACGGTGGCTTCACGGTGAAATATCTGGATACGTCGACTAAGGATCAGGGCTTTATCCGACTGGTGCCTGCCAATAAGGATTTCAAGCCGTTTATCATCGATTCGTCCGACGAGTTTACCGTCTGGGGCAAAGTGATTTTTACCATTAGGGACTGGAGGAATAGCTATTGTTTGCCATTATAGATTGCGATAACTGTTATTCCGAATAATTCTTTATTCCGAATTGTCTGAAAAAGTAAAGGAATAAAACTTTTGCAGTTTTGCGGTTTTGCAAACTTGACTTAAAGGTTTTTAGAAATCTATAATACTAAGCCTATTGTTATATAATATATATATTATATAACAATAGAGATATTTTACTAAAATATCCAATACCTTAATGTCAAGTTTGCAAAAGTGCAAAAGCGCAAAACCATCATCAGATAAAAAAAGTAGCTTTGTGGACTAAAATAACTACCAAAATATTTGCACAATTCAAATATTTTTTGTACCTTTGCAATGTTGTTGAAAGGCAACAAAAAAGAGCGCTCAAGCCATAGAAAAATTTTTAGTAGGCCTACCAGAAAATTTTAGATGGCTACACCCGCTCAAGCACGACTAAGGAAGAGGTTTTAAGGAAAAGGAAAGATTATAACAAACCCTTTAATTTAAAACAAAATTATGGCACTTAAAGTAAAGGCAGTTGAGCGACTGCTTAAGTTTGACAAAGAGAAAGAAGGTAAGTATCGTTATGTACTGAGCCCCGACCTGTACTCGAGTCTGGATCAGGACAAGGTAATCAAGGAGGCTGCCAGTCGCAGCGGTGTGATGGAAGGCGTAATGCAGGCCTGCTGGAATGCTGCTGGCGAGGTAATCAAGGCCTGGGCCACCGAAGGACACTCGGTTGCCATTCCCGGACTGGGCACCATGCGTTTCGGACTGCGTGGTAAGGCGGTTGAGAACGTGAACGAGGTTAAGGCCGGACTGATCAACACCCGTCGTATCATCTTTACACCAACGGTTAAGCTGAAGGAGGAGCTGGCTAACACCGCTATCCAGATTACCTGTATCGACCGCAACGGCAAGGAGGTGAAGCGTGTAACCAGTAGCGACAGCGGCGACGTGGAGGATCCTGAGAACGAGAATGGTGGCAACACCAATCAGGGTGGCAATCAGCCAAGCAATGGTGGCGGTAACCAGGGTGGTAACACAGGCGGTGGCAGCGGTAACCACGAGCCGATTGGAGACTAAGGGCTTGGGGCTTAGGCCCCAGCCTACTCTACCAATGTAAAAATGAAAAAATGTAAGAATGAAAAAAACTAAGAAGTTATGACTAAGAAAGAGACATTAAAGTTCATCGTACAGATGATAGCGAGTATCGCCACAGCGATAGTAACCGCCCTAGGCGCCACCAGCTGCATGGGCCTATAATCAAAGAAATCAGCCGAGGTACCCTACCCCTCGGTTGATTTTTTATTAGCAGCGCTTTGTGATGAATCTAACAAACACCTTAATAGACAAAGCTATACAATACATTAATTCGAAAAAGCTAAGTTTCTGTTCCTCGTTCCTTCCAAGTATCTCCCTTAAATACTGTTGTCTGAAGGATTCTTGATTTGTTTGTAGGTTATTCATATCCACATTATGTTTATTTGATTACGTTTAAAAACAACATCATTTCAACTTCCTGCATCATCGATTCCTTGGTACCTAGACCAATCTTGATAGGAATTGCTTTCAGGGATTTTGGCAGTCCAACCAACAGTTTCTCTTTTTCATCCTCTGTTACAGGATACTCCGACGATGCACGCAGGCAGATTATCGCATCATCGAATTGCAAGAAATCCACATTCTGATACTTGTTGATGGATTCCAGAATATAGTCGATACGCTTACTTTCATCCCAAGTTCGAGATGTATAAGGAAAATACTGGCCCTCATCCACCTGATGCAGATATTCTACCTCTTCTCGCTTAAAGGCACCACAACGGGTTAGCTTTAGTATGAAGTTTTCTCGCTGGCTATGCTTCCTAAGAAAGTTCTCCCTGCACTCCACGCGATAGTCGCGCTTACGTTTACTACGATTCTTGTTTCCCCTTTCATGATAGTCTATATCAGTACAGAGTGAGTGCCCCTTCCATCTATATCTGCGTGGTGTCGTATGTTTCCAATGGCTGAGTTGCAATCTGTACAGCGCCTTATCGTATTTATTTTTAAGTTCTTTTGGAATAGAGAAGCTAATCTCCGCCTCATCATCAGGCATACTACTAAAACCGTAGAAGGTCATCTCCCATAAACAACCAGCTAATACATAACGATCATCCAGTGGGTAATCATTATCAATTACCACATGTTTGGCAAGGCATTCGTCCCATGAGTAACCAAGATGCCAACATACAGGATTAGCCAGTATGTTACCATTTTTATCAAGAAAATCTTTTATCAAGACATCTTCACTGTTTTCATCCGATGGTTTCATCATCCGCAACTCGTCAAATGCCATTCTAAAGTCGGGCAACGAGTCTGGATTATCAGTAATTATCTCTTTGATAAAAGGAACAATATCATCAAACGTGTACTTGTCAAACAGTTCTTTCAGTTTCATATCATATAGGTTTTATTCATAGCTAATTACCGTCATTCTCATTCTATTACCTAAACTTTCGTCATAATTGATGTCCCAATTCAGTCTGTAACTATCATCATACAAACCAAATATCTCGTTGATAGAATTCATTTCTTCCATAGTGGGCTCATATTCAGGCGATACAGTAAAGCAGAAGATGGCATTGTGATAGAAACCTCTTTTGAAAGCTTCGTATTTCTCAATCAATTCCTTGAACCATCCGGCCCTATCACTTCCCTCATCAGTATATGATTCGTACTTGTATGCTTCGAAGTGATTGGCATCAAACAGCTCTCTAATACACTCTTTGGAGATAGCATTTTCTTTTATGTCGAATTCTTTTATCACATCACATAAGTCCAACACTCTCTCCCTGTACTGTTTATGTATAACTTTTCTTTTTATTCGCCTCCGGTTACGAGGATGGGACATATAAGAAAGGTACTTTATAAACTCATCAATTCTTTTTCTGATTTGATTCTTAAATGCAGGAACTTTCAGCATTTCTTTTACTGAAGGAACGTGGATACCTTTACTTTCTACGATGTCCTTTGCCCGTTTGGCCCTAATCTTTGTAATATCATGATCGAGCAAATTCTTCCCGTAATAATCAAGTCTCTCATTGGTTTCGTCTCTCTGGTCTCGTGTAAAACCATAGAACGAGGTGTGCCAAAGGCAGCAAGCTGCTATTTCTGCCCAAGTGGCATTTACATCCTCATTAACAATCAATTCTTTAGCCAAACTTGATTCCCACAATGAGCCCTCCATCGGATATGCGTCAAGATGAGGTTCCTCCCAATCGTAGTAGAGTTCAGCATTACTAATAGTTGCAGTTTTCTCGTCATCTTCATCCAAACGAGGTTCCAACAGACGCAGCATATCGTAATGTATCTTATACCAGGCTATACTCCCCTCCCCGCTACCATATTTTCTAATATATGGTGCAATCTCGTCAAACGACACCCGATGTAACAAATCACAATACGTCATTGTATATACTTTTTTAGTTCACGTTGCAAAGATAAGATAAAGGTGTGCCGTTTTAGGGCACACCTTACAAGAAGATTATATTCTTTAAAAAAATGTCTCTAACTATTCAAAATCCAAATGACATTCTGGGCTTTTCGATCTGTCAATCCTTCTTTCTCGTCAGTCAATACCAGATGCTCCTGCTGTTTGAGGAAGAAATAATCCTCATCATCGAGAATCACATAGCGATAATCCTTGCTTGCATTCTGGTAAAGCCATGCATTTATCTCAAGAGCTTTAGCTTCACGTAATGGCATCCCCATCATCTCGCCATTCATGGCATCCTGGAATGAAGTACTGAGCAGAATCGGAGTCATCGAGAAGATTTCGCCAGGTAAACCACGCTGCTTCCAAAGTTCCCTCATCTGCATTATCCCCTCATTACGCCAAGTGGTAGAAAGGACAATCTTACATCCCGTCAACTCCACGATATGCTTCAGGTTTGCAATCGCTTCAGGGTCGAACATCGCACCAAACTCATCAAATGGATCAATGCCCTCACGTTTCATCTGCTTAGCATATTTTCCAGTATTCAGTACACCATCGAAATCCAGAAACAGGTATCTATCCATATTCATAGCATTCTCTGCAGGCTGCAACTTCCTAGCCAAATCGTCAATGGCCTCTTGCGCTGTATTACCTTTACCAATGGCATATTCCTTCGCTTCATCAGCCCAGAAACAAGCACAATCCACATCGCTCCCATTCACATCTTCAGGCACATCCCAAGCTTCCAGATTGAAAGCAAGATAAATCCCTTTGGAATAACAACCACCATATCTATCCTCAACAACAGTCAGCGGATAAATGTCTTTTAACCCTTTCTTTCCCATACCAATAATTTTTTTGCAAATATACAAAATAATTCAAACTACCCAAACAAATGTTTGCCTATAATCACTCGTTTAACCAATTCCGCATCGATATTGACATGATTGACTAAAGAATAAGCCTTAAGTGAATTCACAACGCCTTCCAATCTAAAAACATTATCATTGACAGTATTCGCTATATATTCAATTACTTCTACAGGTATCTTCAGACCGTTTTGTTCACACTTGGCATTAAGGATATCTTTGCACAATTGTATAGTGGGCTTTTCCATCTCTATCACCAGTCCACTTACTAACCGACTCAATATTTGCTTTTTCATGCCCTGCAGTTTTACCGGAGCACGATCGCTTGCCAATATAACCTTCTTGCCGTTGCTGATGAGATGATTATAAATCAGAATGAAAGCTTCGAGTGTTTTGGGTGCATTCATCCACTCCTGGATGTCATCTACGATGAGAACATCGATCGACTGATAATAGTTAATGAAGTCATCCATCAAATTTTTGCGTACAGAATATGTATACTGCCGCTGTAGTTCTCGTGCACTGGCATACATCACTTGTTTCTTCGGATACTTTTCCTTGCAAGCCATACCAATAGCATTGATAAGATGAGTCTTACCACAACCAGACGGGCCATATATTAAGCAGGGATTGTTGGTTACTTGTCCTGGATTCTCTACTATTGATAACCCTATAGTACGTGCCACTTTATTATTATCTCCCTCAATGAAATTCTGGAAAGTCTTCTTAGAATCAAGTTGGGAATCAAACATAAAATAAGCTTCGCAGATACTGTCATCCTCAACATCAACATTGTCGAGTAGCTTACTTAAGAATTCCTGTACGCAGTTAATCAAACCAATAGCTTCTTCCAATTTCTTTCTATTCTTCATACGCATCTACTATTATTATCATGTTGCAAATATACAACAAAGGTGCGCCGTATCAGGGCACACCTAAAAGAAAATGTTAGTTAATGATGCTTATTTGAACCTGCTAGTATGCATATTCACCATATTGATTTACGAAACTACGTGCAATTTCGTATGATGTTTGATAGTCCTTTAGACTGTAAAAATATTTAAATGCATATCTAATCAATGTAAAAACACCTCTGCCTCCGTTAGAAGAATACTGAGAACCATAACTGGTAAGTATGTTATTCGTATTTAGTATCGCCTGTAGTTCCGATCCTTTCATAACCATATTGTTGTTTGTTAACAAATGAGCCAAAGATGCTATAAAATGATACTTAAACTCCATAGAAGACTTGTCTATATTTACAGTCTCTTTGAGATTCCAATCAACAAATGATGTTGGCAAGAATTCCCATACTTTATAATTTCTTATGTCATTAATTAAATAGTCAATATAGTTGTCTATTCCTATGCCACTATATAAGCCAATCCATCTTGGATGAGGCATTTTAAATATATGAGTACGAGAATTGCGAGCATAAAAATAGCTGTACTTCTTTTCAGAGTTTTCAATTGACAAATAATTGGATTTATCTCTGATGTTGATTCCAAAAATATGGCTTAATGAAGAATTGTTTAGGAAATATTCTTCCTTTGCATTATTATACAAGATAAAGACGAGCTTGGGAGAACAAGAATTGATGATATGATTTAAGTCATCAAATTTGTAGCTGGCATTTTTCACTTTCTCCCAATCTTCATAATTAGATTCCTGCGAAGATACTTCATATCTTTCTATAGAATTTGAATTTGCACATATAAAGCTATGCAATAGCTCTGGATATTTATTGTTTATCAAATTATTAAAATCAACATTATAGAATTTTGCAATGAATTTAAGTACAAATCCCCAAAATGTGGCATGATAATTCGAAGGCCATTTCAAATACTCATTATCATTAATGCATGAGTCTGTTATTGTTACAAGATTTTCGGTACTAGTATTCATAAACGTAGTAAGACTATCCCAACCATATGTTTCCCAGCCACAAAATGCAATTTTGTACTTTGCTGATTCGTAACAATTGCCAACACCTGGTAAATGGGGGCCTGTGATACCCTCCATTTTCACATCTTTCACTTCATTCTTGAAGTCCTCAATTAACTGATAATATTCAGCATATCTTCTATCTAATAATGTATTTGTTGCCATATTCAATTGGGTATAATCTTACTTTTTAAAAGTCACTTGATATCGGCCGTCCCATTCCACAAAGATTCCTTCACGTGCAAAACACGTGAAAGCACTTCTTTGTAGTGGGTGAACTTGGAGATATAGGTGAGCATATTATTTGGGGATTGCTTTTTTTACTTCTCTAATAATTTGATGAATATCCTCTGTAATCTCTCCGGCCTCAAGTTTACTGGCATCTTTGCAATAATACCACCATTCATTTCCTGTATATTTATCATAGCCTTCCATTATGAGGTCAGCTACTACATTTCGTTTATCATTGGAGATTTGTGTCCCTGGGGCTTTTCTGATTCCTAATTCTTGATATGGAAAT
This sequence comes from Prevotella sp. khp1, assembly GCF_900102205.1. Classification (NCBI taxonomy): domain Bacteria; kingdom Pseudomonadati; phylum Bacteroidota; class Bacteroidia; order Bacteroidales; family Prevotellaceae; genus Prevotella; species Prevotella sp. khp1. The sequence continues at coordinate 579,326 of NZ_FNJZ01000001.1, forward strand.
CCTGAATCATCACGCGATGCATCAGCCTCTAGACAAACGTAGTAATCACCAATAACGACACCTATTCCAATCCATTTTTGAGTCCAATCTCTTAAAGAAAGGCAATTTGCCTCAACATCCTGCCCATTATAAACATAATAGATTTTTGAATCAGGAACATGTTTCATAACGTTCTCCATCATGTTCTTGCGATTCTGCAAATTATCAGAAAGTTCTGTTTCCTCAAAGACTGGTTGTAATATTTCATATATCCTTTCATAGATTCGTTCAATTCGCTGCTTAACAAGTTTTACGAAATCGATACTTATCTTATCATTGTAGGATAGGTCGTCGGTGATTTTACTAAATCCTTCATCGTACAGTAAACTATCTTTATATTCATTGTTGTATTCAGAAAAATCGTTCCTGCATCCCTTCCCCCTATTAGCTTCAAATGAGATAGCTGCAAAATTTCCAATACTCCAGACCCAGTTTTGAACATATTCACGATAATTATTCGCACTTCTGCTTTTGGCCCATTCCTGCGGGACAATATGATCGTAATCCCAAGGACGATTGTAATTCTCCCACATATCCTTACGGGCTGGGTCATATTTGGGGAAATGATTATTAATATATCGACGCTCAGAATATAAAAGCATCTCTTTTGAGTAATTTGAGTAGTCTTTTATTCGAGCATAAAAACCCAACCAAGACTGTTGAGTCACATCCCAATACCGCCATCTTGGACTCTCTCCAACTTCAAAGAAGCATTTGACTTCATCTGGAGTATATATTGGTAGTAATAGCCCATCATGCTGACATGAAGAAATGCCTTTTCTTATGTTTGAAATGTTTATTCCACTCCTACAACATAAAAATAGCTTTTGAACAACTTTGTTGATGTCTCCATTAACAAACCAGTGTATCCCAAAAGCTAAAGCTTTAATCTGTTCACTTGAAACATTGAAATGGTCAGGTTCTTCTTCATTATACTTTGCCAAATACATCAAAAATTGGTATAATGATGGAGAAGAATATGCCATACTTGTACGTAACAATGCTGGAGTATGCATGTCATTTTTATCATTTACTCCTAACCAATCGTCAATTCTATGCAAAACTTTTTTTAGGTTTCCATTCTGATAAAAATCAAGAACATATTTTTTGATGGTGTTATCTTCTGCCCATTTCCTTATTTGTTTTGGAGTAGTGTTTACTCCAAGTTTCTTATTCTGATCCGATAATAAAAGCCCGAAAGTCAAAGTGGCGAGTTTTGCAGGAGGCATATAATCTTTTGCCAAAGAATCGTTTATTTCTTGAATCTCTGGCCAAAATGCTTTTATAGAAGAATATGCCAAATCTTCTTGTGAGATTGTGGTACCACCAGTGTTCAGTCTTTTGAAAAGAAGTTCAAGGGCTGTCTGGTCATTATCATTATCCTTGATATCACCTTCTGATTCAATAACGTCCTTTGTAAGTAAATTGCAATTAATTTTATAATTTCTAATTCTCCGGATTGCATTAAAAATATGATCTTTCAGATATACTAAACTCTCATTATCAATTTCGGATTTATGAAAACAAGTGCTTTTTTGTAACTCGGAAAGGAATTTTTCACAAAACTCCGAAGGCGTATTTGCATCAATGTTTAGAATAGTATATAAAGGAACAGGCAATCCTGCCTCAATTGGCCACGTTTCTAATAATGAAAAATCATCACGATATATATTCTTATCTTTAAAGCCAAATGCTTCAGCAGCTTTTCTTCTGTCTTTTACATCCAAGATACTACATTCATCGTCATTATAGAATCCCCATGGGTGAGCTTCAGTTGTTACCTTTATCCAATATTTTCGTTCTGTTTGCTTTTGGGGTTTTAAATCAATCCAAACAACAGACTTTGCATTACTAACGGTATTAAAACCTAAGCTAATAGCATTAAATCTTTGCTGTCCATCAAGTAAATAATACTGGTTGTTGTCTGTTTCGGATAGAAGAAAAGAGCCAATAGGGAAACCGCGCAACAAAGAATCCCACAACAATTCAACTTGACGAGGTTTCCAAACAAGCCCACGCTGTAATGCTGGTATTTTAATGTTTGAACATTTGTCAGTCCAATTCGCAATTTCTCTAAGAGAGAATGTAATGCTATTATTATCCATAATAATATGTTTTTAGTCCAACTTTACGAAATCAAAATCAAATTTGGAGCAGTTGGCGCGCTTGTAGTCGAATTGGTACATGCGCATGTATTGCTCCTGAATTTCTACCGCGCCATTTGAGAATGGATCGGTAGTATGCTGACGAGTAGTAACAGTGATGACCATATCTGGAGTCAACACCGTGTTATTGGCTCGTTTGATACGCTTTGGCGTTATTCGAAAAACTCTGCTCATCGGCTCTTAGTTATTAGTAACGATTGCAAATATAAGGATTATTATTGAAAGTCGCAATTTTTATTTAACTCTCTTTCTATATCATCAATTGCATCTTCGATGTTGGCTATAAGTAATTCTGCACCATATCTGGCATCACCAATGTCAATAAACGTAGTGAGATCTTGGATGTCAGGATTTGATTTTTGGACGGATTCTAGAATCTTTTCCATTTTCCTACTCCTTATAATTACATCATTCGCCCAACTTTTAATTTCGTTGAGCTTCATAATTGCTTTTTCTTTTTTCTTATTCATCTTTATGTATTTATTTGTTCTTGACGCAAATATACAACAAAGGTGCGCCGGATTAGGGCACACCTATGGAGAAAGTGAAACACCAAATGTTTTTATTTCGCTAATATTGGGTCTGGGCAGAAGTCCTTGCGCTTACAGGTCTTGCAGTATTTACCCATCCATACTTCATCAAACTGGTTCATGGCTTGCTCTACGATTTCTGGTTCATCAGTTAGAATTCCAGCCTCAAAGTTACGCGTGCCATCAGCCTTCATGCCAATGCCGGCACCAGTGAGATTAGCACTCCCAATATAAGCTTCTTTGCCATCAAAGATCACCATCTTGAAATGCACCCTTGGGCAAAGCACCCTCTCCAGTCCATCATACAGAATGGGGAATCTGTCAAAGTCCTCTCTAAAGTTTGGTCCAGGTTCCTTGGCATGAATCAGCCTCACAGCCACACCTTTCTTTATAAGCTTAGCCAACTCCTCCAAGAAAGGCTTCTTCGTCTTCCTGTCCTCGATATACAAATCCTTGATATCAGCCGTACCAATCCACAAAGATTCCTTCACGTGCAAAACACGTGAAAGCACTTCTTTGTAGTGGGCGGAGTTCGAGATGTACTTGAGCATGTTTTATAAAAAACAATCATTTACGATTTCGGATATCCTCATCTAAAGTTTCAATTAGATGATTTTCAAGTACTTTATTAAGTTCTTTATCGATGATATTTACTATTTTATCACCTTTAACCATATCAACTAATGTATCCCAATTATCCCAATATTTTAAATTGGCAGGAAAATATTTAGAACCATATGGCCATCCGTCAGTAACCCCATCAGACCAGTTACTAAATACTTTTTTATTAACAATTCCTCCATATAGTTGCGTTATGCCATAATACACTTCGTTGTTTTCCTGTTCCAATACGAAAATAACATTTGGATAATTAGGGATCTTGTACATTATTTTTTTATACTTAGGTTGTCGTCCGTTGGGCAACATAGGAAATTCTTTCTCAAAGCAGAATTCCATATTGTATTTTGCTGCCAACGATTTTAACTTTTCATTAATAAAATTCAGCCTAATACAATTACCTATTTCAGATGACAGTGATAAAATAGAAATTGTCGCTTCTATGTTTGATTCATCTATCAGATAGTTTATTGTAGATTGATTATTGTTTTCACTCATAATATTCAGTGATTGTTTTAAATTAATAATATATTGTGATATCGTTTCTCTAATAGCAGGATGCAATGCTGCGGTAGCTACGCATTGTTTTAACCAAGTCAAAATGTCCGCTTTATAACTTATACAGAAATAATTGAATTTCGGATCCTTTCCAGTGGAGTCTTCACTTGGTTTTTTATTATCTAAGGTAAGATACAGCAAAATATAATTGCCAGTAGAACAATGCTTTTCTGCATATCTATTATATCTATACATCTGCCAAGGTTGATCACCTGCATATATTTTATTTTCGATAATAATTGTTGCTCCTTTCTTATCTCGAATGAGAATGTCTATTCTTCCACCTTCTTTGTAGTCTTCAGAGATTGTTCCAATATCATATTCAACATAGGTTTTTGCCGATTTTGTATCAAAATCAAAATTAGCTTTATTTCCAATAACTATCTCAAGAAATGCTTTTAAGAATTTATCTTCCAATCCATGGTCTCCATTTGGATTAAGGAGTTCAGCCAAGAAAGCTGAATGCAATCGAACTTCTGAAGAAGAAAGTCCCAGTACTTTAAAGATATTAAAGTTTTCCCCTCGTCTCCTACGTTCTTCCTGTTGTGTTTTCTCTGCCACAACAATTTTTGAGATTTGATTTAATAGTTCCTTGATTTTTTCCATATCTCATTTTTTTAGTCATCCATATTTTCATAGTCTTCAGCATCAAAGAATCTATCTTGTGAATCCAATATAACTTTTACAGTGTCAATAACATCTTCTTCAGAATCATAATCCTCATTATCTATGAAATCATAGGCAAGAGTTTGAATTTGATCAGCGATATATTCAAAGAGGAGACATTTTTCCTCTCCATAATATCTATCATTCTTGCTCATCCTTCGATATTTTTCGACGATGGCTTCTATATCTTCTTTAGTCATATGTATAAAAATTATTATGTAAGCAAGAAGTCTCCTTTTTCAACTAGGTTCAATTCCTCTTTGACAGCGGATAAAATCTCGGAATCAACTTCGTTTCGAAGCTCAACATATCGAGTAAATGCCGTTATTTCTTCTGCAAATCGATAATTAAGCAGATAGACAAATGCCCTAATATCTTCAATAGAAATCTCGCCTAATAAAGCAGATTTCATTTCATAGATATCCTGTGCTGCTTTTTCAATATCACCGTCGTTATAACCTAAGGCCATAATGCCTGTCAACCATTTTTCTACCAATGCATCGTTATTAAGAATGGTGTCAATCTCATCATGACCTGCGAGTCTCTTATACAGACTCTCCTTAATTAGTTGTTTTACCTCTTTCTCCATAATACTATATTTTAGTCCAACTTTACGAAATCAAAATCATACTTGGAGCAGTTGGCACGTTTGTAGTCGAATTGGTACATACGCATGTATTGCTCCTGGATTTCTACTGCGCCATTGTAGAATGGGTCAGTAGTATGCTGGCGAGTGGTAACGGTGATTACCATATCTGGAGTCAACACCGTGTTATTGGCTCGTTTGATACGCTTTGGCGTTATTCGAAAAACTCTGCTCATCGGCTCTTAGTTATTAGTATCGATTGCAAATATAAGGATTATTATTGAAAGTCGCAAGAAAAAAACAAATATTTATAACGAACCGATTATAATTCGATGTTCGTCCTTCATATAGATTCCTGCATCCTTGCATTCTTCTATCAACTCGCTTGCAGCACAACTGATGTGATGAATACTGTAGGCTATTTCATTGCATGTACAGGGTATATCCTTGTCTATTTCCTCCGAGAATTCTAATACATATTTTGTTTGCAAATCTATCGATTTCTGCTTAACCTCAGATGCCCAGAGAAGGATTTCCCTGAGCATCTGTTCTTTAGAATTGATGTCTTCTACATGCATATCTCTGCGGCAAGCTGCTTTGATCTCTGCTGGACAATGCTAGTCCAAAGGTTTGTGTTCTGAAGTTTGGAAACGGGGATGTAATCCTTGAACTTCTCGTAGAACTCAATAGCATACTTCTCAAAGATGCTATGTCTGTAACTGTCGATGATAGCTTCCCAGTCCCAATAGTCGGCATACTTCTCGAGGAGCTCGTATGTCAGATCTACGTCGCTATTAACTGAGAGTTCGCGCCAGTTCCACTTGTCTTTGAACGCCTCGATGATAGGTTCAGTAAGAACATGCTCGTCAGCATACTCAGAGAATCTGTCCCAGTTGATTTTCTTCTGGAACTTCTGAATCATTGGGAGAGTCCAACGGATGTTTCTGTTCTCAGAGAGCTCGTCCCAATTTACTTTGTCCTGGTACTTCTCCAGCAGGTTTTCTGTCCAGCTGAAGGTGCTTGATAACTCTTTCCATGCCTCTTCGGTAGCGATGTTCTGCATGAATTCGTTGCTTAATACTTTTGTTGCCATAATCTAACTGATTTAAATTATAATTCCATTTCTTCAACACCATCTGTGATTTGATCTGCAGAATCAATAATATCATCGATTCCATCTTCAACCTCCCACAAATCAAGAGAATAATTACCCCAACGAGTTCCGAAATTGCTCTTAAAAAGCTTTTTCATGTCCATTGCTTGCATTCTCACTTGTTTAGCCCAACTATCAATATAGTTAAGCGTACTCAACTTTTTTAGATTTTCTTTCTTCATATTGGTAGGTTTTTATGCCATGATTTCTTCCATCAACTGCATAACCTGCTGATCAATAATCCCTCTCCACAAGTTCGTGTGCTGGATATCGTTGGTAGAGATGCGATCTTTGTACTTTTCGTAGAAATCAATGCCTTTAGCCTCATAGAAAGAATCAACGTATCTTCTGATGATGCGGCTCCAATTCCATCTGTCTGCAAACTTTTCCACCATATCTTCTGTCAGCCTAATGCAATAGTTTTCAGAAAGTTCATTCCAATTCCATTTGTCTTTGAAAGTTTCAAGAACGGCTATTGTGAGAGTGTCTTTGGTGACATTCTTAGAGAACAGATCCCAGTTAATCATCTTCTGAAACTTCTGAATCATAGGAATGGTCCAGCATATGTTTCGATTCTCAGAAATACCATCCCAATTCACTTTGTTCTGGAACTTCTCCAACAGGTTTTCTGACCAGTGATACTCCCTTGAGAGTTCTTTCCAGGCCTCTTCCATAGTCATGTTCTGCATGAATTCGTTGCTTAATACTTTTGCCATAATCTAACTGTTTTAATTAATAATGAATTGATGTTGCAAAGATAAGAGAAAGGTGTGCCACTTTGGGGCAGAGGTTAGAGAATTAATCATCAAAATCATATCTGGACCAGTCGAGATCATCATTTGGATAATCCTCCGGATAGGTGCTGAAATTTGATTCGAGGCTTAGCTCGATATTGAAGTCGCGTACCCATAAGAGGTCGAAGATGGAGAAATCTAAGTGACTGTAGAGATTGTGGAATGGATGTATCAGATGCATGTCTTTTGTCATTTCCTGATCTAACTCATCGTTCCAATTATCAATCTTCTCATCAAGGTATAGCAGCTGATTCTCCGAAGGAAAATCACAATCGTTTCCTTCTGAGTAATCTAACTCGAAGATATCCACACCGTCCATATACAAAGGCATGTAGTCAGCGAGTGAGCCATTCAATACAGCCCACATCTTCTTGGCTCGCATCGTTTGAACAGGATGAATCTTCGAATACTCATAGCCCATGAAGCACCTTCCTTTGAGAGTAAAACTGGATAAAAGTCCACTGTTCACGTTGGAAGCATAGATAGATAATGCACGCTTTCTCATCTCTATCATCTGGGCTTTTAGTGCCTCGTTGAAATCTGATAAGAGATTTTTGCTCTCCTCATCCATCACAAACATCTTATTCAACAAAGACTTTCTTGTGCCCAGTAGGCACTTGATTACCTCCTCGCCAGCTTCATATTCGAAGTGTCTCTTCTCAATTTCATGCTGCATCAACAATATCTCATTCTCTATATCCTTGATAGCAGTAGAGTTGAAAATCTCTTGTACTTTACTTGTTTCCATCTTTACATCATTTTATGTTCACGATGCAAAGATACGAGAAAGGTGTGCCGATGGAGGGCACACCTTGTAAGAATCTTATTAAAAAGCGGAAAATTATAGGATTTCTCTTGCTATCCAGGCACAGGCTTCGGCATCGGCAAGGGCATGGTGGTGGTTCTCGAGTTCATAACCACATAGCTTAGAGATTGTGTGGAGCTGGTGGTTTTCAGCATTTGGGAATGCTTTGCGAGAAGCCACACATGTACAATGAAATTCATAATCTGGATAGTCCATCTGATAACAACGGAAAACGGCCTTTAGACAACTCTCATCGAAAGCCTTGTTATGTGCTACAAGTGGGAGCCCCTCAATCATTGGCTCAATCTGTTTCCAAACTTCCGGGAAAACCGGGGCCTCCTCTGTATCCTGACGTGTTAGTCCATGCACCTGACTACACCAATAATTATAGTAATTGGGCTCAGGCTGTATCAACGAATAGAAGGTATCCACAATCTCGCCATCTCTCACAATCACAACTCCTACTGAGCAAACACTAGTTCGCTCGTTGTTAGCAGTCTCAAAATCTATTGCAGCAAAATCTTTCATTTGTCGTTCTTATATTTGTTCCACATTTGTTTTGAAATTTCAGCAACCTCGTCGCGGAACCATTTGGGTTCCATTACCTCAATGTCACAACCTTGCGAAAGTATCTCCTGGCGGAAATCGTAGGTAGGACGCAGGCGCACAGTAAAGATGCTATACTCGTCATTTAGCTCGATTTCTTTTTGAGATTGATGTAAAGTTAGGCTACGAAGATAATTGGCCTGACCGGCTGAAACCTTAAGTTTAACTGTTTCTACCTTATAGTTGGCATCAGCAATAATACCAAAGCATTCGTCGAAATAATCCTCCGCCTTGAAATCTTCAGGATATTCGAAATGAAGAGCTGTTGGCTCCAACTGATGCACGCGATCGAGGGCATAAATCATAATCTTTTCATAATAAGGACTGCGTGCCACCAGATACCAACGCTGCTTGAATGCCTTAATACAGTAAGGCTCTACAGTAAAAGTATTTGCCTCGTCGCGAAAGAAGCTTTTGTAGGTCATCTCAAGTATCGTATTATTTTTTAGGGCCTCTATGATTACAGGGAGATACTGCTCGCCATCTGGGATTTCTTCGAACAAAATCTTATCCTTAATGCTTGCACTATCCATCATCAGATTACTAACAGTAAGCGTGTTAAATAACCAGCTGCGCAAAGAGCCATTATTGAGTTCGTGAGCATTCTCAATATAATAACGATACTGCCCGCCAGTTTCGTTTTCAATAATAATTCCAAACATCTCCTCGATATATTGGCGCCATTTATGAAAAGTGCGGATAGGCATTTCCTTGCCTTCACTTAAATCATTGTCAAGCCAACGCTTATTGATCTCTTTGAACGAAATCTTCTTGGCCTTGTAGATGGTTTCCACCAGCCATACGTACTTGTTTAATAGATTCTTTGCCATACTTTTAAAGATTAGACGCTGCAAATATACAAAAAACCTATGCAAAAACAAGGCATAGATTAAGAATTTTTGGATTGTTTATTGCAACCTGTGCAGAAATTGCACAAGTTCAAATTAAAGAAGATGAACTAGTAAGGAATACTTGACAGTTCAACAATAGATGATATTGGCTCAATAACACGACTACAATAACATGCATTATTTACACGTTAATGATGTCGGAAATTCCGACAAGTTCGGTTTGTCTATTGCATAATATAGGAAATTTTAGTGTCTTAGGAGCCACAAACTATATGGAGATATTACTCCTTACAAACAAAAAATCCCCAAAATATTTGGAACTTTAAGGAATACTTTGTATCTTTGCAGCGTGAAAGGAAACGCTTTCCTCCCGCTGAAATGAAAGAGTAGCACCGTAATCGGGTTAGCAAATCAGTTCAGCGGTTTTTTTTATTTTCTAAGGTTTGTTATTTCAGCATCAAAAGTTTTCTGATCAATTATTGCATATGGTTTAAACAAACCCGTGTTTTTAATTTTGCGTATGCAGAGATAAGCCTTTTCGCCAAGTTCACGACTGAAATATGCGAAATAAGCCGTTTCTGGATGTTTACCAGGTATAACCTCACGCCATCCTTCGTATTTTGCCTTTTCAATAAACCCTCTGATGTCCTGTGCAAGTTTATTCTTAAAAGCATTGAATCGGTTGTCTTGGGTATTCTTGCTTGCGATGGTTTTTAAGTCAGACTTTGTGACCTCGACATCCATCTTAATACCATTAGTCACAGTAAAACGCATAGGACTATTCTTTAAAGTATCAGCAATTTGCATCACTTCGGCCCTAAGCCTCTTACTCTCTAGATAATATTCCTCCTCAGTTCTATGGTTACTATTCTGTTTCATATTCAAGGAACAAAAGTACTACTATTTTACGAAATCACCAAAGAAATCTAAAGAAAAACAATAGGGCTCGCTATTTTGTTTGCGAACCCTATTGTTATTCTGTAACTACTTTTACCGTGGGGTAATTGCCGGGGGTGAAGGTGTAGTTGAATTTGGTGCGGAATTTTTTGGAATTAGACTCATTGCTATAGAAAGCATTCAAGTCATCGTTCAAACCATTTGTCGGATTCTCGCCATCAGTACCATCAATAAAATTAGTAAGGAACTCTTTTGTAAACGAGGTGATATCGCTGGCTTGGTAGCAACCTACGATGGTGCCGGTTTTATCTCCATCGGAGTTGGTGCCTACCAGATTGCCTGCGCCTGTGTAGTAACTGGCATGGATAGTACCGGTGTTGGTACCTACCAGGGCGCCAGCGGGGGTGCCAGAAAGGGTTACATCGTCGATAACCTTACAGCCACCGATAACACCTGTATTAGTACTTGCCAGAGCACCATTGGCAACACTACCTATGGTGGTGATATACAACTGCTCTACACAAGCCTGCTCGCCCAGCGCAGCAAACAGCGAGCTACCACTCAAGCGGTTGATGTAGCGATCGCCACCCAGAAAGGTGCCGTTGAACTCGTTACCACCCTCGCCTATTCCTTTCCACACATAATCGCTGGCAGTAGCGCTGCTTTGCATGGTGATATCAGCATCGAGTCGCACATATTTACCTGTGAAATCGTAATCACTATTCACCTCCTTAGCAAATGCCAACATCTGCAAGGCGGACGTGATACGGAACGCAGTAGCAGCACTAGTACCATCGTTGCCATAGACATCCTTCACGACATTGTTGGATTCATACAGCCAGATAGCATCGTCGATATTATCTACCAAACTATGCGTTTTAATAGCGGTATTATCTACATTCATAGTCATATAGGTAGATTTCTTACGCAGCACGCCTAAGTCGGGTGTTGGCACAAGATTCCAGTCGTTATAGGTCACACTCATATACATCTGCTCATTACGGTGATTAAGCGTAATGGTAAGTGTGGTGCATTTGCCAGAATAGAACTGTACATTTTCGAAAGTGCCCTTATAAGTTTTAGTAACCGTTTCGCTAGGGTTCAAGGCTTTAGGATAGGTTACATCGAACGAAAAATCTACATTATCAAGATGTGGTGTAGTAAGACCATAGAACGTAAAACCGCTCTGGAAAAGCTTGATATCCTTATACGACTGACCGGTAGCAACCAGATCGATATTCGTACCCTTGTCAGTCCAAATAAACTTGGTGGGTTGCAGCTGAATAACCATATTGGCGACGGTAAGCTGCTTATCGATATCGCCAGCGGCATAATCGTCGATATCTACCACGACACGTACCTGACTGAGCGCATGGGCAAAACTAACTTTGGTAGATAATCCACCCGTTTCGGCCTTGGTGTTGGCATTGAAATTCAGCAACAGGTCTTCGGCCTTCATGACATCGTTACCAGCACTAAAGTCGATAGCAGTTGTAAAATCTCTACCTAACTCGCCTGCGTAGGTACCATCACCATTATCGAACGGATAGTCGGACGATGGGAGACTATAGCCCACAAAGGTGTGAGCTGATGCGCCGTCGGTCCAGTAAATCTTTTCTTTACCAGACTCCACCTCGGTACGCGCCCAGCTCTTTCCATCGTACAGATAACGGATATTTTTGTAGGTAAATTCTTTGAGAGGCGAATTGGTGCGACGTATCTCGGTAAACACAATCTTTTCGTTAGCAGCAAATGCAGCGCGACCCACGGTAACAGTGGTTTCGTCGGTGGCACGCGTGGCAGCCACGTTATCGCCAACGATGGCAGCAGTTATGCCACGGATTTCGAGGGCAGCATCGGGTACGATAGCCTCATCGTTGGCTTGACAGGCCGACAGGAGCACTACGGCCAGAAGGTGAAATATATGATTATGCTTCATTCTGCTTATTTATCTTCATTGTTACTGTATAGAGTTTGCCAGCCTCGAACAACGTCTGACTAAGCTGCACCTTGTAGCGTTTATTACCATCGCGCAGCCAAAGGATGGCATGATTGGTTCCCAAATCGCATGGGGGCACTATCAGACGATACTGCTTGCTACCCGTGTTAAGGGCTGTATAGGTGGATGTAACATTAACAGGAATGGGAACAGTAGTAGCCTTTTTATCGCCTACCTGAGCGATGCCCAGCACTACTCCGTTCTTGGTTTTATCGTCGGTGGCATTCTTAACACTATAACCAAAGTTTGGTACATTCTCCTTACTCTTGGCAGCATAGTAATCGCCTACAATCACCTCAGCCTGATCGATATCGGGCATACCCTCGACGGTGAGAACAGCCTCGTCGGAGATACCAAAACTGGCATCGGCATCCACGGTGATGAGCAGCGCTGCCATCACGTGCTTAAAGCTGAGATGTACATTGTACGAGCCAGTTTGCTGGATGGTCTGCGCCCACATGATGTCGCTGGCCTTATAGTTGGCAGCCTTGCTCTGGTTGGCATGGAACACGTTGCTGTACTGCTCGATACGTGCTTTATTGCCAGTGATATAGATCTGCTCCTCGCTCCATGTCTGCGCCGTAAACACATATGGTGTGGGCTGTGCCAGATAGCGCTCGTAAACATCGGGACCATCCGAAGGCTTATAGTCGCCATTGACATCAAAGCCATCGGCAGCCACAAGCTTATCCCACGAATGGGCCGTATCATTCCACTTGAGCAACCAGAAGCCATCGAAACTGCCGCTATAGGTACTCTCGCCAAACTCCTTATGCGAGGTAGAAGAAGCGGGGCACACTATCTTAAGCTTGATTTTGTCGTTCTTTTCGAAGGCATCACCTATGAGATTGGTACGGGTAGCTGGCTCGCCCTCGAACTGCTGTACCGATGTGGTAAACGAGAGCGTGCCAGCCTGTTGCTGCGTGGGCTGCGGCTCGTCGGCCTGACAGCCCACTAACAGCAGGGCAATAGAGAAAAAGGGTAACTTATATATCTTCATGATTATTCGGTAGTTTTCTTTTTGTTTAACGTGGGGTAACGATGCGAGTAACCATCGGTGTTGCTATACACCATATCGCAGCGGCATTTCTCGCCAATGGTGCTGTTATTATAGGCATCGATGCCCTGGTTCATAGCCTTCCAGGGTGCCAAGCCATACATCTCGGCCTTGAGATTATCGGTAAGCTTGCTGATATCCACATCGTCGCCAATCATATAATCGTGAACAGCCTTCAGGATATGCGATTTGCTGCCACGTATGTACTTATCGTAATCGTAGGCATCCTGAACGGTACCCACGGCATAGGTATCAGGCGACAGCTCTACATCGTAAAAGTTATACATGAAGGTGGTTTTAGCCACACTACCCGAGCCTAACAAGGCACCCGTTTTGGCGGTGATACCAGCAGCAGCCTGCATGCATCCCGTCATATTAAGGTTTGAGGCCGAACCTACCAGCGCGCCACCGGCATTGCCTACATGGATGCAGCCCACCACGCTACTGGCACCGTTAAGGGTTTCGGCAATAGAGTTAGTCTGGCTGGGGCACAGCATAGATATGCCAGCGATATAACAGCCCCAACCGTCGGTAGAGCTACTATAGGTACCTGAATGCAGCAGACAGGTGTTATGGATGCTCTCGATCTTAAGATTGCTAATACAGCCATCCATCACATAATCGAACAGATAGCCGCTCTGCATATAAAGATTGGAGAGTGTTTTGCCATTGCCTCGGAACTGTCCGCGGAAGGGGAACTTGCTATCGGTAGCGATGCTGGGCAGCAGGCGATCGGCCAAATCGATATCATCACCTAAATTAACCACAAACCGGTTACCTGTTACCTCGTCGTAAAAGTTATAGGGACCGCTAACGCATATTTCCTCGGCATAGGCAGGATTGGTACCCACACTCTTATGGAACAGGGGGTAGAACAAATAGCCTTTTTCCTGCATCTCGAGTCGGGTGTATTTCACGGGTTCGCCATTCGCATCCACATCGCCTTCGATCGTCCACCAATAACTGTCGATATCATCTATTTTGATGGTGTTATCACCATCCTTTCGCAGCTCGCCACGGGTAGCCTTAGGCAGATGAGATGTGGCGGTACCGTTACACAGATGGATAAAGGTGATGAACTGTTCGGGAGTAGTGATGGTAAATACGGGATTGAACGAATTTTCGGTTTTCGAGTTTGTGATGGCCTTTTGGAAGGCATTTACCCACCAGGTGAAATCCAACTGGACCTCGCCCTTGGTATCATCGCTGGCTTTTGCCGCACCCAAGTCCTGCTGCACCCACGAGAAGTTGTCGGCAGGTGTGATGGTAAGATGATCGTACTGATAACCCACGCTAAACGAGTAGCTGTAGCCAGCCTTGAGTGTGATGCCTTGGGGGAACGCCTGTTCGGTAGAGCCACTCTTCATGATATCGCTGAGGGCAAAGATGTGATAATCGCCATCGTTACGCAGATACACACGGAATCGGGTGCAGGCGGGCAATACCAACTCGCTACCACCAGTTTCCTTGCTATTACTCATATCATATGGAATAGCCACAAAGTACTGATTGCCGTTGTTATTCTTGAATACTGGGTGCTGCACTTGAGTGGCAATATCCCCGGCACCAATAGAGCCCATGGTTACAATGCCCTCGGTGTACTGCTCAAGCTGCTTAAAGTTGGTGCTTTCATCGTTGTAAAGAGCCTGCGTCATGGCGGTAAGCTGGAATGTTTTATCGTTTACACCAGCAGGCATACACATCTTGTTATAAGCAGCCATCACCTCGTTAAGCTCCTTCTCAGCCTGTACGTCTGACTTGTCGGTTTCTATATTGTCGTTTTCCGTTTTATCGGCATTATCCTTACGCTTGTAATCGGCCAGCTGGGTACAGAGCTCTACACGACTGAACTCGTTACCATTCTTGGGGACAAGGGCTATACGACAGGCAATATGGCGCATGGTAAGCGGGATGTCCTGCGTGGGACCTGATACGGTTACCCAGTCGCTTACGGTATAGTCGGGATAATAGCTGTCGCGAGTACCGCTATCCAGACAGCCCGAGAGATTACTCTGGCCCCAGGCACGGAAACGCACGGTTTTACCATTCTCCCACGTCAGCGAGTCGCCCGAAGTCTGGGTAGAAAAGCCAGCATCTACATCGTATTTCTGTTTACCTAATTCCTGATAGCCAGGCATCCAATCGCTATTAATAGAGAAGTTGGTACCTGTAGCATAGTTCATCTTGTAATAATAGGTACGGAAAATCTCTTTAGCCTCGTCGAATGTGGTACCATCGGGATTGGCATACTGACGGAAAATGCGCATCTGATCGCCCTCGTTAAACGAACCATCAGGGTTATAGGTGGTACGGGTAACAAACTGGTCGGCCATGGTGGCACTAAAGTTTACCCCCTGCCCTATCAGCTGCTGCTGTTCGGCTGAAAGTTGCCAATCGGCATCGTCGGCTGTACAAGCCGTGAGCACAATAGCTGCAAACAGATATTTTATATGTTTGATATTCATCTCTTAATAGCTTGGAATTGTTGGTGTATGATTTGTTACGGTACCATTGCTGTCGGTACAGTTATTTACAAAACCGGTAATGCTGGGATTAGAGCCAAACAGGCTTGCACCAGAAATGTTTGTATTGACAATCTCGGCACGCCAACCCGCAGCAGGTACCCATTGAGTACCCTCCAGACGTACATTAGCCTCCCATTCTTTGCGGTCGGTTGTAACATTCTCCTGTTTGGTTACGTATTCGCCGTTTAAGCCATCGAACAGATAAGCACGTTTACCCGTGATGATGATGGTGTTATCAAGCGCATCGAGATGGCCTGTAAAAACAAAATTCTCAGGGAACTCAACATTATCGGTATTAATGGTGATATTTTTCTTCAGGATAAAGTAATCGCCATGATGCTTGCCACCCTCACAGGCCTGAAGCAGCATGCTTATCCATTTTTCGTCGGATACGTACTGTGCTTCAGGGTCTTCCTCATCAGCATCATAATAATGTCCATCGGTGACATCAACCTTAAGCTCGCTATTGGTATACGCACGCTGCCAACTGCTGCCAGCTTCCGAGAGGTAGTTATCATTCTCGTTATTCACACCATAGTAGCTGTCGCTATACGACGATGCTTTCCAAAGACGGGAACCAGTGCTGTTATAATCGATACGCTCGGGACTAACACGCAGATAAACCACCGTTTCGTCGTTGGCATTCAGGTCGAACTCAACCTGCTTTTCGTACTCCAGATCATTATCCAACGTGAGTTCAAAATCAATGTAGTTTTTATAACTGTCGGTTTTATTATCAGTCAACTCATCGTTCATCACATTGGTGCCTGTAGTTACAGATTTGTATGTGGGGCGCACAATCAGGTCGAAATAAGGTGCATTATCGTAATCGGTATAGGTATAGCCGCTGCCCGTAGGATTAGCTTTATACGCATCGTCGGCAGCCTTCCAGTTATCCTTATCCACGGGGAATATCAGTTTGTTTTTACTATCCTTATACACCCTTACAGGCTCCACCCCCAGGTAGTTTGGTGTGGCCTTACGTTCCAGTTTCCAAATGGGATGGCCCTGACCATCCACATAATCAAGCGTCCATACGTTACAGAAACGCAGCTTGATGTCGTCGGCATTAGGGGTGGTCTGATTGTACCCCTTGAGTTTGGCATCCATACCATCTATCAGCACATAGGCTACCACACGCGCCAAGCGGTGCTGCAACGGGATGGTGATACTACCTACGGTAGCAGCTATCGTGGTTGCGGGGGGCATAGCGGTGTAACGCTCCAAATCGGTATAGGTATGCTTGGTATCTTTCTCGTAAAGTGCTGTTGGCACATAAGCGCCCTGGAAGGTATGCTCGCCATTACCCAACCACTTACAAGGCTTTCGCTCAGTATCAGTTGCACTTACAGGCGTTTTAAGACTGTAAGTATTGTTGTTCTCAAGTTTCAGAATGGCTTGAAGTCCTGCTTCTTCAGAATCCTTGAAATAGTAGATATTCATGCCTTTACGCAATCCATCTTCAAGCCATGAGAGTTTATCATCGCCAATGATTGAGGAGGAACGGGTTACTGCTGCCGAACCGAGCATGTTGGCAACACTCACCTGTCCTACATGTATGATCGCCGCATCATCGTTCTGGGCATCGGGCAGCACATCGCTTTGCGAGCTGCACGAGGCCATCAGCACGGCGCCTAACATCAAGTGTATATATCGTTTATTCATCTTCATCATCACATAAATTTATTCGGCAGGTTTAACGGCATTACGTTTACCAATGGTTGCATCGGCGGTTACTCCGCTCTGCCAAGCAGCTACACCCTTACTGGCCTTGCCATCCGATTTGTTAGGCCACCAGTTACCCTGGCAATCCTTGGTACCATTGCTTTTATCCTCCTTCATGGCATAACCCAAAATACCTCCATGATAATCATCCTCTGGAGTGGTAATATAGCTGGTACAATAGCTGGTGCAGTCGGTAATAGTCAACTCGGGATTCTCGCTGTTATACGTTGCTACACCGCCTACGATGCCGCCATAGTAGATAACCGTGGCATCAGTAAACAGTGCATCAAGCTTACTGCCGGTATGGAACACGCACTTACTGATGGTAGCTTTCGAACCCAAAGCCACAATACCACCAGCACATTTACGCTCATTACTTGATTTTGGTTCACTTACCCAGGCACGGATATCGGCAGTCACTTCGCAACCGCTAACAGTGGCACCAGCACCAGCCCAAACCACCAAGCCAGCAGGGTTCGAAGCCTGAATGTAGGCACCATCGGCCATCGTCACCTTGATATTGCGGAGTTCGGCATCAGGACCCGCAACGGCATAAGCCACAGGGGCCATATAATCTCTATCCGCTTCTATATTTTCAGCAATCAGACTCTTGGTAACATGCACCTTCAGATCGTAAACACTACCAGTAATGGTACCGAAAACACGATTTGTGACAGATAACTGTTTTTTGTTACCATCCAGTTTGTAAGCCACATCGCCAACAGGCTCGTTAACCTCGAAATTTTTAGCCAGGCGATAGCGATAGCCAGTCTTATTATAGTCAGTAGTAGTCGACTGCTTAAGTTCGGCTTGGCTGTCGATGATGCCGGTATAAAGGTTCTCCTCGTTCTTATTATCCATTCCTGGACTTTCATCAACGGTGGGCCAGGCATTATTGGTAAACTGGTAGGCACCATCCCCTACTAAACCTACAATGTTTTTGTGGGTAGTCTTGTCCTGACCAATGGTAATACCATACTCAAAGGTATTGTTGGTTACAGTACCATCGGCATGGCCTACAATACCACCTCCCTTGCCGCCGTCAGCCACACGATTGGTTACGGTGCAGCCATCAATCATAACAGTTTCGTAGTCAAGATTCTTGCCATTGGCAATCAGCGAGGTGGCAGCAATACCACCTACAAAACCCGATGTGGCACCAGTAACAGCTAAAGCCGACTGGCACTTGGATATCACACCGGCATTATCTACCACCACGCCTGCTTCAGTGGCATGCGCCTCGGTAGTAGCGGCTGTTACCTTAACATCCTCGATACTGCCACTGTTCTTAGTAGCTACTGCCGCATCTACCTCGTCATTAATCTCAATAGTACCATTCTGCAGGTGGGCAGCCTCATCTATGTTTTTGAGCAAACGATGATTGCTGGTTAACTTCCAGCCGCCTAAGTTCAGCGTACAACTCAGATCGTCGCAACCATCAGTCCAATCCCCAAGATCGATATCGTTCAGCACCAAGCCCACGTTTCCTGGCTTGTTTACTTTCTTATCAGCAAGGAAATTCTTTAAATCTTCACGTGTCTTTATCTCGATAGGCTCGCCGGCATTACCATAATCGTCGCAGATGGTTGTGGTAACATCCTCGGTCCAATCCTCGATATAAGCAGTCATCTTGGTCTTACGCTGGTCACGACTCAAGGTAACGGTGATAATCAGGTTCTGTCCTGCCTGCAGCTGATAGTTATCCTTGTTAGCGGCAAGGTTATCATCGTTTCTGGCATAGAACGAATACTTCTGTCCAGAAAGGTTGATACGCACCAACAGATAATCTTCTGGTTTATCAGCATAATTCCATGGCTCTACAATCGCATCGTAACGAGTGGAGCTAACACCTATTTCAGCACCTCCGTTCTTATCAGCAATATAATCAACTGTTGTTGGCGCTGCTAACGGCTGAATCTCCAACGGAACAGCATTGCCATTTTCATCAGTATACGAATAAATAGTAGCACTCAAATCATTTTCAGCTACATTATAAGCCAGAGCCTGACGACTTACACCCTCGCCTGCCTTCAGTATCACAGTAATTAGCGAGCGGGTATGCTGCATGTTGAGAGGAACCGTTGTCAGGTCGGCATTTTCATTCTGCATGTTATATTGCTTCCATCCCTTAGCCGACCGATAAACATCTGTACCACCAGTAAGGCGGTCCTGCGACAGCCATTTGGTAGGGGTGTTCTGAATGCCGCTAAGTGTTGATGAGCCTGCCACAGCCTTAAATAAATAAGGTACAACATTGCTGGGCCAATACAGCTTTTTATCGGCCTGCAAAGCGCCACCTTTCTTCTCTACCGTATAAATACCATCATCGCCAACTTTTGTTTCTACCTTATCAACCATCTCATACATCCCGATAGTGAATCGATAGCGCGGAGCGTCTTCTTGTGTTTCGGCTGCTCGGGTTTTTACAGTTCGTTCCTGCACAGAGGCAGTAAACGCCACTTCATCGCCAGCCTCGATTCCATCTGAGAAAAGCTGCTCGATGGTTTCTCTACAGCTTGTGGTGAATAGCATCACACAAGCCGCAAGCAGCAGTTGCCAGAATTTATATCTATTGTTGTTACGTATCATTTTCCTTATTTACTCGTTAGTATCCGTAGTATCGATTGTGCCATCGGTAGTATGATCAGTCTTATCGTCAACCCACGGGGTAATCTCGGCCTTAATCTGGGCTATCAAACTACGGCGCAGCTCCAGATTATAGATGTACTTCATACCACTCTCCAGGTTTTTATGCTTGTTGTCGAGGGCCTTGAAAGTAACCACGTGTGTAACCGGCAATTCGCCCTCAGTTTCGTGCCAAGTAATACGAATGCCATGCAGCGTACCAAAGGTAATAGCCTCGAACGATTTAAGATAACCTGTTGGAACAGAGTTATTATCGAACATCTGGAACGCATCATCTACATTTGCAGGCGATGCAGTAGTGGCAGGCACAGTACCATCAGGCAGAATGCTATAAGCCACATAGCCAGTGGCACTAACACCCAGCAGCTCTACTTTCTCAATCTGAGCATAAGTGATCATAGCCGACTCGTCCTGCGAACTCTTCAGGTTTACCTGTATCTGCGCAAACTGGTGTTTGAAAAAAAGGTTTACGCGGTTTGCCTCGGAGCTGGCACCCTCGGGCTTCATCGTGGTAATAGCACGGATAGGATCTGGCTGCTCAGCCATCGAATTCTTGGAGCCTCGGGTAAGATCGTACGACTTCATATACGCACCGTTATATGTCTCCGTAAGATCGGGAAACAGTTTTAAGGTACCATTCTCTGAGCCATCTCCTGCTTTAAGTTGATGATTATCCGTTAACGCTAAGAAGATGTGTTTCAGGCGGTTCTGCCAATAAAAACACTTGGCATCCGGGTCGAAACCATAATCATCCAGATTGGTTTGGGCCACATCAGAGAATTCCTTGTTCCAATAAACGGCATTGCCATACTCGTTATTAACCTTAAGCCAGGCAGTTGACATATTCACATCAGATACAGGAGCGGCAAAAGGTGAGTCGTCGCTATCGCTGGCACCAGCGTGGAAGAACATCGAGCATACGAAACGGCTATTATTGGGCATATACGCCTGCGAGGCACGGGTAACGCCGGCATCCATATTATCAGCCGAAAACAGCACAGGCATCAGGCCCTGCTGCTTACCGCCGTTTTCAACCTCTGCATCCGAGCAAGCCCCCAAAGTCAAGGCAATTGCCATCGCCAAGGCCGCCGTAATCATATATAAATACTTTTCTATCTTCATTTTGTTAATCCCAATCAAGATCTGCTTTACCACTACCTGTCTTCTCTACCCAAGGCTGAATAGTTGCACTAAACTTAATCTCCTCCTTCTTCAGGTGAATGGTATAGATGTATTTATTACCACCCTCCCACTTGGGGATAGCAGTAATGCTACTGAGTTTCAACGAATAGGTTGTTTTATCAGCTAACGTAACAATCAGTCTGGCATCGGCACTAAACTCCTGTGGTATCATCAGCGTCGAAACCTGATATTTTTCACTATCTACAACACCAGTAAAGGCATTATCACTTGGAGTTTTGGAAGTTATCTCAGCATCAGCAATATTAATGGTACCCTCGGTATTAAGATTGGCAAGTGTAACCGAAGCACCAGCAAGTGTAACCGCAGCATCACCCGTAGTTGTTTCCAAAGTAACAATCACATTACTTAAAGCGTGCTTGAACGTTAAGGGCACATCGCCAGTACGTGGGGCAATAGCATCTTCACCAGAAGTTCCCCATAGCAAATCGGGCAACTTCGAATTGTCGTCCTTAACTATTGATGTAGTAGTCACAGCCTGGAGTGTATGAGCTGACGTCTGCTCTGCCAAGGCACGGAACTTAAACTTGGTGGTGCCATCAGGCCAGTAAACAGCTGTATTGTTAGTAAACCTGTTGGCATCTGAATCATAAGTAACTAATGTAGAAGCATCGCTACCAAAATCGACTCCAGCCTCAGCCATCCACAACGCAAACGAATCGCCAGCTTTTACTTTTTCATAATTACTACCAAGATCAGCAAAGTTACCATCGAATTGTATCTCGCCTTCACCTGTAGCTTTAACAGTATTCCAATTTGCCAGCGTTGCCGACACAGTCACCTTCTGCTTTTTAAGCTCAACAGTCAACTTATAGTTAACGCCACTCTTGCTGGCGGCATTTTCAATACCATCAGCCCATGATGTAAGCATGCCAGCAGAAATATTCACCTTATAGGTATTACCAGCCATAGTGATAGTTGCCAGATGCTTATTTTCGGCAAGTGATGTTGTTGGCACCACTATAGCCTCGAAAATACGCTGGTTCCCATCCTTCTCATTACCGAACATCGTAACAATATCTTTTGAGGTTTCGGTAACTTTTCCTGTTGGCGCAGTAAAGGTTCCCGTTATATTCATATCATGCAGCGTTACTGAGGCGCCAGTCAAATCATCAGCCTTAAAGCCATCGCCAGCCACAACTACCACAGTAAACTTACTCATAGCGTGGGTATAAGGAACGGTAAGCTTTCCACGCTCCAGCACGGCATGTTTGTATTCTACAGGGGCCTGTGTGTTTGACCACAACAAGTCGCTGGTTTTAATACCATCAGCACTCTGGTTGGTACTAGCCGACCAAGTGAGTACACCAGTACTTTCGGTAAGTGCACCACTTGTTATCTCCGTACCATTATAGCAATAACCATAGTACGAACGCAAGCCATGACCTACTGTATAAAGGTCGTTGGCGCCATCATCGGATGATTTGCTGAAATCATCCCAATAAAGAGCGGTTCCAGGTGTCAAGTTATAAGTGTTGCCATCAACTGTAGGATTTGTAAATTCTACAAGACTTGCCTGAATGTCAGGAACCTGCGTATAGTTTCCGTCTTTATTATATACATGCTGCACATAACTATAAAGCACATCGTCAGTCTCAAACTCGCTACCTACAGCTCGGGTTACATGACGATTGCCTGACAGGGTTGCTTCGAGGCGTAAAGGCAGACGTTCATCGGTAGATGAGCTGTTGTTAACCTCCTCATCACCCGCGCATCCTGCCAGCATCAGAGCTGATAGTGAAAGTATGAAATATCTCCTAATAATCATATCCTTATTATCCATTAATCTTTTTAGAACCACACTTCTTCACTTGCCGCTACGGTAGTCCAATCGGTAAGTGTGGCAGTAGCATTAATCTGCGTCTTGGTAATGTTCAGGTTATATACGTAATGTACACCTGCCTCCCAAACGTTTGTTGCTTTAGCTGTACCACCATTGGCAGCCACCTTAATAGGTGCTACATCAGCGTAGTACACATCTTTGGCGGCAGATGGATTCAGAACAGGGTCTTCACTATATACCGTAATCTTGAACTTTACCTTATTTTTATCATTATCAATCAGCGTTTGTGGTATGATAATATCATGATAGTGCTTATTATCACCATTTACCATGTGGAGTGCATATAGCTTATTATCGCTCTCGTCTGGAACTACAGCCGAACGATCGCTCAGCAGAATATTACCCCCGGTACCAACATTCACTAATTCTACCTTTACATATTTTAAATCAACCAACTTAGTGGAATTGTTATCATCAGCTTGTGAAGTAAGCTTCACCTCCACCTGACTCATCATATAGCGGAAGTTCAGGTTGATATAGCCTTCGCGTGCGCAGATACCACCGGTACGCATATCTACCTGCGTATGCCCAGTTTCCTTGTTCCCACATAATGTTTCATCATCAAACTCAGGCATACCAATCAGCAAATTACTTGGTGAAGTACTGGCATCATATGCACCATTCGCCACCTTAACTACATCTTCGCCAGCGGCATTACTAGTCACCTCCGTATCTTTGGGGTAGATACCACGAAGATGGTAATGGGTATTGTGGTCGGGCCAATATAGTGTAGTGGTTTCTGTCCAATCCACCGAACCATCAGATTTGATGGTAGGTGTGGCACCACAAACATATTTCTTGTCAATATCCGTACTAAGCCAAAAACCGAATTTTCCATTGAAATCAGAAGGTATCGAACCACCTTGGTTTCCAACAGGAGCTATTACATTGATTTTAGGGAATGCTTCTTCTGCATTAACCTCATTCCAAGCTGTAACGGTAGCGGTAGTGAGGATGCCTGTTTTAGTAACTGTTACATTAATAATGTAATTGTAGCCAGCTTTTGTGGTATAATTTGTTGATTCATCATTAGCCTTCATAGCAGCTCGGATTTGGTCGGCTTTTACATAATAAACATTACCATCGGCCTGTACCACAGCAATCACATCATCATCACTATCTCCAAACTGCGTGCCAGGATAAACTATCGCCTGCTTGATAACGGTATAAGTATTATCAGTAGTACTAGTGGTTCCAGCAACGACAGCAGCTTTAGTGCCATCACTCGTGGCCTTAGCACTTGCGATATTTACTGTACCATTTGTAAGACAATAGGCATTATCGCTGAATGTGGCCAACGTAGTAGCATTAGTCAGAGTTACGACTGGGTCTTCCACAAACTTATAAGTTGTATTGCCGATTTTACCATTTGTAAAACCAACACCAGCCTTAAGATTGATAGTAATCTTGCTCAAGGGGTGTACAAACACCAAGTTGCCGGGGTGATCCTTTGTAGGCTTAACAAACTTATAAGCATCAGTACCAGTGAGATTATTAGAAACAAGGATGTCGCTATTCAATACGTTTTTACCATTTGTAATAACGGGCCATTCTAGACTCTCCCACTCTGTAATTTCAGGCGCCTTATCCATACCATCCACAGCTACACCTAGCACTTGCAAACCGTTAGCATTGTTTTCGCTATTATCTGGGTCGCCAATGCCGTAATCATCCCAGTAAAGAGTCTCGTTTTCGGTAAACGATAATGCATTAGTTTTGGTAGCCTCGGTGGTGGCAGCTACAGTAGTACATGTGGTTTGCTTACTGATAGCTGAGGGGTCTTTTCTATTCCATGTGCCATCCACCTTAAGGCGAACCTGGGTGCCAGCCTGCATAGCATAATAGCTGGAAGTAGTTGTTGTAGTTGTCGTCTCCTCATCACCAGTACGAGTCATAGCACGCTGGGCTGGAGAAGCCTCTACCCCAACGTTAAACTCGATAGAACCATCAACGGTGCGGTCGAAGGTATCCCAGAAGTCCTCACTTGTACAAGAACCAAGTCCCAGTACAAGCGAGGCCGCAAGAGTATATATAAAATCTTTTCTATTCATTACATCGAATTAGTTTTCGAGAGTAATTGTCTGTTCTGTAGCAGTTACATCTGTCCATTTCTCAACAGTACAAGTTACATTCTTTATACCTGTCTTAGTAAGAATGAAGGTATAAGTGTAGTTGTGGTTGGGATACCAGAAATCTATTTTCTTATTAGTGTCAGTATAGTTCTGACTACCACCAGTTGAAGTAGCAAGGATATCACTCAGTTTCTCAACAATATAGTACTGGTTGTTGTCTGGAGTCTTGATGGTGATACCAACATACAGGTGTTCTCCTGTTGAACGCACCAAAGCCTGAGGAACAACAGCAAAAGTAAAGGCACCTGTTGAATTATACTTTGCATTAGATGTTTTGTCAATTCCGGCTTCAGGTGCATCGAATGGTACACTATTAGAGAGTTCACCTGTTGTGCTAACAAGTCCATTACCCATCTTTACCTGTCCATTGGCATAGAAATAGGTCAAAGAAACCTCACACTGTTTAGTGGTAGTGGTGGAACCATTAGTTTCTGTTTTTTCCAACACCACGTGATCAGAACTTGTATCCTTAGTAGTACGAATCACCACATTGATGTTACTCATCATGTGTAACTCTGTTATGTTGATAGTAGAGTTGGTGGCACCGATGGCAGGGCTCAGAAAAGCGGTATATCCATCTGATGTGCTATACTTGATAGGACTGGTTGTGGTAGCAATAAATGGAGCACCCCAGTGATAATCATGAGTATCCTGTGCACCAGAATAGATTTCGAAGTAGTCGTCTTTATCTGTATTCTTCTCCTTAACATCTGTTCCAGCGTTTACAGTACGGAAATGATAGAAAGCCTTATTATTCTCGAAATACCAGCTGGTCTCCCACTTGCCATTTTTCTTCTCTTTTTCTGCCTTATCAGTATAGTTTCCACCCCAGTTTTTAGCATCATCTCTAGTTTCTGTGCTAATATTAGTTGATTCGTCGTTCAGACGATACAAATCGAAGTTGTCACATGCCTTACCATTAGTATTGGTAAAGAGGCAGAGTGTGATGTGAGAGTTATCCATTGTCTGGTCGGCTGCAGTTACATTAGTCCAAGGCTCGAGTGTGGCAGTAACGTTGATAATCTTACTCTTACCTACGGTAATATTGAAGTTGTAATTAAGACCTTGCTCCATGATAACCTTTCCATTCTTCAGCGTCGACATTTTGTCTTTTCCTAAAGTAGCATTATTCAGCGCATCGAACATCATATCCTGGGTGATAAAGTATTTGTTGTCATCGATGATAAACTCCAAGACATTATCTTTATCATTACCATCTGTAATCTCATAACCTGGAAGAAGCTGAGCCATCAGCGTACACGCTGCACTACTTGTCGTTTCTGTTGTGTACATCTTTGTGATGTTGGCAGTTGTTTTGACTGCCCATGAACCATTCTCTATATCCAGAGAACCGGAGATAGGTGCATTCAGAAATGTTACGTTGGTTCCCGTTGCAAAACTGAAAGAACCATCAGCATAACCTGTACCCTTACTCAGGGTGATGGTTACACGGCTCAGAGCATGTGTAAACTTCAAATTACCCTGATCGAAAGTTCCAGGGCCATCACTTGAACTACCTGCAGGCTGACGGAAAATAAGTTTATTATCACCCTGAATATTATTACTATATACAAGATCTTCAGCATCAATCTTTCCAGAAACAGACTGGTCGGTAGAAACAGTCCATGTTACAGTCTCATCAAGATTCTTAGTACTCCAGGTATTATCACCAGAAAGATGATCTACAAGAGATTTATTTTCTGCACCATTCTTAACATCAGAAAGTCCTGGCACAGCAACAGCAAAAACAGAAAGTTGTGCAGAACGTCCAAAAGCATCGTCCCAATAACGAACATTATCACTATTAGGAGCTTCTATATTAGAAAAGGCAGCCTCGCCTGCAGCCAGAGCATTGGCATAGGTTCGAGTTTCACGAATGCCAGAACCGCCTTTTTCATTACTAAGAATATGCATGGCTATTTGAGTTTTAATATCAAATCCGGCACGGGTGATGGCTGTGTTGACAGTTTCGCCTACGAACGAAATGGGGGTTTTGCCGGTGGGATCGACGGCGGTTACGTCGTCCTCTTGATTGTTGGTGCATGCTGTTGCCACGAAAGCGGTGGCTATGAGCAGGGGGTAGAAAAGATTTTTCATTTTGTTTGTATTCTTTTTTTATGTTATTATTCTGAGTTATTTTTCGAGATCGGTGCTGATAGAACCAGTGACTTCGGTCCAAGGGGCTAACTCGGCACTAAACTCGATGGTTAGCGGTTTTAAATCGCTGATATTAATAAGATAGGTATATATCTTGTTCGACTCCCAAGTGAAGGAATCTATAGTAGTTTCGCCGCTTTTTACAGCGATGGGAATATCGCTATAAGGGGTGTCGTTGATATCGAACGATAACAACAACTTAACATCCTGCTGAGGTATCTGCAGCAGACCATTCTCGCACTGGAACCAATAGGGGTTTGAAGATGCGTTATATTTTGAGAATTCGTTAGTGCCACTACCATCGGTAAGTAACACATATTCAGATAGTTGAGCAGTAGTTTTTGTGAATTGTCCTGATAACATATTTGCCGTAGAAAGATTGGCTGTATAACCATTAGCCGCGGTAATAAAGCCTTCATCGCTTTGAGCCGTAATCTTGATATTACTGAGCTTAAAGGATGCGCCATTGGTACTATATATACCAAAGCGAACCTTTGAGGTGATATGGTGGAATGGCAGGGCTACATAGCGAGTAAGCGTAGTAGTGTGGCCGTCATTACTTTTATTTATAACACCATTAGCCAGCAAATCGACATCATTATTGTTAGACCCGTCCGGGCACTCTACCTGCGCTACGCTATATGGTTCGGAAACAGCAGAACATGTACCGTTCTCGCAAGTCTGAGAAACAAACGAAACCGTTTCGGGAATAACTAATTGCTTATCTGTAAGTGTAAATGTTTTTATCTCATCATGAGGAGGGCATGGGGTAATGGCATAGAAGCGATAAGCGAAAGCAGAAGCATCCCAATAACGCTGATACTGGTCCTGATAATATCCATCGGTGCTGGTAGACTTGGTGCCAACATAGTCCCAACGTGAACTATTATTCCATAAGTCCTGCTTATATTTTACCTCGTACTTATCCATCACCAACTGCTGCTTGGCTTTGCCGAAAGCTTTCCAGCAGCTTACCAAGAAGCCTTGCTCCAAGTTATGCGATGTGCCATCGGCACGGGTTGCAGGTGAATTAATTGCAGCCTGACTGAACTGCATGGGAACATCGTCGTGATGTTCCTCAACATCTTGAATTGTTGTATCAGAAGAACATGCCGAGAGGCTGGCACACAAAAGTGCGCCAACCCACCAGCATGATATCGTTTTTAAATGATTAAATCTGTGTATCACTTGGATCAAGAGTTGCTGCTTCGTAATCTACGATAGTAGGAGTATCAAATACAATAGGACTAAGAGCCGTATCTGTAATTGTGAAATTATAAGTGTAAGCCGTGTTTGACTTCCACTCTAACTGATTAGCTGGAATAGTCACTATAGCATCATTAACTACAATCTCCTCTTTATTATCATCAGCAATTAGCTTGTAAGACACGTGGAGAGTGAAAGTGTTAGTTGCCTTCTCTGGCTGAATTACTGCATAGTATGTAGTTGACGATGCTTTATATGTAGCATCGGCCCCCTCAGGAAGGTTTCCGGAAAAGATATCAAACTCCAAATCATCTGAAGAAGAACCTGCTGTAGATGTATTAACAGTAGGTTCATCTGGATTGCCATAATTGATTGTTACACTCGCTGTAGCATTATATGTTCCAGTAGGTTTAAGCACAACACCTTTACCTGTTTCAACATTAAGAAGCTGAACTTTATAACCATCGATATTCTCACGGAAGGCAATATTTACCTTTGCACCAACGTGCTTGAACGTAAGGGGCACATTTTTACCATAACCATTATCCTTTTCTACAGATTTACCTGCATAGATCACATCATTTTTAGCCTCGTAACCAGCAGTTGAAGAAACGGTGATAGTTTTGTTTGTTGCATCAAACTTTGTTCCAGAAACATAAGGTGCATAAGCATAGAAGTTTGTGACAGCAGTAGAATAATCCCAATAACGGGTAACCTGACCATCAACTTTACCTACATAATCCCAACTTGCTGGAGTCTCTCCTGCTGCAGCTGTATAAGCAACTTTGTAGTTACCCATTACCAGCTCTGGAGTTGCACCTTCACCACTCTTTACCTTATAGGCAAAAACTCCGAAATCAAAGTAACCATTCTTTTCGAGATTCTTAGAATCATCTACCGCACGGGTGATGTTACGCTGGCCGACATTGAAGGCGATGGGGGCCTCGTTGTTTACTTGTGAATCGCTTACCAGCGAATCGCTACTACAGCTGGCCAGGGCCAGAGCAGAAACTGAATAAGTTAGAATTTTTCTCATTTTTGTTAGTTGTTTTAATATAATTAAATAAGTTTTGTCAATCATCAAATATCAATATTCCACTCTACCTCATCGTAATCCTCGAGGGTTGGGATGAAGAGGCTGCCACCGCCTTCGGAGCCACCACTATCGGGAGGGGTGAGCTTGGAGCAGTCGATCCAGATGGTGATGATGCCGCCATGGGAATTGGCCTGCATCTGCGAGGTGACGTCGGCCTGATAGGTCTTAACCTGATCGTTGTTCCACACCAGATCGTAATACACGATATTGCTGAGATTGCTACGTGTACCTGCGTAAGGAGCTCCAGAACGGGTGTAGGGCTCGTTATCGCACAGTCCGAAGGTGGTAAGTTTGCCACCAAACACATCGCACATCTTACCATCTACCTCCCTATTCTCTTTCATACGGGTGTTGAAGTAAACCAACGTAGGCTGGTTGCTGGTATGTCCGGTATAGAGGTTGGTGCTGGCAGCCATTGACGAGATAGCGGCGTTGCCATTGATACCTTTGATACGTCCATCGTCGTTATTAAGCAGGATGAACTGCACCAGATAGATATATACCAGCGGACGGAGCTCGGCCTGGAGATGCTTGATGTAGACATTCTCGACGGGGTCGTACTCGTAATCCTTGAGATCGGGTGAGATATATACGTTTTCGGAATAACAAGCATAGAATATTTCAGGCTGATTGAGTACACCAAGCGGTGCATCGCCTTCGTCGGCACGACTGGCATTCAGAATGCTTCGTGACAGGCCGCGTGTACCGGTAGTGGTAGCGATAACCGAGTCGGCACTCTCCTTGATAACCAGCACCTGAGTGCCATCCTGAGAGTCGATATTGCTATAGAACAGCATATCGTAATAGCCGAACTGGAAGTAACGGCGGAATCGGTTGTTATCGATGGTAAACACATCGACACCAGAGTGCTTGGCCAGCGGATCATCGCCTTTATAATAGCGGTAAACCTCGTAGCTTGAGGGATGTGGATAGGCCAAGCCGCCCCAGATAGAATCGTCTTTCAAATCCCAGCCGTAATACCACTCGTGCTCAATCTGCACCTCGTTGTCCCATACCAGATTGAGCTCGGTCTGGGCTACCTGTACGTCGACAGCCAGATCCTGTCCGGGCAGATGCAGTGGGGGCTCGATACATGATACGAAGCCCAACATGGCTGCCATGATATATATAAGATGTATACGTTTCATCGTGTAACCTCCTTCTTCTTTCTGTAAATGATGTCGTAAGTAAGATGGATACCTGCGTTGGTAGGTCCGAACCACAGGAACTGGTGGTTACGACGCTTAAAGTCGCTGATGCTACCGTGATAATCGTAGTAGTACTTGCCATCGATAACGTTGCCATTACCCCACACGTAAGGATCGTAACGGGTAAGGAAGAAACCGAAGTTGGCACTCAGCTCCATACGCAGACTGCCGCGTTTGTTGAGTTTGAAGGTGTGACCCAAGCCCAGACCTGCGCCTCCACCCTCGCCTTCCCAGCCTTTGGTTTCGCTAAAGCCGATGCCATAAACCATACCTTCGGCATAGGCTGAGAGATAGGTACCGATGAACTGGCCCTGCCCCTTGAAATAGCGGCGAAGCTCTAACTGGGCATCGCGAATCTGCATGAACTTATGGGTTTCCCAATGGCGATGGTTGGTAAAAGTGAAACCTGCATTGAAGGTATAGTGACCCGATAACGGGTAGTACTCTAACTGGATATTGCCACCAAGTGCGAAACCGAACTGGGGCACATACAGGAAATCGTGCAGCAGATTGGTACGGATAGCTATCAAGTGGCGACGCTTGTAGGCCTTAGCTGCGATGCTATCGGATGCCAGTGGCAAGTAATCGGCAATACCGGGTACAGCCAGCATATCGACACGGTACAAAGGGTTGCACTTGGGGATAGGCATGTACTCGGGATTGATCATATACCACAGCACCATACGACTCTGACGCAATGTGGGGAAATACACCTGCAGCAGGCGTTTCCAGGTGGTGCCGCCATTCAGCGCCATGAGTTTGCTCTTACACAGGCGCTCATCGCCGTTGCAGGCATCCCAGATGGCTTTTACCTGCTGATATTCGGCATCGCCAGCCAGCTCCATCAGTTTTACCAGATAGGCATAATCCTCGGTAACAAACATGGAGTTGATGGGACGATGAGCGATGGGCTGATTGATGTTACTACTGAGGAACTCAATCAGGCAATTGGTACGCTCCCGGCTCAAACGCAGGTTGTTATTGTAAGGACCTTCGGGCGAAGCGGCTCCTTTAACAAATACCTGGCGCAGAATAAGATTGTGATTCTTGAGCCAAGGCACCAAGCTGTCGTTATACAACGAGATAAAGGGATCGTTAGAAGGAAGCTCGGTTCTGTTTACCTTGAATCGCACACCTCGCGCAATCATATCGAACAGCGAATCGCTGACAACCAACGGTTCTGACACCAGCGAGTCGGAAACAAACACAAAAGGGTAATCGGGCAGTTGTTTATACAACCGCGCATCAGGCTTCTGAGCCAAAGCGTTTGCTTGGACTAAAAGCACGAATAACACACACCACAAGTGTCGTAGTAGACAGTAGTTTACTTGTCGCACTTTAATTTTTTAAATAATTTTAATCAATATCCTTTTTTTAAGCGACTGCAAAATTATAAAAAATCTTGCAAAAACTCAAAAATTGAGTTTGGTGTTTAACATAATTTAGAATAAAAAGAAAAGAAGTTTGCGTTTTTGGTTGCGCAAACTTCTTTTACATGTTAGTTATTAACCGAACCACCCACAATATCGAGCAATTCGGATGTAATGGCTTGCTGGCGGCTCTTGTTGTATTGCAAGTTGAGCTGGCGCAGCAATTCATCGGCATTATCAGTGGCCGTTTGCATAGCTACCATTCGGGCTGCATGCTCGGAGGCATTGCTATCCAACAGGGCTGTGTAGAGCATCAGGTGAGCCAGTTTTGGCATGAGCAGCGAGAGCACACAGTTCATGTCGGGCTCAACGATAAAGTTATCGTTAAGTGGCTTAACCTCTTCGCTCTTAGCACCCTCGTCCTTACGCTCTCCCCTATTCTTAAGGTACTCCTGACTCTGCTTGGTGGCAATCACACTCTCAAGATCGCGTTCATGATCGGCCTGCAACTCACTCTCCACATCGATAGGCAGGAAGGTTTTGCGGGTAAGCACCTGCGAGCCTGCACTCTTAAAGTGGTGATAGATGAGTTCTACCTTATCAATCTCGCCCTCGGCAAACTTACGCCCCAGCTCCATAGCTATCTCGATGCAGTCGTGTACATTGGGATGATCGGCAAGGGCCGAATACTCGCCCTGCACATTCAAGCCCATCTTACGTGCCTTCTCGTACACCTTGCGACCAATGGGATAAATCTCCACATTATCGCGACCGATGGTTTCGGCGTACTCATTCACAGCATGTGTCATCTGCTTGATGATGTTGGCATTGAAACCGCCGCAAAGCGACGAGTTACTTGAGAACACCACCAGCGCAGCCCTTTTTACGGGGCGCTCCTGATCGTAGATAGTCTGAGCCTCGGCTTCGGCAGCTAAGAACGACTTGAGGATGTGCTCCAACAACTCCTCGTAAGGCAGCATATTCTGAATAGCCACCTGTGCGTGGTGCAGTTTGCTGGAGGCAACCATCTTCATAGCCGACGTGATCTTTCGCGTAGAATTGACTGAGGCTATGCGGCCTTTAATTTCTTTCAGGCTAGGCATAGGCTATCAGGCTTTATACGTTCCAGCAATGTCGGCCATTACAGCCTCGATAGTTGCGGTGGTAGCATCGTCGATCTTACCACTGGCCAGTGTCTCGATAACCTCGGGATGAGCTGAGCGCAGCTTATCGAGGAACGATGTCTGGCACTCGCGTACCTTAGCGATGGGCACTTCGCGCATCAGGCCGTGTACACCGCAATACAGAATGGCAATCTGCTCGCCTACTGGCATTGGGCTGTACTGTGGCTGAATCAACAACTGGTTGTTCTTACGTCCACGATCCAGTGTCATCGCTGTTACGGCATCCATATCACTCGAGAACTTAGAGAAGGCCTCGAGCTCACGATACTGAGCCTGGTCGATCTTCAAGGTACCAGCCACCTTCTTCATACTCTTGATCTGAGCCGAACCACCCACACGAGATACCGAGATACCTACGTTGATGGCAGGACGGAAACCTTGGTTAAAGAGGTCGCTCTCGAGGAAGATCTGTCCGTCGGTAATCGAAATTACGTTAGTTGGGATGTAAGCCGATACGTCGCCGGCCTGAGTCTCGATGATAGGCAGAGCGGTAAGCGAACCACCACCCTTAACGTGCCCCTTCATGCACTCTGGCAGGTCGTTCATCTGCTCGGCTACCTCCTGCTGTTCGTTCATCTTAGCGGCACGCTCCAAAAGACGAGAGTGCAGATAGAACACGTCACCGGGATAAGCCTCACGTCCTGAAGGACGACGCAGAATCAGCGATACCTCACGATAGGCCACAGCCTGCTTCGACAGATCGTCGTAAACTACCAGGGCTGGCAGACCACGATCGCGGAAGTACTCACCGATAGCGGCACCTGCAAATGGTGCATAGTACTGCATAGCGGCAGGATCGGCAGCTGTAGCGGCTACCACGATGGTATAAGGCATAGCGCCGTGCTCCTGCAGTGTAGAAACGAGGGCTGCAACGGTACTGGCCTTCTGACCGATAGCTACATAAATACAATACACGGGCTTACCAGCCTCGTAGAAACTCTTCTGATTGATGATGGTATCAACGGCGATGGCAGTCTTACCTGTCTGACGGTCGCCAATGATCAACTCACGCTGTCCACGACCGATAGGAATCATCGAGTCGATGGCCTTCAATCCAGTCTGCAGAGGCTCCTTAACGGGCTGGCGGTAGATAACACCAGGGGCCTTACGATCCAGAGGCATCTCGAATGCCTCGGTGAGATCGATATCACCCTTACCGTCGATAGCCTGACCCAGCGGATTGATAACGCGACCGAGCATGTTGTCGTTTACACGGATAGAAGCGATACGCTTGGTACGCTTCACTACCATGCCTTCCTTGATGCCTGAGGTAGAGCCCAAGAGCACACAACCTACGTTGTCCTCCTCAAGGTTCATCACGATAGCCATGGTACCGTTCTCAAACTCCAGCAGCTCGTTAGCCTCGGCGTTGCGCAGTCCGTAGATACGTGCCACACCATCGCTGACGGTGAGTACGGTACCTACCTCGTCGAACTTCTCGGCATCCGAGATTCCCTTGAGCTGATCGATCAGCACCTGGGAAACTTCGCTTGGTTTAATCTTATCTGACATTGTTGTTTACTTTTTTAATGTATTGAGAATACTGTTGAGTTTGGTTTTGACACTGGCGTCCATGCGGTAGGTGTCGTACTCGAGGATAAAACCACCGATGATATCGGGGTTAACCTGCGACTCAAACTCTACTGTTCCATTAGTCTTACTCTCCACCATGCGGCGCATCTTCTGTTCTGTTTCAGGCGATACGGCTGCAGCGGTGATGAGTCGTCCGCGGATGACATTCTTCTGCTGGCGGTAAAGCGTGACGTACGAATTGGCGATGAACTGCATCACACTCTCGCGGTCTTCCTTCAGCACAAGCTGTACGAAGGCCTTCATCAGGTTCGAAGGTTCCTTGCCTGCTGCTGTGAGCAGCAGCGCCTCCTTCTTATCCTTCGAGAGCATCGGATTGTCAATCGTAGAGCGCAACTGTGGCACCTCGATGTAGCTCTTTGCTATCTGCTGCATCTCGGCATACACCTGCTGCTCTATCTTGGCGTCGGTGGCACTCTTGAGGAGTGCTCGCGCGTATCTTACCGATATGACTCCTATATCCATACGTTTAATGCTTATTTATCAGTAGAAACATCATCCAGCATACGGTCAATCAAATCCATCTGTGCCTTGTCGTCCTTCAGGCTCTGCTTGAGAACCTTCTCGGCGATGCCAACACTCAGAGCGGCAACCTGCTGACGGATATCGGCAATGGCGGCTTTCTTCTCCTGGTCGATAGCCACACGGGCATCTTCCAAAAGTCGGGCACCTTCGGCCCTAGCCTTCTCCTGAGCCTGCTCCACAATAGCGTCGCGTGTTTCGGCAGCCTCCTTCAGTATCTGAGCCTGCTTGGCACGTGCCTCCTGCAAGATGGATTCTCCCTCCTTCTCGATGTTAGCCAAACGCTCCTGGGCCTCGTGGGCCTTCTTGAGGCTGTCTTCAATGTAGCGGTTTCGCTCATCAACCATACCTACGATGGCAGGGAAACCGTACTTGGCAAGTACGAAGAAGACGACGGCAAACGCCAGAAGCATCCAGAACAAGAGTCCCAGATCGGGGGTGAGGATTGCTGGCAGTTTACTGAAATCCATATTATTTCAATTTTTCAATTCTTGAAAACTTCAATTTTTGAATTCTTCAATCCTTACTTTATAAGGAATGCACAAGCAGCAATAGCGAAAAGGGCACAACCCTCAACGAAAGCAGCGGTCAGAATCATCTGAGAGAAAATCTTACCAGAAGCCTCTGGCTGGCGAGCGATAGCATCAACGGCGCTACCACCAATCTTACCAATACCCAAACCTGCACCAATAACTGCAATACCTGCACCAATACCGCAGCCCAGCTGAGCCAGACCCTCGGCTAAAAATAAAGCTGAAATCATAATACTTTTAATTTTTAATTATTAATAATGTTGTTTCTATTTCAATTTTGAATTTTGCAATTCTTACATTTTACTCGGCGTGATGGTCCTGATGTGCCAGTCCGATGAATACCGCACTCAGCATGGTGAACACATACGCCTGAACGAAGGCAACCAACAGCTCCAGCGCATTCATAAAAAGAAGCATGAGGATGCTGAACAGGTTAAGCCCAAGACCAAAACCTACTCCCATAGACCAACCGAGGAAAATCACACAGGTAAACGAAAGAATTACTGCGTGACCTGCCATCATGTTGGCGAAAAGTCGGATCATCAGCGCGAAGGGCTTGGTGAAGACACCGAACAGTTCGATAACAGGCATCACGGGGATAGCCTTCAGGAAGATAGGCACATCTGGCCAGAAAATATCCTTCCAGTACTCCTTGTTACCAAACAAGTTGATAGCCAGGAACGTACAGAAGGCCAAGAAGAACGTGATGTTGATGTTACCCGTTACGTTAGCACCACCTGGGAAGATGGGCAACAGTCCTACGAGGTTGGTAAACAGGATGAAGAAGAATACCGTCAACAGATAAGGAGCATAGGGCTTGTAGTGCTTCTCGCCGATAGACGACTTGATGACGTCATCGTGAATCATCATCACAAGCATCTCCACAGCTCCCACGAATCCGCCAGGCGCGTTACTCTTCTCGTCGTGCTTCTTATACCACTTGGCACAGGAGAGGAATACCACCAGCAGGAGGGCAACCACAATCCATATCTGCAGCACATTACGTGTAATGCTCAGGTCCAACGGACGTTCTACCGTGCCGTCGGCCATCCGCTCATACACCTTGCCATGTGCCTCTTCGTTAAAGAAGAAGCCATCGGGCAGACTATGTGCTGTGCAGAAGTACCAAGCACCCGTGTTCGAACTCCTGAGGATAATCGGCAACGGAATGCTCAGATGCTTACCTTGGTAAGAAGCAATGTGCCACTCGTAGGAATCGGCCAAGTGTTCGAGCACGATTTCCGGGATGTCGAGTTTCTCGCCCTCCTGCTCATTAGCATAGAGCGACAGCGGCAGAAACGCAACCATCAACAAGAGACATATTGACTTTAATTGTTTCATTTAATTAACTCATTTTATGATCGTTACAAACGATTTGATACTCTCGAAAAGAAGATGGAATGGTGAATTAGGGACACGAAGTAAAAGACCAGGAACACCACGAAGAACGTGATTGTTGACTGTCGGTTCGTAACCAGATACCAGACAAACATAACGGCCAGCGCCAACAGGAAGCGGAAGCCTGACACACCTGTAAAGAACGATGGCAGCATATCGGAATGCTTAACAGCCACCCAACGCCACAGGAATGCAGAAGAGAGCTCCATCACCAGCACAAAGAGCGAACTGACAATCAGCGGAACGATGATCCCGTCGGTCTGGCGGACATTCGCCACCAGCAAGCCCAGAAGAGCCAGTCCTGCCGTTAGCAGAATACTCTGTCGTGCGTAGCGTTTACTCAGTTTGTCAAAGTCCATTTTCACCGGTGTCATTAATTTCCACACAAAGGCTTACAACATTCTTCTGCACTTCAACGAAGCCGCCGCAAATGTCGAGCCTGTTCTTCTCACCAGACTCCAAGGTATAGACAACGGTTCCCTTCTCCAGCGACGAGATAATCGGCGCATGGTTGGTCAGAATCTCGAACTGTCCTAATGTGCCAGGCACGAGAACGCTCTCAACCGCACCGCAGAACTCTATCTTTTCGGGAGAAACAATCTTAAGCTGCAACATAAACTTTAATGTTTAATCTTTAATGTTTAATGTTACGCTTTAGCAGCTTCCAGCAGTTTCTTGGCTTTCTCCTTGGCATCCTCGATAGTACCAACATTCAGGAATGCCTGCTCAGGCAGATCGTCGACCTCGCCATCGAGAATAGCATTGAAGCCCTTGATAGTCTCTTCGATAGGTACCATTACACCAGGCAGACCGGTGAACTGTGATGCTACCGAGAATGGCTGCGACAAGAAGCGCTGTACACGACGTGCACGGTTCACAGTCAGCTTATCCTCGTCAGAAAGCTCATCCATACCCAGAATTGCAATAATATCCTGAAGTTCCTTATAGCGCTGCAGAATCTCCTTTACACGCTGGGCACAATCGTAGTGAGCCTTACCCACAATCAGTGGATCGAGGATACGTGATGTAGAACCCAGAGGATCAACAGCGGGATAGATACCCAGCTCGGCAATCTTACGATCAAGCACGGTAGTAGCATCCAGATGTGTAAACGTGGTTGCTGGTGCAGGGTCGGTCAAGTCGTCGGCAGGTACATATACAGCCTGTACTGAGGTGATAGAACCAGTCTTGGTAGAAGTGATTCGCTCCTGCATCGATCCCATCTCAGAAGCCAGTGTGGGCTGATAACCTACGGCTGATGGCATACGTCCCAGCAGAGCTGATACCTCAGAACCTGCCTGGGTGAAACGGAAAATATTATCGATGAAGAACAGGATATCGGCAGCACCGCCATCCTTACCGCCACCATCGCGGAATCCCTCGGCAACAGTCAGACCAGAGAGGGCTACCGAAGCACGTGCGCCAGGGGGCTCGTTCATCTGTCCGTAAACCAGTGTGGCCTGCGATTTCTTCAACTCCTCAGGGTCAACAAGACTCAAGTCCCACTTACCCTGATCCATAGCCTCGCGGAACTTCTCGCCGTAGCGGATTACACCACTCTCAATCATCTCGCGGATCAGGTCGTTACCCTCACGGGTACGCTCACCTACACCTGCGAATACCGAGAATCCGTTGTGACCTTTGGCAATGTTGTTAATCAACTCCATAATCAGCACCGTTTTACCTACACCGGCACCACCAAACAGTCCGATCTTACCACCCTTCATGTAAGGCTCCAGCAGGTCGATAACCTTAATACCTGTAGCCAGAATCTCTTTCTTGGTTGATAATTCTTCGAATGTTGGAGCCTCGCGGTGGATAGGATAAGCGCCTTCCATATCGAGCTGTTTCATACCGTCGATAGGCTGACCGATAACGTTCAGCATTCGACCCTTAATCTGATCGCCTGCAGGCATCACGATAGGTGAGCCCAGGGGGATAGCCTCAAGTCCACGATGCAGTCCGTCGGTATTGTCCATAGCCACGCAGCGCACCGTATCCTCGCCGATGTGCTGCTGCACCTCGACAATCAGGTCGCGCCCGTCGCCACGATCAATCTTCAGAGCATCGTAAATCTTTGGCAACACCTTTTCGGCATCCTGGCCCTCGGTATCGAAATATACGTCGATAACAGGGCCGATAATCTGCGAAATGTGTCCAGTAATTTGTGACATACGCTGTTTTATTTTTTAAGTTACTATAGATTTATAATTTCGTTATAATGCTTGCAAAGGTAAGTATTATTATCCGAACAAACGAACTTTTACACGACAAAATTCCCAAATTCACCATTTTTGGCGACTTTTCAATGTCGCAAAGCGATATTATAGTTCAGATATTTAGGATTTCCGGTCACATCCTCGAGCACTTTTACGAACGGGGGGAAGTTAACGGTTTCCTGTTCCGAAATACCTTTGGTTTCCATCATCACCAGATTGCTGACAGGGTCCTGGAAGGTGTCGATCTGGAAGAACTGACCTTTCCAGATAAAGCTCTGACGCTTTTTGTGGATGGTTACGCGGTAAGGATCGGCCTGCTGCAGCATCTGCTCGTACAGGTTGTTGTCAACCTGACGCTCGGTCTCAATCACTTCGGTTTCGCTGATGCGTTTCTTCGAGCGGTGAACATTCACCACCTTACCCCCACTCCACTCGCGGCGGCGCAGGCGTACCTCGCTACCAGGCTCAGCTACCAGATAGGTCTGGGTAATCATGCTCTCGGAGCACTCGGGAATCTCACCGATAATCTCTACGCGGAAGATACGCTCCTCCTGCACAGGCTGTGGCAAGCCTACAACCTTTGAAATCTCGGTAAGAACACGCTTAATCTTATTATCGAAATCGTCGTGATTGTTAATTACACGCAGATGGGGATGACCGGTCCAAGCCTCAATCACCTTCTTATCCAGTTCACGGGCAATACGCAATCCTTCTTCGTTGGCCTGCTCGTAGCGGGTGGCGTTGGTGGCAGTAGTATAATACTGCTCGGCGCCATCGGCTGCACTCACCAGGTGCAGCACGGCATCGTAACTTTCGCGCAAAGCCTCTGAATTGGTACCAGCCATGTGGGTAATCTCCTCCCACTCCTCGGGTTTGATATAGGCCGAAATATCCATCGCGCCTCTATCGCAAACCACCAGCACGGGATCTTCACAAACCTCGGCCAACTTCATAAACTGGTTTTCGAGTGCCAACTGGGTTTCCAGAATGGCACGTTCGCCTTGATAGTACAACTTACGGTTAGGCGTCAGGTAGTTCCAGCCTGCGGTGCTATAGATAGTAGGCACCTCGGGTACGTTAAACACCTTGTAACCAAACCCTGAGAAATACTCGGTAATCTTTACCAACGCGGTAGTCTTACCAGCACAAGGTCCTCCTGTCAGAACTATTTTCTTTATATCTGGCATTTAATGTTTAATCTTTTAATCGTTTCTTTAGTACGCTTGGCATCGCCAAGAATGTTTAATATCAAATGCTGAGCTCGTCGAGTACCTTAATCAGTCGCTTGTCGAAACGCTTATCAGTACGGATGCACTCGCTGAAAGGTACATAAACCACCTCGTTATTGCGGATACCAACCATCACGTTGCGCTGTCCCTGTTTGATGGCTTCGATAGCACCAACACCTGTGGTAGCAGCCAGAATGCGGTCGCGCGCTGATGGTGTACCACCACGCTGCAGATGGCCCAGGATAGACACACGTACATCAAACTCAGGGAATTCCTTCTTTACACGGTCGGCATAGTACAGAGCGCCACACTTAGGACTCTCCGACACAATCACGATACACGACTTCTTTGATTTACGGATACCACGACTCATGAACTGTGCCAGCTGGTCGACATCGGTACTCTCCTCGGGTACGATAGCAGCCTCAGCACCACATGCAATGGCCGAGTTCTGTGCCAGGAATCCGGCATCACGCCCCATCACCTCGACAAAGAAGATACGCTCATGCGAGTTGGCTGTATCACGGATACGATCGACACACTCCATGATGGTATTCATGGTTGTATCATAACCGATAGTAGAATCGGTGCCATACAAATCGTTATCAATCGTACCAGGCAGACCAATCACTGGGAAGTCGAACTCCATACCGAAGTTACGGGCACCGGTAAGCGATCCGTTACCACCGATCACCACTAGCGCATCGATTTCCTCCTTCACACATGTCTCGTAAGCCTTCTGCATACCCTCGGGTGTTGGAAACTCCTTCGAACGGGCTGTTTTCAGGATAGTACCACCACGGGTAACAATGCCACTTACATTTTCGGTGGTAAACTCCTGAACCTCATCATGAATCAGTCCTTCGTAACCACGATATATACCTTTAATCCTAAAACCGTTGTAAATACCGGCACGTGTCACAGCACGAATAGCAGCATTCATTCCTGGTGCATCGCCTCCCGACGTCAGGATACCAATTGTCTTAATCTTTGTCATATTACTACTATAATTGTTTAGTTATACATAATTCAACTCAATCCACAGCACAGCCAAGCCTATCAGCATACCTGCCAGCACCTTCAGCGTCAGGTTCTTAATATACCAGCCTAAACGCATGTGCTCCATCTTCATCAGGGCCAGTCCGCTAACCGAACCAACGCTGAGCAGACAGCCACCTACGGCGGTACAGAAAGCGATAATCTTCCAGTAGGCACCATTGGTTACGAAATTCTCGTCGTACGAACCAACAAGTGCAGCATCGGCTATCTGATAAAGTGAGATATCGCTCATGGCGATGGTGAAAGAATCAACGATACCGCTGAGGAAACCAGATACGATACCGAGTACCCATACGCTGTGAACGGTATCATCTATCCACTCAGCCACATCGCCAAACACGCCTGTTTCGGTTACTACACCCATCGCCAGCATGATACCCATTACAAACAGTATCTGCTGCAACGATCCGTACTGTACCGAGCGTGGTGTCAGGCGCTGCATCATCTGGTCGGCACTATTCAGCTTGCGGTTCATCACCTCGTTTACTACCCACAGTATGCTGAGTACACACAGGGCGCCAAGGAATGGCGACAGTTTGGTGATGGTATGGAAGGTAGGGATAAACCACAAACCACCGATACCTACAAACAGCATCACCACACGCTGCCAAGGCAACAGATTGGTATCGTCGCCACGGAACGGCATTGGCGCCCACTGGGTATCCAGGCGTTCAGGCAGTTCGCGGTTAATCAGTATGGTAGGTACTATCCAAGCCAAAAGGGCTGGCAGAGCCAGATACGACGAATAGTTGGTGGCTGTGATAGCCTCGTCGCCCCACAGCACCAGCGTGGTAGGATCGCCAATCACCGTCAGGCATCCACCACAGTTGGCAGCTATCACAATGGCAGCACCAATCAGCATACGCTGACGACGGTTCTGCACAATGCTATGCATAATAACCAGCATCATGGTAGCCGTAGTAAGGTTGTCGAGATTAGCCGACAGGATGAAAGTGGCCAGTGTGATGGTCCACAACAGGCGCTTCGAGTTACGGGTCCTGATCCACTTGGTAACAAAGTCGAAGCAACCGTTGTTATGCAGAATCTCTACAATACTCATGGTAGCCAGCAGGAACATCACAATGCTGGCAGCCCGACCCACATAATAAAGAAATACATTATTATATATATAGTACTTAACGGCCTCGCTCGACGGCAAGCTTCCCGCTAAGAACTCCCAGTAATCCTGGGCATGGCGCTGCATCACGAAATCGGTGCCGTAGCAGATGTATACCACCCACCCCACGGTGCCGATAAAGATGGCAATAGCCGATTTGTTTACTCCCGTTGTGTGACCAGTGGCAATCACAACGTACCCTAACAAAAGTAATATGACGATGATTAGTGTCATTTCCCTATGCCTCCTAGTTTAATATCTCAGTTGGCGTCCAATACCAGAAGATAGTGCCTCTGCCGTCTTCTGTGTTATCGCGCGCACCTATTTTTCCATTGCATCGGTCGATAATGGCCTTACAAACACTCAGTCCCAATCCTGGATTATCCTGATTCTCGTCGTGGGTATATGTATTCTTGTCGGCCAACAGTCCGAATATATTCTGTTTCAG
Organism: Prevotella sp. khp1; assembly: GCF_900102205.1. Classification (NCBI taxonomy): domain Bacteria; kingdom Pseudomonadati; phylum Bacteroidota; class Bacteroidia; order Bacteroidales; family Prevotellaceae; genus Prevotella; species Prevotella sp. khp1. The sequence continues at coordinate 623,057 of NZ_FNJZ01000001.1, forward strand.
TTTCTCGGGCAGTCCCTTACCCGTATCCTTTACCTCTACATACATACCGCCTTCTTTCAGGTAGTAAGTCAGGGTTATCTTACCCTCAGTAGTATGCTGCATGGCATTCTCAAGCAGGTGCATGGTTACAATTCGCATCAGCTTCTTGTCAACCAGCGCACGCAAACCGTCGATAGGTTCAATCACCTCAAGGGTTACGCCCTCTTTCAGCTGCATACGAATCTCTGAGGCATACTGTCCCATTTCGTAATCCACATCGGTAACCTCGCGCTTAAACAGCTGATTATCACCCTCAACCTCGCTTAACGATAACAGTTCGTTAATCAGGTGCAGCAGTTCCAGTCCGTTCTTATTAATCAGCTGCAACAGGTTAGTGCGCTCCTCGGGTGGCAAAGCACTATCATCCATCGTCATCAGCAGATCCGAGAATCCGATGATGGCATTCAGCGGTGTACGGAGCGAGTGACTCATGTTTCCCAAGAAGATATCTTTCAGCTCTTCGCTCTTTTTAGCAGCTTCGGCAGCCTCGCGGGCTTTTGCCTCGTTCTGACTGGCTACCATCGCATTATGTTCAGCCTCCTTGGCGTTGCGCTTTGCCACATCGGCAATACGCTGTGCCTCAGCCTCGCTGGCCCTGGCCTTTTCGGCATTAGCATTAGCAATAGCCTCGTTCTCCCTAGCCTTCTCAGCATTGGCACGTGCCACCTCCTCGCTCTGGTGTGCCTTTTCCTCGCTGGCTTTAGCTTTCTCCTCGTTTTCACGGGCTGTATCCAGCGCCTTCTTCAGCTGTCGCGTGTTGTGCATCTGGTTTAATATCACAGCCAGCAGCGCCACAATCACAAACACCACAATGGCCATATATACCCATCGCGGTATGATGATACCATTGAATGTCGAAGCCACGTTGCCATACACATCGTCCATCAGGCCCTCTTCCTCCATCTTATCCAATTCCTTGTCGATGGCATCAATCAGCTTTTTGTTGCTGCTTGTGTAGCAGTATTCGCGTGGTGTCAGCGTCAGTTCTTCCTGCTCCAGATTCTGCAGTTTATACTTGCCTATCAGATATTTAGCCTGATAACGATAGCACACCACCGCATCGTATTTGCCTGCCGACAGTTCCTTCATCGCCTTGGTCAGGTCATCTACTATCACCAGTCGTGCACCAATCTTCTGCAGCGTGTCGCGTACGGGCCTACTGGCCATCAGCGCCACCTCCACATTGTGCATGTCGCGCAGTCCGTAGTTCCTCTTGGTACCCTTACGAGTTACCAACTGGTAGTACAGTCTGATCACGGCACGCGAGTAATTGGTAACATCCTTGCGATAAGGCGAATAAACCATCATACCCAAATCAACCTTACCACCTAAGATATCGTTAGCAACAGCTCCCCATGTGTTAGGTGCAAACTTAAACGGGATGTTCATTCGCTTCATCAGAATCTTCGAGAATTCCACATCGGCGCCACTAGGTTTTCCTTTTTCATCCACATACTCTAATGGCGGATAGTCCTGATCGATTCCGATAACCAATGGTTTAGAATCAGAATAGCCGAGATTGTTAGCATTTACCTTGAGGGCAAACGTTAATATAAGTAGAATATTAATCAGTCTCAGCTCCATAAATTATCAACCTCAAGCTTTATGCTTGATGGGTACAAAAGTAGAAAAAAAACTTTAAACCTCCAAACTTTTTCTTGAAAAAGTAGCAAATTAGAGGTAGAAATGCGGCAAATTAAAGTCCACGTGCCTTCCAAATGCGGTCTTTGGCGGCATTTATCTCCTGGAATTTCTTCTCGGCAGCCTTTCGTACATCCTCTCCCAGAGCAGCCACCTTGTCAGGATGGTGCTGCAAAGCCTGCTTGCGGTAGGCCTTCTTTACCTCATCGTCGCTGGCATCAGGACTCACGCCCAGCACCTTATAGGCATCCTCAAGACTACCACCCTCCAGATGCAGCATCGAGTCAACCTCGTTAGCATGCAATCCCATCCACTGGGCACACTCTTTCAGGGCTGTAATCTCACTCTGGGGCACACTGCCATCGGCCTTAGCCACCATCACCAGATAGTTAAGCAGTTGCAAACGCTGCGAGTAGTCCATCTGTCGGCTTATCTGTGCACAGCAGTCGCATACCGTTTGCTTGAACTGCTGCCAGCCTTCGCGTTTCTGTTCCTCAAAAAGTCGGTTCAGTATCTCGTTACCCTGCTGTACGGCAGCATTACCAAAGTTCTGGCGCAACATCTGTCGAACCAGTTCCATCTCGGAATGCATGGCCTTACCATCGGCCTTGATGATATACGACGACAGCACCAGGAGCGAGAACATAAAACTGTTACGCTGCCCTTGCTGCTGTTGCCGTTGGTAAGCCTGCTGGTAGCTCTCGTTATACGATTGCCAGGTACCAGAGTTCTCGGGGGTATTCACCCCATTCAGCATAGTATCAAAAAGCGAGCCAAGCAGATAGCCTGCCAGCGCACCAAGAGGTCCGCCTGCCATCCATCCGGCAAATCCGCCAATCCATTTTCCTGCAGCCATATTATTTTACATATTTTGCAGTTCGGTATAAATGCGCTGAACGGGCAGGCCCATCACATTATAATAACTGCCGTTAAGTCCTGTAACACCTATGTAGCCAATCCACTCCTGAATACCGTAGGCACCAGCCTTATCAAAAGGACGATAGTGGCTCACGTAGTGCTGTATCTCGTCATCGGTAAGCTGTTTAAAGGTTACATCGGTAGTAACCGAAAACGAACGCTGACTGGTAGCGGTGAGCAGCGAAACACCTGTAGTAACCTGATGGGTACGACCACTAATTTCGCGGAGCATACGTACGGCATCGGCCGCATCGTGGGGTTTACCCAAGATATCGTCACCTACTATCACCACCGTGTCGGCAGTAATAATCAGCTCGTCTTTTTGGAGTGTTGGTTTGTAAGCAGCAGCCTTCTTTTCGGCAATATACTGTGCCACCTCAGCTGCAGGCAAAGTTTCGGGATACGACTCGTCGATACCATCAATCACACGCACCTCGAAATCCAATCCCAACCCCGCCAACAATTCTTTTCTACGAGGCGAATTACTCGCAAGAATATATTTGTATTTATCCATTGCCAATGTTTAATCTTTAATGTTTAATGTTCAATGTTTCATGTTTCATCACCACCCGAAGGCTTTGGCATTCATCACCCATTTGCCCTGGGCACGTAATACCTGTTCGATCACATCGCGACCACAACCATAGCCACCATCACAATCAGAAACATACACGCTTACCTCACGTATCTCAGCACATGCATCCTTAGGGCATACGGGGCAACCTACCCTACGCATTATCTCCAAGTCGGGGATATCATCACCCATGTACATCACCTCCTCGTCGGTATAGCCATAAATAGCCAAGAACTCATCATAGGTTGCAATCTTAACGGCACAACCCAGGTAAATATCCTCAACACCAAGACCCTCGTAGCGTACACGCAGACTATCTACCCTTGCACCCGAAAGGATGGCAATACGCAAGCCTAACTTCATGGCCAACTGGATGGCATAACCATCCTTGATATTCACCGTACGCAGCGGTGTACCATCAGCACTCAGATTAATCGTCTCGGCACTCAGCACGCCATCAATATCAAAGATGATGGCCTTGATTTTATTTAAATCGTAATTAATCACTTTAAAGATTAAACATTAAAGATTAAACATTAAAGATTAAACATTAAACATTCTTTGCAAACAAAGCGAACAAGTTCGAGCGAAACATTAGAATTTGTTCAAGTGAACGTTTTCCCACTTCAGTTTCTCTTCGTCCTGAGGCTTGCGCTCATCGGTCCAATGACCTATGGCAAGAATGCACAAGCAATTGTAGTTATCGGGAATACCCAGCACACCACGAATCACCTCGTCGGCTGTGGTACCGTCGCTCAGTCCGCGACCTCGCATCTGAATCCAGCAAGAGCCCAAGCCTAACTCTTCGGCCTGATACTGCATAGAGATAGTGGCTATCGAGCCATCCTCTACCCAACAGTCGTTCTGCATAGGATCGCCTAATACGGCAATAGCCACAGGGGCATCCTTCAGGAACTGCGAACCCATATTCTTGGCATCGGCCAACTTCTCGAGATCCATCTTATCATCTACAACCACGAACTGCCAGGCACGCTGACTCTTTGACGTGGGCGACATCAACGCTGCACGCAGAATAAGCTTCAAATGTTCGGGATCAACCTCCTTATCAGAGAACTTGCGATGGCTGCGGCGCAACTGCGCCAAATCTTTAAAACTTGTCATATCCTACCTAATTTTTGTGCAAAGATAGTGATATTTTGGCACGAATTACGCGAATTAACGCGAAAAAAGATTTTAAAACTAAAAAATTCGTGAAATTCGTGCAATTCGTGCCTAAAAATATCTATCTTTGCAGTATGAGCCAACTGATTACTACCATATACACCAAATCCAAAGGCATGCCAACATTGCGCCAGGGTAGCTATTTCCACAGTCAGGAACTGATGGAAGTATGCGAGGCCGCCCCACGCCAGCGCCCTTATATGGTAGTGATTAACGATGAAATAGGTCGCGAACTGTGCCACATGCTGGGTATTGTGAGATACCGCACTCTGATACTGCCGCCATTCCTGCTGATACATTGCCGGATATTAGGCGAAGGTGTGTATGATGAAGACTGCGGCTACAAAAAAGACGAGCTGTTCGACCGGATGCTAAGTGCACTCACCCACAAACTTAACAAACGCGTACTGTTTATGGAGATGAGTAACCTGAGCACCAAGATGTTTGGCTATAAGGTTTTGCGCGAGAACGGCTACTACCCTGTAAACTGGATGTCGATACACAACTCGTTGCATCGCCACGCACCCGAAGAACGAATCACTCCCAAACTGCAGAAACGAATCGACCACGCCCACGAACGAGGTGCAAAAACCGAGATAGTCAGCAACGAGCACGACTTTAAGGCTTTCTCGAAACTACTACGCAAGCACCATATCCTGAAGCCCAAACGCTATATCCCCGATGACATTTTCTTCCGTGAGCTGATGGAGGGCCAGAACGGCAATCTGTTTATTACCAAATACCACGAGAAAGTGATAGCCTGTGCCGCCTGCGTATATAGTCAGGGCGATGCCTACCTATGGTATTCGGCCTTCAGGCGCAAAACATTCCATGCCCTACACCCCGACACCATTGTGGTGTGGGATGTGATGAAGCACGCCTACAACGAGGGCTATCAACATATGCGATTCATGGATGTGGGACTGCCTTTCCACAAAAATCCTTACCGCGAATTCATATTACGTTTCGGCGGCAAGGAGCAAAGCACCTACCGATGGTTCCGTTTCTCCATCAGATGGGTGAATAAACTTTTGGCTTGGATCTATCGCGAGTAATCAATAATCGCCACCTTCTTTGGTCATATCACCATCACCAGTACCATCGATTATATCCTTAATCTCATCATCATTGGCTTTCATGTTGATTTTTTGGTCCGACGGCATTTCGGGATACTCCATAGCGGCATCCACATCTACCATACCAGCACTGTTAATCGAGTCGATTGCTGCCGAATCAGTCACCAATGGATGATATTCGACTTCCTCCTCAACATACTTCTGCGACTGAGATCGACCACGACAAGCCGACAGCAACAATATACCAACCGCAACATACAATAGTTTTTTACTCATACTTGCATCTATAATCATTATATTCTATCTACCTGTTTAACGCCCTTAACGGTACGCAGTTTCTTGATCAGCGCCTCCAGGCGTGAAGTATCTTCAAGCATCACCACGATATTACCGCTAAACAAACCGTCGTGACTATCAATATTGATACTACGCAGCACCAGTTTCTCTTCCTTCGAGATAATACTGGTAAGATTATTCACAATACCGATATCGTCGTTACCAATCACACGCAGGGCGATGCTATATTGCGACGAACCCTTACCACTCCATTTGGCCTTAACAATACGATACCCGAATCGGCGGCGCAACTCAGGCGCATTCGGACAATCGCAACGGTGAATCTTGATACCGCCATTAACGGTAACAAAGCCAAACACATCGTCGCCATAGATAGGCGAACAGCATTTTGCCAGCTGGTAATCCAAGCCCTTCAGGTTGCGGTCTATCACCAGCACATCATCGTTCACCTGCTGGTTCAAACCCGCAATCTTCGACTCATCAAGTTCGAATTCCGAAGCCGAACGCGCTTGATTATCTCCTGTAACAACGGCTTCTTTTCCTCTGAGTTCCAAGAACTTATCAAGCACATCGTTTGTATCCAACACACCATCGGCAATGGCCTTATAAAAGTCGCTTACCTCCTTGTAACCCATCTTACGGATTACGTTGAACATGATGCTATCGTCCTGTTCAATCTTACGGTTGCGGAACTTACGCTCCAGCATCTCCTTGGCAAACAGTCCGTCCTTAACCTGGGTTTCCTTCAGCGCCAAACGTATCTTGGATTTGGCACGCGAGGTCTTCACAATATTCAGCCACTCCTGTCGGGGTTTCTGGTTAGCCGATGTCAGGATTTCAACCTGGTCGCCACTCTTCAGTTCGTAGCGTATCGGCACCACTTTTCCGCTAATGCGGCCACCCGTACATTGGTTGCCCAGTTTCGAGTGGATATGGTAAGCAAAATCAAGTACCGTAGCACCTGCGGGGAACTTCCACAAATCGCCAGCAGGTGTAAACACAAACACCTCGTCTTCGTACAGTTCCATCTTAAACTGGTCCATAGCATCCAGTCCGTCGGCATGCTCCAGCATCGTACGTATATTCGTCAGCCACTCGTCCAACCCCGTCTCGCCCTTCACGCCTTTATAGCGCCAGTGGGCAGCTACACCGCGTTCGGCAATCTCGTCCATACGTTCGGTACGTATCTGTACCTCAACCCACTTCTGCTCTGGGCCCAGCACCGTGATGTGCAGACTCTCGTAGCCATTCGATTTGGGTACCGAAAGCCAGTCGCGCAGACGTTTAGGGTTAGGCTGATACATATCGGTAATAATCGAGTAAGCCTGCCAGCACTGCATTTTCTCCTGCTCCAGCGGACAATCGATAATGATACGGATGGCAAACAAATCATACACACCCTCAAACGGGCACTTCTGCTTCTGCATCTTCTGCCAGATAGAGTGGATTGATTTGGTACGACCCTTGATATGGCAACGGATACCCGCCTCCATCATCTTCTGTTCAACAGGCTTAATAAACCTATCTATATAAGCGTCGCGTGCCGCCTTGGTAGCACTCAGTTTTTCGCGAATATGGTAATAGGCATCGTGCTCCATATACTTCAGCGACAGGTCCTCCAGTTCGCTCTTCAGCTTATAGAGTCCCAGCTTATGCGCCAACGGGGCATACAGATAAGCAGCCTCTTGCGATACCTCCAGCTTGGCCTCTACGTTCTCCGTATCGCGAATCTGTCGCATCAGGTTCACGCGATTGGCAATCATTATCAGTATCACACGCATATCCTCGGCAAACGAGAGCAGCAGATTTCTGAAGTTCTCACTCTCCACCGCCGGGTTTTTATCATACAACTGCTGTATACGGTTCAAACCATGCAATATGCGCGCCACCGATGCGCCGTATTTCTGCTCTACCTCATCCAGCGCAATATTGCCCTCCTCTATCTCAGGTATCAGCTGTACAGCCTCTATCGCATCGCCTTTCAAACCGATTTCCTCAGTCAGGATCTCGGCCGTCTGCGATGCCATTCGTTTTCTTTCCTCGTATGTAAATGCGAATTTTTCCGCCATAATTTCTAAATTTTGCCACAAAGATACATTTTTCTTTCGATTAATTAGCATTTTTCGAAAAAAATGGTTACTTTTGCCGTTGTTTATTGACTAAATACCATTTTTATTATGTTAGAGGAGAAAGACTTGAAGCAGATTGCTCAAAAAGGTATCACCAAGGAGCAGATCGAAAATCAATTGAACGAGTTTAAGACAGGTTTCCCATTCCTGAAGCTGGAGGCAGCAGCAGGTATCGGTAACGGTATTATTGCTCCCGACGCAGCCGAGCGCCAGAAGCTGGTTGCCGCATGGAACGAGTACAAGGCAGCAGGCAAGCGCGTGGTAAAGTTTGTGCCCGCCAGTGGTGCCGCCAGTCGTATGTTCAAAAACATGTTTGCTTTTGTTGACGCCGACTACGATGTACCCACTACCGACTTTGAGAAGAAATACTTCGACCAGATAGAAAACTTTGCCTTCTACGAGGCACTCGACGCTGTTTGCCTCAAGAACGAGGGTAAAGGTATCAAGGCCCTGATGGCCGAGGGCAACTATAAGGCTGTAGCAGCCAACATGCTGAAAGCCGATGGACTGAACTACGGTCAGCTGCCAAAGGGCTTGCTGCTGTTCCACAAGTACCCCGAGGGTGCACGCACACCTATGGAGGAGCATCTGGTAGAGGGTGCCCTTTATGCTGCATCCAATGGCGAGGCTCACGTACACTTCACCGTCAGTCACGAGCACATGGAGCTGTTTAAGGCAAAGGTAGCCGAGAAGGCCGACTTCTTTGCTCAGAAATACGGCATCAAGTACGATATCAGCTTCTCTGAGCAGAAGCCATCTACCGATACCGTAGCCGCTAACCCCGACAACACCCCATTCCGCAACGAGGATGGCTCGCTGCTGTTCCGTCCAGGCGGTCACGGTGCCCTCATCGAGAATCTCAACGAGATCGAGGCCGACGTTATCTTCATTAAGAATATCGACAACGTAGTACCCGACCGTTTGAAGCCCGAGACTGTAGAGTGGAAGCAGGTACTGGCAGGCGTATTGGTAACCCTGCAGAAGCAAGCCTTCGAGTACCTCAAGATGCTCGATGCAGGTGCCAGCGAGGCCCAGCTGCAGGAGATTGCCGCATTCGTGGCCAACAACCTGTGTACCGATGCCAAGAATAATAAGGTAGATGCCGCTTATCTGCGTGGCAAGCTCAATCGCCCCATGCGTGTGTGCGGTGTAGTTAAGAATGTAGGCGAGCCTGGTGGCGGCCCATTCCTTACCTACAACCAGGATGGTACCGTTAGCCTGCAGATTCTCGAGAGCAGTCAGATTGATACCAACAACGAGGCCTACATGAAGATGTTCACCCAGGGCACCCACTTCAACCCAGTTGATCTGGTTTGCGCCGTTAAGGACTATCAGGGTAAGCCATTCAACCTGCCCGAGTTTGTTGATAAAACCACAGGCTTCATCTCATCTAAGTCAAAGGCTGGTAAAGAGCTCAAGGCTCTCGAGTTGCCAGGTCTTTGGAATGGTGCCATGAGCAACTGGAGCACCGTATTTGTCGAGGTTCCCCTGGGCACCTTCAATCCCGTTAAGACCGTTAACGACCTGCTGCGCGAACAGCATCAGTAAACAATATCGTAAAACATAATAACAAATCCCTGCCGGTTGGCGGGGATTTGCTATTTGTTTAAGCGTTAATGAAGCTCACTTTATGCCGATTCTCTTTCGGCCTCACCGCAAAGTGCAACCATACCGCCCCATATCGGTTCTTCTCTATCAGCAATTCATCAAACTCCTGCTGCGATTCTTTGGCATAATTGATGAGGATGGCCGCATACACTATCGCCTGTTCATACCCCGAAGTACGAATATCTGCTGCGCAACCTGTTAGGTGATTGCTGTTAGAGGCTCCACCAACCTTACGATTAAGTTGCGGACTTCGATATCCCGAGTTAATCACAATCGGCTCTCCCCTCTTTTTGGAGGGGCCGGGGGAGGCTTCCCGTAATACTTCCAGCCAAACACACAATCGCTTCATATTCGCAATCGCCTCATGACTTGGGATATTATACACTTCAGGATACTTGCTCCTGGTAAACTCCCCGAGCAAAAAGTGCTCGGAGAGGTTTGCTTTACTATTTAATTGTACTATTTCCATTTTTACATTTTCTCATTTTTTAATTATTACATTTTCCTTTGTATTTTTCGCTCTTAACAAAACTGAAATCTGAAATCTGAAACACATACTTTCTGCTTTTCCAAATTCTTATCATTTTGATGGCCCTACTTGCATCCATGCCTTGCTTTTGGCGCATGCGCTTTGCATCGTCAATCGTAAACTCATCTGGCAACAGCTCCAGCAGGTTACGAGGGCCACGGGTGCCCACGCGCTCGCCTTCTTGGTTGGCTTTTTCAATGTCCTCACCAAAGAACTGCATCTTGCACCAGAGATCGTACTGCAGACTCCAACGAACAAAATCTTCAATCGTATTTTCCCATTGGCAGCCATTGGCTACATACAACACACAGGCCTTTAACCAGGCTATCACAATGGCACGATGCGACAGGTTCCAGTAGGTTTCATCCTGTGACAGGCGAGCAAATTCTGCACATTCCTCCTGTAGCTTTTTGGCCAATTTGAATGCCTGCGGACAATCCACCACGCCATGAGCCGACACAAGGTTGTCGATATACGTTTTCAGCTCAGCATCAAATGCCTCGTCGTACTTGCCATAGATAGGTTGTTCAGCTCCAATTTCCATCTCTGGGATGGTGCAGAAGTTGATACGGCTGATAGGACCATCGGTGAGAACACGACTGAAAAAGCGACGACCTTTTTGGATGGTAGTACAGGCGTTCCAGTTGAACCTACACTTTGGCCTTGCGGTTACACTCTGGGTACCGATACGTGTCTGACCGAACTCAGCACCTGGATCGAAAGCCAAGCACATCAGCTGGAAATGCTGCTTGCCTGTCTGACCTTTCAGCTGCTCAAACAGGTCAATCTCGTTCAGCTTTACATATACAAAGTGGCCTTCAGCTTCGTCCATACGGGTAACCAATGCAGGCTTGGTCATATCGGGATCAATCTCCTGTATCACTAGTCCTTCGGGGCGTACCTGCTTATCCTTATTGGCGCCCTTCTTTTGGCAATCCTTTTTCCACTCGGCCTCTCTTCGGGTGTTCTCCGCATCGCGGGCTTTGATATCGGCCATAATATGACGGATAGGCTCATCTATACAGCCTTTACCTGCGCCCGTATGCGCCATCAGACAGTTCATCAGCGTGGCCTCATGCTTCACGTAATCGGTGTACTCAAACTCCACCTCTTTTAAATGGGTTCCAAGCGATGGAAACACCGCATGGGCCACCGCAGCTTTGTATTGGTTGGGGGTATTCTTGGTAAGCAGTTTAATCAGTTTTGGCAGTTTTGCCGGCATCTCTGGTGGCAGAGGAGTTGAGCGATCACACACTTCTGCTTCTTTATCATCTCCCAGCCTCCTACTCTTCGTAAATATCGCCTCCTCGTCCTTATTCAGTTTTCGTTCAGGATTGTAATACTTGGCATAAAAATCACTCAGGCATTTCTGTACATTCGCATCGGCCCAATGTTCAGGCATCAGTTCAGCCAAAGCTCCGTTTGCCTCCACCTTACTTAATAACTGGTTACAGCCACTCAGGAATATCTTCACCGCATTGTGTCTACCACCAATATCCGTAAAGTCCGACTTCTCCAGCCCCTTAGCCTTCAAAACCGCCTCCATCACAAACCTCACCCTCTCATCGACTGGTGTGACTGGGGACTGGTCCCTGTCGCAGGATGTGACTGGGCCCTGTCCCTTGTCACGCCCCATCGCGCGGTCATCCGTTGCTAAATCATCTTCCCAAGGCTTATAATGCTTCCTCGCCTTTTTAGCCCCAGCCGGCACCTGCTCTTCACCTTTACGCTCACGCTCTTTCAATCGGGCATATTCCGCCTCGCACTCCTCAACAGTCATCGGTTCCTCAAACAGCTCATCGTTAAGATAAAGTAAATCTTTTTCATCACCACTAGTCGAATAGACCACCCTTTGCAAATCATGCACGTTAGTATCCATCTCAATCTGCAGAATGGTCGCAATGCGCACTTGATTCTCGAGAATAGTAGTATCAGGCTGGCGCTTACAAACCAAATGATATCCTCCACTCGCGCTCTTCTCCAGCATCATCAGGCCTATCTCATCCTTCTTAGCCAGTATCTGCTGCGCCATTGCTGCGCTCTGTTCGGCATCGTAGCAATCCACATCGTGGAAAAAGTAGCTACCAATGCTCTTGCAACCAGCCAAAGCCGAGCTATTCAGTACACCGATATTATAGGCAAACTGCACCAATTGGGCCTTAGCTTTCTCGTCACCTTTGCGCGCTTTGGCTAAGTTGTCCAGATTCTCCTTGGTGTTTCTGAGCGCCAAGAAATCTTCACGATTCTTTACCAGATAAGCAAACTTCTTACCCTTATTTACTATGCGGTAAATCATTTACTAAATCCTTTCTTTTGCAGGTGTTTAATGATTGGGCAAATACCCTTACGCAAGATGGTGGGTAACTGGGCGCGCAGTTCGTTAGGTACCACAAATGTTACGCGATCATTACCATCTGCACCAAACGACAAACTGGCGTAATCACCTTTAAATTCAGGCTTATGGCGCAATCGCTTGGTACGAACAAACTCAAATGATCCGTTGGTCAACAATTGACCTAATCCACGACCACGAAAAGCCTCCACTTGTCCTATACTCGGATTATCTGGCAGGAACTGCACATAATCCATTTCTAAATCACTCTTTGTAACGGCCATCATGCCGTTAACAGTTACGGTCTTGTTTAATTTGTTATTTGTTTTCATTTTGTTTTTGAGTTTTAAAGCGAGAAGAAGTTTCGGATTCCTTGGCCATTTACTCGAGAATATCCTCCTCACCTCAACTCAAAATCTTACATTGTTACATTTTATCGCTCGGCTTTGCCGCTTAGCTCGTCTAAGAATTTTTACATTTTTCAGCGTTTAATCTTGCAAATCTCATTTGCAACAACGTCCATAAACGCTTGTCCATTGTACTCGCGAGTTTGGAATCGCAAATCAGCAACCACCAGTTCGTTCTCAGCAAACTCTATGGTGGCCAGGTTACCAAGTGTTGTAACCACATAGCTGTTAGCATATTTGCCACCAAGTTCCTGTAACACTAAGGTTCGCTTATTCAGTACGCCATTCTCACTTTTCTCACTCTGTACGGTAGTCATCACCCCGCACTTTTTCACTCTTAAAATCATTGTGTTCATAATGTTTAATTTTTTAATGTTTAATCTTTAATGTAATAAATGCTTCCGTATTTAGCTTGGAACTCCTCTCTTATCTCCTCGATGCTTTTTCGAGTAATCCGATATCCGCGATCCCACGCTTGCTGCTCCTCGGCTCTAACGTTAGCCAGATACAGCAGATATTCTTTACGTTTAATCCCAGCCATGACCGTTTTCAATCAGGTTAGTAATAAAATCGCGACCTTTCTCTGTCCAAACCAGATAGGTTTCGTATTTCAGTTTTCCTTTCAGTGAGTAACTCACATTCAATCGATCGGCCGTTAGCCCTAAACCCTCGTACTTGGGTAGTAGTCGATACTGTCCGCATCGCCATCGTTGAATCTTCATGTCAACCAGAAACGAGTTCAGGTCGTGCGCTGTCATGTTGTAAACGGCAGCAATCTCCGAAACCGTCAAGCAGCCGTCGCTCTCCTCGTTCACCTCATCCAGCTGCTCGCCTACTATCTCTTCCGACTCGTGCAGCACCTCTTGCTTGGTGGTAAGCAATCGCATCGACTGGCGTTGTATCAGTCGTTCCATTTCCAACTGTTCCCATCGCAGCACCAGCTTAGCTCGCTCCTCATCTTTAAACTTGGTAGCAATGTAGAGCGTCTCAGTTTTGGTTAGTTCGTAACAGGGCTGATCTCGAACGCCTCCATTGTTCTGAATAACCTTTCGGGACGACAGTGCAAATTTGCACCCTCGTATTTTCTGCCATGCTGGTTCCATATTTCGGATGGCTCTCATCAGGTCAGCATGACGCTTTCCGCAAATCTCTGCAACCTCCAGCGACGTCATGTGGGGTGACTGCTGTTCGAGCAGCGAAGTCTTACGGGTTGATAAACTTGTTGTTGAAATAACTGTTGTTGTAATCATAATCTTATTGTTTTTAGAAAGTTAATAATTTAATTTAAATAATGTACGCGCGCCTAAGCACGCATGCGTATACATGCACATATACGCAGAAATATCGCCCTCCGCCATTCGGAAGGTGAATGTTTGTGCCAGCATGTCAAAGATCGTGCAAGCCGAACGCAGAGCTAAGCTTGCTTGGGCTTTGCTGAGGCGCGGCCGATGTTCGAGGCGTAGCCTCAAAGAACGATTGATTTTTGAATCACGACGGCAAAAGTATAGCAAGTTTTCGAGCCGACAATGGCCGTTTTTTCAATTGTCCAGAAACCTGTCCAGCTTTCGGTTACTTGTCCATAAATCCGTCCAACTTTTGGCGTTTAGCCCTTCCGAAAGCACTCGAAAAACGCAAAAGCAGATTTTTTCTCCTTATCTTTTCTTTAGGTTTCACATCATGTACAAAGCTCCAATCAGGAAATTTGCCAACGGTGTCATTCACCTTATTGTAGATTGTTGAGCGTTTAGGTAGTTGATTAATACCAACCTGTAAAAGATAGCCAGTAAAGTCATCAGGCGTTAGATAATAATCCACACCATTAATAGCACCATCGTTTACACCTATCATGATGTATGCCAGGTCGCTGGGACGCTTATACACCTTTTTATCGGCTTGCAACTCCATGATAGCCTCAGCAAAACACCGATCAATCACATCGCGTGTTTCAGCAAAGCTGTTCGTGCCCACCACCTTTGCAGCAGGACAAAGGCGCAACATTCCCATAAAAGGCTCGTAAGCCTCATCCTCAATTTCTATCACAATTTGTTTCATTCTTGCTTCACGTTTGCGAAACAGAATGGGCCCACACATGTTTCTGGTTAGACATTATTACTAATGGTTGGAAATCCGCTTGCAAAAGTAAAGAATGTTCGAGCATAAACACAAAAATAACGTGAGAGTTTACGATACATCTCACAAACCCTCACATATTCTTTTAAACTCTAATTAATTTGGTTTATAGTTCTCTAAAATCAGCCACCATTTTTCTGAATGCTTCAGAATATTGATAAGACTTATTATTTATCTTTCTTAAGCGATAGAACGATTTTTCCGAAATGTCAACGTCAGGATAGGTATTATGGTATTCTTTCCATTTTGGTTCTCTCATCTGCCCCGCAGCTATGGCAGCAGTTGTTGGCATCATCAAATCCATTGGTGTACATTTTCCATACATCAGTTCACTTATCATATTAACCACAGCTTCGGCCTTTTTGTAATCGACAACTGCAGCCTTTAAACCTTTGTTTGATGGCAGAGAAGCAATAGTTTGGGTGCGCGATATCACTTTTGACTGTGCGTAATCCATTAAATGAAGAGCCCGATTAAGCTGTTTGCCCACATATTGAGCTGCACATATCGAAACAAAATCGTCAGTTTGGTCATTAACATACGATTGTATCTTTATAGCCAAATCGTGTTTCCTTAATTTTTCATTCAGCCCAGTAACTATAATATTAATTAAGTCTTTTACATCATGAAAGGCGAAATGATTTTGTTCAACATACAGGCAAGTAGCCATTTCATTGGTCATTAGCAGCACGACAGAGAATTCTCTATTCGGTCTGTCAATATTCCAAAAATCTACGTCGTGTTTATTAACTTCTTTGTTAGCCACTTTCATCACTATCGCCCCCATTTCAGGTTCATAACAATGAATATGTGAACAGGTTCCTCCACCGTGTGGTTTAACAAATCGTATTACATCTATATTACGGGAATCCTTGCTCAACACATCAGCCAGAACTCCCCATCTCGCTAAGCCATCCGGATCATAAAACCAAAATTCAAGATCCCGGAAATCGAATTTGCAGGTTGTGTACATTAATTTTTTGCTTTAAGTTTTACTTGATAATTTAAATGCAAAGATAGTGCAAAATCGCGAAACCCGCAAATTTTACACTACTTAAAACTCAACGTTTTCGTTATTACTTACAAATCATACTGCTGCATCATATTTTTCAGGGTCACGGAAGAATTACTTTTGGGAGTCATTCGTCTTATTTTGAGGGGCATTTCCACATTATCGGACAATATTTCGGACATTTTAGGTTCATCGGACTTTTTTCGGACAATTTGGAGTTATCGGACAATTTATCGGTCATTTTTAGTATTATCGGACAATATAATGCAGTTAATACAAATAATCTCCGACAATACAAACTTTTTTGCAATATATTATCGATTGTACAAGAAATGTATTATATTTGCACCGAAATAAGATTTTAAAAGTTTATAATTGATTAATTCAAAGTACGAGGAGCCAACAGTGATGTTCGCTCCTCGGTTTTATTTGTGGCTTAATCTTGTCTAAAGCTTTCTAGTTTACCATTCTCGAATGTGAAGGAAAGGTCTGTATGGCCTTTTTCTTTCACTTTTACTTGGTAACCAATTTCATATATCACACGGTTGCCAAGTGAAAACGATCTAAACTCATATGGTTCGCCAACTAACAATATCACAGAATCCTTAGGCATCCCAAGATGCAGCGTTACATTACCCGATTTAGTAACAACCTCAAAAGGTTGGGCTTTATTTTCTGTACCATCAGATACGGTTCCAATCGAATAGAGAACAAATAGTACGGCCAATATCACCATACCCAAACACGCAGTTTTAAAACATCCATTTCCTTTAAGCATAAGCACTATTTTAATTAATTATTCCTTGTTAGTGGTACCAGCTTATAAAATGCTCATATTTGGTACGGAGCCCATGAGCACAATCAAAACCGTTTCCTATGAGTACAAGTCTGTTCATTTCTGTTTATATGTTTTATGCCGTTACCCAGCCGTAGCCTTGGATGGCCATATCGACAAAATGGTTCATAATCAGGTTTGTTTTCTCTACAAACGATACTCTATCGTAGCTTTCTGGTAGGTCGTTATTCAGAGAAACCTGTATGAGCGAGAACACTTTCTTACGGGGTTGTTCGTCCTTATACCAATCAACCACCATGAAGTTATCCTTCTCGGCCTTTAGTTTCTGATACAGGTTCTTTGCTGCCAATATCACTTTCTGCTCTTCGGCCTTTGTAAGTTTCTTACCTTGAATCAGCAAATCGTATATTTCAAGTTCCTCTTCCTCCAGACCAAGGTCAGTAGAGCGTCCTTGTTCTTTCTTCAATTCCTCAATCAGCTGCAGCAGCTTCTCGTAATAATCCTCGTTCTCACTTCCTCCTGCATTATAGCGATTGATGATGCTCTTATAACGCTCAGAGAATGATATGCGCATACAGTTCTTATTTATCATCTGCTGCAACAGTTGTTCTATAAATATGCGCAGGTCGTCAATCTCTAATGCCTTATATGGGGTAAGACTGATCTCCTTGCGTAAATCATCCACATTTATCTTGCTCAGGTCGATTACCTTGCCTTGATGTATTACATAGTCGGCATTATCGCATACCTGATTAGTAGATGTTACGCTCTGGTCCAGTTTCTCAGCCATTCTGGCCTTGGCACGTTGCAGTTTCTCATCGTCAATCTGATTACAGAACAGACCGTTGAGATAGCTGATAGGCGCAAACTTGTTATTATGCCAACCACGTTCGAATATCTCTGGCTTGCTGGCATCGTAGAGATTCATCAGCAGATTGCTTAGCACCTTGAAACGGTCTTTCCACTCGTCTTTCTGTAATATCCTATCAAATGCCTGTCGCAGCATCTCTAACCTATCCAACGTGTTAGTCTCTGCAATTATCTCGTCTAAGTTAATGCCTAGCGTCAACAGGAAGGCATCGCACTCTACTATGCAGTTGTCGATATTGGTAATAAGCTGCTCAATGTTCTTGGCAGGATAATCGCCATCCTCATCGCCTCTTGATGCATAATCACTCAGGGCCTCCTGCATATATTTAAACACGTTTACGTAGTCGACGATGATACCACATGTTTTGCCTGGGAATACACGATTTGCACGTGCAATGGCCTGCATCAGTGTATGACTCTTCATCGGCTTGTCGAGATACAGCGTAGATAGTGATGGCACATCAAAGCCTGTAAGCCACATGGCACATACAAATACCAGACTTAAGCGGTCGTCCTTATCCTTAAACCGGTCTTCGATATCCTTGCCATCGGTGGTAATCCTATTCATCAGTTCTCTATGCTTGGTGATATCAAGCCCCTGCTTCATGAATTTCTCTTTCTCGTCAGCTTCCTCGCTGATTACCACAGCCATCTCAACGCGGTCCATATAGCCCAATATACGGTTTATTTTTTCGCGTTCCTCTTCTGTCTTGGCTTTATTTCGCTGTTTTATCAGTTCTTTCTGTTCCTCAGCCCAGTAGTACTGTACCTTATCGTACATCTTAACAGCCGTGTACTTATCTACACTTACCACCATACCCTTTCCAAGGAATCCTCTACGTGGGAAATGGTGCGCTATATCCTGGGCTATCTTATTCAATCGATCGTCACGCTTAATAACCTCAAGTATTCGTGATGAGCTATTTTCTAGCAGTTCCTGTTCGCGGTCGTTCAGATTCTCCTCTTCTACGATTTCAGCCACATCGGTATCCAGCCAGTCGTTGGTAAGTCCCACTTCGGGTACTCTACGGCTATAGAACAATGGCACAGTTGAACCATCTGCAATCGCTTCGGCAAAGTTATACTCCGATACATAATCGCCAAACCACTGGTTTGTCAGTCGCTTTGCGCCAAGCAATGGTGTGCCTGTAAAAGCTATATAGTTGGCATTTGGCAATCCTGTATGCATATTCTCGGCCAGCTGCTTATACTGTGTGCGATGAGCCTCATCTACCAGTACAAAGATATCGTTACGCTCAGATAATACGGGATATTTCTTCTGTTTGTCGTATTGGAATTTATGTATCAGCGTAAACAGCATGGGCTTGTTACTCATCAGATACTCGCGTAGCTGTGCTGAGTTCTTTGGCTGGCATTCCTCCTTTTCGCCTATCACCTCCGATCGTACAAAAGTCTTGTGTATCTGGGTGTCAAGGTCGTCGCGATCAGTTACAATCAGGAACGTAAAGTTGCCATGCAACTTACGTCTAACCTTCCTTACAAACATCACCATCGAGTAGCTTTTACCAGAGCCTTGTGTATGCCAGAACACACCTAACTTTCCGTTAAGTTCCTCGCGACGTTCCACACTCTTCATCAGGTTATTTACGCCCAGGAACTGGTGGTTCTTAGCGATAATCTTTACACGCTTATTATCGAAGAATATAAAGTTCTCGATATAGTCAATCAGTCGTTCTTTCTTAAACAGGCCGTCTATCAGGTATTGTATAGACAGGCCATGCTCTGCTATCTGGTCTCTATCCAGTTTTTCCTTCTCGTTATCAACACGCAGCCACTCAAAAAAGTATTCGTAGCCAGCACTCCAAGCACCTATCTTGGTTTGCAGTCCGTTCGAAAGCACGCAAATCTGATTCAATGCAAAGATATTGGGAATATCCTCACGATACGAAACCAGATTCTTGTTATACGATTCCTCAACTTTTACGGTAGAGTTCTTCAGTTCGATAAATACTACAGGCAGCCCGTTTACAAATAGCAGTACATCGGGGCGGCGATAACGATAATGGCCCTTTATCCACATCTGATTAACGCAGTGGAAGTCGTTGTTCTCTATGTTGTCAAAGTCTATCAGCTTAACTATCTCAAAGTCATCGCCTTTAGCCGTACGAGTGTCAACCCTCAGTCCGTTACGCAGTTGGTTATACAGTCGATAGTTCACATCTACCATATCCTGACTGCTAAAGTCTCTACGATAGTCGTTTACGATACCGTCGATGATATCCTCGCTTACGTTTGGGTTAATGCGCTTGAGTGCATTGCGGAACACTTCTGGTAATATGCATTCCTTCACACTGTTACGACCAGTAACGCTAACATCGTCCTGTTTCTCTACGCTGGGGTCGCATTCTATGCGCGTCCAACCGTATTCTGGCTGCGATAAGCGATTACATATCGCCTGCTCTATATCGTCTTCGCTGATAAAGGATTTCATAAGCACTACTTTTTCAATAATTTCCAATAACCAGTTTTATTTCCTCCTATGCGTTCTATGATGCCTGCATCACGAAGCACGGAGATATGTTTACGAACCATTCTGTCGCTGATGCCTAAATGACTGCCAACGGTCGCTGCCGAAGCATGTCCATCTTCCATTAATTCCAGATATACATCCCATACTGCATCCGACAAATCGGGATATTGAAGCCTCAGTTTATTAGGAAGTTTATTGGGAACTTTATTAGGAACTTCTTCAGGTTCTTCCTCAATACGTTTCATAGCATCAAGCAAGCAGCGCAACATAAACTCTATGAAAACTGTGCTGCTACCTGCAGCGTCACACTTAGCTATTACATCATAATACTCTTGCTGATGTTCCTTAACAATGGTTTCAACAGGAATCCATGAAAAAATTCCTTTCCACTTACTTAGCAACATCGTCTGCCAATAGCGCCCCATACGTCCATTGCCATCTATGAAGGGGTGGATAAACTCAAACTCGTAGTGGAATACGCAAGAACTTACAAGCGGATGCACATCGGTCTTTTTTATCCATTCAAAGAGGTCGGCCATTAATGCAGGAACACGATCGGCAGGAGGAGCCATGTGGATACATTTGTCACCATCAAATACACCTACGCCTGCATGACGATAACAACCAGCGTTGTCAACCAAAGCCAGCATCATCAGCTCATGTGCCCTTAACAGGTCCTTTTCCTTGAAAGCATCCAACTGTGACATCAAATGATAGGCTTGTAGTGCATTCTTCACCTCCTGTATCTCATCGGGGGCACCTAACACATGCTTGCCGTCAATAATATCTGTCACCTGCTTCAATGACAGTGTATTATGTTCTATCGCCAACGATGAGTGGATCGTCTTAATGCGATTGGCTTTGCGCAGCATTGGCGATGGCACATTGTCACCCAGTAATGTTGTAACAATGCCTACTTGTTCGGATATCTCCGACACTAATCGCATGATTTCCGACGTTACCGTGAATGGTGGTATATATGATGGTTGTTGTTTGCTCATAATCGTGCTGTTATACGTTTACTTCGAGTTTACCACTCATCAAGCGCGGGAGCAATAAATCACGCTGGCGAGAGAGTATAGAATTCTTGGTTATTAATTGGTTCTTTTCCTTCTCAAACGTTTTAACTATATTCTCAAATCTTAGTTGTATATTAATATCTGGGACAAGAACTTTTATTGATACAAAACGTCCCCAATGTCTTTTGTATTCCTCTGTCTGAATTAATTTATGTGATGCATAAAATAGCCAATATTCATTTATCAGGCTCTTATTATTTGTCGTAAAAGGAATAACATTTTCACCAAGAGAGAAATTCCTTGTCATTAATTGGAATTTACAAGAATGGTCACCAAATAGCAATAGAGGATCATCATAGTTGGCATAATGTGATGGTTCGTTGTTATGATATCCCAAATAATCATCCGTTGATTGATCTATCACTATAACAGCGCCTTCTTTCTCAAGTTCGTATTCTTTATATGTTCTATTGAAAGGTAAACGTTTTACGATACTCTTTACTTTCTCAACTTTCCAACTCTTAGGCAAGCCATTTTCAAACTCAGCCTTTTCGTGGCCAGGGAAACGGAAACGAACAAACCACTCCCTATAAAGATTCTCTGCCATTTGCTCCAACAGACGAATACGTTTGTTGTTATTCTCTATCAGATTGTCGTATGAAGATAGAATAGAAGCAATGCGATGCTGCTCTTTTGTGGAGTGAACAAGAAATTTAAACCTAAGTATTGTTTCAAGGGTTATTGATGCTTGATTTGCAGAACCTTGGCCTCTATTAACACAGTATAACGAAAAGCGATTAGCCTTTAACGAATAAAAAAGATACGTATAATCAATAGATTCTCTTGGTATCAGTTTTACTATATTTTGATTAAGATATGCTCTTGTACTTAACTTAGGAACTCTAACAACTTTACCAACAATTGAATTTGGGTTGTTTGCCCATGAACCAACTGTTTGTATCAGTATATCCCCGTATCGGAGTAAATGTTTATCATATGCCTTATCTTCTTCAATATAAACAGCATCATTTTCAGAAATACCATCAATAGTAAAATCGGATACACGGACAACCATTATGCCGGTATCCGTATAAAGGCTACTTTTAAATGCATAGCCTTTTCTATAATCAACAATATTTCCTAATTTTACATACTCCATCTTACTCCTCCCCAAACAGTTCCTTCATGTTCTTATCAATCTCTTCCTGCAACTTCAGGGCTTCGGCATTGAGTTGTGAGAACTCAGAATGCAGACCTCGCATGGTTTCAGCAAACTCAGCTTCGGTCATGCCGTCATCCTCGATGACAACACCAACATAGCGGCCTGCATTCAGCGAATAGTCCTGATCTTTGATGCCATCCTCGCCATCGAGTTTGGCCACCTTGCAGAGACCTATCACATCCTGATATTTGCCCTCAGGCCAACGCTCCAAGAGCCAGTCAACCTGGTCTTGCTGACCTGCTGCCTTGTATTCATCTACCAATGCCCAGAAACTATCAGAATCGCCCTCATAGAGACGGCTGATGATGCCTAAGTTCTTAATCTGCTCATCAGAGAACTTACGATGGGCACGATCCACCTGGGTAAAGATGTTACGAGCATCGATAAACAGAATTTCATCTTTGTTAGTACGCTGCTTGTTGAAGAACCACAGAGTAGCGGGAAGCGTAACAGTAGAGAACATATTGCTGGGCAATGTCACCATCTGACTGATAATGCCATCCTCAATCATCTTCTTGCGGATTTCTAACTCCGAACCTCCTGCATCGCTGGCAGAGTTGGCCATTACCAGAGCAGCCTTACCATTATCGTTAAGTGCTGTTGCAAAATAGCCTATCCACAGATAGTTGGCATTGGGTACCGTTTCCTTCTTGTCGCTACCCTTCTTGGCTGATTTTGTTTTGTTGCGTGGTACACCATAGGTATTAAAACGCTTATCATCAATCACTCTATCCAGCACCACCTCATCTACATTGAATGGTGGATTAGCCATCACGTAATCAAACTTCTCGAAAGCATCGTATGGGTCGCTATAGAATGAGTTAGCCTCAGTTATCTCGCCACGAACATTGTTCAGCAACAGATTCATCTTTGCCAGTTTAACGGTATCGGGCTCTTTCTCAACACCATAGCAGCGGAAACGCATCATATCGTCGCTACTGGCATTGTGCTTGTGCATATAGCGTGCAGCCTGAACAAACATACCACCTGATCCACAAGCAGGGTCCAGGAATTTCTTATCACCAGTCTTAGGCTGCAGCACTTCAACCATATACTGTACTACGCTGGCTGGCGTATAGAAGGCTCCTCCACCCTGACCTTCGGCCAAAGCAAAATTGCCAAGGAAATATTCATAAATCTGACCGAACAAATCGATACTGATATCCTCGGGAATATCCTTAAATACACGTACGATACGGCTCAACAGCTCAGGCTCCTCTTCGGGTACCAGCTGACCATAAACCTCCTTAGGCAGCACACCTTCCATTTTGGGGTTCTCCTGTTCGATGGTTTCCATCGCTTTCTTTACGAGCACAGCCTTATGGGCATCATCTGGTGCATCATTAATCGCATCGTAATAGGCACATTCAGGCAGGAAAAAGCCACACTTCTCGATGGCAATATCCTTATACTCCTTCTCCATACGAGTGCCCTTATACTGCTGGTATTCAGCGTCAATCTCTGCCTTGTGTTGTTTAAAAAGAATATCTGCATAGCGCAGGAATATTAATCCCAAAATAGGCTGACCATATTTATTAGCCGCCAAATGTGCCCCGGCACGCAGCATATCAGCCGAGTGCCAAAGATTATCTTTTAGCGTTTTGAGTTCTATATCTGTCATTTATTATTTCAATTAATCATCGATTGCAAATTCATCTGCAAAGATACAAATAAAAAATGAAACAAAGAAGAACTGAGCAAGAAAAATAATCACTTCACGAAAGAAAAATTTCAGTAATTTCAGTTTCAGTTTTGTTAGTGAGCAAGATGCATATTTGCAAAAAATCAACCTATTTAATATAACTATTATATATATTATAATATATATAATAGTTAATCTTTGTATTGAGTTTTAACAGCACATAAAAGAAACTGAAACTGAAATACTGAAACCGCTAAGTAGCCAAGTGTAAAAATTAACAATTCATTAACAGTTGATATTTTTATATATGACGAAAATTTCGTACCTTTGCATTGTCAAGATAAAGATGGAGATGATGCTCCCACACGAGGAAAAAGATTCTCCCACGTGCACTAAGAAAATCTCCCTCACGTGAGCGCAAATCTACATCGGAGTTGAGACATTAAACATTTACAATTAAAAATTTATTTACAACAACACAAAAATTAAACTAGAATTATGGCATTGAAAGTTAAAGCACAGGAAAAGTTGCAGAAGATTGGCAAGTATGAGGGCACTTATCGCTACATCATGATGCCGGAGTTGTACACCTCACTCTCGCAGGAAAAGGTGATTAAGGAGGCTGCCCTGCGTAGCGGAGTTAGCAAAGGCATTATGCAGGCCTGCTGGGATGCTGCTGGCGAGGTGATTAAGGCTTGGGCCACTGAGGGTCACACCGTTGCGCTGCCAGGTTTGGGTACCATGCGATTCGGCATCCGCGCCAAGAGTGTAGCCAAGGTAGATGAAGTGAAAGCCGGACTGGTAACCAGTCGCCGAATCATCTTCACCCCAGCGGTGGATCTGAAGGAGGAGCTGGCAGGCACAGCCATCCAGATTACCTGCTACGACCGCGATGGTAAGGAGATTAAGCGTGTGACCTCGACAGACCCAGGTACGGTTGAGGATCCCGACGAGCCAAGCAATGGCGGTGGAAATACCGGTGGAAACCAAGGTGGTAATACCGGTGGCGGTGGAAACCACAACGAGCCGATTGGAGACTAAGGGTTTGGGGCGAAAGCCCCCCCCCTTCCTATTAAACATTAAACATTAAACATTAAAGATTATGACAAAGAAAGAGACATTAAAGTTTATCGTGCAGATGATAGCATCGATTGCTACGGCGATTGTAACGGCACTGGGTGCCACGAGCTGCGTGGCAACAATGTAAAAATGCAAAAATGCAGAAATGCAGAAATGCAAAATGCAAAAATGGCAAATTGAAAACATTAAAAAGAAATCATCCCTGCTAAACGGGGATGATTTCTTGTTTTACTTTATTGGAACAGCATCTCGTCGATGGCCTTGATGCCCTTGTCGGTACAGAGCCCTCGGAGGGATACAAACACGAGATTGCGGAAGATGTCCTCGATGGAATATTGGCGGTAGAGCTCTTTCTGCATGATATACTCGCCCATGGCATCGAACTGCAACACAGCCATCTGGTAGTTGAGGTCGGCACGGAAGTAACCCTCTTCTACCCCACGCTGAATAAAACCAAAACTGCTATCACGCATAAGATTGTTCTGCTCGTCGAGGAACTTCTTGACCTGAGGATAGCGAATCATCTCGGTAAAGAACAGGGGATTGGTTTTCTTAAAGTCGCTCACCTTCATGTGATATACCTCGAGCAGTATCTCCATCACATTTGAGCAATGGCTCACAGCCAGCTCCATGCGATCCATACGCTGCTTGAAGTGCTTTACAACCACCTCGAAGAGCAAATCCTCTTTTTTGTCGTATAATTCGTAGATAGTACGTTTTGAAATACCCATGGTTTGCGCCACATCATCCATCCTCACGGAATTGATGCCTCGCTCGGTAAAAAGTTGCAAAGCAACATCGGGAATTCGCTCCTTTAAATTTAATTTGTAGTCCGAAATGTCTTTTATTTCTTGCATAATCTTCCAATTTGGTGGCAAAGTTACAAAAAAATCTAAAAACCCAAATGTTTTTCAATAGTTTTTTGTATTTTTGCGGTCGTATTTCAGAATAATCACATTATTAATAATACACTTTATGGTAAAGATATCTAAAGAAGCCGCACTCATATACCACGAGAGCGGACGACCAGGCAAAATCGAAGTAAAGCCTACAAAGGCTTATCGTACACAAACAGACTTAAGCTTAGCCTACTCTCCAGGAGTAGCATATCCTTGTCTGGAAATTCAGGAGAACCCCGACGATGCTTACAAATACACCGACAAGGGTAATCTGGTAGCAGTTATCTCGAACGGTACAGCTGTGCTGGGACTGGGCGACATTGGTGCCCTGAGCGGTAAGCCTGTAATGGAAGGTAAGGGACTGCTGTTTAAGATTTATGGTGGTATCGACGTTTTCGATATCGAGGTAGCCGAGAAGGATCCTGAGAAGTTCTGCGAGGCAGTGGAGCGTATCGCCCCCACCTTTGGCGGTATCAATCTGGAAGATATCAAAGCCCCTGAGTGTTTCTATATCGAGGACCGACTGAAGAAGACTCTGGATATCCCCGTGATGCACGACGACCAGCACGGTACTGCCATTATCAGCGCTGCCGGACTGAAGAACGCCATGGAGGTAATCGGCAAGGACATCAGCAAGGTTAAGATTGTGGTTAACGGTGCCGGCGCTGCTGCCATTAGCTGTACCAAGCTGTATATGGCTATCGGTGCCAAGAAGGAGAACATCGTGATGCTGGACTCGAAGGGCGTGATCTCGAAGGAGCGTACCGACCTGAACGAGCAGAAGAAATTCTTTGCTACCGACCGTACCGATATTCACACCCTGGCCGAGGCTGTTAAGGATGCCGACGTTTTTGTAGGTCTGTCGAAGGGTAATGTGCTCTCGAAGGATATGGTGAAGTCGATGGCTAAGGATCCCGTGATTTTTGCGCTGGCTAACCCTGTGCCCGAAATCAGCTACGAGGATGCCATGGAAGCACGCCCCGACGTACTGATGTCGACCGGACGTACCGACTATCCTAACCAGATTAACAACGTAATCGGATTCCCCTACATTTTCCGTGGTGCACTTGACGTTCATGCCAAGGCTATCAACGAGGAGATGAAGCTGGCTGCCGTACACGCTATTGCCGACCTGGCCAAGCAGCCTGTACCCGATGTAGTAAACGATGTATATAAGGTGAACAACCTGACTTTCGGACGCAACTACTTTATCCCAAAGCCTGTTGACCCACGACTGATTACCGAGGTATCATCGGCTGTAGCCAAGGCTGCCATCGAGAGTGGCGTGGCCCGCAAGGAGATTAAGGACTGGGACGAGTACAAGCGCTCGCTCTCGGTACTGCTGGGTCAGGAGACCAAGCTTACCCAGAAGCTTTACGCTACTGCAGCTGCTCACCCACAGCGCGTGGTATTTGCCGAGGCTGTACACCCCACCATGCTGAAGGCGGCTGTACAGGCTAAGGCCGAGGGTATCTGCTACCCCATCCTGCTGGGTAACGACGAGGTGATTACCAAACTGGCTGCATCGCTGGACCTGAACCTGGATGGTATTGAGATTGTGAACCTGCGCCACCCCAACGAGCAGGAGCGCCGCGAGCGCTATGCCCGCATACTGGCCGAGAAGCGCCAGCGCGAGGGTTACACCTTCCAGGAGGCTAACGACAAGATGTTTGAGCGCAACTACTTTGGTATGATGATGGTTGAGACTGGCGAGGCTGATGCCTTTATCACCGGCTTGTACACCAAGTACTCGAATACTGTTAAGGTGGTAAAAGAGGTGATTGGTATCCGACCCGAGTACAAGCACTTCGGTACCATGCACATCATCAACTCGCCAAAGGGTACTTACTATATTGCTGACACCATGGTGAACGAGAACCCCGACCGCGAGGCATTGCTGGATATCTCGAAGCTGATTTCGACTGCCGTACGCTTCTTTAACGAGAAGCCTGTGATTGCGATGGTATC
This sequence comes from Prevotella sp. khp1, assembly GCF_900102205.1. Classification (NCBI taxonomy): domain Bacteria; kingdom Pseudomonadati; phylum Bacteroidota; class Bacteroidia; order Bacteroidales; family Prevotellaceae; genus Prevotella; species Prevotella sp. khp1. The sequence goes on from NZ_FNJZ01000001.1 coordinate 650,918, forward strand.
GCACTCTAACTTTGGTAGCAGCACCAGCGATGGTGCCCTGAAGGTGAAGGACACCGTAGCTAAGATGCACGAGCTGTATCCCGACCTGCCTATCGACGGTGAGATGCTGCTGAGCTTTGCACTCGACAACGAACTGCGCGACCAGGAGTATCCATTCACCAAGCTGAAGGGACAGAAGGTGAACACGCTGGTATTCCCCAACCTGACATCGGCACGCTCATCATATAAGATGCTGCAGATGCTTGGCAGCGACGCTGAAATCATCGGCCCGATCCAGATGGGACTGAACAAACCTATCCACTTTATCGACTTTGGTGCCAGTGTACGAGATGTCGTAAATATCGTGGCTGTAGCGACAATTGATGCGTATGTGGACAAAATTAAGAGCAAATTGTCAGTAATAGGCAAATAATCGCTTACACATTATTATATTATATAGGCCTCTTTTTTGTGCTCGAACACAAAAAAGGGGCTATTTTTTGCCATTTTGAATTGACTTAAATCAATAATCTTTCAAAATGATAGTTTTTTTGAGAAAAAAGTGATAAAAAGTTTGTTATTTCAGAAAAAAGCTGTAATTTTGCAACCAGAATTAAAAAATTAAATCACAAACAAACAACAACTAAAAAAAGGTATTAAGATTATGAATGCAGCAAAAGTTGTAGAAGATCTGAAGCAGAGATTTCCCAATGAGCCTGAGTACATTCAGGCAGTAAGTCAGGTACTCCCCACTATCGAGGAAGAGTACAACAAGCACCCCGAGTTCGAGAAGGCTAATCTCATCGAGCGTCTGTGTATCCCCGATCGCGTATATGAGTTCCGTATCACATGGGTTGACGACCAGGGTAAGGTTCAGACAAACATGGGTTACCGTATCCAGCATAACAACGCTATTGGCCCTTACAAAGGCGGTCTGCGTTATCACAAGAGTGTTAACCTGGGTATTCTGAAGTTCCTTGCTTTCGAGCAGACTTTCAAGAACTCACTCACAACCCTGCCTATGGGTGGTGCTAAGGGAGGTTCAGACTTCTCACCACGTGGCAAGAGCGACGCTGAGGTTATGCGTTTCTGCCAGGCATTCATGAACGAGCTTTACCGCGTTATCGGTCCTGACGAGGACGTACCTGCTGGTGATATCGGCGTAGGTGGCCGTGAGGTTGGTTACCTGTTCGGACAGTACAAGAAACTCACACACCAGTTCCAGGGTGTTCTGACCGGTAAGGGTCTCTCATTCGGAGGTTCACTCATCCGTCCTGAGGCTACTGGTTACGGTTGTGTTTACTTCCTGACCTCTATGCTGGCTACACGTGGCATCGATCTGAAGGGTAAGAAGGTGCTGATTTCAGGTTCTGGTAACGTAGCACAGTATGCTACTGAGAAGTGCCTGCAGCTGGGTGCTATCCCCATGACCCTCTCTGACTCAGACGGTTACATCTACGATCCAGACGGAATCGACTTCGACAAGCTGGCTTATGTTAAGGAACTGAAGAACGTTGAGCGCGGACGTATTAAGGAATATGCCGAGGAGTATCCTAACGCTGTATATCACGCTGGTGAGCGTCCTTGGCACGAGAAGGCTGATATCGCTCTGCCTTGCGCTACACAGAACGAGATCAACGGCGAGCAGGCTCAGGCTCTCGTAGACAATGGTGTTATCGCTGTTGCTGAGGGTGCTAACATGCCTTCACTCCCCGAGGCTATCAAGATCTTCCAGGATAACAAGCTGTTGTATGCTCCTGGTAAGGCTTCGAACGCTGGTGGTGTATCAGTATCTGGTCTTGAGATGAGTCAGAACTCTGAGCGTCTGAGCTGGACTGCTAAGGAGGTTGACGACTATCTGAAGCGCATCATGAACGACATTCACGAGAACTGCGTGAAGTACGGTACACAGGCTGATGGTTACATCAACTATGTAAAGGGTGCTAACGTAGCCGGATTCATGAAGGTTGCAAGCGCCATGATGGCTCAGGGAATTGTTTAAATTTCAATATAAATCGCCATTAACTTGTAAATAGTTAGTAAAAGTAAAGTATAAAAGGTTAAAACTGGAATGGGAGGGGCCAGCTCGTGAGAGTTGGCTCTTCTTTTTGTTAATAATTCATAAATCTTTAAATTATCAACCGTCTAAAACGAGCTATCTCGCTAAAAATCAGTACCTTTGCACCCGATTTTCGCTCCATAGGGGCAATAGGTGTAGGAACAGGCGCCCGCTCCTATCAATATTAACCCTTTAAAATATGGTCTGTTAAACGTCTGTACAGATCTCGCTCCGACACACAAACGAGGAGCACAAATTTATTTAATTATGTCAGAATTAACAAAGAACGTTAAGCCACTCGACGATTTTAATTGGGACGAGTTCGAGAATGGAACAGTTGCTAATGTTAGCAAGGAAGAGCTCGACAAGGCTTACGACGAAACCCTGAACAAGGTTGCCGACCATCAGGTAGTAGAGGGCACAGTAATCTCTATTGACAAGAAGGAAGTAGTTGTCAACATCGGCTACAAGAGCGACGGTATCATCCCCGCTTCTGAATTCCGCTACAACCCTGATCTGAAGATCGGCGACAAGGTAGAGGTTTACGTTGAGAGTGCAGAGGACAAGAAAGGTCAGCTGATCCTCTCTCACAAGAAGGCACGTCTGAGCCAGTCTTGGGAGAAGGTTAACGAGGCTCTCGAGGCAGACGCTATCATCCAGGGTTACATCAAGTGCCGCACTAAGGGCGGTATGATCGTTGACGTATTCGGTATCGAGGCCTTCCTCCCCGGATCACAGATTGACGTTCACCCAATACGCGACTACGACCAGTTCGTAGGCAAGACTATGGAGTTCAAGGTTGTTAAGATCAACCAGGAGTTCCGCAACGTAGTTGTATCTCACAAGGCTCTCATCGAGGCTGAGCTCGAGGCACAGAAGAAGGAGATTATCGGTAAGCTCGAAAAGGGTCAGATCCTCGAGGGTACCGTTAAGAACATCACTTCTTACGGTGTATTCGTTGACCTCGGTGGTGTTGACGGACTGATCCACATCACAGACCTTTCTTGGGGCCGCGTAGACGATCCTCACAAGGTTGTTGAGCTCGATCAGAAGATCAACGTTGTAATTCTCGACTTCGACGATGAGAAGCGTCGTATCGCTCTCGGTCTGAAGCAGCTCACTCCACATCCTTGGGATGCTCTGGATGCTGACCTCAAGGTGGGCGACCACGTTAAGGGTAAGGTAGTTGTTATTGCCGACTACGGTGCATTCGTTGAGATCCAGCCTGGTGTTGAGGGTCTGATCCACGTTTCAGAGATGTCATGGAGCCAGCACCTCCGTTCTGCTCAGGAGTTCCTGAAGGTTGGCGACGATGTAGAGGCTGTAATCCTGACTCTGGACCGCGACGAGCGCAAGATGTCTCTGGGTATCAAGCAGCTCCGCGAGGATCCATGGGAGGCTATCGAGACTAAGTATCCTGTAGGCAGCAAGCACACCGCTAAGGTTCGCAACTTCACCAACTTCGGTGTATTTGTTGAGCTCGAGGAGGGTGTTGACGGTCTGATTCACATCAGCGACCTGAGCTGGACTAAGAAGGTTAAGCATCCTTCAGAGTTCACACAGGTAGGTGAGCAGATTGAGGTTGTAGTTCTGGATATCGATAAGGAGAACCGTCGTCTTTCTCTCGGTCACAAGCAGCTCGAGGAGAATCCTTGGGATGTATTCGAGGGTAAGTACGCTGTAGGTTCAATCCACGAGGGTAAGATCAGCGAGATGCTCGAGAAGGGCGCCGTTGTAGCTCTCGAGGAGAACGTTGAGGGCTTTGCTACTCCTAAGCACCTCGTTAAGGAGGATGGTTCACAGGCTCAGGCTGGTGAGACTCTCCAGTTCAAGGTTATCGAGTTCAACAAGGACTCTAAGCGCATCATCCTGTCACACAGCCGCACATTCGAGGATCCCGCTCGCGAGGAGAAGAAGGCAGCTGCTAAGAAGGGCGGTCGCAAGAACGATACTCCAAAGATCGAGAATATCGCCGCTAGCACAACTCTCGGTGATATCGACGCTCTGGCTGAGTTGAAGGCTAAGATGGAGAAGGCTGAGAAGTAATTCTCACCCCTACCCTATAAAAACCAATCCCTCCGATTCACATCGGGGGGATTTTTTTGTCCCTACCCCAACAAGTTGCAGGGCTTCACCCTGCCGGGGGATACCCCCATACCCCATCTCAAGGCGTAGCCTTTCGATTCCTCCATCACCCCCTAGCCCCCTCTTCATAAGATGGGGTCTCAAACCACTCCCCAAACCCCTCGCCATCTTGGCAAGGGGCTTAAATCCTGGATTTGGGAAGACCCAAATCCATGCTATGTTTTGGCAGGCCGGGACTTCGGCCTATATTGCTTAATAGGGGCTGCTCGCCCCTAATACCCTCGGTGTTTAAACATGGTATAGATTATAAGGGGTTTGGGGGCTTGCCCCCATTAAGCAAAATATGGCGAACCCCGAAGGGGCAAAGGCTGGAGAGCCATACCAGAACTTTGATGGAGAGGGTTTTCCCTCGGAATCAACTAAAGCCCCTTTTCCTGGGATAGGGAAAGGGGTTGGGGAAAAGAGTCGAGACCCCATCTTATGAAGAGGGGGCTAGGGGGTGATGGAAAATCCTTAGGATGAAGGAGGGTTGGGTGGTTGTGACCCTGCAGGGGGCCCCTGCAATTGTTGGCACGCTATTTGCATAATCGTGGATTAGACAATAAGAACAAATATCATTTTGATAATAAGAACATAAATACATAAGATTATGCAAAAAGGTAACATCGGGGTTACAACCGAGAACATTTTCCCCGTCATCAAAAAGTTTCTCTATTCTGATCACGAGATATTCCTCCGCGAAATGGTGTCGAACGCCGTTGACGCTACACAGAAGTTGAAGACACTGGCTGCTCAGGGCGAATACAAGCAGGAGCTTGGCGACCTGACCGTACGTGTAAACCTGGATACCGACAAGGGTACCATCACCATCAGCGACCACGGTATCGGCATGACCGAGGAGGAGATTGACAAGTATATCAACCAGATTGCTTTCTCGGGCGTTACCGACTTCCTTGAGAAGTATAAGGATAATGCCAACAATATCATCGGTCACTTCGGACTTGGTTTCTACTCAAGCTTCATGGTAGCCAAGAAGGTTGAGATTATTACCAAGAGCTGGAAGGAAGGCTCGAAGGCTGTTAAGTGGAGCTGCGACGGAAGTCCTGCCTACGAGATTGACGATGCTGAGCGCGAGCAGCACGGATCGGACATCATCCTGTACGTAGATGATGACTGCAAGGAGTTCCTCGATAAGTTCAAGCTCGAGGGCCTGCTCAACAAGTACTGCAAGTTCATGGCTGTACCCGTGGCCTTTGGTAAGAAGACCGAATGGAAAGACGGCAAGCAGGTTGATACCGACGAGGACAACATCATCAACAGCGTGGAGCCCCTGTGGACCAAGACTCCAAGCACCTTGAAGGACGAGGACTACAAGAGCTTCTATCGCACACTCTACCCCATGAGCGACGAGCCTCTGTTCTGGATTCACCTGAACGTGGACTACCCATTCAATCTCACAGGTATCCTCTACTTCCCAAAAATCAAGAACAACATCGAGCTGCAGAAGAACAAGATTCAGTTGTACTGCAACCAGGTATTCGTGACCGACCAGGTAGAGGGTATCGTACCAGAGTTCCTGACCCTGCTTCATGGTGTGATCGACTCACCAGACATTCCTCTGAACGTATCACGTTCGTACCTGCAGAGCGACCGCGAGGTTAAGAAGATCTCTACCTATATCACTAAGAAGGTAGCCGACCGCTTGAAGGCCATCTTTGGCGAGAACCGCAAGGAGTACGAGGAGAAGTGGGACGACCTGAAGCTGTTTATCAACTACGGTATCCTGAGCGAGGACGGTTTCTACGATCGCGCCAAGGAGTTTGCACTCTTCAAGGATACTGAGGGTAAGTACTTTACCTTCGACGAGTATAAGACGCTGATTGAGGCCAACCAGAAGGATAAGGACGACCAGCTGGTATATCTGTACGCTACCGACAAGGAGGAGCAGTACAGCTACATCAAGGGTGCCCAGGATAAGGGTTACAGCGTGCTGCTGCTTGACGGACAGCTCGACGTACCAACCATCCAGACTCTGGAGCAGAAGTTTGAGAAGAGCCGCTTCACACGTGTCGACAGCGATATCATCGACCGACTGATTGTAAAGAGCGATGCGCCTAAGAACAACCTGAGCGAGGATCAAAGTGACAATTTGTCAGCCGTATTCCGCACTCAGCTGCCAAAGATTGAGCATACAGAGTTTATGGTTCAGGTAGATGCCCTTGGTGCCGAGGCCCGTCCTGTAGTTATTACTCAGAACGAGTACATGCGCCGTATGAAGGAGATGAGCCGATTCCAGCCAGGTATGAGCTTCTATGGTCAGATGCCCGACTCGTTCAACCTTGTTCTGAACTCAGACCATCCTCTGGTAAAGAAGGTGCTTGATGAGAGCAGCGCAGCTACCGAGGAGGCCCTGAAGCCTATCGTAGCCGAACTGAAGGGTCAGGAAGCCCGTTTGGCTGCCATCCGTGCCCAGCAGGATAAGAAGAAGTACGACGAGCTTACACAGGAGGATAAGGACCAGAAGGCCGAGGCTGAGAAAGCCGTACAGGAGCAGAAGGACAAGAAGCAGGCTGTAATTGCCGAATATGCCAAGGGCAACTCGGTTGTTCATCAGCTGATTGACCTGGCTCTGCTGCAGAACGGTATGCTTAAAGGCGAAGCCCTGGATGCATTCCTGAAGCGCTCAGTTGATTTGATTAAATAAAAGAATCAAGCATAAAGAAAGCTCCCAATTTTGAAGTTGGGAGCTTTTTTTATTTAGGTAATTCGAGCGTTACACGACAACCATGATGATAATCGGCATCGAAAACCAGATTTCCACCCAAGCTCTTAGCATGGCGTTTGGCCAATGGGAGACCTAAGCCGAGACCTTCGGACAAATCGCCTTCGCGGGTAAATGGCTCGAACAGAAGCTCTTTCTTGTCGTCGGGCAATCCAGGACCTACATCCTCTACCGTATAGCTAACGGTATTATCGGTATCGGTAATACTCAGCTTGATATGCTGACCATCTGAATATTTCGCAGCATTATAAAGCAACTCACGCAGCGTACGCATCAGGTAAATATGATTAGTAACGATGCAAAGCGTATCGGATACGGTTGAAGAGAGCTCGATATTGGCATCGGGGAAGTGGGCGTGCGTATAAAGGATACACTCGTGGGCCAACGCATTAACCGACTCCTCGTCCTGTTTCTTACACTTCAAGGCCTCGTTGGCATCGCTCTCCGAAGCATCGAACAGCATCAGCACCATACTGTTAAGATTGATGGCGTTGCTCTTCATCATACTTGAGATATTGGCCAGTTCCTCCTCGCCTATCATATCCTTATTGTTGCTGCTCTCGCGTAGCATGCTGGCAAAACCAGTAATCACATTTAATGGCGAACGCATGTGTTGGGCCACCTGCTGCATGAACTGGTTCTTTTTCTTCACGTTCTCCTGAGCCTGCAGGACATCCTGCTGCAGCGCTTCGTTACGCAGTCGCGCCTCGTCAACACTCTGACGCAAACGGCCCATCTTGTCGTTCAAAGCCATCTGCATCTGAGCAAAACTATTCTGTAGTCGCGCTATCACACCTTTACCCAAGTTGACAGGAATCTGCTCGTCATATCGCCCATCAGAGATATCCTTCGTCATATCAAGCAAATCGTTCAATGGACTGACGGTTTGTTTTACGATACGATTACTTAACCACATAATGGCCAGCAATCCTATCACAATCAAGGCTATGATAACGTATCCCATTCTGTGGTAACTACGCATCAGCTGGTTATCGGGACAAACCAAAGCCAGACTCCAGTTGGTACCTTCGACAGGCTCGTAACACACATGATAGAGCTGGTTACCTATATGCACATGCATAGAGCCGCGCTTTCCAGCCGTCATCTCATAACTTAATGATATCAAATCCTGATTCGCATTGGGGTCGACATCCGTATAAAGCGTTTTACGGAACAAACGGGTGGTGTCGGGATGAATCAGATAACGTCCATCACCACCTATCAGCATATAGTAAGCCCGATTGTAATCCAGTTCGTCGGTATTAATAAGCTTAGCCAACTTGCTGAACGAGAAATCGACTGCTACGACACCAATCATACGCCCATTTTTCTGTCGCAATGGCTTGCAGTAGGTTGCGATTGCCTGCTGAACATCGACTTTTCCATCAGAATATTCGATGAAAGGATCAACCCAGCATGATTTACCTGTTTCTACCGGTTTGGTATAGCTAAGTTTTTCCAGATAGTCGTATTCCGGTTCGCAGTAAGTAGCCAAAGTGTCACCCGTTCTTTTGGTGTAAACCGAGAATTTCTCGCCATACTGCGGAAACATGTTCGGCAAAGCATATACGGAACAACTCATCACATTGCCATTCAGGCGCACAATACGGTTAGACACAGTCTGAATAGCTTGAGGCTCAAAGTTTTCCTCGAGCATCCATACATTAGCATCAGCTGCCGTTTCAATGGTTTGCATATAGTTCTGAACGCGCTGCAAGGTGGTGTTCAGTAAACTCTGCGAACTCTCCATAGCCTCATGATGTATGAGATAACGCGACTGCAGGAAAAGGATGCCTAACGCCACTACAAAGATTGGGATAGCCAGCAGCATGATGCCCAAGCTAAGCTCTCTCGACAAACTACGACGTACCCTAATCATGGTTGGCCTCCTTTCCTGTTTCGGCATCAGTAAAATGAGCCATATGATTCAACAGTTCAACCAGCATATCGCTTTTACGCTCGATATTATCTACCTGCTTATCTATTTCGTCTTTACTAATATCATGATAGTTGTTACACAACGTTGTGACGCTACGGTCGATACTCTCGGCTGGTACAGCCATCTGGTTTGTGATATAGTGCAGGAACGAAGTTTTCATCCTATCGTTCTCTTCTATCCTACCATAAGCAGCACGTAACTCATCGCTATGTTCATGCAACTGCATCGTTTCGTTCTCCAAATCAGCTGTCTGCTCCTTCAATCTGTCCTGCATCTTACGTAAACGGTTCTGCAAATGTCCTACCTCATCTTCGCGATTGGTGGCAGGTACCGATTCATCGTAGTTTCCAGCGGCTATACGCTGGGTTAATTGAGTAAGCAGACTGAGAGGCTTGAGTTCGTGACGAACAAGCCAGCCACAAAGCAGGAAGAATAACAACAAGCCTACAATGGTGATAGCAACCACCAGATAAAGCAGTTTGTTGTGCACACTATGTATATCGGCATCAGGATAAACCACACCTACACTCCAGTCTAACTGCCAATCAGAGCGCCCCTCCCACTCTACACGCTTAAAGGGCTTGAAGAACACACTCCACGATTCGTCGTTCATACAGAAACGCTTCATACCGCTCTGTCCCGACAGCATAGCCTCGGCAGCCTCGAGTACGGAATGGTCGGCACCCTCATTCATCAGAGTGAATACCGTCTTACTCTGCAACTTTTCTTTGTCGGGATGCACAATGAACGAGCCGTTCTTAGCCATCAGCACACAGTAGCCTCGCTCTGAGGGTTTTGCTGCCAATACAATCTTCGACAGCTGACTGATAGAAACATCGACAGCAATCACACCCACACGCTGGCCACTCTTATCGCTGAATGGCAGACAGAAATTTACCAGCGGCTCATTCTCGGTATCCTCACCTTTCAATGGGTCGGTCCAGCCCATCCATCCTTTGTTCATAGGATCCTTATACCAAGTCTGCTCAGTATAAGGACGATCGGTAAAAGTATCGGTAGTAACCAAATCGCTCTTGATATCAGTAGTAAAGGCTCTGCGATGCACATAGGCCATAAACAAATCCTTACCAGGGAAATAGCCAGGCTTAAAGGCGATGGCACAACCTACAATATTAGGATTACTCTCAACCAGTTCGCGACAATACACATACATGCGTTCAGGCTCATCAACATGCTCCAGCAGATCGTAATACATATTTCCTGTACTCTGCTCTACGCTCAACAGGATATTGTCGATATTCTGCACAGTACTCTCAAGTGTCAGCTCGGCATCGCGCATAGCCTCGTTCTTCAACGCCTTATGGGAGAAGTAGAACAATACACCCAGCGATACCGCTAACAACAGCAACGTTTGGCCTGCTATCAGTATATTAAGCTTATACTTTTTCTGCATAACTACATACGCTTACAAATAAAACCTACAGCCACAATGCCTATAATGGACAAAAATAAGAGTGTCCATCGCATACATCTGAAGGGTTTCGATACATCAGATATAGGAGCTACAACAGCCACCGACCAGTCAATACCATCAATCGGGCCGTAGTAAACCAACGAAGGCTCACCATCCACTTCCATCTCAATCATACCAGATTGCTGCTGCTCAAGATTCTTCAACATCTCAGGATCTTTAAACACCGTTTTCTTACCCTCGGGATGCACAATGCAAGAGCCATCATGATCAACAACCATCGAGAAGAAAGTGAAATCGCGCATCAAATGGTATTTGTTTACCTGCTGGTCGTTACGACAAGCATCGTCGATACGCTGCAAGGCCTTAGTAAGCCACTCGAAAGTGATATCAGCACCACACACGCAGGCCAGTTTACCATCGGCTGTATAAACGGGCTTTACGAAAGTACAATAATGACCACTAATATAGGTTCCATCATAGTAATAATAAGGCTCCGACCAGAAACAGGTCTTGATATCCTTGGCATGCTTGTACCAGCCAGACTGGGTGTAGTCATGACGGGCCGAACCTACCATACTAATTTCGAAATCTGAGCTATCAGAATGGTGTATATAGGGCTCGAACCATTGACCCTTACTGGGGAAGAAATTAGGTTCGAATGCAGCAAAATAACCACGCACATCGGGATTCAGGTTCGACTCCTCTTCGAGGGCTTGTACTACCGACTCGGGGCTATCCATGTGTTTCTCAACCTCATTAAACACATTGATTGCACTCATCTCCATACCCCTGATGGTTTTATTAAGCTGTGCAGCTATTACACTTTGCAAGCCTGCATAACGTACATTAGTCTCTGCGCGCATAGCCGCGCTAAATGCCCAATACGATACACCTACAACCACCAGTATAACTACTGATGCTGCAATTAATACATACCATTTCTTATTCATATCTTTCTTCACAGAATACAGTTCCACGGTCTTATATTCAATTAGTTAGAACGTAATATTTCTGCAAAGATAGATAATTTTCCGATGTATTCAAAGAAATATTAATAAATTAACATATATTAATTAACGCCTATAGCGATTTAAGCTTGTTGCGATAGGCCTTACGCAGTTTACGAACAGCTTTTTCGCGTATCTGGCGTACACGCTCGCGCTTGACATCCATATCCTCGGCTATCTCGGCCATCGTTTCGTGCTCCTGATTAATTCCGTAGAAAGCATTTATCACACGGCGTTCGCGCGCATCAAGTGTGCCTAAAGCAAATTCTATGGCATCCTCGATAGCTTCAGAGTGTACTCGCTCATCAGCCAAGGGCGCATCCTTATTAACCAATACCGACAGCAGACTCATGTTGGTACGATGCCCCAGAGGTGCATCAACAGATACAGCTTGTGCCTGCTGGCGAGCCACCTCTTGCTTTACGTCCTTTGGCACCTGATAAAGTCCACCCTGCTGGTCGATAGCCTTCTCGATAGACTGACGGATGTAAACAACAGCAAAGTTAACAAAACGCACACCTTTGCTAGCATCAAACTTGGCAGCAGCCTTCATCAAGCCGAGATTGCCCTCGCTCACCAGATCTTCCATATCTACACCTTTACCTTTGTACTGGCGAGCAACAGATACCACAAACTTAAGATTAGCCTCGATCAACTTCGACAGCGCACGTTCGTCGCCTTTTGCAATACGTTCGGCCAATTCGCGCTCCTCTTCATTGGTTAGCAACTGCTCACGTCCAATCTCATCCAAATATCTGTTTAATGCTGAATCTTCCATATCAATCTCTTTTTGTTTGCAAAGATACGAAAGTATTTCGATATACACAAAAAAAGGAGAGAAAACCTTTCGATTTTCTCTCCTCTTGGTGATTCCGGCGGGATTCAAACCCACAACCTTCTGATCCGTAGTCAGATGCTCTATTCAGTTGAGCTACGGAACCATTGTTCCTTTATTTTTGCAACCGTTTTTGTGATTCCGGCGGGATTCAAACCCACAACCTTCTGATCCGTAGTCAGATGCTCTATTCAGTTGAGCTACGGAACCATTTCCGATTTGCGGGTGCAAAGGTACTGACTTTTTTTGGAACCACCAAACTTTTGGAGGACTTTTTTCGAAAAAAGTGCAGTTTTACACGATAATTCGCGTTTTATGGTAGTTTTCGCGGAACTCAGAGGGGCTACAACCCTTACGTTTCTTGAAAATACGATTAAAGTTGCTCAGGTTATTGAACCCACAAGCATAGCTGATTTCGGATACCGAATTGGTACTATCCACCAACATACGGCTGGCATAACCCAATCGCTGGTCGATGATATACTCACTCAGATTACGACCGGTATGCAACTTGAAGAAACGACTGAAAGCCGAAGGACTCATACCTGCCAGGTCGGCAAGTGTAGTCAATCGGATTTCCTTGGTGTAGTTCTGCTCGATATAGTTCTTTACCTTCGTTACGCGTCGGCTATCGCTTGTTACCTCGATCTTAGCAAAGCTACTTGAAGCCAACGTATGAGCACCATCACACTTCGACAGCTCGTACAGGATGGTAAGGAACTGCTGGAAAGCATAAAAACCATCCTTTACGCTACAAAGCGTATTGAGTTGCTGATACACACGCATGATAGCGTCCATCGGGAAACTAAGTCCCTTGCGTGCCTCCTGCATCATCTGCTGGATAGAGATGAAGGGATTTCGCGAAAAGATACTATTATCGGAAAAATCGAACTCAAAGTGTATGGTTACCTCGTGGATATCGTCGCTGGTGCAATCGCCTTGCTCCCATACATGCTCCAGATCAGGACTAGTTATCAGCACCAAGTCGTAATCGCCAATCACCTCGCTAGAGTCGCCCACAATGCGACGAACGCCTGGGGCATGCTCTACGAAGTTAAGTTCGAATACCTTATGGTTATGAATGGGATAGGTGAACTCTTTTTTATGTCGTTCGGCAATATAGAGCACATCCTTTCCCGTCAACTGGGTAATCTCATGGATAACCTTGCTTTCTACCATATCTTAAATTTTCAGTTCTTTGAGAATCTCAGACATACGCTGCATGTTATTGATACGCATAGGCACCAATGGCAAACGGAGCACATTCTGGATAAAGCCCATCTCCGAAAGCATGGCCTTTACACCTGCAGGGTTGCCATCAACAAACAGCAGAGAGAAGAGATCGGTAAAACGATGATGGATAGTGCGTGCAGGATCGTACTCGCCGCGCATCTGCAAACGGATCATACGCGAGAACTCCTTTGGCAACGCATTACCAATAACAGAGATGACACCTACGGCGCCACAGCTAACCATAGGGAATGTAAGCGAATCGTCGCCAGAGATCACGTCGAAATCGGCAGGTTTGTTTTTGATAATCTCATCTACCTGCTCCAGATTACCACTGGCCTCCTTGATAGCCACGATATTCTGACAATCGCGAGCCAGACGAACAGTAGTAGCTGCCTGCAGGTTTACACCAGTACGACCAGGCACGTTATAAAGCACAACGGGCAACTGGGTAGCAGCTGCGATGGCTTTAAAGTGCTGGTACAAGCCCTCCTGCGAAGGCTTGTTGTAATAAGGACAAACGCTAAGTATGCCGTCGATGCCCTTGAAGTCGGCTGTTTGTAACTCTTCTACGACAGCAGCGGTGTTGTTGCCGCCGCATCCTATTAATATAGGTACGCGCGCCTGCACGTAGTCTACTACTAAATCCTTAATCTTCTGTTTCTCCTCACGTGTCAATGTAGGTGTCTCACCTGTTGTAGCGAGGATGCAAAAGAAGTCAGCACCGTTGTTAAGCTGATAGTCAACCAGACGTATCAGCGCATCGTAGTCAACCGAACCGTCTTCCTTGAATGGGGTAATGAGCGCAATGCCCAGACCTTTAAAAATGTTATGTACCATGTATAATTGTGTTGCTATTATTCTGCTTTAAATAAATCTTTGATACCGCCAATTGAACCGAGGAGGTTAGTGGCCTCATACGGCAGGTAGACGGTCTTTGTCTTGTCGCCCTCTGCAAGTTCCTGCATCATCTGAATATACTTTTGAGCCAGCAGGTAGTTGGCAGGATTGGTGCTCTTACCTACAGCCTGAGTAATCAGTTCGATAGCCTTTGCTTCGGCCTCGGCTTTACGGATACGAGCCTGTGCCTCACCCTCGGCCTGCAAGATAGCCTGCTGCTTAGCAGCTTCGGCCTTGTTAACGATAGCAGTCTTCTCACCTTCAGAAGCCAGAATCTCAGCAGCCTTCTGTCCCTCCGATGTCAGAATCTGCGCACGCTTATTACGCTCGGCCTGCATCTGCTTCTCCATCGCTGTAAGCACAGAATCTGGAGGTGTGATATCCTGCAGCTCTACGCGATTAACCTTAACGCCCCACTTATCGGTAGCGTCGTCGAGTACGGCAGAGAGCTTTTTATTGATGGTGTCGCGAGATGTCAGCGTCTCGTCGAGTTCCAGTTCACCGATAATGTTACGAAGCGTAGTCTGAGTAAGCTTCTCGATAGCATTGGGCAGGTTGTTAATCTCGTAAGTAGCCTTAAACGGATCAACAATCTGGAAATACAGCAGCGCATTAATCTCTGTCTGTACGTTATCTTTTGTAATCACATTCTGCTTTGGGAAATCGTACACCTGTTCACGCAGATCGATGGTGGTAGAGTACATATAGCGTCCGTGATGCAGAACAACTATCGACTTGGCACGATCGATGAACGGAATGATGATGTTGATACCTGGCTGGAGCGTAGCATAGTAACGACCCAGACGTTCGATGATCTTGGTTTCTGACTGAGGAATAATCACAAGTGCCATTTTGGCAAAGATAACCACGCATACCACAATGGCTATCAAGATGTAAGACATTATATCCATTTTTTAATTCTTTAATTTTTCAATTCTTTAATTTTAAATTTTTACATTTTCTCCACCGTAATGATAGTTGACGCACGATCTACCACTACCACGTTGGCACCCTCTGGGATGTCGGTATCGCTCTTGGTCACGGCTTTCCAGATGTCGCCATCTATCTGCACACGTCCAAAACCGCCAGCTTGGATAGGCTCTACCACCCTGCCCTGTCGGCCCAGCAACGCATCGGCATTACTAATGCGTTTGTCTTCGCCTTTATGCAGATAGCGCTTGGCAAAGGGGCGCACATAAAACAAGCTAACGAGTGTTACAACCGCAAACACCACAATCTGATAATAAGTGCCCGCACCAATAGCTGCCACGATAGCAGCAGGTACAGCGCCGATAGCGAAGCAGATAATGAAGAAATCGCCAGCTGTGAGTTCGAGTATCAGACAGATGAGTGCTACTGCAGCCCATAACTGCCAGAGATGTTGCATGATATAATCAATCATAATCGTTTATTTGTTTACCACTTTCTTCTTATTAATAATGTATACACCCTTAGGCAGACTCTTCAGTTCTGAAGCCTTACCCAGGCGAACACCACGCATGTCGTATACATCGGCATCAGGTGAATCAAGCTGGATATCCTTGATGGCAGTATCCTCTAACAACAGATAAATTGCACTATACTTGTATTGGAAATACTGACTACCATCCTGCTCAAAAAGTTCGAAATTAAGAGGTAATATATCATCGCCATTAAATCCATAGAACAGCGGCAGATAATAATTTCCGACGGTAAGATTCTGGAAACTGAATGGAATATCAATAGTCTTGCCAAAAGCGATATTTACCGGGTTTTTCAAAATAGTGATGTTCTCAATATCAGTCGGTGACGTACCGCCATACAACAAGATATTAATATTGTCGTTATAAGTTTCAGAACCGTAATTTGAAATGTGTGCGACACCCTTCAAAGTAGTTCCAGTAGATGCCTCATTCCAACCCGAAGATGTAGATTTAGCACCTTCAACCTCCAGATCCAAGACTAATGCCACTCCCGTAACATTTGCTTCGAAACGATAGAGTGAATCAGTAAGTTCTGTTCTATCACCACTCAGATAAAATACAAAATTGCCCGCACGCTGAGGTGTGTATTCCAGTACCACATCGCCTGTCTCACCAGCCTCAAGGTTGGTACCACCACCTGTCAGGAGCTGGAACTTATCAGTACCCTGCTCTAAGCTGGCATTACCATACAGGAACAATGGGGCATTGTTTGTCTTGTTCTTATCTGTTACGTTTACGGTAATTGTTATTGGCTTACCCACCTCACAATTCTCGCTTACGGTTACCGAATTGATAGTAAAACTTGAAACAGAAGGATCTTCAAATGATCCGTAAGCCTTGGTTGTCATCTGATTACCATTGATGGTTAGCTCAATATAACGACAAGTAGCGTTCAAAGCCTGTTGCCACAAACTCTTTCCCGTTTCACGGCTCATGGCTCGCAGCTGATAAGTACCATCATCAAGTCCCTTACCAAATGCCAACGAAGCGGTAATATATGAAGTGCCTTTAAAATAATCAAAATTGTAATTTACTGATGTCGAATCAATCATTGCCACCAGTTTATCATTCTGGTATAATGCATAGCCCAGATCATAGTGGCGTACTTCTTTAGGTTGGACAACATTATATATATACATCATCAACTGTATGCCAGGGAAGTTTTCCGAAGCAGAGTTACGAGTATAGGTACCTTTATCGCTTTTTATGGTACAGCTATTTACAAACAATCGCATAGACTTTCCTGCAACCGACGCACCTTTCTCAACACCTACAAGTGCCGACTGACTGAAAGAATAGCCACTTGAACCAGCATTACCACCCGTATATTGCATTTCAGGATTCAAAACAGAAATCAGGAAGTAATCATCGCTTGAACCTCCCCAACCCCAGTTTACATGGAAATAGCCCACACCATCTTTTGCCTGATAACCATCAAGGATAAAGGCATGCCCAACTATTCCTTGACCAGAAGAGGCTGAATTTCCACTATAGAGAACTGGACGATTAGCTGCTAACTCATTATAAATAACTTCGTCCCAACCCTTGGCGGTATAGCATGTACGCTCGATATAATTCGTTGTTTCGGCATAGCCGTATTGGATACGAAGCGCTTCACAGGCATCATAATCATAGGCACTTGAGCTTTCTGAGCCATATTGCATGTACACTTTCTCACCAACATCTGCCATCAGTTTGGCTACAGCATCAACAGCCTCACCAGTATCGTCTGACGAATAGGTGGTCTTCATGGCATCCCAATTAAATGTTTCAGGCCATTTGTGATAATACATAATCTGAGCCGTCGCAGTAGCCACACAACCAGTAGGACAGTTCACGCCCGACTCAACAGGGCAATTATTATTATAGGGAGTATTCTGATTCCATTGGGTCTTAATCAGAGGAGAAATATCTGCATGCGTAGGTACGGTAGCACGCGTTTTAACGCTACTGTTTACTGCATGATTATAAGCCTCGAGCATAGTCTGCATAGCAGGAGGAGCTGTCTGGGCATCATAGCTATTCTTCAAGCCATATGCCAGTACCGATGGTAGTTCGTCATCTGCACTAATAACCACAAAACCGCCATCACAATTAAACACATATATACCAGCGCTATCACCATCGGCAACGCCTGTTACAGCGCGAGTTAACTCTCCACTTGCGGCACGGGTTACATGCGGCATTTTACTACGCAGAAAATCACTTGCGATTCTACGGGCCGATTGCTCGTCAACAGGTGCTGCCATCGTCAGCAAGAAACTGAATAGCACCAGGTAGGTTGAGAGTAGATATTTCTTCATAATTGTAACAATTTGATGGTTTTATAGTGCAAAAATAGACATTTTTGTCGAAATAGCAAAGAAAAAACAAATTATTAGCAAATAAAAGCGCGATTTTTCCGTTATTATGTTATAATGATACGCAAATTAAACAAATTCATCATCATATTGGTACTATTGATGAGTACCCTGACTGCAGCCGCCGATGACTTCACCCTGAAGGGAAAAGTGATCGACGAAGATGGGCATGCATTGGAACTTGTAACCATATCGTGCGCCGCCCAAGGAAAGCTAACCATGACTAATCTGAAAGGCGAGTTCAGCATCGGTCTGAGCACAGCCGACTCGGTTGTGGTAAAATTCACGATGGTGGGCTATGGCGTAAGAAAGCGCGTGTTTAAACGTCCCAAAGGTAAGATGACAGTACAGATTGTGATGCATCCTGCAGCCACGCTGAGTGAGGTAACGGTAACGCAACGTCGCCGACAGACATCACAGACAGAACAACTGGACACCAAACACCTGAAACAAACACCTTCAACCACGGGAAATGCGGTCGAGGAGATGATACAGCAGCAGGCGGGTGTATCGAGCCATAACGAGCTGTCGTCACAATATAATGTACGCGGCGGATCGTTCGACGAGAACTCGGTTTACATTAACCAGATTGAGGTTTACCGACCTTTATTAATTAGTAGCGGACAGCAGGAAGGTCTGTCGGTCATCAACCCTAATATGGTTGAAAAAATCGGTTTTTCTACAGGAGGATACGAAGCAAAATATGGCGACAAAATGTCGTCGGTATTAGACATTACGTACAGACGTATTAAAGGCTTTGAAGCAAATGCCACAGCCTCGCTGTTGGGTGCGAGTGGATTTATCGGTTACGGCAACAGCCGTTTCTCGATGAGTCACGGCATCAGATACAAGACCAACCGTTACCTGCTGAACACATTAGAAACCACAGGAGAATACAAACCAAACTTTCTTGATTATCAGACATATATAAGCTATAACCCAAACAAAAGGTGGAACATAGATTTTATAGGTAATATAGCTGATAATCATTACAACTTTACGCCCAAAGACAGAGAAACGAGCTTTGGTACTTTAGCCGATGCCAAACAGTTTAAAGTATATTTCGACGGACAGGAAAAGGACCGTTTCAATACCCTTTTCGGCGCACTCGGAATTACACGTAGAATTAGTGATTCAACCAGTATAAAGTTTATTACATCAGCATTTCACACCAAGGAACGCGAAACGTACGACATAACGGGCCAGTATTGGCTAAACGACACGCAGACTCAGGAGAGTTTAGGCGTGGGCACTTATATGGAGCACGCCCGCAATTATCTTTCAGCCGATGTGATTAATTTCAAGCTGATAGTCCGCCATCAAACACGTCGTCACGACATCGAGGCAGGCATCAGCTACAAGACAGAACACATTAAGGAACAATCACGCGAATACGAGATGCGCGACTCGAGTGGCTACTCTATCCCCCACTCTGCCGATAAGCTGAACCTGATATACACGCTGAATGCCAAGAACGATATCCGCAGCAACAGGATTGAAGCTTACATACAAGATGTTTACCGCTGGGCAAAAGGCGACAATTACTTTACGCTGAATTACGGCGTAAGAATCGCCAACTGGAGTTATAACAAGGAAACAACCGTATCGCCCAGAGCTTCATTAGCCATCGTGCCGGCATTCGATAGCGATCTCACCTTCAGATTCGCAACAGGCTTGTATTATCAGGCGCCATTCTACAAAGAGATGCGCGACACCACAACGGTTAACGGCATCACAACAGCTGCGCTGAATAACCATATCAAGAGTCAGCAATCTATCCACTTCATAGCTGCAGCCGACTACCGATTCAGAATGCTGAACCGTCCGTTCAAGTTTACAGCCGAAGCCTATTACAAAGCGCTTAACAACCTGATTCCGTATAATGTACAGAACATGAAGATTACCTATTACGGTGAGAATCTTACCAAGGGTTACGCCACAGGTATCGACCTGAAACTGTACGGCGAATTTGTGCCAGGAACCGACTCATGGCTTACCCTCTCGCTGATGAGCACCCGCCAGAAGTTCAACAACCAATGGATACCATTACCCACCGACCAGCGTTGGGCTATGAACCTGCATTTTACCGATTATTTCCCAGGTACCGAGCGATGGAAGCTAACGCTACGCCTGGCATTTGCCGACGGTCTGCCCTTTGGCGCACCACACAGAGGACTGGAACAGCAGCAATTCCGCGCCCCAGCCTACAAACGTGCCGATATCGGTATGAGCTATTGCGCCCTAAAGAACACTAAAGGCATCAAGGGCATCTGGTTAGGAATCGACTGCCTGAACCTGTTTGGTATTTCAAACGTTAACAGCTACTATTGGGTGACTGATGTATCGAACATCCAGTGGGCTGTACCTAATTTCCTGACGAATCGCCAAATTAACGGGAAAATTACTATAAATTTATAATATTTGTTAATTTTCGAGGGTTTTTCGAAGCTTCGCGGGTACAATTATAAATAAAAACGTTATCTTTGCAGAAATTACAGTTTGTTTGAAGTATAATAACGTAACTAAAAGAATTTTTGCGATGAGAAAGATATCGATTTATGCACTACTAAGCATTTTATCGTTAGGCAGTTGTACCAAGGAGTTTGTTTATAACGATGCTAACGACATTAAGGAAAATGCCGAACAGATATTTGGTTTGATTGATCCTAACCAGGATTGGCGCACCACAACATCTGGTACGATTACCGTAACTGCTGACGCCGACCTAGCTAACATTACCAAGGTACAGCTCCTGACCGAGTCACCGTTCTTTAACCCCGACGCCACTATCCTGGCCGAAGCTGATGCCACAGCCGGGCAGACCGTAACATTAAGCTATGATGCACCAAGAACTAACACCCGAGTGATTGCAGCCTGTGTCGACGGCAATGGTAAGTATTATATCAAGGGGTTCAATATTGGAGAAAAGAGTGTTAGTTTCAGAAGTTCTACTGCCGCTACCCGTGCTGTTGCCACCACAAGAGCTGGTGAAGAACTACCAAACATTTCGCTTAAATACAAAGAATCATTCCTGTCGTACAATGCTGAGCGTGCCAATAGTAACGACAGCTATTACAGCATTTGGAAAGATACGAATTGGGAAAACGACCGTTTGTGGAAACTATCAGGTGAGAGTTCCAATGGCTGGACTATATCTAATTCGACCATTTACAGAAATGCAACGGCTTTATCCGAAGATGAAGCAAATGAACTTAATGATATATTCGTTCCTTGGCTCGACCGATATGGCAGCAATGGCAAAGCTAGAAATAATCTAAAACTCATTAACGAGAGTAGTGTCGTTCAGTTATACGGCAACCATCTGGAGGCAAAAGGACAGGCTCCCATCACAATATGCCCAGTCCAGGCAGCTTCTAAGGAAGCCTACTGGTGCGACATCTATTACTATTACTTCAAACCAGAAGATGTTGTAGGAGGAGACACAGCCAACTATATCAAGTCGCTGCCTAAGTTCAAGGCCGTTGACGTAAATGACGAAAGACAGGCATTCAGCGCTGTTACAGGAATTGAAGTAAAAGAAAAAGATGTAAACTTCCTTAGACTGCACGAATACCTCCTGCCTTTCTATGGAAATGCTTCAGAGTTTACATTCAAGCCTTCCACCCTTGGCTCGTATGGCTATACCACAGATGGAAAATACTATCGCATCTACAATAATTCTGGTAAAAGTGATGCAAAACCAAAACCAATACCAGCATCAAATCATTTTATCACATATGGCGACAGCACGCATAATTTGAAGGATGAATACACCGACAATATTGAGTATCAGCTGTGGCAACTTTTTACGAACACCAATGACAATACTGTAATGCTTTATAACGTCGGAAGTCAAAAATTCTTTTGGTGGAACAATGGTGATTATGTAAAAAATAAGGATATCTCAGAAAATAGTTTTAAAAACTATACTATCTATATTACAGATGGAGCAAAGAATCCATATGCTTTCGATGACATAACGAAACAAAAAGTGTTTATTTTAAGTTCAGCCAAAAACAATTTTATCAAGGCACGTATAGATACTGATTTTACGTATCTTAATAAAGGAGGAACAAATATAAGTGGAGACTATAGAACTGCTCGAGAATGGACATTTAAGGTATACGACGAACATCCAGCAAATGCCATTAACGACGTTGAACTCTCATTGGATTATTTCCCCGATGGACAAATTGCACCACCAAGTACAAAGCCTTCGACTATTATCCCTGAGGGCTACCGTGTAGGATTCATGATTAGAAAAGATGGTGGTGCAGAAGCAAATCACAACAATGGCGACCGTGACAAAAAAGGCTGCTCATATGGATATGGCGAATTGAATACAGAAATCAACAAATACGGCCAGTTCAAGAATGCTGTTAAGTCTGACAACAACAAAGATGGCATGGAACTGAACTCACCCCGTATGGCAACATTTAAGGCCAACAACAAGATCTATCTCTGTTTTGAGGAAGGATCCGACGCACAATATAGTGATGTGATCGTTGAAATTGGTAGCAACGGTGAGGCTGGTGTAGATATACCCGACGACCCTCTGGAGGTTGAGGAGCAGGCTTACACCATGTGCTTTGAGGACCGACCGAATGTGGCCGACTACGATATGAACGACGTGGTATTGCGTTGTACCCGCGTTTCGTCAACCGAGTTAGAGTTGTCGCTGATTGCTACTGGTGCTAACGACCCCGTACTTATCAGCGGTATTGTAGGCGATTACGTGAGAGGTACCGAACTTAAGAACAAAGAAGTACACGGGCTGTTTGGCGTAGAAACCTCAACATTCGTCAACACCGTGACATCAGACGAGGTTTTACCTTCGGTATCTTGCGTTTACAGAGTAGATGCATCAACAAGCATCAAGCAGTTCCTGAGCAACATCTACATCACCAACAATGGTCAGGGCGGCCGCACAATAGGCTTGCCAGCAACTGGTGGGGCTCCTTTCGCACTCATCATGCCAGGCAACTTTAATTATCCTCAGGAAAAAATCAGCATCGCAACGGCATATACCACGTTCCGCAATTGGGTAAATAACGCCAACAACTACGGTAACTGGCCTGAGTATTACGACGATTCGAAGATATACATTAACCCTTACAACAGATAAACAATTCAATAAATATACACAATATGCAAGAGATTGTAGCCGAAAACGGGCTGCAATCTCTTTTTTTTAATAAAAAAAGCAAAATATGGGTGGATTATCCAATAAGTTTTGTACCTTTGCAATTCGAAAATATTAATTCTAATTTTTAAGGTTATGAAGATTTCGCACATTGAGCATCTGGGTATTGCCGTCCAGAGCATTGAAGAAAGCCTGCCGTATTTTACCGACGTGCTGGGTCTGGAGTGTTATGCAACAGAAGTAGTTGAGGACCAGAAAGTGAAGACAGCCTTCCTGCGTTGCGGCGAGGTAAAGCTCGAGCTGCTGGAGCCAACATCACCTGAGAGTACCATCCAGAAGTGGCTCGACAAAGGTAACAAGGGCGTACATCATGTAGCCTTCTGTGTTGAGGACGGTGTAGCCAAAGGTCTGGCCGAGGTTTCGGAGAAGGGCGTTCGTCTGATCGACGAGAAACCACGCAAGGGCGCCGAGGGATTGAACATCGCTTTCCTGCACCCCAAATCAACCTGCGGTATCCTGACAGAGCTCTGTGAGCACCCGGAATAAAATTGAAAATTGAAGATTTAAAATATTGAATTACAAAAAGAAATGAGCAAACAATTAGAAAAAATCAAGCAACTCATCGAGAAGCGCGAACAGGCCCGTCTCGGTGGTGGTGAGAAAGCTATTCAGAAACAGCACGACCGTGGTAAGTATACCGCTCGTGAGCGTATTGACATGCTGCTCGACGAGGGTTCGTTCGAAGAGTACGATATGTTTAAGGAGCATCGCTGCCATAACTTCGGTATGGAGAAGAAGCAGTTCCTTGGTGATGGTGTAGTAGCCGGTTCAGGTACTATCGATGGTCGTCTGGTATTCGTCTTCGCACAGGACTTTACTGTACACGCAGGTTCTCTGTCGGAGACTATGAGTCAGAAGATTTGTAAGATTATGGATATGGCCATGAAGATGGGCGCTCCTGTTATCGGTATCAACGATTCGGGTGGTGCACGTATTCAGGAGGGTATCAACTCTCTGGCTGGTTTCGCCGAGATTTTCGAGCGTAACATCCTGGCTTCAGGTGTTATTCCTCAGATTTCAGGTATCTTCGGTCCTTGCGCCGGTGGTTCTGTTTACAGCCCCGCTCTTACCGACTTTACTCTGATGATGGAGGGTACATCATACATGTTCCTCACAGGTCCAAAGGTTGTAAAGACCGTTACCGGCGAGGATATCGACCAGGAGCACCTGGGTGGTGCATCGGTTCACGCTACCAAGTCGGGTGTTACCCACTTCACAGCTAAGACCGAGGAAGAGGGTCTGCAGATGATTAAGACTCTGCTGAGCTACATCCCATCTAACAACATGGAGACAGCTCCTTCGAAGCCTTGCACCGATCCTATCAACCGTATGGAGGACACTCTGAACGAGATTATCCCAGAGAACCCCAACGAGGCATACGATATGTACAAGGTTATCGCTGCTATCACCGATAACGGCGAGTTCTTCGAGGTACAGCCTAAGTTCGCTAAGAACATCATCGTAGGTTTCGCTCGCTTCAACGGTCAGAGCGTAGGTATCGTAGCTAACCAGCCTGCTTGCTACGCTGGTGTACTCGACGTTAACGCCAGCCGTAAGGGTGCCCGTTTCGTTCGTTTCTGCGACGCCTTCAATATTCCTATCGTATCACTTGTTGACGTTCCAGGATTCCTGCCTGGTACAGGTCAGGAGTACAACGCTGTCATCCTGCACGGTGCTCAGCTGCTCTACGCTTACGGCGAGGCTACTGTGCCCAAGATTACCGTTACCCTGCGTAAGTCGTACGGTGGTTCACACATCGTTATGGGCTCTAAGCAGCTGCATACCGACCTTAACTACGCATGGCCATCAGCCGAGATCGCCGTTATGGGAGCATCAGGTGCTGCTGCCGTACTGTATGCTAAGGAGGCTAAGGCTAAGAAAGAGGCTGGCGAGGACGTTAAGGCATTCATCGCCGAGAAGGAGGACGAGTACAACGAGCTGTTCGCTAATCCTTATCAGGCTGCCAAGTATGGCTACATCGATGATGTTATCGAGCCACGCAACACTCGTTTCCGCATCTGCCGCGGTCTGGCCCAGCTCGCTACCAAGCGCGACTCGCTGCCCGCTAAGAAGCACGGTAACATACCAATGTAATTGGTAATTAACAATTGATAATTGACAATTGATTAACATGAATAATAACGAAGTATATGCTGCAATTGCCCTGGCCCTGCACGAGCATATGGGAAACAACGTTCACGACGTTGAAACAGGCATTATAACAATTAACGCACGCCCAACCCAGTGGAACGGCTATGCGCAAACATTCACTCAACATCCCTAAAAATGAAAGAATACAAGTATACCATTAATGGAAACAAGTACGAGGTTGTGGTAGGCGATATTACTGATAACATCGCTACCCTGACCGTTAACGGCGAACAGTATACCGTTGAAATGGAGAAGCAGGCTGAACCTGAGAAGAAGAAGCCAGTAGTTAAGGCTGCCGCAACAGCTGCTGCCGACGACGCTCCTGCAGCCAACAAGGGCGCTGTAAACAAGGCCAATGCCGTAAAGGCTCCTCTGCCAGGTGTTATTACCGACATTCTGGTTGCCGAGGGCGACGAGGTAAAGGCTGGCGATACAGTAGTAGTTCTCGAGGCTATGAAGATGGCCAACAACCTGGCTGCCGAGAAGGATGGTAAGGTTACTGCTATTTGCGTAAAAGTTGGTGAGAGTGTAATGGAGGACGATGCTCTGATAGTTATCGAGTAAGATTACACCTTATTAATAATAAAGAGAAATCCCTGCCAATGTAGTTTGGCAGGGATTACTTTTTTCTTCTGTATCGATGTTATCGTTTTACCACGTGCATCTTATATTTATCGGTATATTCTATGCGCATCACGCGTGTAAAGCCATCGGCAAAGGGCCGTATGGCCAGCGCCACATGGCCCATGGTGCGACGCAGATTTATCTCAACACATGGGTGCAACAGGAACCCATCCTTATCGGCTGTAGATACCAGCATCATATCCACGCCGAACGGTCCGCGATACTTATCCTTGAGTTTCTCGCCCATATACTGGCATATCTTTTCTCTAACATCTGCCAGCAAACCCGCTGGTATATAGTTACTTATCAACTCCTGCTTATTTTCTTCGGTAGCAATCAGGTTGCCCGTATAGGCGCCGTTCTTAGTATGAAACAGCGATAATCCCAGATACGTAACCTGGCCGTTACCATCGCTCATAAACTCCATACCAAAATCTTTCACCTTATTATAATAAGGCTCAACCACCACGCATCCCTGACTCTTGACAATGTTCTTAATCCAGCGTTCCTGATACTCGTCGAAAGCCACAGTTAAGAAACGCACCCCTCGCCCACTACTGCTCCAGGGGGCCTTTACCACCACCTTACCGTAACGTTTCAACTCATCACGAATCTCAAAGATGGTATCAGCACAACATGAATCGCCAATAGTCCCAGGCAGCTGCAACTGGCGCAGCAAATCTATCGCATGCTTACGATGCGACAAGTCGCGAACCACCTCAATCTGCTGCTCGGTAGGTACGGCATCCACGCCCTTACGCTTCAAGAAAGCGCGCAAGGCCAGATCCCAGCCCCAAGGCTCCACATCTGTAATATCCTCGTTAGCCAACTGCGATGCATTAATAAACTTTTTGGGTGTTCCACCCACTTTTGCCCTTAATCGGCCATAAGCCCTCACGGCTGTTTCCACATCATCCACCAGAATCAGATCGTCGTCGCCAGCCCAAAGTGCGGGCAGGTATCCCAAGTCATGTCGCAACTGTCGCCCGGCATGTGGCGCAGTAAAATTTGAGAGGTTTGCTGCCAAAGCAAGGTCGTGTTCTGGATTAAATACGTATAATTTTGCCATTTTCATCAATTTTGGCGCAAAATTACTATTTTTTTTTGAGATTTTGCTAATTAGACTTTGCATTTTAATATAAAATGTGTATCTTTGCACCACTTTTAAAAGTACAAAGAAACAAATCAAGCAGGAATGGAAGCTTTTTTCAGGACGCACAGATATCTCGTAGAGCATGCAAATGCACCGGTTCGTCGCATTCTTATGGATGAGATAAACTGGAACGACCGCATGATTGGAATTAAAGGCACACGAGGTGTCGGCAAAACCACTTTTCTACTTCAGTACGCTAAGGAGAATTTTGATTTACTCGACAAGCAATGTCTGTATATCAACATGAACAACTTCTACTTTCAGGGTCAGGGCATTGCCAGCTTTGCCGGTAAGTTCTACAAGCAGGGCGGTCGCGTACTTCTGATCGACCAGGTGTTTAAGCAGCCCGACTGGAGTAGCGAGCTCCGTAAGTGCTACGACCTGTACCCCAACCTGAAGATTGTGTTCACCGGTTCGAGCGTGATGCGCCTGAAGGACGAGAACCCCGAACTTAACGGTATCGTAAAGAGCTACAACCTGCGCGGTTTCTCGTTCCGCGAGTTCATCAATCTGATGACGGGCAACAACTTCAAGCCCTACACACTCGAGGAGATTCTGCAGGATCACGAGCATATCATCAAGCAGATTCTGCCCAAGGCTTCGCCCAACAAGTATTTCCAGGATTACATCCACCACGGCTTCTACCCCTTCTTCCAGGAGCATCGCAACTACAGCGAGAACCTGCTGAAGACCATGAACATGATGACCGAGGTAGATATTCTGCTGGTTAAGCAGATTGAGCTGAAGTACCTTACAAAGATTAAGAAACTTTTCTACCAGATTGCCGAAGAGGGTGCCTCGAAGGCTCCCAACGTAAGTAAGCTGGCACAGGATATAGAAACCAGCCGCGCCACGGTGATGAACTACATCAAGTATCTTACCGATGCCCGACTGCTGAACCTGATTTACCCCGTTGGTCAGGAGTTCCCCAAGAAACCTACCAAGATTATGCTGCACAACTCAAACCTGATGTACGCCATCTATCCTATCCAGGTAGATAAGCAGGAGGCTATGGAGACCTTCTTCGTTAACTCGCTGTGGAAGGATCACAAGGTTAACAGCTGCAGCACACGCGATGCCAACTACGTGGTAGATGAGAAGCTTAAGTTCCGCGTGATAGATGCCAAGGCCACCGGCAAGCAGCGCACGTCGCCCGACATCATCTATGCGCGTTACAATACCGAGATTGGAAAGGACAACCAGATACCCCTGTGGCTACTGGGATTCCTATATTAATAATGTACGAGTCTATTAAGTAAAAGTTACACATATAGTTATTCATTTTTTTATAGTTATCAAAGACAATGGCTAAAGAAAAGAAGTTTATCACCTGTGATGGTAACGAGGCTGCAGCTCATGTGAGCTATATGTTCTCGGAGGTAGCTGCTATCTACCCCATCACCCCGTCTTCGCCAATGGCGGAGCATGTTGACGAGTGGGCTGCACGTGGTCGTAAGAACCTGTGGGGCCAGAACGTCTCAGTTCAGGAAATGCAGTCAGAGGCTGGTGCTGCCGGTGCCGTTCACGGTTCGCTGCAGGCTGGTGCTCTCACCACTACATTCACCGCATCTCAGGGCTTGCTCCTGATGATCCCTAACATGTACAAGATTGCTGGTGAGTTGATTCCTTGCGTATTCGACGTATCTGCCCGTACGCTGGCTTCACACTCTCTGTGTATCTTTGGCGACCACCAGGACGTAATGGCTTGCCGTCAGACCGGTTTTGCTATGTTCTGCTCAGGTTCAGTTCAGGAGGTTATGGACCTTACCGCTGTTCCTCACCTGGCTACCCTCGAGACTATGGTTCCATTCGTAAACTTCTTCGATGGTTTCCGTACCTCTCACGAGTATCACAAGATTGAGATGATGGACATGGAGGATATCCGTCCTCTGGTTAAGGAAGAGTACATCAAGCGTTTCCGCGATCGTGCTATGAGCCCTGAGCGCCCTGTAACACGCGGTACCGCCGAGAACCCCGAGACCTTCTTCACACACCGCGAGGCCAGCAATCCTTACTACGATGCAGTACCCGAGGTAGTAGAGAAGTACCTGGGCGAGATCTCTAAGATCACCGGCCGTGAGTACCACCTGTTCTCATACTACGGAGCCGAGGATGCCGATCGTATCATCATCCTGATGGGTTCGGCTACCGATGCAGCTCGCGAGGCTATCGACTACCTGAACGCAAACGGTCAGAAGGTTGGTATGATCTCAGTTCACCTGTATCGTCCATTCTCAGTTAAGCACCTGTTGGCTGCTGTTCCTAAGACAGTTAAGAAGATTGCCGTTCTGGATCGTACTAAGGAGCCAGGCGCTAACGGCGAGCCTCTGTACCTCGATGTTAAGGATGCCTTCTACGATGTTCAGGATCGTCCAGTTATCGTTGGCGGTCGCTACGGTCTTGGTAGCCGCGACACCACACCTGCTCAGATCATCAGCGTGTTCAACAACCTCGCTATGCCCGAGCCAAAGAACCACTTCACAGTTGGTATCGTAGACGATGTTACCTTCACCTCTCTGCCTGAGGTTGAGGAGATCGCCCTGGGTGGTGCTGGCATGTTCCAGGCTAAGTTCTACGGTCTGGGTGCCGATGGTACCGTAGGTGCTAACAAGAACTCAGTTAAGATTATTGGTGACAACACCGACAAGTACTGCCAGGCTTACTTCTCTTACGACTCTAAGAAGTCGGGAGGTTTCACCTGCTCTCACCTGCGTTTCGGTGATACACCTATCCGCTCTACCTACCTGGTAACTACACCTAACTTCGTAGCTTGCCACGTTCAGGCTTACCTGCACATGTACGATGTTACACGTGGTTTGCAGAAGAACGGTCAGTTCCTGCTGAACACTATCTTCGACGCCGACGAGCTCGAGAAGTTCATGCCTAACAAGGTAAAGCGTTACTTCGCACAGAACAACATTACTGTTTATACCATCAACGCTACTAAGATTGCTCAGGAGATTGGTCTGGGTAACCGTACCAACACTATCCTGCAGAGTGCCTTCTTCCGTATTACTGGCGTAATCCCCGTAGAGCTGGCTGTTGAGAAGATGAAGGCTGCTGCCTTGAAGTCTTACGGAGCTAAGGGTCAGGATGTTGTTGATAAGAACTATGCCGCTATCGATCGTGGTGGTGAGTATGTTCAGCTTACTGTTAAGCCTGAGTGGGCTAACCTGCCAGATGATGAGGTTAAGGCCGACGACGCTCCTGCATTCGTTAAGGAGCTGGTTCGTCCTATCAACGCACAGGCCGGTGACTTGCTGAAGGTTTCTGACTTCGTTAAGCACAACACCGTCGACGGTTCTTGGGAAGTTGGTACAGCCGCTTACGAGAAGCGTGGTGTTGAGGCCTTCGTTCCTGTTTGGAACAAGGACAACTGTATCCAGTGTAACCAGTGTGCTTACATCTGTCCTCACGCTGCTATCCGTCCATTCGTTCTCGACGACGAGGAGCTGAAGGGCTTCGCAGCTGCTGCTGATACTCTCGAGATGAAGGCTCCTGCCGCTATGAAGGGCATGCACTTCCGCATCGAGACTTCAGTACTCGACTGTCTGGGTTGCGGTAACTGTGCTGATATCTGCCCAGGCAATCCTAAGACTGGTAAGGCTCTTACCATGGCTCCATTCAATCCTGATGCTGCCGATATGGTTCAGGAGGCTAAGAACTGGGAGTACCTGGTTAAGAACGTTAAGAGCAAGCAGAATCTGGTTGACATCAAGAGCAATGTTAAGAACTCACAGTTCGCTCAGCCTCTGTTCGAGTTCTCTGGCGCATGCTCTGGTTGCGGTGAGACTCCATACGTTAAGCTGATTTCTCAGCTGTTCGGTGATCGTCAGATGATTGCCAACGCTACTGGATGTTCTTCAATCTACTCTGCTTCTATTCCTTCTACACCTTACACCAAGAACGAGAAGGGTCAGGGTCCTGTATTCAACAACTCTCTGTTCGAGGACTTCTGCGAGTTCGGTCTGGGTATGGCTCTTGGTAACAAGAAGATGAAGGAGCGCGTTGCTAAGCTGCTGCAGGAGATGATCGACGGCAACGCCAGCGACGAGTACAAGGCACTTGCTCAGGAGTGGATTGCTAATCAGGACGACGCCGAGAAGACTAAGGAGATTGCTCCAAAGCTTCGTGCTTGCATCGCCGAGAGCGCTGCTAAGGGCTGCCCAGTTTGCAAGGAACTCCAGACTCTGGATCACTACCTGGTTAAGCGTTCACAGTGGATCATCGGTGGTGACGGTGCCTCTTACGACATCGGTTACGGCGGTCTCGACCACGTGATTGCTTCTGGCGAGGATGTTAACATCCTGGTACTCGATACCGAGGTTTACTCTAACACCGGTGGTCAGGCTTCTAAGGCTACTCCTCTTGGTGCTATCGCACAGTTCGCTGCTCAGGGTAAGCGCATCCGCAAGAAGGATCTGGGTATGATTGCTACCACTTATGGTTATGTATATGTAGCTCAGATTGCTATGGGCGCCGACCACGCACAGACCCTCAAGGCTATCCGCGAGGCTGAGGCTTGGCACGGTCCTTCAATCATCATCGCCTACGCTCCATGTATCAACCACGGCTTGAAGGCCAAGGGCGGTATGGGTAAGAGCCAGGCTGAGGAGAAGAAGGCTGTTGAGTGCGGTTACTGGCACCTGTGGCGTTTCAACCCAGCTCTGGCTGAGGAAGGCAAGAACCCATTCTCTCTCGACTCTAAGGAGCCTAACTGGGAGAACTTCCACGACTTCCTGCTTGGCGAGGTTCGCTACCTGAGTGTTAAGAAGGCTTATCCTAACGAGGCCGAGGAGCTCTTCGCTGAGGCTCAGCGCATGGCTCAGCTCCGTTACAAGTCTTACATCCGTAAGAGCCAGGAGAATTGGGAGGACTAATTTTTCCTGAATAGTATATTAAGAGAGGTGGGGCTCAAAGAGTTCCACCTCTTTTCACAAAAACACTAAATGACAATGAAAGCAAAGCAACTAACTATCTTACTAATGTGGCTCACTACGGCATTCGGCGCGAGTGCAGCTACAACCGACGAGCAAACACTCATCAACGAGTGGAAGGACTCAGTACGTACCGTGTTTGCCGATGCCTACCGCAATAAGGTGCTGGTAAACGACAGCCTCACCATGAAACTGCATTGGAGCATCTATGGCCCCAAGCCAGCCGATGGCTACGCCCTGTACATCTCGCTTCATGGCGGTGGCGGTGCCCCTGCCGAACTGAACGATCAGCAATGGGAGAACCAGAAGCGACTGTATCGCCCACAGGGTGCCGTTTATCTCAGTCCGCGAGCCATCACCAACACATGGGACCTTCATTTCCGTCCCGAGGACGACACCTTCTACCGTCAGATTATCATGATGATGCAGGCCTACTGCGATGTAAATCCCAACAAGGTTTACATCATGGGTTACTCGGCCGGTGGCGATGGCGTGTGGCGCCTTGGTCCCCGCATGGCCGACCATTGGGCTGCCGCCTCGATGATGGCTGGTCACCCAGGCGATGTGTCGCTCCTGAATCTGCGTAACACTCCATTCATGATCTGGTGCGGACAGCTTGATGATGCCTACGATCGTGTGTACCGTTGCCAGGATCGTATCGTAGAGATGGACTCGCTGCACGCAGCCGATCCCGAGGGCTACATCCACGAAGGACATATCGTAGAGGGCAAAGGCCATTGGATGGATCGTGTTGATACCGTGGCTGTTACATGGATGGCCCAGTACCAGCGTAACCCCTACCCCAAGCGCGTGGTTTGGCACCAGGCCGATGTGGTTACCCCTTACTTCTACTGGCTCACAGCCCCCGCCAATGAGTTGGCTCGCGACAAAGAGGTACGTGCCCAGATTGATGGCAACACCATTACCATCACCCGTTGCGATTACTCGCAGCTCACACTCTCGCTATGCGACAAAATGGTAGATCTTAAAAAGCCCGTTACCGTTATGTACCAGGGCCGCAAGCTGTTCAAGGGCAAGGTAAAAGCCCAGCCCGGCATGCTGCGCCGCACCCTTTACCAGCGTAACGATCCGGCTTACATGTTCCCCGCGCAAATTACGGTAAACATCAAGTAAACAGGTTATAAGGCCATCGTTTTCCAGATGGCAATACTCTGGTTTACCATTCTGATAAACTCTCGAGCGGCTGCCTTTTGGTAGCCGTTTCTTAGTGTATGGATACACCCCTCCATACCGTTACCCTCGGCTATGATGGGGATAGCGGTCAGTCCGTCCTCGTCGATAACGGTCGATTCCGACAGCACGGTCACATACTTGGTTTGGTGTACAAACTTGAAAATCAGACTCACATTGTTTATCTCGGCTCTCAGGTTATATTCCAGTCCGCTTTGTGCCGTCATACGGTCGAAAGCCTTGCGGGCTTGCAACTCCTTAGTGGGCAGCACCAACGGATAGCGCTGCAGGTCCTCCAGCGTCATACTCTTTTCGCCAGCCAGCGGGTGCTCGTCGTTCACCACGGCAGCCACACGGTTGTTAAACAGCACGCGGCTCTCTATGCGCGGGTCGGCCTCGTTAGGCTTAAAGGCAAACACCAGGTCAAGCTCGTGGCGCAGCAGGCGCTCAATCAAATCCTCCATCGACGAGTAGCATACCGAAAGCTTTACCTTGGGGTGCTCTCGCATAAAGTCGGTCATCGTTTCGGCCATGATACTGCTGAACGAGAAGGTTACGCCGATATTCAGTTCGCCCGTAAGCAACTGCTTCAGCTCCTGCAGGCGCAACACACAGTTATCTACCATGTGTACGCTCTCACGGGCCATCGGCATCAGTATCTCGCCAGCCTCGGTCAGCATCACCTCATGACTGTTACGCACAAACAGCTGCTGGTTAAGCTCCTGCTCCAAGTGCAGAATCTGCTGCGACAGCGTACTCTGGGTGATAAACAGCTCGCGGGCTGCCTGCGAGAAATTAAGCGTTTCGGCCACACGTAGAAAGTATCTAAGTTGTCTGATTTCCATGATATATACCTTATTAAATTAAAATTGCGCGTGCAAAATTACAAAAAATATGCATTTGCCAATACGTTTGGCTATCGTTTTTATCGATAGCAGCATTCGTCTTGACATAAATCGCCACGTTCGGCACAAGTCATAGCCAATTGCGTGCCAGGTACCCAAAAAGCCGTACCTTTGCACCCGGAAAAAGAAATATAACTGTTTTAATATAATTAATTAGGTATTATGTCTTCAAGTTGGTTTATTGTTTTAGGAGAAATGTCTGTGTTATTCATCTGCCTCTACTGGTACCTGCAGCACAACCACGAGCGCAAGTTTGCCGTAGTTATCGAGCACGACAGCATCGAGGGACTGACGCTGGGCAAGGTAGAAGAGCTGATAAGTCGCCGGTTTGTGGTACGAGAGATTCGATTGGCTGACTCATCGAATTGCATCGTACACCCCGACGACGACACGGTGCTACACCACGGCGACCATCTGCTGATACAGGCCCGTCCACACGAGATCGAGCCCATTATCGCTTTTCTTGGACAACGCGAAAACACCACGAAATGAAGAATATAGATGATTTGCAAAAGAGGCTGGATCTGTTACTCCGAACTGGATGTTTATTAATGGAGAGTGCCGCAGATACCAGCCGTACCATGAGAACCATGAAGCGAGTGGCAGCTTATTTAGGGCTGCCACTCAGCAGGTTACACATCTACATTGTATATAACATGCTGATGGTAAACCTGAGTGATGGCGAGCGCTCGTTCACCAAGTTCCAACGTGTTGAGCGGCATGGAGTTAATCTCGACACCCTGCGCCAGGTAAGTCACCTGTCGTGCGAGGCCCTGCGCCTGCATTATCAGCTGGATCGCTACCAGCAGGAGCTCGATTACATCGCCCGTCAGAAACGCAACTACTCGCCCTGGCAGGTAGCCGTTGGTGGCGGACTGGCCTGCGGTGGTTTCTGCATCCAGTTCGGTTGCGACTGGACCGCCTTTTTCTATGCTGCCCTGGCTGCTATCTTTGGTTTGCGCCTGCGCATGTTTCTGAACGAGAAAGGTAGTAATGCCTATGTCAACATCGGTATCGCCGCCTTTGTGTCCACACTCTTGGCCTGGATGTGCAGCTTGCTGTCGGTTTACGCCCAAGCCAGTAGCTGGTTGCCGTCGGTACTCGTATCCTCTACCCCCTGGCACCCGTTGTTAGCCTGTGCCCTGTTTATCGTGCCGGGCGTACCACTCATTAATTTCGTAAGCGACATGCTCTCGGGCTTCACCCAGGTGGGCATGACGCGAGCTGTCAATACGCTGATGATGCTGCTGGCCATGGCCTTCGGTATCGCCTTTGCCATCCAGGTTTGCGGCATCGATAACTTTGCCAAGGATCTGCCCATGACGCCCCATCACAATTACCACGAATATATGTTGGCCGCCGCCATTTCGGCCATCGGATTCTCGATGATTTTCAACACGCCGCGTCAACTCATGTGGGTAGTGGCCTTAGGTGGTATCATCAGCGTTTGCACCCGCAATTTCGTTAACCTCGGCCCCTCCAGCGGCAACATCGGGTTAGACCAAGGCCTGGTAGTAGGTTCGTTTGCAGGTTCGGCCGTAGTCAGCATCATCTGTTGTGCGCTCGTTCGCCAGCTGCACACCCCACATCAGCTGCTCAGCATCCCCAGCGTCATCCCCATGATTCCTGGTGTGCTCATGTATCGTGCCCTGTTTGCATTCATCAACATGCACGGCATCGAGGGCGAAGTAACAGTAGCTATGAACAATGCCATCCAGGCATCGCTCACCATCCTGTTCATCGCCCTCGGTGTAGCCATCCCCAACATCTTCTTCCGAAGGATGATTGCGGCGCGATAAAAAAAAGTAGGGTTACTTATAGTACCCTACTCTTACATCATGCCTTGGTGTGGCGATGGGATTCCATGAGATGTGCAGCCAGCCGTTACCTGTTAATAGCTGATCTGTTTGGTCGTGTGCCTTTAGGAATTCGATTAGCCGCTGGAACTGCCGTGCGTCCTTAGGACGGATATCCGCAGCCTGACCTACGAGGTGCTGCGAGTTACTCACGCCACCAACCAAAGCGTTCACCCGACTACAGCGGAACCCGGAGTTGATGATGATAGGCCCAACCACCTGCCTGGCAGGCTCCAGTAGCATGTGGCAGCCATAAGTTAAGTTAACCACCGCCTGCATCGTAGGGATGTTATCCGCATACTTCTGCAGATTAATAAACTCGCCCAGCATAAAATGGGCCGATAATCGAACGTCATTTAGATTTTCTTTCATTGTAATACTTCGTTAATGATTAATACATCACGAAGATACACAATCCACTCAGAGCAAGTTGCCGTTCCCTGCCCTTTTATCTCGATAGCATTACATAATGGAGTATTATTTCGTCCTTATCTGCCGCAAATTCAATAATATCAACCATTTTCTTGCAAAAATACAACCTAAAAGTTGTATTATTCTAAATATATTCTTATCTTTGCGCCAAAAAGGAGGTAAAGAATGAAAGATGTAATTGCACGACTGAAGGAACATCAGTCAACAACACCTTCAAAATGGAGGGAACGTGCAGAGTGGAGGCAACAGAACAAGTCATGGTTGCGTCACTCTCAGCGTATCGCCGTGAAGATGCTTGAGAAGATGGATGAACTAGGCTTAACCCAGAAACAGCTTGCCGAACAGATGGGATGTAGCCAGCAGTACGTTTCAAAGGTTCTGAAAGGCCAAGAGAATCTTTCTCTCGAAACTATGTCTAAGATAGAGGATTGCTTGAAGATCTCTATTCTCCAAGAAGAACTGGAGATGGCATAACACTCAAATAACAAGTGGCACACCCAATCGGATGCGCCGCTTTTTCGAATATTATTTGTATTTTTGCTGCGTAATCAATAATAGTGAATCATGAGCAATATCGACTCCATCTACAAAACACCTTTCTTCGAGATAACCTATATCTTGAACGACTTTGCCCGTTTAGACGACCTCAAACGCCCGTGGCCTTATATTACGAGTAAAATAAAGGGGAATCGTCCACCACTTTTACCACACGAGGCTTGTCTGCTAAAAGCAAAGACAATTTTGATGGGGATTATTTCGTCAATGTCATATATGCGACTCGCCATATTACAAATTAAGAGGCGTTATAATAATAAATACTACTTTGCAAATGGGTATACTGCATATGATTTCTACAGATACCACTACTCTTCATTCTGTCACGCTATAACAACTATTCATGATTTATTCTTCAAGTTAGTAGTTGAGTTGTGCAACATCAATACCGGCAGCAAAAGAATGATTCAATGGGGAAATCTTCAAAAAGCTTTAAAAACAAATAATGAGATAGATATTATCAAGCTTCTGGAACGCTACTATTCAGCAATACAAGAACATGAGCAAAAACGGAACAAGGTTTCCCATGAGGGACTTTTAACTTCCAAAATGTTAGACAACTATCACCTTACTATCATTTGGTCGAGACATCACATTAAACCATTAACAGCGGATGATAGGCCTGAATACATAGAGGGGACAAAGGAGAATAAATATCTATTAGCAAAAACAAAGAAAGAATTTGTAGGCGAATTAAACAAATTACTGGAAACCACAGTAGATTCCACGCAAAAACTATTTGAATTGCTATTACCTAAGTTAATACAGAAGATAAGTCAAGAGTTCATAGAATCGCACAGAAAGGAGTTTGTTGAACTAGATAAAGAATGCCTGAATAGGTATATACTTTCCAAGTATAGAGAGTAATAATATCACAAAAGAAAAAGAACCGCCACTATTATAAAATAGTTTTGGCTCTCTTTAATGTTCACAACGGAATAATCCTTATTGTGAATACCTCAAAATTAGTGCTGCAAAGATACGTTTTTTCTTCGAATGAACAAAGAAAACGATGGAATATTTTTCAAAATCCTATCCCCAATCCATAATTTTATCAAAAATCGAGGTTGTTTTCATCTCATTATCTAGCTTTTTTATTATCTTTGCAAGACATAATTAAATTGCTGCTACCCCATGAAATTTATATTAGGATTAGACCCAGGAATAGCCAGTATCGGTTGGGCGCTGATATTAGAAGCCGAGAACGACAACGAGAAATCAAGGATTATTGATTCGAATGTCGTTAAGGTTGACTTTGACAATTTTGCGTATATGAACGCTAAAGGAAAAATATCAGAGGGGAAGCCCATAGATATGTTCAGGAAGGGACTCACCGTTTCGCCTAATCTGGTGAGACGACAGAAGCGTGGTGCTCATCGCAACCTTCAGCATTTCAAGTTAAGACGTGAAGCCCTAATAGCCTTGTTGCACGACAATGGTTTCATCAACAACGATACCCTGTTGTGTGAGGACGGCAAGGGAACCACGTACGAAACCCTTATGTTAAGAGCAAAGGCTGCAAGTGAGGAAATTTCGTTAACCGAACTGGCAAGGGTGCTGCTTATGATCAATAAAAAACGCGGTTACAAAAGCAGTCGTAAGGGCGAGACAGATACCGACATAGAGGATCTGGGCGCTTATATAGCAGCCATAACAGGTCGTAGCCAATCGCTGGTTGAGAACCACCTGACCGTTGGACAATACCTGATGAACCAACTAAATCTTCATCCTTTGAAAGGCATCAAGCGCCAGACATTCTATCGTAAGGACTACGAGGATGAGTTTGAGCAGATATGGAAGACGCAGATGGCATTCCACCCTGAACTGACTCGTAAACTGAAAAAGGAAATCAAGAACCGGATTATCTTCTACCAGCGCCCCATAGAAAGCAAAAAGCAGGAACTGAACTTTTGCGAACTGGAGAGCCATCAGATTGAGATTGAGAAAAACGGCAAGAAACAACTGGTAACAACAGGCAGCAGAGTGAGCCCTGTATCGTCGCCCTTATTCCAACAATTCAGAATGTGGCAGCGACTGAATGATGTTGTTCTCACCAACACCACCACACTTGAGCAATACTATCTGACACAGGAACAGAAGGAGATGCTGGCCACAGAATTATCTATCAGGAAGGAGCTAACCAAGACCGCTGCCATCAGACTACTTGTCGGCAAACAGACCAAGACCTATGACCTGAATTTCGACACCCTGATTGGCAACGAGACACAGGCGAGACTGGTAAATGCTTACCTGAAGATATTGGAATTGACGGGACACGACAAGTTGGACATCAAGAAGATGAGAGCACAAGATGTGCTTGATGCTATATGCAAAGTGTTCGAGGGCTTGGGTTATAAGACCGAAGCGCTGAATGCTGAAGTCATAATAGGTTCTGAAATCTACATGCAGCCTCATTATAAGTTGTGGCATCTGCTCTATTCTTTTCCTGGCGACAATTCCCGCTCTGGCAGCTCCAAGCTTGTGCAGCGCGTAAAAGAGTTCTTCGGCTTCGACAACGATGAATATGCCAAAGTCATTGCCGACATCAAATTCCCTGATGGCTATGGTCGTCTCAGCGCCAAAGCCATACAAAAGATTCTACCTTTTCTGAAAGAAGGCTATCAGTATAATGAGGCCTGCGAAAAGGCGGGCTACAATCATTCCAAGCGTTCCATCACCAAGGAAGAGAACGAAAGCCGCGTTTTGCAACAATACCTGCAACCCATTCCTCACAACAGCCTGCGTAATCCGCTGGTTGAAAGAGTGCTTAATCAGATGGTTTCGGTAGTAAACGGATTGATAGATGAATATGGCGAGGAATATGGTCAATTCAGCGAGATACGCATTGAGTTGGCACGCGACCTTAGCAAGAACGCAGAAAGTCGAAAGCGGATGACTCAGGACATTGAGAACAATAAGAACGAGCGAGCTAAGTGCCGACAGGAACTTATCGACCAGCTAAACGAACGAGGTTATCACGTAACCTATGTCAGCGAAAACGACATTCTGAAATACAGATTGTATAAGGAGTTGGCACCGTTCGGCTATAAGACACTATATTCTAAGACAAAGGTTGATTTGATTGACCTTATCATTCATCGCAAGTTCGACAAAGAACACATCATCCCGAAAGCAAAGAGTCCAAGCAACGCATTCTCTGCGCTGACCATAGAACTTTCGAGCATCAACGAAGAGAAGGGCGATATGACTGCTCTGGATTATGTGAAATGGAAATATGGTGAGGCTGAAGCCCAGCAATATATAGCCAGAGTCAACGACCTGTTCAAACTGAAATCTATCAGCAAGGCCAAGAAAGACAATTTGCTACGCACAGCTGCCGACATTCAGGACGAACCCCTAACAAGGGATTTGGGTCTGACACAATACATAAACCGCAAGGCCTATGAACTTTTGGGTACTATCACTCGTAAAGTAGTGCCCACTACGGGTAGCATCACCTGTCGCCTGCGCGACGACTGGCAATTGGTGGATGTCCTGCAGGAACTCGTCTGGGACAAATATGAAAAACTCGATTTGATTGATACCTATGAGGACAAAGACGGTAAGACTGTTCGCAAGATAAATGAGGATGCCTGGACGAAGCGTACCGACCATCGCAACCACGCGATGGATGCCATCACCGTGGCTTTCACCAAGCCCGCTTTCATATTCTATTTGAACTCGTTGAACTCACAGGGCGAAACTCGAAATCAACTCCTTAAGATGCGACATGATTATCTGCATCGCGACAAAAAGGGAAACTGGAGATTCAATGAGCCAATGCCATTAGGAGAGCTGCGTGCTGAGGTAAAAAATCAGTTGGAGAGAATCAACGTTTACCAAAAGCCTGCTACGAGTGCTGTAACACCCAACCTGAACATCTCGAAATCCAAGAAGAAAAAAGAAGGCAACCGCCAGGTGCAACTCACACCAAGAGGCAAACTACACGATGACAATCCCTTTGGCAGCATCAAGGAGAAAGGAGTTCAAGTGTTCACCAAACGAGTAGAGGTAAACGAGAGTTTGAATATAGATGACGTGGTTGACAAGGGTGTGCAGCGCATCCTTCAGGAAAGGCTCCGCGAGTATGGCAATAAGCCCAAAGAGGCTTTCGCCAATCTGGAGGAGAATCCGATCTGGTTTAATCGTGAGAAAGGCATCTGCATCAAACGTGTTATCGTAAGAACCAAATTAAAGGATGCCCGCGCTATCCACAAGAAACGTAATAACAAGGGCGAACTTCTGCTTGACAAGGATGGCAAGCCACAATCTACCGACTACGTTAGAACAAACAACAACCATCATGTTGCGATATACGAAGATGCGCAGCACGAACTGCATGAAGTTGTAGTGTCGTTCTTTGATGCTGTAGACAACGCTATACAGGGCAACCCAGTCATCAACAAGACATATAATGCAGACAAAGGCTGGCGATTCTTGTTTTCTTTGCAGATGAATGATTGCTTCGTATTTCCAGACGAGGTTTCCGGATTTAATCCTGCAGACATAGATCTGACCGCAAAAGAAAACTATGCTTTAATAAGTCCACATCTATTCAAGGTGCAAACTATTTCGGAAGGCGACTATCGCTTCAGGCATCAGTACGATGCGACAAAGGGGGAATATACAAAATTGAAAAATATGACGTGGAAAAGAATTAGGAATCCAAACGGACTAAAGGGTGCTGTAAAGGTTCGGATAACCAAGATAGGACACATAGAGTACGCAGAATAAAAGAAATCCCTCGATACCGAGGGATTTCTCTGTTATCATAAACATTTTTGTGTTTCTATTTGCAATCATAAACCCCTATGATTCTGTCGATTACGGCAGATTTGCTGTTTATGATATTGCTTTGTACTAATTTTGAAAGGTATTCACAACGCGGTACTGCTGGGTGAGGTGCATGCCAAAGCTGTTTATGATATTGCTTTGTACTAATTTTGAAAGGTATTCACAACGCAGCTCCTGCAGGGCCTTGAGCATGAAGGCTGTTTATGATATTGCTTTGTACTAATTTTGAAAGGTATTCACAACATCATGTTCTGCAGGCTGGTGTAGGCCCAGCTGTTTATGATATTGCTTTGTACTAACATGTCAAAGATCACCCTTTGCGCTGCAAATATACATTATTTTTGTGATATTATCCAAATTTCATCCAAAAAGTTTGTGATATTTGCAATTTTCGCCACATTATTATATTTATACTCGCCGGTGCATCCTGTCAAGCCTTTACTCATAAAACGTATCAATTTAAGCCGGAAAATATGGAAACTGTGCACCAAATGGAAAGTTATGCTAGAAAACAAGAAAATATGTAATCAAATCTCAAATTTGCAGACGATTCTTGCTTTTGTTTAACGTATTTTTGCTACCTTTGCCACTCAAATTCTAAAAAACTATAAGTAATGGACAAAAGAAATTCGCTTTACGCAATTTACAAATTCGATTTTCATAAATCGCCACAGCAATCAATACAAACCGCCGCTGATGGTATAGATGGTGCTAAATACGTTAAATTTGCTCAAACCTGCTTTGCAAGTCTGTTTGACAAAAACAGTATCGACAAACTTGCCAAAAAGAATAAAAAGGGCGAAATTATAACCATGCTACCAAATGATGTGTTAGCTAAGGCAGACGACATTTTTCTATGGCGCGTAAACAATAGCCAATTCAAAGATTGGTGGAAACGTACAGGAAAAGACCAAAATGGTTTTGATACGTATGAGAAAGATGAAATTGAGTCGAACCCATATTGCTACATTCTGATAGACAATCGTCCTGGCATAGGATTGATGGCTATTGAGAAATCACCAGCCTGGGGAAGCAAACCCGATTTGCTGCGTGATGTGATATTAGAAAACTTCAATCGTATGCTTGGCGACCTATTTGACCTTGAGATGCGCATCGAGGCCAGAATGAACCCAAAAGATATTTGGGACTTTGTAAATGAAAGATTGTTCGTACACGGCGACTATATTCGTAAGGTTTCGTTCTCGTTTCAGAATCCCAAGAAAATCAACAAGTCAAAGGGCATGGAGATAAATTCTGCACACCTGAAAGCGATGCTAAAAACGGTTGAGATTTCAGACGCCTTGAAAGGATTCTTCACAATGGAATTTGATAAGAACTCAAATGGCAAAATTTCACAGGCAAACAAAGACATGGCTGAAATGGTAAAACTCTGTAGCGAAAACGGTTATGATATCAGCATCACCTTTAAGGAATTCAAAACCTACCGCATAAACGACTACGTAAGGGCATATTACCCATTGACTTTCGAAGTTTTACATAACTTTAGTATTGGTACTCGCGACTTTGACAACATGACAGGACTTGAAACATGGTTTAACTTAATTAATGAACAAACTAAAAACTACCTAAATGAATCAGAGGTTCCAACCCGCAGAAATAAAGCTCGTAAGTGAGAAGTATGCCGAGAACGAGCTTTACAAGGCTATTTGTCAGATTGGTCGAAAACTGGAGGCCGAACTGACAGAATTTGGTTTGTGTCCAGAAGAGTGTATTGTTGAAACACTCGAGCTACTTAATATCATCGCCAACAAGGGTGACGCTATATCAACAGAAATTGAG
The DNA here is from genome assembly GCF_900102205.1 of Prevotella sp. khp1. Lineage (NCBI taxonomy): Bacteria > Pseudomonadati > Bacteroidota > Bacteroidia > Bacteroidales > Prevotellaceae > Prevotella > Prevotella sp. khp1. The sequence continues at coordinate 694,593 of NZ_FNJZ01000001.1, forward strand.
GACATATGGCTACAAAAGCACAATGAGTACAAGCGTTTCGACCGTCATGTAAGCGAGAACGAAATACGAAAGGCTGTGGGCATAGTCTTTGGTTTTGCCATCTTGGCGCTTGGTACAAGCAGTCATAGTTTCTACAAATTCACACTTACCCAACAGCTTATGCAAAATATAGCCAACCATTCTTTTGAGGAGTGGCCCCTAATGCTCGACAAGATATTCTCCATCTCCCTACCCGACGGTTGGTATGACACCTTTATCAATGAGGAACCGGAAAAAGATAATGGCTGTAATCGGGAAGAATCTGGTACAAAAGTTACGAAGTTTACGGATTTTATAATAAACAATGCTGAGACTGACAAAGTGATAAGTATCATAAGAAAGAATATCACTCCCAGCAGACCGAAGCAAACAGCATTAGTAATTATTGGGGGCATCGAAGCAGGAAAAATCCAACAAGATGTATCGGCACCAAGTATTGAAAAAGAATTTGGTGTGAAAGGAAACTCCATAAAACCATACCTTACTAAATACAGAGGGTATAAAATTGGGCTGAACAATTACTTTTCCGAAGATGAACTAAAACCTTTCAAAGCGCTTTTTTGCGAGAAATAATCATTTAAAGGTTCCAAACTTTATAGCGATAAATAGCGATGAATATACGGCTATTTATCGCTATTCAATTATTTCGTTCCATTTCCACACACATCGTATCTTTGCAGCAGAAATTTCTAATCGGAGTTTCTGCTGCATTCTTTTTGATGTTAGTCGGCAGAAAAAAACTGGGCACGGCTCCGAGCGCGAGATGAAGTACAGCCTATCTATATCATCGCGTAAGTGCAAGAGGGCAATTTTAATTCATAATTAGAAAAATGAAAAAGAATTGCAACACGCATTTTAGCGTGAATTTGAAAACCTTGCTGCGCAAGGATCGCCTGGCAAAGGTGGGTAAGAATTATCTGGGTGTACTGCGTCGCGATGTGGAGAGCGATGAGTTTCGTTACGACGAACACTTTACGTTTGTTGAGACGATTCCATCAACTACCATTAAGCGTAATCCCAAAGTGTACGAGGGTAAGCGCATTACAATTACACGTAAGGATGATGGCACGTACCGCCCCAACTTTAAGCCCATGCATATCGGCGGCAGTCTTACCTTGTCGAGATATGTATACGAGGTGTACATCGAACTTTGCGAGGGATTGAGTGGCCTTATAGAGGAAGGCTAACCCAACAGCAAATGGCCCTGAGACGTGTGACAGTTCCAAATGTTCCAGTTTTATTTTGCGGAGCAAATAGCCCTTTTAATCAATTATAACTAATTGATATATAGATAGTTATATAAGTAAACAAGGGTAATTGGGACTACCAGAATAATAATTGGAACAACTGGAACTGGAACGCGAGGGTTATATCATTAGTAGTATTAATTCACCTAAAAAGCAGATTATCAATGAAATACGAGATTTCAAATAACACAGCGCCTGCGATGCCAAACCTTGGTAAAGGCACAGAAAGTATAAAACTCCTACTCTCGCAGGCATCAAAAGATATGCACGCGCCCCTGGTTCCGATGTTCTTCCCCGTACTTGGCGCACACATCAGCGGCACGGAATTTATGTACCCCGACAACAGTTGGAAGGAACCATGCGGCATGATGGCCAACCTGGTGGCCAATAGTGGCGATAACAAGGGGCAGTTTCCAAACCTTATTAATGCCATCTGTCGCGACTTTACCGAGCACGACCTGGTAGAGATGAACAAATTGGTAGAATGGGCAAAGCTACCCAAGGGCAAAGGCAACAACAAGGATAAAGTACGTCCCGAGGTGGCCATCTATTTCCCGCCAACCGACACCACCAACCCGGCATTCATACAGAACGCGATGGCACTCGAGGCACAGGGCGGTCGCACACAGTACTTTAATATGCCTGAGGTTGAGATGGCCGACCAGCTGTGTGGTAGTCATAAAAAACTGTCGCAGTTGCTGCGAAATGTTTACGATCGTGCCCGTGCAGGTGCCTTGCGTGCCACAGCCGATGGTGTAAGCGGCAACCCTATCCTGCGCGCCAACCTCACCTTTTCAAGCACCCCTGGCGCCACCCGTCGTTTTTATAAGTACGAGCTGTTTAACGGAACCTTCGGGCGCATGGTGTTCTCGTTCAAGCCCCGTGGTGAGCGTAGTGGTCGCATTCCCCGTCAGGGTAACTATCCCGATGAGTTTTACCAGAAGTTGGATGAGTACCTGGAGCGTCTTGGTAACAGCAAGGGCCGATACATTATCCGTCCACTCAACAAGCTTATCGATCGATTGGCTGAGGATATGGCCACGCTGGCCGATCTGACCGACGACGACGTGCTGTTCGAGATATCACACCGTAGCTTGGTATCGGCCTGGAAGGCTGGATGCGTGCTGTGGATACTGAACAACCAGACGTGGACAAAGGCGATGGCCGAACTGGTAGAATGGCTAGTGTATCACGACCTTTGGAGCAAGATGCAGCTATTTGCCACCATGCTAAGCAACGGCGAAGAGGGTGCGAACGACAGCCAACGCCGAGGCCCCAGAAATATGCTCGACGACCTGCCCACCCAGTTTAACAAGGCCCAGTTAGAGGCTCTACGCGAAAGTCAGAACAAGCCCATTGAGGGTGCCAGCAATCAGCTGCGCAAATGGGTGCATCGTAAGTTCATCGAGTACAGCGCCCAAACGGGGATTTATACCAAGACGGAGTTGTACCTGAAGGGGAAGAAAGATTAAACATTAAACATTAAAGATTAAACATTCTTGGCGATGCCAAGCGGCAAAGCCGAGCGAAAGATTAAACATTAAAATGGATAAGATACAACTGCAAAAGCTCCGCGACCTACCTATTGAGGGGGTCGCCGAGCGACTTGGACTTCGCGTAAAGCATCACAAAAGTCTTTGTCCGTTTCATGCCGATAGCCACCCCAGTCTGTCGTTCCGTGTAAAGACCAACACCTACCGCTGCTTTGTGTGTGGGGCTACGGGCGGCACCATCGATCTGGTGATGCGCTACCTGCACATGGAGTTTAAAGATGCATGCCGATGGTTGGCCGATCAGCACAATGTAATCATAGACGAGTGGCAACCAACCCAAAAGGACAATGCGCCACAGCCATTCGATGCCAGTCGCTACGAGCCATACTTTGAGCACCCGTGGCTGAACGAGGCTGCACGTAAGTTTCTGTTCTACGAGCGACTGATTGATCCCCGCGTGGTGTGGTGGTGCCGGTTAACCTCGTGGACCGACCGCAAGGGTGTACCCTGGTTGCAGACACCTTATTATAATAAAGAGGGGCAGCTGGTGGGTGTGCAGAACCGCAACTTGGTGAAAGGTGCCCTACCCCGTTTCCGCTTTCCACCAGGCGCCGAGTGCGGCATTTACAACCTGCCCGTACTCAACCTGCTGAAGCCAGGCGAACCGCTGTTTATTACCGAGGGTGCATCCGACTGCTGGGCCATGCTATCGGCTGGTCATAAAGCCATCGCCATCCCCTCGGCCACCCTGCTCACCAAAAAGGATGTAGAACAATTGTCAATTATCAATGATCAATTGTCAACTAGTTTCCACATGTATCCCGACCAAGATGAGCCAGGCGAACGATTGTTCCTACAGTTGCAGCAGGTGTTACCCAATCTGCAGCACCATCAGCTGCCCAAAGGGTGTAAGGACTTTAGTGAGTTTTTTACATTAAGGATTAAAGATTCTTGCGTCCCTTCGGTAGCAAGCGCCACCCTTCGGGATGTCGAGCGAAACATGAAACATTAAACATTAAACATTAAACATTAAACATTAAACATTATATGGAGACGTTTATCATTAGGGCTTATACCAAGAAGGAGCTGGCCTTGATGTACTTTCCCGATAGCATGCCACGCACAGCCGTTAACCACCTGATGGCGTGGATTAACCGCTGCACCCAGCTATTGGAACAACTGCAAGCCACCGGCTATCAGCCCACCTGCAAGGCATTTACCCCACGGCAGGTAAAAGCCATAGTAGAACACCTTGGCGAACCCTAAAAAAATAGGAAAAAAAGTTCGCCTATCGCACGGCATCGCCTGCCATCGCCTAAACGGTGGCGGCGAATGTTGTACCTTTGTAATGTCGAAACAAAGGAGAAAAATATCTCGCTAGTTAGAGAAAAAAATCTCCCTAGTTAGGCAACAAAAATTTAATGTTAAACCCTTTAAAACGTAATTTAATTATGGCACTTAAAGTTAAAGCAACCGAACAGTTGATTAAGATTGGCACTTACGCTGGCACGTACCGCTACGTGATGTTGCCTGAGTTGTACACCGCCCTGAATCAGGACAAAGTGATTAAGGAGGCTGCCCTGCGTAGCGGAGTTAGCAAAGGTGTGATGCAAGCTTGCTGGGATGCAGCTGGCGAAGTAATTAAGGCATGGGCCACCGAGGGTCACAGCGTGGCGCTGCCCGGACTGGGTACGATGCGATTCGGCCTGCGCGCCAAGAGCGTGGACGATGTGAACAAGGTAAAGGCCGGACTGATTTCGAGTCGCCGCATCATCTTCACCCCAGATGTTGACCTGAAGGAGGAGCTCTCGAAGACGGCTGTGCAGATTACCTGCTTCGACCGCACCGGCAAGGAGGTTAAGCGTGTTACCTCGAGTGACAGCGGCGATGTGGAAGATCCCGACAACCCACAGCCCAGCAACGGCGGCAATACCGGAGGCAACGGCGGCAATACCGGAGGCGGTGGTAACCAGGGCGGCGGTAACCAGGGCGGCGGTAACCACAACGAACCAATCGGCGACTAGTTTTAGGCACGGATTAACACGGCCTTTTAAAAAAGGACACGGCTGTTATCAACGAAAAAGAGCTGCGTTTCTCTAAAAGAGAGCCGTGTAATCTGTGCCTAATCATTAAAGATTAAACATGAAACATTCTTGGCGATGCCAAGCGGCAAAGCCGAGCGAAACATGAAACATTAAACATTATGAGTAAGAGAGAAACCATCAAGTTCATCGTACAGATGATTGCTAGTATCGCTACGGCGATAGTAACGGCGCTGGGGGCTACCAGTTGCATGGGATATTAAGGAATCACACGGCATCTACATTGTAGATGGCAAGAAGTTGGTACGCTAAATCAATTGCGCCAAATCAAAATAATCAATTATTGCTACGTAAATATTTGCGTAGTCCAAAAAAAAATAGTACCTTTGCACCCGATTTTGCAATAGGTATTATTTTTTTTATATAAAACACTAATTGATTTATGCGTAAAGAATGGCGTGGTTTTAAAGGAACCAAGTGGACCGAGGAGGTCAATCTCAGAGACTTTATTCAGAACAACTACACAGCTTACGAGGGCGACGAGACCTTCCTGGCTGAGCCTACAGATGCCACAAACGTATTGTGGGGCCGTCTGCAGGAGCTGCAGAAGGAAGAGCGTGCCAAGGGCGGTGTGCTCGACATGGAGACAGAGATCGTATCGAGCATGACAGCTTATGGCCCTGGCTACATCGACGAGAGTAAGAAGGACCTGGAGAAGGTAGTTGGTCTGCAGACTGATAAACCCTTGAAGCGCGCCTTCATGCCTTTTGGCGGTATTAAGATGGCTGAGCAGGCTTGCACCAACTACGGTTACAAGCCATCAGAGAAGCTGCACGAGATTTTCACAAAGTATTGCAAAACCCACAACGACGGCGTATTTGATGCTTACACCGAGGAGATGAAGCACGTACGTCACAACCACATCCTGACTGGTCTGCCCGATACTTATGGCCGTGGCCGTATCGTAGGCGACTACCGTCGTGTGGCCCTGTATGGTATCGACTTTATCATTGCCGAGAAGGAGGCCGACAAGCGCAACTGCGGTGCCGGTGTAATGAGCGACGATATCATCCGTCAGCGTGAGGAGATCTCAATGCAGATTAAGGCCCTGAAGGAGATGAAGGCTATGGCTCAAATCTACGGCTTCGACATCTCGCAGCCTGCTAACAACGCTCGCGAGGCTGTACAGTGGCTGTACTTCGGCTACCTGGCTGCCATCAAGACTCAGAACGGTGCTGCCATGTCGGTAGGTCGTGTATCTACATTCCTGGATATCTACATCCAGCGTGATATGGAAGAGGGTACCCTGACCGAGAGCGAGGCACAGGAGCTGATCGACCACCTGGTAATGAAGTTCCGCATGGTTAAGTTCGCACGTATCCCATCATACAACGAGCTGTTCTCGGGCGACCCCGTTTGGGCTACTCTCGAGGTAGGTGGTATGGGTATGGACGGACGCCACATGGTGACCAAGAACGACTACCGTTTCCTGCACACTCTGGAGAACATGGGTCCTTCACCCGAGCCAAACCTCACCGTACTTTACTCGCCACGTCTGACCGAGAACTTCAAGAAGTACGCTGCCATGATCTCGGTTAAGACCAGCTCGATCCAGTACGAGAACGACGAGGTAATGCGTCCTGTATGGGGCGACGATTATAGCATCTGCTGCTGTGTAAGTGCTACACAGACTGGTAAGGAGATGCAGTTCTTTGGAGCACGTGCCAACCTGGCTAAGTGTTTCCTGTATGCATGTAACGGTGGTGTCGACGCCAAGACCCGCGAGCAGGTTGCTCCTGGTTTCCGCCCCATCAAGGACGAGTACCTGACATGGGAGGAGCTGGCTCCACGCTTCGACCAGGCTATGGACTGGCTGGCTGGTGTATATGTAAACACCCTGAATCTGATTCACTACATGCACGATAAGTACTTCTACGAGGCTGCCGAGATGGCCCTGATTGATACCAACGTACGTCGTACATTCGCTACCGGTATCGCAGGTTTCTCACACGTAGTAGATTCTATCTCTGCTGTTAAATATGCAAAGGTAAAGATGATTCGCGACGAGGAGGGATTCAACGTAGACTATGTAGCCGAGGGCGACTTCCCACGCTACGGTAACGACGACGACCGCGCCGACGAGATTGCTGTATGGCTGCTGAAGACCTTCGTTAAGAAGATTCGCAAGCACGCTACCTATCGTAACGCTACCCCAACCTGCTCTATCCTTACCATCACATCTAACGTGGTATATGGTAAGTACACAGGTAACCTGCCCGATGGCCGTCGTGCTGGTACTCCTCTGTCGCCAGGTGCTAACCCAAGCTATGGTGCCGAGAAGAACGGTCTGTTGGCATCGCTCAACTCAGTAGCTAAGCTGCCTTATGAGTATGCCCTCGACGGTATCTCGAACACTCAGACCATCAGCCCCAACACTCTGGGCCAGAACGACGAGGAGCGTGCTAACACGCTGGTTCGCGTAATGGACGGTTACTTCAGCCGTGGTGCTCACCACCTGAATGTGAACGTGTTTGGTGTTGAGAAGCTGCGCGATGCTATGGAGCATCCTGAGAAGCCCGAGTACGCTAACTTCACCATCCGTGTATCGGGTTACGCTGTGAAGTTCATCGATCTGACTCGCGAGCAGCAGGAGGATGTAATTGCACGTCAATCTCACGAGAGTCTGTAATGAGTAGTACAGGCTATATACACTCTACCGAATCCTTTGGCTCTGTTGACGGGCCAGGGATTCGGTTTCTGATTTTCATGCAGGGTTGCCGCATGCGTTGTCGCTACTGCCACAATCCTGACACATGGAAATTGGGCTCGGATGCCTGTGGCACCACAGCTACAATTGACGAGCTGCTGAACAAAGCCGAGCGCTACCGCAGCTACTGGGGCCCCGATGGCGGTATTACCGTGAGTGGTGGCGAGGCGCTGCTGCAGATTGATTTCCTGATCGACCTGTTTGAGGAGGCACATCGACGCGGCATCAACACCTGTCTGGACACCGCTGCCCAGCCTTTTACCCGCGAGGAGCCTTTCTTTGGTAAGTTCCAGCGCCTGATGCAGACTACCGACCTGGTGCTGCTCGATATCAAGCATATCGACAGCGAGAAGCATCGCTGGTTGACAGGTCACGGCAACGAGCATATTCTGGATTGCGCCCGCTATCTGTCGGACATCAACAAGCCCGTGTGGATTCGCCACGTACTGGTGCCTGGCATCACAACCGACGAGGATCAGCTCACACAGCTGCGACACACCATCGACACGCTGCAGAATGTGCAGAAGGTAGAGGTTCTGCCCTATCACACCCTGGGCACCTTCAAGTGGGAGCAGTTGGGCATCCCCTACTCACTTAAAGATGTTGCCACTCCCACCGCCGAGCAGCTATCCCGCGCCAAGGAAATCCTCGGCGCCAAGTAAAATTCCCGCCGCAGATCAAAAAAACATGTGCAGCAACTTCGTGTTACTGCACTTTTTTATGCATTTCAACCGCTGTATTGGATAAAATAGTACGTTTTTTATCCAATACACTTGCAAAATTGAAGAAAATACCATATATTTGCACCCGAAATATAATATTGAGATGATGAAGACAATTATTCTGAACCAACGAAAAGAACGTGACGAGTTGCTGTCGCGCCCTTATCTTACACGTAGAACTAATCAGGATGAAAACGTGCTACTGAACAGTCAGCTAATAAAGTTGATTACAGGTCCACGTCGTGTAGGCAAGTCAACTCAGGCCTTGCTGATGCTGCGTAATAAGAACTTTGCCTATCTGAATTTCGATAATCAGCCGCTCCTGGATGCCTGGGATGCTAATCTTGTGATGCGAATGCTTGATGATGTCTATCCTGGCTATGAGTATCTGCTACTCGATGAAGTACAGAATCTCGACGCTTGGGACTTATGGGTGAGCGAACTCTACAGGATGGGTAAGAATCTGGTCATAACAGGTAGCAACGCCAAGATGCTATCGAGCGAAATGGCAACGGTGCTTACGGGAAAATATCTCCAAATAGAGATGCTACCCTTCAGTATGGAAGAGTTTTTCGATTGGCACAAACTCAATCTCAATGTAATGCAGCCGGAACAGCAAGCAGAGGCGAACGCTCTGACAGACGACTATATGCAAAATGGTGGTTATCCGGAAGTGGTAGCTTCGCGCTCATTAGTGCGCAGTTATCTCGACACCTTATTCGATTCTATCATTTGGAAGGATGTGGCAAAGCGACACAATGTACGGAACATCACCGACCTTAATAACCTTGCCATGTATTTGGTTTCCAACTTCTGCAATCCGCTGAGTGCCAACAACCTCTCAGAAGAATTGGGATTATCGAGTGTTAGCACTACCAAGAAATACATGGACTATCTGCACGAACCATATTTATTCTACTATCTGTCGCGCTACAACAACAAACTGAAACTGATGAAGAAGGCCCCACGGAAGGTCTATGTGGTGGATAATGGATTTGTGGCCGCCAAGGCTTTTGCCGTGAGTGAGAATCTTGGTCGTTTGCTTGAAAATCAGGTTTTTGTAGAACTTATACGTCGCGGATATGATACCGATAAGACCATGTTCTATTATCGTTCGCGCAACGACAAGGAGGTAGACTTTGTGCTACGCAAAGGCGCAAAGATAGAGCGCCTGGTGCAAGTGTGCTATGATATGAGCAGTTCTAAAACGGAGAAGCGCGAGATTGACAGCATCGTGGAATGCGCTGGTGAACTGAAGTGCAGCCATCTCACCATTGTCACCCGCGACGAAGAGCGCACCATAGAGAAAGCCGGCTACACCATAGACGTGATTCCCATATCAAAGTTTTGACAGGATAAGAATTTAAATTTTACCAAAAGCAGCGTATCACACTAAAGACGCTGCTTTTGGTTATGCATTTTTCTCTGTCCATTTTGTACATAGTACATCAGAAATGCGATGCTTTGTAAAAATGCGAGAGTTAATCATATTTCTATTTTAGTTGACTGTTACCAAAGTATTTGCTGCAACATTTGCCTGAATCTCATAGCCAACAGGTAGCTCAGCTTTAGACCCACAAATGAAACAGCCTGGCCAAACAAATAGGAACACAATAACTGCTGTTGGAGTACGGTTCTTACCTGTAACATAAACATCGCCATTTGCCAAAGGAACCATTTCACCATTGGGGGCAAACATCTCCGAAATTTTGATGCCAAGACGGCCTTTTGTTCCCCACCAAGATGATTTCTTTGCTTCGTAAACTGTTCCGTTCACAGTCGTTCCATAAGGAATGGCTGTTACGCCATTAACGGAGATGTCACGAGAAACTCTAAAGGCCACTTTCTGACCGACTTTAACGTCAGCAGCTTTAGTGTAATTAACCACTTGCAACGGTACAAGTGTACCAGCTTTTACCGTTACTTCTTTCTGTGCAAATGTGGATAAGGACATTAGACACAGAGCCAAACACATAAATAACTTCTTCATCTTTTTTTGAAAAAGTTGTGTCTGTAAGACTCCCTGATACAGACTGATTAATTAACTAGTTACTACAAAAAGGAAAGGCGGGGTGTCTCGCTTCTGCCTGTCCGCCGTTAAGGTCCTAGGAAAACCTGTACAAATAGACAAACAGAATTGATACCCACGCCGTTGGTTATATACGAAACGTCCTATGAAGCGTGCGTGAGGACATGGTTAGCCCTCTGCACGCTGACGGGGACGGTATATACCTACCCGTAGCACCAACCTCTGCTAAGTCTTTGACTTGTACGTTTGAATTTCCTAGGTTCTAACGGCCAAAAACAAAGCGTCAGCGACGCATTTCCAAAATGTAGTGCTCCCTCCCTATAGCCTCGCCAACATTATGAAACGTCAGCTCGGCGTAAGTTTGCGGTTGCAAAGATAAATAAAAAAATTAAATTTTAATGCATTTTAGGAATTTATTATTAAAAAAAAGTACAGCAACCTTGATGGTGCTGCACTTTGCTTATTATTTGCGGGGGATAACGGATTATCCGCCGAAGTTATCGTACATAATGCTTTCGGGATCTACGCCGAGCGAGTCGAGCATAGAAACCACGGCCTTCGACATGGGGCCAGGACCGCACATGTAGTACTCGATATCCTCGGGAGCCTCGTGGTCCTTCAGATAGGTGTTCAGCATTACCTGGTGTACAAAACCTGGAGTGTACTTTACGCCAGCTGCATCGGCTGCAGGGTCTGGACGGTCGAGGGCCAGGTGGAAGTGGAAGTTGGGGAACTCCTTCTCCAGTCCCAGGAAGTCGTCGAGATAGAACACCTCGTTCAGCGCACGTGCACCATAGAAGTAGTGCATCTCGCGATCGGTAGTGTGCAGCGTCTTGGTCATGTGCATGATCTGAGCACGCAGAGGAGCCATACCGGCACCACCACCAACCCAAATCATCTCCTTCTTCGAGTCGAAGTGTGGGTGGAAGTCGCCATAAGGGCCACTCATGATTACCTTGTCGCCAGGTTTCAGCGAGAAGATGTAACTTGAAGCGATACCAGGATTTACATCCATGAAGCCCGAACGGTCGGCCTTGAATGGAGGTGTAGCGATACGTACGGTAAGCATGAATACATCACCCTCGGCAGGATAGTTAGCCATTGAGTAAGCACGGATGGTGTCCTCGGGGTTCTTACACTTAAGTGGGAACAAACCGAACTTCTCCCATGCGGGCAGATACTCGTCGCCAATCAGACTCTTGTCGAAGTCCTTATCATAGTCGATGCAATCAAACTTAGGAATACGGATCTGAGCGTAAGAACCAGGCAGGAAGTCCATGTGAGCGCCAGCAGGCAGCTGTACCTTGAACTCCTTGATGAAAGTAGCCACGTTCTTGTTAGAGATAACGGTACACTCGTACTCCTTAACACCCAGGATCGACTCATCTACGTGAATCTTCAGGTCGCCCTTAACCTTACACTGGCAACCCAGGCGCCAATGGTCCTTAATCTGCTTACGAGTAAAGTGAGGCTTCTCAGAATCGAGAATCTCGCCACCACCCTCGAGCACCTGAACCTTACACTGGCCGCAGCTGGCCTTACCACCACAAGCCGAAGGCAGGAAAATGCCATTCTCGTTGAGGGTAGCCATCAGGTTGTTGCCCTGTGGTACGTTCAGCACCTTATCTCCGTTAACTGTAATATTCACATTACCGCTGGGGCTGAGATACTTCTTAGCCACCAACAGGATAATCACCAAGAGGATGATTACCGCGAGGAAAACCCCTATACTATATGCTATAAACTGAGCCATAAATTCATTGAACATTTAACATTGAACATTGACCATTATATGTTAAGGCCTGAGAAACACATCATAGCCATAGCCATGAGGCCCACGGTGATAAACACGATGCCGAGGCCCTGCAGAGGCTTGGGCACATCGCTATACTGCATCTTCTCGCGGATGGCACCCATAGCCACGATGGCCAGCGCCCAACCGAGACCAGAGCCGAAGCCATAAACGATGGCATCCCATACGCTGGTAATGGCCTGCGAGTTAGAGGGGTCCATCAGGATGCGCTGCTGCATGAACAGCGAAGCACCCATGATAGCGCAGTTTACGGCAATCAGAGGCAGGAAGATACCCAGCGCTGCATAGAGCGATGGAGAGTACTTCTCAACAGTCATCTCAACCAACTGCACCATACCGGCGATAACGGCGATGAAGAGGATGAACGACAGGTAGCTGAGGTCAACACCCTCGACAAGACAGTCGGGACCCAGCACCTTGGTCTGCAACAGATAGTTAACAGGAACGGTAACGGTAAGCACGAAGGTTACAGCGAGACCGAGTCCTAACGAAGTCTTCACAGTCTTCGACACAGCCAGATAAGAGCACATGCCGAGGAAGAAAGCGAAGATCATATTGTCGACAAAAATCGACCTGAATAGTAATGATATTGCGTGTTCCATATCTTATTTCTCCTTATAAAAGTAAGCACGATGAACCCAAATCACACATCCCACGAGAATCAGCGCCATAGCAGGCATCGTCATCATACCGTTGTTAACGTAACCGAAGTCGTAGCAGGCATCGGGTACAATCTGGAAGCCCAGCAGACTGCCGCGGCCCAGCAACTCACGAACGGCACCAACAATCACCAGAATCATAGCGTAGCCCAGACCGTTACCTACACCATCGAGGAACGAAGGCCAAGGCTTGTTCTGCATGGCGAACGCCTCGAGGCGACCCATCAGGATACAGTTGGTAATGATCAATCCTACATATACCGACAGCTGAACGCTCACATCGTAAGCGAAAGCCTTCAGAATCTGGCTAACGATAGTTACCAGCGCAGCCACAACCACCAGCTGAACCACAATACGAATGCGGTTAGGGATAGTGTTGCGGATGATTGAGATAATTACGTTTGAGAATGCGGTAATCACAGTAACGGCGAGTCCCATTACGATGGCAGGCTTAAGCTGCGATGTAACAGCCAATGCCGAGCAGATACCCAGCACCTGTCCAAGGATAGGATGGTCGACGTTTAATGGGTTTGTAAAAACCTCCTTATTTTGTTTACTGAATAATGCCATAGTTTATTCCTCCACTACTTTAGTTGAATCAGTATTTGCAACAGTCTCGAGCATTCGGCCGATAGAATAGGTCTGGAAACCTTTCAGGCCGTCCTTCAGCATGGCGTCAACACCATTCGAAGTAAGGGTTGCACCAGTTACACAGTCGACCTGAGTAGCGGGATCCTCAACCTTCTTAACAACTGAGAGTACTACGTTGCCGTTCTCGTCCCAGATCTTCTTGCCGATGAACTTCTCCTGCCAAGCCTGAGAGTCCTTGATTTCGGCACCAAGACCAGCAGTCTCACCTTCGTGGTTGAAGTAGGCACCGTAAACCTTACCCTCTTCGTCGATAGCAAGATAACCGCTGATGCCACCCCAAAGGCCCATACCCTTCAGGCTAACTACAGTAATGTTCTTACCATCAATCTGGCACTCATAGGCCTTCTGACCATTATTCTCGTCCTCCTTCTCGGTCTTTACCACCTCGGCATACTTGGCCTCGGCCTCGGCACCATCCAGATTGCGGATATTGAGCGAGTAGAGAATCTGCTTCTTCACATCAAGTGCTACGTTAGCATCCTGCATAGGCTTCAAGGCCTGATAGACAAATGCCAGCAGGAAGGCTACGATAACCACCATTACCGCGCTATATATAATAATGTACGCGTTAGAGTTTGTATTCAGTTTCATTTGCGACCTCCTCTCTTTAAACGGTTAGAGATATTGCGCTCCACAACGAAGTGGTCGATAGTAGGAGCAAACATGTTACCAAAGAAGATGGCGAGCATCATACCCTCAGGATAACCGGCATTCAGCACACGGATGATGATGGCCATAGCACCAATCAGGAATCCGTAAATGTACTGACCTGTGGTTGTGCGGCATGATGTAACAGGGTCGGTAGCCATAAACACGGCACCGAATGCGAAACCACCCATTACCAGGTGATGCCACCATGTCATGCCCTGACCAGTCTGCTCGAACAGTACGGCGAGTGCGATACCACCCACGAACACGCTGAGCATGGTGCGCCAAGAGGCGATGCCTGTCCACAGCAGGATAGCAGCACCGATAGCGATAGCCACGAGCGATGTCTCACCGATTGAACCTGGGATGAAACCGAGGGCCATATCGAGAATCGACGAATCGGGAGTGATGTTCTGTGCCAGCTGACCGAGTGGTGTAGCTGCTGTAAAGCCATCGGGCAGGTCGTTACCCAAACCGAAGATAGAATTCTGAGCCACCCAAACGGTATCACCAGTCATCTTCGAAGGATAAGCGAAGAACAGGAACATACGTGCTGCAACAGCAGGGTTGAAGATGTTCATACCTGTACCACCGAATATCTCCTTACAGAAGATTACTGAGAATGCACAGGCCAGAGCCAGCATCCACAATGGGCAACCGATAGGAATAATCAATGGAATGATGATACCTGATACGAGGTAACCCTCCTGGATTTCCTCACCCTTCCACTGTGCCCAGGCAAACTCGATGCCCAGACCTACGATGTAGCTAACCAGGATTTTTGGCAGAACGGCCAGGAAACCGAAAGCAAAAATCTCGAAGAACGATGCTGTGGCGAGTGTGCCGGCAGCAGCATAGTTCTGGTAGCCGATGTTATACATACCAAACAGCATGGCAGGCATCAGGGCGATAACCACCATACTCATAATGCGCTTCGAGTCGATAGAGTCGTGAATATTCACGCCACCAGCCTTCGCTGTGTCGTTAGGCACATAAAGGAAGGTCTCAAAGCCGTCGAACACCGAGCGGAAGGCATGAAGTTTGCCACCCTCCTCAAAGTTCGGCTTGATCTTATTGAGATAATTTCTTAAAAAGCTCATGTAAAATTATACATTAAAGATTAAACATTAAGCATTTTCCTTACGAAGGATATTGAGGCCTTCACGCACGATGCGCTGCAACTCCAATTTAGAAGAATCTACGAACTCGGCAAGAGCAAAGTCCTCGGGAGCAACCTCGTAGATACCAAGGGCCTCCTGACGGTCGATATCGCCAGCGATGATAGCCTTAATCAGGTATTCGCCGTAGATGTCCATAGGCAGCACCTTGTCGTACTCGCCACTCATAATCATGTGGCGCTCGCCACCCTTTACGCGGGCATCGAGAGCGTACTTCTTCTTACCACAAAGCCAAGAGAAATAGCTGCGGTTAACCGAGAACTGCTTAAAGCGTGGCAGAATCCAACCCAGCATCTCGTCAGCATCGTTACCCTCGGGGATAACGGTAATCTCGCTGGTGTGAGCACCCAGGAAACCTTCCTTGGTTGTTGGACGGCCAGTAAGCACGTTACCATTAATAATACGAACGCTCTTCTGGGCATCGTAGCTGTTGCTCAACAGGGTTGAGAGCTCCTCGCCTACCAGCATATCCACGTGGGCAGGGTTCTTAACCTCGCTACCACACAGGGCTACGGTACGATGCAAATCAACCTTACCTGTATTAAACAAGCGACCGATGAACAGTACTACCGAAGGGTCGCCGATGGTCCATACCACCTCGCCCTTGTTCACAGGAGCGATGTTGTTAACCTGTACACCTACGTTACCTGCAGGGCACTTACCATCAAATACGGTAACCTCGGCATTCTTGGTGTTCTCGAGTTTAGAACCAACTCCTACTCCAAGGTATACGGTAGCGATACGTGACAGGGCGTCGATACCAGTCTGGAAATCGTCAATCTGTCCTTCTACCTCGTACTCAAAATCGCAAGCCAGGGGCTTATCGCGCAGAGCAGAAACAAAAATTGCCCTCGGCTTCACACTAGGATTGGTGGAAACAGCGTAGGGCAACTGATTAATGTATCCGAAGATACCTGCCTCTAACAGCGCATTAATAACCTGCTCGTCTACAAGCTTGCTGACGTCCTTTTTGCCGAAGTCGGTAAACTCCTGCTGCTCGTCGGCATCAACTCTCACGCAGAGCACTTTTCTTCGTTCACCACGCACCACCTCGCGGACGGTTCCGCTAACAGGCGAGGCAAACTTTACCTCAGGATACTGCTTGTTAACAAACAAGGCATCCCCGGCCTTGACATGATCGCCCTCCTTGACAACAACCTTTGGAGTTACACCCTCAAAATCGTCGGGTACAAGCGCAAACTTGCCGTTCGATTTCAGCTGGATTTTCTTCTCCTCGGCCTTGCCCTCAAGGGTAATGTCTAAGCCTTTGCGTAACTTAATCACATTTGCCATTTATATCAGAAATTTTATTGAATAGTGTCGTTGCGAGTGCAAAATTACATAAAAAAAGCCACATAATAACAAATAATGAGAAAAAAAAGCCCAAATCACAACAAAAAGTCGTAATTTTGCCTCGTGAAGTTACTCAAAAGATTCGTTAGCTGGACAATTTGGGGTGTCATTCTACTTAATGTGGCACTCATGACCGTCTCATATATACCCCAGGCTCAGAACTACCTTGGCAGCAAAGTAGCCGATGCTATTGCCGATAAATTAGGCACCCAGGTAAGCATCGGTCGCGTTGATCTGGGACTGTTTAACCGTGTGATTATAGATGATGTGCGAATTAAGGACCAACAGCAGCAGGACATGTTGCGTGTAGGCCGCCTGTCGGTACGCCTGGAACTGCTGCCGCTGCTGGATGGCAAGATTTCCATCTCGTCGGCCCAGCTGTTTGGAGCACATCTTATATTATATAAGGAGAACGAGCGCAGCAAGACCAATTTTCAGTTCGTACTCGACTCGCTGGCATCAAAAGATACCACCAGTCATACCCCACTCGACCTGCGTATCAACTCGCTCATCGTACGTCGCACCAGCGTAACCTACGACGAGAAATACAAGCCCGTTACCATCGGCGTGTTCAATCCCTCGCACCTGAAGATAAGCGACCTGAGCGCGCACATCAACCTGAAGGCGCTAACCGACGACTCGCTGAACGTGAACGTAAAACGACTGGAGTTGAAGGAGCGTTGCGGACTGGTGGTGAAGCGCTTAAAGTTCCACTTGGCAGCCGGTCGCAAGCAGTCGCAATTAGAGAATCTGCTGGTAGAACTTCCCCAGTCGCGTTTGCAGATCGACACGCTGAACGCCACCTATCTGATGACCGACAGCGGCTTGCAGAAGGGCTCGTTAGACTATTACGGAAAGATTTCTAACACCAGCATAACTCCCTCAGAGCTAGTCTGTTTCGTTCCACAACTAAAGGGATTATCAAACCGCTTATCCATCGCAACCAGCTTTAATGGTACCGATACAAAAGTAACCATACCCAGCCTGCTGATAGCATCGGCAGGACACGAATTGGACATCAACGCCCATGGTTGGGTGGCCGACTGGCAGAAGCGCCCATCGTGGAGCGTACAGCTGAACCGCCTGGCGGTTTCGGAGGGCTATCTGGCCATGCTTGCCAACGCCTTCCCTCAGATACCTGAGGAGCTGACACGTATGGGTGGCGTACAGCTATCGGCCGAAAGCGAGCGCAACCAGCAAGGGGCGGGCAACCTGCAGGCCGATGTGCATACAGGCGCCGGCGATGCCAAGGTGGATATGAACCTGGCAGCCGACCAATCGTTTGCCGGTACGGTTGAAGTTGCAGCCTTGAACCTGCAGCAGCTGCTGGCCAGCAACGACCTGGGTAAGCTAACCACTACCCTCGCCCTGAAGGGTCAGCTGCACGAGGGGCAGAAACCCGACGTGAATGTGGATGGCATTATCAGCGATTTCGAGTACAAGGGCTATACCTATCATAACCTGGCGCTTAACGGCGGCTACAATCAGGGTGTGATAACCGGTAACTTTGATATAAACGACCTTAACCTGGAGGCGCAGATTACAGCAGAGCTGGCCGACCAGCACCTGAACGACAAGCCGCTTAACAGCATTAAGCTGCAAGCAAACATAGAGCGATACAACCCGCACGCCCTGCATCTGACCGACCAATGGGGCGGCGCCACGCTGAGTGGACAGCTGGAGGCTAATCTGGCTGCACGCAACCTGAACGATGCGCAAGGTAACATCCGACTGAGTAACTTCAACATCTCGGCTACCGAGCAGCATCCTGCCTACCGTCTGGATAACCTGAACATCACAACAGGTCATACGGATGGCATCCACTTCCTTACCGTAAAGAGCGACTTTGCCGATGCTGAGTTGAAGGGACAGTTCGACTTTAACACGCTGGCAGGATCGTTTGTAAACCTGTTGAAGAGCAAGCTGCCCACCCTGCCCATTCTGCCTGCTACCACCACCAAGACCCACAACAACTTTGTGGTACGCCTGATGGTAAGCAAGAGCGACTGGCTGCGACGTGTGTTTAACGTCGACCTGCAACTGCGCCAGCCCGTAACCCTACAAGCCCGCGTTAACGACTTTACCAACGAGCTATACTTGAACGGCGACATCCCATCGTTTGCCTACAACGGCTCGTGGTATAGCGATGGCTACATCAACATCTCGTCGCCAGCCGACACCATGCGTTGTAACCTGAACATACGTAAGCAGATGGACGACGGCCAGCATCTGGATCTGGGACTCTCGGCCCATGCCGCTAATAATAACCTCACCACATCGCTCTACTGGGACAACCACAACGAGGGCGAGCGTATGAGTGGCGAGCTGAACACCATCATGCAGCTGTACCACAACGTGGCAGGCAAGCAAGAGGCACACCTGCGATTCATGCCGTCGCACATCATTTTGCGTGGCGAGGGTTGGGATGTAGAGCCTTCGGATGTGCTGTATAGCGATAAGTTCCTGCTGGTAGACCACTTCTCGGTTCAGCACGGACGCCAGCATATCATCGTGGATGGTATCGCCTCGAAGAACGCAACCGACTCGCTCACCGTGGATCTGCGTGAGGTTGAGGTGGGTTATATCCTCGACCTGGTGAACTTCCACAGCGTAGAGTTCAGCGGTAAGGCTACAGGAAAAGCACGCGCCTGGTCGCTCTTCGACGAGTTTAAGGCTAATGCCGACCTGACCGTAGATGAGTTTAAGTTTGAACGCGGACGCATGGGTGTGCTGCATGCCCTTGCCAACTGGAACCACGAGGCCCAGCAGATTGACATACATGCGGTGGCCGACGACGGTCCCGATGCCCAGACACGTATCAACGGCTACGTATCACCCGTACATAACACCATCGATCTTGGTATCGAGGCCGATGGCACCAGCATCGAGTTCATGCACAACTTTACCAAGAGCTTCCTCTCGAGCATTACCGGTCATGGTAAGGGCTTGGCCCGTGTGGCTGGCACTCTCGACGATATCAACCTGACAGGTAAGCTGATTGTGGATGGCGAGGCTACCGTTACACCGCTGAACACCACGTATAAGCTGGTACGCGACACCGTAGTGATGGTGCCCAACGAGATTGAACTGCGCCACATGCCTATCTACGATGCCTTAGGCAACAAGGCCATACTCTCGGGTGGCATACACCACCAGAGCCTGACCAACCTGAGTTTCGATCTGTTTGTAGAAACCGACAACCTGTTGGCTTACGACTTTAAGGATTTTACCAATCCAGATGGTAGCGAATCAACCTTCTACGGCACCGTTTATGCAGGTGGTAACGTATCTATCAGCGGTCATGGCAACGATGTGATTATCGATTGTAACGTAACGCCCCAGCCCGGTAGCGTGTTTGTGTATAACGCCGCCAGTCCAGATGCTATCAGCAATCAGGAGTTTATTACCTGGGAGCACCCCGATACCACCACAGTTGGCACAACGGCTAAGCTGGGCGCCACCACGCCTGCCAACACGCGTGCCGACGATACGGATATCTACATCAACTTCCAGATTAACGCCACGCCCAACGCCGCCCTGAAGCTGCTGATGGACGAAGGCACCAAGGATTACATCACCCTTTATGGTAACGGTTCGATACGCGCATCGTTCCACAACAAGGGCTCGTTTAATATGTTTGGAACCTACACCGTTGATCACGGCACGTACGGCATCACCATCCAGAATATCATCAAGAAGAACTTTACGTTTAACCGCGGTGGTACCATCGTGTTTGGTGGCGATCCCTATCAGGCAGCACTCAACCTGCAGGCCGTTTATACGGTTAGCGGCGTGAGTCTTTCCGACCTGAACATCGGCAACTCGTTCAGCAGCAACACCATTCGTGTAAACTGCTTGATGAACATCGGCGGACAGCCCGCAGCACCACAGGTTGACTTCGACCTGGAGATGCCAACGGTAAATGCCGACGAGCAGCAGATGGTACGCTCGGTTATCAACGGACAGCAGGAGATGAACCAGCAGGTGGTATATCTGTTGGCTATCGGCCGATTCTACAATCAGGGTGCCAACAACAGCACCAGCGCCACAGGCGAGCGAACCGACCAGACATCGCTGGCCATGCAGAGTTTCCTGTCGGGTACGCTGTCGTCGCAAATCAATACGCTTATCAACCAGTTTATCAAGAACGATAACTGGAACTTTGGTGCCAACATATCTACTGGTAACGAGGGCTGGCACAATGCCGAGTACGAGGGTATCATCAACGGTCGCATGCTAAACAACCGACTGCTGATTAACGGACAGTTTGGCTATCGCGACAACGCCACGCAAGCCAACCCATCATTCATTGGCGACTTCGACGTGCAGTATCTCCTCTACCCCAACGGCAACTTAGCCCTGAAGGTTTACAACCAGACTAACGATCGCTACTTCACCAAGTCAAGCCTTAACACCCAAGGCATCGGTCTGATTATGAAAAAAGACTTCAACGGTATCAGAGATTTATTCTCGTCGAAGAAACGTAAACGCAAAGAAAAGAAATAGAGATTTTAGGCACGGATTAACACGGCTTAATAAAATTAAAACACGGCTTTAGCATTGCAACTAAGGCCGTGTCTTTTTATAAAAAAGCCGTGTTAATCCGTGCCTAAAAAAAACTACTTGCTACCGATGTAGAGGAATACCATTCCAAGGAGCACAAGCGCCAAGTCGAAGGCTTTGGCCTTGAGATTCTTCTCGTGGAAGAACATAGCACCAAACGTAAAGCTTACAATCACGCTACCACGACGAATCATCGATACGATAGAAATCATGGCCTCGGGCAACGAGAGTGAATAAAAGTACATGAAGTCGGCGATGCTCAGAAACAGACTCACACCCACAATCGACCACGACCAATGGAACGGCGTTGTCTGCTCGTGCTTAGGCCACCACAGCAACCACAGCATAGCACCCATCATTAAACACTGGTAGATGTTATACCACGACTGCACCATCATGCGGTCCAAGCCCACGCCGCCATTCTCTACAGGCGCCATCAGGAACTTGTCGTACAAACCGCTCACGGCACCCAGTATGGCAGCACCTACAATCATAAATATCCAGTTGTTGTGCTTAAAGTCGATGCCCTCCTTCTTGCCGCTACGACTCAGCAGCAGGAACGAGGCAATGGCCAGCAGCACACCTATCCATTGCCAATGGTTCAGGCGCTCGCCAAACACCAGCAGCGCACCCACCAGCACCATCACCGGACGTGTGGCGTTGATAGGACCCACAATCGTAAGTGGCAGATGCTTCATGCCGAAATAGCCCAGAATCCAGCTCGACAGCACGATGAGCGACTTGAGCAGGATATACTTGTGCATATCCCAACCGCCTGCCGACACATGGAATATACTGCCATCAAGCACCTGAGTAGAACCACTCAACACTATAAATGGCAGGAAAAACAAACTTGAAAACAACGTATTGAGAAACAGCACGGGAATAACCGCATTACCCTTCAGGGCCTGTTTCTTTAATGAATCATAGCAGCCCAACAAAGCTGCCGACATAAACGCCAATAATAACCACATAATCTGTTATCCTAAAAACTTCAATTTTTCAATTCTTCAATCTTCAATTTTCAATATTTCACATCCTCAAGGAACAAGGCGTTACCAGGCATCGACTCGCCTGCATCGCTTCGGCGCTTGCCCTCAATCACACTTCGGAACTCATCAAGCGAGAGTCGACCACGACCCACATCTACCAGCGTACCCACCACGGCTCGGACCATATTACGCAAAAAACGGTTGGCCGTAATCACAAAGTACCAGGTAGTATCGCCTGTTTGTATCCACTCGGCACGGGTTACATTACAAAGGGTGGTCTTCACATCGCTATGCGCCTTGCAGAAAGCACCAAAATCCTCGTAGGTACAGAGGATACGACCAGCCTCGTTCATCTTCTCGAAATCGAGCGGATAGTGAATCTCGCACGAGTAATGGCGCTCGAACGGACTCTTACGCGTGTGTATATAATAATGGTACGTACGCTCGGTAGCCGAGAAACGGGCATGCATATCGAGCGACACCTCCTCTATCCTATCAACCACGATATCCTGTGGCAGCATGCGGTTCATCTTATAAGCCAGTTGCTTACAGTCGACGTCTTGCTCGACTTCAAAATGCGCCGCCATCACACGGGCATGCACACCTGCATCGGTTCGACCAGCGCCTGTAATACTAATATCCTGTCGGAGTAAGGTTGAGAGCACCCTTTGCAGCTCGCCCTGAACGGATATACCGTTAGGCTGCACCTGCCAACCATGATAGTTGGTACCATCATAACTCAACCAAATAAAATATCTTTTTACCATCTGTTATCAAAACCATTTCGCTGATTCCACACACTCAGCTGAAAACTGAAGTTAGGATTCACGTTATATTTCACCATAGCGCCAATCTTGTCGCCAAGATCATCACCAAGCCACCACATGTTCTGTAGCGGCATGCGAGGTTGCATCATCGACTTCTGTGCAAAAATGCCTGCCTCCCAATGCTCATCAAAGCGATAATTCAGCATAGCCGTCAGTCCGGCATCCTTCATCTGATGGCGCCCATAGTCCAGAAACGA
This sequence comes from Prevotella sp. khp1, assembly GCF_900102205.1. Classification (NCBI taxonomy): domain Bacteria; kingdom Pseudomonadati; phylum Bacteroidota; class Bacteroidia; order Bacteroidales; family Prevotellaceae; genus Prevotella; species Prevotella sp. khp1. Next base: position 717,813 of record NZ_FNJZ01000001.1, read on the forward strand.
GCTATAGCCGCCTATCGAGAACGAGAGTTTAGGCATCAACTGCCCAGCATACATGACAGCCGCACTATTGGCAAAGCCGCTGCTGGCATGTTTGCCCACCCCAAAGATGGCCGAAGCCGAAAACGACGCATTCAGTCCGGGATGCAGCTCCCAGTTACCCAAACTGGTGTACATCGGTCCTATATACGGATAGGTGGCTATGGTGCCACGATACGTTAGCGGGGGTAACGAGAAGGTGGTATCGGGCTGTAGCAACACACCACGCTCTGCCTCCTGCGCCTTGAGGCAGGTGGCGAAACAAACTAATGCGATGACCAACCACTTTCTCATATCTAATCCGTTATGTGTAAATGCCGGCGCGTCTCACGCAGCTGATGACCATATACCAGGCACGCCATACCAAAATAGAAAGCCACCTGAACCCAAAGACAGCGCAACTCGGAAGTAACATCACCAATACTGGCGCCCATACTGTTTAATCGCAGATAGGCTCTGACACCAAAAGTACTGGGGAAAATCCACGACACGCCCTGCCATGCACCAGGAATATTGCTTTGCGGCCACGAAACACCCGTCAGGAACAGCAACGGCAACGAGATGAACACCATCAGCAGAATCACATTCTCGCGATAGCGCACCATGCACGAAACCGTCATGCCAAAGAAGACACAGGCCAACAGATAAGGCACCATGAGAGCCATCAGATTCTGCCAAGGAGCCAACTGCATAAAACCAAACAGCTTTGGCACCACCGCTACCAGATAAGTGCCCATAACAGCATACACCATCAGATAGCAAAGCGCTTTACCACCTACGATACGATAGATGCCCGAATAAGCGGGATGAGCAGGTACCAGATCGCCATCAGGATTTGACTCGCGAGCCGTACCGGCAGCCAGTCCGATGCCAAGCGCCAACGTCTGCTGGATAATCAGCATCAGCACGGCAGGCAAAACCGATGTACCATAACCACCTTGGGGATTAAACATCGGCACCTCCTCTACTTCGAGCGGACTAACGGTTATCACATCCTCGCGCGCAGTATAGTTGCCAGCCAGCGCCACCTGCATCTGCGCCCCCATCTTGGTGCTCACAGCCATCGCCGTCTGATAAATAGCTTTATAGGTAAGCATCAGCGCCATATCACAATACACGCTAATGGTGGATTGCTCCATGCGATTCAGCTTCGTGGCAAAATCCTCGGGAATATAATAGATACCCTTTGCTACCTGCCGACTCACTAAGCTTTTTGCTTCGTCTAAATCTAATGCATGACTAATCACCTTCACATCGGGCGAAGCATCGCACATGCGGATAAACTGGCGCGACTGATGCGAATGCGACATATCGACCACTACTACAGGCACCTCGCGAACGGTCTCATTATTATAAACCCACGAGTAAAGCAGCGGATAAACCAAAGGCACAATGACACAGAAAATCAGCACGCCCTCGTCGCGAAGCACCTGCTTGAACTCCTGTCGCCAGATATAAGCGGCATCATTTAAAGCCTGTATGATTTTATGGAATATAGACATAAGTGAGCATAGCATTTTTAACCTTACTGATAACAAACCAAGGCATCAGCGTGAAACCTATCAGCGCTACCAGATGGAACCAGGCATCAATAAGCGGATAGCCATTAAATACCGTTATCTGGAATAGCATATAATAATGGCGCAACGGGAATAGCCACGTGAGCGCCTGCAGAGGAGCATCCATACCCATAGCCGGGAAAGCAGAACCCGCCAGCGAGAAACTAAGAACGCCCCACAACGAACAGATACTCATGGACATGCGCAACGAAGGCATCAGGCCAAAGGCAAAGATACCGAATCCGATAGACCCAAACACGCCAAGTAAAGACAGGAGGACTACCATCATCCAACCGCCTACGTGTGGGAAATGGAGCACATGATAGATGTAGAACTGATAGAAAAACATCAGCAGCAAGAATACCAATATATGTGGCAGATACTTACCAATGATGGCTACAACTATCTTACCATCGGCCTTTTCGATCCACTCCTTACCACGATTGAACTTCAGTTCCATGCCCAACGAATAGGCAGATGTCAGAAACATAAAGAGCATCATCACACCAGGCACAAACACGGTAGAGAGATACACATTATAGTTTGACCAAGGATTGGCCACCTGATGCAGGTCGATACGGATGGGTTGCAAAAAAGCCTGAATCTGCTTGTCGGTAGCGCCTTTAGCACGCAACGTGGCCATACCTACAGCTGCTGAACCAAGGGTTGAAACGGTTTTCAAATCCTTCATCACCATCGAGCCGCCCGATAATGACACATTACTATAATAGAACGACACCTTGGGCCGACGAGCCGATATCAGATTACTGGTAGTGCCCTTGGGGAAATATAGGAATCCGTAGATCTCGTTTTCCTGCATAGCATGACGCGCCTCGGCAACCGACTGGAAATGAGCCACTACCCGCGAATTCTGAAAGCCATCGAGCTTACGAGTAAGCGCACGGGTAGTCGAGGTATTGTCGAGATCAACCACACCCACAGGCAAGTCCTGCGGCAGGCCATCGTCGAGCAGCGATGTAAAAAACACCATCGTCAACAGCGGGAAAACCACCATACAGAAGCCATACATGGGATTCTTTTTCAGAATCTTCATCTCACGCAAAGCTATCTCCCAGATTTGATTAAAACATTTCATCAATTAATGCTTAATCTTTAATGTTTAATGTTTAATCCTTAATAATCAAGCTCATGCCAGGGCGCAAGCCTTCCATCTTCTCAACCGGACGAGCTTTAACCTCAAAGGTTTTCAGGTCGTACTGACCATTAGCCTTGGTGGCCTTCCACACGGCATATGAACCCTGATCTTTCAGGTAGTAAACCTTCATCTTGATGATTTTATCGAACGCAGGCACATAGGCATTAACCTCACTACCCATCTGCATACCTTTCAGCTGATCCTCGCGAACATTGAATGTTCCCCAAAGATCCTGCATCACAGCTATCGACATGATGGGCGAACCAGTACCAACCAACTCACCTACCTTTGGATAAACATCAGAAACCTCGCCTTCCATCTGGGCCACCTGAACCGTCTCGTGAATATAAGAGTTAACCTCCTGCACGGCACCACGGGCACGCCCCACCTGAGCAGCAGCAGCCATCTTATCCTCGCGACGTGCACCATTCACAGCCATATCATATTGACTCTGAGCAGCTTTTACCTGAGCCTCCATGGCCTTATAATTGGCAAAAGCCTCGTCGCGTTTCTGGGCACTCATCACGCCCTCGTCGAACAGGCGCTGCACACGATTGTAAGATTTCTCTGCAATCTCAAGTCCTGCCTTAGCCTGCTGAAGAACAGAGAAAGCACCCTGAATCTGCTCTTTGCGAGCACCATTCTGAGCCTTCAACTCCAAAGCCGCAGCGGCGCTCTCGGCGCTTTGGGCTTGTTCCATCTTGGCACGCACCTCAGGGGCATCAAGTATAGCAAGTGTATCACCCACCTTTACATAGTCGCCCTCTTTTACGCGAAGTTCAAGAATACGACCTGGCACCTTGCTAGATACACGGTACTCTGTAACCTCTACCTGTCCCTGGATAATGTCTGGATCACGATCCAGCGCAAAGAATCCAATCAATGCCACGATAACCACAACTGTAGCAAAACCTAAAATAGCAAGCAGTATGTTGTTATGCTGGCGTTTAGCTTGTTCTGTCATAATATCTTTTATTCTAATGTGCCAAGGGCCTTCTGCAGGTCAACCTGACTAAGTTTAACATCAATTTCTGCATCAATTTTCTGCGACTGAGCCTGCAGCCAAGCTGTCTGAGCCTCCATCACAACGGTAGGACTGATAACACCCTCCTGGAATCCCAGGTTAGCGGTACGCAGGTTCTCGTCGGCGCGCTGGATATTCTTCTGCGCCATGGTCAGCTTCTTGTTAGCCTCGTCAACCTTAAAGGTGGTCTGGTTAACCTGAAGCTCAATCTTTTCGCGAGCCTCGTCGAGTTCGAGGGTTGCGATGGCAGTAGCGCCTTTCGAAGCACGAACCTTATACATCACATCGCCCCAGTTCCAGATGGGCACACGAACGATAACGCCCAGATGCCAGAAGCCTGCGAACTTCTTTTCGAAACCATTCAGCACGTTAGGATTGCTAACAGCGTAACCACCCATGAGCGCTACTTGAGGCAGGTTTGCAGCCTTGAGCACGTTGGTGGCCTGCTTACTCAGGTCGACGGTATTCTGCAGCATCTTCAACTCTGGGCGATGGGCCACAGCATTCTCCACATCCAACTGTGGGGTGAGCTCTACTACAGCAATATTATCGGCCTGCTCGTCCTGAAGAATCACAGACTCGTTCAAGGGCAGTCCGCACAACTGATTGAGCAGCATACGCGAAAGTACCAAGCCGTCGTTCACCTTAGTCAGGGTCATCTCGGCCTCGTTCACCTTCACGTCAACACTCAGTCCGTCGCTACGTGTAGCCACGCCCTCGTCAATCATCTTATGTACATCGCTATCAAACTTCTTAACGAGTTCGAGATAGCTCTCGGCCAATGCCTTTTTATGATGGAGCGATACCACCTGCCAGTAGGCCTGATCAATCTGATACAGCGTGGCATGACGACGGGCATCCATCGAGTTCTTGGCCATCTCGGTGGTGATGTCGGCCATCTTATTGAGAGCTACGATAGCACCACCCATAAACACGGGTTGGGTAACCACAACCGAACCAGCAAAGATGTTACGGGTATCGGTACGGAAAGCATCTACGATGTTCTGGCCCTTCTGGTTCAAACCAGCTGTTACATTAGCCATATCCTGCGCCATCTGCATCTGGGCTGCTGGTGGCAACGTGGCTACCAACGAACCTAAAGTGTTTTGCAGGGTACCACCGACAAGAGTACCAAGACCACCCAAGGCAGCCTTCTGACCATCATTAAGAATAGATATCTCCTCGCTCGTAAACTCATAGGTACCTATAGCACTCACGTGGGGCAGGTATTTGGTGCGCGCCGACTTACGAGCATTCTCGGCCACATCCTGTTTAAGTTTGGAAATACCTAACTGCTTATTGTTTCTCAGCGCCATCTGTCGGCAACTGTCCAAGCTCAATATTCTTTGAGCCCCAACAGGCGTGATGACTGCCGAAAGCAGTAAAATTCCAAAAGTTTTTTTCATCATATCTCTTATTTAAAACTAAATGTCTTCGTTCCTATCATATTGCCATCCACAAAGATGCTTACACGGTAGTCGCCTGCCTCCAGCATCTGTGTCATGTTCCAATAAACGGTTACAGGGGTCTCCTCGCCTGTGTACTCAATCACCTTCTTAGCCGAACACTCGATGTTACGGTTCTCGTAAGCAAAGCTGCCGCCACCACTCAGGGTGTTACCGCCAGGGTTCTGGATACGTACATAAACGGTACGGTTACCATTCGATGCGGTTACGTTCTTGGTGATGGTGAAGTTTACGCGCATCTGCTTGCAATCCTTCAGTTTCTTGGCGGCTTTACCATTCTTACCCAGAATCTGCATCTGGATATTGGTAGCATCAAGCTGGGCAGCAATAGCCACCTTCTCCGAGAGCGATGCCTTCTCACTGTTCAAGCCTGCCACCTGGGCATTACGCTCGTTCAACTCAGCGTTTACACGACTGTTCTCGGCCTTCAGATTCTCGTTCAAACGGTTCAGCGAGTCAATCTGATACACATAATCGCGCAGCACCTCACGAACGGTTGCCAGTTCCTTCTTCAGTCGGGCAATCTCACGTGCGTCGCTGGCCTTTACCTGCTTCAGCTCTTCCAGCAACTTCTGAGTCTTCATCTGCTCCTCGGTCAGCTGGGCGATAATCGAGTCGTTGTTAATCTGCGTTTTCATCTCGCTATACTGCATGGTGAAACGCTCATATTCATTCTCCATTTCCTGCTTGTCGAGTTCGGCCAGTTCCTCCATATCCTGCACAACCTGTTTCTGTTCCTGCAGACTCAAAAACAACCATGTAGCAGCACCACAGAGTGCCAAAATTACAACAATCAGGGGTATTAAAACTTTCTTATTCATAACTTTCTTTATATTTTCGGGTGCAAATTTAGGTTATTTCATTGAAATAACAAAAAATTTTATGTTTCAAACATTTAAGCAACATTAAAAATTAGAAAAATAGCGTGATTTAGACCAATTTTTGAAGTTTACACCTTAATTATTTGGAACGTAACAATAAAAAATGTATATTTGCCACATCATTTTACAACAATCTGTATGAGTAAGAACAACTTTTTCAGCAAGGTGTTCCGTCTGTATTACGATGGGTTCCGCTCGATGACGCTCGGCAAAACGCTTTGGGCCATCATCCTCATCAAATTGTTTATAATCTTTGCGGTACTCAAAGTGTTTTTCTTCCCCGATTTCCTGAAGACGCATGCCGATGGGCATGAGGCGGAGTACGTAGCGGGGCAGCTGTTGGACATGAAAGATTAAACATTAAACATGAAACATTAAAGATTAAACATTAAATATTAAACATTATAGTTATGCTACAAAACCTATTACTAAACATTGATGCCGGAACGATCGACTGGTCGAGAGCACAATTTGCGCTGACGGCAATCTACCACTGGCTCTTCGTGCCTCTGACGCTGGGTTTGGCGGTTATCATGGGTATTGTTGAGACCAAGTATTACCAAACAAAAGATGAGTTCTGGAAAGAGGCTGCAAAGTTCTGGCAGAAGCTTTTCGGTATCAACTTCGCCATGGGTGTGGCCACAGGTATCATCCTCGAGTTTGAGTTTGGTACCAACTGGAGTAACTACTCGTGGTTTGTAGGCGACATTTTTGGTGCCCCGCTGGCCGTTGAGGGTATTGTGGCTTTCTTTATGGAGAGTACCTTTGTGGCCGTGATGTACTTTGGATGGAAAAAGGTTTCGCCAGGCTTCCACTTGGCATCAACGTGGCTTACTGGCTTAGGTGCTACGATATCGGCTTGGTGGATTTTGGTGGCCAACGCGTGGATGCAGTACCCCGTAGGTTGCGAGTTCAACCCCGACACCATGCGTAACGAGATGGTATCGTTTGCCGAAGTGGCCCTCTCGCCCTTCGCCATCTCTAAGTTCTGCCACACCGTTACCTCATCGTGGATTATCGGCGGCATCTTCTGTGTAGGCGTTTGCTGCTGGTATCTGATGAAGAAACGTCACACACGTCTGGCTGTAGAGAGTATGAAGATTGGTGCAGGCGTAGGTTTGGTGGCCGCTCTGTTGGCAGGTGCTACTGGTCATAAGTCGGGTATGGATGTGGCCGAGGTGCAGCCCATGAAGCTGGCTGCGATGGAGGCACTTTACGATGGTGGAACCGAACAAGGCCTGAAGCTGATTGAGGGCATCGAGGTGCCTTACGGACTGAGCATCATGGCTACCAACGATCCTAAGGGATATGTGCCAGGCATTAACGACTTGCTGAACGGCTATACCACTCCCGATGGCAAGACCGAGCCAAGTGCCGACGAGAAGATAGCACGAGGCAAGAAGGCCATCGAGGCACTCGCCGCCTATCGCAAAGCCAAAGCCGAAGGAGCTCCCGACTCAACTATCAACTATCAATTGTCAATTATCAATTCAAACATGAAGTACTTCGGCTACGGCTATGTAAAGGATAAGGCCGACCTGGTACCACCTGTTCTGGTAAACTTCTGGGCATTTAGAGTGATGGTTGGTGTGGGTTGCTTGTTCATCCTGTTCTTTGCCGTTATCTTGGCTGTAACCTACAAGTTCCCCAAGGCTCTGTTCAAGAAGTACGACATTACCGCCCTACCCGCCTGGCATTATTGGGTAGCCATCCTGCTTATCCCGCTAGCCTATATCGGTTCAGAGTGCGGCTGGTTGGTAGCCGAGTTCGGACGCCAGCCTTGGACCATCCAGGATATGCTGCCCACATGGGCATCGGTGAGCGATCTGCAGTCGTCGAGCGTCATCATTACGTTCTTCCTGTTCCTCGTACTCTTCACCACCATGCTGGCGGTTGAGATAAATATTTTACTAAAACAAATTAAGAAAGGACCAGAGTTATGACATACGATTTCTTACAACATTATTGGTGTTTTATCGTTTCGCTGTTAGGAGCGATACTGGTATTTTTGCTTTTTGTTCAGGGAGCCAATTCTGTAGCCCGCTCGTTGGGTCGTACGGAGGAGGGACGCCGACTGGTGTATAACTCTACTGGTCGCAAGTGGGAGTTCACATTCACCACACTTGTTACCTTTGGTGGTGCGTTCTTTGCCTCGTTCCCATTATTCTACTCTACCAGCTTCGGCGGTGCCTATTGGTTGTGGATGATTATCCTGTTTACTTTTGTGCTGCAAGCCGTGAGCTACGAGTTCCAGAATAAGATTGGTAACTTCTTGGGGCCCAAGACTTTCCAATTCTTCCTTACACTAAATGGTATCATTGGTCCCCTGCTGTTGGGTGGTGCTGTTGCCACCTTCTTCGAGGGGTCTAACTTTATCATCGCTAAGGACAATCTGGTTGATGCTGGAGCCATCACTCCTATCATCAGTCGTTGGGCCAACGCCTCGCACGGACTGGATGCCTTGCTGAATCCTTGGGTATTAGTATTAGGCTTTGCGGTGGTGTTCTTGGCACGTGTTTTAGGCATTTTATATGTAATGAACAACGTAGCCGACGAGGATATACGCTCGCGTGGCAGCGTACGATTGGTGGGTGCAGCTGTACCTTTCCTGCTGCTGTTTGTAGCCTATCTGGTACACGTACTGCTGAAGGACGGTTTTGCTTATAACAACGAGGGAATCATCTACATGGAACCATACAAATATCTGAACAATTTCCTGGAGATGTGGTATCTGTTGGTATTATTATTAATAGGTGTAGTATTGGTGCTGTTTGGTATTGGTAAGACCATCTTCAGTAAGGGGTATAATGGTGGCATCTGGCCTGCAGGCATAGGTACTGTGCTAACCGTTCTGGCACTCTTGCTCAGCTGTGCCTGGAACCATACTGCTTATTATCCTTCGACAGCCGACTTGCAGAGTTCGCTCACCTTGGTTAACTCCTGCTCAAGCGAGTTCACCTTGCGCACCATGTTCTATGTATCGCTGTTAGTACCATTTGTACTGGCCTACATCATCTACGCCTGGCGCGCTATCGACAAGAAAAAAATCACCAAGGAAGAACTCCAAGGTGATGACCACGCTTACTAATTATTAGGCACGGATTACACGGCTCTTTTATAAAGAAACACGGCTTTAGCATTGTAACTAAGGCCGTGTTTTAAATTTATTTAAGCCGTGTAAATCCGTGCCTAAAAGAACTACTTGAACAACTCATCGAGAAACGTGTAGAAAGCGGGATCCTCGCCTACTACCGTTCTTACAAGTTTACCATCAGGATCGATGATAACCTTTGTGGGGAAACCTTCGATGCTATACTGCGAAGCAATAGTCTGCAGCTGCTCATCAGGACAACGCACCTGCAACCAAGGCAACTGGTACTCATCAACGGCAGCTCGCCACTTTTCCTCAGTATCGCGGCAGTCAACACCTAATATCTCCATCTTGTCCTTATACTTTGTATAAGCCTCTTTCATTTTGGGAATACCACGAATGCACCAAACGCACCATGACCCCCAGAAGTCGAGTACTACATATTTGCCACGCAGCGACGACAGTTTGGTAGTAGATCCCTGCAGATTAGGCAATTCAAAGTCGGGTGCCAGTTCGCCATCCACAGCCACCTCGGTAGCCTCTGCGGCAGGGGCAGCTGCCTTTGGTTTGTTGGCACACGAGGCAGCCATCAATGTGATGGCCACCCCCAGAAAAGTAACGGTTAAAACGGATTTCTTCATAAAGTCTAATTGTTAATGTTTAATATTTAATTTTTAATGTTTAATCTTTAATGTTTAATGTTTCTTGTAGCACTCGAAAATAGCATCCACGCGGGCCTTCGACATCTGATGGGTAAACATACTTACCAACCAAACCACAGGGAAACCGCCTACCATGGCAATGGCACCACAGTTAATGGGGTTGATGGGGTTACCAGCCAGCATATTTACTACAGTAAGTCCAACACCCCACACGAAGCAAGCCCACACGCTCATGGTGGTGATGCGACGTGAATACAAACCCAGCATAAATGGTGCCAGGAATGCACCTGCCAAAGCACCCCACGAAATACCCATCAGCTGGGCAATAAACGTTGGTGGGTTAAGGGCGATGAGCAGCGAGATGGCGATAAAGAACATAATGAGCACGCGCATCACGATTACCTTACGACGCTCAACCTTCTCGGATACGATATCGTTAATCTCGCCATCCTCTACCTCGCCTGGCAACGCTTTCTTATCGCGATAAATCAGGTCGAGTGTCATGGTGCTTGATGAGGTGAGCACCAACGAAGCCAAGGTTGACATCGAAGCACTCAGTACCAGCAATACAACGAGGGCAATCAGAATATCGGGCAATGTTACCAGCATCGAAGGCACAATCGAGTCGAAAGCCAGCTTGCCATTAGGCAGCATGGGTGGTGTACCAAACAGGCGACCAAAACCACCTAAGAAGTAGCAGCCACCAGCCACAATAAAGGCAAATACGGTTGAGATAACGGTACCACGCTTGATGGCGCTCTCATCGGTAATCGAATAGAACTTACCCACCATCTGTGGCAGTCCCATCGTACCAAGTGATGTTAGGACAACTACCCCCAACAAGCCCCAGGGATCGGGACCGAACAGCGTAGCAAAACCACCATTCACCGTTGGGTCGGCATCTGATGGCATAGCAGCCAGCTTGTCGACAGCAGCCACCAAACCGCCCTGCACGTTAAGCACAGCCACAATCACAGCCACAATACCAAACAGCATGATAATACCCTGAATAAAGTCGTTCATGGCTGTGGCTTTGTATCCACCCAGAATCACATATACAGCTGTGAGTATCGACATAATCACCACGCAATACTCGTAAGGAATACTGAATCCCATCTCGAACAAGCGCGAAATGCCGCTATATACACCAGCGGTATAGGGAATAAGGAATACAAAGGCGATGATTGATGCTGCCACACGCAAGCCCTGATCGTTAAAGCGGGTGCCAAAGAAATCAGGCATCGTGCGACTCTCGATATGTTGCGTCATCAGTTTGGTACGGCGACCTAAGATAAGCCACGCCAACAGCGAACCGATGATAGCGTTACCAATACCAATCCATGCCGACGACAATCCGTATTTCCAGCCAAACTGACCGGCATAACCTACGAACACAACAGCCGAGAAATAACTGGTTCCGAAGGCAAAGGCTGTGAGCCAAGGACCCACGGCACGACCGCCCAACACAAAACCTTCGACACTACTGGCCTGCTTACGGGTGTAAAGTCCTACCCCAATCATCACGGCCAGAAATATAACTGTAAAAAGTATCTTGATAATCATAATTAATTCTCAATGTTTAATCTTTAATCTTTAATGTTTCATGTTTAATGTCAGAAGGCCACCTGCATCTGAGCCTGCACCCAGTTGTAGTCCTTACTGCTGATATTCTCGCCACACAGGCAACGGGTGTACTGCAGCTGCATACGGCACTTTTTGTAGAACCAGTACTGCAGACCGATGGTGAGATTAGTCTGATCCCATCCCTCTACCTTGGTGTTACGATCATAGGTCTCGCCACTTGCCACGATATCGAGGGCATCAACCACAGGTATGCAGGTTGTCACGTAACCACCTCGGCTACCCACCTTTCCATCCTGTCCGCCTAACCACTCGGCACGTATCGATGCTGGGCGCGCCTCTTTATATTTACCACCCGTATAGGCCTGTGTTTTGTACTCAGCACCTATGCTGTAGCGATTACGCTTATAGTTATCGCCCACCTGTATATCAGGGTTCCACTTGGCTGTACCCACGGCACAACCTGTACCCAGATAACCTGATGCCACCACGCGGAAGCCATCTACAGGGCGAAGTTCCAACTTGGCAATAAAGTCTTTCTGATTGTTCAGGTCCTTACGATTGATACCCTGACCACTCATCAGCGCCAGTTCGTAGTGCAGCACGCCTTTAGCCAGATCGCCATAAACCTCCAATCCCATATCACGACCGTAGTTTACGCCATTCAGCGGGTCGGGTCCCTCGCCTGCCAGATACAATACTGCCTGCGAGTACACATCCACCAGCTCCAGCTGCGTAGGACTCATGGGGTTCTCCATCGTGTACGAGTGTTTAAACTGTCCTAAACGCACCGTCAACTCGTTACCTTTTGATAAACGATAATCGGTGTAGAACTCTTGAACCACGCTCGAGAAGTCGTGCATAAACATAAACGACCATCTGTCGGTGATTCGGGCCTTAGCCCAAAGCAACGTACGTTTTAGGTTGTAAGCATTGGTTTTCTGCCCATTAGGATCTTGGTAACTCCATCCACCTTGAGCATAACCATTCAGAGTAATACGACTGGTAAAATCCTTCATCCAGTCGATGTCGCTGTCTTTCTGCTGTGCGTTAGCCATGGTGCACAATCCCATTGCTGCCAGAATAGCAAGCGTTCTCAATTTGCAAGTTTTACGTTTCATTTAGTCATCTTTTTCTGATTATTTAGTTCCTTGCGGCAGCAAAAATACTACTTTTCTTTCAATTTGCCAAAAATATTCGCAAATTTCTTATAGAATTTTATATTTATGCATCATTTTTCTACCAGTTGTAGTACCTATACAAATCAAAAGTGGCTCGTTTCACAACGAACCACTTTCTCAAAAAATTACTTAAAAAACTAAATTAATCAACCATAAACCTTAACCATTAAAATCTTTTTCTGCTGCAAATATACGACAAGTTTTTGAAACAAACAAGAAAATTACCGTTAAATTTTGTTTATAAAGCGACTTTTAACGCTTTTTAGACATAAAATACGCCAAAAACAACAGTATTTTCACCCATTTCGTCGTCTACAGTTGAAAGAATCCACCTACGAATGTAGTTGAAACCCTCGCACCACGCTCTGCTCGAGCTGTAGTAACGTCGGTTCGATAGATATAAACCCCATCAGAAGTGGATACTGGCAGGTATACATTATTTCCCTCGGTTAAATATGCAAAACGTCGGCCGCCGTTGCCATTATGTACGGGTATGCCCTCTACATCGGTTACCGTCTGGTTCACCAGATCGATGATGCAGCACTTCAGGCTCTTATCGCCCCAGCGGTCGTTAGCTGTCTGTGGGTTCAGGGTGCTCACTTCGGCAAACACCAACCCATTGCCTACATAAGCCACGTGGGCTGGCTTCAAGCCACCTGTAAGTTCCTCGAAGTCGAAGAAGTAATCGGCGTCAAACTCAGTCTCGCCTTTGTTGATACGCAGAAAACCTGCGTGCTTGGTGCTCTGCGAGTAACCGTTAGAGATAGCCGAGTTCGACATCACGTACAGGTTATCGTTCTCGTCCTTCATCAAACCGTTAAACGCACCCCACGAGCCACCAGGGCCCACGCGGGTATCCTTCATCAGCTTAACAAACTGCATGTCGGGATAGCTGTAAACAGCCACAAAGCAAGTATCGGTATAAGCCGTCTCAAAGGTCATGCTGTTCATTGGGGTATAAGTTACATACAGATTGCCACCACTATACATCATACCTGTAATCGAGGGCCAGTCCAAGCGGTCGATAGGATCAACGGCAGTATCAGTATTCTTCGCAAGGATGGCAGCGGTGTTGGCATCAACGGTATAGAAAGTAAGCTGCGAACCGCTCTCCTTGTTGGTAGGCACCTCCAGTCCCACCATCGTGTTGGCATCTACCTGGCAGAATCCGCTCAGCGAATTATCGAACACAAACTCGCCCTGCTCCTTCAGCAAGCCGTCGACACCACGTACTACGGCTGTGGCGCTGGTAACGCCCATACCACCAATACAGAAGATGCTGTTACCACCCTTCTGGTAGTCGTGATAGCCATTCTGCTCAATGCCCTTGCCCACGGCATTAATGGTACCCTCCATCAGGTTATCGGTACTAACCACATAGTATGTGGTGTTACCATTCGCTGTTACGCCCAGACTCAGAACATAGGGGGCGTTAGGTGTTTCCTGCTCGGCTGCCAGGTCGTCTTCGCACGATGTCAGGACACCTACGGCCATAGCGGCCAATATGATAGAATTTCTAAAGTAAATTTTCATAACTTACTGATTTTTATTTACTTAAATAATAACGGAACTTTACATTAAATGAGCGACCGGGCTTCTGCAGGCGGTAGTTATCGTACAGCTTGGCATCGGTCAGATTGTTACACTCGGCCACCACGCTGTAGCGTCCATCGCACAGACTGTAGCCTACCGAGATGTTATGACTCAGCTGCTCTGGAATCACCTTCTTGGTTGCCTTAGCACCCAGACCTGTGAACGAGAGATAGTAGTCGTGAATGTACTGAATGTCGTAGTTCAAGGTGAGACTATTACCCTTGGCACCCAGATTAAAGAACTGGTAATCGGCATGGCCGTTCATAAAGAAATAAGGGATGTTAGGCAGACGCTGACCGTAGGTGATGTTCTCGCTGATGCCATCGCCCACGAAGGTGTTCTGCGACTCCTGATACTTCATCTTGTCCTTGATATTCTGATAGGTGAGATTGCCATTGATGTGGAAGTTGCGCTTGTAGGCATAACCCAGCGAAGCCTCGATGCCACGTGTCTGCACCTTGCCGATGTTATCGTAGCTGGTAGTAGGATTGCTCGACAGGCTTACCCCTTTCAGGATAAAGTCCTTGGTGTCGCGATAGATGTAGTTCACCTCGGCCTGCACGCGATGGGCACCAAAGGCCTGATCGTACAGCAAACCGGCATTCAGGTTGTTACTGCTCTCAGGCTTCAGGTCGGGGTTAGCCTTCTGTACCAGTCCGTCGCCAAACATCTCAACGGCCTCGGGCATACGGTAGGCGCGCTCAAAGCTCACCTTAGCCTGCAGCGATGGCAGTATATAATAGGTAGCGGCGGCACCATAGCCGTAACGCTGCTTGCGGTCGCTCAGCTTCTCCCAGCGCTGGTTCTCAGTAAACTGGTCCATCAGCTTATTGGTCGAGCTGTACAAGCGATACATCTTTCCAAACACGTTGGCATTCCAACGGTTATAGCGTATCTGGTAGCCCAGACCTGTGATATTCTTCGTCAGCTGCTGGGGCACGTTGTTCATCTCGTCGTCGGGATACATCTCGTCGTTGCTCTTGCGGCGGTTGGCCGAGAACACATTGTTGAGTACCAGCGAGTGGTGATCGCTGATAATGTAGCTCAGGTTGGCATTAGCCTGCCACTGGCGCTCACGGATGGTAGCATCAGTCAGGTAAGCCTCGCCTGCGCTGGTGCTGGCCACATAGTCGCCATACCAGTTATAGCGGCGTGCCAGGGTATCCACGTTATAGGTGTTCACCATGCTGTAGGTGCCATAAAGCGAGAGCGAGAGGCCTGGCAGCAGCAGGTCGTTCTTCTTATAACGCACGCTGGGAATCAGGCTCCAGCTGCGATTCTTCACACCACCATACACAGCATCCATTGTGGCACCAGTCTGTACGTTGCGCTTATCGGCCGAAGCTATAACACCAAACAATAGATAGTCGGCCCACGATTTGCGAACCACACCTGCTTCGAGCTTCAAGCCGTACGACTGGTAGCCATCATTGAATCGTCGCACCCACTCTTCGCCCTCCTGCTTGTTGGTAGAAAGGTTCACGATAGGTGCAAACACTTTATAATCGTTATCTGAATAGTTAGCAAACGCATTGGCGCGCAGCGTAAAGCCACCCTTGGATGTGTAAACGCCATTCAGTGCAGCACGATGGGTGTTGAACGAGCCAACTGAATAGGTTGCATCCAGATAGTTGGCATTGGTGCGCGATACGATGTTAACGGCACCACCCAGCGCGTCGCTACCCAGGTAAACGGGCAGCACACCCTTGTACACCTCGATGCGGTCGGCCATGTTGGCTGAGATATTAGCCAGATTGAACGACGAGCCGAAGTTGTCCATAGGGATACCATCGATAAAGAACTTTACCTGATTACCCGAGAAACCGTTCATGGCAAAGCTGTAGTTCGAACCCAGTCCGCCATCCTCGCGTATTTTAATAGATGTAACGGTGTTCAGCACCTGGTTAAGTGCCGATGCACTCTGATACTTAGTAGCCAGATCAACTACCGATATGGCATAAGCCTGCTCGTGCATCTTGCGCGCCTTGGTCTTGCCCACAATCTGCACCTCGTGTAAATCGATAGAATCATGAAGATCGGTCTGTGCCATAGTCTGAGAGCAAAAAGCAAGTCCAGCTACTGCGCACAGCATTTTTGTTGTGTTGATTTTGCGCATTTTTTATTCCTAAATTAATCTTTTTTACCTTAGTATTTTTTCCTTCTTGAAAGCGGGTGCAAAGGTACAACAATTCAGGAATACCCACAATACCTAAAAATAATGAAAAGCCCCGCCATCGCGGCGGGGCTCGTCATCACTTATGTGGAACAATCTCTCTGTAATTACCACTTAAGTGCATAAATGCAAACAACCTTAATAAGCCATCATAATAGGCATCAAAATAACCATCTTCAAAGGGTTCGTGCTTAGCATTCCAAAGGGCATCAACAAACTCCTTACTCTTGGCATGCTTACACATGATAGAGGCAGCGGCTACTGTACTAACCAGTCCGATGCTATGGCGCAGCTTGCGGAAACCGCCAGCTTGCAGTATCTCGTTCTCCTCGGGCAGCGAGCCATCCGGGCGATACTGATCCACGAACTTGTCAACGCCCTGCGAATAGAAGAAGTTCTGGATTCGCTCACCATAACCACGCTGCCACTCAGCATCGGCCCCACTCCACTCGTAGTCGAGTGTAATGTTCATGGGCACACGCCACGAGTCGTAGCGGAAGTTGTTGCTACCATTACGGCGTGGCTTCTCGCCTGGCTTGGGCTGAGGCATACCAGGCCAGCGGGGCATCTGCATCTCGCTACCATCATACTGGCACATATCGGCATTCAGTCCTGTTACAGGGTGTGTGGCCTTATGCAGGAACTCGCGACTCTTCTGGGCGCACTCCTTCCACAGGTCGGCTCTGCCATCGTCGGCCCACTTGGCCCATACCTCGTAGAAGGCGGGGATGTGGTACGAAGGGTCGGTATAGCGGTTACCAAAGCCATCAGGGGTAAAGGTGATGAGCTTGGTCTCAGGGTCGATAAGATACATCTTCTGAGGGCCCTGCTGCTGGGCACCAAAACCGCCAAAACCTGGGAAACCGCCCTTGCGTGGCTCTGGGGTGTACTCCTTAGGCTGAATGCAGTTCAGAATATGCTGCGCTTCGGCCTTGTAGTTAATACCTGTGTTATCGCCCCAACGGTTCGAGGCAAATATCAGGGCTGTAATAAAGTACAGCTCGCCATCGCTGGCAGCACCATCGGCATTACGGGTACCATCGGTCTTACAGCTCCAGGCAAAATAGCCCTCGCGGTAGCCACTCTGGTGCTGCATGTACTTCTTGCTCCAGCGCCACAAGCGGTCGAATATATCTTTCTCGCCAAACTGCACGGCTATCATCATTCCGTACGACATACCCTCGGTACGGGCATCGTGGTTCTTAATGTCGGATACATAACCCATCGAGTCGCCCACCTCAAAATACACCTTGTTGGGGCCACGAAACACATCGTTAAACACCTCTTTCAGCTTTGCATCCACCTGAGCAGGCTGGTAGCCCATCTCAACAAACACGTTACGGCACTTGGCATGCACTACGGTAGTGGCAGCCATTAGGATAGTGATAATAAATAGTTTTCTCATATAAATATCATTATGTGATTAATTTCTATACTAAATGACGAAAATACGCGCCAAAAGTTTAATATCAAGTGATAAATTTGGTATTTCGGTCGATTTACACTATCTTTGCATCCAAAATTACAAATAAAGGAATATGATTGTTTGTATAGCAGAGAAACCGAGTGTAGCTCGTGATATAGCAAGAATCTTGGGAGCCAACAGCTCGCACGACGGATATATGGAGGGCAACGGATACCAAGTAACGTGGACCTTCGGACACCTGTGCACGCTGAAGGAGCCCGGCGATTATACACAAGCCTGGAAACCCTGGGCGCTTACCCAACTACCCATGATACCCCAGCGTTTTGGCATTAAGCTGATAAACGATAAGGGTATCGAGAAGCAGTTTAAGATTATCGAGGGCCTGATGCAGAAGGCCGATGGTATCGTGAACTGTGGCGACGCCGGTCAGGAGGGAGAGCTTATCCAGCGATGGGTAATGCAGAAGGCCAAGGCCACCTGCCCCGTTAAGCGATTGTGGATTTCGTCGATGACCGACGAAGCCATCAAGGAGGGTTTTGCCAGTCTGAAGGATCAGGGCGATTACCAGCCCTTGTACCTGGCAGGCTTGAGCCGCGCCATTGGCGACTGGCTGCTGGGTATGAACGCCACCCGTTTATACACACTTAAGTACGGCCAGAACCGTCAGGTGCTGTCCATCGGTCGTGTGCAAACGCCTACCCTGGCGCTCATCGTGAACCGTCAGAAGGAAATCGAGAACTTTAAGCCCGAGCCCTACTGGGTACTGGCCACCGTTTATCGCGATACCACTTTTACGGCTACCAAGGGAAAGTTCACCTCGCAGGAAGAGGGCGAAAAAGCCTTTGCCACCATCGAGGGCAAACCCTTCGAGGTAACTAAGGTTGAGAAGAAAGAGGGCAAGGAGCAGCCCCCACAGCTGTACGACCTTACCTCGCTGCAGGTGGATTGTAACCGCAAGTTCGGCTATTCGGCCGAGATGACGCTCAACCTCATTCAGAGTCTGTACGAGAAGAAATATACCACCTACCCCCGTGTTGATACGCAGTACCTCTCAGACGATATCTACCCCAAGTGCCCGCAAACGCTCAACGGGTTGTATCAAACTAAGTTCGACGGCGTTCAGCCTTACGCTGAGTTCATCAAGCCCATTGGTGGCAAAACGCTGAAGAAGACCAAGCGTGTGTTCGACACCTCGAAGGTAACCGACCACCATGCCATCATCCCAACAGGCGTGGTGCCACAGAACCTTACCGATCTCGAGCGCAAGGTATTCGACCTGGTAGCACGCCGCTTTATCGCTGTGTTCCTGCCCGATTGTAAGTTCTCAACCACCACCGTTCTTGGTGAGGTTAAGGGCGACGAAACGGTTGAGTTCAAGGTTACAGGTAAGGAGATTCTGGATCCAGGCTGGCGCGTGGTTCAGGGTATGGTGCAGAAAGAGGAAGAGGAGGCGGGGAATACCGATGAAGAAAGAACCCTGCCTACATTCGTTAAGGGCGAAAGTGGCGACCACAAGCCTACGCTGACAGAAAAGTGGACAACCCCACCCGCTTACTATAACGAGGCCTCGCTGCTGCGCGCGATGGAAACAGCAGGTAAGTTTGTGGAGGACGAGACCCTGCGCGCTGCCATGAAGGAGAATGGTATCGGCCGCCCATCAAGTCGTGCCGGCATTATCGAAACGCTCTTTAAGCGCCACTATATCAAGCGCGAACGCAAACGCCTGATTGCCACACCCACAGGTATCGAGCTGATCGACCTGATTCGCGAGGAACTGCTCAAGAGCTGCGAGCTCACAGGTATCTGGGAGAAGAAGCTGCGCGACATCGAGCACCAGAAGTACGATGCCCAGCAGTTTATCGAGGAACTGAAACAGCAGGTTACCGAGATTGTTAACGAGGTGATGACCGACTCAACCAACCGTCGCGTAACCGTACTGTCGGATGCCGACCTGAAGAAGGTGAAATCGCCTAAGACCGAAGCGGCACCCAAGCCCAAGGCCACCCGCAAAACCAAAGCTGCCAAGCAACAGGAGGCAGCACCCCAAGCCCAGGCTGGCGGCATAAAAGAGGGCGATGTTTGTCCTGTGTGCGGTCAGGGTCACATCATCAAAGGCAAAACAGCCTATGGCTGTTCGCGTTGGAAAGAGGGTTGCACGTTCAGGGCTCCACTTGGCGATAAATGATAAAAGGCAGGCAATAAAACGCCTGCTTTTTCGTTTATATGATAGTATGAGAAATTTCGTTGCTTATATATATATAATAATGTGTACCCTGCTGCTTGGTGGCTGTGGGGCCGATCAGGCTGTGAAAAAGGGCGATAAGTTCTGGGCTGTGGGCGAATACTACGATGCCGCTACCCAGTATCGCAAGGCCTATGCCCAAACACCCAGCAAGGAGCGCGCCACCCGTGGCGAACGGGCCCAGAAACTGGCCGAGTGCTATCGTCGCCTGAACCAGACCAACAAGGCCATCACCGCCTATAAGAATGTGGTACGCTATAAGAAAGCCGACTCGCTCACCCATCTGTATCTGGGTCAGCTGTATATGCGCAACGGAAACTACAAAGAAGCTGCGAAGTGCTTCGCAACTTCAATTGATAGTTTACAATTGAAAATTGACAATTATAATCTGCAACTTGCTAAGGTGGGATTGGAATCGGCGCTCAAGGCACCTGCGTGGAAAAAAGAGGGCTCGGCCTATACCGTTAAGCGCATGGACCTGTTTAACTCGCGACGCGACGACTACTCACCTATGCTGGCAGGCGATGCCGACGACCAACTTTACTTCACCTCTACCCGCAATCAGGCGCAGGGCGATGAGCTCAATGGCATTACAGGCACCAAGAGTGCCGACATCTTCTATGCCCAGAAGGATGAGAAGGGCAAATGGGGCAAGCCACAGGTGATAGCCTCCGAACTAAACTCGGCCTTCGACGAGGGTGCCTGCTGCTTCTCGCCTGATGGCAAAACCATGTACCTGACCCAGTGCCAAACCGACCCTAACTACCCGCGTTACGCCCGTATCATGGTGTCACGTCGTAGCGATGCCGCCTGGAGCAAACCTCAAGAGCTTATCATCTCCAACGATACCACCTGCAGTTTCGCCCACCCCGCTGTGAGTCCCGATGGACAGTGGCTGTATTTCGTCAGCGATATGAGTGGTGGCATGGGCGGACTTGACATTTGGCGCTGCCGACTGCTGAGTGCTACCGAGGCAGGTGTGATGGAGAATCTGGGTGCGCCCATCAACACCCCAGGCGACGAGATGTTCCCCACCTTCCGCCCTAATGGCGATTTTTATTTCTCCAGCAACGGTCACCCCGGCCTCGGCGGGCTCGATATCTATTACATCCCCAATTTTCAATTGTCAATTGTCAATTGTCAATTAAACCATCCTGGTTGGCCGTTGAACTCCCAGGCCGACGATTTCGGCATGACCTTCGAGGGCAAGCTTAATCAGGGTTTCTTCTGTTCCAATCGTGGCGATCTGCGTGGGTTCGACCACATCTACAGCTTCTATAATCCCGAGATTGTGCAAACCATCAAGGGTTGGGTGTACGAGCATGACGGCTACGAACTGCCCGCTGCCCAGGTGTATATGGTGGGCAACGATGGCACCAACCTGAAGCTCAGCGTGCGTAGCGATGGCTCGTTCGTGCAGGAGATTAAGCCCGACGTAGATTACGTGCTGCTGGGCACTTGCAAGGGCTACCTGAACCATCAGGAGCAGATACGCGTGCATCCCGTTAAAGCCTCGCACGAGTACGTGCTGCAGTTCCCCCTGGCAAATATCTCAGCCCCTGTGCTCATCGAGAATATTTTCTATGATTTCAACAAGGCCACGCTGCGCCCAGAGTCAAAAACGGCTCTCGACCAGCTGGTGGTGCTGCTCAATCAGAATCCCAACGTAACCATCGAGTTGTCGGCCCATACCGATTGTCGTGGTTCCGAGGCTTACAACCAGCGCCTGTCGCAGCAGCGCGCCGAGAGTGTGGTGGCCTATCTCATTGCCCATGGTATCGCTGCCGATCGCCTTACGCCAAAGGGTTATGGCGAGAGCATGCCCAAGCGTATAAAAGCCCGTGTGGCCGAAAAATATCAGTTCCTCAAGGAGGGCGACGTACTCACCGAAGAGATGATTAACGCGCTCCCTGAGGAACTGCACGAACAGTGCCATCAGATGAACCGACGCACCGAGTTCAAAGTGTTGCGGACAACTTACGGAATGTTTGATAAGGCAGGAAAACTAATACAAAGCCCAGCAGCAGTACCACCGTCCAAGGATTAATTTCAATCTCGGTAGTAGGTGCCGTCAGCATAAACACCTCGATGGTGTTTATCAGCATGTGCTTGCCGCCAGTCATCATGCTTTCTATCATATCCCATCCGCTTATCAGCCAGAATATCAGTATGGCCATCACCACACAGAACATCGTCCAGAGTCGTGTATAGCAACGCACGCGGCTCTCTTTTACCTCAGGCAGGTTCATCATCACCCGCTCGGTAAATCCGTTGTCTTCTATCTGCTGCTGTGCAGCCTGCTCAAACAACTGTTTCAGTAATATATCATTCTTATCCTCCATATCCATTCTCTCTTAAATAGTTAGCCATTTTATCTTTCCCTCGTTTCAAATGCGATTTAACAGTATTTTCGGCAATGCCGGTTATTTTGCTGATTTCGTCGATGGGATAGCCATCTATCAGCTGCAAGGTAATGCACGTGCGTTCGTCAGGTTTCAGTAGCGCCATCGCGGCGTGTACGTCCATCTTGATGTTCGAGTCGCCAGTCTGTGCAGTCTGTCGCATAACGGTTGGCGATTCCTCGATATCATCGGTCTGGTGTTTCGAGCGCACCTGATCGTAGAACACGTTGTAGGCAATACGCATCAGCCAGGTCGAGAAACTGCTCATGCCGCGAAACTTGGTAATGTTCACATAGGCCTTGATAAAGGTCTCCTGTGCCAAGTCGTCGCTCAGCTGCTCATCGCCCAGCGTCTGGTTCAAGAAGAACCTGCGCACAGGCGACTGGTACTTCCTCACAAGCTGGTCGAAGGCCTGCTTGTTGTGGAACACCGCCACCTGTGTCACTAATGCTATGTCGCTGATGCTTGCCATCTAATTTTCAATTCTCAATTGTCAATTATCAATTTTGAAGGTAGTTTCTCTCCGGCATTACCAGCCAAAGTACAAAGTAGAATATCAGTCCGCTAAAAGCGGTAAAGAGTGTCAGGAATGCGTAAGCCAAACGTACCATTGTTGGGTCGAAATCGAAGTACTCAGCCAATCCGCCGCATACGCCAGCAAACACTCTATCGTTCGATCTCATCAGTCGCTTATTCATAATTCTGTATATTATTGTTGTTATTAAATGTCTGATTATTATCGCGGTTGTTACGGTCCTGTCGGGCTATATACCACTTACCCAGTCCGATAAAGAATACCAGTGCGCCGATACCAAAACCCACCTCGCCAGCTACGATACCCAGGAAGATGGCCAGTCCCACGCCTGTAAACATCTGTCGGATGCCGGCATTATAGCTTGTGCTGTCCCAGTCGTCGTTCTTACTCTCTTTCAGCAGCGCATCGGGTATAGGCTGTCCGTTCTTGATAGCCATTTCGGCCAGACGGTACTTCTCTTTGCGGTTGCGATTAATAAAGTAGAACACCAGCAGTACCAGGATAACGGGCAACAGGAATCCTACACATACGATAGCCAGGATAGGTATCAGCATGCCCATAAAGGCAGCGCCGCCCATATCTCCAAAAATTCCACTAACCACACGCTCAGTGTCTTCGCCCTCGTAAACCACGTGGTGGCGGTAGCCGCTGTGGTTGTCGTTGTCGTCAGCGTTGGCGTTGTTAGTAGCAGTAGTGTCCGAGTATGCCTCGATGGCATCTTGGTTGTGCTTTACTGTATCGCTCACCTGCTCAGTGCGAGGCGTGTGGCGATGCTTCTGTGCTGTTGCATTAGCGTTTGTGCTAAGTGCGAGCACCATGGCGATTGCGATTAAATACTGTTTCATATCTCCTTTGTTTTTAAATTCTACATCTGTTTGACGTTTCAAAACTAAATTTAGTTGCAAAGATAGTGTTTTTTCTCAGATTTTTTTTAATTTTGCCACAAATTTCGGATATAATGGTGAATTTACCCGCAGATTTCGTAGCAGAAACACGCCGTATCATGGGCGATGAGAGATATAATCGCTTTGTAGGAGCCTTCGACGAAGAGGCGCCAACTTCTATTCGTGTGAATCCACGAATAGCCATTGACCATGGACCATGGACCATGGACCATTCTGATAGTCAGGTACCTTGGTGCAGCGAGGGTTATTATCTCAACGATCGCCCTCAGTTCACCTTCGATCCCCTACTCCATGCCGGCTGCTACTACGTACAAGAGGCCTCCTCTATGTTCGTCACCCACATCCTTCGTAATGTTCAATGTTCTTCGACAAGCGAAGCGGCAAAGCCGATTACAATGGTCCGCTCCAGCTCTGCTGGCTTGCAAGGCAAGAATGGTCAATGTTCAATGGTCCGCTCCAGCTCTGCTGGCTTGCAAGGCAAGAATGGTCAATGTTCAATGGTCCGCTCCAGCTCTGCTGGCTTGCAAGGCAAGAATGGTCAATGTTCAATGGTCAATGTTCAATGTGCATTAGATCTCTGCGCAGCCCCTGGCGGCAAATCTACTGCCCTGCGTAGTGTGCTGCCCGATGATTGCGTGCTCATCAGCAACGAGCCCATGGGCAATCGCGCCCAGATTCTATTGGAGAACGTTACCAAATGGGGCGGTCCTAACCACATCGTCACCAACAACTACCCTCGCGATTTCCGTAAGGCCAAGCTTAAATTCGATCTCATTCTGTGCGATGTGCCCTGTTCAGGCGAAGGCATGTTCCGTAAGGATCCCAATGCCATCAGCGAGTGGAGTGCGCAGAATGTGGAGAAATGCTGGCAACTGCAGCGCGAGATTGTGGCCGATGCCTGGGAATGCTTAAACCCTGGCGGCCTGCTTATATATAGTACGTGTACATATAATACTAAGGAGAACGAGGAGAATATCCGTTGGATACTGGATACCTACGATGCCCAGGTGCTCGATATCCCTGTAGATCCCTCGTGGAATATCACAGGTTCGCTGCTCCAGGGATTTAATGAGCCCGTTTATCGTTTCATCCCCGGCATCACCCGTGGCGAGGGTCTGTTTGTCTGCGCTTTGCGCAAACAAGGTGATAGTGGCAGCACCAAGAATTGTAAATTGTCAATTGTCAATTCTCAATTAAAGGTGCTCTCGGCCGAATTGGAGCACAGCGACGTGTACGTCGATGTGCCCTACGCCGAGGCCCTCAAGTATCTGCGTGGCGAGGCACTCGTGCTGCCGCCTGATACCCCTCGCGGCATCGTCACCATCACCTATCAGGGGCAACCGCTTGGTCCTGCCAAAAACATCGGCAACCGTGCCAACAACCTCTACCCCAAGGCCTGGCGCATCAAGAGCACCCACCTGCCCTCCGAACCACCCGAAGTGCTGAAAAATGTAAAAATTTAAAAATTTAAGAATGTAAGAATTTAATGTTTAATCTTTAATGTTTAATCTACATAAATGAAGCAGTATTTAGACATCCTGAACCGCATCCTTACCGAAGGCACCCAGAAGGGCGACCGCACCGGTACAGGCACCATCAGCATCTTTGGTACCCAGAGTCGCTATAATCTCGACGATGGTTTCCCCTTGCTCACCACCAAGAAGCTCCACCTTAAAAGTATCATCTACGAGCTGTTGTGGTTTCTTAAGGGCGACACCAACGTAAAATACCTGCAGGACCATGGCGTTCGCATCTGGAACGAGTGGGCCGACGAGAATGGCGAGCTTGGTCCAGTTTATGGTCACCAGTGGCGTTCGTGGCCCGATTATAATGGCGGCACCATCGACCAGATACAGTATGTGCTCGATCAGTTGAAAAACAATCCCAACTCGCGTCGAATGATTGTGTCGGCATGGAATGTGGCCGAGGTCAACAAGATGGCCCTGCCCCCTTGTCACACCATCTTCCAGTTCTATGTAGCCGATGATCGTCTGTCGCTGCAACTCTATCAGCGTTCGGCCGACACCTTCCTTGGCGTACCCTTTAATATTGCCAGTTATGCCCTGCTGCTGCAGATGATGGCACAGGTAACAGGCTTTAAGGCAGGCGACTTTATCCATACCACGGGCGATACCCACCTGTATCTCAACCACATCGAGCAGGCCAAGCTGCAGCTCACCCGCGAGCCTCGTCCGCTGCCCAAGATGATCCTCAACCCCGATGTTAAGAATCTGTTCGACTTTACGTTCGAAGATTTTCAGTTAGAGGGTTACGATCCCCACCCCCACATCAAAGCCGAAGTTTCGGTCTAATGTTATAATGTTTAATGTTTAATGTTTAATCTTTAATGTTTAATGTTTAATCTTTAATGATTAGTATAATTGCAGCGGTGGCTCAGGATAGAGCCATTGGTTTTCAGAACAAGTTAATATATTGGTTGCCAAACGATCTTAAGCGCTTCAAGGCGCTCACTACCGGGCATACCATTATTATGGGTCGCAACACCTTCCTGTCGCTGCCCAAGGGCGCCCTGCCCAATCGTCGTAACATCGTGCTCAGCCGTAGTGTGAGTGCTTTTCCAGGTTGCGATGTGTATCCATCGTTAGACGAGGCCCTGGCTCATTGCGCCCCCGACGAGGATGTGTATATCATCGGTGGTGCCAGCGTTTACCAGCAGGCCCTGCCCCTGGCCGATCGCCTCTGCTTGACAGAGATCGACGATACCCCAGCCGAGGCCGACACCTTCTTCCCTCCCTACAAAGATGAGTGGAAAGAGGCCGCCCGCGAATCACACGACATCGACGATCGCCACGCCCACCGCTACGCCTTCGTCGACTATATTAGAAAAAGTTGATGGTTACTCGCCATCAACTTTTTTAATATGGTATCGCTCGTTCGAGTTATACTCCCTATCCTTATCCTTTCCAAAGTACTCCAGCAGATACGTCTTTTCCTCCTCCAGTTTGGTTACACGTATCAGCACTTCGCGATAAGTTACTGCACCGTTTTTCAGGTACGTTTCGTACGCATTAAAGCTCGTGGTAGCCTTATTCTCGCTGTTCTTCACCAGTTTAAAGGCCGACAGGTTACGCATGCTCTGCGCAATATCCACGTACAGACTGTCGCCCTTAAACACAAACATCAGTTCGCCACTCTGCGACAGGTATTTTCCATCCAGTCCGGCCGCCTTAACCCCACAGCAGCCACACATCATCAGTAAAAAGATTATTAATTTCTTCATCATCATATCATGTTATCAATAGTGCACAATCACGTTTTAGTTCACATTGCAAAGATACTAAGAATAAATGAAAGCACCAAAAATATAATTGCAAAAATTGATTAAATTAATCTATCTAATGGAATCACTGTGACAATTGTTACAGTTACAGTTTTTTAGGCGAGCAAATATGCAAAAAGAAAGAATTTTTTACAAAATTAATTACTATATATAATATATATATTATATATAGTAAAAATTTAGTTGTTAGTTTTTAGGGCTCATTAAAGAAACTGTAACTGTCACTACTGTAACACTTACAGCACCTTGGTGAATTTAACAATTCATTAACAGTTGACATTTCATAGTATAACGAAAATTCCTTACCTTTGCATCATCAAAATACAGATAGAGATGATACTCCCACGCGAGGGAAAACAATCTTCTACGTGCACGAGAAAAATCTGCCACGTGTGGGCGCAAAAAAGCCTTCAGAATAGCTGCAGACAAAAACTAAACAAAAATATTAACAAGCACAAATACCCCACAACAAAAAGAGGCCAGCAAACCAGTTCACAGACCTCTCTTCGTGCTTAATTTAATGTTTAAAGTTTAATCGATCTCTTCGTCGGGTTCGTAGCCGCCCATTTCGCGGATGGCGTTTTTGAGCATGGTGTACTGCTGATAGAGATGATTAACGGCCTCCTCGCCTTGGGTGTAGTCGTGCATAGGCGACTTGAGGAAGAACGAGAGGAAACGTTGGATGCCATAACGACCAGCACGGGCGGCCAGGTCGCTAAGCAGACAGAGGTCGAGACAGAGGGGTGCTGCCAGGATACTGTCGCGGCACAGGAAGTTGATCTTAATCTGCATGGGATAGCCCATCCAGCCAAAGATATCGATGTTGTCCCAACCTTCCTTATTATCATTGCGTGGGGGATAATAGTTGATGCGAACCTTATGGTAATACTGGGTGTCCTCGTCGTTACCATGACCGTAGAGGTCGGGCTGCACATCGGGTTTAAGAATGGTTTCGAGGGTTGAGAGCTTTGATACCTCCTTGGTACGGAAGTTGGCAGGCTCGTCGAGTACCAGACCATCGCGGTTGCCCAGGATATTGGTTGAGAACCAGCCATTCAGTCCCAGGCAGCGGGTGCCGATGATGGGGGCAAAACCTGACTTAACAAGCGTTTGACCGGTCTTGAAATCCTTACCAGCGATAGGCATCTTGGTTTGCTCGGCCAGCTGCCACATGGCAGGGATATCGACGGTGGTGTTAGGAGCACCCATGATGAATGGGGCGCCCTCGCTCAGAGCTGCATAGGCATAGCACATGGATGGGGCGATATGCTCGCGGTCGTCGGCACGCATGGCGGCTTCGAGATCAGAGAGCTGATAGTGAACCGACTCGCACACGGGCACGTAGATTTCGGTAGAGGCAGCCCAGAGCACTACCACGCGGGCGCAATCGTTAGCGGCCTTGAACTGCTGGATGTCCTTACGCAGCATCTCCACCATTTCCCAACGAGTCGGCATGACTCCCCTACCTTTGGAGGGGTCGGGGGAGGCTTTCAGGGAGGCTTTCACATTATCACCATCCAGGCGCTTGGCGTAGTTCTTATCGAAGGCGGCAGGCATGGGCACAATCTTCTCGAGCTCATCGCGAACGGGCTCGATATCCTTCTCTTTCAGCACCTCGGCATACATGGCTGCCTGATAGGCGTTCTGCGGATACACATCCCAACAGCCAAACACGATATCATCGAGCTTAGCCAGGGGCACGATGTCGGCATAGTGCAGATAACGGGCATCGGCACCACGACCAACGCGTATCTTATCGTACTGAGTCATTGAACCTACGGGTTTGGTTAAGCCCTTGCGAGCCATGAGCACACCCGTAATAAAAGTGGTAGATACGGCGCCACAGCCAACTACCAGGATGCCCAGCTTTCCCTGGGCGGGGGTTACTTTGTTTTGTGTCATTTCTTACTTTATTTGGTTGATAAACATATCTATGTTTAGTGCGCTGCAAAGGTGCACAAATAAATTGAAACAAGCAAAGAAAACTTAAAATTTTTGCAAAGTTTTACAGCTTTTAAGTGTTTTGTTACAGAAAAATACATTAATTTTGCACCCGATTTTTTTAGGTAACAAATATTATTTATGTACAAACAAGCATTCAACATGAAGCGCCAGCGCCTGGTTTTCCGTCGTTTCGGAAACAAGGGCTACTCGCTATTCAGTTGTCTGGGCCGCGAGGTGGTTTGCAGCGTGCTATCGGTTAGCACCCTTACCTACGCATCGGCCGAGAGCGTGAGCACACACCCTGTGGTGAGCGACTCAACCGCTACGACAACTGCACGCGAGATGATGCTCGACGAGGTTAGCGTAACCGGATCGAGGGCGCCACTGACCAAGAGTCAGGCTGCGAGAATGGTAACTGTACTGGACCGCAAGGCTATTGCGCAGGCGCCAGTACAAAGTGTAAACGACCTTTTAAAGTACGCTGTAGGCGTGGATGTTAGGCAACGAGGACCCATCGGTGCCCAGACCGACGTGTCGATTCGAGGCGGCAACTACGAGCAGATTACCATCCTGCTGAATGGAATCAACATCTGCGACCCGCAAACAGGGCACAACGCCTTCGACTTTCCTGTAGACATCAGCGACATAGTGCGCATAGAGGTGCTTGAGGGACCTGCAGGGCGTGTGTATGGAACGTCGAGTCTGGTAGGAGCAATCAACATTGTGACGAAGCCTACCCTACCCTCTGCCGTGCATGCCGAAGCAGGATCGTATGGCTATGCCAATGTGGGCGGACGTGTGGCTTTTGGCGGAAAAGCCAGCCACAGCCTGACGGGCAGCTATACCCGAAGCGACGGCTACAGCCGCAATAAGGCTGGCAAACTGAATGCCGACTACAAAAGCGGAAAGGCTTTTTACCAGGGACAGTACGACGACAACGACATACGCGTGAACTGGCATGCAGGTATAAGCGTAAGGGATTTTGGCTCGAACACCTTTTATGGCGCCAAATGGGACGACCAGTTTGAGCACACACTGAAAACCTACACTGCCGTAACAGCCGAGAACAAACAAGGGCGCCTGCACTTGAAACCAACCATATACTGGAACAGATCGCAAGACCGCTTTGAGCTGTTTAGAGATGCACCCGATATCTACCCATTTAACTACCATCGCACGGATGTGTACGGCGTGAATCTGAACAGCCACTTTGACTGGGTTGCAGGGCGCACAGCCATAGGCGCCGAACTGCGCAACGAAGACCTTGTGAGCGGCAATCTGGGCGAGCCACTATCGCGCACACACCATATTCATGGTACCGACCGTAACTACGAGTACGGTCTGAACCGCACCAACATGAGCTTTGTGCTGGAACATAACATACTGCTTGAGCGCTTTACCCTTTCGGCAGGCGTGGTGGCCGTAAAAAACTCGTGGAACGAGATGAACATGCGTCTGTATCCAGGCATTGATGCCAGCTACCGTATTGGCAGCAACTGGAAGGTGTATGCATCGTACAACACATCGCTACGCATGCCATCGGTTACCGAGCTGTACTACTCGGTGGGCGGGCATAAGGCCGACAAGCACCTGAAACCTGAGGAACTGGCGGCCGTAGAGGGCGGACTGCAATACAACTCGTACCTGGTTGACGCCAAGCTGAGCGTGTATCGTAACCACTGCAAGAACCTGATTGACTGGATCAGGCGCAGCGATGATGTGGATGCACCATGGGAATCGGTAAACTTTACCAAGGTGAACGCCACTGGTATAGAGGCCACACTGGCCCTGAACCTACAGGAGATGATGCCTGCACAACACATACTGAAACGCTTGCAGGTAGATTACAGCTACATTGACCAGGATAAGGTGGAGACCGACGGCATACAGAGCCAGTACACGCTGGAGTATCTGCGACACAAACTGGTGGCACAGTTACAGGCCAACCTCTGGAAGCGCTTGCATGCTAATATAAGCTACCGCATGCAGGACCGCACGGGCACCTACACCAACGCCGACGGCGAGATAACCGAATACAAGCCTTACGGCATAGTTGACGCACGACTGAGTTGGAATGCCGATAACTACACGATGTATGTAGAGGCTAACAATCTGCTGAACAAAACGTACGTTGACTTTGGTCACATACCACAACCAGGCAGATGGTGGATGGCTGGATTTAACATCCAACTGTAGTTAACGGAAACTGAACAGGAACCTGAGCTTGGGGCTGCGCGACAAATCGCCAGGATTGCTACCCGGACAGCCCTCAGGAACCTGAAAACCCTTACGGGCATAGTAATCCTTCCAAAACTGGGTTACTTTGCCCGTTTTATCATGGAACGACATGGGGATGGGCTCGAATATCAGCTGGCCATCGGCATCAAGATAATTCTTCTGCACCAACTCGCTACAATAGAATTCGTCGTCGCTAGGCATGAACATAAAGTCGTAAGGGCGACCTAAATACTGCAGGGCACGCTGAACGGAACTTGCCACGCCAATGGTATCTTTTAACCGAGTGGCGATGACCAGCGAATCGCGACGCACCAGAAAGCTATCGATAGGCGTTAGCACTACGCCCTGGTGGATAGCCTCGAGCACAAAAACACTATCCTTACAAAAATGCACCATGCCAACATGGTCGATAGCCAAATCATCAACGCCCTGGGTAACTTGCGTGATATGATTACCCTGAGCAGAAATGCAAAACAGGAGGTCGCCCTCCTGTAATTGCTGTGCCATGTTCTGAGCAACGCCCTGCAGGGATATTGTCAACAACAAGCATAAACTAAATATTGTTTTCATGCTAAAACGCATCAACCTTTAAGCTTAAACGAATTTTCGATGCTGCTGAGCTCGGCTACAAAGGCCTTATCAATCTTAAGGCGCTGCTCGACAGCATTGCAGCTGTGGATAACGGTAGAGTGATCGCGACCGCCGATGAGCTGACCAATACGCGACGAAGGCATCTTGGTGTGCTTCTGAGCTAGATACATAGAAATCTGACGGGCCTGCACAAAATCGCGCTTGCGACTCTTGCTGAACACACTCTGCTGACTTACACCATAGTGGTTGCAAACCTTATCAAGGATATCGTCGATAGTAAGCGGATGGTTGTCGACCTTAACTGAACGCTTAATCACACGCTCGGCCAACTTCATATCGATATTTGAGTTGTAAACAATCGAGTAAGCCATCAGCGAGTTTACCACACCCTCCAAGTCGCGTACGCTGCCATTAGCAGTCTGGGCGATATACTCGATCACATCTGCAGGAATCTTCAGTCCGTCGCGCTTACACTTAGCGTTCAGGATATCTACACACAACTGCACGTTGGGCTTCTCGAGCTCGGCAATCAGTCCGCAGGCAAAACGGGTAAGCAGGCGGTCCTTAACACCAGTAAGATCTACTGGGGGACGGTCGCTGGCCAGAATAATCTGCTTGCCGATACGGAACAGGTGATCGAAGATATGGAAGAAAGTATCGAGTGTTTTTGGCGAATTTACCCACTCCTGAATATCGTCGACAATGAGCACGTCGATACTCTGATAGAAGTTGATGAAATCGTTCGTGGTATTCTGACGTACAGAATCGGTGAACTGTACCTGGAACAGACGGGCACTTACGTACAGCACGCGCTTGTTAGGATAAAGCTCGCAGCACTTCAGTCCGATGGCGTTGATGAGGTGGGTTTTACCGCAACCTGATGGGCCATAGATAAAGAAGGGGTTGAAGGTGGTTTTACCTGGGTGCTCGGCGATAGAGAGACCAACGGTACGAGGCAGCTTGTTAGAGTTACCCTCGATATAGTTGTGGAAACCCTTCTTGGTGTCGAGCTGGGGGTTGAGCTGCTGCTGACGGGGTGCATCGAGCACATTGGGCGACTTGTTAAGATGCTGGCGGGCGGGTACAGTCTCCAAGCTGGGACCCTCGCTCTCAACATCGGTAGTAACGTCGTGCCCCTTAGCAGTAGCGGCCTTAACCTCAACGATTCTGTAATTGAGTTTTACATTGGTACCAAACACTCGCTCTAATACCTTACTTAATAATCCAACGTAGTACTGCTCCAAGAACTCGAATACGTATCGGCTTGGAACCTGCACCAGAACCGAACGGTTCGCTTCGTCGAACGACTCGAACACGATTGGTGCAAACCACGTTTTGTACTGTTGCTCTGTAACGTTAGCCTGGATGAGACGAAGGCAGTTGGCCCAGAGCGCCTGATGATTATTATTCATTTGGCGAATGTTATATTTTTTAAATTTTAATCGAACAATATACAAGACTTAGGCTTGTAGAGTTTATTGTTGTTTCCGAGTGCAAAGGTAAAACAAATTTTTGAAACTTGCAAATGCCCAATTTTCCTCAATGTGTGTACACGATTTGTAACTGCTTAAAAACGTGATAGTTACGATGTTTCACAAAAGCAGTACCAATTTTGCGCACTTGCAAACGCACCAAACCCTGAAAATCAGGCACTTACGCGTGTGCGAACACACAAATAATAATGGCCAAGGTACAAAAAACGTACCTATGGCCAAAATTTGTTATTTAGACAAAATCTAATTTACTTGTCTTTCTTGCCGAAAACTGAGAAGTGAACATAGCGTTTTGGATGTTGCTTCAGATCAAGCATCAGCGAGTCGGCATGCATCATGGTGCTGTTCAGGTTGTAATACAGACTGGGGTCGCGCATCAGCAGTCCGAGGGTACCCTCGCGGCTGTTCAGGGCGGCAGTCATCTGCTCTACATTCTTCAGCGTGGTGTTAACACTGGTCATGGTGGCAGCAAAATCCATGTTGCTGATATCCTTGGTAATCTGGTTGGTGTTAGCCAGCACGCCATCGGCATTCTGCAGCATCTGGGGCATCTGACGGTTGAGCTGTGCTGTGAGCAGGCTCAGATCGTGCGAGGTGCGTGTCAGGTCGGCAGTAATCTGATCGACATTATGCAGCGAGTTGGCGATGGCAGGATCGGCCAACAGGGTATTTACGCTGGCCAGGATAGAGTCGAGCTTAGGCAGCATCTGCTGTACGGCTGGAATCATATCGGCAGCCTTACCCATAGCGCCTACCTTCTGACTGCCTGTGATGGTATCGCCAGGGGCCACCATACCGTCGGCAGCATTACCCAGCACCAGCAGCACTTTTACATTGCCCATCAGGTCGGTAGCAATCTCGGCACGACTGCCCTTGGGCACACTCAGTTCGGTATCTACATCGATAGCAGCCACAATCTCGCCTGTGTTCTGATAGTCGAACATGATTTCCTCGACCACACCTACACGGTAGCCGTTGGCAAAGATAGGACTGGCCACCGAGAGGCCGCTTACATCCTTGAACTTAACGTAATATTTGTTGTCGCCAGAAAACAGCGTCATTCCCTTTAGAAAGTGCAAACCAAAATAGAGCACCAACAGACCAGCAATGGCCACCAGGGCAATCTGAATTTCTTTCGAAAACTTTTTCATATCTTATAGCTTATAATTTATTTCTTTGATTTAAACTCGCGGATAGCCGCATTCACATCTACACGCTGACCGCCCTTGAAGGCAATGATAAACGCCTCGGGGATGGTGGCAGCCACCTGCTTGCGCAAGCGGTAGATCTCGTTGTAATCGGTTGATGCGCCAACGGTGTACTTGTACATACCGCCATCGCGATACGAATCAACATCGGTAAGACCCTTAAAGCGGGCATCGCCAGCCTTGAGCTTGCTGGAGCTTGAGAGTATCTGCACCTTAAACACAGGGGCATCGCTGCTGGCAGCTGCTGCAGCAGGCTTGGGCTCGGCCTTTGCAGATACCTGTGCCTCTACTACAGGCTTGGACTCGTTAACCTGGCGCACCTCTACGGGTTCAACCCTGGCCTCGGCTACCTGCTCCTGTGGCTCCTCAACCTGCACATCGGGCAGTGGGGCCAAACGGCGCTCTGGCTCAGCCTCTTCAATCTTCTTATAAGGGATGGTGATGTTACCACCATGACGCTTACGATAGTTCAGGAAGGCATTGAACATACCTGTGGCATACAGGGTTTCGGCACGGGCCGAGTTCATAAACTCCTCCTCGTCGCGGGTTGAGATAAAGCCCAACTCCAGCAGCGCACCAGGCATCGACGAGAGTCGCAGCACAGCCAGGTTGTCCTGCTGGGCACCCATATCCTGGCGGCCAGTGGCCTGGCACACGTAACGCTGCATGTACTTGGCCAGCTCAACGCTGTTCTCCATATTCTTATCCTGGATAAACTCAAACATGATATCGCTTTCGGGCGAGTTAGGATCGTAGCCATGATAGGTTTGCTGGTAGTCCTTCTCCATAAAGATAACCGAGTTCTCGCGCTTGGCCACCTCCAGGTTCTGCAGCACACCAGTCTGCTTGCCTGTACGCTTGCTGGTACCTAAGGTGTAGGTTTGGAAACCACGTGCCACCCTACCCTTTGGCAAGGCATTGATGTGGACAGAGATAAACAAATCGGCCTTGGCCTGATTAGCTATCTCGGCACGACGGTACAACTCTACAAACTTATCGGTTTTGCGGGTATAAACCACTTTTACGTCGGGACAGTTCTGCTCAACCATACGTCCGAAGGCCAACGCAAACTTCAGCGTGAGATTCTTCTCCTTAGAGACGGCACCCACGGCACCCGTATCGTGACCGCCATGACCGGCATCGATCACCAACGTAAAACCATTTTTACCAGCTGCCTGGGCCATCATAGCCCCTCCCAGCAGCAGCACACATAATATATATCTTAACCTAATCACGTTCCTAACCAATCTTCAATTTTTTAATTTTTACATTTTTACATTTACCTCGACTCCCGCTCCAGCGGCATCGGCCCCCATCGGCGGATTCTTCTTGGTGATACGTAGATGGATGCTCGACACCTGCGGAAACTGCTCGTGGATGGCCTTTACGATGCGACCTGCCACATGTTCGAGCAGCTTTGAGGGGATGTCCATCTGCTGTTTTACCAACTGGAACAGTTCGGCATAGTTCAGCGTGTCGGCCACATCGTCGGTTTCCATAGCCCCCTGGATGGGATAACCCACACGCAAGCTAACCAAAAACTCGCCTCCAACCTGTGTCTCCTGGGGCATCACCCCATGAAAGGCATAAAAGCGAACCTCGTCCAGATATATGTAACTTTCAATCTCCAATGTTTAATGTTTAATCTCCAATGTTTAATGTTTAATCTTTAATGTTTAATGTTGTTTAATCCTCCATCTGGAGTTCCTCCTCATCGTGGCAGCCAGGAGCGTACTTCTTCAGTGCGCGCTCAACACCTGTTTTCCAGGTATTGATACTCTCATCCTTGAGCGAGAGCGAAGCCACCAGCTTGATGACATGTTCGATAGGCATGCGATAACGCAGCACACCTGATATCAGTTTAGCGTAGTTCCAGTACTCGGGGTTGAACTTCTCAGAGAGGCCCTCGACGGTGGTTTTATAGCCACGACGGTTCTCGAACTGGAAATCGTAACGCTTGGTGCCATCGGGGTTAACCTGCTTAATGATCTTACCCGTGGTAACGGTCTTGGGCAGCACAATGCCATCCTCGTCGTCGGCCAAGCCTGTAAATATCTCGTAAGGGTAGCCATTCAGCAAGCCTACCAATGCCACCCATTTTTCGCGGTTATTCTGGAAACGTACCACGTCGCACTCCAACACCTCAGGACGCACCTCGGTTACCTCGGGTCGGGTGCCCAACAAGAAGATATCGAATGCCTGATTGGCCAACGTGAGCAGCAATTCGGCATCATCGGCCTTAACCGATTTGAGGCACTGGTTAAGGATGCTGGCCACACGCTCCTCGGACAGAGTAGCATCGCTGTGCTGACCTATGGCTGTGAGTTCGTGAGCAATACGCTCAACGAGTTCACTTCGCAAGTTTTCTTCCATATCAAACTATTTTTGCGTGCAAAGTTAGATAAATTTGCCGAATTATTTGTATTTTTGCAACCAAATAATACAAAAAAGCAGATTTTTATAAGCAAAATTAAGAGATATGAAACATTTATTGACACGACGAACCATCAGAAAATACACCCAGGAGCCAGTGAGCGACGAGTTGCTGAACCGCCTGATGAACGAGGCTGCACGCACCCAGACCATGGGAAACCTGCAGCTTTACAGCGTGGTGGTGACCCGAAGCGACGACATGAAAGCCAAGCTGGCACCTGCCCATTTCAACCAGCCCATGGTGAAACAGGCGCCTGTGGTGCTTACCATCTGTGCCGATTTTAACCGCACCAGTTTCTGGGCAAAATGTCGCAAGGCCGAGCCTGGTTACGACAACTTCCTGTCGTTTATCAATGCGGCTACCGATGCCCTACTCTACACACAGACGCTGTGCAACCTGATGGACGAGGAAGGCTTGGGCTACTGCTACCTGGGTACCACCGTGTATCAGCCCCAGCAGATTATCGACGTGCTGCAGTTACCAAAGCTGGTAATGCCTGTGGCTACGCTTACCGTGGGTTGGCCTGATGAGGAACCCGCCCTGAGCGACCGATTGCCACTTGAGAGTTTTGTGCATCAGGAGACATATCAAGATTATCTGGGTGCTGATATCGACACCTATTATAATTATAAGGAGAATCTGGAGGAGAATAAGAACTTTGTTAAGATCAACAACAAAGAAACGCTGGCGCAGATATTTACGGATATCCGCTACACCCGCAAGGACAACGAGGCGATGTCAACCACACTCCTCCAAACCTTAGAACGCCAAGGTTTCCTCCCCCACACCATCCTGCTGCAGAAAATTTAGGCACGGATTACACGGATTTACACGGATTTTTTTTCGTCCTCGCGATTTTAATTTTGGCACGGATTAACACGGCTTTAATAAATTAAAGACACGGCTTTAGCATTGTAAACTAAGCCGTGTCTTTTTTATAAAAAAGGCCGTGTTAATCCGTGCCTAAATATATAGCAAAAATTACAATCTCTTACTCGAGTGTGATAGGCTTGTACTTTGGTACGAGTGCCTTCATGATGCACCAACCTATCAGGTAGGCTACAGCACAGATACAGAATACTACCATGTAAGCAGCAGGCTTGCCTTCGAAGCCGAAGAACTGGAAGGCGGCACCCTGATTGGCTGCCCAGGTAAAGAACTCACCCGAACCCATGTTGATGGCCATTGAGCCGAAACCACCAGTCATAGTACCCAGACCAACGATGGTGCCGATGGTGCTCTTGGGGAACATGTCGCCGATGGTTGAGAACAGGTTGGCACTCCATGCCTGATGACCTGCACCCAGCAAGCCAATCAGGATGGCTGGCCACCAAGCGCTATAAGCACCAAGAGGCTGAGCCAACAGACCTAAAACTGGGAAACAAGCGAATATCAACATGGCACGCATACGACCCAGATAAGGGTTCATGCCCTTCTTATCAACAAAGTAGGTTGGCAGATAACCACCACCGATACTGAGAACGGTTACAATGAGGTAGAGCGTAAAGATGAGCGCAATACCCATAGCCGAGTCGGAGGTATAGCCGTACTGGTCGCTGAAGTAAGCAGGTGCCCAGAACAGGAAGAACCACCAAACACCATCGGTCATGAGCTTACCTACGAGGAATGCCCAAGTCTGACGATAGGTAAAGCACTTGAGGAATGGGATAGCCTTCTCCTCCTTCACCTCGCCGCGATCCTTCACCTCTTCAAGGTCGTTGTCCTGCTCAATGTAGTTCAGCTCGGCCTGGTTCACGAACTTGTTGCTGCGTGGCTTCTCGTACAACCACATCCACAAGCCCATCCACACATAACCAAGCACACCGATGATGACGAATGCCATCTCCCATCCCCAGGCACGGGCCAACAGGGGAATAGTGGCAGGGGCAGCCAGCGCACCTACCGATGCACCACTATTAAAGATAGAGGTAGAGAAAGCACGGTCCTTCTTTGGGAAGTACTCGGCAGTGGCCTTGATGGCAGCGGGGAAGTTACCAGCCTCGCCCACAGCCAGAATCATACGGCATGAGAGGAACAACCATACTGAGATGGTGGCAATGGCCACAGCGGCATCGCTACCAGCCTGAACGGCACGCAGTGCCTCGATACTGTCGTAGCCCTCGATATTCATGGCCACCCAGCCGCAGCCTGCATGCATCACAGCACCTGTGCTCCATACAAAGATGGCGATGAGATAACCCTTCTTGGTGCCCATCCAGTCGATGAACTTACCCGAAAACAGGTTGGCGATGGCATAGAACAACGAGAACAAACCCGTAATCTTACCATAGTCGGCATCGGTCCAATGGAAATCAACAGCGATAAAATCCTTCCAAGTTAAAGAGAGAACCTGACGGTCCATATAGTTTACTGTGGTTGCCAGGAACAGCAGCGCACAGATAACCCAACGGAAGTTGGACATTTTTGTAGTCTGTACTGGTGTCATATTATCTCAAATCTTTAACCTCGATGTTATCTTTATCGTTATAGTTCAAGTTCTCGCCAGCCATACCCCAGATAAAGGTATAGTAATAGGTGGCCGAAGCGCAATGAATGCTCCACTCAGGACTCATGATGGCCTGCTCGTTCTTGAGCCATACCACACGGGTTTCCTGGGGCTCGCCCATCACATGACTGATCTGATGACCCTCGGGCAGATTGAAATAGTAGTATGCCTCGATACGACGACCGTGGGTG
Organism: Prevotella sp. khp1; assembly: GCF_900102205.1. Taxonomy (NCBI): domain Bacteria; kingdom Pseudomonadati; phylum Bacteroidota; class Bacteroidia; order Bacteroidales; family Prevotellaceae; genus Prevotella; species Prevotella sp. khp1. The sequence continues at coordinate 757,632 of NZ_FNJZ01000001.1, forward strand.
TGAGGTGGCATGGTGTTCCATACGCTACCCTCCTGCAACTGGGTCAAGCCCATCTGCAACTGGCAGGGTCCCTCCTCAAGGGCAGTATTTACAATCAGCTGGTTGATGGTGCGCAGATTACTCTCGGCCTTGGTGCCCAGAGGCTTTTCCTTTGTACCAACAATCACAGCCTTCAGGCTCTGAACCTTACCGTTCTTACGACCATCGAGTGTAACCCACTGTGTTTTATAGTGCTTGTGGGCTGTAGCCGAGTTAAGGTAAAACTTAGCAGGGTTACTGGCATCCTTTGAGCGGAAGATAACCTCCTTGTTGCAGTCGATATCGTTACCCTTCTTGTCCTTACCCAGCCAGCCGCGACCCACGTAAAGGGCCTCGCTATAGCCGAGTGGATACTCCTGACCATCGACGATAACCACGCCAGGACCACCAGTATTGATGATACCCAGCTCGCGGTTGCGCATAAAATAATCGGCACGCAGCTGGGGATGAGTCTCCAGCTTCAGATCCTTGTTAACAGGCATAGCGCCTCCGTAGATAAAACGATCGTAGTACGAATAAGTGAGGTTAATCTCATCGGGCGCCATCACCTTCTCCATCACAAAACGGTCGCGCAGGGTCTGCGTGTCGTAATGCTTCACGTCGGCGGGGTGACAAGCCGTCTGGAACGTCATGTTCTGCTGGCCAAAGGCCATCATCAGATTTCCCATAAGCATCAAAGTAAAAATAGATTTCTTCATATTGTTATTAATTAATAATTTTGCAACGGACTACAGAACTTCATGATTCTTTTTTTCGTCCTCAATAATGCGCTTGCGGTTGAACCACATCATAGCGGCAGTAAAGACAGTAAGCACGCCCAGACCTACCCACTGCAGGTTGTTAACGCACTTGTAGATAGTCCAGCCAAACAGGCTCGAAGCAAAGTCGAGCGCACCAGCCTCGAAGCCCTCAGGAATCTTGGCGGCGTTATCGCCCGTCTGCTCAAACACGGTGTGGGCGGCCTGTGTAAAGGCGGGCGCCATATCGGTTACAAACCACAGGCCGATGGCCAGAGCCACCAAACCTACGATAAAGGTCTTAACCACGTTACCCTTGGTGTAAGGCAGCACCATCACAAACACATAGAACATGCCAGCCAACGAGGCCAATGGCAGGAACTGGTTGCCTGGCAGGATAACAGCCAAGCCCAGAGTTACAGGTATCAACAGCAGCGATACTACCAGCGTGGTGGGATGACCGATGACCAATGCTGGCGACATGCCGATATATACCTTCTTACCATTGAACTTCTTCTTAACCACCTCCTGAGTTTTCTCTGAGATAGGCATCAAGCCATCGATAAACAGCTTGGTGATACGTGGGATGAGCTCCATCACAGCACCCATGGTAACACCCAGGAACAGGATTTTCTTAATATCCAACTGAGCCAAAGCACCAATCAGCGCACCTACGATAACACCCAACACCAGGGGCTCGCCCAGCACACCAAACTTCTTTTTCAGGCCCTCGGCATCGATATCCAGCTTTGAGAAACCAGGAATCATATCCAAGCCCTTATTAACGAGCATGGCAAACGGGGTGAAACTCTGCACAAAAGGCTGCGGGATAGAGATACCCTCCATACCCTCGTAATAGCCCTGGAACTTAGGCGCTGTAAGGTCGGCCATTACCAACGTGTTGATGTAGCATACGATAGCGGCGAAATAGCCCCATGCCAGACTCTGATCCATCACGAAATAGGCTACGGCACCAATAAAGGCAAAGTGCCAGTAGTTCCACAGGTCGATATTAACGGTGCGGGTGGTTTTGGTGATGAGCATGAGGAAGTTTACACCCAGACAGATGGGGATAATGAGTGCGCCTACAGCCGTGTTGTAAGCCACAGCAGCTGCTGCCGGCCAACCCATATCGAACACGCCGAGCTGCAGGTTGTACAAACGCGAAATCTCAGAAAGCGGATCGCCAAAATTGTTAGTTAGCAGGGCCGTTACAATGCCCAGACCAACAAATCCTACACCTACGTAAAGTCCTGACTTCAAGGACTTTCCGAATTTTAATCCAATACAAAGTCCAATAATAGTAAACAGTATGGGCATCATGACTGATGCACCAAGACTGATAATGTAACTGAATACTTGTTCCATTGTTTTTAGTCGATTTTTGGTGCAAAGATACACATTTTTGCCGAACAACACGAGAAAGCGAACGTTTTTTTTACTCAAACGTTAACGTAAGTCGTCGTGCAGGTCAACCCATGCCTCTTCGTCGGGTATCACAATCACAAATCGTGAGCCGTTGGTATAGGTGGCATCCAGCTTCAGCTCGCCTCCAATCAGGCGCACCAACTGGCGGCATACTGGCAAGCCCAAGCCTAAGCCCTCGCTAAAGATATCACCCTTCTCGAACGTATCGAAAAGATTCTTGCGAACACTCTCACTAATACCAGGACCTGTATCCTCGACAAAGAACATCACCTTGAGTCCATCGGTCTTTACCGACAGCTTTACATGGCCCTCGGTAGTAAACTTCTTGGCATTGAACAGCAACTCGTTCAAGGCCTTGGTAAGATAGTCGCGATTGGTTTTAACCGTACGTGTATCATCCACCTGCACATCGGTAGTCAAATCGATGGTGTGCGGCGGGCGCGAGGCATAGATATCAGCCACATGCTGAATCAACTCCTTAATGCAAACACGCTCATGGGTATCCACCTTTACATCCTTACCGGCATTCGAGGCTACAATAAGCATACCCACCATGCGACTGATGAGGATGGCGTTGGTTTGCATAGTTTCTGTAATATTGCCGAGCTCCTCCTGAGGGATGCTCTCGTAATCGTCGCGCAGCACCTGGGTAAAGCCGTTGATAATGTTGAGCGGCGTACGTATCTGGTGGGTTATATCCTGCAAGAACTCGTTCTTCTTCTCGTCGGCCTTATGCGCCTGTTCGTTGGCCTCGGCCAAATCCTGGTTCATCCGCTCGGCCTCCACGTTGGTTTGCTTCAGGTTCAGGATATGACTACTCAGGGCCTGTTGCATCTCAGCAAAATTATTCTGCAGGCGACCTATCACATCCTTACGCCTACTGAAGCTGATGGCCTCGTGGAAGTGGCCGTTGGTAATGTAGCTGATTTGATGCGTCAGGTCGTTAAGCGGCTGCACCATCATCGACACCACATTGAGGCAGAATACCAGAATGAGCAGCAAACCAAACGTAAGCACAGGTATCAGAATGTAGAGCAGTTTGTTGTAGCTCACAAAGACATCGCTCTCATAACAAATCAGCGCCATGCTCCACGGGGCTTTGGTGAGCGACTGATAGAGCACCACGCAAGGCTCGCCATTCACCTTTACGTTGAGCATACCCTTCTTGCCGGCTATCATCTGGTGACCAAGCGAAATCAAATCCTGCTGCTTGGTGGGGTCGGCATCGTTGAAGATGGTACGACTCTTAAGCTTCGTGGTATCGGGATGCACAATATACTGGCCATTGGCACCCAGCAACATGACATACGATTTAGGATACGGCTTATACGACGATATCACCTCCGACAGCCAGTCGATGGCCAAGTCGGTTGAGATGACACTCATCAGACGCTTGTGGCGATCGTACATCGGCACGCAGTACGACACGATCATATCGTCGAAATCAGTCGACTCTACACCCTGCAAATCCTCGGCATAAGCCTCAACCCAGCAGGGTTTGCCTAAGGTGGCGGCTGTGCGATACCAAGGTTTGTCGAAATAGTTGTAAGGCTTCTCAATATTAGCCACTACCGTATCGGCATTTTCTGGATTATAGGCATAAACAGAGAAATAGCGGCCACGATCGGGGAAGAAATCGGGCGCCATAGCCACCGAACAACCATCAAAGTTTGGATTCTGCCCTACTACCAATCGGATGTAATTAAGCAGCGAGTCGGGGCGTATGTCGTCGCCCAGATGCCATACGGCAGTACGGGTGGCAGTCTCCACCTCGTTCATCAGCTCGTTTACACGCTCGGTACAGTTCTCGAGCTCAAGGTTGGCGCGCTCCATAGCCTGCTGCTTTACCAGCTGGCGCGAATAGAGGAACAGGGTGCCGATAGAGAATGTGAACACCACTACCAGGAACAAGAGGATGCCCAAACTGAGTTTGAGCGACAGCTTGCGTTTGATGCGATTCAATAATATACTCATGCCTCGTCCTCCTCTTCTTGATTTTTAGTTGCAACTTCGAGCAGTTTGTCCAGCAACTGAGTAACAGTAAACGTATGGGCATCAACCTGATTAGCCAGCTCTACAATCTGCTCGTGCGGCATCTCATGATGATGCTGGCGCACCTCGGTTACCAGTCGCGATATCTCGTTAACTGGTTCATCCATCTGGTCGGTCATATTCTGCAGGAAGGCCATCTTCACCCTATCAGCCTCGGTCTTATGCTTCTGAGCCTCGGTAAGCAGCCAGTTCTGCTCAACCAGCATCAGATTCTTGTGGTCGATCTCGTCGAGGTGATGCCTGATGGATTGTTGCATGGTAATAAAGCTGTTGGCCAGAACACCCACCTCGTCCTGGCGGTTACTGGTCTTGATAGGCACATCGTAATGACCGTTCTTAATCAAACGGGCCGACTTCTCGAGAGCGCGCAACGGGTGCAGCTCGCGATGGATAAATACTGAGCAGAACACCACGATAGCAATCAGAGATAGCAGTACCACAGCAAACATCAGCGGAATCATCGTGTTGTAGTTACCCATAATCTCGTCCTCGGGGCATGCCACCGTAATCTCCCATTTGGTTTTCTCGAAAGGCTTATAAGCTAACACACGGGGCGTACCGTTCAGGCTGAGCTGCTCGGTACCACTCTGGCCGTTCATCATCCTATAGGCTGTTAAGCTGTACTTCTCCTCAGGATACTGCTCCATCAGCTTAAACATGGCGCGTGGGCGCAGCAACGAGGTATCGGGGTGGATGACAAAAGCTCCCGAATGGGTCATGAGCGAACCTGTTACATTAGGCAACGGGCGCTGCTCGTGAACGATTTTCGTCAACCAATAGATAGAGATATCTACACCATACACACCTACTACCTTACCATCCTTGTGTATAGGCATGGCGTAGGTGATAATAGGCTCATCGTCGGTTCGGTAATCCTCGCGGGGCTCTGTCCACATATTCTTATCGCGGGCCATAGGCTCCTCGTACCACTGCTGGTGCAGATACGAGTCGTGGGCAAACTGCTCGCTTCTGACTATCTTCCCTTTCTTGCGATGATAGTAAATCATATAATCCTTTTCGCCACGATCGGGGAAGGTGCCAGGCACAAAGGCAGTGGCAATACCTATAATCGTGGGTTCGTTAGCCAGTATCTGCTGGGTGTACTTCCCAATCTCGAGCGTGTCGGTCATGTTCTGCTCTACCCACCAATGCGTCTGACGGGTTATCACCTCAATCTCGTGCAACTTCTGCCCCACCACAATCTCAAACTTATCAAGTATATCCTCGGCCTTACCCAGCGATTCGTCGTGAACCGCCTGGCGGGCATAATAGAACATCAAGGAGAAAGTGGCGGCAAACAATATTGACACGAACAATACCACCCACAAACTGAGCTTTGCAGATAGTGATTTTATGATGGTATATAGAAAGTTCGGTTTCATTGTTCCAAAATTAATAGAAGATTGTTTGGGTACAAAGATACAAAAAAAATTAATACAACCAAACTTTTTACCATATTTTTACAAAAAAAGATCGGAAGCCCGCATCACTGCGAGCTCCCGACAATGGACTCTATGTATGAAAGATTGTGCTGGTATTATCAGCTTACACGCAAACAGAGCATGGTTAAATCGTCGTTTGGATCGGCTCCGTTACGATGGGTGTTAACCTCGGTCTGCAAACGGTTAATCATCTGGCGGGCCGATACAAATGGAGTATAGCGCAGGATTTCGAGCAAGCGCTCATCGCCCAGCTGCTTCTGCTCCAGGTTCTCGGCCTCGTTCAAACCATCCGAGTAAACCAGCAGGGTGCGGCCCTTGATACTCTCAATCTCCTCGCCAATATACTCTACCTCGGGCCACAAGCCAATAGGTGCGTTAGGCTCGATGGTAAGGAAATCGGCAGCCTTGATGCCACAATCAACGATGGGAGGATTATGACCGGCATTACAGAAACTGAGGTGACCATTATCGAGATCAAGCAGACCGACAAACAGGGTTACGAACATACCATTGATATTATCGTCGCCCGACAGTTCCTTATTCATGATATTACAAATCTGGGCGGGCTGCAGGTGCTCATCGGCCAAGGTATGGAACAGGCGGGTTACCTGCGCCATGAACAGCGAGGCAGGAATACCCTTACCACTCACGTCGCCAACAGCAAAATACAACTTGTTATGGTCGAACACGTAACCATACAGGTCGCCACCAACCTCCTTGGCAGGCTCCATATAGGCAAACATATCAAGCCCGTGGTGCTTGGGGAACTCGTGAGGCACCATACTCATCTGGATATCGCGCGCAATCCGTAACTCGCTCTCGATACGCTCCTGAGCAGCCTTCACCTCGGCCAAACGGCGACTGTGACGACGGTTACGAACGGTATAGCTAGAGAAGAAGCCTACCATCAGCACAATGAAACCCGACAGGCCCCAGGTGCGCTGCTGGATAATGTGCTCTTCCTGCTCGATAATCTTCTCCTCTTTCTTCAGCGAGGCATAGATATGACCCAGCTGACTACCCTCGTCGTGCATGTACTTGGTAAGGGTGGTATCAAGGCGCTCGCAAATCATAGCGGCCTGCACGTAAGCCGAGTCGCGCATACCTGCATTCAGGTTGGCTTCGAACTTAGGCAGATAGTACTCGTGAATCCAGTCGAGCGAGATGCTGGGGCTATAAACAGCCAGCGCCTTATCCAGACTCTGGAAGATGATAGCAGCCTCGCGGTAGTGGTGGCTGGCCGAGAGATAGAAGGCGCGATTAAGGCGACCGATAACGGTGTGAGCCATATCGCTCTTCAGGTATTTATTGTAAGCCTCAGCAGCTTCATCAGGTCTGCCCAAATGCTCGAGCGCAACAGCCTTACATATCTGAGCACCAGCAAGATAGCCCTCAACAAACTGTGTGGTGGTGTGAGGCATATCCTTAAACTCGGGCGACTTGTAATACTCATCAACCGACTCCTCGCAACGCTCCACCCAAGGCAGCACACGATCGTACTGACCGCTGGTGGTGTAGGCACGGATGATAATCTCGAACAGCTCGAAATGGCGTGGATACCACTCGGCCAGTCGCAGCACACCATCCTTCATCTCGTTAGAGAGATCGAAGTACTTCCGGAACTGCTTTTCAGCCTCGTCATAGTCGCCTGTCGACACCATACCGTCGCCCACAAAGGTTCCTAAGCGGATATAGCTCTCGAGGGCAATCTGGTCCTGCAGCGCCTCGTCGAGCGAGAATCGCTGCATGGCATCAATGGCTGTAAGCATCGAAGTCTCGATATGACCCTGATAGCGCAGAATCATCGTCAGCTCCGAAGCAGCATAAATCTGAAACAAGCGCTCCAGCGAGTCCTCTGTGCCTTCCTTCAACATCTCGCGGAAAATGGGAACGGCCGCGTTAAACTGGTGATGTTTACTACAGAGAGGGTAAGCGTGATAGAACTTGCGGCAAAGGTCGGTAATCTGTCCAGCCTCGTACAAGCTATCACCACGTTGTTCCATGCCCTCTACGTTGTAGGGAGCAAGCAATGTGTAAAGAACATCGTCCTGAATCTGATAATCGTGTTGGTTGTCACATGATGTAAAGAATAGCAGAACTCCTGAAAACAATAAGGCCACTGCGGCCATCATACATTTTAATCTCATAATTTTTGTTTGGTGTTGGTAATTAAAAATCCCTTTTTGGTGTTGGTGTTACTGAAAACAATCCATTTTTGTGGCGCAAAGGTAAGCATTATATTTGGTACTACAAGCGCCTGTTAATTAATTTTAAGGAAACCATTTTTTGAGTTTTGGTTTTATGGATATGAGCTGTATAAAAATAAGTCCCACAACACAGGTTGCAGGACTTAAAATATAGTATTACAGAGGGTTATCGCGCCAAGAAGAACTTGCGGAACTCGCTCTCGAAATTAGGCGTCAGGAATCCGCGCCCCATCGCCAGACGTATCTCCTGGATGCTCCAGAACCGTCCACCATCAAGCTCAGAGGCCGAAGGGGTAACAGGACCATCGTAAACGGTGCGATGTACATATACCAATTCGCGCTCGCGTGCACTCTCAAATACGTACATTCCTACCCGCTCGGGCTTAAAGTCGGTCATGCCAAGTTCCTCGCGCACCTCGCGCACCAAGGCCTGCTCTGGGTTCTCGCCATAATCTATATGACCGCCCACGCTGGTATCCCACTTGCCTGGCTGAATATCCTTCCATTCAGGGCGGCGCTGCAGATACACCTCGCCCTTACTGTTAAACACATGCAGATGCACCACAGGATGCAAAAGACGAGAGCCACTATGGCACTCGCCTCGTGTGGCTGAGCCGATAACGCTGCCGTCGTCGGCCACCACAGGGAATAGTTCCTCACTATTATCGCTCATCACCACTTATTATTTGTTGCGATAAAAAACAAATGGTGTGTCCTTGCTAAGATATGAGGTAAGCTTATCGTCCATATAGATGGCACCCTCGATAATCTCCATCGAGAACTCCTTAGTGCTGGTGTTATAGATACCGCTTGAATAGGTGTTGGTAGAATAGAAAGCCACCTGTACCTTGTGCTCGCCATCGTTGAGCTTAACAGTATATTTTGGAGCCTTGGGGTTAATGAGCCAGTAGATAGGCGAAATCTTCATAAAGCCAATGTAGCAATCGATGTCCTGATCGGGACAAGCCTGAAGGGCAGCACGCAACTCCTTACCCTGAGTACTTACGCTATCGATATTGTGAGCCAGCAAACGGGCGGGGAAATCGTGAATGGTCATGGTGCTATCGGTAGAGATAGTCCAGCTGATGTCTACTGAATCTACATTGTTCACATCCTTCTGGGTGGGAGCCGAATAATACACCTTACCAAGATGAGTGCCACGAACGGCATTCAAACAGGTAGCAATCTCGCCTTGAGTAAGGTTCTTAACCTCACTGCTATCATCACCAATACACGATGTTAAACAAACAGCTGCCATGCAGCATGCAACAGAGAAAATTTTTAATGCTTTCATTTTTTTACTTATTGTTTTTGTTTTGTGATTTGAATTGTACACACACTAAATGCACCACAACCCGAAATCTTGCATCACTAACCGTTAATAATATTTAATTCGTCGCTTTTTTAGGTTTCGACCCTGCAAAGGTATATTGTTTTTGCGAAAAACACGAAACTTTAATCAGAATATCAACAAAAAAATGTAATTTTGCACCATGATATTCTATTTTACAGGCACAGGAAACACCAAATGGGTGGCTCAGCAGATAAGCGAGGCCATCGGCGAAGAGCTTTATTACATCCCCGACTTGATGCGCGAGGGACAGTATCAGTTTGAATTAAAGCAGAACGAAAGCATCGGTTTCTGCTTCCCCACCCATGGCTGGCAACCACCCAGAATCGTGCGCGAGTTTATCAAAAAATTAATTATCAATTATCAATTGTCCGCTCCAGCTCCGCTGGCTTGCAAGGCAAGAACTGTCAACTGTTACTGCTGGGCGCTGACCACCTGTGGCGACAACATAGGCGAAACGATGACGATACTGAACAAGGATTTAGCCACTATCGGCTTGCAGGCCACCACGCAGTTTGCCGTTGTGATGCCCGAAAGCTATGTGTGCCTGCCGTTTATGTACACGGATACTGAGGAGAAAGAGCACGCCAAGATAAACCAGGCACGAAAGATGCTGCCACATATCATATCGGTTATACGCGAACGCACGACGGGTGTTGAGGAGTTAGTAAAAGGCGGCACTCCCCGACTCTACTCGTACGTGATTGGTGCTTACTTTAATGCCCGCATGGTAAACGACAAGAAGTTTACGGTTGATGAGGATGTGTGTATCAAATGTGGCAAATGCATAAAAGTGTGCCCTGTAGATAATATACAAGGAACACCGCCCGAGTGGATTCACAACGGACGGTGTACCTCTTGTTTAGCCTGTTATCATTATTGCCCCGTGCATGCCATCAACTTTGGCAAGATTACACGTAAGCGCGATCAGTACTACTTTAATAAACGCGGGGACCAAAAATCTTAGTGCCCACACGTATCATGGTTGAGCCTGTCTGCAGGGCGATGGGATAATCATCGCTCATACCCCACGAACGCTCACAAAACGCATCGTCGTCGGCAAAATACAGAGCCTTCACCTCGTCGAAGAAATCGCGAGCAGTCTGCATCTCCTGGCGAATCTGCGCTTCGTCATTCACAAACGATGCCATCATCATCAAGCCACAAATCTGCACATGCTGCAGCTCGCGCCACTCGCCAGCTGCCAACAGCTCACGACAGGCATCGAGTGTAAGACCATACTTGGTAGCCTCCTCGGCAATATGCAGCTCGAGTAGCACCTTGATACGGCGGCCACACTTTTCGGCCTGCTTGTTAATCTCGCGCAACAACTTGAGCGAGTCAACAGCCTCGATCATCGTTACATAAGGTGCAATGTACTTTACCTTGTTGGTTTGCAAATGGCCGATAAAGTGCCATTCGATATCCTGAGGCAGCGAAAGATGCTTCTGGCGCAGCTCCTGTTCATGACTCTCGCCAAACACACGCTGACCCTCCTCGTAGGCTGCCTCGATATACTCGTTAGGGTGATATTTAGAGATAGCCACAAGGCGAACACCTTGTGGCAATGTATCGAGCACCTCGTGCAGATGGGATTTAACGTCGTAATCCATCATCGTATCGTTTGCGTTTCTTACTGCTGCTCGTATTCGGGCTTATCGTTCTTTTTGCCGTACTCGTAAACGTCCATCAACGTTGTCTCGGCTACCGACGAAACCACATAATCAATCATGGTACCGCCCATCACCTCGTCGATATTCTTCATGGCACCATTCATCGAACCAGCCTGAACCAGGTAGTTAACGGTTGAACGCTTCTCCTTCTCAGTCTTCTCATCGATAGTGATGAACTGGAGCTTAGCCTTGTACCACTTATCGGCAATGTTATCATCGGTAAAGAATACCTCTTTGTAAGCTGCTTTCTTGATATCGGCCACCTCGAACTCGCCGCTGATATACGACGACATCTCCTCGGTGACGCGAGTCTCGGCCTCGCTGAAACTCAGGGCGTCGACTACATAATTTTCGTTTACTTTCTTCTGCAAGCCGTCCTCGGTTACCTTCTCATAACGGATCTTGCATTCAAACCACGTTGCTGTTCTACTTCTCATTTCTTTTCTGTTTTATTCTTTTTTATTCCCATATAATCTTTGTCCAGCGCCTCCATTTTCTTGGTGGTAAGCTGGTCGATAATCTCACTGGCAATGCGCTGCGAGCGCTCGTTACCCAGGTTGCTTTGCTTGGCAAGATCCTGTTCGGCCTTGGCCAACTCCTGAGTCATACTACGGCTGCGCGCCATAAAATCCTTTTCCGAAAGGTTCATCTGCTTGTTGTTATAAACCTTCGATAGGATGCGGTCGGCCTCTTTGGTAAACTGCTTGCGGAATATCTGCTCGGCCTTGGCCTGATACTCCTTCATCTCCTTCTCGTCGATAGTGAGCGAATCCTTCATACGCATCTGCCTGGCCACGATATTGGCGATGGTAGCCGAATCGGCATCGGCACCCAAGCCGTAAAGCAGGTTCTCCTCGTCGAGCATATCATCGGGGATAGGCTCCTCAACGGCCTTTACGTATTCTACGTCCTCGGGCTGGGGCAACATATAGAAATAGCTACCCACAATGGCCAGCGCAATAGCAACTGCTGCAAAACCCACCAAGGCTGTGCGACGCATCTGCTTGCGACTGATGAGCGCATGGTAGAAATCGTGAACCGACTGATAACGGCGATCAGGGTCCTCGGCTGTGGCCTTAGTGATAATCTGGCGCCACTCGAAAGGCAGACCGGCTGAGTGATACAGCCACACCACAAACTTGGCCATCGAGTACACATCGGCACGGGCATCAATCTCGCCACCAGCCAACACCTCGGGCGCTACGTAATCCTCAAGTCCGTCGTACAGTATCTCCTGATCCAACTTAGCATAGAACGAACCATGACAAAGCAGGCGGATGGTAGCATCGTTTTTGCGAGCCAGCACATTACAGGGGGCAAAACATACATGGTACACGCCCTGCTCGTTAAGCTGATGGGTGAGTTCTACCAGATCGCGCAACGTGTTGTTGGCAAAATCCTCGCGCGCCAAAACAGCCGGATTCTCGTTCAGCAGCTGCTCGAAAGTAACAAAGTTACCCACCTCAACCGCTATGGCATAAACACCACCGTCGCCCTCGTTGGGCACAAAGTGCAACTGGTGCTTATCCTTTACCTTATCCATATCGGCAGCCTCGGTACGCACACAATTACTAAAGGCGACATGATCGGCCACCTCGTCGTGGAACTCCACGAAGTTAGAGTACTTTCCATCGATCAACCGCTTGTAGAAGTAACCGTAGGGAAGACGGACTTTCGTGGTTTTTCTAACGTCACGCGTTTCTAATAATTCCTCGAAATTCATCGTAAGCTCACAATTTTGCTGCAAAAGTAAACAAATAAATCGAAAAAAAGCACGATTTAAAAATATTTTAGTAACTTTGCACCGCAAAATAATGAAATAGTAAATTGTCAAATCGTAAAATAGAAAAATGCCTGAGATATCAGTTCGCGGACTAGAGATGCCCGAGTCGCCTATCAGAAAACTCGCCCCTCTCGCTGTAGCCGCTAAGAAAAGAGGTACCAAGGTGTACCATCTGAACATCGGTCAGCCTGACCTGCCAACACCGCAAGTAGGACTCGACGCCCTGAAGCAGATAGATCGCAGTATCCTGGAGTATTCACCCTCGCAGGGTTATCAGAGCTATCGCGAAAAGTTGGTAGACTATTATGCTAAGTACAATATCAACGTAACAGCTGATGATATCATCATTACCAGTGGTGGTAGCGAGGCGGTGCTGTTTGCATTCCTGAGCTGCCTGAATCCTGGCGATGAGATTATCGTACCAGAGCCTGCTTACGCCAACTATATGGCCTTTGCCATTTCGGCAGGAGCAAAAATCCGCACTATTGCCACTACCATCGAGGAGGGTTTCTCGCTCCCCAAGGTAGAGAAATTCGAGGAGCTGATTAATGAGCGCACACGCGCTATTATGATATGTAACCCCAACAACCCAACGGGTTATCTGTACACACGCCGCGAAATGAACCAGATTCGCGACCTGGTGAAGAAGTACGATCTGTATCTCTTCTCCGACGAGGTGTATCGTGAGTACATCTACACTGGCTCGCCTTATATTTCGGCTTGCCATCTGGAGGGTATCGAACAGAACGTAATCCTGATCGACTCAGTATCTAAGCGTTACTCAGAGTGTGGTATCCGTATCGGCGCCCTGATTACCAAGAACGCTGAGGTACGTAAGGCCGTGATGAAGTTCTGTCAGGCTCGCCTCTCTCCCCCACTCATCGGACAGATTGTGGCCGAGGCTTCGCTGGATGCCCCTGAGGAATACTATCGCGACGTGTACGACGAGTACGTTGAGCGCCGTAAGTGCCTGATCGACGGACTGAACCGCATTCCTGGTGTTTACTCACCTATCCCTATGGGTGCTTTCTACACCGTAGCAAAGTTGCCTGTAGATGATGCCGAGAAGTTCTGCCGTTGGTGCCTGTCGGAGTTTGAGTACGAGGGCGAGACCGTGATGATGGCCCCAGCAGCCGGATTCTACACCACCCCAGGTGCAGGTATCAATCAGGTACGTATCGCCTACGTATTACAGAAGAAAGACCTTGAGCGCGCACTCATCGTACTGCGCAAGGCACTCGAAGCTTACCCAGGACGAGTGGATGAGGACTAAAAATTGAAGGATTGAAGTTTTGAATTTTCCTCTATACATAGCCAAAAGAATATATAGCGATCAGGGCGACAAACGAAAAGTGAGTCGCCCAGCTATTCGTATAGCCACCATCGGCGTGGCTATCGGACTGGCTGTGATGATAGTAACGGTAAGCGTGGTACTTGGTTTTAAGCATACCATCCGCGACAAGGTGGTGGGCTTTGGTAGTCATATCCAGGTACATAATATCATGAACTACAATGGTTCTGACCCTCACCCTATCTGCGCCAACGACAGCTTGATGAAGGCTGTTGGCAAGCTGCCAGGTGTGGCCAAAGCCGAACGCTTCAGCATGACGCAGGGTATCCTGAAAACCGACGAGGATTTCTTGGGAATAGCCATCAAAGGTATCGCCGAAGAATACGATACCACCTTTCTGAGTCAGCACCTTATAGCAGGAAACATTACTTCATTCAGCGATAAAACAAGCAAGTATAAGTTACTGGTTTCCAAGATGATAGCAGACAAGATGCGCCTTAAGGTTGGCGACAAGGTATTTGGCTATTTCATCGACAATCAGGATGTTCGCACGCGTAAGTTCACCATCAGCGGCATTTACCAGACAAACATGACGCGCTTTGATGAGACGCTATGTTTTACCGACCTGCATACCGCCAACAAACTGAACGGCTGGACCGATAATCAGGCTACTGGTATTGAGGTGTTGGTGAAGGATTTCGAGAAGGTGAACGAAACAGCCAACCAGTTTATCGACAACATTAACCGCACCAGCGACGAGCAGGGCAACTCGCTCACATCCGAGACCATTTACGAGTTGTATCCACAGGTATTCTCGTGGTTGGAGCTGCTTGATATCAACGTATGGATTATCCTGGCACTGATGGTTTGCGTGGCAGGCTTCACAATGATTAGCGGTTTGCTCATCATCATTCTGGAGCGCACACAGATGATTGGTATCCTGAAGGCCTTAGGCGCCCGCAACAAGACTGTTCGCCACACGTTCCTGTGGTTCTCGGTATTCATCATCGGTCAGGGATTGTTCTGGGGTAACATTGTGGGTATCGGCATCGTTCTGCTCCAAAAATACACCGGTTTTATCACCCTCGACCCACAAACCTACTATGTGAGCGAGGCTCCCATGGAGCTGAATCTGCCATTGGTAGCACTCATCAACATAGCCACTTTGTTGATCTGTGTGTTTGTGCTGATAGCACCAAGTTACTTGATTTCGCACATTCATCCAGCGAAATCTATGAGATACGAGTAAATTTTTAAAAAATTGCACAAAAACATTTGGTAGTGTGCAAAAAATGAATTACCTTTGCACAAAATTTCAAAAATTGTGCAGTTTTAATGAAAGAATTTAGCAGTTTTAATGCTTTAATACAGAAAGCGATTGTAGACAACTGGAATCAAGATGCCCTTACTGATTATCAGGGCATCACGCTTCAGTATCACGACGTTGCACGCAAAATTGAGAAACTCCACATATTATTCGAGAACAGCGATGTAGTAAAGGGCGACAAGATTGCCATTTGCGGTCGCAACTCTGCCCATTGGGCTGTTGCGTTCTTAGCTACACTCACCTATGGTGCAGTTGCCGTACCCATCCTGCATGAGTTTAACGGCGAGCAGATTCAGAATATTGTGAACCACTCAGGCGCTCGTCTGCTGTTTGTAGGCGATTTTGCGGTTAAGACTATCGACGCTGAAGCCATGCCTGCTTTGGAGGCTATCTTTAACTTGCCCGATTTCTCGCTTCACGTATCGCGATCTGAGAAGATCACATACGCACGCGAACATCTTAATATGATGTTTGGTAGCAAGTTCCCCAAAGCATTCCGTGCAGAACATGTAAAATACCATGAGGATACGGCCGAGGAGTTGTCGATGATTAACTACACCAGCGGTACAACGGGCTTTTCGAAAGGCGTGATGCTGCCCTACCGCGCTATTTGGGGTAACGTAGAGTTTTGTTTGCGAGTACTTGGTCGCAACGTAAAGGCCGGCGACAACATGCTGAGTATTCTGCCTATGGCACACATGTATGGTATGGCCGTTGAGTTCCTGTTCGGATTCTGCAACGGTTGCCATCTGTTCTTCCTCACTCGTCTGCCGAGTCCAGCTATCATTGCCGAGGCGTTTACTACCGTTAAACCCACATGTATCATTACCGTTCCGCTGATTATCGAGAAGATAATCCGTAAAAATGTATTCCCCAAGATACAGAACAACCGTATGCGCCTGCTGCTTAACATGCCAGTAGTGAGCAAGAAGGTTAAGAGCCGCATTTGCAATGAGGTATATAACGCCTTTGGCGGCAACCTGTACGAGGTGATTGTTGGCGGTGCCCCACTCTCTAAGGAGGTTGAGGAGTTCCTGCTCTCAATCGGATTCCCCATCACCGTGGGTTATGGCACTACCGAGTGCGCCCCACTGATTTCGTTCTCAGACTACCACGACTTTATAGGAGGTTCGGTTGGACAACCTGTCGACCGTATGGAGGTGAAGATTCTGAGTTCTGACCCACAGAACGTGGCTGGCGAGATTGTTACCAAGGGTACCAACATGATGTTAGGTTACTACCTGAACGAAGAGGCCACACGCGAGGCTATCGACGAAGAGGGTTGGTATCATACTGGCGACTTAGGCACCATGCTGCCAAGCGGACACATTTTTATTCGCGGACGCTCGAAGAACATGCTGTTGGGCGCCAACGGACAGAACGTATATCCAGAAGAGATTGAGGACAAGTTGAACACGATGGCTATGGTTTCAGAGAGCATCGTGATTCAGCGTGGAGAAAAACTGGTGGCTTTGGTTCACCCTGATCAGGACGAGGTGGTAAGCTTCAGTCAGGAGGAATTGGAACACATCATGGAGCAGAACCGTCAGGAGCTTAACAACATGCTGCCTGCTTACAGCCGTATCTCGGCTATCGAACTGCATGAAGAGGAGTTCGCCAAGACACCAAAGAAGAGTATAAAACGCTACCTATATAAGAATAACTAATAGCTTATGGAACATATACCTAGTTTTAACGCTCTGATTCAAAAGAGCATCATTGATAATTGGGATCGCGACGCGCTGACCGATTTTAAGGGTCAGACACTGCAGTTTCATGACGTAGCCAGAAAAATCGAAAAGTTGCATATCCTTTTCGAAAACAGCGGCATTCAGAAGGGCGATAAGATTGCCCTCTGCGGTCGCAATTCATCACAATGGGCTGTGGCCTTCTTAGCCACACTTACCTACGGTGCTATTGCTGTGCCCATTCTGCACGAGTTTAATGCCGAGCAGGTACACAACATCGTGAACCACTCTGAAGCCCGCCTGCTGTTTGTGGGCGACCATGTGGCTACCATCATCGATCCCCAAGCCATGCCAACACTCGAGGGTATCATCAACAACCCCGATTACTCACTCATGATTTCGCGTACCGACAAATTAACCTACGCGCGCGAACATCTTAATGAACTCTATGGAAAGAAATTCCCCAAGTACTTCCGCAAGGAGCATGTACATTATTATATGGAGGAGAGTCCAGAGGAAATGGCCGTTATTAACTATACCAGCGGTACAACAGGTTTCTCCAAAGGTGTTATGCTGCCCTATCGCGCACTCTGGTCGAACTTCGACTTTGCCGTGAGCGTATTGGGCAATACCATCAAGGCTGGCGATAAGGTTATCTCGATGTTACCAATGGCACACATGTATGGTATGGCATTCGAATTCATATTCGAGTTCCTGTACGGTTGTCATGTGTACTATCTGAACCGTGTACCTTCGCCCGCTATCATCGCGCAGGCCCTGGCTGAGATTCGTCCACGTATCGTCATCGCCGTACCTCTCATCATCGAGAAGATTATCCGCAAGAAGGTATTCCCAAAGATACAGAACAACCGTATGCGACTGCTACTGCAGATGCCTGTAATCTCAAAGAAGGTTCGCGAGATGATCTGTCAGGAAGTGCTGAAGGCCTTTGGTGGCAACATGTACGAGGTAATCATTGGTGGTGCTGCCCTGAACCAGGAGGTAGAACGATTCCTGAAGCGTATCGACTTCCCCTACACCGTAGGTTATGGCGCTACCGAGTGTGCACCTATCATCTGCTATCGCGACTGGCATACTTTTGCCCCAGGTTCGTGCGGACGTGCAGCCCTGCATCAGGAGGTAAAAATTGTATCACCCGACCCACAGCGTATTCCTGGTGAGATTCTTACCAAGGGTCCAAACGTGATGTTGGGATACTATAAGAACCCTGAGGCCACAGCCGAGACTATCGACCGCGATGGCTGGTACCACACTGGCGACCTTGGTACAATGGACGCCGATGGTAATGTGTTTATCAACGGACGCTCAAAGAACATGCTGTTGGGTCCTAATGGACAGAACATCTATCCAGAGGAAATCGAGGACAAGTTGAACTCGATGACCATGGTGCTTGAGAGTGTGGTAGTACAGCGTGATAACAAACTGGTAGCTTTGGTTCACCCTGATATGGACGAGGCTAAGAATATGGGCTTCTCAGAGGAGGATCTGAAGAACATCATGGAACAGAACCGCAACGGTTTGAACGAAATGATTCCTGCTTACGAGAAGATCTCTGAAATCGAAATCCACGAAGAGGAATTCGAGAAGACACCAAAGAGAAGTATCAAACGTTACCTCTATAAATAATTAGGCACAAATTACACGGCTTTAATAAATTAAAAACACGGCTTAGTTGCAAATACTAAAGCCGTGTTTCTTTATATAAAGAGCCGTGTAAATCCGTGCCAAAAACTATTCGTACCAATAGTAATACCAATAAGTACCAAAGTACTGGTCTTCTACCTTACCTTTCTGTTCCATTTTATTAGGATACTGGCTGCGCAGCTCGCGGAAGTTTTCGTAATCCTCGTCTAACACGGTGTTACGATAAACAGCCACAGGCTTTGAACGCAGATGACCATAGAGCACCAAGGCCTCGCGATAATGCTTAGGCAGACTATCGTTCAGGGCATAATACTTACCTACCTCACCAGCAAATTTATCAATCTGCTTATCGATAAGATACCCCGTCAACTGATAATCGGCTACCACCTTGCTGGGTACAGTATCCTTACACAACACATGGTGCTGCACCAACTCGAGATAATGCATGGGTTCCATCTGATAGGCAGGAGCTGCACCCATGAACTTATACACGCTGTCGACAGGATATAATAATAAGGTAGAATGTCCATCGGTAGGCAGAATGCTCTTACTGTTACCACACACCTTATACTCGAAGAGTTTATCGCCTATGGCGTCCTTACGAGCCAACGCCTGCATACGTAGCATCACCAGATGCTCGTCGCACTCTAACGATTTTTTACCTGCGGCCAACGCGCCATCCACATCGCCCTCGAGCAAACAACGTTCTGCTCGCATACGATAATGGAACACAGCATTGGTATTGCCGACACTAACCGTCAGAACCATAAGAAGTACCATGATAAGCAAGTTCATCCACATGGAACGCGACAGGATGTGGGGATTAGGATCATCGTCGAGCTCCTGCAGTTTGGTAAAGAAATAGGTGCATCCACCCCAAAGTAAGAGATAAATAATGATAAGCCACCACGAGAACATGTGCGTGATACCACCAGCTGGATCGGGCACAATATCAGTAAGCATGCCCAAAGCCAACATAGATGGGAAATAAGTAAGCGCATAAAAGCTCTTATTAAGGTGGGTTACCTTATGAATAAGGTGCTGGAGCAGATAAAGCACAAAGGTGATACCTACAGCACCAACCAAACGATTATAATGCGTAATACCATGACTGAGCACATGCTGCGCCATCATCAGCAGATCGTTCTGGAAATAATACAACCAGCACCAAGAGAAGAGAATAAAAACGATAGCGCACACAACGCGTATGGTTATGGCGCTACCTTCTTGTTTCTTTTTACGATAATTCATATTTTAAATTTTCTTCAACACAACGGCTGAACGAGCCGGGATATAGAGTTTGAGCCACTCCTTATGATCGGCCACATAAAGCGGGTCATAGTTCGTGAAGTGGGTAACGGTGTCGTCGGCAAAGCCGTTTCCACCAAAGTCTTTCGAATCGGTATTCAGAACCACCTTATACGAACCGGTGGGAACTAGGAAGCCATAATCGGTATAGCTACGTGTGGGCGAGAAGTTGAACACAAATACCAAGTCGCCACGCATAAAGCAGAGCACCTGGTCGCCATCATCGTGCCATATCTCAGTAACAGGTGTAGCCTGGAAGTTGCGCACGCTCTTAATCACCTTCAGCATCTCGCGATCAAAGTCGCCCAGCCAATGGTAGCAAAGGTCCTTGTTATCTACCAGATTCCACTGACGGCGTGCGTACTTATAACTCCAACCATTACCCTCGCGTGGGAAGTCGATCCACTCTGGATGACCGAACTCATTACCCATAAAGTTCAGGTAGCCACCATTAATGGCAGCAGCGGTAACCAAGCGGATCATCTTATGCAGGGCAATACCGCGCTGGGCAATATCGTTCACATCCTTCTTAGCAAAGTGCCAATACATATCGGCATCAATCAAACGGAAGATAATGGTCTTATCGCCTACAAGTGCCTGGTCGTGACTCTCGCAGTACGAGATAGTCTTCTCATCGGGACGACGGTTCTTAACCTCCCAGAAGATTGAGCACACATTGATATCCTCGTCGCGTACTTCTTTAATCGTCTTAATCCAGTAATCGGGGATGTTCATGGCCATACGATAGTCGAATCCATATCCACCATCCTCGAACTTAGCTGCGAGGCCAGGCATACCTGATACCTCTTCGGCGATGGTGATAGCGGCAGGATTTACCTCGTGTATCAGCTTGTTGGCCAAGGTGAGATAACAGATGGCGTTATCATCCTCGTGACCATTAAAGTAATCACCATAACCACCAAAGGCCTCACCCAAACCATGCGAGTAGTAAAGCATAGAGGTAACGCCATCAAAGCGGAAACCATCGAACTTAAACTCCTCGAGCCAGTATTTGCAGTTAGAGAGCAGGAAATGCAGCACCTCGTCCTTACCATAATCGAAACAGAGCGAATCCCATGCCGGATGCTCGTGACGATCGCCTGGGTAGAAGAACTGATTAGGATCGCCAGCAAGATTGCCAAGACCTTCAACCTCGTTCTTAACAGCATGCGAATGCACGATATCCATAATAACTGCCACACCATTCTTATGAGCAGTATCAATAAGCTCCTTCAACTCCTCTGGAGTACCAAAACGACTACTTGGTGCAAAGAATGATGATACGTGATAGCCGAACGAACCGTAATAAGGATGCTCCTGAATGGCCATCACCTGAATGCAGTTATAACCATCCTTGAT
This sequence comes from Prevotella sp. khp1, assembly GCF_900102205.1. Classification (NCBI taxonomy): domain Bacteria; kingdom Pseudomonadati; phylum Bacteroidota; class Bacteroidia; order Bacteroidales; family Prevotellaceae; genus Prevotella; species Prevotella sp. khp1. The sequence continues at coordinate 778,982 of NZ_FNJZ01000001.1, forward strand.
AACGCGTGGCAACACATTATCCTTAAACTCCTTATAGGTACCAACCTTCTCGGCATCCTGTCCCATACCTACATGGCACTCGTAAATGAGCAAGGGATTCTTCTTGGGTTTGAAGTTCTTTTTCTTGAACTCGTATTTCTCCTCAGGATTCCAAACCTGAGCCGAGAAAATCTTTGTATTCTCGTCTTGAACCACACGACGGCACCAAGCGGGAATACGCTCGCCTTCTCCCCCATTCCACTTTACCTTCATCTTGTAAAGCTGACCGTGTTTCAGGGCCTTTTCGCTGAGTTTCAACTCCCAGTTGCCCGTACCCTCGATACGCTTGCAACGGTACTTCTCGTTCTCCTGCCAGTTATTAAAGTCGCCAATCAGATAGATATCGGTAGCGTTAGGAGCCCACTCACGGAACACCCAACCCTTTGACAACTTATGCAGACCAAAATAAAGATGACCAGAAGCAAACTGACTCAGCGTTTTCTTGCCATTCTGTGTGAGCTGGTTCATCTTCCAAACAGCATGGTCGTGACGGCCACGGATAGCTCCCTCGAAAGGTTCCAACCACGAGTCATTACGTACCAAGCCGATATGTTCAGGCTGTGTAGGAGCAGCTTTCTTGGCCGAGGTCTTTTTGGCTGCCGGTTTCTTGACAGATTGTTTCTTTGTTTCCATAGTTATTGTATTTTTATTGTTTTGCTTTTAATGTTTTATGCCTTAACCTTGAAAATAGCTTTCTTGATTTCAGGCTGGTTGATGATGCAAGGGGCATGACCATCTTGCGGAAAGAAGATGACGAACTGGTCAGGTTTAACCGTTACATAGGTCTGAGCCTTGGTGTCGCCATACTTGGTAATATCCTTTTCGGCATTATACTCAAAATCGGGCAGATCGCACAGAGGGGTATAGCCGAATGTTTCTTCACAGGTGATAGGAATCTGGATATCAATCATCTCGATATGTGTTTCGAGAACTGCAGCATCCTGGGTTTTGCCCTTAGCCACCTGAATATTTACAAACAGATCCTTATCCTTGATGAAGTGCTTACCCTCTTCTATTGTCTGAAGATCGTTGTTTTTCAGGAACTCAACCACATCGGCAAACAACGGATTAAGTGCTACGTATTTGCCCAGATTCTCAATTGTATCAATAATCATAATCAGTAAAATATTTAAGTTGTTTGTTACTTTAATTGTCTGTGTCCACGGGTATAGGTTCCTTGAGCAGTAACCTTACCATTACGGTCTTTTTCAACAAAGTTGCCATCACGCACATCGTCGAGATAGGTGCCTTCGAAACGATTGCCATCTTTATCCTCCTCGATAGCCGCACCGTTACGTCGACCGTTCTTGAAAATACCTTTGAATTTAGAGCCGTCGGCAAAACGTGCAATGCACTCGCCATTGGGCTGACCAGCCTTGAAAGTGCCCTCAACGGTATCGCCGCTCTTCTTGGTAAGCTTACCACGACCATCCTGTTTATCGGCCTTCCACTGACCCACATAGGTATCGCCATTCTGCCATACCAGCGTACCCTGACCTTGCTTGTCGCCCTTAAAGAACTGACCAGTATATACATCGCCATTGGCATACTTAAAAATGCCCTGACCAGTACGTTCACCTTTTACGTAGTCGCCCTCGTAAACGTCGCCGTTCTGGAACTTATAGATGCCACGACCGTTCATTTCGTCATCAGTCCAAGGACCAATATACACATCGCCGCCAGCATACTTGAAAGTACCTTTACCCGAGCGCATATTCTCTTTCCAATCGCCATCATAAACAGAGCCATCGCCCCAGTCGTAGATGCCTTTGCCGTTCTTTTTATCGTTCAACCAATCGCCTTTGTAGAAAGCGCCACTAGCAAAAGTATAGGTTCCAAAGCCCGAACGCTTGTCCTGTCGCCATTCGCCGTCATACTTATCGCCGTTATAGTAGTACATTACACCATGGCCCTGCTGATAATCGCGAAACCACAAGCCATCGTAACGATTGTTATTTGCAAAGTAATATGTTCCCTTACCATGCTGCTGATCCTGAAACCACTCGCCCTCGTACTTTTCGCCATCAAAAAAAGTAAAAATACCAAAACCCTGGCGCTTACCTTTAACGTATTCACCCTCGTAAAGATTACCATTCTTATACACAGCCTTACCCTTACCGTTTGGCTTACCCATGACCATTTCGCCCTGATATTCGCCACCATCCTTTGTTGTGGCCGAGCCGAGTGTTATCTTCTGTGCTCCTGCAGTAAAAGGCAGAAACATTGTGAGTGCAATTATCGAAAGTTTGTTTATATTCATTTGTAATACTATCCTTGTTTTAGTGTGCAAATTTAAATAAAAAAATTGATGTGCGCAAATTACACAGCCATATATTAATATATTTTTTCACTTTTAAAATTTGGTTTTCTTCTCACTTATTCGTAATTTTGCACCCGTTATGAAGTTTATGGCTATTATTCCTGCCCGTTATGCTTCTACAAGATATCCGGGCAAACCGCTTGCAATACTGGGCGGAAAATCAGTGATTCAGAGAGTGTATGAGCAGGTGAAGAGCGTGCTCGACGAAGTATATGTAGCTACCGACGACCAGCGTATTTTCGATGCTGTAACAGCATTTGGTGGCCAAGCGGTGATGACCCGTGCCGACCACAAGAGCGGTACCGACCGCATCGAAGAAGCTGCCGAGAAAATCGGTTCGGATGCCGACGTGATTATCAATGTGCAGGGCGACGAGCCTTTTATCCAGCCCTCGCAGATAGAAACGTTGATGCACCTTTTTGATGCACCAGAGACTCAGATTGGCACATTAGGCAAGTTGTTTGAATCAATCGAAGCAATAGAGAATCCCAATTCGCCAAAGATTGTGACCGACAATCGCGGATTTGCACTCTACTTTAGTCGTAGTGTGATTCCTTATATCCGAGGCAAGGAGCGTAACGAGTGGTTTGGCGAATACCCATTCCTGAAACACTTGGGAATCTACGCATATCGCCGTGAGGTTTTGGCCGAAGTAACAAAATTGCCCCAAAGCAGTCTGGAAAAAGCAGAGAGCCTGGAGCAATTACGTTGGTTACAGAACGGCTACCGCATCCGTGTGGGTATGACCGATATCGAAACTGTTGGTATCGACACCCCAGAGGATCTGACCCGCGCCGAAGAATTCTTACTGAAGCATCTGGCGTAAAAGATCCTTCTGACGTTCTGTAAGATTTGTTGGAAGTTTTACCTGATAGGTAATGATAAGGTCACCAAAGGTGCCATCGCCCCTATCATACCCTTTACCACGCAGTCGGACCTTAGTGCCTGGCTGCGTTTCTGGTTTAATCTTTAGCTTCAATTTCTGACCGTTCGACAGGGTAACAATCACCTCGCCACCTAACATGGCAGTGTAAAGATCTATCGTAACATTAGCATTCATTTCGCCGCTATGTGTTCGGGCCTGGCGACCGCCGCCAAAACCTTGGAACCCACCAAAGCCTCCGCCTTGCTGACCTTTGCGACCAAACAGATCCTCGAAGAACGACGAGAAGCCACCTCCACCCTGGAAGCCGCTAAAGTCGAAACCACCAAACGGATTGCCGCCGCCCTGACCGCCACCTCCAAATCCTTGGAACTGTTCGGCCTCGCGCCACTTCTCACCATACTGGTCGTACTTCTTACGTTTCTCAGGATCACCAATCACATCATAAGCCTCCTGCAAGGCCTGGAACTTAGCCTGAGCCTTGGGGTCGTCAGGATGCAAATCGGGATGAAACTGCTTAGCACGTTTCAGATAGGCCTTCTTTACATCCTTCTGCGCAATTGTTTTATCTACGCCTAAAATCTTGTAATAATCAATAAATGCCATAATCTTATCCTCCTATTTTTTTAACTTTTCCAGCAAAAAATGTGCCAAACAAAATACAAAATAATCGAATAAATATTTGGGCATATCAACTTATTTATGTAATTTTGCAAACAAAAAGAAGAATATTGATGAAAAAGCTTGCTATCATACTGATTTCCACACTGTTATCAGTGGCGCCCATCGAGGCAAAAGACAATAAGACCGTAAAAATTAAGGTGATTGAAACCAGCGATGTGCATGGACATTTTTTCCCCTACGACTTTATGGAGCAAACCCCCATCAAGGGTACACTTTCGCGTGCAAACACCTATATCAAAAAGCAGCGTAAAAAGTATGGCGAGGATCATTTCCTGCTGATAGATAATGGCGACATCCTGCAAGGTCAGCCTTGCGTATATTGGTCGAACTATGTGATGCCTGAAGACGAGAACATCGCAGCTTCGGTTATCAACTACATGAAATACGATGCCGAAACCGTAGGTAATCACGACATCGAGCCTGGTCACAAGGTTTACGACAAGTGGATTCGCGAGGTTCGCTGTCCATTGCTGGGCGCCAACATCGTCAAAGAGGAATACAAGAACGCAGAGGCCCGTCCTGAGCATATCTATACAGGACTGAAGCCCTACTCTGTACATTACAAAGATGGTGTTAAGATTGTAGTTATCGGCATGCTTACACCAGCCATCCCAAACTGGCTGAACAAATCCATCTGGAAAGGATTGGAGTTCGAGGAGATGACCGCATGCGCCAAGAAATGGATTAAGTATGTCAAGGAGAACGAGAAACCCGATTTGATTTTCGGTTTGTTCCACTCTGGTCTGAACGGTGGTATCAAAACTGCTGAATACGAGGAAGATGCAACAGAATCAGTAGCCCGTGAGGTTCCTGGTTTCGACATCATCTTCTTTGGTCACGACCACCAGGTACACAACATGCTGATTACCAACAAAGCTGGCGAAAAGGTGCTTTGTGTAGATCCCTCGTGCTATGTAAACAACGTGGCTGAAGCAGAGATTACACTGACATACAAGGATGGTAAGCTTAGCAAGAAAAGCATTATCGGTAACATTGTAAATGTGCGCGACGAGAAGATCGACAAGCAGATGATTACCTACTTCCAGCCTACCATCGATAAGGTTAAGGAATACGTGAGTCAGAAGATTGGATACTTTAAGAATCCTATCTACACCCGCGAGAGTTTCTTTGGCAACTCGGCATTTACCGATCTGATTCACAATCTGCAGATGAGCATCTCGAAAGCCGACATATCGTTCAACGCCCCCTTGGCATTCAATACCACCATCGATGCCGGCGAGGTTACACAGGCCGATATGTTTAAGCTGTATCGCTTTGAGAACCTGCTGTTTGTACTCAAGATGACTGGCGAGGAAATCAGAAAACACCTGGAGTTCTCGTACGATATGTGGTGTAACACTATGACATCGCCCAACGACCACGCATTGCGTTTAAACAACGATTCGAAGGAAGACCAGCAACGTACCGGATTCCAATACTACACCTTTAATTTCGACTCGGCTTGCGGTATCGACTACGAGGTTGATCTGACCAAGCCCGACGGACAGAAGGTAAGGATTCTGCGCATGTCGAACGGAGAACCATTCGACGAGAAGAAATGGTATAAGGTAGTGATGAACAGCTATCGCGCCAATGGCGGTGGCGAGCTGCTGACTCGTGGTGCAGGTATCCCACAGGATTCGCTCGAGAGTCGTGTGCTCTTCCACACCGAACTGGATCAGCGCCACTATCTGACAGAAGAGATCAAACGTTTGGGTACTATCGACCCACAGAAAAATAACAACTGGAAGTTTGTGCCCGAGGCATGGGTAAAACCAGCCCTCGAGAGAGACCGTAAACAACTGTTTGGAAAATGAAACAACATTATTTCGTATTCTGTAAAGAAGACTTATTGTTAGAAAAAAACGCAGATGGCGGATATACCATCCCCTTTCAGGAAGAACCACCCACCGAGGTAAAACCTTGGACCAACGTAATGACCGTTACCCCGCTGGATGGCGTTGAGGTAAAAACATATAAGATAGACAGTCCGGTTTGCGACGACCCACGCTACGAGATGTGCGGCCTGCGACAGAGCTTTTACAAACTTGATAAAGCCCTGTACCAGAAGGCAGGCAAATGTCAGGAACTGCTGTATTGGGATGCCAACACCAAGTATTGTGGCGTGTGTGGTGCCCCAATGCGAATGGATACCGACATCTCGAAGAAATGTACTGAGTGCGGCAAAGAGATATGGCCACAATTAGCTACAGCAGTCATCGTACTGATACACAAAGGCGACGAGGTTCTGCTGGTTCGCGCCAAGAACTTCCGTACCGATTTCTACGGATTGGTAGCAGGATTTGTTGAGACAGGCGAAACACTCGAAGAAGCGGTAGCCCGTGAGGCATTCGAGGAAACAGGCGTAAAGATCACCAACATCCGCTATTTTGGTTCGCAGCCTTGGCCCTACCCTTGCGGACTGATGGTAGGCTTTAATGCCGACTATGTATCAGGCGACATCCACCTGCAGGCCAGCGAGATAGCTAAAGGTGGCTGGTTCCGTAAAGACAACCTGCCTACTATCCCCGAAAAATTATCTATAGCACGTATGCTGCTCGATGCGTGGTTAGCCGAGAAAGATTAATACTCTACTAACTGCATCGATAACACACCCGTATAACTGATGGTTGATTCTACCATATAACAGGTAGCGCCATCAGGGATACATAGTGTGGCGTTAAAATGTAAGCCAGAGGCATCAATATGACTAAAGGCCATATTGGCCAGAATGGCATCGTTTAAGAATTCGGCAGGCACCAGACCTTGGTACTGCTGCTTATGGAAATCACTCGAATAGATCTGTCGCGCACCTTGGAAAACACTAATGTGCATGATGTTATCGTAGTACACATTCTCTACTTCCAATCCATCCTCGTTAAAAGTACGCTTTGTGACTTTATACTTGGTAGGATTAATGGCAATATACCAATGGTAGCGATTGCCGTTATAGGCAGCCACCGAGTCGATCTTAACCTGATGGGTATAGGTTAGCACACTCGGAGCAGCAGTCTCTATATCAGCATCATCAGCGTCGTCGCTCTTTTGCAGTTTCAACAAATCACCATTCTGATTGTTAAACCAGAAGAGGTGTTCGGTATGTTTAACGATACTATACGATGTGCCCGATGCCAGATAAAGCGAATCCTTGTAGATGCGGAAGTAGGTAGGCATACTGGTAGCATCGGCAAAGTAGAGCGTATCGCCGCTTACACGGAACGACACATAGCCACTCTCCTCATCTACCCAAACTCCCTGAAGCATCTCCTTTGCCGCCTTATCGTCGGGCAACGTTGATGAGTTGTTCTGGTTACAAGCCACCAGAACAACCATCAGCATTGATATCGTTAATAACTTCTTCATTTATTTACCTATGCAATGATATTCAAAGCCATTCTCGTCGAGCTCCTCGCTATCGAAGATGTTTCTACCATCGATAACCAACGGACGTTTCATAGCCTTTTTAATCACACCCCATCCAGGCAGGCGGAACTCCTTCCATTCGGTGAGCAGCAACAGGGCATCGGCATCCAGCACCACATCATACATGTCGCGACAATAGGTTACCGTTTCGCCGATTCTGCGCTTACACTCATCCATAGCAATGGGGTCGTAAACACGTACGTTACAACCAGCCTCAAGCAGTTTAGCAATCATCACGAGGGCTGTTGATTCGCGCATATCGTCGGTCTCTGGTTTGAACGAGAGTCCCCACATGGCGATGGTCTTACCCTTCAGAGCCTCAACGCTGCCAAATGCCTTAACCAGCTTCTCAAACAGCACGCTCTTCTGCTTTTCGTTCACACGCTCAACGGCCTTCAGAACCTCCATCGAGTAGCCATTCTGGTCGGCAGTCTTAATCAGCGCCTTTACATCCTTGGGGAAGCAAGAGCCACCATAACCGCAACCTGCATACAGGAACTTTCTACCGATACGCGTATCGCTACCGATACCAGCGCGCACCATGTTAACATCGGCACCAACACGCTCGCAAAGGTTGGCAATATCATTCATGAACGAGATACGGGTAGCCAGCATCGAGTTGGCTGCATATTTAGTCATCTCGGCCGATGGGATATCCATGAAAATCACACGGAAATTATTAATCAGGAAAGGCTTGTAAAGCTTGGTCAGCGTTTTCTTGGCCTTCTCGCTCTCAACACCTACTACCACACGGTCGGGACTCATAAAGTCCTTAATGGCGTTACCCTCTTTCAGAAACTCCGGGTTCGAAGCCACGTCGAACTCGATATCTACGCCACGCTTAGCCAACTCGTCCTCGATAGCCTTACGCACCTTTTTGGCAGTACCTACCGGTACAGTACTCTTGGTTACAACAACCACGTACTTCTTCAGGTTCTGACCGATGGTCTTAGCCACCTGCAGCACGTATTTCAAATCGGCCGAGCCATCCTCATCGGGAGGTGTACCTACAGCTGAGAAAACAATCTCCACATCATCGAGTACAGAGGCCAGGTCGGTAGTGAACTTCAAGCGACCAGCGGCCACATTCTTCTTTACCAACTCGTCGAGTCCTGGTTCGTAGATGGGGATTTCACCGTTTTTCAGGCGTTCTATCTTATTTTCATCAACGTCTACACACGTAACATTTGCTCCTGTATCGGCAAAGCATGTTCCCGATACCAAACCTACATATCCGGTTCCTACAATAGCAATATTCATACTGTTAACAACTAAATTTTGTGCAAAGGTACACTAAATTTTTAATATCACAAGCATTTTAAGTTTCTTTTATTTGTTTATGTCGAAAAAATACAGTAATTTTGCACCCGTGATTGAATTAGAAAGACATATTGAGATACTGCTGCTCGACAACGACTGCGTGATTGTGCCCGGTTTGGGCGGATTCATGGCGCATCATGTCGAGGCAAGATACGAGGAAGACGAACAGGCCTTCCTTCCCCCACTCCGTACATTAGGTTTTAACCCACAACTTAAGATTAACGATTCACTTCTGGCCCAGTCGTACATCGAGGCTTACGACATCAGCTACCCAGAGGCCCTTCAGCGTATTGAGGACGAAGTAAACGAACTGACGCAAATCCTGCAGAACGAAGGTCGCTACGAGCTTAATAATATAGGTATAATAGAGCTTAACGAGGATGGCAACTACGTGTTCACCCCTTGCGAGGCAGGTATTCTTACCCCAAGCCTGTATGGACTGAACTCGTTCGAGATGAGCCTGATTAAGGCTGTAACTCTGCCAGAGGTTGAGGAGACTCCTGCAGCTAAGGTTGTAGAGATGAAGCCCGAGCCCAAGCCCGAGCCCGAGGTTAACAGCGTGCTGCAGCAGAACCTGGTTGATATCAACGACGACGATACCGATGTGGTTCGCATCAAGTTCTCGTTGATTCGCAATGCCGTTGCTGTTGCCGCCATCCTGTTGGCTGTGTTCTTTGTAGCAATGCCTACTGGCAAGACCGAGCTGATGAAGAGCACCATCAACAATCTGAACAATCAGATTTTGTTTGGCATGATGACCTCGAAAGACACTAACACCAGCGCCATCGATTTTAAGCGTAAGGATGCACAGAAGCCTGCCGCAGTTAAAACTGCCGAGGCTATACTCGATACCATCAAGCCCACTAAGCCAGCCGAGGCTACCAAGCCCGTTGCCATCAAGACCGACAGTACTCGCGAGGGTTACTGCATTGTGTTGGCCAGCCATGTTAACAAGCAGAATGCTGAGATTTTCATCAACAACTTGGCAGAGCGTGGTTACAAAGGTGCCGAGATTTATGTGCACAACAACATTACCCGTATCGTTTACGGTCACTACGAGAATCAAGCCGATGCTTATACCCAGTTACAGAAGATAGCCAAAGAAAAGGATTTGGCCGAATCGTGGGTTTACAAATATAACGAGAAAAAATAATCAATGAAGAGAGTACGCTGCCCTAAGTGCGACCAGTACATCACCTTCGATGAGACCAAGTACGAGGCTGGTCAGTCGTTGGTTTTCAAATGCCCCGACTGCGGCAAGGAGTTTGGTATCCGTATCGGCGTGAGCAAGCTTCGTGAGCGTCAGAAAGATGAAAACCCCGACGAGCAGGCCAACGAACAGGGTTGCGGATCAATCGTTGTTATCGAAAACGTATTCCATTACAAGCAGGTTATCCCTCTTCGTATGGGCGACAACATCATTGGTCGTTATCAGAAAGGCAATCCCGCCAATACCGCTTTCGAGACAGTAGATCCCAGCGTCGATCTCAATCATTGCACCATCACCGTTAGTCGTGATAAGAAAGGTGGCTTGCGTTATACGCTGAAAGACAACAACAGCAACACTGGCACCTTTATCGATAACGTAGAGCTCACCCCAAAAGAGCGTCGCGTTATCAGCGATGGCACCCTCTTCACCCTTGGTGCCACCTCTATCATACTTCGCACATCCAACGACGAAGAATAAAAAATATGATTACCGAAGGCTACATGCCGTTTATGGGCTACCAAACCTACTACCGCATAGTAGGCGAGGCATCGGAGAAAGCACCGCTACTGTTGCTGCATGGCGGTCCTGGTAGTACGCATAACTATTTCGAGGTGCTCGACTGCATCGCCGAAACAGGACGACAGGTTATCTCGTACGACCAGATAGGTTGCGGCAATTCTTATCTCGACGGACACCCAGAACTTTGGACACAGAAGACGTGGATTGACGAACTTATCGCCATCCGCGAGTATCTTCAGCTCGATGCCGTGCATATACTTGGCCAGTCGTGGGGAGCTATGCAGGCCATCGCCTATGTCATCGACCATCAGCCCCAAGGCATCAAGTCGCTCATTCTGTCATCAGGCCATGCCTCCAGCAGTTTATGGGCCAGCGAGCAGCACCGTCTTATCAAATACCTGTCGGACGAAGATCAGGAAGCCATCCGTCATGCCGAAGCTACAGGCAAATGGGATGATGGAGCCTATCTGCAGGCAAACAATCATTACTTTGAGCAGTTTGTTATTAGCGTTGATGAGCACTCACCCGAGTGTCTCCGTCGTCCCAAGCGTGCTGGTGCCGAAGCCTACCTCTATGGCTGGGGCCCCAACGAGTATCAGCCCCTCGGCAGTCTGAAGGACTTCGAATACACCGATAAGTTAGACCAGATTTCTCAGCCGACACTTATCTGTAGCGGTACACGCGACATCTGTACCCCCGTTGTAGCAGCCTCACTCTACGAGCATATCCCCAACAGCCAATGGCATCTGTTCCGCCACTCGCGCCACACTTGCTTTATCGATGCTCACCAGGAGTATTGCCAAGTACTCACCAAGTGGCTGGAAGAAAACGAATAACATGACGTGGACTGTAATTTCAGATAACCGTTCGAACAATCCAGAGCTTGAAACAGAGCATGGATTGTCAATCCTTCTACAAACAGAGCGACATAAGATTCTGCTTGATACCGGAGCAAGCGATGTGTTTATGAGAAATGCAGAGCAGATGGGTATAAACCTAAGCGATGTTGACTATGTTTTTATTTCTCATGGACATAGCGACCATGCAGGAGGCTTACGCTACCTGTTAGAGCACAATCAGCAGGCCAGAATCATTGTCTCGCCCGATGCTATGAGCGGCAAATTCTTTTCAAAGCGAGGCAATCTTCATAGCATCACCACAGAATGGCCAGAGATAAGCGACGACAGACTTATCTTGATAGATCACACCTGCGAGATAGCTGACGGCATACAAGTTATTGCACATATATCTCAAACGCATCCGATGCTTAAAGGTAATTTGAATCTTTACGTTCAGGATGCCAACGGAAGTTTTGTACACGACGATTTCAATCATGAGATAGCTCTATATGTAGATGGACTCCTGTTTACAGGCTGTGCCCATAATGGTTTGGAGAACATTCTGGCCGCATGTCCTTGGCCCGTTCATACCGTTGTTGGCGGGTTCCATCTGCTCGATGGTCTGCAATCGGACGAAGAGATTGTAGCTTTGGCTCAAAGACTGAAAGCCAATTATCCCAATACCCATTTCTACACCAGCCATTGTACAGGCGACCATGTATTCGAACTCATGCAAACCATCATGCCCACCCAATTACACCCCTTCACCTGCGGCACAACTAAGGAATAAAAATAATATTGCAAAACATTTGTTTTTTCCATTTCTACACTAAAAAGTTAGAAAAAGTGTATCAAACATACACAAAATCGAACTTTGTAATGCGAATTATGAAGATAGAAAGGGAAATCATCAACCGGTTTAAAGCATGGATAGAGGCTCTAGACAGGAAGCCCATCCTGCTAAACATTCCCTGAAAAAGCCAGAACGCAGCATTTTTTTATCTTTTTATTGTATGATTTTTGCCCAAAAACTTGGTGTTTCAGATTATTTGGTTATTTTATAAACAGCGATTGCTGCCAATGCAGCAACCGCCATTATTTAGTAGTTTATTTTCAACACAAAATTTTTTTCATCAAAACACCCTCGCTATTAATATAACTTAGATTTTGGACGCTTAATACATCTGTGCACCTCATCTGTAGCACGTTGACTTCGAGAACAATACGCGACGGAGCAGCCCCCGACATCCTGAAATCTGCAAAATGACCCACTCTGGTTAACTACTGCATCACAACCTTTACAGTATTATTTCCGATACGGATTATTGCAATTTCGCCACCACGGATGTTAGTTGCTATAGAGGAATATCCCCCATGAGCAATTTCCTTCCCAACCATAACACCTGCAGTTGTGTAAATGCTAACGGTTTCTCCATCATCAACACCCGATACATTAATAATACCATCATGGCTCTGTATTAGAATGGCATTTCCTCTAACACTAGCAATGTTATTCGTCATTCCTTCGGTTTTTGGCTCAGTATCAAGCCAACATAGCGTCGCCGTAGCAACGTCACTATTCTCATAACCACTTGCGGTCGCGTAGACGCTGACAATATAAGTTGCCGTTAGTTGTACCTCATTACCGCTGAAAAAAGATATATCAGTATCAGTTATCGTAGATTGGCATTTCGCATTGGGGGTGGTGCATGAAAAAGTGAGTTTCCCATTAGCATAACTAATGGTAGGTTTCTCGCATTTATTTTTGTTATCGTCGATATTGGGTGTACCTTGTCCTTTCCACATCTTTTCTTTTTCCATTTCTTCTATAGAAAAGAATTGTTTCCAAACTTCTTTTGATTGGTAAGTTGATTTCGAACCCAATGGTACATAGAGTTTTGTATTAGCATATATTGCTCCTGTTAGTTCCATAATTGTGGGTGGATTGTCTGCTAAACAATAAATAGCTTTCAACTTGTTAGTTTGAGAATAGTAAACTGCACGAAATGGGACCATAGTGACGTTTGAACCAATAGATATTATTTCTGTACTGAGAATACTTAAATCAAGATAGTCTATTTTTGCTAACCCGCCATCAAAGTGATGACCAAAGTTTCTTCCTATATAAAAATACTTAGGTGCTATTTCTTCTTTATAATTAGAAAAATTTTTATTACCCAGCGGGGCTCCGTATTCACCTAATTCTAGGTCAGCTTCTCCGTCTTCAAATATAATTGTTTCAATTCCTGTACAGCCATAAAAGGCTTGGTCTTCTATTCTTGTAACACTATTAGGTATTATTAAAGTCTTGAGGGATGTGCACCCGCTAAATGCACCAACGCCAATTTTACCTAATGTATTAGGAAAGTCTATTGAATGGAGATTTATACATCCGTGAAAAGCATAATCGTTGATTGATGTAATTGATGACGGAAGTTTTATTGTTTTAAGTTCCCCACAACCATTAAAAGCATCTCCTCCTATTGCAATTACGTCCATTGTTTTTCCATTGAACGTTACAGTAGTAGGAATTGTAATATCTCCTTTGTAACTGTTGTCACCACTAGTTACATACGCACTTTGGTTAGTGGCATCATATCCATAATAAATGCCATCTACTTCAAAGTCATAAGCGTGCGATTTAATGCTCGCAAATAAAATAAGCAATAATAGGCTTGCTGTTTTTTGTCCTTTCTTCATACGTCTAATACAATTTAAGATGATAATACTTCAATTGTTTATATCGTTCATTATTTGATCTACTTCTGATAAAATGTTCCTCATGGTCTCAAATTTGTTTATACATTGGCGACTACGAAGATACATAAGTTCCCTATTCAAAGAATTATGTCCATCCATGATTGCGTTCATTGTATTGGTTGGCCATTCCATGTTGCACGCTATTTCGTAAAAACGTGATGACAATTCTTCAAATAAACCTATATTAGGTGGATAATCATTATGATTTGCACCAAATCTTTCTCCATTTACAATTTCTTTGATTCGGCAATGTATCCGAGATAGCTCTTTTCTCTTAATCTCATCCATATTTGCTATTTTATAACTATTTTTTCATATTACGAATTCATGTATCTTGGTTTACTACAGTACTATTCCCCTACATAATTATTTTCTAGGTGCATCATAATATTCGGGAGAAGGGCTATGAGAAGAACAACTTTTCTGTTCGTTGATGACGCACAAAAGCATAAATGCTCCCACAAGTAAAATGATTGCACAAAAGCCATCACTCCACAGTTCCACCAATGCCGAAACCTAATATGAAGAATACAATAGATAAGAGAACCTTCTGTTTCATACTCGTTTGTTTTAGGTTTGTACTACTTCAACAAGTTGCACAAGCCCATAGATACGGAACGAGCGCAGACTCGTCATATTCTCAGCCAGGCTCACCACAAGCCCCAATACTACTATGACAGAAGTCTACGCTCAAGCGTAGCTTCAATTGTAGTATTGGTTTGCTCTATTATTCTCTATCGAGGTGGTGATTCGGCTGAGAAAATCGAGCAATATGTCTTGCAGTCCTTTCGGATTGCTGCTGCAAATATACTAAAAGAATTCGATAAAGAGAAGATTTTTCTATTTTTTCTTTAAAAAAAGGACTAAATAATATATAGCATCACCGAATTTCTCGACAATTCTAAACAGTCGTAAAGATATCGATGCCATCACGTTCTATTTGTTCGCGGAAGAATGGACGCAGATTGTCATGATCCTGAATCAGATCGACTTTGCATCCTAAGAGTTCCTCCAAATACTGGGCAGCCAAAATGTAATTAAAAAATTTGGCTGGCATAACCACGAATAAGTCAATATCGCTACCATCGCGATGATCACCACGAGCCACTGAACCAAAAAGTCGCATGCTTACTATTCCGAACTGCTGCTGCAACTCAGACTGATGCTCTCGTAACAGAGCTATGTACTCTTGCGACGTTTTCATTCCTCTGTGTAAAGTTTGTCTTTCTCGAAGGTGATGCGCAATCTCAAAAATTGATTATTTCAAAACAATCATATTCGAAATCCGTCTTGTTCCTCCTTGTCTTAACTCAGGGGTGTTGATACGAATGTCGCAATCCACGACGAAAATAGCGTCAGACTTGTTGGAACGGATTACATTTTCGTCATGCATGTCGCTGAGGTAAATATCAGGTGTAGCATAGGTCCAGTTGCGAGGATTTTTTAGTTCAAAGCCCATCTGACGCATATAGTCAGCAATCTCTTCATCGCTCACTGGCTGACCATCGATGAAGGGTTGCTCAACGATAATCTTAAACTCCCCGTTCTTGTCGCGTCCAAAGCCAAGAACTGTCAGTCGAGTCTCAGGGAAATAGGTATTATGGAGTGTTATGCGGTCGAGGGCAAAGATGGGCTGGATAAAATAATCAAGGCCAATGGATTTTATCAGTGTAGAGCCATGATCATAAACTTTAGCCTCACCACCCTCTGCAATCTGTTCGCCAAGAACCTTGGGCAACTGCTCATCAACACTTTCTGTCCAGACTCCAACAGCTTTTGCCCATCGCTCTATTACACTTTCTTGCTGCGCTCCAAGTTGGCACTCTCTTTGGTAGTCGCTGAGTGCTGACGAATCCTGGCTATCTGAGCCAATTTCTGCTCCCGCGAGCAGGGATGCAATGACATTTGTAGCACCTCCCGCTGCGCAGCCATGCTGTTCCTGCGGTGAAAATCGTTGATAAACCAACCGTCCGCTAATAAATTGTTCTGCATAACTATCAAGTTTTTGCAGGCCTTCAGACGTAAAGCCCTCTGCAATTATGTTGTGGATGGAAGTCCAAAAGTCTGCATTGTTCATAATTAATTCCGATTTTGCTGCAAATATACAACTATTTTTCGAAACAACCAAAATATCGCTACTATTTTTCCAAGTCTGACATTTTACTCTTCACTATAGTTTTTATCTTTCTCGAAGGTGATGCCTTCGTAGAGTTCTTGGTGGCCTTCGTAGCTCTGGGGGAGGAAGTGGAGGCGGACACCACGGATGTGCTTTTTGGCTTTGAAATCTTTGAGGTTGTCAACCTTTTCGCTTTCGATTTCGAGCTTCATCATGCCCCAGTCCTCTAAGCGCACACGATCGCCCTCACGTAAATGATTGTTTACCACCTCGGCTACACTCGTCATGACTGCTAATACATTAGATGTATGCGTACCCATACGCTGGGCTACCTCTTTAATAAGTTGGCGACTCTCGACAGTATGGTAATGCACAGCTACTGCCTTGTACTTACCAAAAGTGGGCAACGTTGGTTTGGTTTCTTTCTTTAATCTATATTTCATAAGTAATACGTTTTTAGTGCTGCAAAAATACACATTTTCTAGAGAATAAACAAAATAATCGATGAAAATATTAATATTTTTGAATGCGGCAGAGAAATTACAATATATAAATATGCAATAAGCCTACATGCCTACATATTTTTGCCTTAAACACCTATTATACAATATGTTACACAGATTACAGCCTACATAAAGCCCCACAAAAGCCTACATAAAGCCTACATACAGCCTACATGTTTTTGCCGTTTACCCACGTACTAACAGATATTGTTTGCCTGGTTAGCAGCTTTTATCCTTAATACTCGTTACAAAATTCTCTAGAGAATTTTGCTACCGCCTAGGCACTCAGCAATGTTTAGTAAGGCACTTAGCCGAAAATTCTCTAGAGAATTTCACTACATCCTTTATGGAGAAATATTGCGAGTACATTAATAAGTATGTTTTCGCTAGGCAGGAAGTAGCTTTTTGTGCCTTAAAAAGTTACTTTTGGGATGTCGAAAAGCTACTTTTCGGTCGAATTTATGTAGGCTTTATGTAGGCTTTTGTGGTACTTTATGTAGGCTTGAAAACGCACAAAACCATCTGTACATGCGGTTTTTGAGCGATTTTATGTAGGCATGTAGGCTATATAGCAAAATTTTTTCTAAAAATGTAATTAATTCTCGAATATTTGTAGTACCTTTGGGGGCGATTTTATCATAAACAAATAACTAATAAACATAAATATGAAGATTACATTACTTAAAAAAGAAGGCCGTAAAGAGGTTATTAACCGTGTAGAGTTGGCTGAGATGGCCTCAGCCATCAAGAATGGTATGATTGAGAATACTGTGCGCCAAACACGCGAGGTATATCATTTGATGAATCCACACAGACTGGGCGACGGACAGATTACCACACAAATAGAGGGTGGCATTAAACTGCCACGCATCTGCTTTGTGGCCGACTACCAGAATCGCAAAGGCGATTGGCGCATGCTGGCCTATAACGGATTGGTAGTACTGGAGGTGAACGACCTGCAGACCTACGAAGAGGCTGTAGAAATAAGAGAGTTGGCCAAGAAACTGCCTGAAACTTTGATGTGCTTTCTGGGTGGATCGGGCCGAAGCGTGAAAATCGTCTGCCGAGGCGAGCTGTTTGAAGGTGGATTGCCTACAGGCGAACAGAACATCCGTCAGTTCCATCTTAATCTGTATAACACAGCCAGACAAGCCTATCAGAACCAGTTTGGATTCGACATCCAGTTTTTGGAGCCACGATTGGATCGCACCGTTTACATGAGTGCCGACCCAGAGATGGGCTATAATGCTGATGCTCGTCCGTTTTACGCCGACACCAATGAGCACACCCTACCCCAGCCTGTAACCATCAGTAGGGATGAAGATCATCTGATGCCAGGTCGCACCGTTACGCGAACCTATCATCTTAACTGGACCTTTATCGTCGAAACCATCATGGGGCGCTATTTTGATTTGCCCGATGAGAATAAAGAGGCAGAACTGCTAATGCAGATAGCTGCCCGATGTCTGGATGAGGGTATCCCTCAGGCGCATGCCAAAGGGCTAACGATGCTGCACCCAGTGCTGAATCGCGACAAGATGCTGGTTGAGAAGATTTTCCAGACCGTTTATAGCGTGACCGAACAGGAGGATTATCGCGAAAAGCATAAGATTAAGCCCTTGAAGAGTGTGCCCGAAGATACTATCCAGGCGATGAAGACTGAGATATTCCTGAACTCGAACTTCGACATGCGTAAGAACCTGCTAACAGGTGTGGCCGAGTATCGCGAGAAGTTTAGCAACGACCAGCGATTCAAGCCTCTTACCGAAGAGGTGCGTAACGATATGACGCTGAGAGCCACCGAGTTAGGACTGAAAGCATGGGACAGAAACGTGAACCGTTTTATCGACTCGACCCGTATTGAGCAGTTCGACCCCATCAATACCTGGCTTGATCAGTTGCCCAAATGGGACGGGCATGATTACATAGCCGAACTGGCAGCCCGTGTACCCACCTCGCAGCCACATTGGCCAAAGTACCTGAGATATTGGCTGATGGGAATGGTAGGACAATGGCGCGAAAGTGACAAACAGTTGACTGGAAATGCACTCACGCCGCTATTGATTGGTCGCCAGGGATGTGGTAAAACGCGATTCTGCAAAATCATCCTGCCACCCGAACTGCGCGATTACTACAACGACAAGCTGAACTTCAAGAACGAGTTCGACCTGAACATAGCCCTTACCAGCTTTGCCCTCATCAACATTGATGAGTTTGATAAGACCACCTCGTCGCAGCAGATTGTACTGAAGTACCTATTGTCGTCGAGCGACGTAAAGTTCCGTCCACCATACGGCAAAACCATCAAGTTGTATCGTCGCTACACCTCGTTCATCGGCACTACCAATCAGATGAAACCACTGGTTGACCCAACAGGAAGCCGCCGTTTTGTATGCGTAGGTGTAGAGGGCAACATCGACTTCAGCGACACGCTGAACCACGAGCAGCTATTCGCCCAGGCCCTATACCTATTTAACAAAGGTGAGCGCTTCTGGCTGAACGATGACGAGATTAAGCAGCTGATGGCCGAGAACGAGCCGTTCCAGAAACTGAACGACTTGGTAGAAATGATTGGCGAAACCTTCCGCCGCCCCAAGGAAACAGAGCAAGGCAAGTGGTGGAGTCTGGGCGATATCAGTCAGGTGCTGGCCACGCGCTATGCCAACTTCGACCCAGAAACGCCATTCCAGAAGATAGGCAACGCCCTGAACGATGTTCAGTTCAATTTTAAGAGCAAACGCAAAACCAACCACATGGAATACTGGTTGATTGAGAAATAAAACACATGCTGTAATGGTGCAATGAAATGCTGATTAGTAGTCATGAATCTGAGCCCGAATCTGAGAGGCAAAGTAAAAGGCAACCAACATTGAAGTGAAATCAACTATCGGCTGCACCCACATGCAGCCAAACAAAGGCCATAGCGCATTCATGACAATGAGCAGGGGAATATCGACAACACCTTTTCGCAAGATACTGCAGATAAGGGCCTCTCGTGAACGCTCCATAGCTTGAAAGAGCGTGATGGAGGGATAGCACACCGCCATGAATGGCATGGCTACTACCTGTATCCGGAGAAAAGGTACAATATATGATACCGTGAGCGATTCCTGTGTGAACAGCATGGCCAATTGGTATGCCCAAATTTCAAAGACAGCGAAGCACAGCATGGCAAATCCGAACGAAATGATACAGCCACACTTGAACACGTGATTGCGCCGGACAACGTTACCCGACGAGTGGTTGTAGGCAAGTAGTGGCAAGATGCCTTGAGAAAGTCCGATGGTAAAGTAAAGCGGCAGATAGTCGAGCCGTTTCACAATGCCAAGGGCTGCTGTTGCCTCAGTGTTATATTGGGCAACAAAGTGCGTCAGGGCTGCTACAGCAACCACCGTCAGCATATACTGTATAGATGATGGGAAACCAACCTTGGAAATGCTGCCTATATAATGTCTGGTATAGCGCAGAAGCTGTGGTGCAAAGGTCAACACGCCAGTCTCTCGGCGACGCCAGATGACGACAAGCAGCCACAATACCGAAACCATGTTTGATACTGCCGTGGCGATACCTGCACCAACAATACCCATATTACCCATGCTCGGCAGCATGAGCAGAGGATCGAGCAAGCAATTCAATATACCTCCTGCCGAGATGCCGATGGAAGCCTGGAGTGCCATGCCCTCTGCTCTGACCAGATTGGCAAGCACGAGATTCATGATGACCGGTATGCCGCCGATGGTAATCACCCAGAACGCATACTCCTTGGCGGGGGCAAGAGTTCGTTCGTTGGCACCGATGAGGCTCAGTAGTATGTCGCTATACAACGGAAAGGACAAACAGCATACCAATGCCAGTATCATACCCATCCAGAAGGTGATCGATGCCACACGTTGCGCCCCTGTATAATCGTGCTTGCCCAGATGATTTGCAAACTGACTTCCGCCGCCAACTCCAGGCAGGTTACCGATGGCGGTCAGCATCAGATAGAGGGGCAGTACAATAGTAGCCGCCGCCACCAGTTCCGGCTTGTTCAGACGTGCCAGGAAAAAAGTGTCGGCCCAGTTGTAAAGAAGCACTATCAGTTGAGCCACAATGGCTGGGATACTCTGAGCTAGTACAGCCCTTGCAACAGGCATTCGCTCAAAGACTTCTATGTCAACCTTATAGGAGCGCATTCTGATAGCTATACATGTTCATTATACACTCCCAGCAGTCCAGCCTGTTCCACCCGCTGCCTGATGGCTTCGATGTCGGTGGTGTATAGCTGCTTTTCCTTCATGCGGTTGAAGTAGTTTCCACCCGAGAAGGTAAAGCGCTCCATGGTGTCGTGCCTTTCCTTGATAGCACTGTTAGCCGCTGCAATGAGGTCGCCTACGGCAAGAGTCTGCGGCAGTGTCAGCAAGGGCTTGGCGGCAGCCAGTCGTGCAGCATTGTGACCAGCCAAGGTTCCTGTGGTAATGGCCTCTGTGTGACCTATAAACAGACCACTTTTCTCGCCAGCGCAAAGCAGGTTGCTGATACCATCCACAGTCATAGCATTTGAGCGGTAGGCTACTGAGAGGTAACGTATGGAGTTGCCCTTGCTGCCAGCACATGGATCTACGTAACGGGCATTTTCCATGCCGGGCAGCCGCCTCAACTTCTCGACGGGATAGTAGCTGGTCATGAGCTTGGCGTCGCCAGTATCGAGTAGGATCATATTCTCAGAGAAATCCTTGATGGCATATTGTTTACAGGCCTTTATCTTCAGTTTGTCGTAGTTGATCTCCTCCTTAGGAAGTGGTATCAAGGCTACACCTTTGCTGTTCAATTCTTCCTGCAGCGCTTCCGAAAGACTCTCTTTCGAAACCTTGCACGATCCAGAGAACACACCGAACATGTCGGGCTGGCGTTCGCCCTGATAATCCTGGCCTCCACAGCGCTCAGTGATACTGATGCGCGGACCAAAGGCTGGGCAGCGCAGCACGCACATGCAGCAACCATTGCCATATTTCAAGCAGTTACCCATTGGTCCGGCACTGCCTGTAGTTTCAATGAAGACATCACCTTCGAAAAGGTCGCCAGAGTCGGCATAGACACCTTTCAACTGATTGTTATCACACACTACATCGCAGATGTGTGTAGAACAGTGAACATCAATACCCATTTCCAGAACCAGTCTACGAACATGCGCCTCGATGGTGTTGACGGGATAGAGTGTGGCGTGATGATGACCTGGGAACTCCACATTGCGGTGCAACGCAATACGGTCAATCAACTGGAACAGTTCGCCACCTCCCAGCGCAATCATCTCTTCGGTAGCCGTGAACCTACCGTTGTTACGCATGATTCCACCTGCATTGCCACATCCCAGCAACATATCTGTTTTCTCTATCAGACAAACCTCGGCGCCAGCTTTTCTTGCAGCTATCGCAGCGGCTGTACCAGCCCATCCGCCTCCTATGATAATAACTCTCATATAACGTTTATTTTATTTTTACTTGTTCTTTACAATGATGAATCACCCGTTTGTCGGCAGTTGTTTCTGTGCATGCGCCGCACACACCTTCGCCGCAACACATCCTGGCATTGTTACAGGCCGAAAGCTTTACATGACGGTTGCCGATATAATGCAGATAGGCGGCCACCTGGTGTATCACATATTCCGAAGCACCGACATGAATCAGGCTGCCGCCATCGGCCACGAACCGTCTGATAACGTGCTTAGCAGGTGTGCTGAGCTCACCATCGTCATCAAGCAGAATCAAAGGCTTAAATGGGAGTTCAAACAGATCGAGCTGGAACTTCAGGATAGAAGGTGAGAAATTTCCTTCGTCAACATACAATTCTGTTTCGTTGTGCCTGGATTGAAGATATCTGACTGCGGATACCGATGGCAATAAACCAATGCCCTTGGTCAGTATCAGGCAGCGATTCGATTGTTGCGCTTCCAGATGCTGCAATCCTAACAGGCCGTTGTTGAACGGGCCGCGTAGCAGTAGCGTGTCACCCTCGGCCAAGTCCTTGAACTGGTTCGTCTTGACACCACGAAAAAGAAGCGTCATTCCGATGCTGCCCACCATCATCTCCTCAAATTGTACGGAGATGGGGACATCGTACCAGGAAGCCGCATCTTTACGGCGTACAAACACAAAGCCGCCCGGACGTTTCACCTCCCTCTCTAATGATATAGGAACCTTCACCCTTAAAAATACCAAGCCGTCGTAATGAATCACCGATATCACCTCGCATTCATACGTTAACCTACCGGGTTTTGCCTTCCCACCATTTCTGAGCAGTTCCTGCTTGATGCAGATACCACCACTGGCCTTACAGTCGCAAAAGGCCTTGCCATTGACCTGACTGCAAACTACACAACCACCCGTCACCGCCAAAATACATGGGCAGAAACGGCTGCCATAATCAGCACATAAACCGTTTATAATCACAAGTTTTCAATCTTTCAGTTAATAGATGCTGCAAATATAAAAAGAAATATCTGAATTTGGATCAATCCGATTGTTAATAATTATTAACGTGCAATTAGTTCTACTGGTTAAAGGAAAAAAAATAAAGAGCCCTCACGAGGGTGAGGCCCCTCTGGCGTAACATAGTGGAGCTGGAGGGAGTCGAACCCTCGTCCGCACAAGGAAACCATACGCTTTCTACACGCTTATCTTGGCCTTCATTTTCGAGCTGCGGCAAGACCCAAGCCACCAACCGCAACCTTATCTCCTAAAATTTCACCGCTACATCGGAGCCTGCAACGACTATTTCCGATTTAACCTGCGCCGCTTGATCTTTGGATTCGGAACAACATCCTCGGAGCGACGTCTCGTTCCTCTACCTTGTAAAGGAATAAAGCCAGTAATCTACTATACTTCGATTAGGCAGCGAGAGCATACTCATTGTTGCCAATTAAATTTTCCTTGACTCAGATTATGGAGGGAACCAAAGAAGCCTCCGCGTGCTTACGTACCATTTCATCTCGCCGTCAAATCCAGTCAACCCCAAGACGTAAATGTCGTAATTTCGAATCGCTCACTAGCTATTCGGCTGCAAAGATAGCACTTTTTCTGCTACAAACCATGTTTTTAAGCAAAAAATTAGTATTTTTGTAGCCGATTTCTATAATAATAAGGTGTAAGAAACGTTTTATAAGATATATGAAGACCCGTTTTTATATAGCCATTTGCGCGGCTATGGTGATGGCAAGCTGCTCGACGCCACGCAATTTCAACTATCTGCAGGACCTACAGAACGGTCAGCAGACGGATATCACCATCGACGGAACCATTAAACTGCAACCTAACGATCAGCTAACGGTGATTGTAAAGAGCAAGGACCCGCTGATGAGCAACCTGTTTAACAAGAGTCTGGCCACCCAGATTACCCAAGGTAACGCTGCAGGCAATCCCTATATTGCCCCCTATACCGTAAGTCCGCAAGGCACGATTGATTTCCCAGTCATTGGCGAGATACATGTGGGTGGACTGACCAGATATGAGGCCGAACAGACCATCAAACGCGAGCTGCAGAAGGAGCAGCTGAAGGATGCCAACGTAACTGTGGAGCTGCAGAACATGACCTACACAGTAACTGGCGAAGTAAAGGAACCGGGTGTTTACAAGATTGAGAAAGATCAGATAACACTACTGGAGGCGCTGGGCAAGGCTGGCGACCTGTCGCAGTATGGTAAGCGCGACTCGGTGATGGTCATCAGAACCGATGGCGGCAAACGTAAAACCTACGTATTGAGCCTTACCGACGGACAGAAGCTGTTAAACTCGGAGGCCTTTAACATCCACCAGAACGATATTATCTACGTAAAAGCCAATAACGTAAGAGCACGCCAGTCGACTGCCAACGGCAACGAGACACGTAACGCATCGTTCTGGCTGTCGATTGTATCGGTGCTCACCACCGTAGCCGTATTCCTATTTAAATAATCAAGCTGATATGGACTTAAAAACATACATAAACGAATGTAAGAAACACTGGCGATGGTTTGCAGCCACGCTTGCAACCACATTGGTAGCTGCAATCCTGTTCCTGCTGATGTTCGCCCCACGATATGAGCGTAGCGCCACTGTACTTATCAAGGACGAGAACGGTGGTGGCGGCTTGTTGTCATCGATGTCAGCCAGCATGGGTATGCTGGCCGGAATGGCAGGCATCAACATCGCATCGAACGTCAGCAATGAGATGGAAATCATGTCGTCGCCTGCCCTACTGATGGAAGTAATCAACCGCTTAGGTCTGGACACACGCTATGCCGCTTACGACGGGCTGATGAAATGCGACCTTTGGGAGGAAACGCTGCCAGTAAAGCTCACCTTCCCAAAGCTGACAGACAAAGACGGCGCCTACCTGAAGATGGACCTGCGAAAGGACGGAACATTTACGCTTTACAAGATGCGTAAGAACAAGGAAAAACTGAGCGGCGAGGTAGAAGGCAAGGTAAACACCGTATGCCAAACGCCTATCGGACCTGTTAGCGTGATTGCCACCAAATACTTTAAACAGGTGATGGACGAGAAGGGCGAAATGACCATCCGCATTACCAAAGAAAAGAAATACGATCAGGTGGAGCGCTGCATGGAGCAGTTGGATATCGACCTGACCGACGATCAGACCAGCATCATCCACATAGGCTATCGCGACCAGATAGCCGAGCGCGCCGAACTGATTATCAGCACACTGATAAATGTGTATCAGGAGGCTTGGATGAACGACAAGAAGAATGCTGCCGACATCTCTACCCAGTTTATTAACGAGCGCATCAAGGACATTGAGCAGGAGTTGAGCGGACTGGATAAGGATATCGCTCAGTTCAGAGGTAGCAACCTGATGCCCGACTACGAGGAGGCCGCCAAGATGTTTATGACCAATGCCAGCTTGACCTACGAACAGCAGGTAAAGGTTAACAACCAGTTGTATATGATGGAGCAGATGCGCAATCAGGTTAACCACACCGAAGGAACGAACCAGGTATTGCCAGCCAATCTGCTACCCGACAACGAGAATGTAGCCAAGCAGATTAACGAATACAACAAGCTGCAACTGCAACGCAACCAGATGGCCGAGAACAGTAGCGATAACAACCCGCTGGTAAAGGATCTGGATGTACAGCTTGGCAGTATGCGCAAGGCTATTGTAAACTCGTTGGATCATGGTGTGGCCCAGTTACGTGCAAGTCAGAAGGCTGTGAATCGTGAAGATCAGAAACTGAAACAGCAGATATCAGCAGCCCCATCGGCTGTAACAAAAGTTCTACCAGCCGAGCGCCAGCATAAAATCATCGAGGCCCTTTACATCTACCTCTTAGAGAAGCGCGAGGAGAACAGTCTTACCCAGGTGTACAACTCGCAGAATCTGCGCATCGTATCGCCCCCAATGGGACAACTTAAGCCTGTATTCCCCAAGAAAGGCATCACGTTGTTGATGGCCTTATTGCTCGGCATAGCACTACCTGCCATCTGGTTCTGTTTGAAGCTAAATGTAAAAAGCATCTTGAAAGAGCAATAAAGTAAGAAGGCAATGGTGTTGGTTTTCCTATATTTTGCCCTGTTTTTGATAGTACATTTAGTGGCAAAGCAGTTTAAAACCGCTGGAGCAGCCCGACTGTTTCAGTTGGTTTCATGCTTTATCCTGCTATTTGGCATATTCGGATTCAGAGACATCACGGTACTTAACGACACCTCGCATTACTATGGTTTCTACTACCTGAAAGCCCATTTGTTGAGCTACAAGACAGAGCCTGTTATCACCTTTCATCTGCTGGACAAATTTGAGTATGGATTCCAGATACTCATCCACCTGCTGGTACAATATGTATCGAAGAATCCCTATACCATCATCATCTTTTCGAGTCTGGTGATTACCATCGGCGAACTATGGGTTATCGATAAGTATGCAAAGGACATTGCCAAGGTATGCTTTTACATGCTGGTGGCCAGTTTGTTTTTTACTCATTACTGCGTTATCCGACAAGCCTTTGCACTCATATTCTTCTATGTGGCATTCGGCTATCTGGAGAAGGGTAAAACCGGCAAGTACTGCCTATTGATACTACTGGCGGGCATGTTCCACTATTCAGCCCTTGTACTCCTGATATTCCCAATTGTTATCCGCATAAAACCATCCAAAAGAAATGCTGTTATTGCAATAGGTTCAACATTGCTGTTAGCAGTTTTCCTGTTCGAGATTCTGTCGTTATTAGGATTACGCGATCATCCATACTATCAGAATGCAGTACAGAAAGGTGCATTGTCGATGATAGGTTTGGTTGACTTGCTGTTTATGTGTATTTTCCTTGCGCTATGTCTCTGGGCCAAAAAGCTCAACCAAGCCGCCTCTATGAGTCCCATTTACTTCTGGGTATTCCTTACGGCCTTTTGCGTTTGCCTGTTGGCACCAGTCATCTACCCAATCTCGCGCATCAACGAATACATGTGGCCCTTCATGATATTCCAACTCCTCCGATATATCGATCCTGCAGCAATGCGCCAACCATGCGTACAACCTAACAACAAGGCTAACAGCTTACTCCGCATCATGGTTATAACGCTATTTGCCATCAAGCTGATTGGCATTAACACCATCCGACCGGAGTGGTTGCATGTTGACGATTATCAGTTCTACGATTTCTCGAAAACGTATCACACCTACAATCTGTATCCACAAGAATGATAGATAGCATCAAAGAAAGATATCAGCAGATAAAGGCCTCGGATATTGCCCAGAGAATGAGGAGCGGAGCCTTTTGGTCGTTCACAGGAACGGCCTTAGGCAAGTTTCTGGTTTTTCTGAGCGGCATACTGTGCGCTCGCATTCTTGGTAAAGAGCAGTTTGGACAGCTGGGCATGGTGCGTTCAACACTTGGCATGTTCATCATTCTTGGAGCAGGCGGAATTGGCGTAACAGCAACCAGATACATAGCGGCATTCAGAAAAGAACAGCAAGCCCATGCAGCCTCTATCTATCGCATGTCGTTTCTTTTCTCATTAACGCTGGGCATCGCCATCACAGCTCTCGCACTTGCTACTTCACAGTTTCTGTCGGCCGACTACCTGAGAGCCCCAGAACTCACCAAGCCATTACTTATAGGTAGTGTGATACTGCTGCTATCGATATTAAACAGTTCGGAGAATGGCACACTGGCTGGCCTCGAAGATTTCAAATCAATAGCCATCAACACGCTGATAGGTAGCTTTTTCGAGGCCGCCTGTATGGTTGTTGGTGCCTATTTCTATCAGTTAGAAGGTGCAGTAGCAGGTTTTGCAATAGGTGTTCTATGTTTGTATATCGCCAACAAGCTGTCGGCCATCAAAGCACTCAATAAAGCTGGCATATCGGCTTACGTGAAAAGTGTTTATAAGGAAGACTGGGCCCTGATATTCAGCTACAGCATCCCCGCCACCCTATCGGCACTCACAGTTACCCCCGTTTTCTGGTTGGTTCGCTCTATGTTGGTAAGAGCCAGTAATTATGGAGAATTAGGTATCTTTGAGGCTGCCGACCAATGGAAGGTGCTGCTGCTGTTTGTGCCAGGTGCTATCTGTCAGATTGTACTTCCAATCATGTCGAGTATTACCGATTATCATACATTCCGCAGGGCCCTTATTGGCAACCTGGCCTTGATTGGTGGCATTGCTGCTCTACTGGCCTGTGCATCGTGGTTTGTGGCACCGATACTGATGCCGCTCTATGGCAGAACATTTACCGATACTGCCACCCTAACAGCATTGGCATTCTCAACCATCCCCACTGCGCTTGCACAGATTCTGGAGATGACACTTTATAGCAGAGAAAAGATGTGGACCAGCTTTGGCTTTAACATCGTTTGGGGCATCTCGACAGTAGCGATAGCCTATCTGTTTCTCGAGAACCAACAAGGTGCCTTTGGTATTGCAATGGCCATACTCCTAGCATATATACTTAAGCTGCTATGTATGGGTAGCTATCTGTCGGTTATCACGAAAGGAGGCAAGCCATGATTACGTTCAGCATCATCATACCAACCTATAATCAGTTGCCTTTGCTGAAGCGGGCACTTGAGTCGGTTCTGCACCAACAGGATGCAGACTATGAGGTGATTGTAACTGATGACTCGGATAACGAAGAGATTGCCACATATATTCAATCAATTGATAATCAGTCAGTTAAATACTTTCATCACAAATCTACTGGAAGTGCAGCAGATAATTGGAACTTTGGATTATCCAAGGCAGAAGGGCAGTATGTGATAGTGATGCACCACGACGAAGCAATGGCAAGCAGTAATCACTTAAGCCTGATGGCTCAGGCCTTGACTGATGCCGATGTGGCGATTGCCGACGTAGAGGTGATGAATGGTGGCAAGCAAAGTAGCAGATGGCTCTCCCACCTTACCAGAAAGTTATGTTGCAAGCATCCCGAATGGCTATTCCTACAGAATGCCATCGGACCTACTGCCTGTATCGCTTTTAAGCGCGATCAGCTTCAGTCATTCAATCCAAATTTGAAATGGTTGGTGGATATAGAGTGGTACTATCGCCTGCTGAAAGGTAAGCGTGTATCCATCTGCAAAGGCTGCAAGGTACAATCAACCCACGGACATGCAGGACAGATTAGCCAGCAACTGGATATTATGCAGGCATTCAGTCAAGATAAAGCCATTATCTGTCAGACTCATGGCAACGATGTACGCCTGATGCTATGGCTATATGAGCACTTGATATTAGGAACCAAACGATTATTACGACGGATATGAGGATAGTAAAAGTGTTAGGTGGTCTGGGCAATCAGATGTTTCAGTTTGCTCTTTACAAGGCGCTGCAAAAGCAGTACCCTGAGGAGCGCATGCTGTTAGACCTGCATTGCTTTAACGGCTATCACAAGCATCGCGGTTTTGAGATAGACAGCGTGTTTGGTGTTACCTACGAAAAGGCCACTTTGAAAGAAGTAGCCAGTCTGGCCTATCCCTACCCTAACTACCAATGCTGGCGGATAGGTAGCAGAATTCTTCCTGTACGCAAAACCATGCTGAAGGAGGAGCCCAACTTTACGTTAGAGCCCTCAGCACTCAGCCTACCTGATAGTACTTATTACGATGGTTACTGGCAGCACGAGGAGTATTTCAAGCATATCCGCGAGGAAATACTTAGCACATACACTTTCCCCGCATTCGACGACGAACGCAATAAAACAACTGCGCAGCTGGCTTCAAGCACTAACAGCTGTAGCATACACATCCGTCGTGGCGACTATCTGACCGACCCTTTACGTAAAGGCACTACCAATGGTAACTACGTGATTGCCGCCATCAAAAAAATGCAACAAGAGGTTAAGCCCGAAAAATGGCTGGTATTTTCTGACGACATCGCCTGGTGCCAACAGCATCTGGCCTCAACACTCGACGCCACAAACACCATCTATATAAATTGGAACACAGGCGCTAACAGCATTCACGATATGCACCTGATGGCACTCTGCAGGCATCATATTATCGCCAACTCATCCTTTTCGTGGTGGGGCGCATGGCTCAGTCAACAGGCTGGCATAACCATCGCACCATCTAACTGGATGAACTTAAAGGATGTATGTTCACCAGTGCCTGATAATTGGATAAAAATATGAATAAGATATCTGTTCTCATATCAGTATATAGCAAGGAACAGCCTGCGTATCTGCAGCAAAGCCTTGACAGCATCTTCGCCCAGACGATGCCGCCTGACGAGGTGGTGCTGGTAGAAGACGGACCACTGACAGAGCCACTCTTGGCGGTGATAGCATCATTCGTCCAACAGCATCAGGAACTCCACATCGTAAAACTACCCACGAATGTAGGCTTAGGCCTTGCGCTGAACGAGGGATTGAAACATTGCCATAACCATCTGGTGGCACGTATGGACTCGGATGACATCATGAAACCTGAACGTTTGGCTAAGCAAGCTGCCTATCTTGAGCAGCACCCCGAGACAGCTATCGTGGGTTCGTGGACAGAGGAATTCAGAGGTAGCATTAACGAGCTATGCACCATTCGTAAGGTGCCCGAGACTCACCAGCAACTGGTGGCTTTTAGCAAGCGCCGCAATCCTATGAACCACCCTACTGTGATGTTCCGCAAACAAGCAGTTGAAGCTGCCGGCAACTACAGACACTGTCTGCTTTTTGAGGATTACGACCTTTGGGTAAGAATGATGAGCCAAGGTGCACACTTCCACAATCTGCAAGAGTCGCTACTCTATTTCCGAGTGTCGAACGACTTCTTTAAACGTCGTGGAGGCTGGGCTTATATCCGTCAGGAAATCAGATTCCAGCAGTCGCTACACCAAATGGGACATATCGGCTATGCCACCATGATACAGAACATCATGATGCGTACCCTATTAAGAATGATACCCAACAAATGGCGACAAAAAAGCTATCTTTTCTTGCTGCGGAAATAATAAATTGAGAGATTTTACGTTATATATTAAGATTAAGGAACTAAATAATATTGGATGGAGCAACACTACTCGTACATATATGATGGAATGAACGCCTTTGAGAAAGAAGTCAAGCGATGGA
Organism: Prevotella sp. khp1; assembly: GCF_900102205.1. Taxonomy (NCBI): domain Bacteria; kingdom Pseudomonadati; phylum Bacteroidota; class Bacteroidia; order Bacteroidales; family Prevotellaceae; genus Prevotella; species Prevotella sp. khp1. The sequence continues at coordinate 810,130 of NZ_FNJZ01000001.1, forward strand.
TTGATTTCTTTTTCGCAGGTATATGTCTGATTGTATTCTCACCATTGTTTTTAGCTTGTTATATTGCTATCAAGCGCGACCACGATGGTCCAGTGATTTTCAAACAAGAACGTATAGGCCGATTCGGACGACCGTTTACTATCTATAAGTTTCGCAGCATGACGGTTAACGCCGAATCCAAGGGTCCACAACTGTGTAGTGAGCACAGAGACAAGCGCCTTACCAAAACAGGTAAGTTTCTGCGCGAGCATCATCTCGACGAACTGCCTCAGCTATGGAATATCTTCATAGGCGATATGGCCTTTATCGGTCCGCGTCCTGAACGAAAATTCTATATCGACCAGATTATCCAGCACGATCCACGCTACACATATCTTTATCAGATACGTCCAGGTATCACATCGATGGCCACACTCTATAATGGTTATACCGATACGATGGAGAAAATGCTGAAACGATTAGAGATGGACCTCGACTACCTGAAGCATCGCTCATGGTGGCTCGATGGCAAGATTCTGTGTCTTACCTTCCTCAAGATAGCCTTTGGCAAGAAGTTCTAAAACTTTCTGAACTCCAGATGTGTGGTGTTATTATCAAGCACCATTCTGCTACTGGTCAACTCTGAGATGCGAAACTCGGTACTGGTATTGCTAATGCCATAAGGTATGAGCATATCAGCATCCTTGAGGGCGACATCGTCGGAGTCGCGATCCACTCTGTAAGGATCCGACAGCTTCAGTTTATCACCTTCGCGAGTAAAACTCATCACAATATCCTGATGCACTTTTTTCACATCACGCAGTTCCAGAATATGTCCCTGAAAAGCCCAAGTGATGCCTGGCGAAGAACTCATCTGCCAAAAGCCATCAAGATGTCCGTTGGCCGAATCTTCTTTATCACAACTGGTCAGCAACAAGGTTACACCTATTATAATATATAATAAACGCTTCATCTTTACAAACTGTTATTTAATTAATCCTGTTTTTACAATAGACAGCTGGAAACCGAAGTTGTCGCCTCGCAATTTACCGAAGTCGGCAGCTACAGCACCTTTTATGCTCCAACCATCCTTTAGCATATAATCAGCCACAGCCATACAACTTACATTCTCCATGGGGTTGACTGGCAAGTAATAATACGAGCCATAACTCTTTTGCCATGAAGCCAGCACGCGATAGTTCAACTGTTGTATAGGCGAACCACTAAAACCTAAATGCCAAGCCACAAAGCGGTTATGCTCTACCTCAATATGTCCATCGGCATTATACAGCGGAGATACATAAAGCGGATTACCCATCACCTGTCCCCAATGCTGCCAACCGGTATAGAGATGGTGATTGTAGTAATTGTCGCGCCCACTTATCTGATAGCCTACATGACTGGTCTTGTCATGATAAACCGGACCAGCCTGATACTTGGTGTACAGATACTCTACAACAATATTGTTGAGCCAAGCATTATCCTTCAGTTTCAGTTCGGCACCTAACAGCCAATCCTTAAAGTCGTACCAGAAGTACTTGTCGTCACTCTTGTTTACATGAAACATCATAGAGTTATCCTCGAAAAACTGATCGGCATATACAGCCAGATTCCAGGTAGGCTGATCGTAACTAAAACGTGCTACCCACGAACCCAACTGGTTACCTTCGGCATTCTTAAAATTGCCATCGGTAGCATCAGTTCCGCCTGGAATAAAAGCATTCTTAAAGGCTTTTAAACCGCCATCATTGTCATACACCTTTTCTACGCCATTCTCAAACAGATGCGAGGTACCACCAAACTGGCAGGCCATTTCTAAGCCTAACTCGGCAGTAAAGTTGCCTGGACCAATCTTCAGATATCCTGCCTTACTATGGTAGAGCGTGCCTTCGGTATATCGGTTCTGCGGAGCCACAAAATCCTTTTGCCAACCATCGTCGGTAGTTTTTCCATAAGCAATATGTCCTTTCAGCGCTAACCAGTTATTTGTACCTGGGATAGTCCAGTACTCAGGCAACGCCAATCGTACCTGAGGCACAGGACGGGCATTGATACCCAAGGTTTGCGAACCTGAACTCAACGCATGGTTCTTCAGTTCCATCGGATATTCCTTGGCACCAACAGTCAGTGTTCCCTTCAGCCAGCGACCTTCGACATAAGCCTGCTGAACCACCAACGTACTGGTGAAACCGGTAGCCACAGCCACATCGGCCCCATATCCAATCCCCCACTTGCGCCCATCATCAGCACTGAGCTTTCGTTCTATCGCACCACGCACATAGCCATTAGTGGTTTTCAGCGAACTAAGTCCATACTTGTTGGCATTCAACCACAAGGGCACATGATCGCCCGACGACAAGGTAGCCTGCATCTCAACCCGATACTGAACACTATCGGTAAGCGAACGCTGCTGAGCGCTTATAGCCAAAGGGCTACACATTATTAATAATATAGACCAGAATTTCTTCATACTGGGGGCAAAGATACGAATTTTTTCTTTCTTAAAAATACTTTTAGGGAATTTCCTCTACCTAATTAGGGAAAATCCTTTGCGTATAAACCCAAAATGTTGTTTCTTTGCACTGTGATTAACAAAACAGAATGTGAAACCATTTAAATGATACGATTATGAAGAAGATGTTTTTCGCACTGATGGTGATGCTGACCTCGACAATGGCAGCGAGTGCAATGAGCTACGAGCAGGCCCGCAACGAAGCCCTGTTCCTCACCGATAAGATGGCGTACGAGCTGAACCTCACCGACGAGCAGTATGAGGCTGCATACGAGATAAATCTGGATTATCTGATGGGCGTAGCCGGACGCGATGATGTTTTTGGCACTTACTGGGAGCGCAGAAATCTTGATTTGAGCTATATCCTGTACGATTGGCAGTGGAATGCATACATTGCAGCCAGCTACTTCTACCGTCCACTTTACTGGGAGGCTGGTTACTGGCACTTTGGAATCTATCGTCGCTATCCGCATCGCGATTTCTTCTACTTTGGTCGTCCGCACTTCTATGCAACCTATCGTGGTGGACATGCCTGGCACATTCATGGCACTCATGGCTACTACTATGGACGCAGAGAGCACTTCCGTCCTACTCACAGAGAGCACTTCGGAATGCACGATCGCTGGAATCGTGGCGACTTCCGCAACCCTCGTCACAGTTCAACCCGTGTAACTGGTCGTCACGATAGTCATCGTATCGATGTTCGCCACGACAATTCTCGTCGTATTGAAGGCCGTCATGACAACCGTCGCATCGAGAATCGAGATAATGGCATGAACCGTCACCACAACGATATCAATCGCCATAACGATACCAATCGTAATAATGGTTCGTTCAGTGGTCATCGCGGTGGTAGCAACTCACACACCAGAAGTATGGGCGGCGGTGCATCGCACAGTACATCACACGGAACTCGCAGCGCTGGTGGCGACAGCCGCATGGGAGGACGCCGATAAAACTTACAACTCAAGGATGCGGACCTCAGCGTTCTGCATCCTTTGAATTTCGTTCATTGGTTTTTGATAGTAATATGATTGTATAGCTTTGTTGATGATGCCATGGCCTACGGCCAACACCTTCTTTCCTGGGAATGTCTGCTTGACATACGCGATGAATTCGCCCGCCCTGGAAAGAAGGTTTTCTAATGTCTCGATATCATCAGGCCAAACCTCGCCTTTCAAATCAGGAATAAAGCGCCCGGTAAAGCTTCCCCAGTCGCGTTCACGCAGCAAAGGCGTAGTAAGCACCTCTAACTGATGTGGCTCGGCAATGATTCGGGCAGTATCAATAGAGCGTTTTAAATCGCTGGCCAATATAATATCAATCTCCTTATTCTTCCACTGCTCACTGAACTCACGAGCCTGCTGAACACCATTTTCGTTCAACTTACCCTGAGTTTGTCCCTGCATAATCTGATTGGCGTTATCTACCGTCTCGCCATGTCGTACTAAGTATAAAGTTGTCATCATCTATTAAATTTTGCTGCAAAATTACAGAATAATTTGCTTTTTCCACCTTATTTTATTATTTTTGCAGCGTAAAACTTAGAATTATTATATATGAAGATATTACAAAGTTCCATTTTCCGTGCCATTTGCGCCATAGCCATTGGTATCATGCTGATTAAGTATCCTGATAATACTGTAAACTGGATTACAGTTGCTATAGGTATATTATTCCTGCTGTCGGGTGTTATCTCGATGGTGGTATATTACAATGCCACCAAGCATGTAGCCGAGTATAAGATTATGGACGAAAACGGACAGGTGATAGCTGGTGACAAACCGGCTTTCCCGCTTGTTGGTTTGGGTAGTATTATCCTTGGACTGATGTTGGCCCTCACGCCAACCGTATTTATTACAGCCCTGATGTACATCATCGGTGCCATATTGGTTCTGGGTGCTACCAATCAGTATATGGCATTGGTAAGAGCACGCCGACTGGGCGGTATCGGCTTTGGTTATTGGATATTCCCATCGTTCATTCTCCTCACTGGTCTTTATGTGATGATTAAGCCCATGAGTCCAGCCAGCATGGCTATGACAATATTAGGTTGGTGCTCGCTGCTTTATGGTGTTACCGAGATTATCAACTCGCTGAAGATTCACTCTAACAAGCGTAAAGCCGAGAAGGCTCAGGAGATACCTGTAGCAGAGGAAGTGAAAGATGACGATAAAAAAGTTACGGAAGTGACTACACTCCCGTAACGATTCCTTCGATATATGTCTTAAGGATGTGGATACCCGTGCGGTTATCTCCACCCCAGGGAACAATCAGGTCGGCAAACTTCTTTGTTGGCTCGATGAATTGTTCGTGCATGGGCTTCAGCACCTTTTCGTAGCGATCCAGTACCATTTCTACTGTTCGTCCACGCTCTACCACATCGCGACGGATGTTACGGATCAGACGAACATCACTATCAGTATCTACAAATATCTTCAAGTCCATCATATCACGTAGTTTCTTGTGATGCAAGGCCATAATGCCCTCGATAATAATCACAGGCTTTGGCTCTACATGGATAGTCTCCTTCTGTCGGTTACTCTCGATATACGAATAGGTGGGCTGCTCAATAGCCTCGCCATTCTTCAACTTCTTGATATGCTCGGTGAGCAACTTCCAGTCGAAAGCGTCTGGATGGTCGAAGTTGATAGCCTTACGCTCCTCAGGAGTCATACCCGTTGTATCGTTATAATACGAGTCGAGGGGAACAACTGCTGCACAATGAGGAGGCAGAGCCTTGGATATTCTCTTAACTACGGTAGTCTTACCCGAACCGGTACCGCCTGCAATTCCAATGATTGTCATAATCTTAAGTATTTAAATACAATGTTATAAAATTCTGCTTTACGCTCTGTTTTCATGGGGTAAGCCCTCGAACTGCTTGGCATGCGATAGAGTCGTATCACCCTGTCGTCAAGTGTAAACTCTGCATATTCGCCAACTTTAGGGCCTTTAATACCATAATGGTTACAAAATACGTCGGTGGCCAACTGGCCTGCTGTTATCACAGCCTCGCAGCAAGGCAAGCTTCTGAGCATGGCATCAAGATCGGTCTCTTCTACAATCTCCAAGTCCTTATCCGAAGCATTATCCTTTGTTCTGCGAATACGGGTGGCCGTATCATACATGGCAATTCCTTTTTCATTCAGGAAAGGGATAATCCGTTCCAAATCAAAGCGTTTCTCCTGTTCCAACACAAAATGCTGCTTGTTATCAAAGAAACAGATGCCAAAGATTCGCCACATGTCGTTGATGAAGTTGGGGTAATAGAAACGCATACACCATCGCTTTTCAGCAGGAGGGAAAGTGCCGAGCATCAATAGCTTAGCATGCCCAGGCAGAAATGGCTCGAAGGGATGTGATTCTATTATTTCGCTCATCAGTTCTTCTTCAAATAAACCAAAGTGGGTAAGTGATCGCTATAGCCGTTCAGCCATTTGCCACCTGCGGTGGTACGTAGTGTATTGCCACGATATGCGCCTTCCTGCTGAATCAGGTAATCGCGACGGAACACCTGATAATCAAAGAGTTTCAATGTAGAGTAATCCTCCTTACCTGACTTATTGAGCAGATTCGACGAGAGGATAATCTGATCGAAGAGATTCCATGCCCCCTGGAACTGAAGTGTACCCTGACCAGAGGCCAACATATTCCACCAAGGATTATAAAGTCCTCCCTCCTCTACTTCACTTATTTCGCGTCTGGCACCCAGGCATTTTGCCATCGATGCATCGTTGGGGTCATCGTTCATATCACCCATGATAAACAGCTTTACCTTGGGATCATCCTTCTGCAACGAGTCTTTTACTACACGCAACTGCGAACCACCATCCTCACGGGCATACGATGGTGCACCACGCGATGGCAGATGGTTAACAATGATAGTAACATGCTCTTTGGCCATCGTACCACTAACCACCAGGAAACCACGAGTAGCGCGACCGGCATCCTCTGGTCTATTATATATATAAGGTACAAGCTTTACATGATTAACCTTAAAAAGCTGAGGATTGTAAAGCAAAGCACAATCAATACCACGCTGATCGGGACCTTCGATATGTACGAACTTAAAGTTACGGGCCTTCAAGGCTGGCTGATTGCAAAGGTCGGTCAGGCATTTGGCATTCTCAACCTCAGCCACACCAATAGCAGCACATCCCACATCAGGCAACTTATCGGTGCCCATGTCGGCCAGCACGCGAGCCATATTATGAAGCTTGCACTTATATTTCTCAGCATCCCACTTAAATGTGCCTTCAGGCATGAACTCATAATCGTTCTTACCCTCATCGTGAGTGGTATCAAAAAGATTCTCAAGATTATAAAAACCTATGCCATATACTTGTTGCTCCTTTTTATTCTTGGCTTGGCATCCCACCAAAACAAGGAGTAATAAAAACGTTAAAAACTGAAATTTACGCATATTAGTACTGTTTATGCTTGCAAAAATAGCACAAAAAATTGAGTAAACAAAGAAAAAAGCACAAAAAGTTTGTAAATTCGGAAAAATCTTCGTAACTTTGCACCCGCTTTATGCGAAATTAGTATTTATAACATTAATATTTAAACTCAAAATGAAAAAAGGTATTCATCCAGAAAACTATCGCCCCGTCGTATTCAAGGATATGTCCAACGGCGATATGTTCCTTACGAAGTCTACAGCAAAGACAAATGACACTGTAGAGTTCGAAGGCGAAACTTACCCAGTGGTAAAAGTCGAAATTTCAAGCACCTCTCACCCATTCTACACAGGTAAGAGCAAGCTCGTTGACACTGCAGGACGTGTTGATAAGTTCATGAGCCGCTACGGTAAGGCTGCGAAGAAGTAAGATAAAACCGCAAAGAACATTAAAAGATGCGTCCATGGTAGTTGCATATGCCAAGGCCGCATCTTTTTTTTATTACAACAACCCGAATATTATTACAACACGATATGAAAACAGTTTATGACTTCACTGTCAAGGACAGAAAAGGAAAAGACGTATCTCTGAAAGAATACGCCAACGAGGTGTTGCTGATTGTAAACACAGCAACTAAGTGTGGATTCACTCCACAATACGAGGAACTGGAGAAACTCTATGAGCAGTATCATAGTCAGGGTTTCGAGATTCTCGACTTCCCCTGCAACCAGTTCGGACAGCAGGCACCTGGTACCGATGAGAGTATCCACGAGTTCTGCAAGCTGAACTTTGGTACTGAGTTCCCACGCTTTAAGAAGATTAAGGTAAATGGCGACGACGCCGATCCTCTGTATAAGTTCCTGCAGGAGCAGAAGGGCTTTGCCGGTTGGGATATGAGCCACAAGATTGCCCCTATCCTCGACGACATGCTCTCGAAAGAGGATCCTGACTACAAGCAGAAAGCTGATATTAAGTGGAATTTCACAAAGTTCCTGATTAACAAGAAGGGACAGGTTGTTGCTCGATTCGAGCCCACTGAGAATATCGAGAATATTGCCAAGCAGATTGAAGAGCTGCTTAAGTAATAGCCAACATATAAATAAACAGATATCATATGGAACATACTAAGTGTTTAATTATCGGTAGTGGCCCTGCTGGATATACAGCTGCCATTTACGCCTCGCGTGCCAACTTGAGTCCAATCGAGTATAGCGGCATGCAGCCTGGCGGACAGCTCACTCAGACCACTGAGGTTGAGAATTTCCCTGGCTATCCTCAGGGTGTTGACGGCAACCAGATGATGATGGACCTGCTGGAGCAGGCTCAGCGCTTTGGAACCGATATCCGTAACGGCGAGATTGTGAAGGTCGACTTCTCAAAGGCTCCCTACGTTTGCACAGCCGATGACGGTACAGAGATCGAGGCCGACACCGTGATTATCGCTACAGGCGCCTCAGCCAAGTACTTAGGTCTCGACGATGAGCGCAAGTATAACGGACAGGGCGTATCAGCCTGCGCTACCTGCGACGGATTCTTCTATCGCAAGAAGACAGTTGCCGTAGTTGGTGGTGGCGATACAGCTTGCGAGGATGCCCTTTACCTGGCAGGATTGGCCAAGAAGGTGTATCTGATTGTACGCAAGCCATTCCTTCGCGCCTCACAGGTGATGCAGCAGCGTGTGAAGGAGAACGAGAACATCGAGATTCTGTTCGAACATAACACCCTTGGTCTTTATGGCGAGAATGGTGTCGAAGGTGCCCATCTGGTTAAGCGTAAGGGCGAAGCCGATGAGGAACTGGTTGACATTGCTATCGACGGCTTCTTCCTGGCTATTGGCCATAAGCCCAATACCGACATCTTTAAGGAGTGGCTGGATATGGACGAAACAGGCTATCTGAAGAAGATTGACGGAACACCTAAGACCAAGGTTCCTGGTGTATTCGTAGCTGGCGACTGCGCCGACCCTGTATATCGTCAGGCTATCTCTGCTGCAGGTTCAGGTTGCCAGGCGGCTATCGAGGCTGAGAGATTCTTGTTGAATAAGTAATATAAATGAGAAAAGGCTCGTCTCACGACGAACCTTTTCCCCAAAAAAATTACTTAAAAAACTAAATTAATCAACCATAAACCTTAACCATTAAAATCTTTTTCTGATGCAAAGATATGGCAAGTTTTTGAAATGGATGTTTAATTTAAGTTTTTTGTTGTTGAAAATGCGTGAACTAACGCAAAATGAACACAAAATCACTAATTTTATACATTTTAACGCTTAAAACGGCAAATTTTATCGAAAATAGTTGATTGATATCAAAAAAAATAACTATTTTTGCACAACCAATAATTATAAAAGTATGGACAACCGTTTACTATTAGCCCTCATCATAATGGTAATTCTGACCATTATTCTCCTCGTAGGAAGACGTTTATTCCTGCGAAGCCAAAAAGTGCGAAGAAGATTACGACTCAGCGCCATATTTACAAATATTACGCACGAGCTTCTAACTCCCCTATCAGTCATCTCGGCCTCTGTCGACAAGTTGCGCGACACCGAACCGCAGTACAGCCATGAATACGACTTGATGCAATTCAACATTCAGCGAATGGTGAGACTGTTACAGCAGATTCTGGAAACCAGCAAATCTGATGCGGGCCAGCTACGGTTACTGGTTGCTCAGGGTGATGTAATGAAGTATATACGCCAAACCGCCGAATGCCTGGAGCCACTTATTGCCAAGAAAGACATGAAGTTCAGTATCAACTGTCAGCCAGAAAGCATGATGGGCTGGATTGATACCGACAAGTTGGATAAGATTATCTATAACTTATTATCTAACGCAGCCAAATATGGCAAAGAAGGTGGCACCGTGTCGATCAGCGCCATCACCAACGATAAATACGACGAGGTAGAAATCAAGGTGAGCGACGATGGCGATGGTATCTCTGCCAAACAGATGAAACACCTGTTTAAACGCTTTCATGATGGCGATTACCGACAGCATCATACAAATGGGACTGGGTTAGGTCTGTCGTTAACGCAGGATCTGGTTTATCTGAACAGAGGAACCATCACCTGCCACAGCGAAGAGGGAAAGGGCACAGAGTTTATCGTCAGACTCCCTATCAAGAAAGAAGCCTTTGCACCTGATCAGATTGACGAAAAGCATAAGATTGATTTCAATATTCCTAAGAACACCATCGTAGATATCAATACCATCGTACCAGATGTGAATGCTGATCCAGAGGATCCTATTGAGGATGGCTATAAATTATTGGTAGTAGAGGACAATCTAGAATTACTGATGCTGATGCAGCAACTGCTAAAGACCACCTATCATGTTTACATAGCCCGCAATGGTGCCGAGGCTATAAAAGTGATACATGAAAAAGAGCTCGATCTGATTATATCAGATGTGATGATGCCCGAGATGGATGGTATCGAACTGACCAAAGCCGTTAAAGCCGACCCTAACTATAATCACCTGCCCATCATCCTGCTGACAGCCAAGACACAGGAGGAAGACGAGAAGGAAGCATTGCAAAGCGGAGCCGACGAATATCTGAGAAAACCATTCCGCTTAGGCGATCTGAAACTACGCATCGATAACATCATCGAGAATCGTAAACGCATGCAGACAGAATTCAGTCAGTTCAGTGCTGAGGAAGAAGTAAAACACATTGCCAAAGCCCCAAGTCCCGACGAAGCTTTTGTTAATCAGGTTCTGGCAAACATCCATAAACATATCGACGACGAAACTTATGATCGCGATGCATTAGCTGCCGACATGGGCACCAGCGCTTCCACCTTATATAATAAGTTACGCTCTATCACTGGCATGAATGTATCGGCTTTTATTCGTGATGTAAGAATGAAAGAGGCCCGACGCCTGGGCATGGAGAACCCCAACCTGCGTGTCAGCGATTTGGCTTATAGCGTTGGATTCCACGACCCACGCTACTTTGCTACTTGCTTTAAGAAACAGTTTGGCATTCAGCCGAAGGAGTTCTTGGAGATTTTGCTGAACTCAAAACAAAAAGGGCCAGGAAAGTAAGCGCACCATTCATCATCAGCAACTCATAACCAAACCGATAACCAGCCAAATGCCAGGTTATCGCATCAATAGCATAGCATAGCAAAGGCGATGCGATGCAGATATAAGGCACATACCGATCGCGTGGCATACGCTTGGTAAGCATGCCAAAGGCAAAGAGTCCCAACAGCGGACCGTATGTATAGCCACAAATCGTATAGATGGCATCAATCACACTTGTTGAGTTCAGCAGTCTGAACAGCAGAATCATCACCACAAACAAGATGCTGATACCCAGATGGGCACGCTTACGCAACTGCTCGTCGCCTGCCCTACCCCTGATATCTACGCAATAACTGGTGGTAAGCGATGTTAAAGCCGAATCGGCACTCGAGAACGAGGCTGCCACAATACCTATTGTGAAAGGAATCAGTACCGACAATCCGCTACGCTGAACAAATCCAGGCAGCAACGTATCTGACACCCCCGTTTCGCCCAGCATCACCAGCAGAACCCCCAACGACAAGAACAGCAGATTAGCAGGCACAAAAGCCACACCATAGGTACACATATCCTTCTGAGCCTCTTTCAGCGTTTTACATGTCAGGTTCTTCTGCATCATATCCTGATCAAGTCCGGTCATCACAATCACAATAAACACACCGCTCAGAAACTGTTTCCAGAAGTTCTGCTTCGAAACCCAGTCGTCCATCACAAACATCCTGCTATGCTCATCGGCAGCTATCGCACTAACAGCCTCAGGTATCGTCATTCCCAGTTCGCCCACCACCTTATATATAATAAGGAGAAGGGCCGAAAACAGACAGATGGTTTGGAAAGTATCGGTCCATACCAGTGTTTTGATACCTCCACCCCTTGTATAAAGCCAGATAAGGGTCACCATCGCCGATACGGTTACCACAAACGGAATACCCATCTCATCGAACACAAACTGCTGCAGAATCATACAAACCACATAGAAACGCACCACAGCGCCCGTCATCTTCGACAAAAGGAAAAACGAGGCACCTGTTTTATAGGCGCGAGGGCCTAATCGCTTTCCCAGATAGGAATAAATGGTTGTGAGATTCAAGCGATAGTAGAGCGGAAGCAGGATGAATGCAACTGCAAAATAGCCCAGAATAAAGCCCAGACAGGTTTGCATATAAGTCATATCGATACTGGTTACCATACCAGGCACCGATACAAAGGTTACACCAGATATCGACGCACCAACCATACCAAAAGCCACCATATACCATGGCGACTGACGATTACCACGAAAGAAGGTATCGTTAGTAGCACGGCGTGCAGTCAGTCGACTGATGGCAAACAAAACTGCAAAATAGCCTAATATTATTGCAATCATCCACATAATCGTGTGCAAAGGTACACTTTTTTTTAAAATTATCAATTATCAATTCTCAATTTTCAATTAATTGTGTTATCTTTGCACTCGGTGATCGGCTTTGCCGCTTGCCTTAAGCAAGAATTCCAAATTCTAAAACGTATTATATTATGTCTAAACAAAAAAAATTCATCCTCCAAGAGAGCGAGATTCCCACACAGTGGTACAACATTCAGGCTGACATGCCAACCAAACCAATGCCTCCCATCCATCCTGCAACCAAGCAGCCTCTGGGTGTAGACGATCTGGCACACATCTTCCCTCGTGAGTGCTGTGTACAGGAGCTTGATACAGAGCATCGCTGGATTGATATCCCAGAAGAGGTGCTCGAGAAGTACAAGTTCTATCGTTCAACTCCATTGGTTCGTGCCTATGCGCTCGAGGAGGCTTTGGGAACACCTGCCCATATCTACTTTAAAAACGAGAGTACCAACCCATTGGGTTCACATAAAATCAACTCTGCCATTCCTCAGTGCTACTACGCCAAGCAGGAAGGCACCACTAACGTAACCACCGAAACCGGTGCCGGACAGTGGGGAGCAGCCCTTTCATACGCTGCAAAAATCTACGGTCTCGACTGCGCTGTTTATCAGGTAAAGATTACCATGCAGCAGAAGCCATACCGCTCAAGCATTATGCGTACCTTTGGTGCTGTGGTCGAGGGTTCACCTTCGATGTCAACCCGCGCCGGTAAAGACATCCTGACCAAGGATCCAACCCACTCTGGTTCATTAGGTACAGCCATCTCTGAGGCTGTTGAGCTGGCTACTACCACTCCTAACTGTAAGTACACCTTAGGTTCGGTATTAAACCACGTAGGTTTGCATCAAACCATCATCGGTCTTGAGGCCGAGAAGCAGATGGAGATGGCTGGCGAGTATCCTGATATCGTGATTGCTTGCTTTGGTGGAGGTTCTAACTTCGGTGGTATCGCCTTCCCATTCATGCGCCACAACCTGTGCGATGGCAAGAAGACCGAGTTTATCGCTGCCGAGCCCGACAGCTGTCCTAAGCTCACACGTGGTCAGTTCCGCTACGACTTTGGCGACGAGGCTGGTTACACCCCATTGCTACCCATGTTCACACTGGGTCATAACTTCAAGCCAAGCAACATCCACGCTGGTGGTCTGCGTTATCATGGTGCTGGTATGATTGTAAGTCAGCTGTTGAAGGACGGACTGATGCGTGGTGTTGATATCCCACAGCTTGAGACCTTCGAGGCTGGTATGCTGTTTGCACGCACCGAGGGTATCATCCCTGCTCCTGAGAGCTGTCACGCTATCGCTGCCACCATCCGCGAGGCTAAGAAGTGCAAGGAAACTGGCGAGGAGAAGGTGATTCTCTTCAACCTCTCAGGTCATGGTCTGATTGATATGCCAAGCTACGACTCATTCATCAAGGGCGACCTGCAGAACTACACCGTTACTGATGAGATGATTGCCGCTAACCTGGCCGAACTGGATAAGCAGTAATCTTATTATATCTGAAATAGAAATCCCCACTCGCTTGAGTGGGGATTATTGTTTTCGCTTAGAATATGCGACCAGTAATCGTAAGTTTCAGTACTGGATAAACGGTCCATTTATCAATGATCTTTGATAAGTCATCATCGCTATCGTTCAACTCGTTTATCTTAACCTCCTTATTGTCCTGATATACTTTAAGCTTTCCCATAAACTGGCAGCCAGCCTCGAAACGGAAACCTACACGTTTCTTGGGCACCAGACGTCCCACACCCAGTCCAACATACGGACGGAAATTCTTTACGCGGATATCGCCGTTGATATCACCATTCTCGTCGAACTTTACATTATATTTGTCAAGTTCTGCCGAGATGCTATTCAGAATCACATCCTTGAAAGTTGGAAAAGTAGTAATAGCACTCTGTATAGCATCGCTATGACCTGTCAGTTTGCCAAGTTTCTCACCACCAAACGAGAAACCACCAGCCACGAAGAAAGTAGAATTGCCTCCGAATGGGTAGATGTTCAACTTTACATCCATTGTGGTACGCTTCAAATTGCCAGTAATCTTAACTTTGTCGTGGTTAGGAATAGTAACCTGTGCAGGAAGAGCTCCGAGATTGTAATCTACGTTAACATCCCCTTTAATCTTAACGCCTGGCATAAAGTTCACACCAGCACTCAGTTCCAGATAGTCGGTAATAGGTGCAGCTACACCCACGCCGATACCCTCGGTGTTTGCCGATACATTCAAACCTACGTGGTTAAAAACCCCACGCTCATAATACTCTTGTGCCGATGCGGTAGTTATTCCCATCAACAACGCAAAACTTGCAATCAGTAGTTTTTTCATATTCGTAAGTGTTTGATATTAGTATTACTACATTCTTATCAGTTGCAAAGATAAATATATTCTTCCTAAAATGCAAATTTTTACTCTAAAAAAAAGTACCTAAAGAAAAAATGCACTCTAAGTACTTTGCAATTGAAAAGTACCTAGAGTGCAAATTACACCTAAAACTTATCGTTTTTTATCGGATTCTGTCCATTGAGCGGACTAACTTTTCATCTGCCAGGATAGCTCGGCGAGCCATCAAGTAGAGTATCAGCGAGATAGCTGGGAATACAGCTGGCCATGAAGGACGGAAAACAACAGCTCCCCACGACTTATCACCTACCATCTGGCCAACAACAAAAAATACCACATACCAACCAATGATAAACAACACATTGAACAGGCAGAACAAAGCCTGCATCTTACGGTTGTTATATATAAATATGGTATAGGTAGCGATTACTGCTGTAGGCAGCAGAACAGCCATCAAGGGCCAGGTATCAAAATGATGCTTGCCAATGGGGTCGGTGTACCAAAGGTTATACACCTTTGCCACAGAGATACCACCCAACTTGAATGAGCCTATCTGCATACAAAGACAAATGACGGTCATAATAATGGCCGCCAAAAGATATAATGTCTGCTTACGCTGTATCATATTAATCTTCCTGGTTCTGGTTCTCGCGAGAAGGATCACGCCAGTAAACCTTATCCTCAATAAACTCCTGAGTAGCCAGAAGACTTGGTTTTGGCAGCTTTTCGTAGTAACGAGAAATCTCGATCTGCTCACGATTCTCGAATACCTCCTCGAGCGAATCGTTATATGAAGCGAACTCAGCCAGCTTCTTAGAGAGATCGTCCTTAATCTGCAGACTGATCTGATTGGCGCGCTTGCCAATGATAGCTACACTCTCGTAGATGTTACCTGTGTCCTCACACAGATCCATAATGTTACGTGTTACGGTGTTAACCGGTGCTTTTGACTTCTTATAATCCATATCTTAATCTTTAATAACTTTTTTGCACTTATTGATAAACTTCTCGGCCATAGCGGCATTCTTCGACTCAGGGAACTCGTTCAGGAATCCGTAGCACTCGTCCTCGGCATCGCGATAACGATCCATACGCTTCTCCTCCGAACTGTTCTCGGCCAACTCGAACTTAGCCTTCATAATGAGCAGCATCAAATCCTCGCGGATACTGCAGTAAGGATAGTTCTTCAGGCAGTTCTGAGCCGTAATGATACAAGCATTGTAGTTACTCTCCTCGTTTGAGTTGATGTTACCGAAGTAGCCACCCAGATTATAATACAACTCGGCTGAGAGATACTCCTTCTGAATCAGCTTCTCGTGGAGCTCGTACAAACGAGACTGAGCCTGAGGACGAAGCGATGACTCGGGATAGAGATCCATAAACTGCTGGTAGGCAGTAATGGCGCCATTAGTAGGCGACTGATCCAGTCGAGGCTCGGGGGCACTCTGATACAACGACTGACCTACATAGAAGTAAGCCAACTCGGCATAGGTTCCACGAGGATAGCTTGTAGTATATTTCTTGAAAGTTTCCGAAGCAGCATCGTAATCCAGATTGCCGTACTGAGCCATACCCAACATATACAGACACTCCTGAGCTTCGTCGGAGCCTTTCTTGATAGTCACCAGTTCTTCCAACAGCGAAGTAGCCTGCTGGAATTTTCCACATGCGAATGCTTCTTTAGCATACTCATACTTATAATCAGTGTCACCATACTTGTAGACACTGTTAAACTCTGAGGCGCAACTGCTAAGCAGTAATGCCGCACATGCCAATGTAATGATACCTTTATTCATATTCGGGGTGCAAAATTAGCACTTTTCGGTCAAATAACAAAGTTTTATGTAAGGTTTTTGGCGTTTTTTGATGTTTTTTTAATAACTTATTCGTATCTTTGCACACTCAATGAGCAAATTTATACTAACATCGGAATATAAACCCACTGGCGATCAGCCCGAGGCGATACGTCAGTTAACTGAGGGATTGGATCGCGGAGACCGTGCTCAGGTACTGCTTGGAGTAACGGGATCGGGTAAGACATTTACGATGGCAAACGTGATTGCGCAACACAATCGCCCTACCCTGATTCTGAGTCATAACAAGACATTGGCAGCACAGCTTTACGAAGAAATGAAAGGTTTCTTTCCGCAGAACGCCGTAGAGTATTATGTAAGCTATTATGACTACTATCAACCAGAAGCATATCTACCCACCACCGATACTTACATCGAAAAGGATCTGGCCATCAACGACGAGATCGACCGCTTGCGTCTATCCGCCGTATCCAACCTACTTTCAGGTCGTAACGATGTAGTTGTGGTATCATCCGTATCATGCATTTATGGTATGGGAAGCCCGGTAGCGCTTCAGGAGAATGTGATCGAGCTGAAGAAAGGTCAGATTCTTGACCGCAATGCTTTGTTAAGAAAGTTGGTAGCCGCATTATATGTACGAAACGACTTGGATTTACAGCGAGGTAACTTCCGCGTAAAGGGCGATACCGTAGATATTGCGATGGCCTATAGCGAGGTGGTACTCCGCATTACATTCTGGGACGATGAGATCGACGCCATCGAAGAGATGGATGCCGTTACCTTTGACCGACTGGCCAGTTTCGACGAATACCGCCTGTACCCAGCCAACCTTTTCATGACCTCGCAAGAGCAAACCAACATAGCCATCCACCAGATTCAGGACGACCTGATGAAACAGGTGCTCTATTTTGAGGAGATTGGCGATAACATCAAGGCTCAACGCATTAAGGAACGCGTAGAGTACGACATGGAAATGATTAAGGAACTGGGCCATTGCTCGGGTATCGAGAACTATAGCCGCTATTTTGATGGTCGCCAAGCCGGCGAACGTCCTTACTGTCTGCTGGATTTCTTCCCCGACGACTATCTGCTCATTATCGACGAGAGTCACGTAAGTGTACCGCAAATCAGCGCCATGTATGGCGGCGACCGCAGCCGCAAGCAGAACCTGGTAGAATACGGTTTCCGTTTGCCTGCCGCCTTCGACAACCGACCGCTGAAGTTCGAGGAATTCCAGCAGGAGGTGAATCAGGTGATCTACGTGAGCGCTACCCCAGCCGATTACGAATTGAATGAGGCCGAAGGCGTAGTGGTTGAACAGGTTATCCGTCCTACAGGACTGCTCGACCCAGAGATTGAGGTACGCCCCAGCGAGAATCAGATTGACGACTTGATGGACGAGATCCTGACTCGTAGTCATCGTGGTGAGCGTGTACTCATCACCACACTGACCAAGCGCATGGCCGAGGAACTCACAGAATATCTGCTGAACCACAGCGTAAAAACCGCCTACATCCATAGCGATGTAGCCACACTGGACCGTGTAAAGATTCTGAGCGACCTGCGCCAAGGTGTGTATGATGTGTTAGTAGGCGTCAACCTGCTTCGTGAGGGTCTCGACTTGCCCGAGGTATCACTGGTTGCCATCCTTGATGCCGATAAGGAAGGCTTTTTGCGCAGTCATCGCAGCTTAACGCAGACAGCCGGTAGAGCTGCCCGTAACGTAAACGGCAAGGTGATTATGTATGCCGATACCATCACGGCATCAATGCAGCTAACCATCGACGAAACCCTGCGCCGCCGCCTGAAACAGATGAAGTATAACGAGGAGCATCACATCACTCCAAAGCAGATTGTGAAGAACCTGAGTTTCAACGCTTTACAGAAGGAGAACCGTGCCGACACGAAGGAGCTTATGCGTAACTTCTCGATGGCCGCCGAAAACGGCGATGCTGGTGTGAGAGTGGCTGCCGACCCGATAGAGGAACGCATGACCCGACCGCAGATGGAAAAGCTGATAGAAGAGACAACACGCAAGATGAAAGAAGCTGCCAAACAGCTCGACTTCCTGCAAGCTGCACAATATCGCGATGAGATAGTTAGATTGCAGAAAGAGCTGGAATTGAAGTAAAAAAACATAAAATCCGTGTTAATCCGTGTAATCCGTGCTAAAATTTAAAAATAAATTAGTACTTTTGCACGGTTTTATTAAAATAAAAAAGGTTATATGAAAAAGTTTTTGATAGCCATACTGATGGCAATGCCTGTAATAGCTTCGGCTCAGGACAATACTTGGGAGCGTATCGAACAGGAACCTGTTGCAACTGTTAACCCAGATGCCAAATATCTGGCAGAAGGTGCAGTACCAGAGGTTGACGGCAAGGTTTGCTGGCAGACCACCATCAAAGCGCCTGGCAAATCGGCTCAGCAGATTTACGACATTCTGCTTAAGCAGATGGAAAAGATGGTAAACGAGCCCAACCAGATTGCCAATAGCGCCGTTGCCATTAAGGATGCCGACAAGCATGAGCTGGGTGCCGTATTCCACGAGTGGCTGGTATTCAAGAACACCACCCTGTCGCTCGACCGCACTCAGTTTAACTTCCAGCTGATTGTAAAATGCAGCGACGAGCAGGCCGATGTAAAAATCGCCCACATTTCGTATAACTACGACATCGAGCGCAAGCCCGTACGCTATAATGCTGAAGAATGGATTACCGACAAGTATGCCGTTAACAAGAAGCATACCAAGCTGTATCCACTCTCGGCTAAGTTCCGCCGCAAAACAATTGACCGTAAGGACTTTATCTTCAATAAGTTCAATACGTTGTTAAACGATAAATAAATAACATGAGCAAAGACCAGATACGCAATATTCTGAATTTAATCTTTATGATTGGCGCAATCGTAGGGCTGATTTTCTTTTTCTCTAAGAACGAAGAACGACATACCCTCGGTTTGTACATCATCTTATTCTCGATGTGCTTCAAGATAGCCGAATCGTCTATGCGAATGATCAAATAATCTATGTACAGAAGACTATCCACACTTATCGTAGCACTATTGGCGCTGGCTCATGTCAGCGCTCAGACTGATCGTGATTTCAATCAGATTGACGAGAACGGAAATGTAAGCCGTCGAAGCGAGAACTTCAACAAGCATAGCAAGGATACCACTCAGCACAAGGAGATTCCAAAGGGACTCTACACGTGGACTATCGACAGAAGGTTTGGTGATGTAATTCCTACAGAGCCCGACACCCTGTCCCACTTGTTTATGAATACCACTTTCAATAGTGGCATGTATGGCGACTATAACACCACGGGAAGCAACTATACCGCCCGACTGAGTCGTATCTTTATCGACCGTCCTTATGGCGATTACTTCATATTCACCGAGCCCTACAGTTTTGTGAATAAGAAGCCAGACGAATTGCTGTACATGAACACCTTGTCGCCCTATACCAGCGTACTTTACGACAATTGCGGCGATAAGACCAACGGCGAGGACCATATCGATGCCAAATTCGCAGTAAACGCCAACAAGCGACTCAACTTCGGATTCGATCTGGATTATGCTTATGCCCGCGGCTATTACAGCAATCAGAACGTTTCGCATTTTAACGGAACCTTGTTTGGTTCGTATTTAGGCGACCGCTATCAGATGCATTTCTTCTTTAATGCCGCTCACCAGAAAGCTTCGGAGAATGGTGGTATCACTACCGATGATTATGTAACCCATCCCGAATCATTCACCGACAATTATACTGAGAGTGAAATTCCTACCGTGCTCTCAAAGAACTGGAACCGTAACGACCACCAGCACCTGTTCCTGAGTCATCGTTACAACATTGGTTTCTATCGCATGGTTAAGATGACCGACGAAGAAATCAAGGCCCGCCAGTTTGCCAAGGAATCGATGAAGGAGCACGAGGCAGAAAAGGAGCAGCAGGATGCCGACAAGAAAGAGTTGCGCAAAGAAAAAGATACCAAGAAGCCAACCGGTCGCCCCGAAGGTGCCAAGGTGGTAGGCAAAGAGCCACAAAGAGACGCGCTCGATATAGCTGCCGACACCACCCGCATAAAAATTGACGATCAGGCTGCCATCGATAGTTTGAATCGCTTGCAGGCTATTCAAGATTCTATCGACGCCACGATGAAACGCGAATACGTACCTGTAACCAGTTTCATCCACACACTCGATATCAGCAATTACAACCACATCTATCAGGCCTATAGCACGCCAACAAATTATTACCAGAACACCTATTATAAACAGGGTCTGGTATATGGCAACGACTCGATTTACGATCAGGTTAAGCACCAGCATATCAAAAACACGTTGGCATTGGCCCTGCTCGAAGGCTTCAATAAATACGTAAAAGCCGGCCTGAAGGCATTTGTTTCGTACGAGCACAACACCTATCAGATGCCTGAATTGGAGAATGGTTTGCTGCTTTGGAATAAGTGGAAAGAGTATAACCTTACATTCGGTGCCCAGCTGAGTAAGACACAAGGCAAGACACTGCATTTCAACCTGACTGCCGAGCGATGGCTTTCGGGAGCTGATGCAGGCGACATGACTATCGACTTCAGTACCGATCTGAACTTCCCATTATTCGGCGATACCGTCCAGCTGGCAGCATCAGCTTTCTATCAGCAGTGCAACCCTGTATTCCTGCAGGCCACCTATCACTCTAAGCATATCTGGTGGGATAACAATTTCGACAGAGAAAAACGCAGTCGCATTGAGGGTATGTTCAGTTATCAGAAGACCAATACCAAACTGCGCATAGCTGCCGAGAATATCAAGAACTACACCTACTACGGTATGAGTTACGACCTGACCGATAATGGAGGACGTAAGAATATGACCGCAGGTGTATATCAGGAAGGCGAGAATATCCAGATACTTACAGCTCAGCTGCATCAGAACTTCCGCCTGGGCCCACTGAACTGGGAGAACGTTATCACCTATCAGAAATCCAGCAACAAGGAAGTTTTACCCTTGCCCGACCTGAATATCTTCACCAATCTTTACCTAAAGTTTAAGATTGCCAAGGTGCTGGGTGTAGAACTGGGTGCTGATGCCACCTACTTTACCAAGTATTACGCTCCCGATTTCTGTCCTGCCATCAATCAGTTTGCAGTTCAGAAGAACGAGGCCAGCCGTATTGAATTAGGTGAGTTCCCCTTTATTGACGTTTATGCAAACATGACACTGAAGGGTGTAAGATTCTTCCTGGTAATGACCAATGTGGTTAACAATGGTGCAAACCACATGAAGTTCCTCACACCGCACTATCCCACTAACGGATCGGTAATACACTTTGGTGTTTCGTGGCCTTTCTTCAACTAAACAAGCAGAAGTCCAAGACTCACACAAACACCATAGATAAAGATATTACGCGCTGTTTCTCCTAAGCAGAGATTCAGCGCTTTTCCTTGGTATATGCGCTTAATCTTCAGATAAGTGATAAAGTGCAGCACGAGATAGATGAATGGGAATACAAAAGCAAGCAGATGACCATTCAACAGGAATGTACCACCCAGAATCATAGCGCCAACACCTACACCTATATATAACTGCAAACCGGCTTTAGCACCCAAACGCACAATAATGGTATTCTTACCAGCCTGACGATCGTTATCTCTGTCGCGGAAATTATTCACTATCAAAAGCGCATCGATAACCAGTCCGCAAGCTATCGAAGCAAGTACCAACTCCCAAGTAAACTCATGAAGCTGTATATAATAGGTACAGCAGACAGGAACCAAACCAAAAAACACAAGTACCAGCAAATCGCCTAAGCCTTGATACGAGAACCACGTGGTATAAAGGAATGCAAATAACACACATATCATTCCAACCAGCACCATCTCGAAACCGCCATAATACACCAACGGCAAACCTATCACACAAGCAATGCAGGTTGTCAAGGCAATCGCTTTCTTCATCGAATCGAGTTTTACCCAGCCTTGCGCACAGGCTCTACGCGGACCTAAGCGTGTTTCAGCATCGTCGGTACCATTCACAAAATCAAAAAAATCGTTGATAAAGTTGGCATCAATCTGCATGGCAAAGGCAAACAGCAAGCACAGCAATGCTGCTACCCAGCTAAACGTTCCTTCACCATACTGCGCTGCGTCAGAATATGCCAAAGCCATACCTATCATCACAGGAACCGCAGCTCCTGATAATGTTTTTGGACGGGCGGCCAACAACCATGCTTTAGCCGAATCCGTCACTATTTTTTGTTCTTCTGCCATAATTTTCTTAAAATTTCTTGCAAAAGTAACTACTTTTTTGTAAATTTGCAAAGAAAATCAAAACTTTTTATGACAAGCAATACCCCGAGTCTGGATTTAGTGGAGTTTATCGAGACACAGATTCTCCCAAAATACGCTGAGTTTGACCGTGCACATAACATGGAGCACGTCACAAGAGTTATACGCAATTCTCTCGAGCTGGTTAGGGCTACGGGAGCTGACGTCAACATGGTTTATACCATTGCCGCCTACCACGACCTGGGCATGTGCGGCCATCGCGCCGATCACCATATGCGTGGCGGTAAGATTCTGGCAGCCGATGCCCGCCTGAAAAAATGGTTCTCGATCGAACAGATCAAGATTATGAAAGAGGCAGTAGAGGATCATCGTGCATCAGCCAGTCGCAGTCCCCGTTCTATATACGGCAAGATTGTGGCCGAAGCTGATAGAGACATCGATCCCGACCGTATTATTCGTCGCTGCATCCAGTTCGGCTTGGCAAACTACCCCGAGAAATCAGTTGAGGAACATTGGGCCCGCTTCAAAGAGCACATGGCCAGCAAATACTCAAAAGACGGCTACATTAAACTATGGATTCCCAATTCGCCGAACGCTAAACGACTCAACGAATTGAGAACCATTATCGAACAGCCACAACAACTTCGTGAGGCTTTCGACCGAATTTTCCCTGAAGAGGCAGCTATCTCAGATACAGAAAGTAAATAGCTGCAAGAGCTACAACCATCGCTATCAGAATGGCCGACTTGATGAGACAAGAAGCAACTTTCTTAATCACCAAGAAGGCTACCACGATGGCTACCAGCACAAATATGTAATAACTTACGTTTCCCATTTTACTTAAACAGTTTTTTGAATGCAGTTGGAACAGGTGTTTCGAACTCCATAGGCTCACCGGTTACTGGGTGATGGAAGCACAGCAGCCAGGCATGCAGACAAAGGCGGTGTATAGGATCATCGCCATTGCCGTACTTAGGATCACCACATACAGGATGTCCCATATCAGCTGAATGCACACGAATCTGATTCTTACGACCTGTTTCGAGCTTAAACTCTACCAAAGAGTGATCGGTAGTGCGGTCTAACACATGATAATGCGTAACGGCATATTTACCACCATTATCGGTTGGCGACGAATAAGTTACATACGCCTTATTATCCTTCAGCCAGTTGGCAATAGTACCCTCATCGTTCTCCATTTCGCCTGAACAAACAGCTACATATCGGCGATCGTACACGATATCATGCCAGTTATGCTCCAGAATCTGTTCGGTTTCCATATCCTTGGCATAAACCATCAATCCACTGGTATCACGATCCAGTCGGTGTACCACATGTGCCGTACATTTCTGACGCGATTTCTTGAAATAATCATCCAACACTGTTTTTACGTTCAGTGATGAGTGACCAGCCGCCATCGAGAGAATGCCCTCAGCCTTCTCAATCACAATCAGCCATTTATCCTCGTAAACGATTTTCACGTAACGACTCTTGAACGACTGCTGATTGCGCTTGGTTTTGCTAACAGCCACTTTCATACCTGGCTCCAACTGAAAATCAAACTGACTCACAGTCTTGCCATTTACTTTGATACCTCTACCCTGCAGAGTCGCCTTTATCTTTGAACGACTTTGCTGAACATTGGCCAACAACCATTCCAACAATGGCATCGACTCGTTGACCACCAGGTGCTCATAGTCACCTTCTCGGTTATAGCCTGCGTTATATCTCATATCGGGTGCAAAATTAATAAAAAAACCGCAGATTCGAAAACCTGCGGCCTCTTTTTTTATTAGTAGAATTTAAAGTAGCGTCGGGCGTTGTTATAACTGATGTCCTCAACCATGCGACTGAGAATCTCCATATCGCAGGGCAGCAGGCCCTTCTCAACGTCGTTTCCGAGCATATTACAGAGAATACGACGGAAGTACTCATGACGTGGATAGCTCAGGAACGAACGGCTATCGGTAAGCATACCAACAAAGCGACTCAGCAAGCCAAGTACCGAAAGAGCGTTCATCTGACGAACCATACCGTCCATCTGGTCGTTGAACCACCAACCAGAACCGAACTGAATCTTGCCAGGCTCGCCACCCTGGAAGTTACCCAGCATAGTAGCAATCACCTCGTTGGCACAAGGATTCAGAGTATATAAGATGGTACGTGTAAGCTTATCCTTCATGTTCAGCTTGTTCAGGAAAGTCGACATAGCCTTAGCGGTATTGAACTCGCCAATAGAATCGAAACCTGTATCAGGACCGAGCTGGTTAAACATCTTGGTATTGTTATCGCGGATAGCGCCATAGTGGAACTGCTGTGTCCAGTCGGCATCAGCATCCATCTCAGCCATTACTGTCAGGAAGCAGTTTTTGAACTGACGAATCTCCAACTTAGACAGAGACTGACCACGCATAGCCTTCTCGAAGATGGTCTCGATCTCAGAATCGGTATACTCCTCATCGTAGAATTCCTCGATACCATGGTCGGAAAGCTTACAACCATTCTCAGCAAAGAAGTCGTGACGCTTCTGCAGGGCATCAACCATATCGGCAAACTTCACAATATTTACATTGCTCACCTCAGCCAGCTGCTCAACATACTTTGAGAAATCAGCCTTCTCAATGTTCATAGCCTTGTCAGGACGCCATGCAGGAATCATCATAGGATCGTCCTTAGCCTTGGTCTTGGCGTACTCAATGTGGTTATGCAGATCATCAACAGGATCATCGGTAGTACATACACACTCCACGTTGTAATGCTTCATCAGTCCACGAGCCGAGAACTCTGGCTGCTGAAGTTTCTCATTACACTCATCGAAAATCTCGCGTGCTGTCTTAGGCGAGAGCTGCTTGGTAATACCGAAAGCAGTCTTCAACTCCAGATGAGTCCAGTGATAAAGGGGGTTACGGAAAGTATAAGGAACGGTTTCAGCCCACTTCTCGAACTTCTCCCAATCGGTGGTATCCTTACCAGTGCAATACTTCTCGTCGATACCATTGGTACGCATAGCACGCCACTTATAGTGGTCGCCTCCCAACCACAATTCGGTTATGCTCTTAAACTTGTGGTCTTTGGCCACCATCTCAGGAATCAAATGACAATGATAGTCGATAATGGGCATTTTAGCCGCATGATTGTGATACAGGTCCTGTGCCACCTGGGTCTCCAGAACGAAGTTATCATCATTGAATTGCTTCATAAAACTGTTTATTTATAGGTCCTTCTTAAAATTTTACTGCAAAGATAATTAAAATCTCGGAGAAAAGCACTATCTTTGCAGAAAAATAAAACGTAAACGATGACGTACCGTAGCAAAGTCCTTCTCATATACACCGGAGGCACCATTGGCATGAACCGGAACCCACGTACTGGGGCTCTGGAGCCGTTTGATTTTGAACACCTATTATATAATGTACCCGAACTGAAGCAGTTTGATATCACCATCGAAACATACCAGTTCGATCCACCTATTGATTCGAGTGACATGTCGCCTGCCATGTGGACAGATCTGTCGCATTGTATCGCCGACCACTACGATCAGTACGATGGATTTGTAGTACTACATGGCACCGACACGATGGCCTTTACCGCCTCAGCCCTGTCGTATATGCTTGAGAACCTCACCAAACCCGTGATTTTCACTGGTTCGCAGTTACCTATCGGACAGCTGAGAACAGATGGTAAGGAAAATCTTATCACAGCCATAGAGATTGCAGCAGCCAAAGATAGAGAAGGACATGCTTTGGTACCCGAAGTAGGTATTTATTTCGGCGGTCATCTGCTTCGTGGTAATCGTACTACCAAACAGAGCGCCGAGGAGTTTAATGCCTTCGAATCATTCAACTACCCCCATTTGGTTGAAGCTGGAGTGAACATTACCTACCACCACGACCGCATGCTGAAGCCAGATTGGAACAAGCCGATGGCTCCCCACTTTCGCATGGACAATAATGTGATTATCTTCTCGCTCTTCCCAGGCATCCGCGAGGATCTGATCCGTCACATTATTCATACCCCTAATCTGAAAGCCATTGTGATGCGTACCTTTGGCAGTGGCAACGCGCCCCAACGCCCATGGTTGCTGAATGCTTTACGTGAGGGAACCCGCAACGGTAAGGTAATCGTAAACATCAGTCAGTGTATGCAGGGTGCCGTTGAGATGGGCCGTTATGACAACGGTTACCATCTACAGGAGGCTGGTGTTATCAGCGGTCGCGATTCCACCGTTGAAGCAGCAGTTACCAAACTGATGTTCCTGCAGGCACACTACCCCGACGATCCAGAAACGGTTCGCAAATACATGCAACAAAGTATAAGAGGAGAGATATCGTTTTAGTGATATCTCTCCTCTTATTTTTTCCAGAACCACGAGGTCATATCCTCCATCTCGCCATCTTCTTTGATCTTATACAACCTTTGATTCGTCTTCGGATCCTTCAAAGGACCTAAGTGTTTGATAAACGGTCCTATCTTAATATAGTCGAAATCGCGCTTGTTGATAGCCGATGAGATGACCGTTTTACCACTATACCAAGCTACTTTGAACTCAGGATGCACCTCGCGGATATATAATGCCAGTTGGTCAACAGCCTTCGGATCGGCATCACCTCCCATAAACGAGATACAAGTAATGTCGGTACCGTACTTATCTACGAACGCATCGATAGCCTCCGTATCAAGCGGCAATCCAATATCTTCCCAAAGGTAATAGCTATGACACCCAGGACAGCGACACGGGCAATTACTAATGTTAATTGCCAGTGTCACTTCGTCGGGTATCTCTTGAAAAACTATGCCGGTATTTACGTATTTTAGCATAATTGTTTCTGTCCTGCATAGTAGCGACGTGAAGCCTCTTCCTGACGAGCCTGTGAGAAGTTGCTAACACGCTTCAAGTAGCCGATAATACGGGTCATGTAGTCAACATTCTTAGAATGACAATGCGGGCACTCCTTCAGATAGCGCTTGTCGATATGACCACAATCATTACATACAGTATTAGGAATATTGAATGTAAAGTAGTTACAGCCTTCCTTAGCTGCCACCTTCAGCAGGTGCAGATACTGCTCTTTCGACAGATGCTCATCGAGGTTCATGTGCAGGGCCGAACCACCAGTCAGATGTTCAATATAAGGAGCACCATGCAACTTAAACTTATCGATGATGGTCAGCGAGTCGTCCTCTACCACATAGAAATAGCTGTTATAGCAGTCGCGTGGCACAAAGTAACCATCCTCGCGATCCCACTTAGCATGCTTAACACCTACGTTCTCGGCAGGAATCATCTCACAGTTAAACATCACCTCTTTTGAACGGTACTGCTTGTTGTATTTCTCAATCAGACCGAGAATACCCTGAACAAAGTGCAGGTACTCGTCGTTTGGCGAAATCTTCAGTCCCATAAACTCGGCAGCCTCAACCAAACCGTTAATACCAATGGTGAGATACTGACGGGCAATATTGATATATCCAGCGTCGAACAGAGGCAACATACCCTGCTGCTGCAGATCCTTCAAATTCTCGTTGTAAGCCAACTGTACTTTATGGCACAGATCGATCACACCACTCAGATACTCCAGATAATCCAACTTGTGGTTGACGGCATACTGGATACATCGGTTCAGGTTGATAGTGAGCACACTCTTAGAACCAGTACTTACACCGCCTGCACCAAGCGTATAGCTGAAACCATTGTCGGTAATCTCATTACGCAAACGGCAGCAACTCGACAATGAGTCGGCATTATCGCTCATATAGGTAAAGAACGAGTGTCCCTCAGCATACATTTCGGCTGTAAACTCGCCCCACTCCTTATCCTTGCAGTTACCATTCTCATCTACCAACAGAGCCATAGTCTCAACAGGGAAAGTCAGCAAAGTCTTGGTACGCTCATGGTTAAACCACTTCATGAAGCGCTTCTGCAACCATGAAAGTCCCTCCCAATCGGGCTTAGAGCCATCAGGGAAGTAGAACTCACCAAAGATACTCTCGAAATAGTAACGATCGTAGTAGGCAATATTCCAGAATACTGCCTGATAGTTACGAGCACCTGTTGGCTGGTTCAAGGTATAAACAATCTGCTCAAAGTAATCAGTTATAATCTTATCAATGGTACGCTTCTTCAAACTCAGGTCAGCCTGGTCTTGTGAGCGCTTATAGTAATCCAGTCCGTACTCCTTACCCAGGAAATAGTTCATATACATCAGGAACTCAGGTGTAGCACAGGCACCACTCAGCATTGAACTTACCATAAACACCATATTCACAAAGCCACCAGCAAACGACTTCATGTTGGTAGGAGCAGTAGAGTTACCACCAATAGCCACAGTACCACCAATCAACCAAGGATACATGGTGATAGAAGCACAATAGTTGGCCAACGAAGTCTCGTCGTTCTTATATATAAAGTGGTGTGTCAGCTTGTCGATATATTCATCGGCCAACTGCTTACCATACATTTTCTTAATACGATCAGTGAGGAGTCGACGGTTCAGACGGATAAAGTTCGACTTTGGCAGCTCACCAATCAGTGTAGCAATATTCTTATGCTCTACATTGGCATTTGCATCGTACTTTGATCCTGTAGCAGCATTCACCGATTCGCAATATTCTGAAAGGAACACCATTTTCTCGAGTGTCTCACGATCCTCAGAGTGCAACTGACGATAGAGAATAAACGATTTGGCAACCTTATAATAGCCTTCACGCATAAGTGCTTCTTCCACCTGGTTCTGAATATCCTCCACAGTAATGTTGTCATGCATGTCAAGGTGATTCAAGATTTTAGATACGATGGCTAGGTCAGCAGGTTCCTGAACGCTCTCGAAAGCCTTTACGATAGCATTCATAATTTTGTCGAGTGAGAACAAATCCTTCGATCCGTCTCGCTTGGTGATGGTAAAGTTTTTAATTTCCATGTTATTGTCTCTGTTTTTATTTATGTTTTGTTATTTAATTCTCTCCCAAAGTTTTCTTTTTTGGAAACTTTTTTGTTTTTGAATTCGGAAAAGTTTTCCAAAAAGTAAAACCGAATACGGTTGCAAAGATACAAAATATGCCAGAAAAAGCATTCTCGACAAGCTAAAAATTTCTCTAAAATAAAGTTAATATAGAAATAATACGCTACAATAACAATGTATAACATACTGATTCATAGACACTTCTGCAATTTCACAACAGCATCGTCTTTTAAATTAAAGCTTTCACAACAGAAAATCTCCAATTTGCAGTCAGTATTCTTTTTGGAACACCACCACATACACCAAGATTTTCTTTTTGGAAAACTTTTCGTTTTTAAAAATCAGAAAAGTTTCCCGTTTTAACATTTTCCAACAATCCATTTCCCCTCCCACGCGTACCTTATTATATATAATAGAGAATACTAAAATAACACAAAAAGAAAGCCTAAAACTTGCAGATATCAATTTATTATTGTATCTTTGCCAAAAATATCATTTAAACAATTAAACTAAACAAGTACAATTATGAAGGATCTTAAAGGAACAAAAACCGAGAAGAATCTGCAGGAAGCATTTGCAGGTGAGTCAATGGCACGCAACAAGTACAGTTACTGGGCATCAAAGGCCAAGAAGGACGGCTTTGTACAGATAGCCGCCATTTTCGAGGAGACAGCTAACAACGAGAAGGAGCACGCCAAGATGTGGTTCAAGCTTTTGGAAGGTGGTGCAATCAAGAGCACACCAGAGAATCTGGAAGCTGCTGCTGCTGGCGAGAACTATGAGTGGACCGACATGTATGCACGCATGGCCCAGGAAGCACGCGAGGAAGGATTCAACGAGATTGCTGCCAAATTCGAACTCGTAGCCAAAGTAGAGGCAGAGCACGAGGCACGCTACCGCAAACTGCTCGACAACGTTAAGAAGGAGCGTGTATTCTCTAAGGACAATGATGTTATCTGGCAGTGCAGCAACTGCGGCCACATTGTTATCGGCAAGAAGGCCCCACAGGTATGTCCTGTCTGCGATCATCCACAGGCCTACTTCCAGGTAAAAGCAGAGAACTATTAAAGATTAATTTTTCTAAGTACTTTGCAACAAAAAAGTACTTAGATTGCAATCGCTCTCTAAGTACTTTTCAAAAACAAGCCTGTTTAGGCAAGTATAATCTGAACAATGCGCTCTGCTGTTCGACCATCCCAACGGTCAGGCAGGGCGCATTTCTTCCATTCGCCGCTCACCATTTTCTTAACAGCTTCACTTAGTTTGTCTGCATCCTCACCTACCAATACATTCGAACCTACATTCACCGTTTCCTGATGCTCGGTATAATTATTCAGAGTGATACAAGGTACACTATTAAAGGTAGCCTCTTCCGACACATTGCCCGAATCGGTAATAATACCAAGTGCATGAGCAGTTAACCAACCAAATTCCAAATAGCTCAAAGGATCAACAATATCAATAGCCAAGCCCATGCGCTCAACCACCTTACGGGCTTCGCCACGCAAAGGTGCGACAATTCGCATGCCATTAGCCGAAGCCACCATAGCCTTCAGCATTTTCTCCAAATTATCAATATCAGCAATCAGCGCTTTACGGTTCAGTGTAAATACCAGATACTGTTTCTCTTCAAGTGATGGGATCGAAGCTGGCTTCTTCATACGGTCGTAGTTATATCGCAAAGTATCCATCAGGATATTACCCACCATATAGGTCTGCGAACTCTCCGACTGTTCACGAGTAGCTATGCCCGTACTCTTCACACCAGCCGTGAACAGATAGTCAGACAAGGCATCTATCACCAAACGGTTGATTTCCTTAGGCATATTGATATTAAACGAACGTGTACCAGCTACCAGATGCGCCAAGCGGATACCACGTTTCTTGGTTACTATGGCAGCAGCCATAGTCGAGGCTAAGTCATCCACCACGATCACCACATCAATCTGATGCGCATCGAGGAAAGCATCGAAACGGGACATGACCTGACTGGTAATCTCGTTCAGACTCGTTGAATCTACACCTAAGTAATATTGTGGACGTGGCATCTGCAAATCATCAAACAGCGATGCCTCAAGCGTTGGATCGTTCTCACTACCTGCATAAACCAACAAACATGTTGCTTCAGGATTTTTATTGATGGCTCTTACCAAAGGTGACACCTTAACGAAATTTGGGCGAGCACCCGCTATGATACATACAGTCTTTCCCATTTCTTTCTATTTTTGAGTGCAAAGATATAGAAAAAGTTTCTATTTACCAAGAAAAATGGCAAAAGGTTTGGATAAGTCCCAAAATAGTTGTATCTTTGCAGCAGAAACAGTGGGTCGTGCCTGATAGATCGGGATACTCTACATTAACAAAACAAATCGGGATCGTTTCCCTTGCCAATGGCGGGCCACGATTATCCTCCACGAGGAGAGCAGCAATGCCGGTGGATTACAACAGCAGGGAGCCCCCACATCGTGTGAAACAGGAGTTTTCACCAAATCATCGGCACGTACCCTTTTTTTTTATATTAAACATTAAAGATTAAACATTAAACATTATATTTTTTGATATGTTTTCTGGAATCATCGAAGAATTTGCTACCGTAACAGCTATCCACAAGGATCGCGAAAATATCGATTTTACATTAAAGTGTTCGTTTGTCGACGAGTTAAAGATCGACCAGAGTGTTGCACATAATGGCGTTTGCTTGACTGTTGTTGCCATTGAGAATGGCACCTACACGGTTACTGCCATGAAGGAAACACTCGACCGCACCAATCTGGGCTTGCTCAAAGTTGGTGATAAAGTAAACGTTGAGCGCTCTATGCTGATGAACGGCCGATTAGATGGTCATATCGTTCAGGGTCATGTAGATGAGACTGCACGCTGCATTGCTGTTGAGGATGCTGACGGTTCAACCTATTTCACATTCGAATATCCAGAGAACCGTGAGATGGCATTGAAAGGCTATTTCACTGTCGACAAAGGCAGTGTTACCGTTAATGGCGTAAGCCTCACGGTTTGCAATCCAACAGCTAACACCTTCCAAGTAGCCATCATCCCCTACACTTTCGAGCACACTAACTTCTGCGATATCCGTGTAGGTTCGGTAGTCAACATCGAGTTTGACATTCTTGGCAAATATATCGCCAGACTGCAGCAGATTTAATCCACCTTTACAATAACAATTCTGATGGAGCGGAGATGAATGTCTTCGCTCCATGTTGTATCAGAAAGTCACGATCACGAAATCCCCACAACACGGATATACAAGGTAGCCCAGAGTTCGCTGCTGTTTGAACATCCACATCACTATCACCAACATAAACAGCCCTGTCTTTTTCAACACCAAGCTCTCGCAAAGCAGCAAATACCGTATCTGGAGCAGGCTTCTTACGGATTCCCTCTGCTTCATGCTCACCTATAGCCACTTCGATGGTATCCGGGAAGAAATGACGACACAACTCCACGGTAGCAGCCATCATCTTATTGCTGACAACAGCCAGTCGGCAACCACGAGCTTTCAAATCAGCCAATACCTCAGGAATACCGGGATATGGTTGTGTTGTATCAAGCGAATGATGCATATAATGTTCGCGGAAAGTTGCAAACGTTGACTCAAAATCAGGGTTTTCTGCTCCATGAGGAATTGCCCGCTCCATCAATTTCCGTACACCATTACCAACGAACCTACGAACATCATCAACCGAATGTTCTGGCATGCCATGTGTGCGGAGGGCATAGTTACACGAAGCCGCTAAATCTGTTATTGTATCAAGTAAAGTTCCGTCAAGATCAAATATATAAGTGTTATACATTGAAGATTAAACATTAAAGATTAAACATTAGCGCTTTGAACGCTGAATCATGGTTTTCACCTTATTATTATATTTATCTGCCTTCAGCAAATCCTCGATGGTAAAATGCATACGATATTTCCAACGGTTATAAGGATCGCTTGGCACATTGATGCGCTCGTCACGAACATTCTTTGAGCGCAGTTCGCCATCCATAGCCAACCAGTCCTGCAACGACAACATACAGAGCATAGACGGACAATAAAGATGACGCCCGATAATCTCCTCAGCCAAATGGGCCGGCAACTGTTCGGGGGCTCGACCTTGTTTCTGCAACATCGACACATAGAAACGCTGGGTACGCTCAGGACTTTCGCTCCACCAAAGGCGCAAGGGCGACATATCGTGCGTTGAAATTGTAGCAACAGAACGGTATGGATTGCCATCAAGATGAGCAAACTCATAACCACTCTGTTTGGGCATCGACTGGATTTCGAGCGACAGGATACGTAACTGATCGAGTACCGGCGCCACACAATCTGGCAACATGCCCAGATCCTCGCCACAGCATAGCATACGGGTAGAGCCAAACACATCGGTCAACTTACGGATAGCCTCAGCCCCCCAGAAAAAGTTATGACGCTGATAGTAATAATTATTGTAAAGTCGCATAAATGCGTCTTTTTCTTCAGCATTCAACGCCTCAAACACGGGCTCCCCTATCACACCGATTCGCGGATGATACATACCAGACTGTTTTGGATCTTCCAGGAAGAGCACACTACTAACCAAGCGATAAAGTCCATCACGAATCCATAAACTATTTTCATCTATCCGTCCCTCAAAAGCCTGTTGCACTTTTTTCTGCGTATTGTAATCTGATTTCAAATCATACAGACCGTAACTCTTAGGCATCAGGAAATGCTCGCGAACATATGGTGCATGCATACCAAACAACTTATCTAACACCCTATCGTTAATAAAAGGTCTGGTAAACAAGTCCTTACGGAAAGGCAAACCAAAGTATTCTATCTCACCCACTGTCATTGGCAACGAAGGCGAGAAATGCCCCAGCAATCCAAAGACAGCATCGCCTGGTATCTCCCATATCCGGAAGAAACCCAGGATATGGTCGATTCGGATAGCATCGAAATACTGTTCCATCCACTTTAAACGTCTACGGAACCACTCTACAACACCAGCACCCCAATTGTAAGTTGGGAATCCCCAATTCTGTCCGTTAGGCGAGAACATATCTGGTGGTGCACCTGTTTGTGCATCAAGATGGAAATAATCCGGATGGATAGCCGTTTCCACACTATCGCCATTTACGCCGATAGGCACATCGCCTTTCAGGAAGATGCCCTTTGAACGAGCATAGTCAGCTGCGGCTTTCAACTGCAAGTGAAGATGGTATTGCGTAAAGTAAATCAAGCCCACAGACGAATCCAACCACTTGGCGTAAGGCACCAACCAATCCTGGTTCTGAGCAAACCAAGCTTTGAACTCCTTGGACTCAAGAGTCTGTTGACCTTTCTCATCAAACAGTTCCTGAACATAAGCCCGCTTCACTCGATCCACCGCCTCATAATCACTATAGCCGAGTGCGTTAAGTTCCTGGCGTTGACGATGATACGTATTCATCTTGGTTTTATTTTTCAGCACTCCAATAGCCTCTACATCCAGATAATGAGGATGCAAAGCAAAAGCCGAAACAATATTATATGGATACGAATCACTCCAGTTTTTCGAGCACGTAGTATCGTTAACCGGCAGTAATTGGATGGCCTTCATACCCGTTGCCGCACACCAATCAACCAATCGGTACAGATCACCAAAATCGCCCACACCATACGACTGTTTACTACGAAGCGAGAATACCGGTATCACCACGCCTGCAGCTCGCCAGGTATATTCTTTTACTCTCAGGTTCTCACCATAAGCCACCAATACTGTACCATCAGGCACCATAGTCTGGTCAGCAGGCAACAAACCCACAGTTGTGCGATTATCACCTTCCTCCCAAGCCACGAGTGCATGGGAAGTGTCATCAATAATCACATATTTATATTCTATAGGCAGCAGCACAGCATCCACATTCACCGACAGCAGCCACTCGAATCTGCCAATTGGCTCCATACGCAGATAGCGAGACACGTTCCAACTGCCTAATGCCGGATGGTCGCCAATAATAGCAACCGACTGTCCTTTTTGTAACTGAGGTGCCGACACCCTGAACAGGATTGTTTTACGATACAAAGGCACACGAAGCGGCTCAACCTGTTGGTCAACAGATAGCCCCATCGTTGTATGATAAGCCATGCTATAAAGATGATACTGCAGAGGCACATCGCGCCACAAATCAGCCATCACATAGTCTTTTGCCGAATCAAAATAATAGGTTCGAGGAATAGCATTCCACTCTTTTCTAAGCACATTACCATCAGTATCCTCTACCTGATAATAATAAGAAAACGAGACTATCGGATGTTTTCGCGATTCAAGCACGGTGGTTTCCAACTGCCACCCCATACCGTCAGAGGTAGTCATCATCAACCGTTCCGTCTTTTTGGTCTGGTCGATGCTGAGATAGGTCAGCACCACATAGAGATTTTGTCCCCATTGAGTGCCATATTGTATAGAAAACTTAAGTTTCATAAGCTATATTTTAGGGCAAAGATACAAAAAAATGATAAATTAGCGATAATAGTGGAGAGATTTTTGTAACTTTGCAGCGTTTTTTCAAGGATATGAAGATGAATTGGATAAAAAAGTCAAGCTATCTGGTTCCTATTATTGTATGCGCATTAGGAATCTTAGGCATCGCATATTACTATTTTGTGGGGAGTTTTTCTAAACTCAGCGCCACCGAATACGTGTATATCGACGACAACGACAATCTTGATTCAGTATGTGTTAAGTTGGAGCCGATTGCATCCGATCATGGTCTATCAGCTTTCAGAATGCTCGCTCGCCATGGTGGTTATATGGAGCATATACGTAGCGGTAGATACGCCATTACCCCCAACCAGAGTACGATAAAAGTATTCCGCAATCTGAAGAACGGACATCAGGAGCCTGTAAAGCTCACCATTCCCGAAAGTCGTACCATGGACAGACTGGCCGGCTATCTGTCACGCAAACTGATGATGGACAGCGTTGCTGTAGCCATCCTGCTCAGCGATTCGTCGTTCTGTGCGCAGCAGGGTTACGACACAGCCACTATCGCCTGCTTGTTCGTCCCCAACACCTACGAGGTTTATTGGAATATCTCTATAGAGAATCTGATGAAACGCATGCAGAAGGAGAACGAGAATTTCTGGAATGTACAGCGCACCTTGAAGGCCGAGGCCCTGAAACTGAGTAAAAATGAGGTTTGCACATTGGCCAGCATCATCGATGAGGAGACTGCCAACAATGCCGAGAAGCCAATGATTGCAGGTATGTATCTGAACCGACTGAAAGCAGACATGCCACTTCAGGCTGACCCTACCATCAAGTTTGCCTTGAAAGATTTCGCAATCAAGCGTATTTACCACAACATGCTGCAATTCGACAGTCCTTATAACACCTATAAGAATACCGGTCTGCCTCCCGGCCCCATCAAGATTGCATCGGTGGCAGGTATCGACGCTGTACTGAATCGCATAGCCCACGACTATCTGTACATGTGCGCCAAGGAGGACTTCTCTGGCACACATAATTTTGCCAGAACCTATCAGGAACACCTGAAGAATGCAGCAAAATATTCAAAGGCTTTAAATGAAAGAGGCATTAAATAAATTGAGAATTAACAATTGAGAATTTAGAGATATAAGATATGGAAGAGATTATTAAGAACGAAAGCGAGGAGAAGAAGTCTGTCAGCTTCATTGAACAGAAAGTTATCAATGACCTGGCAGAGGGTAAGAACGGTGGCAGAATGCAGACCCGTTTCCCACCAGAGCCAAACGGCTACCTGCATATCGGACACGCCAAAGCCATTGCCATCGACTTCGGACTGGCCAAGAAATACGGCGGTCAGTGCAACCTGCGCTTCGACGACACCAACCCCATTAAAGAAGATACTGAATACATCGAGAGCATCGAGAACGATATTAAGTGGCTCGGTTTCAAGTGGGCTAACGTCTACTATGCCAGCGACTACTTCCAGGAGCTCTGGGACTTTGCTGTATGGCTCATCCAGCAGGGACGCGCATACGTTGATGAGCAGAGTGCCGAGGTGATTGCCCAGCAGAAGGGAACCACCACAAGCCCAGGTACAAACAGTCCCTATCGCGACCGCCCCATTGAGGAGAACCTGAAGTTGTTCGAGTTCATGAACAGCGGCAAGTGCGAGCCAGGCACACTGGTTCTGCGCGCCAAGATCGACATGGCTCACCCCAACATGCTGTTCCGCGATCCCCTTATCTATCGTGTACTCAATATTCCTCATATCCGTACAGGCAACAAGTGGAATGCTTACCCCATGTACGATTTCACTCACGGCCAGAGCGACTACCTCGAGGGTGTAACCCACTCTTGGTGTACACTCGAGTTTGTAGAGCATCGCCCCCTTTACGATCTGTTCGTTACATGGATGAAGGAGTGGAAGGGCGAGACCGACAACATCGAGGACAACCGTCCACGTCAGACCGAGTTCAATAAGCTGAACCTCAACTACACACTGATGTCAAAGCGTAATCTGCTGGCATTGGTACAGAATAACATGGTAAGCGGTTGGGACGACCCCCGTATGCCAACTATCTGCGGATTCCGTCGCCGTGGTTACAGCCCAGAGAGTATCATCAAGTTCATCGATAAGATTGGCTACACCAAGATTGATGCCCTTAACGACATGGCTCTCTTGGAGAGTGCAGTTCGCGACGATCTGAACAGCCGTGCTATCCGTGTCAGCGCTGTGCTCGATCCTGTTAAGGTGGTTATCACCAACTACCCAGAGGACCAGATTGAACAGCTCACCGCTATCAACAACCCAGAGAACGAGGCCGATGGCACTCACACTGTTGAGTTTACCCGCGAACTTTGGATTGAGCGCGACGACTTTATGAAGGAAGCCGAGAAGAAGTTTATGCGATTGGCCCCTGGCAAGGAGGTTCGTCTGAAGAACGCCTACATTATTAAATGTAACGAGGATCACCCCTGCGATGAGGACGAGAATGGAAACGTAACTACTATTTACTGTACCTACGATCCAGATTCACGCAGCGGTATGCCTGGTTCTAACCGCAAGATTAAGGGTAAGACCCTCCACTGGGTAAGTTGCAAGCACGCTGTCGAGGCCGAGGTTCGTCTTTACGACCGTCTGTGGAAGGTTGAGAATCCTCGTGATGACATGGCTGCCATCCGTGAAGCCAAGAACTGCGATGCTGTTACAGCGATGAAGGAGATTATCAACCCCGACTCACTGCACATCATCAAGAAGTGCTATATCGAGCCATACGCTGCCGATATGAAGCCACTCACTTATCTGCAGTTCCAGCGTATTGGTTACTTCACGCCTGATACAGATTCAACAGCCGAGAAGCCAATCTTCAACAAGACTGTTGGACTCAAGGACACTTGGAAAAAGTAATTTAAGAAGAAGTGCCAGAAGATTTAGATTATTTCGAAAGCGAGGATTTTAAGGAAATCCTACGGCAATACGAGGAGTCAGTCAAGTCGGGCGAACGCATCTATATGGATGCCGACGACTTGACTGACATTGCCGATTATTACCACTACAACAACCGACTAGCCGAGGCCGAGGATGCCATTTCCTTAGCTATAGAATACAATCCTGAAGCCGTTGGTCCGATGCTCTACAGAGCCCGCGAAGCTTTGGAAAAGAAGGACTTCAAGACAGCCGAGCAATATGCCGATAAAGTAGAACCTTTAGATAGTATCGAGGGCATCTACCTACGTGCCGAAATACTCATCACGAAAGGAGAGCTGGACAGTGCCGACGAATTGCTGTCAGGATACATCAAAGACTTACCTGAGGATGAATATGCCGACTTTGTGAAAGGCGTTGTAGGTCTGTATCTTGATTACGACCAGTTTGCCAAGGCCTTCGAATGGATAGCCCGCACTACCAACAACGATTCGGTAGGATTCAAGGAACTGATGGCTCGCACGCTGTTCGGATTGGGCAAATACAAAGACAGCGAGCGACTCTTCAACGAGTTACTCGACAAAGACCCCTACTCTGCCAATTATTGGAATGCATTGGCAGGCGTACAGTATATGAAAGAAGACTATTCGGGCGCTCTTACCAGTAGCGAATATGCCATTGCCATCGATCCCAACGACGCCAATGGTCTGCTGTCGAAAGCCAATACCCTGTACGCAATGGGTAACCACGACGAAGCTCTCAAATTCTTCCAGAAATATTCCGAGAAGGTACCCGACGATGAGTTCGGTTATTTGCATCAGGCCATTTGTCTGATCAACAAAGGCTTGTTTAAGGACGGACTTGAAAAGCTGAAAAAAGCAGTCAGCGTTTCCGCCATCGACTCTATTCACCTACCAGAGATCTATCAGGAGATGGCCTTTACCTATAACACCTTAGGCCAGATGGATAAAGCACTATGGTGCATAGACATGACCGAGAAATTGGATTGCGACCATTTCCACATGGGTGTTATCAAGGGGCATATTCTCTTAGCCAACCATAAAGAGGCTGAGGCAGAAGCTGCATTCGCAAAGGTATTACAGGATTCGGGTAACAATCCCAAAGTAAGACTCAGAATCATCATCTCTTATCACGACAACAAGTTTTTACATTTTGCCTACAATGCCTATTTGGATTTCTTCAAGACTGTTGGCGAGGACTATAAGGAAGGCTATGCCTATCTGGCCTTATGTTGCAACGAGCTGATGAAGAATGATGAATTCTTATACTACCTGAAGAAAGCCTGTGATTGCAATCCGGAGGAAGCCAGAGCCATATTAGGCGAGTTCTTCCCTGCTCATATGGATCCAAAAGATTATTACCAGTACGCATTAGAACATACAGACGATTAATATGAATTTTATTACAAACATTCTCAACACGCTCGGTTGGTATCCAACCATTTTCTTTCTGATGTTATTAGAAAGCACAGTAGTGCCGGTACCGTCAGAGTTTGTAGTAACGCCTGCTGCTTACCATGCAGCCAGCGGCTCATTAAATGTATTCTTAGTCATCCTTTTTGCCACAC
The DNA here is from genome assembly GCF_900102205.1 of Prevotella sp. khp1. Lineage (NCBI taxonomy): Bacteria > Pseudomonadati > Bacteroidota > Bacteroidia > Bacteroidales > Prevotellaceae > Prevotella > Prevotella sp. khp1. The sequence continues at coordinate 850,820 of NZ_FNJZ01000001.1, forward strand.
TGGGTGCCGACATAGGTGCCAGCATTAACTACTTTGTAGCCCTGTACGTTGGTCGTCCTGTCATCTACAAGTTTGCCAACAGCAAATGGGGTAAGATGTGTCTGCTTAATCAGGAGAAAGTTGAAAAAAGCGAGAAATACTTTGACGACCATGGAATTGCAGCGACACTTACCGGTCGTTTTGTTCCCGTCATCCGCCACCTGATTTCCATCCCTGCCGGCTTGGCACGTATGCATTACGGCAAATTCCTGCTGTTTACTACCATTGGTGCAGGAGGCTGGCATAGTGTACTGGCTCTTCTTGGCTGGTATCTGCATGCCATTGTACCCGAGGATCAGTTGAACGACAAAATTAGCGAATACGCCGAATATATCAAGTTCGCCATTCTGGGTCTGATTGTAGTAGCTGTCGTTTATTTCGTCATCAAACGAAAACTTAATCATAAACAAGAAAAGTCAGCGTAATAAGCATTTTTTTGCTTTTTTATGCTTTCTTTTCTATTATTTTTCGTATTTTTGCGCAATATTATCAGCAAACAACGATTATGGCAAGAACAAACAACCATTTGGTCATCATGGCAGGCGGCGTTGGTAGCCGTTTTTGGCCCATGAGTACTACCGAGAACCCTAAGCAGTTCATCGACGTTCTCGGCGTTGGCAAAACATTACTACAGTTAACGGTAGAAAGATTCGGCAATCTGGTTAAGCCCGAGAACATCTGGGTGGTAACCAACCAGAGTTATCAGGAAATTGTAAAGAAACAGTTGCCTGATATGCCAGCAGGAAACATTCTATGCGAACCTTGTCGCAGAAACACAGCACCATGTATTGCTTACGTTAGTTGGCGCATCAAGTCGAAAGACCCAAAGGCTAACATCATTGTAACACCAAGCGATCACATTGTGACAGATAAGGCTGAATTTCAGCGTGTCATTAAGGAGTGCATGCAGTTTACCAGCGAGACCGACGCTATCGTTACCCTAGGCATGAAGCCCAACCGCCCAGAAACAGGTTATGGCTACATCCAGGCCGACTTGAGTACCAGCTCGCTCCGAAACAAAGAGATTTTCAGAGTCGACTCTTTCCGCGAGAAGCCCAATCTCGAAACGGCTCAGGAATATATCAAAAAGAACTATTATTTCTGGAATGCAGGTATCTTCATCTGGAATGTAAATACCATTGTAAATGCTTTCCGCATCTACCAGCCCTCAATGGCCAAGATATTCGAGTCGCTGTTACCTATTTATGGTACCGACAAGGAACAGGAAGAAATCAACCGTCTGTTCCCCGAATGCGAAAATATTTCTGTCGACTATGCCATCATGGAAAAGGCCGAAGAGATTTTCGTTTGCCCATCCGACTTCGGTTGGAGCGATCTGGGCACCTGGGGCTCACTCCACGAGCAAAGCAAGAAAGACCTCTATGGCAATGCCAGCATCGGTCCCGATGTAAACCTGATAGAGAGTCACAACTGCATTGTTCACACCATGCAAGAAAAGAAAGTAGTTATTCAGGGCCTCGATGGTTATATCGTAGCCGAAAACAACGACACACTGCTCATCTGCAAACTTTCGGAGGAACAGCGTATCAAACAATTCTCAGGAAATAATTAATATAAACAAACTATAATGGAAAAAAAAGTTGCTCTAATCACCGGTATTACCGGTCAGGACGGCTCATATCTGGCCGAGTTCCTTATTGAAAAAGGTTATGAGGTTCACGGTCTCATGCGTCGTTCATCTTCATTCAACACAGCCCGTATCGAACATCTTTATCTCGACGAGTGGGTTCGTGATATGAAAAAGGCCCGCCTTGTTAATCTCCACTGGGCAGATATGACCGATTCATCATCTCTGATCCGTGTCATCTCAAAGATTCGCCCAACCGAGATTTATAACCTCGCAGCCCAGAGTCATGTGAAGGTTTCTTTTGACGTTCCCGAATACACAGCCGATACCGATGCTAACGGTGTGCTCCGCTTGCTGGAAGCCGTACGCATTGCAGGTTTGGCTGATACCTGCCGCATCTACCAGGCCTCTACATCAGAGCTCTACGGTAAGGTACAGGAAGTTCCACAGAGCGAGACTACCCCATTCTATCCCCGCTCTCCATATGCCGTAGCTAAGCTATATGGTTTCTGGATTATGAAGAACTATCGCGAATCATATAATATGTTCTGCTGCAATGGTATCCTCTTTAACCATGAGAGTGAGCGCCGTGGTGAGACTTTCGTTACCCGTAAGATCACATTGGCAGCCGCTCGTATCGCTCAGGGTTATCAGGACAAGCTTTATCTGGGTAACCTTAACTCTCTGCGCGACTGGGGATATGCCAAGGATTACATCGAGTGCATGTGGCTCATCCTGCAGCAACCCGAGCCAGACGATTTCGTAATTGCCACTGGCGAATATCATACCGTTCGTGAGTTTGCTACCCTCGCCTTCAAGGAGGTTGGCATCGAGCTCGAATGGCGTGGCGACGGTGTTGACGAGAAGGGTTACGACAAGGCAACTGGCAAAGCACTGGTTGAAGTCGATCCTAAGTATTTCCGTCCTGCCGAGGTTGATCAGCTATTAGGTAATCCTGCCAAGGCTAAAGCCAAGTTAGGCTGGAACCCACAGAAGACTTCGTTCGAGGATCTGGTAAAGATCATGGTTCAGCACGATATGAAGTTCGTTAAGAAACTCTTCTTAAAAGCTCACATGGACGATGCTCAGTAAAGAAAGTAAAATATATGTAGCGGGACACCACGGACTTGTGGGTTCCGCTATTTGGAATAATCTGCTTCAGCGAGGCTATACCAATCTGGTAGGCCGCACTCACAAAGAGCTCGACCTTACCGACCAGGTAGCCGTTAAGCAGTTCTTTGATGAGGAACGCCCTGACGCCGTTGTGCTGGCAGCAGCCTTTGTAGGTGGCATCATGGCCAACTCACTGTATCGCGCCGACTTCATCATGATGAACATGAAGATTCAGTGCAATGTCATTAGCGAAGCCTATGCTCACGGTGTCAAAAAGCTGCTCTTCTTAGGCTCTACTTGCATTTATCCAAAGAACGCACCACAACCAATGAAGGAGGATTGCCTGCTCACTTCGCCATTGGAATATACCAACGAGGAGTATGCTATCGCCAAGATTGCAGGCTTGAAGATGTGTGAATCCTACAATCTGCAGTATGGCACCAACTATATCGCAGTAATGCCTACCAACCTCTATGGTCCTAACGACAACTTCCATCTGGAAAACAGTCATGTGATGCCAGCCATGATGCGTAAGGTTTACCTGGCCAAACTCATCCACGATAATGCATGGGATAAGATTGCCATCGACCTGAACAAGCGTCCAGTTGAAGGTGTCAACGGCGATGCTTCTCAGCAGGAAATCTTGACAGTCCTGGCCAAGTATGGTATTGAGAACAACAAGGTTACACTCTGGGGTACAGGCACACCACTTCGCGAGTTCCTTTGGAGTGAGGATATGGCTGATGCATCAGTTCACGTACTGCTCAATGTAAACTTTAGCGACATTATCGGCATCGAGAAGTATTCTTCTGTACACTACGGCGCTTCTACCGATGGTGCTGTCGATCGCAACCATTCTGCAGGTCGCGGAGGTGCTATCCCCAAGTTAGGCGAAATACGCAACTGCCACATCAATGTGGGTACAGGTAAAGAACTCACAATACGCGAGCTTTCCGAATTGGTTGTAAAAGCTGTTGGTTTCGAAGGAACTGTAGAGTTCGACACTACCAAGCCCGATGGCACCATGCGCAAATTGATTGACGTTTCAAAACTTCATTCTCTCGGTTGGACACACAAGGTAGAGATTGAAGATGGTGTCAAGAAACTATTCGAATGGTATCGTTCTAGTTTAGTTTAAAATAATTAACCCTCGCCAATCGGCGAGGGTTAATTATTTATTACATATTCTTTTTCAAAGTTTCTTTCCAAGCCTCATAGGCAGCACGGTAAGCAGCACGGTTCTGAGCATCTGGCTCAATCACCTCTAACTTATCCAGCGAAGCGAAAGCCTCAGAAGCATTGGCATAGATGCCTGCACCTAAGCCAGCACCCTTGGCGGCACCTACCGAACCATCAGTATCATACAGTTCGATGGTTGCACCACTCACACCAGCCAGTGTATTACGGAACAATGGACTCAAGAACATGTTAGCCTTACCAGCGTGAATCTTCTTAATATCCATACCCATCTGCTGCATAATCTCCATACCATAGCAGAATGAGAATACGATACCCTCCTGAGCTGCACGAACCAAGTGAGCCTTATTGTGTTTGTTGAAGTTCAAACCGTTGATTGAACAACCAATCTCCTTGTTCTCCAATACGCGCTCAGCACCATTTCCGAATGGAATCACTGTCACGCCCTCGCTACCAATGGGCACGCTGGCAGCCAGATCATTCATCTCTGCATAGCCGATCTCAGGTGTGATATTACGATGAGTCCAAGCATTCAAGATACCAGTACCATTAATACAAAGCAGCACACCCAGACGAGTCTGATCTGCAGTATGATTCACATGTGCAAAAGTATTTACACGGCTCTGTGGATCGTAGTTCACATCACCAAGTACACCATAAACTACACCCGATGTACCGGCTGTAGCAGCAATCTCACCAGGATTCAGCACATTCAGCGAGAGCGCATTGTTTGGCTGGTCACCACCTCTATAGGTGATAGGAGTACCAGCTTTCAGGCCCATCTCAGCAGCAGCTTCAGCACTTACAACGCTCTGCTCAGCAAAGGTTGGAACGATATCAGCAATCAGCGAATGATCGAATCCATAGTAATCCATCAAGAAATCAGCCACCTGATTATTCTTGAAATCCCAGAACATACCCTCTGACAGACCGCTGACAGTGGTATTAGCCACACCACTCAGTCGCATAGCGATATAATCACCAGGCAGCATTACCTTATATATTTTACTATAGAGTTCTGGTTCATTTTCTTTTACCCAAGCCAACTTGGCAGCGGTAAAGTTACCGGGGGAATTCAACAGATAACTCAAGCACTTGTCAGCACCGAGATCCTTGAAAGCCTTCTCGCCATAAGGTACAGCACGTGAGTCGCACCAAATAATAGCTGGACGCAATGCCTTCAGATCCTTATCTACACAAACCAAGCCATGCATCTGATACGAAATACCCACAGCCTTAATCTCCTCAGCTGTAGCGCCACTCTCCTTCATAATCTTCTGCAGACTCAATTTGGCGTTATCCCACCACATCTGTGGATCCTGCTCTGCCCATCCAGCCTTTACAGCCATAATAGGAGCCTCCTTTTCAGGATAAAAAGCTGTTGCCACACACTTGCCGCTATCGGCGTTAACCAACGATGCCTTCACTGACGAGCTACCGACATCAAAACCTAATAGATATCTATTTGCCATAACAATTTAATAATGATTCTTATTTATAGTACGTTTCAAATGCAAATTTCCCTAAATAATTTAATAAAAACGACTTTTTTCCATAAAAAAGTGATTTTTTTACGTATTTTTGAGTTCAATTTAATTTTTTTGTTTACCTTTGCACGTAGAATGATTAAAAATTGCGTATTAATATAATTCATATATGAAAAAGAAAATATTAATCCTTGACGACAAAGAGACCATTGCAAAGGTTCTCTCAATTTATCTGATGAGCGACTACGATGTACAGTGGTTGCCCGATGGTTTACAGGGCGTAAAGTGGCTGCAGGCAGGCAACACCCCCGACCTCATCATCTCAGATATTCGTATGCCAGGAATGCGTGGCGATGACTTTTTGGAGTGGATTAAACAGAACGAACTGTTCAAGCAGATTCCTGTCATCATGCTTTCCAGCGAAGACTCCACCAGTGAGCGTATCCGCCTGCTGGAGATTGGTGCCGAGGACTATATCGTCAAGCCCTTCAACCCCATGGAGTTAAAAATACGAGTAAAAAAGATTATTCCCTAAATAAATAATATGATAGGTGTTGTATATCTTGGCAGCAATCCCAAGACCGAGGAGCGATTAAGGTACATCCCCGGTCGATTGGTGCAGTACACAAGAAATTACAAGGATGCGGCATCAGCGTGTTCAACGCATGTCCGTAACGAGCATTTTATTGTGTTTTACGAACAGGGCGAGCAAGACGCAGATATTAACGCCATCAACTATTTAAAGAAAAAGAATAAGCACATCTATATTATTCTGCTCACCAAGGAACTTACTGCAGAGAACCGTTCGGTTTACCAGAAGAGTGGTATCAACGATACCCTTGATTGTAACGCTTCTATTACAGAACTTAATAAGAAGATTCAGTTTATTTCCGACCGTGAGAATATGCTGTTCGATGATCAGCAGCCTAAATACAGAATGTTACGTTTCAAGATTCCTCTTTGGAAGAGAGTCTTCGATGTACTATTCGCTATCATCGTACTCATTCTTACCTCTCCCATCTTCATACTCACGGCTATCGCCATCCGTTTGGAGAGTAAAGGTCCGGTTATCTTCAAGTCAAAACGTGTAGGTGCCAACTATACCATCTTTAACTTCTTGAAGTTCCGCTCTATGTATCAGGATGCCGAAGAGCGCTTGAAGGAAGTTGCTAAGGAAGCTGGCAACCAGTATGCCGAAATGAATAAGCAGACCGAGCAAACAACTAAGAGCATCAGTAGCTTGGATATGGGAGCCAATATGATGATTGGCGACGATACCGACATGATGATTGCTGACGACGAGGTCATGCTGGTAGGCGACGACTTTGTGATATCAGAAACCGACTATAGCAAGGAGAAGAAAGAAGAAATCAATAACGCTTTCGTTAAGATTGAGAACGACCCACGCGTTACGAAAGTGGGCAAATTCATCCGTAAATTCAGCATCGACGAGCTACCTCAGCTCTTCAATATCCTCAAGGGCGATATGTCAGTTGTTGGTAACCGTCCTCTCCCACTCTACGAGGCCGAGAAGCTTACCATCGATACCAGCATCGACCGCTTTATGGCTCCCGCAGGTCTCACCGGTCTTTGGCAGGTTGAGGAGCGCGGCAAAGGTGGCATGATGTCAGCCGAGGAGCGCAAGCAACTCGATATCAAGTACGGCCAGACATACAATTTCTGGTTGGATATGAAGATCCTGTTCCGTACTTTCTTTGCCTTCGTACAGAAGGAGAATGTATAACTAAATTCCATTGTCATGAACAGATTCAGACGACTGATATTCATTTTTGCATTGGCTACAACCTATACCACTGCCCTCGCCCAATTCAACGAGAGCGGTATCAGTGCAGGTTTCTTTGATGCCAGCAACGAAAAAGACATCAACTTTTCTGAATTCCATTTGCCACCATTGGCTGTGTTATTTGAAAATGCAAAATCAAGTCCACAGATTTTGTCGCTTGAAAAGGCACGTCAAATAGCTGAGGCAGAGGTGGCCAAACAAAAGCGCCATATATTCTCATACCTTACAGGCCATGCTAGCTACAGTTACGGTATAGGCGACATGTGGGGAAACAATTCATCAGCTTACAGTGCAACTATCTATCAATATCAAGGAACAAAATCTGCATATTGGAATATTGGTGTAGGCTTAGCAATTCCTGTTGAAGACATTTTAGATTTGAAAGCTGCCATAAAGCGTAAAAGACTTGAAGCAGATGAAGCAGTAATTAAGAAAGATATTGCTTACGATCAACTTAAGCTACAAATAGCAACTTTATTTATCAAAATTACGAACAACTTAGTTTCTCTCAAGACACTAGGTGAAGCAGCTGCGGCCTTTCAAGGAGCTGGTGCATTGAACAAAGAAGAATTCGAGAATGGCAATATGGAAATAGCCTCTTATGCATCAACAAAAATGTATGAAAGTGGGCAAGTGTCTGGATATCAAAGTTTACAAACTGAAATTACCACAGATATAATTACTCTTGAAATATTAACTCACACTCCAATTATTACTAATGCAACAACTGAAATCACGTTGGACAAAAGCCTTCACAAGTCTGCCAAAGAAATTGCAAAAGAAAACAAGGCTACAGAGAAACGTATAAAAAAACTAGAGAAAGAAGACAAAGAAAAAGAAATAAGATTAGAAAAACAATTAGCCAAAGCAGAGGCCCAAGCAGCCAAAGCTGATTTAAAAGCAGCAAAAGCTGCAGCCAAAGCCGCTAAAGCCGAAGCCAAAGCCGTAAAAAAACAAAAGAAATAAAATATGCCACTATGGATTTATTTAGATATATTGTCAGATTTTTAAATAAAATTAGATGGTACCTCATCATCCTTCCAATGATAGCATTGGTGGTAGCGTGGTTTTCTACCCGTGATATGGAACGTGTTTTTGATACAAACACCACCATCTATACGGGTATGATTACGGGATATAATCTAGAAGGAGGAACGGGTACTGCCGGTGGTAATTCACAGACGAACATTACCAACCTCATACTTTTAATTACAACTGATGCAACAGTTCACGAGGTTTCGCTTCGTCTATTTGCTCGTTGTATGATGTATGGCAACGCTAACAAAGATAATAATTATATCTCAGCTGAGCATTTTCGTCAGCTTCTAAATAGCGTTCCGACTGAAGTCAAAGCTTTAATTAATCATAATAGTGAAAACGCGACATATGCCAATCTCAAAGCTTACGAACGCCCATCTGCGGATAACTATGTATTTGGCTTAACTAATTATCACCAATATTTTGGTATTAACAGCATTACAAGCCGCCTTAAAGTAGTTCAATTGTCAAGAAGTGATATCATAGATATTGGTTATTCGTGCAATGATCCAGGAATTGCATATAACACATTAGATATTCTGAACGAAGTTTTCGCACGTCAATATAGTTTACTCCGTTATGGCGAAACCAACAATGTTATTAAATTCTTCGAACGCGAGGTTGCACGTTTATATCGTATTCTGACAAATGCAGAAGACGACCTTATCCGCTATAACATCGAAAAACGTATTATCAACTATGGCGAACAAACAAGCCAATTGGCAGGGCTTGATGCCAGCCAGAAGATTTCAGACAACAACATCATTATAGATAAAACAACAACCCGTGCACTAATGAACTATCTCGAGCGCCAGCTTGGTGATAGAGCAAAAATCATTAAAGCCAATAAAGACTTCACGAATCAAGTCACAGATATTTCTCGCATCCAATCGCGAATATCCAACCTTAAGTTAATGAACAGCGAAGGTGGAGGTAATGAGATCGAATCACAATTAGAACTAGCTAAGGCAGAAAAAATGCTTCAAAGTGCTTCCAACAATGTCAGAAGTTTGGTAAAAGACATTGAAGCAGGAAACTACAACACAGAGGCTGGTGTAAAAGCTAGTGACATGGTCGGAAAATGGTTGGACCAAGTTCTGTTATTGGAGAAAGCCAAAGCCCAAGAATCTGCTCAAGATATTATGCGCGGAAAATTGGACAATGAGATACTCTATTATGCCCCAATAGGCGCAACATTAGCAAGAAAAGATCGACATATTAGTTTCATTGAGGGTAACTATATGGAAATGTTGAAAGCACTAAATGCAGCACGACTTCGCCAGAAAAACCTACAAATGTCTACAGCAACTCTTCGTGTGCTCAATCCACCAATGTTTCCGATGAATGCGCAACCTACGAATCGCACGATGATACTATTAGGCGCATTCATACTAACTCTTATGTTTACAGCTATGTATTTCTTCATTATAGAGTTATTGGATCGTACACTTCGCGATCGTATGCGTTCTGAACGTATTACACAGATTCCTGTGATGGGTTGTTTCCCAAAAGAAAGTAATTTGCGCTATCGCCGATTCAACAAGACCATTGCTGACATGGCTCTTCGTCAGCTTAGTAAAGCGCTCCTTCCTCATTTTGAAGAAGGCAAACAGAATGTGCTTAATCTGATTTCAACAGATGCTGCCAATGGCAAAAGTTATATTGCCCAAGAGTTGGAGAACTATTGGATTTCGATAGGTCTTCAGGTTCGACGCATCACATACGACGAAGACTACTTGGCAGAAGATAGCCGTTTCATCATGGCCAAGGACATCAAAGACATATGTCCTGATCTACTGCCAAACGAAATTGCCATTGTTGAGTATCCAAACTTGGACGATAATTCAATCCCTTCTGCATTACTCAATATGGGTACAGTCAATTTGATGGTTACGCGTGCCAATCGTACATGGAAAGACGTTGATCAAAAGGCATTAAAGGAATTAAATGAACGATTAGAGAACAAAAATTCCCTTTTCATGTACTTAACTGAATGTCAGCGTTATGCTGTTGAAGAATTTGTAGGCCAGTTACCACCATATACATCATTTAACAACTTCATCTACAGAATGTCACAGATGGGTCTGACCGCAGTAGAAAATAGTCATGCAAAATAAATGGTAAAAAAAGTCTATTCTAATAGAATATCCGAATATGCTCATGAAAACGGAGGAAGGGTTATTATACTCTTTCTCCTGTTTTTGCTTGAAATATACGAATTTTTACATAGTGGGCTTAGTACTTTTGCTGCTGTATGCATTTCACCAATTATTATTCTTGCCGGCTATTCTATTTTCAAATGGAGGATGGCTGCATTTTGGGGACTTATCGTGGCAAATTATTTAGTTTCATTTAAAAATATTCATATTCCCGTACCAATATCAATAATAGACGAAGCCATTGAGATTCTCCTGATAGCCATGGCTTTAATTGACGCACGAGTAAACGTACATTTTGAAAGGATTTTAAATATAATGTTATTAGCCATCTCCATATGGTTTGGTTTCTGTATAGTTGAAATTTTTAATGACACATGCGGATTGGGAATTAATATATCAGCTTGGTTTACTGGTGCACGATTAATGGCACTACACTTGCTATGGATATTAATTGTATTTAGCATATACATAACAACACCTCAAATTTTGATTAGATATCTAAAACTATGGGCATTCCTTTCACTTTTCTCTGCATTTTGGACATGGAAAATGATTACCTTCGGACTAACAAGTGCTGAAATGTCCTTTTTATATGGTGCAGGTATGAATACGCACCTACTTCAAGCAGGCACTTTAATTAGATATTGGTCAACATTCTCTGATGCAGCCAACTATGGGTGTAATGCTGCTTGTGCAGCGCTTGCATTTATAATTTTTGGAATCACTTCAAAAATCAGGAAAGACAAAATATTCTTTTTATTAACTTCGATAGTTGTTATATGGGGAATGTTCCAATCCGGAACGCGAACAGCAATATTATGCATGGCGGGAGGATTTGTCGTCTTTTTAGTCCTCTCCAAATCCATCCGTATAATGGTTCCAAGTGCTATCTTAGGAGCAGTTCTTTTAGCTTTACTTGTTTTTACAAACATAGGAAATAGCAACCAACAAATCCGCCGAATGAGATCTGCATTCGACAAAAAAGATGCATCAGCGAATGTACGTGACGTAAATAAGGCTGCCATAGCAAAATATATGAAAGATGCGCCTTGGGGGATTGGCATTGGCATGTACTCAGACAACATTCCAACTTGGAACAAATTCAAATTGCTATCAGAGATTCCACCTGATTCTGAATACGTTTTCATATGGATAAGAACAGGTATTATCGGTGTTTCGATATTTGCTCTTTGTATGATTATCATATTATCAGGGGCATCGTATGTAGTATTGTATAAATTAAAAAACCAATCATTAATCGGCATCGGGGCGGGAATGTGTGCGGCCTTTACCGCTATCCAATTAGGAGGTTATGCAAATCAGGTTATTTATCAGTATCCTAATGGAGTAACTTTCTTTGGCGGAATGGCAATCGTTTATTTACTGCCTTATCTGGAGCCAGAATGGATTAAATACGAACAACAACGGTTAGAAGAACAAGAAAAAAAGAAACGCTTAAAATTAGAGAAGAAGCTTGCAAAACGAGTATAGATTATCAATTATCACCATCAATTACAATGGTTTAAATGACACCAGTGAATTGATTGATACCATCCCCTTCAACAGCAATCTGGAGGTGATAGTGGTAGATAATGCCTCTAAAGAAGACGAAGCAAGCATCATCGCCGAGAGATATCCCCATGTAAAAGTCATCCGTAGTCAGTATAATCTCGGCTTTGCTGGTGGTAATAATCTAGGCATCAATGAAGCGAAAGGAGAATACATTCTCTTGATTAATAACGATACCTATTTCAAAAAGTTCAATATAGATCCACTTATTGAGCGACTCGAATCATCAGATAAAATCGGCATTGTCTGTCCAAAGCTTCGTTTTACATGGGGTAATAATCCTATTCAGTATGCCGGTTATACCCCACTTTCGCCAATAACAGTGAGAAATCAAGCTATAGGCTTTGGCAAAGAAGACGCGGGGCAATACGACACTGCCCACCCTACACCATATGCTCATGGGGCAGCTATGCTGATGAAGCGAGCAGCAATTGAGAAAGTCGGACTTATGCCAGAATGTTTCTTCCTCTATTACGAAGAGCTCGACTGGTCTATGATGTTCACCCGTGCTGGTTATGAAATTTGGTATGATCCAGCCTGCACAGTGTATCATAAGGAAAGTCAGACAACAGGTCAAAACAGCCCACTTCGTACCTACTATATCACCCGCAATAGGCTGCTTCTTGTTAAACGCAATTACAAAGGTATTAACAAATACCTCTCATATATATACCTTATAGGTATCGTCGCCACTCGCGACATAATCAAAAATACCCTCCAAGGCAGATTTGATTTAGTAAAGTCCGTCTTCCGAGGAATTTTATCTTTCAAAAATTAAATTATGGATTTCTGGATTTTATTATATATCATCGACTGGATACTATTTATCCCCGTTGCAGGAACAGTGCTTTATCTCGGCATTTTTTCTGTAGCGTCTCTTTTCACTAGAGATACGATTCAAAACAAAGCAAAAAATCAGAACCGCTTTGCCATCATTATCCCTTCTCATAAACAAGACAAGGTCATTGAACAAGCTGTTGTATCCATCTTAAGCCAAGACTATCCACAACGTCTCTTCGACGTCGTGGTAGTATCTGACCACCAATCAGAAATCACCAACATGCGATTGGCTCAATACCCTATCACTTTATTAACACCCGATTTTGCCGAAAGTACCAAAGCGAAATCACTTCAATATGCCATTCTTAAATTACCGGAATTTAAGATCTATGACATCGCATTGATTTTAGATGCAGACAACATCGTTGAGCAAGACTTCCTGACAAAAGTCAATGATGCCTTTGAAACGGCCGCCACAAAAGCCATCCAGATGCATCGAATTTCTCGAAATAGAGATACTGCTGCTGCGCGTATGGGCTCTATTTTCGAGGAAATCAATAACAATATCTTCCGCAAAGGTCATATTAATTTGGGTATCTCAGCAGCTTTAGCCGGATCTGGAACGGCATACGATTTTACATGGTTCAAGACCAATGTTATGAAAGCCAAAACCGCAGGTGAAGATAAGGAGTTAGAAGCACTTCTGCTAAAACAGGGCTATTTCATTGATTACTTCGACAACATTCTATTATATGGTGAGAAAAAAAGAACCACCAGTAAGATGAATGAACAACATAGTCGTTGGACGCTGCAGCAGTTCCAAAATCTGTTGAAGAACATTCGATACCTTCCTGGTGCTTTTTTCCGTAAACAATACGATTGGGCTGACAAACTTATTCAATGGATGCTCATGCCTCGAACCAGTATGATAGGCATCATGATGCTTATGAGTATCATGTTACCATTCATATATTTAACATTGGCTCTCAAATGGTGGATTATCAGTTCCGCAGTGCTATTTTTCTTTGCCTTAGCAACACCTGATTACCTGGTTGACGAAATGTGGGATCGTACATTTCTACGTTCACCATTTGTCACACTGTGGGGAATCATCAGTACTAAATTTTTAAATAAAAATAAAAAGAACCAACTAAATAAACAATAAATTATGATTTGGCAGATATTACACATTATCGACATTACCCTCTGGGTGCTTATCTTAGGCTCAGTAGCCTATGTGGCATTCTTCGCAGTTATCTCGTTATTCTATGAAAAAGAAGATCGCGTAGCTATTCATGCTGCAGCACTGACTAATAGGATGACAAAATTCCTTATACTCTATCCAGCCTATAATGAGGATCGCGTCATCATCAATGCAGTGGAGCATTTCTTAGAGCAGGATTATCCAGATGACTTATATACTGTAGCAGTCATCTCTGACCATATGCAACCTGAGACGAATGATTATCTTCGTTCTCTCCCCATTACATTGCTGACCCCTACCTTTGAAAAGAGTTCGAAGGCAAAAGCCATGCAATATGCTATCGATACAATTCCTGAAACATTTGACAATGTAGTTGTATTGGATGCCGACAATGTCGTACGCCCAGAATTTTTGTCGCAACTTAATATTCTTTGTTCTATTTACGACGCCATCCAGTGCCATCGTTGCGCCAAGAATGCCAATAATGATGTCGCTGTTCTTGATGGTGCCAGTGAAGAAATCAACAATACGCTATTCCGCAAAGCCCATAACCGTTTGGGACTTTCTTCAGCTTTGATCGGTTCGGGCATGTGCTTCGACTACGAACTATTTAGAAAGAATGTATTCAAACTTTCGACAGCAGGTGAAGACCGTGAGATGGAAGCCCTTCTCCTCCATCAAGAGGTATTTATCAAATATGCTCCTGATATCCATGTATTCGACGAGAAAGTCAGCAATCAGGACAACTTCCAGAAGCAACGTATGCGCTGGATGACCGCTCAGGTTCAGAGTTTGATGAGCAACCTGCCAAAGATTCCGGGAGCCCTCATTCATGGTAAAATCAACTTTGTTGACAAGACCATCCAGCAGGCACTCATTCCACGATCGATATTAATAGTATTATTAACAGCTATTTCTATCTTCATGGCAATAGTCATGCCCGTATGGAGTGAAAAATGGTTGATCACACTGGCCGTATTAGGTCTGTCATTGTTCGTAGCCATCCCCAAAGAAATCCGATTCCGCTCATTTTCTAAGGTATTTACAATTCCAGGGCTGGTACTACGCATGCTCAAAAACATCCTCCACATAGATAGAAAAAATACCGACTTCATTCATACCGAGCATACTACATAATTCTACGAATTTGTGATTAAAAATTTGGCAGTATCGTTTAATTGTACTATTTTTGCAAAAAATAAGCATTATGGCTAAAGACTGGGATATCATAATAACAAACAAGAGCAATCTGCTAAACATTGATTTCGGAGAAATCTGGCGTTATCGTGACCTTTTGACTATGTATGTCAAACGCGATATTGTGACATTTTATAAGCAAACCATCCTCGGCCCACTATGGTTCGTCATTCAGCCTCTATTCACAACGATTATGTTTATGTTTGTGTTTGGCGGCATTGCAGGAATTTCTACAGATGGCATCCCACAAGCCGTCTTTTATCTGGCAGGCCTCGTTTGTTGGAACTATTTCCAGGATTGCCTCAGTAAATGCTCTGATACTTTCAATGCCAACCAAGCTATTTTTGGAAAAGTGTATTTTCCAAGATTGGTGGTACCACTCTCGATTGTTATCTCCAATCTCATAAAAATGGCCATTCAATTCGCATTATTCTTGGTCGTTTACATCTATTATTTTGCATCAGGAATAGATTTTCAAATTAATGCAGCATTATGCTTAGTGCCATTATTAATTTTTATGTTGGGAGGTCTTGGCTTAGGTTTTGGTATGATCATATCATCCATGACTACCAAATACCGTGACCTAAGATTCTTGATAACATTTGGCGTTCAGCTATGGATGTATGCCACCCCTGTTATCTATCCTCTATCAGTGATGAAAGAGACATATCCCAAGTATATTTGGGTATTAGTTGTCAATCCACTGACTGCCATTCTTGAAACCTTCAAATATGCCTTCACAGGCGTTGGCGAATTCAATTGGTTCTACTTTGGATACAGCTTTATATTTACTATCGCAATCCTCATGGTTGGTATCATTATTTTCAACCGAGTACAACGCAACTTTATGGATGTCATCTAATACAATCTACTTATGAGCAATACAGTTATAGAATTCAACAACGTCGGCAAGCAATATATTCTTGGCACTATCGGTACAGGCACTCTCAGCCAGGACCTCAATCGCTGGTGGGCCAATATCCGAGGGAAGGAAGACCCCTATCTGAAGATTGGTGAAACCAATGATCGTACTCAAAAGGGCGACAGTCGTTTTGTTTGGGCACTTCGTGACATCAACTTTAAAGTTGAGCAAGGAGACGTAGTTGGTATAGTCGGCAAGAATGGTGCAGGTAAATCCACCCTTCTAAAAATTCTCTCTCGTGTCACCTCCCCTACTACTGGCGATATCAAAATCAAAGGACGTATTGCCTCTCTACTTGAAGTAGGAACAGGTTTCCATCCAGAAATGACTGGTCGAGAGAATATCTTCATGAACGGCTCCATTATGGGTATGACCAAATCTGAAATCAAGAGTAAGTTCGATGAGATTGTTGACTTCGCAGGAGTTGCTAAATACGTAGATACACCTGTAAAACGCTACTCATCTGGTATGATGGTCCGTTTAGGATTTGCGATTGCAGCCCACTTGGAACCCGAGATCCTTGTTGTTGATGAAGTTCTTGCAGTTGGCGATGCAGAATTCCAAAAGAAAGCTATCGGTAAAATGCAGGATGTCAGCAAAGGAGAAGGCCGCACAGTGCTTTTTGTTAGTCACAATATGGCAGCCGTTCGTAGTCTCTGCACCCGTGGTGTGATGCTCAAAAATGGTACAATAGATTATATCGGCAGTATACCAGACACCCTTGATCATTATCTGAAGGATGATGACGGGAAACAAGATGAGTTGATTATCAACAACCTGCAATGGAAGAAATACACGATAAAAATTAAGAATATAGAGATTAATAATACCCCGAAATCACGTTCTATTGTAAAAAATGGGCAAAAGTCTCTCGAGTTACTCATTGAAGGAGATACCGAAGAAGATATGAACTACGATATTATGATGATATTCAAAAGTAAAGAAGGGGTACCCTTGGCAGCATATGCCAAAGGCCATTATATGGGAACCATTCAGCATCTTCCCAAAGGAGAATTTAAAATTCATAAGACAATTATACTACCTGATATTCTCACAAAAGGTGCCGTTACAATAGATCTTTATATACATCACCCAATGGTTGAGTATTACATAAAAGCACCCAATTGCTGTATTCTCGATTGCGAAGGATTCCAAAAAGACTATGGAAAAGCCATTGACCAAGAAGGCTTCGGATTAATTGGACTAAATGATGAATTGATATGATTATTCTTCTAACAGGCTGTATTGAGCCGAATGGAATGGTACAAACGACTCTCAATGATAAAGAAGTAAGAAAAGAGCAATATATCAATGCTCTAAATTTTTACTTACAAAAGACAGGATACTCTGTTGTATTTGTAGATAATTCAAATTCAGATATTAGTTATCTTTTTAAAACATATATACAGTCTGGTCGTTTAGAATATCTTTCGTTTTGCGGAAACCAAAGAAAAGAAAGAGGAAAAGGATATGGTGAATGTGAAATTATTCAATATGCACTTGATCACTCCAATATAATAAAGACATCTAAAGACAAGCGCATAGCAAAAATTACAGGCAGACTTGTTGTAAAGAATATCAACTCTGTTATATCGCTCCATAGTGTATTATTTAATCACAAAACAGTTTTTTTCTCCATCAATTCAGATTTATCATTTTCCGATAGCAGATTGATAATTGCACCTACTATCTTTTATACAAAGTTTCTAACTTCAAAAGAAGACATTGATGATTCAAAAGGGTATTTTTTCGAACATGCACTTATCGATACTTTTAGAAAGTATCATGATCTCTCATATTCACCATTCTATATCATACCACGCATAGAAGGCATGTCTGGATCTACTGGAGAAGTATACCAAGACGAAGCCCACACACTCTCATTTTGCGTGAGATATGTAAAATATTCCATAAGACAAAAATGCCAATTTTACAAAAAAATCATTAACGCAAGCAATAATCAATAACAACAACTACACTCCTAGTTTATACCCTACGGATTTCCATAGGTACTTAATTATATTTTTAACAACAAACCATCTACCAAATCCTGCCTCTCGTATAATCTTGTATTCTTTACGGAAAAGTTTATTATCCTTATATAAATGTCTCGAAAAATTATAAAAACGATAATCAAACTTTGGCAAATCAAATGAAGGGTAAACCTCAAGAAGAAATTTCTTCCATCTAGAGAACACTCGCAATTCGTCAAGATAAATATCCATTGACATCTTTCTTGACACAGAATTCTCACGGGATGTTATACAATATAATTCTTGATTCGCAACCTCAATCTTCTTGGCATAACGTCCAACAGAACATGCAAATCTAACATCCTCATGAATTAAGGTGCTATCGAATACTATTGAATACTTGTTTATCAGTTCTCTTTTTACCATTTTACAAACTGTTTCTGAGAACTTATAACGCAATATTGGTTCACCTTGTTTCTTATCAATATCATAAAGTCGCATGTACTCATGTATATGATCGGCTCTATTACTCGGCTTAAGGGTATCAGAATCTACGCTGTTAGCACTGAAATACACTACATCTGCATCACTGTTTGCAAATTGACTCAAAAAAGCATCAAAACCTTCATTAAAATAATCATCAGCATCTGCAAATATAATCCACTTACCTTTGGCTTGTGGAATAGCAAAATTTCTAGAGTATCCAGGACCGTGGTTCTCTGAATTTCTTATGATAGTAACCTGTTTTCTATCTGCACCAGGAAAGTTGTCAAAATCAACAACAGTTGGATCGCTATTATCATCAACAATAATTAATTCCAAATCATTACGCTCTGGAACAGACTTTATAAGTCTGAGTAACAACGCAGGAGTGTTGAAATGAGGAATAATAATCGTGAAATTCAATTCCATAAACTAATCTTTTTAAAAGAAATACAAAAAAAATGATAAAAAATCACAAGCATAATAGGAACTAAAACTCCCACTATAGAATAGATTAACCACAAATAGCATGGAGTATGAATACTCGCTATTACAGGATGCTCAGCAATATGACTAACATCCATGTCATAGCCCAATAAATATAAATAGCTTACAACTCTAAACATAAGGAAATGAAGAGCAAGTATTTCCAAAGTATGATTTCCTACAAAATATAATGGACGCTTCAGAAAAGAAGAAGAGTAGTTAATCACATTTGAAACATTTAGAGTAAGCAATATACCAGCAACAGCCGCTATCGAATATAAGAGGACCTTATTAAAACCGCATCCCATTGAGACAGGTGTCTTGAAATAAAAGTATGACAAGAACAGAATAAAGCAACACAATATAGTCCCATATTTATTCTGCCAACATCCTTTATACCGCATTAATACGTTGCCTGTCATATAAAAGAACGCTCCTAAAGCACCCATTGAGATATCCCTCCAAAACTCAGGATCTGGAGCAAGCCTTCTAATAACGATCGTTAGTATAAGAAAAAAAACACATAGTAATTCATACTTATATTTTGAAACACTCTTCAATAACAATGAAAAAAAAACAATTAGTATTGAAGAAACAAATAAAGCACGGATGAACCAGAATCCTCCCAGCAATTCTTCATAATCATGCATTGTAAACAATATACCAATTAGTTTGTGGACCATCTCCGAAAGCGTATAATAAAAAGATCCACCTTCATAGCCATAACTGGTATTATATATTCCTACAGACATTAGCAAATTGTGGAGAAGCAGAAAGAGAACCGACCATTTAACAAAAGGAACATATAGGCCCTTTATTCGCTTTTTTAAAAATTGTATAGCCGCTTTATGGCCATTCAATTCACTAAAAAAAATACCAGAACAGAAAAAGAACAAAGGCATATGGAAAAGATATATAAATTTAGATAGCATTTGCGGGCAGCCAGAATGTCCAACAACCATAAGAATAATACCTATGGCTTTTGCAATTGTTATGCTATTACAATTATTCTTTCCCATATAATCAAATTACATTCCCCAAACAATAATTTTCTTATTGTTATATTCATATTCTTTATGCCAAATGCGCTCTTCCCATGTTTTGTCTTTAGTACGATCGAACAGGATAAAATGGGCCTCATCTACCGAACCGACTTGATCCATGTAAGCATAAGTCTGTTCCAATCCGTCTTGAATTGTTTTCTCCAACGAGTACCGCTTGATTTTGAGTTCTAAGACAATTCGCTGCACAGGCCCCCCATATCCTTCTGTAAGAGGTTTACGAATCAGCAGATCAGTGCGCTTTCGCCCCAATCCATACTCTCTATCAATATATCCCCCACCATTTACGATACGCTGAAGAAATGCTTGTAACAAAAGCTGTGGCCCAGCTTCGGCATAATCAAATTTTGAAATCCAGGCATCTGAATTCTCACGAAAGAACTGCTGGAAATCTAACAATAGTTTCTCCATATTAATACTGCCATCAGCATTCTGATACCATTGAGGTTCTTGAACCAATGCCCCTTGGGTACTCCAAGTCAATTCACGAGGTATAACTTCCCGATAGATGCCATTAGCAATCCTTCGCGGCTTCCCCCTCTCGACTTTTATAAGTCCCATGTCTTGTACATAGAGAACATCATCATTTGGCAACAAGCTATCGTCAGCTTCATCGCTATTAGCCAAAATCGGTTCTATCACACGTTTCACACGAGGCTCTTGCAGCTTGTCTATCAGTATATCGATATGAGTGTCCCGCCTATAAATAAGATGCTCCTGAGCCTTATACATCATTTCCGGGGTAATCGTTGTCGTACGGTCACGATTCTCTTTCATGCTCCATGTCACCTCTCTTGCCAAAGCATTAACCAACCAAGGTTGGCCTTCAGTAGCATTCCATACTAATGGGAAACAAGCTTCTTCAAATTTCTGTCCTGTCTCGTTGGTATGTTGCATGTAGAGTTCGTGGATTTCTTCTTTGGAAAAATTACCAAGTCGCAATGACTCTGCCTTGATATTAAAAGCGGAACCGCCTGTAACAATATCCTGATTGGAGAGGACAATACGATAGTCACGCACATCTCGTACACCGCACAGAATAACCGTCTGCGGAAAAGCCTTAGGACGGTTAGCATAACCAGCTCGCAACTGTCGAAGAACGCTAACCAAGCTGTCACCAACCAGAGCGTCAATCTCATCAACTATAAGGACTAAAGGCTTACTCAGTGTTTCAGACAATTTAGATAGAAAGATTGTCAACATCGAGTCTTTACCTAAATCCTGTACACTATTTCTTATTTCATTTACAGATTCATTTTTCGTCACAAGAATCACTTCACGTGTCAACGTATCAATAGTTGATTTCACTACGCTCTGTACATCATTTCTCGAAGCTTGACCACCTTCTACATTAGCATAGACCGAAATATAATTGTCAGAAGCATTCAGGTAATCACGCAAAGCCAACATACAAGAAGTTTTGCCAGTCTGCCGTGGTGCATGCAACACGAAATACTTACCCTGTGCGATATATCCGAGAATATCTTCTAAGTCAAATCGACTTAGAGGATTCAACGTATATTCGCACTCTGCCCTATTTGGGCCTGCAGTATTAAAGTATCTCTCCATATCATGTAAATTTTGGGCAAAAATACAAAAAAAAACTGAGAACAATTCTATTGTTCGCTAAAAAAACATTATCTTTGCAAAAAATTAGCAAATGAGGTACTCTGTTATCACCATCAATTATAACAATCTAGAAGGGTTAAAGCATACAATAAAAAGCATTGTATGCCAGACATATAACAAATTTGAATTTATCATTATTGATGGAGGTTCAACAGATGGAAGCGTAGATATCATAAGAGAGTATGAGCAACACATCACCTACTGGGTTTCAGAGGAAGACCATGGTATATATCACGCCATGAACAAAGGCGTGGCTCAATCCCATGGGGATTATTGCATTTTCATGAATTCTGGTGACAGCTTCCATTCTCCAAACATATTGGAATCTTTAAAAGATTATCAAGAAGATATTGTCTGTGGAAAAGTTATTAAAGGAAATGCCACAACAGCAAGTGGATTAGCCACCCCATCAATTACCCTGGTAGATCTCATGAGGGCTAGTCTCCCCCATCAGGCCATGCTTATCAAAAGAGATTTGTTGGTTAAGCATCCTTATGACGAGCATTACAAAATCCTTTCTGATTGGAAATTCTGCCTTGAGACTATCGTATTCGAAAACTGCACATTCCGAAATATTGACGTCATCGTCGCCGACTATGATACAAGTGGCATTAGTACCAATTCTAATGGTCTGCTTCCAAAAGAAAGAGAACAAATACTCAAAAAAATGTTCCCACCTCGAATTCTTGCTGACTATCAACGATTATATCCTGTCGATGATGAGCTTCTAGATCAGGCACTGCTACTGACTCAGACAATAAGAGCCAGAAAATTGGTAAAATACTTTTCGAACTTCATATTAAGACTAATCATTAAAAAGTAATATGCAATGGATATAAGTGTAATAATTCCAGTATATAATACAGAAAAATATTTAACTACTTGTGTCAATAGTATATTGCAACAAGAGAATGTTTCTTTGGAGATTATTCTCGTTGACGATGGCTCAACCGATTCATCTGCCAATATCTGCGATGATTTCGCAAAGAAGTATGATAACATCAGTGTGATTCATATCAAAAATTCCGGGCCTGCAACTGCAAAGAATGTTGGTCTTAAACTTGCAAAGGGATACTACATTTCTTTTACAGATAGCGATGACGAGTTAGAACCAACGATGTTCTATGAGATGATTAATGCTGGTAGAAAATACAATTCAGAAATAGTATGTTGCAATTTTAAAGAAGCAGATGCTAAAGGGAATATAAGCCACACCAATTGTAGTGGAAAGATTTATACATTTAACAAACTTGAAGCTCTCCGCCATATCCTATCAAAGAACTTAATATACACAGGTTCAGTTACAAAAATCTTCAGAAGAGAATTATTAATTCAAAACAACATTACTCACAATGATGGGCTTAAAACTGATGAAGATTTTATTATGAATATCAAGGCTTTTGCCAAATGTAGTCATTGCACAGTAGTAGACAAATGTTTCTATAAGATTAATTATAGAGAAGACTCCCTATCCCATAGTTACTTTAAAGAAAATATTAATAACTATATAAACAACAGGTTTGTTAGAGCCCAAATCATTGAAAAGACGATTAACGAAGAATGTCCAGAACTCATAGAATGGGCATATTTGCAAAACATCATGTATTTTAATGAACTACTTGGAAGAATATCTCGTTTTTCGTCTTTATATAATGATAAAAGAACCATAGAAGTCGTTACATATATAAGAAAGCATTGGAATATTCTCTACAAGTTCCATTCAAAGTGTGGTTTTTCTAAACTAGGATGCTATTTAATAAAGTATCTGCCTATATATCTATATATGTACTATCGAGGCGCAAAATTATCATAAATGAAGATGAAAAATAAAAAGTATTTAATAATCAATGCTGACGACTTTGGAATGTCTACTGAATTTAATCAAGCAATTAGTTTTTTAATGACACAAGGAATTGTCTCTTCAACGTCATTAATGGCAAATGGTCCAGCATATGAAGAAGCTATCAGAGATGTTCACGAATTTAACTTAAATAATATTGGAGTGCATTTAACACTCACATGCGATGAATTCAGGAACAGCAATAAGCTCACCTATTCGAGTATTACTCACGCAAACTCTATAGAAGACAAGAATGGTGTACTATACTGTTCTTATCGAGATTTGGCACTCAATGCCTCGGATGAAGATATTATTAACGAGATTTACTCTCAAATAATGAAGATAAATAATGATGGAATTGAATTTACACATATAGACAACCACATGTACAGTGTTGTACACTATTTGGGATTTAGAGGATACAAATGCTTTTATAATGCGCTCACACGTGTAAGATTAAGCAAGGGTATTGGCTTTAGACATGCTACAAAGAAACATGAGATAGATGGTATTAGAAGTGTTTATCCCGGACGTAAAATTCAGCCATTTGTCTGGGGGATGAATTTATTATTTCATCTTCATTGCCCCAACTATGTATATACATTACCATATGCATCTCCTCTATGTAAAAGCATTGAACAAAAATATGATGTACTTAATTCTTTCTTTTCTAATATAATGAGTGGCGTTAGTGAACTTCATGTCCACCCTGCGGTATTTTCTGAAGAATTAAAAAAATGCAATCCGACATGGCTGGACAGAACAAACGAGTTTGAGGCATTAAAACGCTATTCAAAAGAACTTTTGAAGAATAAATATGATATAACCCTAATTTCCTATGCAGATTTAATCAGTGACCAATAATTGATTAATTAACACTAAAAATTAGAGGTTATAAGCAAATAGGCTGTATACAACCTTTCAACAATTACTTCTGTTGAATATTCATCCAACTGACGAAGTCTATTTTGTCCCCCGATACCCTCTTTTCCCATTTGTAATGCTTTTCTTACTATAGATCCAACATTGTCCACATCTTCAACGGAGAACACCGGATAATTCCACTGGTGCAACAAAGGACCAACATTTCCACAATCAGGCCCTACTACCACTTTACCAAAAAGCATCGGCATCAAGGCATTTCCAGAATTCAGGATCTTCAGCCTTGGTATGAAAGCGATATCAGCAGCACCATAATAATAAGGAAGACTCTCGTCACTAACAGCACGCCAAGTACTACCTGTACAATAAATATGATAGCGAAATTTATAGAACCATTTTATGAGACGTTTATGAAGCAATCGAAAAGAATGCCACCAAATATTCATAAAGCTTGGGGCAAGAATAACAATATTTTTATCGGCAAGCTGTTTACTGAGAGAGAAAATCAATTCTCTTTCTTGTTGCGCCCGAAATGCGCCAAAACATAATATATATATACGATTATCTGGCAAGCCTAATTTTTTTAGAGATTCCTCTCTCGATGGGAAATTAGTATAAACAGTATCATATAGATGATGAGGCAATAAATAATGGACGGCGTTAGGATACTTTTTCTCAAAAAGCGTTTTACTATAGTTGCCAAGATGAAAAATAGCATCACAATGAGAATAAACAATCCTCATTGATTCTGCCTTGTCGGCAAATTGGTTATAGTGCGGCTCTAAATCATGACATGTAGCTACAATCTTAACCCCTGAAGATTTCATATTCTCAATATGGCGCAAAAGATCTGTTTCCGTATGCGGATCCTTTCCCATGAATGTTTGAGGCCAATGGAAATGTACAATATCATACGAAAGAATCTCATCACTCCAAAAGTTTTCTCGTCCCCACCCCATACCACACTCAGGATGAGATTTTTTAATCCCTTCTATAAGAGTGTATATAAACGGATTACCTGCATTCCAGGGATCCTCATGAACCATAAATACCTTCATATGCCGCAAAGATACAAAAAAAAAGAAGAATTCTGCATTTATTATCCAAAAATCTTGTATTTTTGCAAAATATAATAGTTATAATATAATAATGTGCTTATCACAAAATACTCATTGTAATGGAATCAAATAAAGTATATCAACAAAGGTTATCCGAAACAATAACATGGTTAAGATTTCCTCTAATATTCTTTATTATTATGCTTCACTGCTACTCGGTAGTTAGACTTAATGGAGAACATGAAGTGTACTTTAAAACCGTATATCCATTTGCTTTGTGGCTTGGTGAAACTGGTGTCCCGGGGTTCTTTTTTATTTCAGGATATCTATTTTTCTTAAGCAAGAAAAGTTATACAAAAAAGATCGAAACAAGATTACATACATTGCTGATTCCGTATATCATTTGGAATACAATCATGCTATTACTCTATATACTCTCCTATTCCATTGGCTTCCCACAAGAGATTAATAATAGATCTCTCACAGATTTTTCGGCGTTAGACTATTTAAGACTATACTGGGATAGAGGAGAATATGATAACGGTAATTTTGTTCCTTTACTCTGCCCTCTGTGGTACATACGAAATCTGATGATTATGGCTATTATATCGCCATTACTATTCTACATAATAAAATATACGAGAGAACTTTTTCTTATTGTGGTTGGTATATGGTGGCTACTGTCATATCATAATGCTTTCATACAGCAAACTTTATTTTTTTTCTGTCTTGGAGCCTATTTCTCAATCAAAGAAAAGAATCCGTTATCAGTATTGCTCGATGTTAAGTATATATTGTTGATTCTATTTGCAGCATTTGCCATAGGTGATATTATGTTACACATAACATCTATTTCATTTTATGATCTACAGATTCATAGGATTTCATTAATACTGAACATCCTTATACTCATTATTTTTGCAGATTTTCTCATCAAGAGAGGTATCAAAAATGAATATCTTCCTCATACTGCATTCATTGTTTTCTGTGTTCATTATCCAATCGTTGTCGCTCTACGCAAATTATGTTTAAATATATTCTTTGACGCATCAGAAACAGTTCACATCGCCTTGTATTTCCTCTGCATATTGCTTACTACAATTATTTCTCTTGCAATTTACCAGATACTAAGCAAATTCTTTCCAAATATAAAATCGATATTATCAGGAAACAGATGAATAAAAAACAATATATTATTTTAGCAGTACTCTGTAGCATTTGCCTTATCATAGCATACCAAACCTACAAGTATTATTCTGCCCCCCAACAAAGGAAGGCATACTTAACTCATATGTACCCTGATACTGACACTATAAACATAGCATTCATCGGAGACAGTTGGGCATTTTTGCATAAGGATCATTCGTGTAAGATTGCAGAATATCTTGAGAATCAAATTCACAAGCCGGTTAGGGTATATTCATTTGGCATTAATGGACTAACCAGCAAAGAAATTTATGAAAGTATGTATGATAATGAAGAACTTAGGCGTTTCATGCAGCAGAAACAATTTGACTATTGTTACATCTCTGCTGGCATTAATGATAGCTATAAGAAAATGAGCACATCATACTACAAGAAAAGTATAGATTATATAATACAATTGTTGTTAAAGAACCATATACGTCCCATTATCCAGGATATACCAGATTACGATATATGCAAAGCCTATAATAGGCAAAAGTACCCCAAAAAGCTACTAAGAAATATTTCATCGTATATCAATGACTGCCCACTTGATTGCAAGGATTTGTATCGAAACTCTTTAAAAGCTCTTATTATAGAGAAGAACTATAAAGACAAGGTTTCTGTCTTACAATACCAAGTATGGAACAATAATTACCAACAAGACCAACAAGAATTATATCTTCCTGATGGAATGCATCTAAATGAATGTGGATATTCTGCTTTAGATCGAGCTATTGCCACTGAAATTGCTAAGCTTATACTCAAATAACAAGGCCCATTCTGGGCATTTGTCATTTGAATCTCTCAAGTTACCTCTAGAGCCGACTTTTCGACCTCCTTTAAGGAATTCGCCGTTAACACCATAGCGCAATTTGCAGTTCTCTGGCGATGCTTTACAATGAATAATAACCGAGGTCTGATTGATTTTCACGTCAGAGACAATATCTACACCATCACGACGGATGACGTTAAAGCCATAGTTATCGACTTTTTTGACCTGAATAGTATCAAAACTCAATGGCGGACAGGGGACATTGAAATCAATCTTGATATCGTTACCAATCACATTGTATGATTTAGGAATCAAGCCAATATTCCTTTTCTGCTTTCTGATGATACCCAAAGTTGATTTTGCAGCAAGTCTGCCAATGCCTTGCTGGCCAATAGCATCAATATGAAGTGATTCATTCACAAAGTCATAAGGGTATGTAGGTCCACTTGCCCATATCAGCGAATCATCACGTATCAATTCCATCTGAGCAGTAGGAGTCTTTGGTTCTGTAGCATCAAAATTATTAGCTTTGTAACGCAGACCTTTAGTAATTGTGGAAGACTGATAACAAATAATGCGTATATCATCTTTTTGATGTGTTACCTGCTTGATATCAGTATTCAAATCGTTGTACATACGATGGAAGTACTCCTTATAATCATAGTCGGGATATTCAACTATATCTGATTCTCCTTGCATCCAGCAAACTGCAGGAACAACAAACTCCCAACCTCTATCTTGAGCTTTTTCGCAAGCAGTTGCAATTTCTTTGATAAACTTAAGATAAGGGGGTGCCGGCTTCATTAACTGTTCAATTGTATTCATTCCATGACCACCTGGAAAAATGCAGATTATTGTATCTTCACCAAGTTTTGAAGCCAATTCTTCTGCCATACTATATATAGACAGTTCAAAAGCCTTTTTGTCGTAGTGTAGAATACGTTTAATCCATTGTTTAAACTGACTACTATGATCGAAATAGCCAAAGGTATAATCCAAATTCTCAGTTACAATTCTTCCATCATACTTGATTCTTAACGAATCAAAGTTGGTGATTCTTGTAGCTTCTTCTCCTAAAGCATAGCTCTGTCCATATACAGGGATACAAACCACGACTTTATGTCCATAGTTTTTTGGATAAACCTTATTATATAGATATAAAGTAATACCAACAAAAAATAATCCAAGTAGAATATATATTCTATTCTTATATTTCCCTGACAGAACTCTAATCATTATCTTAAACTCTAATTAAACTATAGCGATGGCAAATTTACATAAAAAAACTGGCTTTACCAAACAATCAAACAAAAAAATCGTGTGAAGCGTATAACTTCACACGATTTCTATTGTATTTATGATAATGTATTATTCAATAACCTTTCCTGTAACAGGCTTGGTGTACCAATTAGTTGAGTTCACAGGATTTTTGCCCCAGTTGTTAAACTCATTATATGCATCCTTTATACAAACCTTCTCTACAGGATACTTAAAGTCGAAAGGAATCATAATTCCATGGGGATCCTGGCCTTTTAAAGAAAGCTTAACAGTATGCTTTGTTGTTACATCGTAAACATACGGCTGGTTTATTTCATCTAAGAAGCTAAATGATTCACTAACAGTCTTCCGAGCTGTAATCGCAGCATGTTTCTCTGCCCCACTCTCCGTATTTACAAACTGTTTAGCATCCACACCAAAAAGCGAATGGATTTCGACATTGTCCTGAATAACGCCAGCATTTACATTCCTTACACATAGCTCATCGTAAGCACCGCACGCCTCTAACGAATACTCTACAGTTGTTTCATTAATGCGTTTTGCCTTGATAACAACATCGTTCAAATCGTAATCACCTTTCTGGGTATCCTCAAAACAGAATGTATAGGTATTATATTCAAACTCGTGAGCTGTATAAATTGGTTCAACACTTCCCTCTACCTCCAATAGAATATCGTTGAAGTCTGTATCAGTACCAGACTCCCAGCACATAATACTACGGTCATTTATCTTTAGCCATGTGGCACGAGGACTATCTAGAGGAAGGTTTTTCTTTTTGAATGAACTTGTAAAGTTTGTCTTATCATAATTATTTATATCGACATTTAAACGACCATCAAAATAAAGTTCACCTTGTTTCTTTTTATTTTCATCAGTAGTTTTAGCACGGACCATAAAACCGATCTTATATCCAGCGGGGAATTTAAACGTACCTTTTGTTTCGAGAGCAGGCGTCTTGCTATCACCAAAATATAGACAGGCATAGCTAATAGTCTTCTCGACGACGTCATTCTTATCGCCTACAAAATGATTACCAAAAGGAATCAACTTAAATTTTGGCAAGCTCTGCAAGAAAGCAACTTTATCAGCAGCATTCTCCAAATCTGCTGGTTTGAAATAATAATAATACAAATCAGAATTAATAACCTCTTCATAACCACCATCATTCTTATAGATAGGAGAAATTACAATCGGCCCATCCTCACCAGTTGTAACACGATACGCATTATCATCGGTATAACCAGCAGCTTTCACCTTATCCAAATTGTTATACGCTTTATTGGGCAGATATGCGAAAACCAAGTCTCGTACCAATGCATTATACTCAGCGTTGTATGGGTCTACAGGAATCTGCATACGATTATAGTCTTCATCAGAAAGCATATACAATTTCTCATCTGGTATCCATCCGCGCTCAGCGGCAAATGAACTCTCAATCTTACCGATAGCAAATGTACCAGAAGGAGCCGAAACGGTACGTGTTACAGCTCTGGTCTTAGCTACCTGATCAAAAGTCACACTATTGCCCTCTACCTTTTTATAATAGCAACCTTTCTCGGTATAGAAAGCCACATATAAACCTTCATTCTTTTGGGGGACATCATAATTCAAGGAAATAGAAGACTTATCTTTAATCTCAGCTTCATTCAATTTCGTCATTGAATTATATGTTTCACCATCCTCATCAGTTTGTGCCACCAAAGCCATCACGGCAACTTTAGTCACCGCAGAAGTAACATTAATAGTTACAGTGCCACTTTCGGTAGAAATCCAATCCTGATTATCAGGAATTGTAAAGCCCAAAATCTCTTCTGCATGATTCTTTATTTCCTCATCAGTTACACCCTGTCCTTGCTCTGGATCAGGATTAGGCTCAGGCTCCATACCTTCAAAACCTTTTACGCAGCCAGATAACACTAACCCAAGAACTGCTAACGACAATAACTTTTTCATACTTTTACTATACTTATTCGTTTTTATATTTATTAAAATTTACTTTTCAAAAACCTTACCAGTAACAGGATTCGTGTACCAATCGGTAGATATTACTGGATTAGCGCCCCAGTTATTAAAATCGGTATAGGCATCCTTTATACAGGTCTTCTCAATAGGATACTGGAAATCGCAAGGAATCATGATACCATGGGGATCTTCGCCCTTCTGCGACATCTTCACCTCATACCCCTGCGTCATGTTGTAGATATAAACCTGTTTAGAGAAATCGGTAAAGCTGAATGATGGATCTACTGTTACCACCTCTGATACAGGCTCGTAATACTTACTCTGGGTATTAGTATTAATAAAGGTCGAGAGATTATCTACACCAAACAAATGATGGATTTCAGTTGATTCATTTAATGTCTTACCATTGATGTTGCGCAGATAGAGCTCGTCATAAGCGCCACATGCTGCAACAGTATACTTAACCTGACTCATATTCAGACGCTCTGCTTTGATAACTACATCGTTCATATCATAGTCGCCCAAGTTACGATCCTCGAAACAGAATGTGTACACATTATTATTAATCTCCTGAGCAGCATCAACCTCTTTTAGGCCACCATTAACCTCTACGACCATATCTACATAGTTTACATCACATCCTTCTTCAAACATGATATATGCCCTTTGGTTTGCTCCAAATATTGCTGCGCGAGGATCTTCTAGTAACATACCTTTCTCGGTTACAGCCTGACTAAAGATTGGGAACTGATTAATCTGCTTGTTCAATCTGCCATCAGCATATACTTCTCCATTACTTTCTTTGTCATACGATTTGTTTGAATAATTTGTTCCTTTATAAAAATCGTTATCTTTGGTGTATGAGTCTAAATAGTCAGTAGGATTACTTCTCAACATAAAACCAACATAATAGCCTTCTGGAATGATAAAGCTCTTCACAGTGACATCGCCTGTTTCATCGCTCTTAATATCTCCAAAATAAGGCAGGACATATTCGTGTACCTTAAAATAATCCCCCTTACCCTTTTCGGTTCCGCTCGAATTCTTTGTGTTTTTAACATCAATACATTTGAACTTAGGCAGATTCTTCAGGAAAGTAATCTGTTCTTCTTCCGACTTGCCATTCAGCTCGCTTGGATTGAAATAATAATAATAACCAGAAAGATTCGTGTATTCCGTAGTGAAAATTTGAACTGGTGTTACCGTGATAGGGGCTTTACCATCAGCAACGAGATAGTTCTTAGTCAGCTGATAAACAGGAGAATTACGAATGGTAGTCAAATTCATCTCCTTGTAATACGCATCTCGTCCCTTCTTACCACCAACTGCATCTAAGACCGTTTCTAGGCCAGCTTTTTCGGCATCAGTAATCGTAACACTGCGGAAAATGGTCTGTTTTTCTACCTTCCAAGTACTATTTCCTCCTGCATTGCTAAGCATCCAAATACGCTCATTATCCCAATTACTGTTCTTCCACGGATCTATATTGGTATTTTCTCCTTCCTGACCAGCCATACGAGCACGCATTGCATTATAAGTCAGATGTGAGTTTTTATATTTCAGCTTCAGCCCACTAACTGCTGGTAAATCAGGAAGATCATACACCGCTCTTGTGCGAGCTTGAGCAGCTTTCTGGAAGTTTACACTACTATCACCAACCTTAAAACCAGCAACATAGTAGACGCCTTTGCTGTCAACACAAGCTGCCACCAACTCGGTATACTCAGAAGGACAATCATAAGTAATAGATACTGTATTACCTTTACTTGTCGACGCCTCATTCAGTACACGTGCATCTTCATTAAAATAAGGAGATTCTGTCAAAATCTGCACCTTAGCAATATCATTCATAGGTGCATCTGCTGTAACAGATACTGTATACTTGGTTGTAGAGCTCCAGTCCTGATCAGAGCTAAAAGTAGTACCAAACTTCTCCTTCACATTAGCTTCAATCTCTTCCTGAGTAGCTTTGTTGTTTGTTGGAGTAGGATCTGGAGTTGGTGTAGGTTCTGGCTCTGGTGCATCAAAGCCTTTTACGCAACTGGTTAATAATACAGTACTTAAGACTGCAAGTGTCATCAACTTTTTCATATTTTCTTTCATTTAATCGACTAAATTGTTTATATTTTCGGCAAATATACAAAAAGTTCTCCTAAACAAAAAGAAAAAGCCTACAAATCAGCCTAACTTAACTTTTATTAAGTTAATTACAAAGATTCATAGCCCAATTTCGTTCTATAAGCAGATGCAAGAAGAATTGAATACACTAAGTACGGGTTATTGCGCACTGCAGTACGGCTTAGAGCGTACTGCAGTGCGCAAGGCAACATACTGTAGTACGGATTGTCCGCACTACATGCTGAAACAAGCCGTACTAATCGTTAAAACTATCTCTTTGTTAGTCGTTCCAATTATAAAGCTGCTCATAGGCATCGAAGCCGAGGTGCTGCATGCCGATTTCCTTCAGAACATTCTTTATGATCATTATATCCTTGGGCGAACAAAGCCTCTCCCCTCGCCTACGTTCGAAATATCCCGTACGACCGAATTTACCTTGAAGTCTGCATGAGAACGTCTTATATTGCCTTGGCAACATCTCTTCCTGCATCTTTGCAAATCCACGAGCAAATGTCTGAGGCTCGTCTGAACGGTAGAATTCGCACTTTTCCGATGGTTCCGTAAATAAGGGATTCACTATTTGCACTATCTTGTATTTCTTGGTTAGCACATTCGTGGCCATTTGACGAAGACAGTGAGCGGCCATCGGACAGTCAGACTTGATACAAAGTGTATAATAGTCTGGTACTTCTTTACTACTGATTGTATTCATATTTGTTGATTATTTAAATACTTGCGGTTTACATATCGGCACCTCCATACGCCGTATTTTTAGTTCATGAGCCTCAGTAATATTTCGCTGCATAAACTTTACAGAGAAATAGTTCATAACCCATTTCAATATGGCATCACTTTCCCAGTTCTCAATACCAACTCGTCGGGCTATGTGATGCGTTACTTTTTCGTCTAGATAGAAAAGCAAATCCTCCTTGGCGACATATTCTGGCACCCTGTACTTTCTAGCATAGGCTTGGGTAAATTCACCGAAATAACGATTATAATAGGCTTCGTTTGAAAATAACGTCATAAATCCTTTATGTATGCGTTTAAGAGCCTCATCGCTTGCTTCTACATGAAACTTAGGCACGTTACCTGCCAACAACATATGCATATTGATACCATGACGATGCTGCCGCTGATTCTCAGAGATCTTGTCGCGATCGTTATCGTTGGCCAATGCATTGGCCTTACAATCGAATATTTCGTATGGTATAGCCGGCTCTTCAATCTCCTGGCTTGGCAAAGCCACAAAACGGTCGCCCACCAAGGGCGACATAAACGCATCCATCTGATGCGTTTCTCTGTTACGAACGATACGAAAAGCTTCAGCTTTCTCTATCAGTTCTATTAGTTCCGAATCTTGCTTGAACCCGAGCGCCTTACGCAGTTTATTAAAGTGTGTACGAGTATAGGCCAACGTTACATCATCCATATACTCATAAGCCCCATCGAAAAGATATTTAATCTTTCCGATTTCCGACCACGAAAGTTTGTGAGCGCGCCAATGTCGATTATAGCTGCGGGCGCTCGTAGCAGCTATAGCTATGTCCGTTTTACGTTTCATTGTTAAGTTTCTATTTATAGATTAGGCCCTATTTATAGGATAGGGCCTATCGTATAGGCCTTTAAAGAAAAGTTCGGTAATTTCCGAAGTTGATTATCTGGCTACAAATATAGCCATTTTCTATGAAACCACCAAATAATCTTCCACATTTTTTGGATAATTCAAAGAAAAAAACTACCTTTGCAGCAATGATACATTATATACGACTGATACGCCCATTGCAGTGGCTCAAAAACGTGTTTGTATTTGCGCCTATATTCTTCAGCACCAATCTGCTGAAGCCGGAATTCTTTTGGCCTACATTGGTGGTGTTTGCTTCGTTCTGTTTGATTTCAAGCTCTATCTATTGCTTTAATGATCTGAAGGATATAGAGGCCGATCGTCAGCATCCCAAGAAATGTCATCGTCCCATTGCTTCAGGCAAAGTGTCGGTGATGGGAGGATATGCGATGATGATACTATGCACCATTGGTGCGTTAGCGATTCTGCCATTGGCACAGAGTGTGAATACCCCCTACATCTACGCCATTATCATAGGTTACTGGCTGATGAATATCGGCTATTGCCTGAAACTAAAACAGTTTGCCATCCTCGACGTAACGATTATAGCCATAGGTTTTGTGATGCGTGTATTAGTTGGAGGTATCGCAACGGATATCTACATATCGCACTGGTTGGTGATGATGACTTTCCTAGTCACACTGTTCTTAGCCTTTACCAAGCGTAATGACGATTATCGTATCTATGAGCAAACAGGCACCAAGCCTCGCGTATCAATCACCGGCTACAACAAGACCTTTATCAACGAGGCTACAGCCATCATTGCCTCTGTAACATTGGTGTGCTATATCATGTACACCATGTCGCCAGAGGTGATTCATCGCTTAGGCACCCGTTATGTTTACCTCACGTCGGGCTGGGTATTAGCTGGTTTACTACGCTATCTGCAGAATATGATTGTGTTCGGATTGAGTGGCAGTCCTACCAAATCTTTGGTAAAGGACCATTTCGTGCAATTCTGTATCCTGGGTTGGATAGCCTCGTTCTTTGTAATTATCTATCTGTAAGATGAAAAAGAAAGAAAGATACGACCTGATTCTGGGGCATTTCCGCGAGAAAATGCCGCTGGTAACTACCGAGTTAGACTTTGGTAGCACGTTCCAACTATTAGTAGCTGTGGTGCTGAGTGCACAGTGTACAGATAAGCGCATCAATCAGGTAACGCCCGATTTGTTCGCCCACTACCCAGACGCGCAGTCGATGGCAAAAGCTGAAGAAGAGGATATCTTTGAATGGATTAGGAGTGTATCATATCCCAATGCCAAAGCGAAGCACCTGGTAGAAATGGCAAGGGTACTGATGGAGAAGTTTAATGGCGAGGTACCTAGTACACTCGACGAGCTGTTAACACTGCCTGGTGTTGGCCGCAAAACGGCAAATGTGATTCAGAGTGTAGCTTTCGGCAAAGCTACCTTAGCCGTTGACACACATGTATTCCGTGTAGCACATCGACTTGGTTTGGTAAGCAAGAGTGATAACACACCATACAAAGTAGAAATGGCACTCACCAAGTATATTCCCGAGGAAGATATACCCAATGCGCACCACTGGCTGTTACTACATGGACGCTATGTTTGCACAGCGAGAAAGCCTCACTGTGAGAAATGCGAAATAGAAAAATACTGTGCTAAGATTATTTCTTAGGAGCGGCGTTACGCTGCTGACTGAACTTGCGAAAAGCACGACGATGGAATTTATCCTCGGCAACAATCGTTCCGATAACCTTTGAAGCAGGAATTACACGCAGGAACTTATTATGATAGGTCTGTGCGATTTGCTTCAACTCAATCTCCAACTGGTCGCGTCGCTGAATGGCACGTTTGCACGAAGCTTCATCATGAGGCAACTTAAAGAGTTCGTGTATCTTGTTATATACTACACGCTGTTTCTGCTGCATCTCTCGATACAACGGGAAGAACTTTGCGGCCTCTTCGTTAGTCAAACCAGCTTCGGTAGTGATATACTGCTCTAAGTCAGCCTGAAACTTCTCAGGAGAGAACTTCTGCTGTTCCTCAGCTGAAACACCAAGCACAACCACCAACATCAATACAGCGAATACAAGTAGCTTTTTCATCTTTCAAATACATTTAATTTTCAGCTAAGTAAGCATAGATTTCGTGATTGTCGAGCATCATATAGTCGACAGCCTCATCCATATACTCACCACTCACCTCTTGTTGCTGAGGCTGAACAACAGCCTCAGCCTGAACGGTATCCGTCGAAGTACCATCAGCAGCAGGACGCCACATCCAAGCAGCTCCTGCAACCAACAAAGCACACACGCTGGCAGCCGCATAGAATACGGGGCGCATAAATACAGACTTGGCACGACGCTTTGGCTGCTCAGGCAGATTCTGCATCACCTGGGCAGTCAGGTTATCAAAATAACCCTCTGGAACGCGGAATGGATTCCGCTTTCCAACCTTTTCCTGTATGTACATTTCTTCGTTCATCGTATATATGACGTATTGATATTCAAATAGTTTAATCGCGCGACTTAAAAAATTCTGTAATCTTTTTCACCGCAATATGATAGGACGCTTTCAATGCTCCCTCCGACGTATCGAGCAGCTGACTGATGTCGCTGTATTTCATCTCCTCAAAGTATCGCAACTGAAACACCGTACGCTGCACATCGGGCAACTGTGACACAGCCTGTTGCAGCATTGCTTCGGTTTCATTACCATCAAAATACTCATCGGCCAACAGTGAGTTGGCAACCGACATATCATCAGAGGTAGCTGAGCCCAGGTGTTTATTGCGACGCAGAAAGTCGAGACTCTCGTTGATAGCTATACGCGACAGCCAAGTTGAGATCTTCGACTCGCCATGAAAATTATCAAAGCCATTCCATGCTTTCAGAAAAGTATTCTGAAGCACGTCGTTGGCATCGTCGTGGGTAAGCACGATGCGACGTATCTGCCAGTATAGCTGCTCGCTATATTCGCGTACTATCGACTCGAACTCCCTTCGCTTATCCATTTTAATTCTTTACTGATAACCTTATCAAATCCATACAAGTCGGGCCAGTAATCGATGACACCCGTCTTAGGATTCGGGAAGGTGGTATAATATAATATGTATAACGGCACATGAGGTTTTACGGCATGATAGGATATCAGACGATATGGATGCGGGGCATCAGCATGCTTTTGCAGCCACTCTCGACCACGATCGCTTACCGGTGGAATATCCATCGAGATACGAAGACTCTCGAGTGTCCATTCATCAACATCCGAAAGCAGGAAACTGGCCAGTTCAAACGGTTTCTGCACACGAACACAACCATGCGACAGGGTGCGGCGATCTCGCTGGAAAGCACTACGGTTATTGGTATCGTGAAGATAAATCGAGAAATCGTTAGGGAAACGGAACACGATACGCCCCAGAGAGTTGCCTACTCCACTCTTCTGACTAATACGCAATTTACCAGAAAGCAATGCGTTTGAGCCCACACTGGCCACATTCAGAGTGTCGCCCGATTCCTTATCAATAATAGAATAGCGGTTACGGGCAAAGTAAGCCGAATCGCCAGCATGATGCACCACTTCAGTCTTTACGATATTCTGTGGAATCACCCACTCAGGGTTTACCTGCATATAGCTGATGGCACTATGCAATAAAGGCGTTTTGGTTGGCACCGCACCACAACAGATACGCATATCGAGTACACTATCAACACCTATCGCCCACAACTGCTGAGCAGGGATGTTTACCAATATCTGACGTTTTATATCCTTAGGATGCTCTATCTGCCAGCGGCAACGCTCCATATTCACAGCTAACTGATGGCGCTTATCCGCATCAGTCGTCTTATCCATCTCACGCAGCAGTGCCTTATAAATATAGGTATCGGGCGCTGAAGAAACAAGAAAAGCCACACGATCGCTTTCTGTCATCTTCCTAGCTGCCACAGATGTATCAGGCAAAGCTGGATCATAATCAAACACACGAGCGAAAATGCCAGGATTACCCACCTTGGGATCCATATGATTAAACACACGTGGTTTCATAAAACCATACCGTTGACCAGTTGCATAGCGAATATATGCTTTAGACAGATGGACATCTAAACGAGGCAGTACCTCATTAATACTCACACCAACAGAATCGAATAATAGCTGATGAACAATCTCTAAATCCTTGGCAATTTCGGGAACAAAAAAGGCAGTCGTATCCAAGCCATTACGTGGCACCTCACGACGCAGATAAGCCAGAACGGAATCGGCATCTGCCGACACCCCCATTCTATCAAACCAAGCACCGGTAACCGCACTGTCTAACTGATTAACATATTCACCAAAAGCGGAACGTTCAGCCTCAGAAAGTTCTTGGTTTCCATGACCGAAGCAGGAAACCAGCACCAAACAGATACTCAACAAACCGAAACTTATCGGATGGATACCTTGCGAACTACTTTTCCTACCTTTAATATGTAACACCCTTTAGAAAGATTTAGTTCCAAACGCTGAACGGGGGCATCAATCTCATATTCTGCCACCAACCGACCTGTAAGCGATACCACCTGAAGCGTTTTGCCTTGAGCACCACTTACAGTCACAATATGTCCTTCGACCGCTATCGATGGTTCATCGAATTGTGCCGAAGAAGCCGGATCCATCAGCATTCCAGTAGCTAAAACCGGGGCTGCCAGTAGGAACAATATGGTTGATATGAGTAGAATTCTCCGCATAAGCAATCTATCTATATTCGGGGCAAAGATAGGCAAATCTTCCGAAATGAACAAATTTTCGGCTAAAAAAGTAGCTTTTGGAGCCTTCTATACATCGAAAACATCCATTTCGTTCGTCAAAAAACTATTCTCAAACACTTCTTTGGCCTGATTCAACAATACCGTTTCATCCTCATATCGTGAGCTATAATGGCCCAACAACAACTTGCCAGCACCAGCATCACGAGCTACCATTGCAGCCTGTCGCGCTGTAGAGTGGCAATACTTCTCTGCCTGGGGTAAATGGTCATCACCGTAGGTACTCTCATGATAAAGGGTGCTCACCCCTTTCACCTGTTGCCAGAGGTCAGGTATATAGCGGGTATCCGACAGATAGGCATAGCTACGAACAGGATCGGCAGGTGTAACCAGTCGTTCATTGGGAATCACATCACCATCGGGAGTAGTCCAATCAGCGCCACATTTAATATTATTTATCTGCGAGTTAGGAATCTGATAGGCATCCATCATATCACGGCGGATATGGGGGTGCGATGGTTTTTCGCTAATCAGATAACCACAACATGGCATGCGATGAATCAACGGGATACTCTCAACCATAATGCTACGATCTTCATACACTACCTGGCACTGGGTGGTATCTACAGGATAGAATACCACTTCGTAACCTAAGTCGTGGGTATAAAACTTGAGCTGTCGGTCTAATTCCTCTCCAAGTTCCTTGGGAGCATGAACATGCAGCTTGGCTGTACGTCCTAACAAACCGAACGTTGAAATCATGCCAATCAGACCGAAACAGTGATCGCCATGCAGATGGGTAATAAACACATGACTGAGCTTATTAAAACGCACCCTGCACTTTCGCAACTGCATCTGGGTGCCTTCGGCACAATCAAGCATCAATACCTTCTCTCGCACCTCGACCACCTGCGACGACGCATTATGGCGAAGTGTAGGCAGAGCACTGCCACAACCTAATATATGAACTTTAAATGGTTCCAAAACGCAGTAATTCTGTTTACAATTTCATATACTCGTCCTGATGTTCCTCCAGCTTCAAGCCATGAAGATCAGGCTGTTCTTTCTCTCGCCAACGACTGTATTCAAAGGTTTCTTCCTCATCCTGAGGTTTGTCAATGGTCTTATAAACAAGCGTATCGGCCGAAAGTTTCAAAATATCAAAATAGTTAGTCTCCTCTGCTTGTTCACCACCTTCGCGGATAGAAGTAATCTCCAGTTTTCCATTAAAGATGCGCCAGGTACGATAAGTAATATTTGTCATCTCGATTGACTCAGCCACGCCACCCTCTTTGATACGGATACCGATCTCATCACTACCATCCAGCGGATCGGGCATCACCCAGTTGCCTAACAGCAGGTTGATATTAATCACCTCAGTAGCCATGGTCTGATTCTTGTTAGTCATCACAGCCAAGCGATCACCCACTTTTACAGAGCCCAACATCTTACGGTTTTCAAGAGCGGGCGTGATATCAAGTGTCACCGTGTCACCAACATCTGTTATCACCTTCAACTGGGATGTAGAAGGAATCGCGGCACACAGACCATAGAGTGTATGATCGCGAATCAAATCGTTCACATCCACTGTATCTTCCTCACGCTCAGCCTGATGGGTGTTACCACCACAGCTCAACATCATCATAGCGGCCATGGCCACACTCAGAAAAACTAACTTTTTCATATCGTTTCAATTCTTCAATTTTCAATCTTTCAATGTTTTCTTCGCTTCATTCCAAAGGGCATCCATCTCTGCAAGGGTCATATCCTTAAGCGGTTTACCAATCTTGATGCTATGCGCCTCGATATAGTTAAACCGGTTGATAAACTTTCGGTTTGTCTTTTCAAGGGCATTATCAGGATTCAGTTTATACAATCGGGCGGCATTAATAACACTGAACAAGAAATCGCCCAACTCCTCAGTTGATTTTTCTTTATCTTCCTTATTCAGTTCCACCTCCAATTCAGCCAGTTCCTCATGCACTTTTTCCCATACAGCCTGACGGTCTTCCCAATCAAAGCCTACATTACGAGCCTTATCCTGAATGCGATAAGCCTTGATGAGTGATGGCAGGGCATCAGGCACACCAGAGAGAACCGATTCGTTACCATCTTTTTCCTTCAGCTTTATCTGCTCCCAGTTTTCAAGCACTTGACCAACTGTCGTTACCTTTGCAGAATCACTATTCACTATTCCCTGTTCACTATTCACTTCCTTTGGCACATATGGCAATGGTTTTGGATTCTCTGCCTCAATCTGTGAAGGATGATAGACATGCGGATGGCGGGTTATCATCTTACGAGTGAGGGCGTTACAAACGTCAGCCATATCAAACTGCTCTTTCTCCTCAGCTATCTTGGCATAGAAACAGATGTGCAGTAACACATCGCCTAATTCTTTACAAATATCGAGAATATCATTCTTGATGAGTGCATCGCAGAGCTCGTAAGTCTCCTCGATGGTATTGGGGCGAAGACTCTCGTTAGTCTGCTTTTTGTCCCATGGACAATTTGCTCTTAACGCGTCTAAAACGTCAAGAAAACGACCGAAAGCCTGCATTTTTTCTTCTTTTGTATGCATAAAACTATCTTTTTCCGTGCAAAAGTACTAATATTAATTGAAAATTTAGTAATTTTGCAGCGATTTTTGCAAAATATTAAAATATTATATATGGAATTAGCTAGCAAATACGACCCAAAAGAGGTCGAATCGAAATGGTATCAGTACTGGCTGGACAACAAGCTCTTTGCCAGTAAGCCCGACGGACGTCAACCTTACACAATCGTTATTCCGCCACCCAATGTAACGGGTGTGCTGCACATGGGACACATGCTGAACAACACCATCCAGGATATTCTGGTGCGTCGTGCTCGCATGGAGGGCAAGAATGCTTGTTGGGTACCAGGTACCGACCATGCTTCTATCGCTACCGAGGCTAAGGTAGTGAAGAAACTCGCCGGCGAGGGTATCAAGAAGCGTGATCTGACCCGTGAGCAGTTCCTGAAGCACGCATGGGATTGGACCGATGAGCACGGCGGCATTATTCTTAAGCAGTTGCGCCGTCTGGGTGCCAGCTGCGACTGGGACCGTACCGCATTCACTATGGATGAGACACGCAGCAAGAGCGTCATTAAAGTATTTGTTGACCTCTATAACAAAGGCCTTATCTACCGCGGTCTCCGTATGGTAAACTGGGACCCCAAGGCTTTGACAGCACTTTCAACCGAAGAGGTGATTTATAAAGAGGAAAAGAGTCACCTGTTCCACCTGAAATATTATGTGGATGGCTTGAACACCCTCGAAAACGAGGAGGCCTTAAAGGCTGAAGGCAACATCATCCACAAGGACGAGAAGGGCTACTATGCCGTAGTTGCTACTACACGTCCTGAGACCATCATGGGTGATACTGCTATGTGTATCAACCCCAAGGATGCCAAGAACCAGTGGCTGAAAGGTCGCAAGGTAATTGTTCCTCTGGTAGGTCGTGTGATCCCCGTGATTGAGGACCGTTATGTAGATATCGAGTTTGGTACCGGTTGTTTGAAAGTAACTCCTGCACACGATACCAACGACTATATGCTGGGAAAGACTCACAATCTGGAGACCATCGACATCTTTAATCCCGATGGCACTATCTCTGAGCAGAGCCCACTCTATGTAGGTATGGACCGCATGGACTGCCGCAAACAGATTTCGAAGGATCTGCAGGAGGCAGGATTGATGGAGCGCATTGAGGACTATATTAATAAGGTAGGTTACTCAGAGCGTAACCCTGACACAGCTATCGAGCCACGTCTCTCACTGCAGTGGTTCCTGAAGATGCAGCACT
This sequence comes from Prevotella sp. khp1, assembly GCF_900102205.1. NCBI lineage: Bacteria > Pseudomonadati > Bacteroidota > Bacteroidia > Bacteroidales > Prevotellaceae > Prevotella > Prevotella sp. khp1. The sequence continues at coordinate 893,812 of NZ_FNJZ01000001.1, forward strand.
TTGCTGATATCGCTCTGCCACCAGTGATGAACGATGAGCTGAAGTTCTATCCTGCTAAATACAAAAACACTTATAAGAACTGGTTGGAGAATATCCAGGACTGGTGTATCTCTCGTCAGTTATGGTGGGGACATCGTATTCCAGCTTACTACTACGACGAAGAGAAGTTCGTTGTAGCCGAGACAGCTGAGGAGGCCCTGGAGCTGGCTCGAAAGGAAAGTGGTAACGCCCACCTGCAGATGAGCGATTTGAAACAGGACGAGGATGCTCTCGATACCTGGTTCTCATCATGGCTGTGGCCAATCTCATTGTTTGATGGTATCAACAACCCTGGCAACGAGGAGATTAAGTACTACTACCCCACTAGCGACTTGGTAACAGGTCCAGATATCATCTTCTTCTGGGTAGCTCGTATGATTATGGCTGGTGAGGAGTATATGGGCACCTTCCCATTCAAGAACGTTTACTTTACCGGTATCGTTCGCGATAAGCTGGGCCGCAAGATGTCTAAGTCGCTCGGCAACTCACCTGATCCTATCGAACTGATTGAGAAGTTTGGCGCCGATGGTGTACGTATGGGTATGATGCTCTCTGCACCTGCCGGTAACGATATTCTGTTCGACGAGGCACTGTGCGAGCAGGGACGTAACTTCAACAACAAGATTTGGAACGCCTTCCGCTTGGTTAAGGGTTGGAAGGTTGCAGATATCGAGCAGGCCGAAGCTGGCAAAATTGCTACCGCTTGGTTTGAGGCCAAACTGAAGCAGACCAATGCTGAGGTTGAGGACCTGTTTAAGAAGTACCGTATCAGCGAAGCCCTGATGGCTGTTTATAAGCTGTTCTGGGATGAATTCTCAAGCTGGTACCTCGAGATGGTTAAGCCTGCCTATATCAATGGCGAGCCTCAGCCCATCGACAAGGCTACTTATGATAAGACACTCGAGTTCTTCGAGATTCTGCTGAAGATGCTACACCCATTCATGCCATTCATTACTGAGGAGCTGTGGCAGCACCTGTACGATCGCAAGGATGGCGAGAGCATCATGAAGGTAAGCCTGAAGCTCGACGCTCCTACTAAGGCTGACGAAGAGCTGGCTGCTCTGATTGAGAACGTGAAGCAGATTGTATCGGGTGTTCGAATGGTTCGCAATCAGAAGAACATTGCACCTAAAGAGCAGCTCGACCTGCAGGTTGTTGGTAAGAACGACTATGCTGAGTTCGATGCCGTAACCATCAAGATGGCCAACCTGAAGAGTATCAATGTCGTTGCAGAAAAGGACGCCACCGCATCTGCCTTCATGGTAGGTACCGATGAGTTTGCTGTTCCTGTAGGCGATATGATTGATGTTGAAGCTGAGATTGCCAAGATGGAGGCTCAGTTACAGCACCTCGAAGGTTTCTTGGCAGGTGTCAAGAAGAAACTCTCGAACGAACGCTTTGTAGCTAACGCCCCTGAGGCTGTTGTAGCCCTTGAGCGCAAAAAGCAGAGTGATTCGGAAGAGAAGATTGCAGCGCTGAAAGAAAGCATCAACGCTCTGAAGAACAAGTAATAAAAATCCCCGCTTCGGCGGGGATTTTCTATTTCAGACCTTTATTCAAGAATTCTATATAACCTTGAATATCCTCATCGTAAGAACGGCTGCCCGCTAGCGGGTGGCCTTCTTCGTTTAATAGCACATAGAATGGTTGGGCATTAGCACCGAACTTCACACGTTGCAAATAGCTCCACTTATCACCAACAGTACGCAAGGTACGCTTCTGGCCATTCTCCTCCACCTCGATAGGTGTAGCGAGTGGTGTCTTGTCGTCTACGTAAAGCGATATCAAGATATACTTATTATTCAGGATATCAGCCACCTGAGGATCGCTCCATACAGCAGCCTCCATCTTACGGCAGTTTACACAACCAAATCCAGTAAAGTCGATAATCACAGGTTTGTGCTCAGCCTTGGCAGCAGCCATACCCTGTTCGTAATCCTTGTATTTGGCCTCGGTCACCGTCTTCTGCAGATTAAAGTCCTGTGTACTCATAGGTGGTGCAAAAGCTGAAATGGCTTTCAAAGGTGCTCCCCACAAACCAGGAATCATATAAAAAGTGAAAGCTAACGAAGCCATAGCCAAGAAGAACTGTGGCACATTGGTACGATGCTTATCATCGTCGTGCGGGAACTTGAGCCAGCCCAACAAGTATGCGCCAAGCAGACCGAAGATAACAATCCACAACGACAGAAACACCTCACGATCGAGAATATGCCAACCGTAGGCCAAATCAGCCACACTCAGGAACTTGAGTGCAAAAGCCAACTCGATAAAGCCCAAGGTTACCTTGATAGCATTCATCCAACCACCTGACTTAGGAGCCGACTTCAACAAAGAGGGGAACATGGCAAAGAGTGTAAATGGAATGGCCAATGCAATGGCGAATCCCAACATACCGATAGTTGGAGCCACAATGCTTCCCTGTGTAGATACAGCCACTAACAGGAATCCGATAATAGGACCGGTACATGAGAAAGACACCAAAGCCAATGTAAATGCCATCAGGAAGATGCTGAGCAAACCAGTGGTACTCTCAGACTTTTCATCTATCTTTGTTGACCACGAAGCAGGCAAGGTGATTTCGAAAGCACCTAAGAATGAAGCCGCAAAGACTACCAACAACAGACAGAAGAAGATATTGAATACCGCATTAGTAGCCAAAGCGTTGAGTGCGCTGGCACCAAACAGCAGAGTAACAGCCAAACCTAACAGCACATAGATAACCACAATGCTGGCACCATAGGTAGTAGCCTCGCGGATAGCTTTTGAGCGATCTTTATTACGTTTAAGGAAGAAAGATACCGTCATCGGAATGATTGGCCACACACAAGGTGTGAACAAAGCAATGAAACCACCCAGCAATCCCTCAATAAAAATCAACCACAGAGCCATACTCTCGGTAGGAGCAGAGTTACCATTGAAAGCCTGCAATTCAGAAACAACAGGTGTCCACAGATTATCTGCAACAACAGCACTATCGACAACAGCACTATCTACAGGTGCCACTACTTTCGCCGTATCTACCTCGGGAGCATCTTTTGGAACAGAAGCTTCCTCCTCAATGGAACTTTTACCACTTTGCTTAAATGCAACCTCGGATGGTGGCAGACAAGCCTGATCGTTGCAGGCACCATACTCAATATAGCAATCGATATCGTATTTGGGCTTGGTAAACTTAATCTTCTGAACAAAAGTCACTGCTTGTTCAAAGTAGCGCACCTCCATCTCAAAGAGTTTATCAAACTGCTTGATTTCCTTACCACGAGCCTGCAGTTTTCCTACAGGTTCGGCACCATCCATCTTATTCTTGTGGAACGAAGCCGAAATAGGGCCATCGTTACCCAAGCCTGTAGAATAGACATGCCAGCCAGCATCAATCGTTGCCTTGAATACCAGTTCAGCCTCACCATTCTTCAAATCCTTCATCTGAGTGGTGAAGTGTACTGGATCCATCATCTGGGCCTTGGCTGCTACGAAAGCAACCAAGAGCATCCATATAGTTAAGAGTTTCTTCATTTTTGTGCGATTTATTTATCTGATAAACAACAACTCACGGTACTTGGGTAATGACCACAGACCATCCTCAACAATCATCTCAAGATGGTCGATCTCATAACGGATGGCATCCATCTTAGGACAAACGGTATCATGATAGCTCATGGCACGCTCATGGATATTGTAGATACGATTAGCCACACGACGTGCCTCTGTGAGATCATCAACCAACTGCTCGATACGCTCGGTACGCTCAGCAATCTCCTTAATCAGCTTCATGTTACGAGCTGAGAGGCGCTCGGCCTCGGCCTTATCGAACACATCCTTCATACCCTGCACATTCTTAATGAGCTGACTCTGATAGTGTGTGCTCACAGGGATGATATGGTTCATCGACAGGTCGCCCATCACACGGGCCTCAATCTGTACGGTCTTCACGTAGGTCTCCCACTTCACCTCATTACGAGCCTCCAACTCCTTACGGTTCATCACCTTGACTGACTCGAACATCTTCACGCTGTCCTTATCCAGATAGTGCTCAATAATCTTTGGTGTTGACTTCTCGACATCCAGACCACGCTTGGCAGCCTCAGCCACCCACTCGTCGCTATAACCATTACCATCAAAGCGGATTGGCTTACAGGTCTTAATGTCTTCACGCAGGATATCAACAATAGCCGAGAGTTTGCTCTCACCCTTGGCAATACGCTTATCCACACGATGCTTAAAGTTCTGCAAAGCCTCAGCCACAGCCGAGTTAAGTGCAATCATGGCCGATGCACAGTTTGCCGACGAACCTGGTGCACGGAACTCGAAGCGATTACCCGTAAAGGCAAATGGCGATGTGCGGTTACGGTCGGTATTATCGATAATCAGATCAGGAATCTGTGGAATATCGATCTCCATGCCCTGCTTACCCTTAATAGTAAAGAGATCGTCCTTATCAGAAAGCTCAATATGATCGAGCAACTCAGTGAGCTGCTTACCCAGGAATGAACTGATAATAGCAGGAGGTGCCTCGTTACCACCCAAACGATGTGCATTGGTAGCACTGACGATCGAAGCCTTCAGTAGTCCGTTGTGCTTATATACACCCATCAAGGTTTCAACAATGAAAGTTACGAAACGCAGATTCTCCTCAGGTGTCTTACCTGGCGCATGTAGCAGCACGCCACTATCGGTAGAAAGACTCCAGTTGTTGTGCTTACCACTACCATTGATGCCATCGAATGGTTTTTCGTGCAGCAACACACGGAAGCCATGCTTACGGGCTACCTTCTTCATCAGCGACATCAGCAGCATGTTATGGTCGACAGCCAAGTTACACTCCTCGAAGATTGGTGCCAACTCAAACTGGTTAGGTGCTACCTCGTTATGACGGGTCTTACAAGGAATAGCCAACTCGAGTGCCTGGATTTCCAAATCCTTCATGAAAGCCTGCACACGATCAGGGATGGTTCCAAAATAGTGGTCGTCCATCTGCTGATTCTTGGCACTCTCATGTCCCATCAGGGTACGACCAGTAAGCATCAGGTCAGGACGTGCCGAATACAAGCCCTCATCAACCAGGAAGTACTCCTGCTCCCAACCTAAGTTTACCTGTACCTTAGCCACATCATTGTAGAAATACTGGCACACATCGGTAGCAGCTTTGTTAACAGCATGCAGCGAACGGAGCAATGGTGCTTTATAATCGAGCGCCTCACCAGTATAAGCAATAAAGATGGTTGGAATACAGAGTGTATCGTCGATAATGAATACAGGCGATGTAGGATCCCAGGCAGAATAACCACGTGCCTCGAAAGTGTTACGGATACCACCATTAGGGAAACTTGAAGCATCAGGTTCCTGCTGAACCAGCAGTTTGCCACTGAAGTTCTCAACCATACCACCTTTTCCATCATGTTCCACAAAGGCATCGTGCTTCTCGGCAGTACCCTCTGTCAATGGCTGGAACCAGTGCGTGTAATGGGTTGCTCCCATTTCCTGTGCCCATTTCTTCATACCCTCGGCTACTTCGTCGGCAATCGAGCGGTCCAAACGGGCGCCATTATCTATGACATCAATCAGTTTGTTGTACACCGTAATAGGCAGATACTTATACATCTTCTCACGGGTGAACACATACTTACCGAAATACTCTGAGGGACGCTCTGCAGGCGTTTTAACCTCTACAGCTTTTTTCTTAAAAGCCTCTTCTACAACCTGGAATCTAAGTTGATTTGACATAGTCTTATATAATTTATCTTTTTACCTTTTACAATCCTACCTTTAATCGATGAAGCGCTTCGTGATGTCACCATAGGCATCGATACGGCGATCACGCAAGAAGGGCCACCAACGACGCACCTGCTCAGAACGGTCCATATCCATCTCTACCACGATGCTCTCCTCATCATCAGTTGACGCCTCGTAGATAATCTCACCCTGAGGGTCGGCTACAAACGAGGTACCCCAGAACTGGATGCCAGCAGTCTGACCAGAAGGATCGGGTTCGAAACCAACACGATTAACAGCAATCACTGGTAAACCGTTGGCCACAGCATGGCCACGCATCACTGTCTGCCAAGCCATACGCTGGCGTTGCTGCTCTTCGGGGGTATCATTATCGGCATAACCAATAGCAGTAGGATAGATGAGCATCTCGGCACCCTGCATCGCCATCAGACGGGCAGCTTCAGGATACCACTGATCCCAACATACCAACACGCCTAATTTTCCCACCGAGGTCTGGATAGGATGGAATCCCAAGTCACCTGGTGTGAAGTAGAACTTCTCGTAATAAGCAGGATCATCGGGAATATGCATCTTACGATACTTACCCACAATCTCGCCATTACTCTCGATGACTACGGCTGTGTTATGATATAAACCTGGTGCGCGTTTTTCGAATAACGAAGCAACGATAACCACGCCACATTTCTTTGCCAGCTCGCAGTACAACTTAGTAGATGGACCAGGAATTGTCTCAGCTAGATCGAACAGATCCACATCTTCCGTCTGACAGAAGTAAAGCGTATTATGCAACTCCTGCAGTACAATGAGTTGTGCACCACGTTTTGCCAGATCGGTGATACCCTCACCCAATCTCAGGATATTGTCCTTGGTGTCAGCAGTATTATGCTGCTGCAAAAAACCTACTCTTAACTCCTTCATATTTTATCTTCACTTTTCACTATTCACTACTGCTGGGTATTGCATGGTGCAGCAATGGAGTGAACCATGCTGCTTAATGATACTTCTACAATCGACACCTACAACCTCCCTACCCTCGTGGGCCTCACCAATCAATTTCAGAGCCTCAGCATCAAGATCGGGCTGGTTATAAGTAGGCACTAATACAGCGCCATTCATTATTAAATAATTAGCATAGGTAGCTGGCAGACGCTCACCTTCGTCAAAGATAGCTCGTGGCATAGGCAACTTCACCAACTTATAGGGTTTACCAGCCATGGTACGGAAGGTCTTAAGCTGTTCTTCCATCTTCTTCAAATCTTCGTAGTGCTCATCAGTCTCATCATCGCACCCTATATATAATAAGGTGTCGTTAGGGGCGATACGGACCAAAGTATCGATATGTCCATCAGTATCATCACCAACCAGATGACCATAATCAATCCAAAGCACACGCTCTGCACAAAGGTCTCGCTTTAGTCGCGCTTCGATTTCGGCTTTTGTCATCGGCTGATTACGATGAGGAGCCAACAAGCAACAAGAGGTAGTAAAAATGGTACCCTGACCATCGCTCTCAATCGAACCACCTTCGAGTACGAAGTCCAGACAATCCACATATTCGCCTTTAACCTTACCTTCATCATAGATACGACGATTAATGGCATTATCTAACTCAGACTCAAACTTTTCGCCCCAACCATTAAAGCAAAAATCCAACAAGCGAGCATCACCTTGATCATCAACCAATGTAATGAAACCATGATCGCGAGCCCAAGTGTCGTTTGAGTTGATAGATGATAGTTGGCAATGGACAGTTGGCCTGACATCGTCAGGAGTAACAATGAGAAGAGGTTCACGTTTTGCAATTTCGCGAGCCATTTCTTCGTAAGTCTCAGTGATTTCATCGAGCATGGGTGCCCAGTCTGTTTTTGCATGCGGCCAAGTTAGCTGCACCATTGATTGTGGCTCCCATTCTGCAGGCAGTCGCCACTGTTTTGTTGAGTTATTTTTTTCTATGCTCATAATTTTGGCGCAAAGTTACAAAAAAATGAGTAATAACTGATGGCATGATGAGATTTTTTTGTATTTTTGCACAAACAATTTAATATGTTAGAGGTTAAAGACGCTACAATAGCCGTTTCGGGGAAGGTATTAGTGAAGAACCTGTCCTTTATAGCGGACGATGGAAAGATTACTTGCATCACGGGCCCAGAAGGTTCGGGCAAGACTACTTTTCTACGTACCCTGATGGGATTTCTGCCTGTAACCGAAGGTTTTGTGAGTGTGGATGGAGAATTGTTGACGGTACAATCAGCGCCTGCATTCCGAAAGATGATGTGCTATCTGCCTCAGAATATTGACCTGCTGCGTAACCAACTTTACCAACCGCAGCCGCCACAAGTAGAAGCAGACGAATATGGTGTATGGAATGGCATATTGCCATCTGCAACAGAAATACCAGAGACAGAGCCATTGTTGCCCGAAGAGGTACTACGTTTGGCTGAGGCTACTATAGCAGAGGCAACCAACAAGCCGATTCTGGTGGCAGACGAACCGGCCTCGCACCTCTCACCAGAATTAACGCCCCAAATGCTACAGTTATTACAACAGCAAGCAGCGCAAGGCAAATGTGTTTTGATAGCCAGTCGCAACCCGCAACTTATAGCATACGCACATCATGTAATTGATTTAAACCAGTTTCAGATATGACTACAACACTGATACTACATACCATTTTAGCACTTTTGCTACTAATTTTACCTTTTGGAGCACTTTATTTGTTAGACCGCCCCACCATGAAACCACTCGCCGTGGCATTAACGAAAGGATTTGTGCAGTTACTCATCTTTTCGCTGATTGCATGGGGCGTATATAAGGTAGATAACATCTGGATATCCATTGGATGGTTATTGGTGATGGCCATTTGGGCAGGATTCCTGGTTACTAACAAATGCAAACTCGCCATTCAAAGATATCTTTTCCCAACAAGTGCAGGACTTTTTGTTGGCGTGCTATTGATTGGACTATGGCTTTTGGTAGCAGTTCTACCTATCGATCATATATCTGCCCGTTGGTTTATACCTGTCATGGCGATTCTATTGGGACATTCGTCAGCTATGCAGGTAAGAGGTCTCGGCAATTTTGTAACGATGTTGCAACGCAACCGCGGGCAATATGATTTTATGTTAGGTAATGGTGCTTCTCAGTGGCAGGCGTTGATGCCCTTTATGCGCACCAGTCTGTTAGCCATTCTGTCGCCAACTATCGCCAACCTTTCTGCATTAGCATTAGCCTCTCTCCCACTATTGTTCTGTGGTATGCTTCTAGGTGGTTTTGCCCCTATCAATGCTTTTGCCATAATGGTTTATGCCGTACTGGGATGTATTGCATCATCGGTATCGGCATTAGGAATTACATTGGTTATCATTAAGTACATCCATCGATTATCATGATAAGGAAACTATTTTTCGAATTAATGCAGGTTTCTGTGGGCCAGCTGGATTGCGTAAGTCGATTTCCTGAGCCCGATGAGTGGAAGAAATTGTTCGAACTAGCCAAGCACCACACGGTTGCTGGTATCTGTTATCATGGTATCACAAAACTATTCGACTATGGTTTGGTGGCTCCTCAGGAGTTATCACTCAACTGGATGGCTGAGGCAGAGGATATCAAAGAACAGAATCGCGGCAGGAGTCGCAGACTAGTTACACTACAAGACGAGCTACACTCGCACCATCTACGTTCATCGGTGGTTACGGGACCTGGCTTGGTTCGTTTCTACGACCGTGAGCTACAACCACTTCGCTATACCAAGGGGATTGATCTCTATGTATTCGGCTATAAGAATCAGGTTGACCTGAACCAATGGGCCGACATCAATGTACGCATTCATACAGAACTGCATGCAGGCAAGTCATCTCAACGTAACACCCGACTCGAAAAATGGATGTTGCAGAACAACGATTTGATGTTTCGCAAAGCAGGTGAACTGACAGTGCCCGCTCACTCGATGACAATCATTCTCCAAATAGTCAATCTTTATAACCTCTTAATAGAGAAGCGCTTGCAGATGCGCAATCTGATGGATCTATTCCATGTGCTCCGGTTTGGAGATGGTAACTGTAAGCAGTTTCAATTTTCGCAATCAACGATGGATGGCGAGATAAAGGAATTAGGACTGACACGTTTCACACAAGGCATGATGTGGTTGATGAAGGAGATTTTCAATCTCGCCCCAAGTCACATGCTGCTTGAACCGTCAGAGGAAGAAGGGCAATATCTCCTCAGCGAAATAATGGGCGATGGATTTACCTTCCATAACTGGTGGCACAAGTTTTGGTATTACACCTGTCAAAACCTGACTTAGGTCGACTTATCGTACTTTACGCCAAACAGATAATGCCCTAAGAAAGGACTTAGGCGAATAGCATAGCTGGCTACCAAGGTTAGCGTCAAGACAACGAATGATACAGCAAGTATCACCCAAAACTCAACGAAACGGCTATTATACGCAGCCAATTGTGGCGCATAAGCCATCAAAAAGCGTGGCAAGAAAAAGAAATGCAATAAATAGATATCAAGCGTTCGAGTTCCGACATATTGCAAGAGCTTAGAAACATGCCATTTCTTAAGCCATGAAGCAGACAATCGGAAGAAGGTAAACACCATGATCATACCAGAAATTCCCCCAACATAAAATCTAAACATCTCGAACAGCAGATGATCATGATGTGACGTAGAAGCAATCAAGAAAAACGCAACAGTTATCGCCCCTATCACAACAGGTTTGCTAGTCCATCGGATAAAGGCATCAAAGTTACGTCTTATCCATGTTCCCAAATAGAAGAATATAAAAAAGCGCCAGGTGATAACGCTCAAGAATCCAAGAAAGTCCATAACCATCAACAGCCATTCATCTGCCGACGTTCGGATACTATAATAATAACGTGAATAGATAAAAGAAGCCAAGGTTAGTGCTATAGCAAATATAAGAGTCAACCTCCTACTAGCCCTAACCATCAGCATATAGAGAATAAAAAACTCAAATAATGCAAAAGTAAACCAATATCCGCCTTTAACCGCCCCCAACTGATGAAAGAACTCAGGTGGTGGTGCCAAAATCAGCAGGAATATAAAAGTAGGCAACAGTTGAACCATGGCTTTATGTTTAGCAACCTCCTTTAATGGTCTTTGGGCCACTGACTCAAACAGCCAACCACTAATCATAAAAAAACAAGGCAATCGAAATAGGATAAACACCGCATTATAGCCCATCATAGAATCGCCCAAACAGAAATGACAAACATGTGCAAACACTACGAGAATCATCGTAAATCCTCGCATCGCATCAATGTATTCAATCCTTTGTTTTGCCATATCTTGTGCAAAATTACTAAAAAGAATCCACAATATGGATATTTTTTTGTAATTTTGCAACATGAACCGAATTAATTGGATAGATTGGGCAAAAGCATTCTGCATGACGGTAGTGGTATTCTGCCACCTACCCCAACAAGAAGATACCTTTCATCTACAGTTTTTGGCATCAGTCATCCTATCCACGTTTTTCTTTGTATCCGGCTATCTGAAGAAGAAAAACCTATCAGTTAAAGAGTCAGCCAAGAAATACGGCTATGCACTCTTGATACCTTATATTATATATAATGTAATATATTACCCCTATTGGCTAGCCAAATTCTACATAGAGCATGGCGGCATAACCTGCGGGGATGCCGTAAAGCCTATTGTTGGCACTATGCTTGGTCAGCTAAACAGCAGTTTCTCCTGCGAGCTCAACGGAGTAACATGGTTCCTGATTGCACTGTTCCTCATGCACATCCTGACAGATGTACTCAATAAGAACAAACACGGCAAAACCATCATGCTGATACTTTCCGTCATCACCATGATCCTCTATGGCGCCAACAAGCACTACCATTATGCCCCATACATCACCTACCACGGACTCATCCGCTGCCTATGTTTCTTCTTTCTAGGCAATCTCTACCGACAATGGGGCAAACTAAAACACCAGCAACTCCGAAAAGACCTACTAATCGGCACAACCGCCCTACTCGCCAGCCTCATCTTATTCTACTGGCACATCAACGAGAGCAATTTCATCCTCCACATCATATTATATTATGTGGTAAACTTCGTATCAGTATATGCATTCATCTACTTATCAAAATCGCTCAACCACATCAAGAGCCGCACCATCACCCTCATCTCCATCGGCACCATGCTCATCTTCGGCCTCCACCGAATAATGATTGGCGTAATAGATTTTGGAATCGAGAAGTTTCTCCATCACCCAAACATCCAGTATGATTGGATCGAATGCCTTATCATAGCTCTCATGATAGAAATGGTGCTTTTACCCATCACCATCTACCGAAGAAAATACTCTATTCTTTTCGGCAAAGACTCTCATATTCAAACAAAAAAAGTATCGGAGGATTGAACAATATGAAATAAGAATTATCGACTATTACCTGTAGCTTTTATTGCCAGGTCACGAACAAACGACCTAATATAATACCTTACCCAAGAAATATTATCAACCTCAGGTTCATCAGCAATTTTTAATATGGGCAACTCAAGTCGTTTCAACTTGTTTGTTTTAATATACAAATTCAGCAATCTCTCAGCTAAATATCCATATATGCGCTTTTGGAAAGGAGGATAATGACTTATATCTACTCTATCCTCAATGGCTTGCAACAATGGAAATAACCATTTACAATAACTATCAAACTGCTTCCAATTCATAATAAACATGTTATATGGTGAAAACAGATTACTTTCTACAAGGTACTTCCAAAAGCCTTGATAATACTCAGGCGATAATGTTTCACGAATAACATCACCCATAACTTTGAAATCCGGACTATAATGACCTTCACAATACTGCAAATATAGAGAAGTATGTAAATGAACAGGTTTGGCAACGATACAAGTCCCCTGCTCTAAATAAGACTTTATTTTAGAATTAATCTCTAGATTAAGTGAATCAAACAAGCTTGTACCAATTGTTGTTGAAGGAAAGACCATACGCCCGATATGGTTAAAATCAAAATATCGACGATAATGACATAATCCAATATAATCTACATCTTTTAAATTCTTCCATGCCCAATACATGCCAGTCAATTCACAATAACTGTCATTCTTCTCACTTATGTTTATACCCTCATTATCACCTTGCATATTAAGCGTGGTATTAGATATTGCCCTACCTACTTGAATAGGAAGATAGACATCAGACGACTTGAAAATATCATTTTTATGGCAACAAACAAGAATTTTAATTTTCATAACAGCAAATATTATTAAAATATATTAGGACGATACCAAAATGAAAGTAACTACTTCGCAATATACAATTCGACATTATATACTGGAATACACATATATATCAACGGATTCATCATAAGCTTCTATTTTTTTTGCAAAAATAAACATTTTTCTTCATCAATCCAAAATTATATCACTTTTTTATTTCTTATTTCTTCAAATAGCAACTTCCATTGTGGCATTATGGAAGAAGGAGCGTACCTAGATATAGAAATTCGCCCAGCCTTTCCCATTATCTGCCTCTTGCCGATAGACCCCATCAACATTAATACCTTTTCAACATACCCATCAATATCTTCTTTAGAAACTATATAGCCATTGATGCCATCAGAAATAATTGCAGAAGGCCCATATGGACAATCAAAAGCCACAACAGGAAGCCCGCAGCTCATGGCTTCTATTAAAACTAAGCCAAATGGTTCAAACAAAGAAGTAGACAACAACATCGAACATTCAGCATAGCATTTCCAAATATTGTCAGTCGGCTTATGTACAATAATTCCACCAACCTCCTCTGCAAGTTTCTTCACTTCATCTTCCAGATCACCTTCACCATAGATATGCAAAATCCAATCTTTATCACGTTGACGAATCTTAGACCAAATACTAATAACAGTTAACGGGGCTTTTTGATAATCAAGCCGCCCCACAAAAATAGCACTTTTATTATTCAATAACGCTCTCTCACCACCAAATACAAATATAAAATTGGGAATTACGACGACTTTAGGATGTACTTTACGCCATTCAACACCATCTGCTTCAGTCAATGAAACTAGACAATCTACAGAAGACAATGTTTTTAGAAACATATACTTTCTAAACTTCTTCAACAACCAATAATTACCATATTCAATTGTACGGGAAAATATTGAGTGAGATTCCACAACTAGTGGTATTACACCTTTAACCCTAACGATTGAATTAATATCATCAGCTGTAGTACAAACAACAACATCGGGATTAATATCCATTATTCGTCTATGAAGCCTATCTCTATATTTTTTTTTCATCATAAACGACACCCAAATCCGGCGTATAATATTATAATTGTATTGACGATAAAAACATATTCCCAAATCTTCCACTTTAACATCTTCATCAAGATGATAAGGTATAGCATGATTACTTTGATCAGTTGTTATCATCCACACACTATATCCATATACAGATGATAAGTAATTCATCTTGTCAACAAGAATCCTTTCAATACCACCAAACACAGCTAATGAACGAAACAGATACAATATTTTCATTACAGACACCAAAAAACTTCATCAAATCAGGTTAACGAATTATTGAATCAAACAATTCTACCCATTCCTTCATTATTAAATCTTTCTTGTACTTAGCTGACGAATGGCGAGCTTTATCCCCCATCAACAAACGTGCTTCATTATGGTTAATTAACCAAAGTATAGACTCTGCTAATTCTGCAGTATCCCCATTTGTCACAAGAATTCCATTTTCACCATTTGTTATTGCATCTTCTGGTCCATATTTACATCTAAAAGCGACACACGGCAATGAACATGACATAGCTTCATTCAATACGAGAGGATACCCTTCATATCTAGAACTCAAGACTAAAATATCACTTTTACAGTATTCACGATAGATATCTGAAGTTGACGGATATATGGAAACACGAGATTCCATATGATAATTAGATATCATATTCAACAATTTTTCTTTATCACTTCCATCTCCAAAGATATCAACGTTCCATTTAGGACACTTATTAGCAATTTTCGAAAAAGCCTCTATCAGTAAATCAAAACCTTTTTGTTCATTCAGTCTACCGACAGCTATTATTCTATGAATATTTTCACTCTGTCGAGTTACATTTTTTTCAGGATAAAAAGTAATGGGATTAGGAATAACCAATACACTCTTAATATACCTTTCCCAATCATTTGCATCACCTTTAGTCAAAGCAACGAGTTGGTCAAATTTGCTAACTCTTTTGAGAAAATAGGCATCATATACTTTAGCAAAAAAACGCAACAGTGAATAACTTGGAAAATCTCCAGTTTTTTTAGCCTTATAACATGCTATATGAGATTCCAGCACTTTTTTTGCATTGGTCTTTACTTTAGTTATTAAATCAAGAAGTTTAAGTTGATAGGTTGTTGTTATAATTATGTCTGGGCGAAAAAAATCCACTTGTTTCTGGAGATTATCAACAAATCGTTTTCGGAGACGCAAAAACTGTGTAAAACGCTTTAATTCTGGCAAACTTGACAATTTAAAAAAACGAGCATCTAAATCACTCCTCTTTATAGAAGGATGTAAAGTAAAAGCATCAGGATGATTACCCTGTTCATAAGTTACAAGCATGATATCATAGCCGTGTTCAGCTAACCAGTTCATTTTGTCACTTAATACACGTTCTACACCAGCTTTGGCCGCAAATGATTTTGTTATATATAATAGTTTCATAGCAATCTTTAATTAAGATTCCAACAACCTACTTATTAGCAATCAAATTATCTTCACTATCTTCATAATAATCCTTTTTAATGAATATACGTGAAAGACCTTTTCCTTGAATCTTAACATGTTGTACAAAACTCTGCCACATGGATTGATTGCCAATAGTTCCATAGCCAGTTATTGCACGACAACGGCTGTCGTGAACAAATTTGATTTTTCCATACTTCTTCAAAGACAAAGCCATCGATCCATCTTCACCTCGAATGATATCGACTCGGTATTCTTCTTGGCGACCGAAATTTGCATTATAGGCGAAAACAAGTCCACGAACACTCAACTCGGGACGTTTAAAATGCTGTATCCAAAGAAACAGGTCGCGACACATTTCAAAAAGCTTAAGTCCCAACTTACTATGATTAGTATCGGGAAAATAACTCCAAGTTGCAGAAACAGCAACAACTCCAGGTTTCATTAACTGGTCAAGCATCAACTCGTAATACATTGGTGGATAAATTGTGTCGCTATCAACATCAAAATAAAATTTTCCTTTAGAATGTTGCAACCCACAACGACGAGCATATCCACAAGAATGTTGGTATTCTGTATAATAAGGAATACCAGACTTCACGAAAATTTCAGCAGTACGATCTTTAGAGTCGTTATCCACACCTATTATTTCTACAGGATATTTACACTTTATCTCACTAATAGCCCATAAACAGGCTTGCAAATGTGTTTCCTCATTATACGCAATAACAACAATCGAAGCTATAGGTTTATCACTCTGCAAAGCCGCCAGTCTTCGGCGAGTGCCATCTATGACATCTTGAGAAACCTCGCTAAACGGTTTCCCATATATACTAAGATATTTATCGTACCAGTTGGACATAAGCAACACTTCTCTGTTTTGATGGCGAAGATAAGCATTTTCAACCAAACCACCAAATTTTATATCAACTTTTTAAGTTTTCCAACACACCAGATAAAGCGAACACACCAAAAAGCAGGTAATTTACCTACAACAAAAAGAATAATGTTCTTTATACGAGACTGACGAAACTTACAGACTTGACGAAAGTCTGCTGGGTGTTTCATCAAAGACTTAATTTCTCCATCCTGTACATAAGGGACTATATCGTTCCTACGTTTAAGAATATTGCAAGCTATATAGAAATCGGTCATCGCAATAGTGTAACACCGATTGGGATAATAAATTTTATTAGATAAAAGAGAAGATGTTTTTTTAAGGGTATCGATTGCTCGGACATTCTGCCAAACTTCATGCTTAGATATTGTATTACGATGCTGATAATGAGAAAGCGAATTGGGCCTACAAATGTAACTGTATGTAACATCAGATAACAAAACTGCACGTGAAATATAAGTCACCAAATCGAAGGTAAAAACCATATCTTCCCAATAGTTTGCATCAATAAAACGAAGATGATTATCACGAAGAATATCTATCTTTACCAAAAAATTACATGACGAAGCTTGGATACCTGCATATTTTCGATAGGCAAAAGTTGCCAACTCATCTTTATGAGCGAAATGCACGTCAGAATACTGATAAAGCCCTTTGTTCCCTGACAATTCTATCTTCTCATAAGACCCAAATACTATTTCTGCATCATACGAACCTACACGAGACATCAATAGTTCAATCGCATTCTCTGTTATTACATCATCGGAATCCATGAAATACAGGAATCGTCCTCTTGCACGGTCGATAATTTGATTACGAGATGCAGAAACACCAAGATTCTCTTGATGGCATATCAAATGTATATCATTTCCTCTAGGGTGAGTACGTTTAATCTCGTGAACTATATCCAAAGATCCGTCACATCCAGCATCATCTACAACCAGAAATTCTATAGATGAATAAGTTTGAGAAAGTGCAGACTCCAAAGACCTGCGGATATAATCAGCAGATTTATAAACAGGAATGCCTATAGTTACTTCATATCCCATCTTTTTGCATCAATTCATCAAATAATTGTTTCCATTGTTTTCCAACAGATTCAATTTGATAACATTGAGACTTATTACGCCCCTTTTCGCCCATCGCCTTCCGTAAATCTACATCATTTATTAATTGAATCAAACGATTTGCAAACTTTTCTATATCAAATGTAGGAATCAAGAAGCCTTCTTCACCATCAGTAATAATAGAGCGAGGACCATTTTCGCAATCAAAAGATATAATAGGTAAGCCACATGCCATGGCTTCAACTATTACTAATCCAAAACCTTCGGTCCTAGAGGGCTGAACCAAAATTGAGCTCTTTAAGTATTCCTCTTCAACATCTACGACACTACTATGAAGATAACAGCGTCTTTTATCGATTGACAAATCATCCATCAACTTCACATATGGTGTAGGATCCCCCATAGCATAAACATCAAGCTGCCAGTCTATACAGTTTTTCTCTACTACAGACCAAATTTTTAACAGAATATCATATCCTTTTTCATAAGAATAACGCCCTATTGTAATGACCCGCTTTGCTGTTAATGAACTAGAGCAACAAATCTTTAGCGATAACGGATCAGGAATCATTCTAATATTTGAAAGTTCTGGCCATTCGAAAACGGCATCATTCGTCAGAACAACCATTCTATCAAGTTTCTTTAGGCTATCAACAACACGATCCTTCCACCAACGAAAAAAATAAATTTCATAAAATTTTGAAAAACGAGCATCAATCTTTCTATAGTTCGTCCTACTTAAATGCTGTTCACCAATCTTTTTACTACCATCATTAACATCGTTAATAAAATTTATTTCCCTACGTAAAGTTGTTATCGTAATATCTGGCTGAATTCTTAACAATTCATTTGACAATCTCTTTCTATACTTTCGCTGTTTCCTCAGATATAGGAGAATCTTCTTAAAAAGTGAAATATTCCACAACTCTTCAAAATTGAGCCCCAGATTAATTACTTTAACCTTTTTTGATAGAGAGAAAAAAGAATTGCCATTTTTGCCTTCGGTTACGATGATTGTCACATCATAACCTAAAACATCGGCAAAATAATTGGCTTTAACAGAAACGACACGTTCTGTGCCTCCCGCAGAGTACAATGCCGGAGTACAATAAACTATCTTGTATTTTTCGTTTCTCATCTATGATTTTTATTCATTTACGATGCAAAAATACATATTTAAACTGAAAAACACAAAAAAAGTTCATATAAATTTGGTTATTATTAAAAATATGCCTATCTTAGCCGAGATTTTGAAAACGAAATAAATGAAAAAAGCTCTGTTTCTAATATTTCATGGTTTCGACCCTAATAATGGTATCAGTAAAAAGATATCATATCAGGTTGATGCCCTCAAAAAGTGCGGAATAGATGTTCATCTGTGTTATATGGATGAAAAGAACACAAAAAAAAGAATTATAGATGGAGAAGTTATTGCTGATTATGGAAATGGCATATTAAGCAAAATACTAAAAAGAACCGACTTCTCTGCTATTTCAAATTATGTCAAAGAAAACAAAATAGACCTAGTATACATCCGATCAAACCACAACGCGAACCTGTTTACGATAAACATGGTTAAGAAGATGAAAGCATTTGGAGCAAAAGTCGTAATGGAAATACCGACATACCCTTATGACGACGAATATAAAGCGCAAGACATAAGTAGACAGATTTTTCAAGATAAGATCTTCAGATATCAACTTGCCAAGCAATTGGATGCTGTAGTCACATTCTCAGATTACGATATCATTTTCGGTCAACGCACGATTAAAATTTCCAACGGGATTGACTTTGATAGTGTAAAAATGAAAAAAACAATCAATGACACGACAAAAGAATTGAATTTAATTGGTGTGGCAGAGATTCACGAATGGCATGGATTTGATAGACTCATTAAAGGGCTTGCTGAATATTATTCAAAACCACAGGATTATTTAGTAAAGTTTCATGTAGTAGGATATTTCTTCTCAAAAGAAATTGAAGATGAATTCAGAAAGATTATCTCAGATAATCACATGGAGAATTATGTGATACTATATGGTAAAAAGCATGGAACAGAACTAGACAATCTCTTTGATAGATGTGATTTTGGCATTGGAAGCCTTGGTCGACATCGCGTTGGAATCGACAAAATTAAGACATTAAAGAATAGAGAATATGCTGCAAGAGGTATTCCTTTTATGTATTCTGAAACAGATAATGATTTCGACACCCAACCATATGTATTTAAAACACCTGCAGATGAATCACCTATAGATATTCAACAAATTGTTGATTTTTATAGGCAGTTTGTTATCCAACCTAAAGAAATCAGAGAATCAATTAAACACTTATCATGGTATAAACAAATGAAGTTCGTCTTAGAAGATATTTTTCCAAAAAAAAGATCAGATAACACAATCCGGCTTGCATATTGTATACCATCCCTAAACAGAGCTTCTGGAATGGAAAGGGTACTGACAGAAAAAGTTAATTATTTATCTGACCGATTAGGATATGACATCACTATTATCACTACAGACAATAAAGGAATCAAACCATTTTTTCCTCTGTCAAATAAAGTAAAAATAATCCAACTAGATGTAAACATAGACGAACTATGGAGATACTCTATTGGGAAACGTTTATTTTATTATCTCATTAAACAAAACGAATATCACCACAAGTTAGAAATAACACTAAGGCATCTCCAACCAGACATCACAATCTCTCTTTTAAGAAGAGAAATCAACTTTATTAATGACATAAAAGACGGAAGTAAGAAAATAGGTGAGATTCATTTCGGGCGATACAAATATAGAGAAATAAACATAAAAATTCTTCCAAATTTTATAAACAAAGGATTGTCTTTCTTGTGGATGAGACAACTAGACAATAAAATTAAAAAATTGGACAGATTCATTGTACTCACGAATGAAGATGCTTCATACTGGAAAGGAATAGACAACATTTCCGTAATTCCAAACCCGATAACAATTCATGAAGAAGTAACAAAACATAGCAATGCCAAACGAGTCATCGCCGTAGGCAGATACACATACCAAAAAGGATTTGACATGCTCATTGATGCATGGAAGCTGGTACACTCAAAGCATCCAGACTGGACCTTAAACATTTACGGTCCAGGTAATAAAGAATCCTACGAACAACTTATAATAAAGAATAATCTTTCTTCAAGCATAACTTGCTATGGAGCTACAAACAATATCATAAAGGAATACGAAGAAAGTTCTATATTTGTATTCAGTTCTAGATACGAGGGATTCGGTCTTGTCCTAGCTGAGGCTATGTCAGTTGGTCTACCATGTGTATCATTCTCTTGTCCTTGTGGACCGCGCGACATTATTCATGATGGTGAAGACGGCATATTATGCGAGAATGGCAATTCAACTATGCTCGCAGAGGGTATTTGTAAGCTAATTGAAGACCCTATATTAAGGAATGAGATGAGCAAACTGGCGAAAAAAAATATTCAGAGGTACAATATAGACAATATCATGGAATTATGGCATCGATTATTCACTAACATCATTTCTGGAAAAATATAGTTTATTATGTAATCACTAGTGTTCAAAAAATATTTCCAGAACGCTAAATTAATACTTACTAATCAACAAAACACTTCGATTTAAAACTTCCCGATTTGATTTTGTATCTTTGTACTGTCTCACATATTTGAAGACTTTATTTTAATATACTATTATTTTCCAAACACCGGTCATAAAGATTGATAAAAATGCTGCCAAAAAGAAATAATTCTTTCAGGCTTATACTTCAAAATGGCTACACGAGCATTTCGCCCCATTTTCATACGTTCATCATTATGCTCTATCATAAAGCATATTGACAGAGCCAATTTCTTAACGTCGTAAGGCGGAACCAAAATGCCAGTCTCTCCATCAGTAACTATCGAACGAGGCCCATAATTACAATCAAATGAAACAATTGGCAAGCCACATGACATAGCTTCTATCAACACCAAGCCAAAGGACTCAAAACGAGAAGACATTACATAAAAATCGCTCTCGACATATTTTGAATAGACTTCATTTGTTGCAGGATGCAAATATACATTTTGCATACGACTATCATCTATTATATGTAGAAGCCGTCCGTAGTCGCCCATATCACCATCATGACTGCCATAAATATGAAGTGACCAGTCTGGATGTTTACCCTCTACTATTTTCCAAGCCTCCATCAACAAATCATATCCTTTCTGGTAGGCATAGCGACCAACGCTGATGATTTGATTATGAGTAATTGTATGTTCTGGAAGATCTTCCGGATATGAAACAAGCATATTTGGAATAAAGACAACTTTATCACCTAAATGCCATTTAACTCTCTCATCCTTTGTCAAGACAACGATTCTATCAAATTTGCCGATGATACGGATTAGTTTTTGTTTAAGACTTCGTTCTCTATTTCGTCTATATCTATTCTCAATCTTCTCTAAATCTTCGAAATAAGCAGAAAGACCACAATGACACTCAACAACCTTTACAACATTGTTTTTTAAGGAAAGCACAGCCTCTAAATCAGCTAAATGCATATCAACACATGTCACAACATCAGGATTTATCCTTTCAACACAATGACGAAATAATCGTATGAATATTTTACGAGAGACATATCTATCAAAATATTGAAATAAACCATGGTAAGAACAACGCTCGATGTATCTCGTGGCTAAATCAACATAATGAACTTTATCGGATATAGGGAAGGAGAAAGGGGCGCCGTATTGATTGTATGTGATCAAATAGACCTTGTACATACCACTTTCCGCCAACAGACTTAACCGTTGGGACAACACACGTTCGACACCATTAGTCGACTTCATGTTATTGCATAGAAAAGCTAACTTCATCAAAGCTTTATCCTCCCTATAGTTGTCCAAACAACCCCATCACTTTCTCCATAATTGGAGCCATGTCGTAATATTTGTATTCGGCCAAGTGACCACCCAGAATCAGATTGGGATCCTGATCTGCCATATCCTTGTATCGTTGATAGAGCGACATATTCTTATCGTCGTTTACGCTGTAATATGGTTCCATTCCATCCTGCCATTCAGTGGAATATTCGCGAGAAACAACCGTCTTGGGACACTTGTAAACATCATCGCCAAACATTTCAAAATGTTTGTGCTCGATGATGCGGGTATATGGAACCTCGGCATCGGTAAAGTTCATTACGGCATTACCTTGATAATTAGGTGTATCGAGGATTTCCTCTTCGAAACGAACAGTACGATATTCTAATTTACCAAATTGGTAATCAAAGTACTCATCAAGTTTACCTGTGTACAGTATCTTATCAGCAATCTGCTCCCAATGCTGACGATTATCAAAGAAATCAACATTAAGCTTTACATCAACACCTTCTAGTAGGCCATCGACGAGTTTATTATAGCCACCGATGGGAATACCTTGGAAGCGATCGTTGAAATAGTTATTATCATGAACGAATCGTACAGGCAAGCGTTTGATAATAAAGGCTGGCAGTTCGCTACATTTGCGTCCCCATTGTTTTTCGGTATATCCTTTGATTAGGATTTCGTAAATATCCTTACCTATTAGTAACTGTGCCTGTTCTTCCAAGTTTCTTGGTTCCGTGGCGCCATCGGCTTTCATCTTTTCAAGCGCTTCCTGACGTTGCTCTTCTATCTTGGCCTGAGCCTCTGCAGGTGTGAGCACGCCCCACATCTGATAGAAGGTATTCATATTAAATGGCAGGTTATACTGTTTACCTTTATAGTTGGCTATGGGCGAATTGGTATAGCGATTAAATTCGACGATAGAGTTAGCAAAATCCCATACTTTCTTATTGGATGTATGGAAAATATGCGCACCATACTTGTGGACATTGATGCCCTCGATGTTCTCGCAATAAATATTGCCACCAAGATGATTACGTTTATCAATCACCAAACAACGTTTACCTTGGCGATGAGCCATGCATGCAAAAGTTGCACCGTATATGCCTGCTCCAACTATCAGATAATCGTATTCCTTTGCCATAATAATACTGATTTTTGTGCAAATATAGGATAAAATTTGGAATAATCCAAAATATTTCGTACTTTTGTAAACGTAATAAGGCTTTTTTGTAGATATATGAAAAAAATCTGCTTTGTTGTTGATAGCATTTTCAGTATTGGCGGGGTGCAAAGAGTAACAGCCGTGATTGCCAAGGAATTGGCAAAGGATTATGATGTAAACATTGTAACCTTTGACAAACCAGAGCAAAAGAATACCACACTCTATCATCTTAACGAAGTAAATATTAACTACAGATTTTTTGCATATCCACAGGTTGGAAAAATCAAGACTCTTATCTGCAAAGCATTTAGTGGTTTGTATTTAAAACTGCAACCCGCAACCCAATGGTGTTCTGACTTGTACGCCCGCAGTTCATACCCCTCAGAATTAAGGAAAGCACTTTTAGCAGAACTTCGCCTAGGAGAATATGATGTCATCATTGGCGTGCATGCCCCCTTAGCAGCCAGACTGGCCACACTTAGAAAGGATTTACCAAACACCAAACTGATTGGTTGGTTGCACAATTCGTTTGAGGCCTTGTTTGGTAAGGATTCACATTATTATATTGGTCCCAAAAGACGAAAGCATTATATCTATCAGTTCAGAAAACTAGATGACGTGGTTGTACTCTGCCAAGATGATGCCAACAGATTTAATGAATGCGACAAACATTTTACACCTACCGTTATCTATAACCCATTGACTTTGAAACAAGGTGAGACAGCGACAGGTGAAAGCAAAAAGTTTCTGACCATCGGTCGTTTTACGCCGCTGCATAAGGGAATAGACATCCTGATAAAGGCTTTCAACCTGTTTGCAAAGAAAAACAACGAATGGCACTTAGATATCGTTGGTGAAGGCAGTGAGGAAAGGACATTCAAAGATCTGATAATAAAATATCAATTAGAAGACCGAATAACCATCCATCCTTTTACTAACCAGATACAAGAGTACTATAGCCATGCTCAGACATATGTGCTCAGTTCGAGATGGGAAGGCATGCCTTTGGTTTTGGTAGAAGCGATGGCACACGGGCTGCCCATTATCTCGTCGGACTTACCCGTAAGTAAAGAGATTATGGGCGATTTCGGCATGTACTTTAAGAATGGCGACATAGAGGATTTGGCACAGCGAATGGAAGAGGCCACCCATATAGATTGGCAGAAAAAATCGAAAGAAGCCATAGCTGTTGCGCATCAATTTGATATTAAAAATATCATTACGCAGTGGAAGCAACTGATAGAATGAGCAATTTTTCGGAGAAATAAAGCATAAAATTTGGAATAATCCAAAAATATTTGTACTTTTGTCAACGATAATTTGGCTGATTATACATGTATGAAGAGAATATGTTTTATAACAGATAGTATTTTTAAGTCGGGCGGCATGCAGAGAGTGACTGCCGTGATTGCCGAGGAGCTATCAAAACAATATGATGTAACCATCGTAAGTTTTGAAGAACCGGAGCAAGAAGACTTATCGATGTATGGGTTGAAAGACTATCCCGTGAAGATTGTGTTTACCCATTTTCGTAAAACCGAAAAATGGAAAAGCATGTTATACAACGCATACAGCTATCTGTATAAAAACGCTCTGCCAAAAACAGCCATCACCTCTGATTTATATGCGCACAGCTCTTTTCCCAGAGAGATGCGAGAAGCTGTTGTAAAAATACTAAAAGAAGGCCAATTCGACACGATTATTGCAGTAAACTCATATCTCTCCATGCGACTGGCAACCATCAAGAGAGACTTAGGTGGTGTAAAAGCTATCGGCTGGATATACAACTCGTTTAACGCTTTCCTGAGAGAAGCATCGCCTTACTTAGGTACTGAGCTAAAATACCACTATGGTAGACAGTTACAGAAGCTGGACGAGACCGTGCTGTTGTACCTGCAGGATTCGGAGATGTACTATCATGCCTACGGATTCTCACCATTTGTGATTCCAAATCCACTGACACTGAAACCAGGCGCTCCATCAACAGAAAAGAATAAACGATTCTTAGCAGTAGGAAGATTAACCCCAAAACATAAGGGATTCGACCTGCTGATAAAAGCCTTCGACAAGTTTGCTCAGCGCAATTCCGACTGGTATCTGGATATTGTAGGAGATGGACCAGAGAAAGAGGCACTGAACAAGATGATTGAGAATCGCTATCTGACGAAAAGAATAAAGATACATCCCTTTACTGAGAACATCCAGATGTTCTATTCGCAGGCCAGCATCTATGTATCAAGTTCGAGATGGAAAGACTTCGGATTGGTATTAGTACAGGCAATGGCACACGGACTGCCAGTGATTTCGTCGGACCTACCATCGAGCAAAGAGATACTGGGCGATTTCGGCATGTACTTTAAGAATGGTGATGTGGACGATCTTGCCAAACGACTGGAGGAAGCCACTTACATGGATTGGCAGTTAAAATCGAACGAGGCAATTATGATATCGCAACGTTTCAATGCGAACGTGATTGCAGAGCAATGGAAGACGCTGATAGAAAGTGATGGACAACGAAACCGTAAGAGCTAATTTAAAAAATAGTCCCAAGCTTAAAAAGCTGATTGATTGGGTGATTATGAACCAGGTGCAGACAAGACCACGCTGGTTTGTAAGATTATTGGCTCCATTATACCAGCACCGAGGTAAACACTCGGTGATTCACCGTTCGGCCAGAATGGACACTCCACCCTACCGAAAATTCTCACTTGGCAATTATTCGGTGGTGGAATCGTTTGCTTGCATCAACAATGCTGTGGGCGATGTGCTGATTGGCGATTACACTAGAATAGGTCTACACAATACGATTATCGGTCCGGTAAAGATTGGTCACCATGTAAACTTAGCGCAAGGCATTACCGTAACAGCATTGAACCACAATTTTGACGACACCAACAAACGGATAGACGATCAAGGTGTAAGCACCAATGCCGTAACCATCGAGGATGACGTATGGATTGGTGCGAATGCCGTGATATTGCCAGGCGTTACGATTGGTAACCATTGCGTAGTAGCAGCAGGTGCAGTAGTAACCAAGAATGTACCACCCCACTCGCTTGTAGCAGGGGTACCAGCAAAAGTCATCAAGCAGATATGAGAATAGGTATCGAAGCACAAAGAGTGTTCCGCCGTAACAAGCACGGTATGGACTATGTGGTTCTGCAAGAGATTAAAGAGCTACAGCAGATAGACACGCAGAACGAATACTTTGTGTTTGTGGCACCAGGTATTGACCGATGCCTGAAGGATACCAAAAACGTACATATCATCGTTATCGGCGAAAGTTTCTACCCTGTTTGGGAACAAATAACCCTGCCAAGAGCCGTCAAGAAATACAATCTTGACTTACTGCACTGCACCAGTAACACAGCGCCGATATTCTGCGACGTTCCATTGATACTGACGCTGCACGACATTATCTTCCTAGAACCAAGAGATAAGAACAACAAGTCTATCTATCAGAACCTAGGATGGCTGTACAGACGTAAGGTGGTGCCTAAGATTCTGCAGAAATGTCGTCGCATCATCACAGTGTCGAACTTCGAGAAACAAAATATCATTAACAAACTGCACATCCCCGAAGAGCGGATGGCGATGATTTATAATGGCTATAACGACTGGTTCAAGCCTTTAAGGGATGTGGCTGATATCTACCAATCGTATATCGAAAAGCCCGGTTATTTCTTCTTCCTAGGTAACACCGACCCCAAGAAGAATACAGAGCGTACACTGATAGCTTATTCGAAATACCTGAAAGAATCGACCGTAAGACGTAAGTTGCTGATGGCAGATTTAGACCAAAGCTACCTGAATGGCATTATTGAACGAAACAACATTGAGAACATCAGACCGTATATCGTGATGCCAGGTTATATCGTAAACAGCGATCTGCCTTACATCTATAACAGTGCCTTTGCCTTTCTGTACACCTCGCTCAGAGAGAGTTTCGGTATTCCACTCCTTGAGGCGATGGCCTGCGGCACACCCGTGATTACTTCGAACACCTCGTCGATGCCAGAGATTGGTGGCAGCGAGGCTATCCTCATCAACCCAGAGAATCCTGATGAGATTGCCGCACAGATGTTACGTCTGGAATACGACGAAGCCTACTATGAGACACAAAAAGAAATAGGACTAAAAAGAGCTGGTTTGTTCTCGTGGCGTAAAACCGCCGAACAACTGCTGAAACTATACGAAACAGTTTACAAAGAACTACCGAATTCCAACATCAGCTGACGAGCATCGGGATTGTTCTGGGTATTTAAACGGTAATACCCGCGACGACCTGTTGACTCGATGAGCGACTGAGGCGACTTGGAATTCTTAAGCAGATACTGCTGCACATATGCACGTATTTCATTGAGATCGGGTGTATAGAAAAAACTCAAGTTCATATTATACACATGCTTGGACACCTGCATAACGCTAATGCCCTTATCACCCACACTTGTAAGTATACTTAATATCTGCTGATCGTATGTCATTATATTCGCTTAAAAAAGGCCGGTAAAAGCGATTACCGACCTTTTTCTATCATTCGTTAAAAGGCTTAAGCCAATGTAACTTTTTCACCATCATTAGCGAGCTTGCCCTCCTTGAAGAGCCAACCCAAACCGAGAAGAGTCTCCTCCTCAGAAATCTTTGCAGCCTTAGCAATCTCCTTTACAGTGAGAGCCTTACCTGCTGCTGCAAGTGCCTGATATACATCACCTGCCTTGAAACCTACATTCTCAGCGTTGATTGCGAGAACTGCCTTTGCAGCTGCCTTAGGAGCTGCGGCCTTCTTTACGGTTGTCTTTTTAGCTGCGGCTGCCTTTGTCTCAGTAGCCTTCTTAGCTGTTGCTTTCTTTTCTGCCATAGTTCTAAAAAATTAATACTCTATTTGAAGTGTTATACTTCTGTTAATTTTCGAATGCAAAAATACCGCTTTTATTCCGGACAACTCGCTGATTTTTAGGCTTTTTTAGCAGAATGTAAATTATTCTTGATGTAGGTCAACCGACGAACGAAGCAAGCGCAGTGAACTTTATTCACTGCCTTGCAAGGAGGAGGTAGAACGCAGTTCAACCTTAAGCTGAAGTTCGTCAAGTTGTTTCTGATCCAACTCACCTGGGGCATCGAGCATCACGTCGCGACCGCTGTTATTCTTGGGGAATGCGATACAATCACGAATGCTATCGAGACCAGCCATGAGGCTGACGAAACGATCGAGACCGAAAGCCAGACCTGCGTGAGGGGGTGCTCCGTACTTAAAGGCATTGATGAGGAATCCGAACTGAGCCATAGCGCGCTCGGGAGTGAAGCCCAGAATCTGGAACATCTTTTCCTGCAACTTGCCATCGTGGATACGCAGTGAACCACCACCAACTTCGACACCATTGCAAACAAAGTCGTAAGCAACGGCACGAACCTTAGCAGGATCGGTATCCAACAGAGGAATATCGTCGGGATTAGGCATTGTGAATGGGTGGTGAGTAGCCATCAGGCGCTGTTCCTCATCGCTCCACTCAAAGAGTGGGAAGTCGACAATCCACAAGCACACGAACTTATCCTTATCGCGCAGTCCGAGACGGTCACCCATCTCCAGACGGAGTGTGCAGAGCTGTACACGAGTCTTATTGGCATTATCGCCGCTAAGAATCAGTACCAGGTCGCCATCCTTGGCACCACATGCCTCCTTAACCTGAGCCCAAACCTCAGGAGTATAGAACTTATCAATAGACGACTTAACAGTACCATCCTCGTTGAACTTAACATATACCAAGCCCTTAGCACCTACCTGAGGACGCTTTACAAACTCGGTGAGCTCATCGAGCTGCTTACGAGAATAGTTTGCGCAGCCTGGAACGCAGATACCACCGATATAAGTTGCCTCATTGAACACAGGGAAAGTACCTGTCCCCTTAAGCTGATCCATGAGCTCAACAAACTCCATGCCGAAACGCAAATCGGGCTTATCGCTACCGAAGCGACGCATAGCCTCGTGCCATGTCATACGCTGGAGTGCAGGCAGCTCGATACCACGAACCTCCTTGAACAGATGACGAGCAAGATCCTCGAAAATCTGGAGCACATCCTCCTGATCAACAAACGACATTTCACAGTCGATCTGAGTAAACTCAGGCTGACGATCAGCACGCAGGTCCTCATCACGGAAACACTTGGCAATCTGGAAGTAACGGTCGAAACCTGATACCATCAGCAACTGCTTCAGGGTCTGTGGTGACTGTGGCAGGGCATAGAACTGACCTGGATTCATACGTGAAGGAACCACGAAGTCGCGAGCACCCTCAGGTGTAGAACCAATCAGGATCGGTGTCTCAACCTCGATAAAGTTCTGAGCATCGAGGAAGTTACGAATCAGGATGGTCATGCGGTGACGCAGTTCGAGATTCTTACGAACAGCAGCACGGCGCAGATCAAGATAGCGATACTTCATACGGATATCATCACCACCGTCGGTGTTATCCTCGATGGTAAATGGAGGTGTGAGACTCTCGCTCAGCACGTTCAGTTCCTTTACCAGAATCTCAATATCACCAGTTGGCATCTTGGGATTCTTACTCTGGCGCTCGCTTACCTCGCCCTTAATCTGAATACAAAATTCACGACCAAGTTTGTTGGCACGCTCGCACAGTTCAGCATCGTCAGCCTCGTTGAAAACAAGCTGAGTCAAGCCATAACGATCGCGAAGATCAACGAAGGTCATACCACCCATCTTACGACTTCGCTGTACCCATCCGGCCAGTGTTACAACACTACCGGCATCCTGGAGCCTAAGCTCTCCACAAGTCTTACTTCTGTACATATTTAATTGCTATTTATTCATTTAAGGTGCAAAATTACATAAAAAATTGATAATAGACAAACATATTTCTTAATTCTTCGTGATTAATTCATATTTTTATAGTAACTTTGCACTGATTTAATCATTTAAACGACAAAAAGATGAAAAAGATTGCATTTATAGCATTGATGCTGGTTTGCGGATTAACAGCCGCATTGGCACAGAAACCTGCTGAAATCAAGTTCGATAAACTGACACATGATTTCGGAAGTTTCTCTGAGAAAAGTCCTGTTGTTACTTACACCTTCACCTATACCAACGTAGGCGAGCAGCCATTGGTTATCAATCAGGCTGTGGCCAGCTGTGGCTGCACCGTACCCGAGTACACCAAGGCTCCTATCAAGCCAGGCGAGAAAGGCGAAATTAAGGTAACCTATAACGGCGCAGGCAAGTTCCCCGGCCATTTCAAGAAGTCGATCACTATCCGCACCAATGGTGTAGTTGAGATGACCCGCCTCTATATTGAGGGAGAAATGACGGAAAACTAAAAGCCGTAAGAGAATCCGATAGAGCTATACTCTTTGAACTGGAGGTAACCCAGGTCGTCGTCCTTCGTACCTGTATCGTCGAAACGAGGGAAGAAGAACAGGTTAGCTGAGATATACTTTGATACACGCAGAGCGAAAGTGTTTTCCCACTCAATCTCTGTACGCTTATACGATGTGAATGCATAGAGGCGCGACTTCCATGTGATCACATCGTTTATTTTCCATGTCACATCAGCAGTGAGCTGCGAACCGAAATCAACCAGCGAATGACGACCTTCCTTCAAGCCATAGCTGGTGGCAAGGTCTAAACGATCAACATAACGGTAGTTGATAGCCAATGGCGACAGGTTGACGGTACCCGACCATTTCTTATCCTTGGTAGCCAGTTTATAATCCATACCAAGACCGAAGTTGAGGTTGAATGGCGACATAAAATCGGAATAGACATTACGATCGTTTGACTTCAAACCCTGTGTAAACTGGCTATAAGCCAGAACCTGCAAGGTATAATACCAATTTTTGGCAGCCTGCAAGCCGACCTTACTGGTGAGACGAATCAGGTCCTCATTCGACTTGAACTTATGAATCGAGTCAGTACGTGAACGCAGGAAACCTAGTTTCATCTCCAACTTATTATCCCACTTCCATTTGTTGCGGTTATCGTAGTTGGCCTCTAAGGTCAACGAACCCACCATCGAGTAGTTACTTTCACCACCCTTATACCAGTTACCACTTACATAGTTCTGCATAAACTGCAGATAGCCATCACCTTTCTTTGTCCAGAAATCGGGCTTCTGAACCAGAATGGTAGTAGGCACATCGTCGGGGGTATCGATAACTGGGCTTTCAACCTTTTCAACCAGTTTTACCTGGTTCTTAATGGGCTGATCCACATCCTTACGAATATTACCGGTTTGCTGAAGTTCCGACTCGGTGGTATTCACCAGATCAGGACGGTTCAGATAAATATGCAACAAGGCTTCGTCGATAGCATCAGCCACAGGGTCCTGACCAGCCGAATCGGGCTGGATTGAAAGTGATTTGTTAGCCACATTATGGTAGAAAGTGACTGGTGCAAACAAACGAAAATAGCGTCCGTCTAATGTATCTTTTGGTTGAGCAGCAGAGGCGCTAAGCGCCCAAAATGCTGCGAATAATAATGCAACTTTTCTCATATCTGGTGCAAAGATACAATTTTTTGCCTATAGTATGCATTCTTTTCGCATTTTTTTCGTAATTTTGCACCTTGATTTACGCGTACATTAATAAAAAAGCAAAATAGAAATGAATAAAGACACTATTATCGGCTTCGTCCTCATTGCGCTGGTGCTTATCGGCTTCAGCTGGTACAACCAGCCTTCGCAGGAGGAAATGGAAGCTGCGAGAAAACAAGACAGCATTGCTACAGTGATGCAACAGGATGCCGCCAAGAAGCAGAAAGCTGAAGAGGCTGCACGTAAAGCACAGGCTGCAGCAGCTGCTCAGGGTGACACAACAGCACAGTTCTATGCCGCACAGAACGGCAAGAACCAGCCCGTTGTTCTGAAGAACGACAAGGTTGAGCTGACCTTCAACACAAAAGGTGGTACACTTGCTAAAGCAGTGATTAAGAATTTTGAGAATCTGAACGACCAGATGGGTGTAACCCTGTTCGACGAGAACACCCAGCAGATGAACTTTATGTTGGCTGGTAAGTCGGAGAACATCATCACCAAGGACCTGTTCTTCACTCCATCAAACGTTACCGATTCTACCCTCACCATGACAGCTCTGGCTGGCAATGGTGGTAGCATCGAATTCAACTACGTTCTGGGTAAGGACTACATGCTGCACTTCAACATGAAGGCCAATGGCCTGCAGGGCATGTTTGCTCCTAACTATCAGGAGATGAGCATTGAGTGGACCGACCTGGCACGTCAGCAGGAGAAGGGTTTTACTTTTGAGAACCGTTACACTTCGGTTACCTATAAGGAGAAGAATGGTGGTACCGACTATCTGAGCGAAACTTCTGAAAAGATTGACGAGAATATTGATGAGGCTTTGGACTGGGTGGCTTTCAAGAACCAGTTTTTCTCAGCCGCACTGATTGCTAAGGATGAGTTTGCAGCCAATTCACTGCTTACCAGCATTCCTCAGCAGAAGGGTTCGGGCTATCTGAAGCAGTTTAATGCTAAACTGAAGACTGCCTTCGACCCCACAGGTGCTAAAGCTACTGAGTTCGAGATGTATATCGGTCCTAACGACTTCCGTCTGATTAAGGACGTGGAGCAGCAGAGTGCATTCGGTAAGGACCTCGACCTGGAGCAGTTAGTAAACCTGGGTTGGTGGCTGGTACGCTGGATTAACCGCTGGTTTACCATTTACGTATTCGACTGGCTCACCTCATGGGGCTTCTCAATGGGCATCGTGCTCATTCTGATTACCCTGTTGCTGAAGGTCATCACCTTCCCAATGGTGAAGAAGAGCTACATGTCATCTGCCAAGATGCGTGTGCTGAAGCCAAAACTCGACGAGGCTACCAAGCAGTACGATAAGCCTGAGGATCAGATGAAGAAACAGCAGGCTATGATGCAGTTGTACTCACAGTATGGCGTATCACCTCTGGGTGGATGTCTGCCTATGCTCATCCAGTTCCCAATCTGGATGGCTATGTTCTTCTTCGTACCTAACGCTATCCAGTTGCGTCGCGAGTCGTTCCTGTGGATCAGCGACCTTTCTACTTACGATCCAATCATCGAATGGGGCACTCAGATCTGGGGAATCGGCGATCACTTGTCGCTTACCTGTATCCTGTTCTGTGTAGCCAACGTGCTTTATAGCTATATGACTATGCGCCAGCAGCGCGACCAGATGGTTGGTCAGCAGGCTGAGCAGATGAAGATGATGCAGTGGATGATGTACTTGATGCCAGTAATGTTCTTCTTCATGTTCAACGATTACTCATCAGGTTTGAACTTCTACTACTTTATCTCACTGTTCTTCTCGGCTGCCATCATGTGGACACTCCGCAAGACTACCAACGACGAGAAACTGCTCGCCATCCTGGAGGCTAAGTACAAGGAGAACAAGAACAATCCTCAGAAGAAGACTTCTGGTTTGGCAGCCCGTCTGGAGGCTATGCAGAAGCAGGCAGAGGAACTGCAGAAACAGAGAATGAACCAACAAAAAAGATAAACTTTATGAAGAAATTTAGAATTCCAGTTTTACTATTGGGAATGATGCTTTTAGCTAATCCCGTTAAAGCAGCAGAAAACGTGAAGATAGGGAAACAGAATATCAAGCTTGCCAGCAACCTGATGACGCCCGAGGCACTTTGGGCCATGGGTCGTGTAGGTGCTGCCGAGGCTTCGGCCGATGGTAAGCAGATTGTTTACCAGATTGGCTACTACAGCGTAAAGGCTAATAAGAGTCAGCAGAAGATTGCCATCATCAACGCTGATGGTACAGGCAACACCACTCTAACCACAGGTAGCAAGAGCGAGACCGATCCTACCTGGTATAACGGAAAGATTGCTTTCCTTACCGGTGGACAGCTGTGGACTATGAACCCCGACGGTTCTGACCGCAAGCAGATTTCGAACACCTCGAAACCTATCGAGGGTTTCAAGTTCTCGCCTGATGGTAAGAAGGTGATTCTGCTCCACTCACTCGAGTTCAACGAGATTATCAAGAAGAATCCCGACGATCTGCCAAAGGCTACTGGCCGCTTGGTAACCGATCTGATGTATCGCCACTGGGATCACTATGTAGAGAGCATCCAGCACCCCTTTGTTGCTGATGTAACAGAGGATGGCATCAAGGATGGTATCGACATTCTGGAGGGCGAGCCCTACGAGTGCCCCATGGAGCCATTCGGTGGTATCGAGCAGTTAGACTGGGCACCCGACTCTAAGTCGATTGCCTATACCTGTCGTAAGAAGACCGGTCTGGAGTATTCTATCTCTACCGACTCAGATATCTATTTATATATAATAGGTACGCGCGAGACCAAGAACCTTTGCAAACCTGCAGATTACAAGGCACCAAAGGTTAATCCTACCAAGACCCTGAAGTATCAGAGTGTGAATGCCAAGGAGAACCTGAAGAATAACGTAGGTTACGATCAGAATCCTAAGTTCTCGCCTGATGGCAAGTATATTGCCTGGACTTCGATGGAGCGCGATGGTTATGAGGCTGATCGCCTGCGCCTGTGTGTTTACAACCTGGCTACTGGTGAGAAGAAATATGTAACCGAGAGCTTTGATTCAAGTGTTGAGGACTTTGTTTGGAGCGATTCTAAGGACGCGATGATTTACTTTATCGGTGTTTGGCACGCTACCATCAACCTCTACGCCGTAAACTGGAAGGGTGAACTGAAGCAGTTGACCAACACTTGGGACGACTTCGGACAGATTCACCTGATGAACAATGGAAAGCAGCTGCTGATGGAGCGTCATAACTACACATCACCTGCCGATCTGTATATTGTTACTCCAAACTTCAAGAAGCCTGAGAAGACACAGACCAAGCAGCTTACTTTCGAGAACAAGCACATCCTTGATCAGCTGGCTAAGCCAACCGTACAGCAGCGTTGGGTAAAGACCAGCGATGGCAAGCAGATGCTGGTTTGGGTAATTCTGCCACCAAACTTCGACGAGAATAAGAAGTACCCCACCCTGCTGTTCTGCGAGGGCGGTCCTCAGAGTCCTGTATCACAGTTCTGGAGCTACCGTTGGAACTTCATGATCATGGCATCACAGGGTTATGTAGTGGTAGCACCTAACCGTCGCGGTCTGCCCGGATTCGGTCAGGAGTGGCTCGAGGAGATCTCTGGCGACTGGACTGGTCAGTGCATGAAGGACTATCTGGCAGCTATCGACGACGCAGCCAACAATCTGCCATACGTAGATAAGGATAAACTGGGTGCCGTAGGAGCATCGTTCGGTGGATTCTCGGTTTACTATCTGGCAGGTCATCACGATAAGCGTTTCAAGGCCTTCATCTCTCACGATGGTGCCTTTAACCTGGAGGCCATGTACACTGAGACCGAGGAGAACTGGTTCTCTAACTTCGAGTACGACGATGCCTACTGGAACAAGGATCGTACCGCTAATGCCGACAAGACATACAAGAACTCACCTCATCAGTTTGTTGACAAGTGGGATACACCTATCCTTGTGATTCACGGCGAGATGGACTACCGTATCAACGCCACTCAGGGTATGTCGGCCTTTAATGCAGCACGCATGAAGGGTATTCCAGCCGAGCTACTCATCTTCCCCGATGAGAACCACTGGGTACTGAAACCACAGAACGGTGTACTGTGGCAGCGCACCTTCTTTAACTGGTTGGACCGCTGGTTGAAATAAGCAAGCAATATATTCCCACCTTGGGAACAATTCATTCCCAGTGTGGGAATAATATGTTCCCAGCGTGGGAATAAATACGAAAAGTAATTAAATAGAAACAAAATAATGACTCAAGCAATTCAAAAGACCCTTCGCGACAGCGCTGGAATGCGCTGGACTGCGCTTTTACTGCTGGCACTGGCCATGTTCTGTGCCTACATCTTTATGGACATCCTCTCACCTATCAAGGACCTGATGCAGGAGACCCGTGGTTGGGACTCAACCGCATTCGGAACCATGCAGGGTTCAGAGGTATTCCTTAACGTGTTCGTGTTCTTCCTCATCTTCGCAGGTATCATCCTCGACAAGATGGGCGTTCGTTTCACTGCTGTGCTTTCGGCTGCTGTAATGGTGGTTGGTGCCTGCGTAAAATGGTATGCCGTAAGCGAGAGCTTCATGGGAACCGGACTCGAGACTTGGTTTAACAACCATCTTAATTATATCCCCGTATTCGACGAACTGGGTGTATCACCATTCTATACTGGCATGCCTGCTTCAGCTAAGTTTGCTGCCTGCGGCTTCATGATCTTTGGTTGTGGCTGTGAGATGGCTGGTATCACCGTAAGTCGTGGTATTGTAAAATGGTTCAAGGGTCGTGAGATGGCTCTGGCTATGGGTTCAGAGATGGCACTTGCCCGTCTGGGTGTTGCCACCTGTATGATCTTCTCGCCTTTCTTTGCCCGTTTGGGTGGTGAGGTTTCAGTAAGCCGTTCAGTAGCCTTCGGTGTGGTACTGATGTGTATCGCTCTCATCATGACCATCGTATATTTCTTCATGGACCAGAAGCTGGATGCACAGACTGGCGAAGCTGAGGAGAAAGACGATCCATTTAAGATCAGCGACCTGGGTAAGATTCTTACCGATGCTGGTTTCTGGATTGTAGCTCTGCTTTGCGTGCTTTACTACTCAGCCATCTTCCCCTTCCAGAAGTATGCTGTAAACATGCTGCAGTGTAACCTGACTCTTACAGCCCCCGATGCTAACTCATTCTGGGCTCAGCCCGATGTTACCATCGTTCAGTACATCATCATGCTGATTGTGGCTGCTGCAGGTTTCGCCTCAAACTTCCAGAAGAAGGCCAACCTGAAGTACGGTCTGCTGGCTCTCTCAATCTTAGCACTCATTACCTACTGTTATATGGGCTTCATGCGTCAGTCAGCCGAGAGTATCTTTGCTGTATTCCCACTGCTGGCTGTACTCATCACACCTATCCTTGGTAGCTATCTCGATCACCACGGTAAGGCAGCCACCATGCTGGTACTGGGTTCAATCCTGCTGATTGCCTGTCACCTCACCTTCGCTTTCGTGTTGCCTATGTTCAAGGGCAATGCTGTTGGTGGTATCATCATCGCTTACACCACTATTCTGGTGCTGGGTGCTTCGTTCTCACTGGTACCTGCAAGCCTCTGGCCTTCAGTGCCCAAGCTGGTTGATGCTAAGGTAATCGGTTCGGCCTACGCTCTGATTTTCTGGATTCAGAACATCGGTTTGTGGTTGTTCCCACTGCTAATTGGTAAGGTACTCGACCAGACAAACCCTGGCGTAACCGATCCAACACAGTTCGATTACACAGCACCTCTGGTAATGCTGGCTTCGCTTGGTGTAGCAGCCCTCATCTTAGGCTTCGTGCTCAAAGTGGTAGATAAGAAGAAAGGTATTGGTCTTGAACTTCCAAACATCACAGAATAATTATGAAAATAGGTTTCGATAACGACAAGTATCTCAAGATTCAGTCTGAGCATATCAAGGAGCGCATCGCTCAGTTCGACGGCAAGCTCTACATGGAGTTAGGTGGCAAACTGTTCGACGACCACCATGCATCGCGTGTTCTGCCCGGTTTCAAACCCGACAGTAAGCTGCGCATGCTGGGCCAGCTGCGCGACAGCATCGAGATTGTCATCGTGGTTAGCGCCGAGGACATCGAGAAGAACAAGGTACGTGCCGACCTCGGCATTACCTACGACGAGGATGTACTGCGTTTGCGCGATGAGTTCATGGGCCGCAACTTCATGGTGGGCAGTGTGGTTATTACCCACTACAACGGTCAGCATGCTGCCGATCAGTTCCGTCATCGTCTGGAGCGCGAGGGCATCAAATCGTACATCCACTACCCCATCGACGGCTACCCACACAACGTGGAGCTGATTGCCAGCGACGAGGGCTTTGGAAAGAACGATTACGTAGAGACCTCACGTCCACTCGTTATCGTAACAGCTCCTGGTCCTGGTAGCGGTAAGATGGCTACCTGTCTGAGTCAGCTCTACAACGAGAACAAGCGTGGCATCCGTGCCGGATATGCTAAGTTCGAGACCTTCCCCGTATGGAACCTGCCTTTGAAGCATCCTGTAAACATCGCCTACGAAGCTGCAACTGCCGACCTGAACGATGTGAACATGATCGACCCCTTCCACCTGGAGGCATACAACAAGACTGCCGTGAACTACAATCGCGACATCGAAATCTTCCCCGTGCTTAATGCTCTCTTCGAGGGCATCTATGGCGAGAATCCTTACAAGTCGCCCACCGATATGGGTGTGAACATGATTGGTTTCTGCATCAGCGACGATGAGATTTGCTGCAAGGCTTCGAAGGATGAGATTATCCGCCGTTTCTACGATGCTACCAACAAGATGGCCGACGGTGCTGATAACGAGAGCGAGGTAAACAAGATACGTATGCTCTTTAATCAGGCCAAGATTACTACCGCCTTCCGTCCGGTTACCACAGCTGCCTACGAGAAGAAGATCGAGACAGGTCTGCAGGCTGCTGCTATCGAGCTTGAGGATGGTACCATAATCACCGCCAAGTCATCGCCATTGTTAGGTTGCAGTGCCGCTCTGCTAATCAATGCCATGAAACATCTGGCAGAAATAAATCACGAGGAGAAGCTGATTCCACAGAGTCTGATCGAGCCCGTACAGAAGACCAAGATTGAATACTTAGGTGGTAAGAACCCCCGCCTGCATACCGACGAGGTACTGGTAGCCCTAAGCGTACTCTCTAACGACGACGAGAAATGTCGCAAAGCCTTGGAGCAGCTGCCCAAGCTGCGTGGCTGTCAGGTACACACCACCGT
This sequence comes from Prevotella sp. khp1, assembly GCF_900102205.1. Taxonomy (NCBI): domain Bacteria; kingdom Pseudomonadati; phylum Bacteroidota; class Bacteroidia; order Bacteroidales; family Prevotellaceae; genus Prevotella; species Prevotella sp. khp1. The sequence goes on from NZ_FNJZ01000001.1 coordinate 933,150, forward strand.
TATGCTGAGCGAGGTTGACCGCAAGATCTTCAAGAAATTAGGTTGTGGATTGACATGCGACCCAGTAAAGAAAAAATAAATAACTCGCCTTTTGCGAGATGGACAGTGCTCATCATCGTGGCAACCGCCATGATGATGGGCTATTTCGTTAACGACGTTATGTCGCCACTCGAAACGCTCCTTGAACTGCCCAAGGAGCTGGGAGGCTTAGGTTGGACACCATCCGACTATGGTTTCTTCTCAGGCGCAGGCAGTTTTATCAATGTATTTCTGTTGATGCTCTTCTTCTCGGGATTGATTCTCGACAAGATGGGTATCCGTTTTACAGGCACGTTAGCCTGTTCGCTGATGGCCTTAGGCACACTGATAAAGTATTATGCCGTAACGGCCGAATTCGGTAACGAGCCCATAGCATTTCTCGATTATCAGCTGCCCGCCTCAGCCGTTTGGGCATCCTTGGGATTTGCTATATTCGGTGTAGGTTACGAGATGACAGGCATCAGCGTATCAAAAGCCATGGTACGATGGTTCACTGGTCACGAGTTAGCCTTGGCCATGGGCATCCAGTTAGCCATGGCCCGTTTGGGCACCGCTGCAGCCCTGAGCATCTCAGCCCCCATCGCCCGCCACTACACACTCTCCATGCCACTATTAATATCGCTGGCATTCTTAATCATCGGTCTGTTGGCATTCCTGGTATTCTGCGTAATGGACCGCAAGTTAGATGATAGTGGACAAACAACAGAGGATAGTGCTGATAACACGCAGTATGAGGAGCAATTCCATTTTTCTGATATCCTCGTCACCCTTCGTAATCCCGGTTTCTGGCTCATTACACTGTTCTGCGTATTGTTCTATTCGGCCGTATCGCCATTCCTCAAATTCTCAACAAAACTGATGGTGATGAAATATGGTGTTGATCCCGATATTGCAGGATTTTTCTCATCGATTGCACCCTTCGGTACCATCCTGATGACACCATTATTCGGACTGATTTACGACCGCTATGGCAAAGGCGTAACCTTGGTGATTACAGGTGCACTTATGCTTACAGCCGTTCATTTCGGTTTCTCACTGCCTATTCACAGCAGCACCATTGCCATCGCTTTGATGGTCACACTCAGCATTGGCTACTCGTTGGCACCTGCCGCCTTATGGCCTTGCGTACCAAAGATTATCCCACTGAAATGTTTAGGCACCGCTTACTCCATGGTTTTCTTTATCCAGAACTTCGGACGTGCTGTGATTCCCATGTGTGTAGGACGAGCTAATGAAACTGATCCTACCTACACTACCTCGATGCTGATTTTTGGATTTACGGCATTAGGCGCAGCTGTAACAGCGATTGCCATACTGGTAATCGACAAGAAAAAGAACTACGGGTTGCAACTGCCGAATATTAAAAAATAAGTCGTACAACTAATGGCAGGTGGTCGCTGAAACCACCCTGATAACGAGGACCGATATACGTTCTTCGTGGTCGATACCCGCCATATCTGGCATCCTCTTCTAATAAGAACTTCGGTGCGTGAATAAAAGCGGTATCCACCTTATTATTAATAGAGGAACTGCCTAATATATGATCGATACTCTCCCACTCGCCTTTGTAACGATAGGTGCCACGAACACCATTGGCACCCTTAGCATGTTTGGTCAGGTTCACCAAACCATGTTGCTCGTATTGTAACAGACTTGGACTAAGCGCACCATCATTAAAGTCGCCCGCAACCATCAATTTGGCATCAGGAGAGATGGCACGGATAGAATCTATCGATTGGCAAAGTCGATCTGCCACAGCCAGTCTGAATGGGCGACTATGTTTCTCGCCACCAAACTTACTGGGCTGATGCACCACAAACACATGGAGTGTATCACCAGAAACAGTTTCGCCACAGGCATACAGTATATCTCGTGTAACACGCATGCCCTCGACAGGATTCACACGAATAGCATAACTACGGATGGGTGCAAACGAAGCTGGCGCATAAAGTAGCGCCACATCAATGCCGCGCTCATCGGGCGAAGAAGTCATCAGATACTGATAGCCGGCATTACGCAACAGCGAGCGACGCGTGAAATCACGCATCACCGAATCGTTCTCAACCTCACATAATGCCACTAAATCAGGGATACCATTGCCTTCATCCGAACACGAAAGCAATTCCTGAGCCACCATATTCAGTTTATGCCAATAACGTTTCGACGTCCAATGTCTGTCCGATTCTGGAAGAAATTCAGTATCCTGCTTACCAGCATCGTGAGTATAGTCGAACAAGTTTTCGCAGTTCAACTCTACAAATGTCAAGAAGCCCGATAACAGCAGACTGAGTATCATTTACGCTTGATTTTCCAGCCAAGCCCTGCCACAAGGATACTCGTGATAGGCGACAGGATATTGAAGAAACAATAAGGCAGATAAGTGAGCGTAGCCACACCAAGCACAGTGCTCTGGGTAAGTCCGCAAGTGTTCCAAGGCACCAGTACCGAGGTTACCGTTGCACCATCCTCGCAACTGCGACTCAGCAAACGGGCCTCGTAGCCACCTTTCCTATATACATCCTTAAACATCGAACTGGCCAGCATAATCGACAGGTACTGATCGGCCATCGCGATATTGCAGAACAGCGAGGTGCCAACCGTCGAAGCTACCAACGAAGCTGTACCACGCACCCAGCGCAGCACCACCTTCATCAGGTCGGCCAGCTGTCCGGTTGCTGTCAGCGCACCACCGAAAGTCTGTGCGCAAATAATCAGCCAGATAGTCGGCATCATACCACCCATACCACTGGTCTGCACCAGATCGTTCAGCATCGGCACGCCCGTCTCAATATTCGTACTACCATAACATACCTGCATCATACCTTTGTAAGATGACAGGAAACCATCGTGACCCGAAATCTGTCGGATCAGGTCGGGCTGTACCAACAATCCTACCACAGCTGCCAACAGAATAGCCAGGAACAGTACCACCATCGATGGCCAACGGCGCGCAATCATCACACCCGTCAGTACAGGTACTATCAACAACCAAGGCGAAATCACAAACGTATGCTGCAAGCCGTCCATAAACTCCTGCACATTGCCATGACCCGATACGTTCATCATTAGTCCTGCAATCAGGAAGATAGAAAGCGATACCAAGAACGAAGGCACCGTGGTATAAAGCATATAACGGATATGCGTAAACAATGGCGTACCCGATACACTCGAAGCCAACACAGTAGTATCGCTCAATGGCGACAACTTATCACCAAAATAAGCACCTGTGATGATAGAACCGGCAATCCAGCCATCATCAAAACCATGTGCCTTACCGATACCCATCAGCGCTACACCGATGGTAGCAACGGTAGTCCACGACGAACCGATCATCAAGCTCACCAATGCACACAGCACACTACTGCTCACCAAGAACACCTCGGGGCGGATAATCTGCATGCCATAGTAGATCATCGTAGGCACAATGCCCGATACCATCCAGGTTCCACCGATGGCACCGATCAACAAAAGGATAATGATAGCCGGTGTACAACTGGCTATCTTATCCGTTATCTCTTTTTCCAGATTCTCCCATTCCAGTCGTTTGGAGAAATGGCCTATTAACACACTTACTGCCGATGCCGCCAACAACGACACCTGACTGGCACCATCTAAAGTTGCGTTGCCAAAAACGGCAACGCAACATGTAATGAGTACTATCAGTACTATGAATGGGATAAATGAAATCATTTAGCAAACTTTTTCGAGACGCTTCATCATAGCGAACATGAATACTGCTGCTACCAAGCAAACGCCCAGGAACACACTCCAGCAGATCCAGAGGGGTACTGCACCCCACAGCAATCCACCTACTACAACAAGCTGATTACCGATGGCAGTAGCAACAAACCAGCCCCCCATCATCATACCCTTGTACTTTGGAGGTGCAACCTTTGATACAAATGAGATACCCATAGGACTGAGCAGCAGCTCACCGAATGTCAACACCAGATAAACCATAATCAGCAGGTTTGGTGTAACATCAGCTACATGAACAGCAACAGGGTTACCATCAGCACCTACCTCGGTCTGAGGCATTGGCAGGCCGAATGATGAGAAGGCCATCAGTGCATAAGCGATAGCGGCCACAATCATACCATAAGCAATCTTACGGGGAGCAGATGGCTCCTTGCCCTTAGCTGCCAACGAACCGAAGATAGCCATCGATACTGGTGTGAGGGCTACTACATAGAAGGGGTTGAACTGCTGGAAGATAGGAGCTGATACAGTTACTGTACCCTCAGCATCATACTGAATAAACAGGAAAGCCAGTGCCAACACAATCACACCCAGTGAGATAGCCTTTGCTTTTGGAGTCTTCGACTGGAACAGTGAGAACGAAGCATACACAATGAATACGATGGCTACCAGGTTCCATACGTCGAAGCACATGGCCTGCAGGCCCTGAGCACTCTGAGCAGTAAACTCATCGGCAAAGTATGTGAGCGACAAACCGTTCTGGTGGAAGGCCATCCAGAAGAAAATTACCACAGCAAATACCAGGCACAGAGCCACAATACGCTGCTTGGTTTCCTCCTTGGTGAGCTCAGGCTCGGTGCTTGCAGCATCAGCCTTAGCAGCCTTCTTGGTTCCACCCTCAGTATGACGGAAGGTTGAACGGAACATGTAATAGATGGCTATCGAGAGTACCAGCGATGCGCATGCCACTGCAAACGAGAAGTGGTAAGCATCGTTAGATGAATAACCAAGCGCGGTCTCGGCATACTCCTTGATACGGATAGCAGCAGTAGGTGCAAACAGGGCACCGATGTTGATAGCCATGTAGAAGATAGAGAAACCGGCATCGCGCTTATCCTTATACTGCGGATCGTTATACAAGTCACCCACCATTACCTGCAGGTTACCCTTGAACAAACCGGTACCAAAACCAATCAGCAACAGGGCAGCCAGCATCACCACCAGCGCTACGGTATCGCCACCAAGGGGCACCGACAGCAACAGATAGCCGGCAAACATAATGATGATACCTGTGGTAACCATCTTTCCGAAACCGAACTTATCAGCCAGGATACCACCAATCAGGGGCAGGAAGTAAACCAGCATAAGGAACGAACTGTAGATTGTGCCTGCCATAGCTGGCGACAATCCGTAATTAGCTCTCAAGAAAAGAGCAAACACGGCAAGCATGGTATAATAACCGAAGCGCTCGCCTGTGTTGGCCAGGGCCAACGCAAATAAACCTTTGGGTTGATTTTCGAACATAATTAATTATTTATTTGATTTTAGAATTCTTTGTTCTGATGATGTCAAACAGATAAGTACACTTAATCACGATGTTACCGAAGTTAGATCGCGAAAAATAGTCGCGTTTTGTGTTGCCATATATGTTACCTAATCCGTAGTAGTAGCGGCCTTCTATCATGAAATGTCCAAAGTGGCGATTGCTGAATTCAAGTCCTGCACCAACAGCAATACCATAATCAAACTTATTCTCGATGGCCATGGTATCCTGTGCCACTACATGCGATGCACGCAGGTCACCATACATGTAGTCGGGACCGAATTTTCCATCTTTGATTGCTGGGTTAAAGGCAGGATCGTGCACATCAAAGTTGCTCTCCACCTTATCGTTCAGATAGAATCCAATCTGAGGACCCAAATGGATAAAGGCCTGCACGCCATTGCGCTCACGCCCCCAGCCCAGTCGGGCCAGCAGTGGTATCTGCACGTAGGTCATCTTACGTTTATACTCCAGATTCTGAGAAGGATCAGTATGCAGGGGCACGGGCTGATCGTTCATATCCCATATCTTTTCCTGCCAACCTATCTGTGCAAAGTTCAACTCAGCCGTTACAGCACAGATACTACTAAAATATTTCTCACAAGTGTAACGGGCCGTGATACCACCGGTAATGCCACCTAACATCGACTGTGGTACCTTCGACACAAACGATACATTACTCATTACATAACCGCCGTTCACACCAACAGCCAAGTCGTTACGATAGTCGCCTACCTGAGCAACTGCCGTTGCAATGAAAAAATGGAAAAATGAAAAAATTACAAATATACGCTTTATCATCCTTACATCCCTCATTCTTTAGAACTTAATCGTTTCCACGCGGCTATCGCGGGTGTAGTGAACAAACAACTGTGTATGGTTACGCAATCCGCCATTGCCATAACGCTCAAACTGTAATGGTGTCTGCACATAGTCGGGATTACTCTCTGCACCCAAGAACTTACGTCCCTCGCGGTGCAAGCCCATCAGGAAGAAGTAAGCATGGTCGAAACCGGTAAGTGCAAAGCGAGGCAGATTGTTCTGCATATCGGTATGGAAATTCCAACGGAACTTCTGCTGCAGACGCTTGGTTGATGCCGACAGCGGATTATAGTAGAACACCGACGGTATGTAGGTATTAAACTTATAGAAGTTCTCTAAGTGCGTACGTGTGTACATCAACCACTCGGTATAACCAAACATGGTAATAGCCAGATCCGGATCGGTTACCTTCAAACCATTCAGCTTTGAGAAAGCAACACCCAGTTCAGGCGAACGACCGGTATTCAGTATCACCACATTAGGCTTGGTACGACTGAATGCCTTTGAGAAATCGCTCTCGCCTGATTTCAGATTGGTAATGTTACATGTCATCTTCTGCTGCTCCAACTGGCGACGCAGGGCTGTGGTAAACTCACCCTTATTACTGGTAGAGTCGTTACAGTCAATAATCACCGTATGGTAGTTCTTGAATCCCTTCACAAAATGCTCGATAGTGGCCGAGTTCTGGGTGATATGACTCTGGTACACCTGATAGATGTACTTATTATCGGCCAACTGGGGCGCATTGATAGAGAATGGGATCAGCAGTTTAATCTTATGTTTCTCGACGAAAGCCGACAAGGCAGCCATCTGCTTAGAGTAGAGCGGACCGATAATCAGGTCGCACTTGGCAGCTGCCTCGTCATTCAGAATCTCGTTGATATTGCCGTCCTCAGCTGCATTCCAGGCATGGATGTCAACCGAAATGCCACGCTGCTTCAAGCTGTCGCAAGCCATCAGCACACCACGGTAGTACTCTACCATGCGCTTGCCGTCGCCATTCACATTGTGCAGCGGCAGCATCACACCCAGTCGGATGGCACGCTTACGTACATCATCGATAGCATCCATATCGGGCTCTTTGGCTACGGGGGCTGCTACCTGCAGGGTAGCAAACGGAATCTTCAGCACGGCGCCTTTCTTCAGTTCGTAGCCAGGCTCGTTCATCTCGGGGTTAGCCTTCATCAGCTGCTCGATGGTGAGATCATACATACGCGAAATGCCGAAGATGGTTTCCTTCTTCTTCACTTTATGCAATCCGCGTATCTGTTCACCCTCTTGAGCCGAGGCCACACCAACTGTCAGACAGAGGGCAGCTAAGAACAAAAAATATCTTAAAACTCGCGTCATATTTTCAAAATTTAGTCATTTCGCGTACAAAAGTACTAAATAATTATCAAATATCCGCTCGGTTTTACCGCTTTTTTTAAAAAAGAATTGCCAATTATCAATTTTTTAGTATCTTTGCACTTTAAATGAGTAAAAAATGATATTTCGACAGATAATTCCTACCGTTTTAGCCTTGTTTGCATCGCTTTCGGTCAGCGCACAGACCGATTCGGCTGCCATCGACTCGACTACCAATACAGGCGTCGAAAGCAAGCTCATTATGCCCAATACCTTTACCCCCAACGGCGATGGGCATAACGATATTTACAAGCCCAAGGAGTACCGGAACTTGTCCGAGTTTCGCGCGTACATATTTAATAGGTGGGGACAGAAACTCTACGAGTGGACCGATCCTGCCGAGGGATGGGATGGCAAATATCATGGAAACGATGTAAAACCCGGTGTTTACTTTGTGCTGGTAAAAGCCCGTGGCACCGATGATGTGATATACAACATACGCAAAGACGTAAACTTACTAAGAGGAGATGAACAGAGAAGATGAAAAGATAAATGTGTACGGTGCTCGCGTACACAACTTAAAGAATATTGATGTAGAGATTCCCCGTAACTCGCTCACGGTGATTACGGGATTGAGTGGCAGCGGCAAATCGTCGTTAGCCTTCGACACCATCTTTGCCGAAGGCCAGCGCCGCTATATCGAAACATTCTCGGCCTACGCCCGCAACTTTCTGGGTGGTATGGAGCGCCCCGATGTAGATAAGATTACCGGCCTGTCGCCAGTTATCAGCATCGAGCAGAAAACCACCAACAAGAACCCACGTTCAACAGTTGGCACCACTACCGAGATTTACGACTATCTGCGCCTGCTCTTTGCCCGAGCCGGTCGTGCCTATAGCTTTGCTACAGGCGAGGAGATGGTACGCTACACCGAAGAGCGTGTGCTGGATATGATTACGCACGACTATGCCGGTCATAAAATCTACATCCTGGCACCACTCGTTCGCAGTCGTAAAGGTCATTACCGCGAACTGTTCGAGAGTATGCGCCGCAAAGGCTATCTGCATATCCGTGTAGATGGTCAGATGCTCGATATCGTACAAGGCATGAAAGTGGATCGCTACAAGAATCACGATATCGAGGTAGTAATTGACAAACTCAAAGTACCCGAAACGCCCGATGTGGAGCGCTTGCAGAAGACAGTCACCCTCGCCATGAAACAGGGCGACGGACTGATTATGATTCTTGATCAGGACACGGGCTCTGTCAAGCATTTCTCAAAGCGCCTGATGTGCCCCACCACAGGCATCAGTTATAGCGACCCTGCCCCAAACAACTTCTCATTCAACTCGCCCCAAGGCGCCTGTCCGCATTGTAAGGGTTTGGGCGTTATCAACGAGATCGATCTCGACAAGGTAATTCCCAACAAGCAGGCCACCATCCGTGAGGGCGGTATCGTGCCTCTTGGCAAATATAAAAACCAGATGATATTCTGGCAGGTAGAGGCTATCCTGAAGAAATTTGATTGTGATCTAAATACCCCTATCGCCGACATCCCCGACGATGCGATGACCGAACTACTCTATGGTTCGCTAGAGGATGTACGTATCGATAAGGATCTGGTACGCACATCGAGCGACTATTTTGTATCGTTCGATGGTATCATTAAATACCTGCGTGGTGTGATGGAGAACGACGACTCGTCGGCTGGACAGAAATGGGCCGACCAATTCCTGGCCGAAATTACATGTCCTGAATGTCATGGTCAGCGACTCAATCGCGAGGCCCTCTCCTACACATTCGGTGGTCGCAATATCGCCGATTTGGCCAATATGGATCTGATTGATTTGCGTAAGTGGATCGACGAACTGGAAATCGGAAACAACCTATCAAAGCAAGAATATACCATCGCCAAGGAGATTCTGAAGGAGATCAAAACCCGTTTGGATTTCCTGCTCGATGTAGGTCTCGACTATCTGTCGCTCAACCGCCAGTCGGCAACCCTGTCGGGTGGTGAGAGTCAGCGCATCCGACTGGCCACACAGATTGGTTCGCAACTCGTTAATGTGCTCTACATTCTCGACGAGCCATCAATCGGATTGCACCAGCGCGACAACGAGCGACTCATCAACTCGCTCAAGGAACTACGCGATATCGGTAACACCGTGATTGTAGTAGAACACGACGAGGATATGATGCACAGTGCCGATTACATCGTGGATATCGGTCCCCGTGCCGGTCGTAAAGGTGGCGAGGTAGTGTTCCAAGGCACTCCAAGCGAGCTGTTAAAAACCAATACCCTCACAGCGCAATACCTCAACAAATCGCTCACCACTCACGTTGCACCGCTCACCCCGAGAAAGGGTTCTGGTCAGAGTCTGGTACTGTGCGGTTGTACAGGTAACAACCTCAAGCATATCGATGCCGAATTCCCATTGGGTAAGCTCATCGTAGTTACCGGTGTGAGCGGCTCAGGTAAGAGTACCCTCATCAACGAGACGTTGCAACCCATCCTGTCGCACCATTTCTATCGCTCGCTCAAACGCCCTATGCCCTACGAGAGCATCGAGGGTCTCGACCTGATAGATAAGGTGGTGAGTGTGGATCAGAGTCCTATCGGTCGCACACCGCGCTCTAACCCAGCCACTTATACAGGTGTATTCTCCGATATCCGCTCGCTGTTTGTAAACCTGCCTGAGGCTAAGATTCGTGGTTACAAACCTGGTCGTTTCTCGTTCAACGTCAAGGGTGGTCGTTGCGAAACCTGCGGCGGTAATGGATATAAGACCATCGAGATGAATTTCCTGCCCGATATCCAGGTGCCTTGCGAGGATTGTCATGGCAAACGTTATAACCGCGAAACCCTCGAGGTGCGCTACAAAGGTAAGTCGATTGCCGATGTGCTCGATATGACCATCAACCAGGCTGTGGAGTTCTTCGAGAACGTGCCCGACATCCTGCGAAAAATCAAGAGCATTCAGGATGTAGGTTTGGGTTATATCAAGTTAGGTCAGCCCTCTACCACCCTCTCTGGTGGTGAGAGTCAGCGCATCAAACTGGCCACCGAACTCTCCAAACGCGATACAGGCAAAACCATGTATATTCTCGACGAGCCCACCACGGGTCTGCACTTCGAGGATATCCGCATCCTGATGCAGGTACTTCAGCAACTGGTTGATCGTGACAACACAGTGATTATCATTGAGCACAACCTTGATGTAATCCGCCAGGCCGACTGGATTATCGATATCGGTCCCGAAGGCGGTCGCGGCGGTGGCGAAATCCTCTGCACCGGTACTCCCCAGCAAGTAGCAAAAAGTAAGCGAGGCTACACACCTCGCTTTATCAAGGAGGTATTAGACAAATAAGAATTGAAAAGCGGAAGGCAACTTCACCTCTACCCTAACACTAACCTTGTTCTACTATCAGGGTAAAGCATGGTTAGTATTAGGGTAAATTTGTAAGCAAATAGCAACTTTTGCTTACTTTTTTATTAAAAAGTTGGCAAAATGTTTGGCGGTTTGAAATTAAATATATACTTTTGCAGCCGAAATGTTATAAAGACAACATAGAATATGAACAGAATTCAGAACAACTATTGGTGGTGGCAGAGCTCGAGATTAACAAGTCGCGAGGTTTAATGCCGTATACCTATAGATATAGTATAAAAAGGCTCGTCGCGACAGCGACGGGCCTTTTTTAATTAAACATTGAAAATTGAAAATATAAATAGATATGGAGAATTATTTTGCTGACGAGAAAGGTTTTTACGGAGAGTTTGGCGGGGCGTATGTTCCCGAGATACTCTACAAGTGTGTGCACGACCTGCAGGAGGCTTACCTGCCCATCATTGAGAGTGAAGAGTTTAAGGCAGAATACCATGCCCTGCTGAAAGACTACGTTGGTCGCCCCAGTCCACTGTATTACGCTAAGCGTATGAGCGAGAAGTACGGCTGTCAGTTGTACCTGAAGCGCGAGGACCTGAACCATACTGGTGCCCACAAGATTAACAACACTATCGGTCAGATTCTGCTGGCCAAGAAGATGGGTAAAACCCGTATTACTTGCGAGACAGGTGCCGGACAACACGGTGTAGCCACCGCTACAGTATGTGCACTGATGAATATGAAGTGCGAAGTGTTTATGGGTGCAACAGATGTGGAGCGCCAGCACACCAACGTTGAACGCATGAAGATGCTGGGAGCCACTGTAAATCCTGTACGTACAGGTAACATGACCCTGAGTGATGCCTGCAGCGCTGCCATCCGCGACTGGTGCTGTCACCCACGCGACACCTACTATCTGGTAGGTAGCACCATGGGCCCACACCCCTACCCCGACCTGGTAGCCAAGATGCAGGCTGTGATCAGCGAAGAAATAAAATGGCAGCTAGAGGCCCAGATTGGTCGCGACTATCCCGACTATCTCATCGCCTGTATCGGTGGCGGTAGCAACGCAGCCGGCACCATCTACCACTACGTAAACGAGGAGCGCACCAAGATAGTACTGGCTGAGGCTGGCGGACACGGTTGGCAGACCGACCATACTGCGGCTACCATTCACAAAGGTACAACCGGTATTCTGCATGGCTCAAAAATGCTGGTGATGCAGGATGAGAACGGACAGATACAGGAGGCATTCACCATCTCGGCAGGTCTGGATTACCCAGGCGTAGGACCTATGCACTGCAACATGGCGAAGAAAGGGCGCACACAGGTACTGAGTATCAACGACGATGAGGCTATCCGTGGCGGTTACGAGCTGACCCGCATGGAGGGTATCATCCCCGCCATCGAAAGTGCCCACGCCATTGCAGCACTCTCGAAACTCACGTTCAAGAAGGACGATGTAGTAGTGCTGACGGTAAGCGGTCGCGGCGATAAGGACGTAGAGACCTATCTGAAGAATAAGGCTATGGCTGGTGAATACGGAAATTTTTGATTGAACATTGAACATTATGAGTACTTTCAATTATACAACTACAAGCAAAACCATTCTGGCGGATTTGTATACGCCAGTGGGGGTATATATGCGACTGAGAGATTTGTACCCACAGAGCGCCTTGATGGAGAGTTCTGACTATCACGAGAAGGACAACTCACGCTCGTTTATCGGTATCGAGCCCATGGCCAGCGTAGCTATCGGTCACGGCATGGCCACTATCACCTACCCTGATGGCACCACACTGCAGCACGAGGTAAACAAGGATTACCGCAGCGATAAGGCTATCCACGAACTGATAGACCGCATACACGTAGAGGGCGACGATGCCAAGCTTTGCGGACTGTTTGGCTATACCAGCTTCAATGCCGTACGCTACTTTGAAGATATCAACGTAAAGGACGAGACTCAGGCTAAGAACGATGCCCCTGACTTGCTTTATATATTATATAAGGTGGTGATCGTGTTCGACCACTTTAATAATACCATCAAGCTTGTTTCGCTGGAAGGCGAAACCAAGCTCGATGATGTAGTAAAGGCTATGAACAAGGCCAATGTAAAGGCATACGATTTCCACCCTGTAGGCGATGTGCGCTCTACCTTGACTGATGATGAACATCGTGAGAACATCCGTCGAGGCATTAAGCACTGTCTGCGTGGCGATGTGTTCCAGATTGTGCTGAGCCGCCGATTCATCCAGCAATACGAGGGCGACGATTTCAAACTGTATCGTGCCCTGCGTTCAATCAACCCAAGCCCCTATCTGTTCTACTTCGACTTTGGCGGTTTCCGTATCTTCGGTTCAAGTCCCGAAACCCACTGTCGTATCGAAGGCCATAAAGCCTATATCGATCCGATTGCCGGTACTACTAAACGTACAGGCGATGCCGAGGCCGACCGCAAGGGTGCAGAGTACCTGCGCAACGATCCTAAGGAGAATGCCGAGCACGTGATGCTGGTTGACCTGGCACGTAACGACCTGAGCCGCAACTGTCATGGTGTAAAGGTAGATTTCTATAAGGATTTGCAGTATTACAGTCATGTCATCCACTTGGTATCGCGTGTATCAGGCGAGCTCGACAACAACGCTGATCCTATCAAGGCTTTCATCGACACCTTCCCTGCAGGTACCCTTTCAGGTGCACCCAAGGTACGCGCCATGCAGCTTATCAGCGAGTACGAGCCACATAACCGCGGTGCATACGGCGGTTGCATTGGCTACATCGGACTGGATGGCAGTCTGAATCAGGCCATCACCATCCGCACCTTTGTATCGCGTAATGGTGAGTTGTGGTTCCAGGCAGGTGGTGGCATCGTTGCTAAGAGCGATGTAGAGTACGAACTGCAGGAGGTGAACAACAAGCTTGGCGCCCTGCGCAAGGCCATACTGATGGCGGAGAAAATGTAAGGCACGGATTACACGGATTAACACGGATTTATTATGAAAATAGTCATTATTGATAACTACGACTCGTTTACATACAACTTGAGTCATTTGGTAAAGGAACTGGGCGCAGAGGTAACGGTGCTGCGTAACGACCAGTTTAAGCTTGAGGATTTGGAACCATATAGCAAGATTATCCTGAGTCCGGGTCCTGGTATCCCCAGCGAGGCAGGTCTGCTGCTCGACGTGATTAAGACCTATGCCGATAAGAAGCCTATCCTGGGTGTGTGTCTGGGACATCAGGCCATCGGCGAGGCATTCGGTGGTAAGCTGGAAAACCTGAGCGACGTGTTCCACGGCGTAGCAACACCCTGTCATATTACCGTAGAAGACCCCATCTTCAGTGGCATCGAGCGAAATATCACCATCGGTCGCTACCACTCGTGGGTGGTATCAAAAGAGAACCTGCCCGACTGCTTAGAGGTAACCGCCGAGAGCGACGAAGGACAGATTATGGCCCTGCGCCACAAAACGATGAACATCCGCGGCATACAGTTCCACCCAGAGAGCGTACTGACACCCGACGGCAAGAAAATGCTGCAAAACTGGATGTTTCTTTAACATTGAACATTAAAGATTAAACATTAAAAGAGATATGGCACAGACAATGAAGGACATCCTGAACAGGATGCTGAACCACGAGGAACTGTCTCGTGAAGAAATGAAAGAAATTCTGATTGGTATCACCCAGAGCGAGTATCCCAACGAGCAGATTACTGCTCTGCTCACCGCGCTGCAGATGCGTGGCGTAACAGTCGACGAGTTGTTGGGTTTCCGCGATGGTATCTTGGAAACAGGCGTGCCAGCCATTCTGAATGCCGATCGCTACATCGACGTGGTAGGTACAGGTGGCGACCGCAAGAACACCTTTAATATCTCGACCACCAGCTGCTTTGTGATTGCTGGTGCTGGCTACAAGGTAGCTAAACATGGTAACTACGCAGCCACATCGGTATCGGGTGCATCGAACGTGATTCAGCACCACGGCATTAAGTTTACCGATGATATCGACAAACTGAACCGCAGCTTGAACGAGGCAGGCATCGTGTATCTGCACGCCCAGCTGTTTGCCAAGGCCATGAAGTTTGTAGGTCCCATCCGCAAGGCCCTACAGTTCCCTACCATCTTCAATCTATTAGGTCCGCTGGTTAACCCCTCACAGCCACAGTGCCAGTTATTGGGTGTAGCCAACCTCGACCAGATGCGCCTGTACAACCAGGTATATCAAAAGATTGGTATCGACTACGGTATCGTGAACTCTATCGATGGTTACGACGAGATCTCGCTGACAGGCGACTTCAAGGTAACCACCAAGCATTACGAGCGTATCTTTAAGCCCAGCGACCTTGGCTTTGAGATTGCCAAGCCCGAAGAATTGGTTGGCGGTGCTACCGAAGAGGAGGCAGCAGCCATCTTCGACAGCGTACTGGAGAACCGTGCCCTGCCCGCTCAGAAGAATATCGTACTGGCCAATGCCGCCTTCGGTATCCAGGTTCTGGAAAAGGGCGAGAAGAGCATCGAGGAGTGTGTAGAGATTGCCCGCGAGAGTATCGACAGCGGTGCCGCCCTCCGCACCTTCAAGAAGTTCGTTGAGTTGAACAGTTAATTTTGGGCAACGGACTACAGAACCTAAAGATTATGCACTACCTATTGTAAATATAAATAACAATGGATATATTAGAAGAGATAGTAGCGAACAAGCGCGTGGAAGTTGAAGCAGCCAAGTTGGCTGTAGAACCAGCAGTGCTGCACAAACAGGTGGAGGCGATTCTCGACTTTAGCGTGGCTTCGATGAAAAATGCCCTCACCGCATCCGACTCAGGCATCATCGCTGAGTTTAAGCGCAAGTCGCCATCAAAGGGTTGGATTAAGGAGGAGGGGCAGCCCGACATCATCCCATTGAGCTACCAAAAGAATGGCGCTGCTGCACTGAGCATACTTACCGACCAGAAGTATTTTGGCGGTTGCGACGACTTTATTCGCACGGCCCGTCACAGCGGTGTAAACATCCCCATCCTTTACAAGAACTTTGTGATAGATGAGTACCAGCTGTTCCAGGCACGCTTGTGCGGGGCTTCGGCTGTACTGCTGATTGCCGCCGACTTGTCGATAGCCGAGTGTAAAAGTCTGCTGAACACCGCCCACCAGTTAGGTCTGGAAGTTCTTTTAGAGATGCACTCCAACAAAGAATTGGAATACGCTGGGTTAGAACCAGATATGTATGGCATCAATAACCGTAATTTAGGTTCGTTTGTGACCGACGTAGAGAACTCATTCCGCTTGGCAGAGCTATTACCAAAGGATGCCGTAAAGGTGAGCGAGAGTGGTATTTCGAACCCTGATACGGTGAAGGCTTTACGTAAGGTTGGTTTCCGTGGTTTCCTGATTGGTGAGAACTTTATGAAGACAGCCGATCCAGGATCAGCATTACGTGAATTTATTGAGAAGCTATGATAATCAAGGTTTGTGGTATGAGAGAGGCGGAGAACATCCGCGAGGTTGAACAATGTTCCATGTTAAATGATCAATGTTCAATTGATTGGATGGGATTCATCTTCTGGCCTAAGTCGAGTAGGTTTGTGAGCCAAGTGCCAGCTTACTTGCCAGAGCACTGCAAGCGCGTAGGTGTGTTTGTTGATGCCAGCATCGGCGACATCATGTCGGCCGTAGATAGCTTTGCACTCAACTATATCCAATTGCATGGTCAGGAGTCGCCCAGCTACATCATTCAGTCGAAGCCACATCTACCCGCCGATGTAAAAATAATTAAAGCCTTCAACATCGCCACTACCGACGACCTGGCGCAGACCAAACCCTACGAAGGATTGGCAGATATCTTTCTCTTCGATACGAAAGGAAAGTGCGTGGGTGGCAACGGTGAGAAGTTCGACTGGACGGTACTCGACGCCTACACAGGCAACACACCTTTCTTGCTGAGTGGTGGTATCGGTCCCGATGATGCTGAGCGTGTTCGCAACTTCCAGCACGATAAGTGCATAGGTATCGACTTGAACTCACGCTTCGAATCAGCCCCTGCTCTCAAGGATGCCGAAAAACTCAAGGCATTCCTTCAGAATGTAAAAATGTAAAAATGAGATAATGTAAAAATGTAATAAAATGAATAAGATCAATCAACTTTTCGCAAACAGTCAGGACCAGAAACTCCTGTCGCTGTACTTTTGCGCAGGCTGCCCCACACTCGAGGGCACAGGCGATGTGATTCTCGCCATGCAGCGTCGTGGTATTGCCATGATTGAAGTTGGCATTCCGTTCAGCGATCCATTGGCCGACGGTCCTGTTATTCAGACTGCCGCCACCCAGGCCCTGAAAAACGGTATGAACCTGCATATCCTTTTCGATCAGCTGAAAGCCATCAAGGATCAGGTGCAGATTCCACTGGTACTGATGGGCTATCTGAACCCTATTCTGCACTACGGTATCGAGGCTTTCTGTCAGAGTTGTGTAGAGGCTGGCGTGAGTGGTGCCATCATCCCCGACCTGCCATTCAAGGATTATCAGGAAGTAATAAAACCCATTGCCGATAAGTACGACCTGCGCATCATCATGTTGATTACCCCCGAGACCAGCGAGGAGCGTATTCGCTTTATCGATGATAATACCGACGGCTTTGTATATATGGTATCGAGTGCTGCCATCACTGGTGCCCAGCAGAGTTTCGACGATGCCAAGCAGGAGTACTTCCGTCGTATCAACGCCATGAATCTGCGCAACCCACGCATGATTGGTTTCGGTATCAGCAACAAGCAGACGCTCGAAGCCGCCCAGCAGAATGCTGCAGGTGCCATTATCGGTTCAAAGTTCGTAACCTTGCTAAGCGAAAGCAAGAACGCCGACGAGGCCCTCGACAAACTGTTTGACGCCCTTGAAAGATAACGTTTACGTAGAATTTTACGTATTGATTAGTTTGTAGTTTTGCACTTTTGTTGTATATTTGCAGCAAAATTGCGAGACTGCAAACTAATAAACGTTACTAAATACAGATGATTAAAAGAATTTTTCAGATTGCGATGCTCTGTGTGCTGACACCCCTGTTAGCAGCAGCTCAGCAGTGGGACGAGGCTCAGTACCGACAGATTGAGCAGAGTATCCGCACACCGCATTTTGCCGACAAGGCTTATGTGATTACCCAGTATGGCGCAAAGACTACCAACACAGCCGCCAAGAACCAGAAGGCTATCCAGAAAGCCATCGACCTCTGCTCGAAGAAGGGCGGCGGCCGCGTAGTGATTCCTGCCAACCAGAAGTTTCTGACAGGTGCCATCCAACTGAAGAGTGGTGTGAACCTGGAAGTGCAGGAAGGTGCCGTACTCGAGTTTGCCTTCCAGCCCGAGCTCTACCCCATCGTAGAAACCTCATGGGAGGGTTTGGAGTGCTTCAACCTCTCGCCTTGTGTATATGCTTTCAAGGCTAAGGATATTGCCATTACCGGTAAGGGTACGATTGATGGTGGCGGCAGCAACGACACCTGGTGGCCTTGGAATGGCAATCCCCGTTTTGGTTGGAAAGAGGGCACCATCAGTCAGCGTGGCGGCTCACGTGCGCGCCTGCTTAAGAATGGTGAGGACGGTGTACCTATGTATAATGAGAAAGGTGAGCGTACCCCCGAGCGCGTGTTTACAGCTCAGGATGGTCTGCGCCCACAGCTGGTAAGCTTTAACAAGTGCGAAGGCATTCTGTTGGAGGATGTAACGCTGTTGCGTTCGCCTTTCTGGGTGATTCACCCCCTGCACTCTACTGATATCACTGTTCGTCGTGTAAAAATGATTAACGACGGACCTAACGGCGACGGCTGCGACCCAGAGTGCTGCGACCGCGTGCTGATTGAGGACTGTTTCTTTAACACCGGCGACGACTGTATCGCTATCAAGAGCGGACGTAATCGCGACGGCCGTGAGCGTAACATGCCATCAAAGAACATCATCATCCGCAACTGCGAGATGAAGAACGGACACGGTGGTGTGGTAGTAGGCTCAGAGATTTCAGGCGGTTGCCAGAATGTGTTTGCCCACGATTGTGTGATGGATTCGCCAGAGCTGGAGCGCGTGCTGCGTATCAAAACCAACAGCTGCCGTGGTGGTATCATCGAGAATATCAACATGCGTAACATTACCGTTGGCAAGTGTAAGGAGAGCGTCCTGAAGATTAATCTGGACTACGAGCACAACGAGATTTGCTGCCGTGGCTACTACCCCATTGTTCGCAACGTTTATATGGAGAATGTTACCAGTCAGCAGTCGCAGTATGGTGTGCAGATTATCGGACTGGACGAGGATACATTTGTTTACGACATCAACGTTAAGAACTGTCACTTCAACGGCGTAAAGAGTGGCAACTTTATGAGCGGCAAGACCCGCAACGTCAACTTCGACCGCTTGTTTATCAATGGTTCGCTGGCACTGCTCAAGACGCCTTACCAGAACTACTCGGAGTGGATGACCTACAGCGAGATGCAGCGCAACCCCAAGAGCTACCTGCTCGACTTCTCACAGAAACCCAAGTGGAGTTACGTGATGGGTATTGAACTGGAAGGTATGCTCGACACCTATCTTAAATATGGTGGTGAGGATATCCGCAAGTACTGTCAGGAATATACCGACACGATGATTAACGCCAAGGGCGGCATTCGCAACTATGACATCCTGGAGTACAACCTCGATAACGTGCGTACCGGTCATTTCGTAACCCGCATGTATCAGCAGTGGCCCGAGGCAAAGAACCTGGCTGCCATGAAGACCATGATGAAGCAGTTGCAGAACCAGCCCCGCACCATCGCCGACAAAGTATTCTGGCACAAGGCCATCTATGCTTACCAGGTATGGTTGGATGGCATTTTCATGGGTCTGCCCTTCCGCACCCTTACCGCACCTATCACCACCACCGCCAAGGAGGCTAAGAAAGGTGCCATCAACAAGATTTACGACGATGCTGTAAACCAGCTGAAGATAACCTACGAGCGCACACTCGACCCCAAGACAGGTTTGAACCGTCATGCCTACGACGAAACCCGCAACACCTTCTGGGCCGATAAGACTACAGGTCTCTCACAGCACTGCTGGGGCCGCGCGCAGGGTTGGTTCTCGATGGCACTCATCGAGGTGCTCGATGCCCTGCCAGAAAACTACGCCCGTCGCCAGGAGGTGATCGACCTGCTGAAAAAGGATCTGGACGCTGTTATCAAATGGCAAGACAAGAAGACTGGCGTTTGGTATCAGGTGATGGACCAGCCTGGTCGCGAAGGCAACTACTTAGAGTCAACCTGCTCGTCGATGTTTGCCTACGTGCTGCTCAAGGCTTACAACAAAGGTTACCTGGGCACCAAATATCGCGATGCCGGTATCAAAGCCTATAAAGGTATCATCAACAACTTTATCCGCGTAAACAAGGATAAGACCATCTCGCTTACTCAGTGTTGTTCGGTAGCAGGACTCGGTCCGGCAGCCACACCCGAGGTACAGGCGGCCTTGAAGAAGATAAACCCCAAGGCAACGGTAAATGAGAATACCCGACGTGATGGCGGTTTCAACTACTATCTTTCGGAACCTATTCGCGACAACGATGCCAAAGGTGTTGGCCCATTTATCTGGGCCTCGCTCGAAATGGAACAGTTAGGATACAATATCAACAACGTGACGGCCTCTATAGACCGTCACGCTGTTGTTAATCGCAATAACCCAATCATCACCCAAGCCGATGCCCTGTCGTCGTTATCAGTGGGCAACGGCCACTTTGTAACTACCGTGGATGTAACCGGTTTGCAGTCATATCCCGACGCGTATAAGACCGGTGTACCACTGTGCGCCATGAGTGATTGGGGGTGGCACCAGTTTCCGAACACCAAGGGATTGAAACCTTCGGAATCGGAAAAAGCCTACGACTTTGGGCATGGGCATCCTGAGGTATATGCCGTAGAATACAAAAAAGCAGAGGACGGTCGCCACAAAGAGGCAACCGATTTTTTTCGTATTAACCCCCACCGCTTAAACTTAGGCGCTCTGGGCCTGCACCTTACCGATGCCAACGGCACACCTATCGCCTTGAATCAGCTTACCAACATCCGTCAGGAACAGAAACTGCTGGATGGCGAGATTGAATCGGTGTTTACAGCCGATGGTCAAAAGGTTGAGGTGACAACAGGTGTTCATCCTACCAAGGATGCGGTGTATGCCCGTATCGTAAGCCAGTTGCTCAAAAAACAGCAAGCCACCATCCGCCTGCGCTTTCCCTACCCCACAGGTAAGCATGCCGATGATGCCAGCGACTGGAACCAGCCCGAAAAGCACCAGTCGGAGATTGTAGAGCAGAGCGCACAGAAAGCCCTGATTAAGCGCACCCTTGATGCCACCACCTATTACGTGCTGCTACAGTGGGAAGGTCAGGCTACACTCAGTCAGTGCGATAGTCATGAGTTTGAGCTGGCAGCCAACGAGGATGTGCTCACCGTATCAGCCGAATATCTGAACAGTCTGCCCACCAGTCAGGCTTTAGCTTTTGAGTACGACCAGTACCATAAAGCCACGTTGCGCCATTGGAATGCCTGGTGGAAGGCAGGTGCCATTGTGGATTTCTCGCAGTGTACCGATCAGCGCGCCAAGGAGTTGGAGCGCCGCGTGGTACTCTCGCAATACCTCACTCAGATTAACTGTGCCAACAACATGCCACCACAGGAAACCGGGCTTACTTACAACAGCTGGTTCGGTCGCCCACACTTAGAGATGACCTGGTGGCATGCCGTAGATTTTACTCTTTGGAACCGTCCGGAGGTGGTTGCACAGATGCTACAGTGGTACAATACGGTAGCCTATCCCGTGGCCCGACAGATTGCCGAGCGACAAGGCTTTAAGGGTGTGCGCTGGATGAAGATGACCGACCTATGGGCTAGCGAGGCTCCATCTAACACCGGCTCGTTCCTCATCTGGCAGCAGCCCCACTACATCTATCTGGCCGAGGAGATGTATCGCGCCAATCCTACTGCCGAGACACTGAAAACCTACGGTGAACAGGTAGAAGCCACCGCCGAGTTTATGGCCGATTACGTTACCTACGATGCCCAGCAGAAGCGTTACATCCTGAAAGGTGCCACCGCTATGCAGGAGTGCATGACCAAGGACATCTCGTACAATCAGCCCTTTGAGTTGGCCTACTGGCAGTACGGTTTGAAGGTGGCCCAGCAGTGGCGCGAACGCCAAGGCAAGGCACGTATCGCCAAATGGGATGATATCATTGTCAAGCTGTCGCCCCTGCCTGAGACCGATGGCATCTATACCGCCGGCATACAGATAGGTAGCGACAAGAACCACGAGGCATTCGACCCCTTTGATGCTACCAGCAAGAAAGTTGAGACCTTTGCCGATAAGTGCCGTAACGACCACCCTGCCGTGCTGGGTGCCTGCGGCATGCTGCCATACACCTCTTTATATAATAAGGAGCAGATGCAGCGCACACTCAACTGGGTGATGCAGAACTGGAACTGGCAAACCACCTGGGGATGGGATTATGGTATGATTGCCATGACCGCCGCCCGCTTAGGCGAACCCGAGACAGCCCTCAAGGCCCTGCTCATCGATACCCAGAAGAATACCTATCTGCCTAGCGGTCATAATTTCCAGACCGCCGACCGTCTGCGCATCTATCTGCCAGGTAATGGCGCCTTGCTTACAGCCGTGGCCATGATGTGCGCCGGATGGGATGGTTGCAGCCAGCCGCTGAACCCAGGATTCCCCCAAGATGGCCGTTGGAACGTACGTTGGGAAGGACTACAAAAAATGCAATAATTGCGTAATTTAACAGCGCCATTTTGCTGTGTGCGATAACACCCCTGCATAACGTAAACGTTTGCAGGGGATTTCTTATAAAAAAGTATACATTGTTTCACAATTAATAATACTTTTGCACCCGTATAGTTCTGCAAGGAGCTTAAAACGCTAAATATTTAACTCTATAAAAATAATATTAAGTACAACTAAAACTAACGTTCGTATGAATCATCAAATCAAAAGAGCCTCTATGGCTTTGCTTTTGTCTGTGTTCTGCTTCGTGGCCTATGCCCAGAAGACTATCACAGGTACAGTGAAGGATGCATCAGGTGAACCTATGATTGGTGTAAGCGTTGTTGTCGATGGTACCACTATCGGTGGTGTAACCGACTTCGACGGTAATTTCACCATTCAGAACGTATCTGAAAAGGCCGTCCTGAAGATTTCTTACATCGGTTTCAAGGAGCAGAAGATTTCTGTAGCCGGTAAGAACAGTTTTAACGTTACCATGCAGGAAGATGCTGCTGCACTCGACGAGGTGGTAGTAGTAGGTTATGGTACGATGAAGAAGAAGGACCTGACCGGTTCGGTTGCTTCGGTTAAGACCGAGGATCTGGCTAAGGTGGCAGGTGCCAACGCCCTTTCGGCTATGCAGGCCAAGGTGCCTGGAGTTGACCTCCAGCAGAGTGGCGGTGGTGAGGCCGGTGCCGGTGTGAGCATGACCCTGCGCGGTAACCGCTCACTGTTGGCAGGTAACGGACCACTGGTTATCGTGGATGGTGTAGAGTATGGTTCTACCCTCGACATTCCAGCTACCGATATCGAGTCGATGGATATCCTGAAGGATGCTGCCTCTACCGCTATCTATGGTACCAAGGGTGCTAACGGTGTTATCCTGATTACCACCAAGCGTGGTTCGGCCGGTAAGACCAAGGTTAGCTTCAATGGCTACCTCTCATTCAATGGTGCTACAGGTATTGTTAAGCCTATGTATGGCGACAAGGAAGTACAGCGCCTGATTGACAAGAAGAACTACGAGACAGCCGCTGCCAATGGCTGGGCCTTCAGCAACGCAGCTACTGCTGCCGACGTGCTGACCTTCAAACTGGATGATGGTACAGAGACCCTGTCTATCTACAATGACAAGTCATATACCGACTGGCTCGATATGATTCTCGACAACAGTGTATCTCAGAACTATGAAGTATCTGTTCAGGGTGGTAACGAGAAGACCAACTTCAATGTGTCGATGGCCGCTATGGATGATAAAGGTTTGATGAAGGGTGATGAGTTCAACCGCTACACCGGCCGCATCAACCTGGATCACAATATCAACCGCATCGTGAAGATTGGTGCCAGCCTCTCTTACGCTTACAAGAGCAACGACAAGCGTAACGGCGGTGTTTATAACCAGGCTCAGAAGATGACCACCATCACTCACGCCTATCTGAATGACGGTTCTATCAACGCTACTCCTAACCCATGGTATGCAGCTCACTGCTCACCTCTGCTCGACGAGGATGGCGCTTACCAGCGCAATATCGAGAGCAGCCGTTTCTTCGGCAGTGGTTATCTGCAGCTCAATCCTATCAAGGGTCTGATCATGAAGTCGCAGTTCACACTCGACCGCAGCACCTCGCGCACAGGTACCTATCAGGACTACCACAGCCAGGCACGCTATCAGTCGCCTACCACTACTTATATTGCCAACGACCGCAGCACTGGTACCAAGTATGTATGGCAGAACACTGCTAACTACAACAAGACCATTGCTAAGCACGATATGACCTTCCTGCTGGGTCATGAGATGTCGCAGTACGTATCTGAGAGCAGCAGCATCTCTGGTGTTGCCGGTTCTGAGAGCTACAAGAAGAGCGGCTTCTACGATGTCAGCAAGATTCAGTCACCTCTTGTAAGCACAGGCTACACCAAGAGCTCTATGCTTTCATTCTTTGCCCGTGCCAACTACTCATACGATGGCAAGTACCTGTTGCAGGCATCGGTTCGTGCCGATGGTTCTTCAGTACTCGCCGAAGGTCACAAGTGGGGTTACTTCCCATCAGTAAGTGCCGGTTGGCGTATCTCCGAGGAGAAGTTCATGCAGGGCACCAAGTCATGGCTCGACAACCTGAAGTTCCGCGTATCTTGGGGTCTCTCTGGCAACTCAGCCATCTCTGCCTACCAGACACTGGCCACCATCCAGAGCATCGTGCCAAACTCTACCGACAAGGCTCCTATGACCATGGCTAATCCTAACCTGACATGGGAGAAGACCGCCGCCCTCGACTTTGGTCTCGACTTCTCGTTCCTCAATGGTCGCATCTATGGAGGTATCGACTACTATAACAGTAAGACCTACGACCTGCTGTACTACAAGACCGCTCCTGCCTCATCAGTATTCACCAGCACTATCTCTAATGTTGGTAAGACCAAGGGCCACGGTCTCGAGATTTCACTCGGTGCAGTACCCGTTAAGACCGCCGACTTTACTTGGGATCTGAGCGCATCGGCTACCTTCGCCCGCGACGAGGTTTCTGAGCTGGCCGACGGTATCGAGCAGGTAGTATCAGGCACCAGCATCCTGAAGATTGGCGAGCCTGTATCAGCATTCTACAGCTACGATATGGACGGCTGCTGGGGCATTGGCGAGTTCGACAAGTATCTGGCTGCTCACCCCAACTTCGAGAAGCCACAGGCCGACTACGGTAATCCTGGTACACCAAAGGTGATTGACGTAAACGGCGACGACAAGATCGACGATAGCGATAAGATTATCTACAACCGCTCGCCCAAGGCTATTCTTGGTTTGAACACCACCTTCACTTACAAGGACTTCTCACTGAGCGTTCAGACCATGGCCCGCTTGGGTGGCTACCTGAACTACAGCGGTTACGGACTCTATCTGTACGACAACGCCAACTGGGGCGACCTGAGCTACTGGACACCAGAGAACCAGGGTGCCGACATTCCATCTCCAGGTGCCACAGGTGCTACTCCTACATTCTACAAGAGCGCCATTCAGATTCAGAAGGCCGACTACTTCAAGATTAAGGACATCACCCTGTCGTACAACCTTCCCAAGAACCTCATCAAGAAGGTTTACATGAGCAATGTTCGCATTTACGGTTCACTCAAGAACTACTTCACATTCAGTCACTTCGACAACTACGACCCAGAGCGTGGCGGTTCAGTCAACTTCCCACTGATGAAGCAGGTTGTAGTAGGTCTTAACGTAACTTTCTAAATCAAATAATTGATTATCGATATGAAAAAGATATATAGTATGTTATTTGCTGCCGCTGCCATCAGCTTCGGCGCAACCTCCTGCTCCGACTTCCTGGACGAGGACAACAAGACCGGTGAGACTGCCGACCTGGCCTACAACACCGTATCGGGTATCGACGGACTCATCCAGTCGGCTTATACCTACACACACGGTTGGTGGGGTAAGGAGCCATCACTGGGTCTTGCAGAAATGGGCTCAGACCTGTTCTACTTTGGCTACGACAACAAGCAGAAGTCGATGCTGAAATACGATATCTCTGCCGAGGCTCTTGGTAGCAACGTAGCCGACAACCCTTGTCTGGACGAGTATTGGGAGATGTTCTACGCTGGCGTAGATGTATGTAACAACGCCCTGAAATATGTCCCCGAGTGCAGCGTTATCGACGATAACAAGAAGGCCGCCTACCTGGGCGATGCTTACTTCCTGCGCGCTCTGTACTACTCTCAGATGGTAGCTATGTGGGGACCAATCCCTTACAATGCCGAGCCCATCAACGCGATTAACAACAACCCTGTTCGTGTGCCCGAGGCTGAGGTTTATGGTAACATCCTGAACGACCTGAAGCAGGCCATGGACAACTATAAGAAGGCAAACATCATGGATGGCAAGTCGGCCACTGCCGATGGTCGTGCCTACTACTATTCAGCCGAGGCCCTCTATGCCCGCGTAGCCCTCTACGCTGCATCTTGGTTGGGTGCCAATGCCGTTAGCGGTTATGGCAATCTCTATACCGAGGCTCTGAATGCTGCCAATGATGTGATCAACAACTCTGGCGCGAAGTTCTACAGCCGTTTCAGCGACACTTGGAATATGAACAATGAAGAGGCAACCACCAATACCGAGAACCTCTTTGCCGTTCACTACTCTAACGATCTGAACGCCGGTCGCGACAACTGCGTACCTTACCGTTTCTCAAGCGAGGGTACTGGCAATTTCAACTCACTCATCACCCGTACCGGTTATGGTCGTAACGGTGGTAGTGCCTCACTGCTGATGTTCGTATCACTCTGGAACAACGGTTGCGACGATATCGGTCCTAACGGACAGAAGAACAACTCTATCTTCTTCCGTATGGCAGCCGGTAAGACCACCATCAAGAGCAAGAGCACAGGTAAGGATGTTGAGGTTGGTAAGTACTACTCTCCTTACGGCCGTGGCTTCACCCGCTACCTGCCTTCACTCTATCTCTGGCAGATTCTGGATGAGATCAAGGGTACCGACCAGCGTTACAATGGCACCCTGCTCACCGAATATCGCGTACATCCCGACCTGGCTGGCAATGCTGCCAACTATCCTAAGATGGCCGATCAGACTTACAAGACCTACGACGAGGCTTACGCCGAGGATGGTAACTACTTCAACGGTGGTGTGATTGGTATCCAGTACGCCCTGATGGATGGTAACTCAGCCGAGGGTCAGGCTCTGCAGGCCGAGGCTAAGGACAAGTATCGCTTGCAGTTCGCATTCGGTGGCGACATTCCTGTTTACACCTCTGGCGATCCTGCTACAGCCCTGCCTACCGAGGGTGGAAAGGCTAAGAGCGATGTATATGGCGACGCCCGCTACAAGAGCGAGAAGATTGAGGGTCGCCGTTCGTTCCCTGGCATCAAGAAGTTCCTTGATGATCAGTACGAAGAGGATTATCCTACCTTCGATATCTCACACCGCGACATCATGGTACTGCGCTTAGCCGAGATGTACCTGATTAAGGCCGAGGCTGAGCTGGCAACAGGCGGCGATGCCCTGAAGACCATCAACCAGCTGCGCGCAGCCCGCGCCATCGCTGGCAAGGACAACAGCATCAGCGGTACCGTTACCATCGAGACTATCCTGAAAGAGCGCGCTATCGAGCTCTGCGGTGAGTACCAGCGCTGGTTCGACCTGAAGCGTACCCACACCCTCATCGACCACGTGAAGAAGTACAACGCCCAGGCCAGTGGCAACATTGCCCTGAAGCACTACTACCGTCCTATCCCACTCTCTGAGCTGGAGTCGGTTACCAACCGTGGCGACGCAGCTGTGACACAGGATGCAGGTGGTGTACTGCAGTACGCCTCTACTCAGGAAACCATGTGGCAGAACCCAGGCTATTAATCCAATAGCCTTGTATATAAAAAAGGAATGCGCCCCAACTGCGGAGCGCATTCTTTTTTTATCTATTGGAGTGTGATGGCCATCAGACCGATGACCACATCGTTGGATAGCGTTCGGATGGTGAGCGACTGCAAGCGTTTCTGCTGGTCGAGCGGCATCTCTAACATCTGACCAGCACCACCGGGGATTTCTCTACCGTACTCACCGCCAAGCTGGATGATGCTACCTAAGTTACGGCTCACATCGCCCGTGCTGAAGCAGACACGATACGGACGGGGCTGCGGCGCGTTAAACGCCATGCCGTCCACATAGTAGTCCTGCTCGATGGGGCACCAGTTATCTGGGTTGCGCAAGGCGAGCGTGTCGGCCGTACCATCGGTATAGGTCACAATCACCAAACCGTTGTCAATCCTGCTCTGCATGTGGTTAGTAGAACCAGCCATCAGCAGATAAGCCTTCTGGGCCTTACCCTTTAAGGGGACGGTAACGGCATCGGGGTAGTTATCCCACAAACTGGTGTAGATGATGTTCTCACCCTTTTGCGGGGTACTGAAGGGGATGCCAACCATGTTAAACACACCGTTCACGATTTTGGTACGGAACACCGAGTCGTTAATCTCAGCAGTCTTCTTAGGATGGCACCACTCACCAATGCCCTGCACGGGTATCTGCAACGTGGTGGTTTGTGGACGCGGACTGAGATATTGGTTCTTGAAGATATCAGTTACATTGGCATTGTAATACTTCGCAAGCTTAACGGGATTCAAGTCCACATCATATTCAAGAACCTGCGTTTTGGCTGTTGAACCAACCACATCCTTAAACGCGCCACCACCTAAATTCTGACGGAAGATAATTTGCAGAGGCTGACGGAAGTTCTGGGTGATTTCAACACGCACCTTGCCATTCTTTCGCGTGTACTTGTACGACAGGTAGGGCGTTTTTACGCTGGCACTATCCCACTCTGCGGGGAACCCCGGACGGATGATGCACTTGCCATCGAGTGCCTGGGGGATGATGCCAAACAAGCCTTGCAACAGCGTACGACTGCTGATGCCGATACAATCACCAAAATCGCGATAGCATTCGCCACGGGCTGCATCGTAATGACTAATCTGACCGAAGTTGGCCGGACTCTGTCCGTAGTACATCTGATCCATGATGTTGGCCTTCATCAGCTGGTAGCCCTCATCGGCACGCCCGGCCTCAAAGTAAGCCAACGCCGTGTGCATCACCTCGGCAGCAGCCAGATTATTGATGCTCCAGGCATAGGGCATCCAGTTGCTGGTTGAGATGGTTTGTAAACCCGACTGCTCCACGGGTATATGCGGAATGTTACGGGTTACCCAGTCGGTAGCCTGGTAAGCCTGTTCGATGGTGCAGGCACCACAGTCAATCGGGGTGTATATGCTCCACACGGCAGGATTATCGTGGGTGCGTTTCAAGCCCATGCCATCCTGATACTCGGCCCACACGCCTGCTTTCGACAGCCACAAACGCTGGTTCATGGCCTGCAGGATAGCTTCGGCCTCATCACGATAGGGCTGCGCATCCTCGCCAATGATTTCGGCGATACGGGCAGCCAACTTGTTGCCGCGATAGTTGTAGGCCGAACTATGAGTAACGGCACCACCACTGTAGTAGAGTGCATCGCTGGCCCAGATGCAGCAGTAGGCATCGTACAGATGGTCGCCATCGGCATCGTAGTTGCGTTTCTCCCATGCCAGATGCGACTTGAGTACAGGCCACATCTTGCGCATGTAAGCCGAGTCGGCATTGTATTGGAAATGCCACAGCAGCTCGTCGATGTAGTTCAGGTTCATATCGTAATGGTGCATCTGATCATTACGCTCTGGATTTCGACAGATGTAACCATCGCTGTACATCTGCGTGCCCCAACGCTTCTCGGCACGCGCCATGTTTAACGTTGAATCCTGCGAGGGATGCGGGATGGTGGCAGGCACATGGGTTACCTGACTCTTGGCGTAGGCATCGAAATGACTCACTGCCCTATCCTGCCAACCCAACACATCGCCCAAGTAACCGGCACGCCAACCAGCCAGCGGCATACGCCAACCGATACAACCGTGCAACCACGTTTGTCCGTCCCAATCGCCATCAGCAGCCAGCACCAGGGCACCACCTAAGGTATTGATGTAGGCATCGGGCGTAGTAAACTGTATGCGCGCAGCCAACTGCTCGTAATACTGCTGGGCAGCGGCAAACTGCTTGGCACCATCGGCAGCCGCCAGCGGTTTCATCACGTTCACATCCACCAGCATGTAAGCCGTGTTGCCATCCAGCGCCACTTCGGCGGTTTGCAGCACCTCGCCTTTGGGTTCCAGCACGCCTGGTTTATCGGCACCGATATCGCCATTGCGACTGAGCTTAGGCTGAGCAATCTCGCACACCAAAGCCTTAATACGAGCCTTGCCAGCCAATGCGGGCGACGAGAACTGCCAGATGGCCGCCTCGCTATCGGGCAAGGCGATGACACGGATGGTTAGCTGCGCCCCACCCCAGCCCGTAAGCTGATAGGTACGCTGGCCATCTACATAACTGGCCGTACAAGGACTCACCTGCTCTAGCGGATAGTCGATGCCATCCACCTCTGCCACCAGTCGGATGTTACGATGATAGCCTTTCTTTACCACGGCAAAGATGGGGCGGTCGCTGGTTTCCAGGCGCCAGTCGGTATGACTGCCGTAGAGAGCACGCGTGTAACGGTTGTTACCATCTGCACAAACAAAAGCGCCCCCCGCACCTGGCTGGTATTGCAAGGTGCGAGGAGCGGGTGTGCCATGGGGTTGGCACATAGCGGATAGCGGGACCATGCCCACTAGTCCGACTATAGCTATCTGTAGCTTATTCATTAGCAGGGGCGCTTCTTGGGCAGATTGAATGCGTCCTGCACTTCCTTCATCTGTGCGTCGGTCATGCCATCGGGCTCCGAACCCATCGACTTGGCACACATATAGATGTTGGCTGCCTTACAGAGCACGTCGGTCTGGTCGAAGGCATCCATGATATCGGTACCAACAGCCACGGTGCCATGCTTCTCCCACAGCACCACGTCGTGGGTCTTAATCTGCTCGAGTGTAGCCTCGGCCAGTGCTACCGACGATGGCATAGCGTAAGGTACGATACCGATGCCGAGTGGTGCGAATGCCAGTGTCTCGGGAATCATCGACCACAGCACGCGTGTCATCTCATCGCCCTTCAGGAAACGCTGGATATGACTCATAGCCACCAGCTCGATGGGGTGCGTATGCAGGGTAGCCTTGTAGGTAGAACCTGTCTCCAACAGATAGTTGTGCAGCGCCAGGTGTGTAGGCAGCTCCGATGTGGGTGCCACAGGCTCGTCGGCAATAATCTCGTAGCTGGCGCAGTCGTCGCAGATGCGGATAATACTACCGTTCTGCATGGGCTGCTTAGCCAGATCGCGCATACGCTTGCCTGTACCCTTGCAATAAAAATACTTTCCCTTAAGCTGAGGCAGCGTCATACCAATCTGCTTCACAGGGGCGATGGCAGGCATCTGCTTGCAGGCATCGTCCATATATTCGGTTACGTTCACGGTAATGTTACCACCGTTACGCTCAGCCCAACCTTTCTGCCAAAGATAGCCTGTTACCTCGGCTATCTGGTCAACAACCGCTTTCAAACCTTCGCGGCCGTCCAAAATGCTATTAAACTGTTTCTCCATATCTTTCTTTTGTTATTTGTTCCAATGATTTACCACGGGTGTTAGGCATGCCGATAAGACCTACCACGAGCGATGCCAGCAGCAGGGCCACCATGCAGAAGGCAGCCAGTGTAAAGCCCTCGCCATTGTCGCCATAGATAAAGGTGAACACCAGTCCCCATACAGCCGACAGGCCACGAACGATGAAGAACATCAGTCCCTGCGCACCGGCACGGAACTTGGCAGGGAACAGCTCCGAGCCCCACAAGGCGTAGAACACCTGTACCGAGCTACCGTTGTTAACACCCCACAGGATGGTGAACACCCAGATACCAGCGATGGTTGACACGCCACCACCAATGATAAGAATCCACGCGGTGAGCGCTGCTGCCAAACCGAACACATAGAAGAAGCGGTGTGCCACCTTATCAACCATAAACGAGATGATAAACGTGGTTACCACTACAAACACCCAACTAATGCAACTCAGCATGTTGGCTGCCTCGTTGCTCAGTCCGCCAGCGGTCTCGTAGATGTGTGGCATAAAGAATCCCATCACACTGGCCACCAGGTTCCAGGTAAGGTAGATGGCTGCCAGGAAAGCCACTGTCTTCACAGCAATCTTATTGGTAAAAAGCAGCTTGATGTTATCTACTATACTGCTCTGGTCCTTCTCCTTATTGGCGGTAAACTCGGCGCTCTCCTCCAGCTGGCGCTGCAGGTTCCAGGCAATGAAAGCCACCACAAACAGGGTAGCGAACACCACACGCGAAGAGAATACCTCGACAGCAGCCTGAGCCGCATCGGCACCGATGATATCGTGGGCGATAGCCTCGACCGGACCGTACAGATAACCGCCCGGCGCAAACAGCATACCGAACAGAAGGATGCACATCGGACCTACGCCCCACGACATCTGCGAGATACAGATGTTACGACCGCGGTTGTTCACCTCCGAACTCTCAGAGATATAGGTCCACGAGGCGGGCACACCGATACCTACCGAGATACCTGTTACCAGGAATCCAGCCAGCAGCATGGGGAAGTTCATCGACAGCATGATGATGAGCACACCCGTCATATACACCAGCAGGTTGTAGGTAAAGATGAACTTACGACCGAACTTATCGGCCAGGAAACCACCGATGATAGCACCGATGGCGGCACCCAGCGCATTGGCACTGAGTGCGTTCAGCCAACCTAAGTGCATCTCGCTCAAACCCAAGTAGTTCTGCCACAGCGTTACGCCACTGGCACCAGCAACGATGGCGCCTGCATCCAGGTAGTTATTGAGAGACACGGCCAGCGTGCTCTTCAGCGAACTCGACTTAGCCATCGTCTTAGCGTTTTGAAGTCACATCCTGCTCGTACTGCTGGATGGCAGCGATAAACTCCTCGCCTACAGGCACGTTGTTCTTCAGGTTGAAGTAGTCGAACACAGCACCGAAAGGCAGACTCTTAGCCTCTTCCATCAGGGCCAGACGCTCAAAGTTCTGTCCGTTGTCCTCGTACTTACGCAGCAGCTCCTTGGGCTCCAACAGGGCCTGCAGGATGCACTTCTGAGTGGCACGGGCACCGATGATATAAGCACCGATACGGTTGATTGAGGCATCGAAATAGTCGAGACCCACGTGGGCGCGATCGAGCGCATCGCTACGAACCAGCTCCTTGAACAGGTCGAGTGTCTGGTCGTTCATGATGGTTACGTGGTCAGAGTCCCAACGTACTGGGCGACTTACGTGCAGCATCAGCTCGGGCACATACATCAGCAGGGTTGATACAAAGTCGGATACGTTCTCGGTCTGCTCGTAGTGACCGGTATCGATGGTGTACATCTGCTTGCGGGTAGCACAGTAGGCGGTGTAGAAATCATGACTGCCCACGGTGTAGCTCTCCAGTCCGATACCAAACAGTTTGGCCTCGAAGCAGTTCTTTACGCCATCCAGCTTCTCCTCCATAATCTCATCGAGCGAGGCAGCCAAGATTTCGCGGTACTTCTTGCGCTGTACGGGCATGTCCTTGCTTCCATCGTGTACCCAGATGTTCATGATACAGGGATCGTTCTGCGCCTTACCCATGGCATCGGCGATACGACGGCAACGCTTGGTGTGCTCAATCCAGAAGTCGCGGATGGCCTTATCGGGGTTAGAAAGAGTGAGACTGCCGCTCTTGGGGTGCGAGAAGCTCGACGAGTTGAAGTCGAGTTTCATGTTCTGCTCCTTGGCCCAGTCGATCCAGCTCTGGAAGTGCTCCACGCCACACTGGTCGCGATCTACGAACTTTCCACCAAAGTCGCCATATATCTCGTGCAGGTTCAGGCGGTGGTTACCAGCCAGCAGGGTCTTTACAAATTCGATATCCTGGCGCACCTCGTCGATATTACGGGCACGTCCGGGGTAGTTACCAGTGGTTTGGATACCACCACTCAGGGCCTCGTTACGCTCAAAGCCCACTACATCGTCGGTCTGCCAGCAGTGCAGCGAAATCTGCTGTGCCTGCAGTTGGTTCAACACGGCGTCGGTATCAACGCCTACGGCAGCGTAGCGCTCTTTGGCTACGGCATACGCTTTTTCAATTAGTTCTGTTTTCATTGTTTTCTATTTATTATTAGTTATGTTCAGATATGTCTCGTAAGCCTTATCCCAAGCAGCCTGGTCGGTGGGTTCGTACTTCACCAGATCAAGACTGTTGGCAATGATGCGGCGCATCTCCCAGATATCTTTTACCAGTCCGGCAGCCTGGGCCTGCAGCATGATGTTGCCGATGGCGGTACCCTCTTGTGGACCGGCCAGTACGGTTGCACCGGTGGCGTTGGCGGTAAACTGGTTCAGATACTTGTTCAAACTGCCACCACCAATCACGTGCAGTGTCTTTAATTCGAATGGAGCAAACTCCTGCAGCCACTGGAACACCTGTTTGTAGCGCAAAGCCAGCGAGTCGAAGATACAACGACAGATTTCGGCCGGTGTTTCGGGCACAGGCTGATGGGTGTCGCGACAGTACTGCTGGATGGCACCAATCATGGATTTGGGCGATGCAAACAGCTGGTCGTCGGGGTTGATAATTGAGCGGAATGGCTCAACCTGCATGGCCGAACCCTGCAGCTCGGGATGCGACAACTTGCGCACCTCGTCGGGCCACTCCAGTCGGCAGCGCTCGTATAGCCACATACCACAGATATTCTTCAGGAAACGGGTGGTACCCTCTACACCGCCCTCGTTGGTAAAGTTGCGATCGTACGAGAGGTCGTTGA
This sequence comes from Prevotella sp. khp1, assembly GCF_900102205.1. Lineage (NCBI taxonomy): Bacteria > Pseudomonadati > Bacteroidota > Bacteroidia > Bacteroidales > Prevotellaceae > Prevotella > Prevotella sp. khp1. The sequence continues at coordinate 968,077 of NZ_FNJZ01000001.1, forward strand.
TGATGGCATCCTTGGTCTCGATACCCATCAGGCTCCAGGTGCCACTGCTCAGGTAGGCAAACTGCTCGTTCTTGGCAGGCACGGCTGCCACAGCCGAACCGGTATCATGACCAGCCACAGCTATCACGGGCACAGCGCCCAGTCCGGTCAGCTGCTGCACCTCGTCGGTCAGCACACCAATCCGGGTGCCAGGCATCACCATCTTGCCAAACTTTGAACGATCGAGTCCAATCGATGCCAACAGGCGCTCGTCGAGCTGCTTGGTACGTGGGTCGAGCAACTGCGAGGTAGATGCGATGGTATATTCGCACACGGCCTCGCCCGTCAGCATCCAACTCAGTGCATCGGGCACAAACAGTATCTGCTTGGCGTGCTTCAGCGCGCTGTTATCCTCCTTGCGCATGGCGTAGAGCTGGAACAGCGAGTTAAAGAACATAAACTGTATGCCTGTTACATCATACACCTCTTTCTTAGTAACAACATTCTGCAGATAATCGTCCATCGCCTCGAAGGTGATGGGATCGCGGTAGGCACGCGGATTACGCAGGATGGCGTTATCCTCGCCTATCATCACAAAGTCCACACCCCAGGTATCGATACCAATGCTCACGATATCCAGTCCGCGGCGTGCCACCTCTTTCAGGCCCTTGATAATCTCGAAATACAGGGCGTAGATATCCCAGTAGTAATGACCGCCCTGCACAATCAGGTTATTGGGAAAGCGGGTCACCTCTTCCAGTTCGAATTTGTTATCGTTGATACGGCCGATGATGGTTCGACCGCTGGTAGCACCAAGGTCTACCGAAAAAAAGTATTTTTGATTATTCATATATCATATGTTGTAGTTGTTCTTTCGAAACGGGGTTCTTGGCAAAGGCCAATGGCTTGCCGTCGATGGTAAAATCTACCAGCTCGTACTTATCCGATGTCTTAACGTCGTAAGGCGTTGGGGTTTCCACCTGGATGTTACGCATCACGATGTTGTTACATCTCGACAGCGGCATGTCGTCGCGCTGCTCGGGCTTGAAGAATTGGGTCCAGGGGTGGATAAACAAAAAGCGCTTGCAGTGACCGGTGATGTTCTCAACCAGCACATACTCGTAGTGCTGCGGCGTGTCGGGACGCATTTTCAACCACAGCACACGGTCGGCACGCTCGGTGTAGCAGTTGCGCAGAATCACGTTGCGGTCGTGCAGCGACTCCGAACCCAGCGTCAGGCAGCCGTGTACCTTTCCGTAGTGACAGTTCTGAATCAGTATGCGCTCGCAATCGCCGTTGGTCTCGTCCTTGTCGGCCCAGGTTCCCTTACCGCCTTTCAGCACCACGGCATCGTCGTTCACGTGCATATAGCAGCCGTTGATGAGCACATCGGTGCAGGCGTCGATATCGATGGCATCGCTCGATGGCGCGCCACGTGTGGGGTCGGGCTCCCAGATATTCTCGGTGGGGGCATAGATGTAGCAATCCAGATAGCGCACGTGGTTGCTCTTGTACACATGGTTAGTCCAGAAGGGCGAGTTAACCAGATGCACATCCTGAATGGTGACGTTTGTTGAGTTCGACACATAGGTGAGTCGTGGGCGCTGCGCATCCTTGTTGGTACACTGGGGATTCCACTTGCGACGAATCCAGAACTCCTGCCAGTAGTTCAGTCCGTTACCATCGATGGTTCCCTTTCCACTGATGGTAAAACCGTCCAGTCTGTCGGCATTCACCAGGGCACAGAAGTAGGTGCAGGTTTCGCCCTCGATACGGGTCTTGATATAGGGGAAATCGATGATGCGATCGGAGCCCTTCAATCGTCCGATTACATGCAGGTGCGTACCCTGCTTAAAGAACAAGGCGCCTGTAAGGAAAGTGCCCTCGGGGATAACCACCACGCCACCACCCTCTTGGGCAGCACGGTCGATGACAGCCTGGATGGCCTTGGTCTGCACCACGGTAGAATCGCGACGCACACCAAAGTCGGTAATCACATACTGCTTACCCAGCTTAGCCACATCAACTTTAGTAGTATCCTTAAACCACGCGTCCATCACGGTCTGGTCGGGCCAAACCTCAACGGCGGTTTTCTTCTTGGGTTTTGCAACTCCCGTAGCAACCAGCGCCACGGCAAGCAACAAGAGCACTATTCTTCTCATTTTTCAGTTATTTGTTTTAATCGCCTACAAAATTACGGATTATTTCCGAATTAGCAGCGATACAAATTGTACTAATTGCTATCTTATCGTACGGATTTAGTTATTTTTGGCGTACAATACGCTTAATTTAACTTAGGTTTCAGCTCGTCGGGACTCTCTTTCGTAAACATATCCACTCTGGGTGCCTCGCGCTCAAACAGGTGCTGAATCACCTCGGGTGCCACACGGATGGCGGGTTTGAAATCGTCCGATGCCATGTAGCGCAGTATGCTGTAACGCAACTGTCGGGCCACGGGTCGGCGGTCCAGATTGCGGGTAATGTCCATCGTGGTCATCAGCAGGCGGCCGTTCAGTACGCGCGCCTCTAACAGCATACCCAGTTTACGACTTACGTGCCAGGTATCGATGGGCTGCACGATGGGCTGATAATCGGCGGGGAACTCGGCCATATTGATTACCTGCGCACGGTTGGTCAACTCCCACCAGTTCAGGTTCTGCCAATCGTCGGTTGGGAAATAGCCGAACACGGGATGGTTGCTCTGGATATAGGCGCCGGTGGTGTGCGGCGGGCGCATCTTAAACCACGACGTGTTCCAGAACACAGGCAGGAACGTGTGCTTTACATCGTTACCATAACGTATCTTGCCAGCGGCCGTCAGCAGCACATCGCCACCATCAGCCAGCACCTGCAGGGCCTTGGCATCGAGGGTATCAGCGAAAAACAAACTGTCACACTGTATTTTGTCACAATTCAGATCGTTGGGGTACACCCAGAAATCCCACTGGTTGCAGGCCTTACCGTTGATGGCCATCTGCAGCGTAAGTTTGGTGGGCTGCTGATAAGCGGCCAAATCCAGCTGCACCTTACCTAACTGGATGTTCTTACCAAGGGGGATGGTGGTTACAGGCAGCGTGCCAGTGTGGTCGGCTACGCGCCATGTTACCTGGGCACCACGCAACGCAGCAGCCGAGGCATTATACACCTCGATGGGCACCTCAAGGCGTTCGTTGTTGGTATATACAAACTTGGGGAACTTGGCCAGGGGCACTATGGGCGAACAGAACTGCGCCCAATCTTGCTGGTTGCAGTAGCCCTTCTCAAGCCAATGCACATTGAGCACACCCACCAGCGCGGTTCCCTGACCCGAATAGTCGTTCAGCCCCAACAACTGGAAACCGGCATAATCCTTGGTACGCAGGTTGCGCTCAATCTCGTATTTATAACACAGCGTCTGCAGTTGTCCACTAGCCTGCAGGAATTTCTCAGCCTGACTGGCCATGCCATTATCGGCCAGCAAATCGCGAAATATCTCAAAGTTCCTGGCTTTGTAGGCACCGGTGTATTGCGGTATCTCCTTGAAATCGGGGAAGGCGCACCACTGTCCCTGCTCGTGGGCAATGATGGGCGAGTTATTAGGTTCGCTTGACTTGTAATTGCGGGGGAATAGCAGCTGCTGATAATAATCATCATCGCTGCTGGGTGCATGCTTGTCCCAATCCAGTCCGCGGGCTCCAGCTTTTACGTGATACTCCGAACCATCGTCCCAAGCCCAGCCGCCACCTACCGATGCACCGCAGTACAGTCGGGTTGGGTCGTAGGCTTTCATCTGCTGCACCCACTCGTTGGTGTAAGGCACCCAGTTGCCAGCGGGCTCGTTGCCAGCCGCCATCATGCAGAACGAGGGATGATGACCGTACGCATCAATCATCCTCCGGCCCTCGTCCATCAGGTACTGATCGATGGCCATACCACTGCGCAGTTTTACGCCATGGTTGGGCCACGACGGACCCTCGGGTTGCAGATACAATCCCAGTCGATCGGCCACGGCAAAGGCGGCTTCGGGTGGACAATACGAGTGGAATCGGATGTGGTTGATGCCCCACGCCTTGCACTGCCCCAGCACACGCTCCCACGAGGCCTCGTCGGTTGGCGGATAACCCATTTCGGGGAAACAGCAGTTGCCCACCGTACCACGCAGGTACATGGGGCGATTATTAATCAGCATGCGGGCGCCGTCAATCTTCAACTCGCGCAGACCGAACGTTACGTTCACGGAGGTGCCCTGATAGTTTACGGTGCGGGTGTATAGCTGCGGATGGAACTCGTCCCAGCGCACGGTATCGCTACCCAACGGCAGGCGATAGGTAGTCTCGTTGATGGTGATGGCCACCATGCCGTTCTGCATATCGGGCACCACGCGTTTGCGCCAGATGTGCGGGCCCTGGCGCAGTTCAATCTTACCCACAATACCGTTCCAGTTGCCTTGCGTCTGGTCGGTTACGCTATGCGAATCCTGACCCACGCACACGTTCTCGATGCCATTGTACACCTGGATGGTAAGCTGGTTGGGCTTGCCGTATTTTATATAAGGTGTAACATCGTAAACATGCGGCACCGACAGCGACTGCTGATGCCCTACCCGCTGACCATTCACCATTACCGTGGTCTCGATATGCGGGCGCTCCAGGTACAGCATCACCGGCTGCCCTTTCCATTGTTTGGGCACCATCACCGTGCGCTCGTACCAGGCATTACCCACGTAATGCTTGTCGGGGGTTAGGAAGAACGGAAACTTCATCTGCCCTGCCTGGCGATAACGCGCCATGTAGGGGTTAAAATAGTAGGATGAGTCGTAGAGCGAGCTGGTCCACTTGGTGTTCACGGTTACCTCGTCGCCCTTGCCGTTTGTCAGCATCGAGCCGGGCAATCGCACCACTCCTGTTTCGCGTTCGCTACTGAACTGCCACTCGCCACTCAGGTCGATATGCTGCTGGGCCAGTGCGGGAAGCACCAGCATCAACAAGCAGCCCATTAACTTCAGTTTCATATCAATCGAGATGGAACACCTCCTGCAGAGGCTTGGTTACAGGCGAGTTGTCGGGGTTCACGTCCATAATGTCGGCCATCATGTCCCACCATTTCTGCGTGATGGGATCCACGTTGTCGGTATCCTGCGAGTTGCCCTCGCCCGAACACTCCTGATAGCCAAACAGTATGTTGGTTTCCTTGTCCCAGTAGATGCTGTAGTTGCTCACGCCGCCGTCCTTAATCATTTTTACTAATTCGGGCCAGATGGCAGCATGCCTACGCTCGTATTCCTTTTCGCAACCGGGTTTCAGCTGCATCTTAAATGCAAATCGTTTCATTTGGTTTTACGTTATTATTTATTCTTTAGGTACTTTGCTAATGCACTGTTGTTGGCGCGCAGACCCTTGGCCACGCACTGGGCGCTGGTTTTGGCACCCAGCAGCGATGTGTGGGTGTGGTCCTGCTTAAAGTATTTCTCGGCTTTGGCCTTGCTGCCACATTTCTGGTCGTAGAAGTCGGCAGCCAGATTGTGCAGATCCACAAACTCTACGCCCGTTTCCTTTACCACCTGACGGTACCAGGCACCATACGAGTCGTTGCGACGCTCTATCTTACCGTTCTCCCACTCGTTGCGCGGGGTGAGTGATACCAGAATAGGTGTAGCACCTTTTTCGCGTACGTCCTGAATAAACTTCTTCAGATACCAACCAAACGAATAAACCACCTCGTAAGAACCAACAATCGTATTCGATTTCAGCTTCTGGTCGATGATGTTCTGCTTGGCCAGATCTTCCTTAGCGGCCTTCATCTGATAAACGTGGCAGCTATCGTTGCCTGTGGCGATGGCTGCACGATATTTGGGCATATCGATGGCGCCCGTATCGTTATGACCAAACTGGATGAGCACGAAATCGCCGGGTTGCAAGCTGTTATACACCTGCTCCCAACGGCCCTCGTTCAGATAGGTACGACAGCTACGACCTGCCTTGGCGGCATTCACAATACTGATTTTGTTTTCATCAAACACCGTATTGGCCACGGCGCCCCAGCCCCACATGCCATCCTTATCCTTATCGGCATTCTTCACGGTGCTGTCGCCAGTGATAAACACCACGGGCTTACCATCGGTACGGTCCACCTGCCAGGTGTTCAGTTCCACGTTCTGCATCATCGCCTTCAGCGGGTTCAGCGCAGGGTTGCGGCTGGCCATCAGGCCCTCGGCAGCCGAACGGGCATTCATCATCGCACCAAAACGACTGGTATGAATCTTATCCAGAAAGAAGTGGTAATCGGTTTTCCAGGCACCATAGCTGTCCAGCTTTCGGCCCGATATCTCGTTCAGGTCGATAAAGGGCACGCCCTCTTCGGCAGCCACCTGCATCAGCCATTGAGTGTGGGGTTTGCGCACGATCTTGCCGTTCTCGTCGTAGGCATTACGCGGGGTGAGCGACATCAGGATGGGGTTGCCGCCCTGCGCACGTACATCATTAATATACTTACGCATGTAGCCGCCATAGGTATATACGGTTTCGTGTTCGCCCGTTTCCTTAATCACCACGTTCAGCGAGTCATCGCCCACGCCGGGGATACTGGCACGCGCACGGCCCTCGTCGTAGGGTCCGTTATCGTTATGGCCGATACTGATAATCACCCAGTCGCCCGGACGGATAGCCTGCTTGATGGGCTGCCACAACTTGTTGTAGAAGGTACGACTACTCATACCGCCAAGTGCCTGATTCTCAACGGTTATCTTATCGGCATTAAAGTATTCGTGTGCATAGTAGCCCCAGCCCCACTGACCGTTGTTACCATTACCCAAGGTACCCGTACGCATGGTTGAGTTACCTATCAGAAACAGCACTGGATTGTTACCTTTTCTACTCGAACCGGGCACGGGGCGTGCCGTCATCGCCTTGGCTATACTGTCGGGCGTGTTGTCCACCACCCCATTCACATCCTTTGGTGCCTCGGCCACCTGTGCCTGCGCGCCCAGCGCGCAAGCCATCATGCATAGTGCAAACAGTCGTTTCATCTTACAACACATCATCAAACGGAGCAGCACTTACACACTTCAGGTTCTTCTCTAACTGTGCGGTTGAGCTGGCACCTACCAATACCGATGTCACACCCTTCTGGTGCAGCACCCATGCCAGGGCCATCTCGGCCAATGTCTCATCGCGACTGGTAGCTATCTCGTTATATCTCTTCAGCTTGGCCAGCAGCTCGGGTGTCAGCATCTCCTGCTTCAGGAACTTACCCTTCGACATACGGCTGTCGGCAGGCACACCATTCAGGTAGCGGTCGGTGAGCAATCCCTGCGCCAATGGCGAGAAAGCGATAAAGCCCACACCCTTCTCGGCACAAAAATCCAGAATGCCCGTTTCCATCGGCTTACGGTCCAGCATGCTCAGTCGGCCCTGATAAATCAGCAGGGGCACGTCGTGTGCCTTCAGGTACTCGTAACCAAACTTCAGCGGCTCCAATGGCCAGTTCGAGATACCCACGTAGAGCGCCTTACCCTGGCGCACGATATCCACCAGCGCCTGCAGCGTTTCCTCGAGCGGTGTCTCAGGGTCGTAACGGTGACTGTAGAACAAATCCACGTAATCTATCTTCATGCGTTTCAGACTCTGGTCCAGGCTCGCCATCAGATATTTGCGGCTGCCCCAGTTGCCATAAGGTCCAGGCCACATATCGTAACCTGCCTTGCTCGAAATAAACAGCTCGTCGCGATAGGGTCGGAAGTCCTCGTCCATCAGTCGGCCCATGGTTTCCTCGGCCGAGCCATACACCGGTCCGTAATTGTTAGCCAGGTCGAAGTGGGTAATGCCGTGATCGAAGGCGTAGTGCGTAATCTCGCGACTGCGCTCGTAGGGGTCCACACTACCGAAGTTGTGCCAGAAGCCCAAACTCACCTTTGGCAGCAACACACCCGAGCGCCCGCAGCGCTCAAACTCCATCCCATTATCATAGCGGTTCTTATCCGCAAAGTAATTTTCCTTCATAGATAGTTAATGTTTTAGTAATTTTGCTGCAAAGATAGCGAATTTTGGCTATACCTAATAAGAATATCGTTCATTTTTGTACAAATTTGTATCTTTTCGGATAGTTTTCGAACTATACTACCATGTTTATATCTAAATTTGCAGCAGGATTATCACTCATACAAAGGAATATGAAGAGAATTATCATAACATTATGCCTACTAACGGTCATAACGACCATAGAAGCCCAGCGTAAATATGAGTTGGGCGAGCCCCATCAGGTGACATGGTTCGACGGACAACATCCGATAACGTATCAGATACCCAAGAAGGTAGAACCCGTGGTGAAGACAGCCCTCGATATGTGGATGGGCGACATGCAACAAGTAACGGGCATGCGCCCTCAGGCTTCGGCAAGCGGAATCATTAAAGTTTCCCATAACGCTTCGTTACCTCATGACGGTTTTCGAATTCAGGTAAAGAAAGGAAGGATTCTGATTGAAGGCGGCAATGGGCGCGGCATGGCCTATGGGCTATTGGAATTATCTCGACTGGCAGGCGTATCGCCTTGGATATGGTGGGGCGATGTGGTGCCAGAAAAGAAGAATCGACTGGTGATGAATGATGATTTCGAAACCGAACAACACCCTAGCGTAGCATATCGTGGTATTTTCTTAAACGACGAGGACTGGAGTCTGCGCCCTTGGAGCCACAAAACCTATGAGCCATCAGAAAAAAAGCAGATTGGCCCGAAAACCTATCGGAAAATATTCGAACTGATGCTACGCCTGCGCGCCAACACCATCTGGCCCGCCATGCATCCTGGCACAACAGCCTTCTTCAAGATTCCTGGCGCTAAAGCTATCGCCGACTCGTGTGGTATGGTGATTGGCACATCGCATTGCGAACCATTACTACGCAATAATGTTGATGAGTGGAATACTGCAGAACGTGGTGCCTTTAACTATCGCACCAATCGGCAACAAGTGCACCAATATTGGACAGAACGCCTACAAGAGGTTAAAAAGTCGAAAGACAATATGTTCACCATTGGTATGCGCGGCATACACGACAGCTCGATGGAAGGCTACAAAACCGAAGAAGAGAAATTCGAAGCCCTGCAGCAGGTTATCAACGACCAGCAGGAACTACTACGCAAACATATTGGCGACCCATCAAAACTCATGCAGGTATTCGTACCTTATAAAGAAGTATTACAGCTATACGAGAAGGGATTGCAAGTACCCGATAATGTGACACTAATGTGGTGCGACGATAACTATGGCTACATGACGCGCCTGTCGGATGCCAACGAGCAGCAGCGCCCAGGCGGTGCAGGTGTGTATTACCACCTGAGCTATTGGGGCCGCCCTCACGATTACCTGTGGCTAACCACTACGCAGCCAGGGCTCATCTATCACGAAATGTGCGAAGCCTACCATCACAACGTACGCAAACTTTGGATAGCCAACGTACACGATCCGAAGGTGGCTGCCTACGATTTGGAGTTGTTTCTCGATCTGGCCTGGAACATCAACTGTGTTGAAGGTCATACACTCACCAAACATCTGGAGTCTTGGCTATGCCGACAGTTTGGTCAAGAAGCCGGAAAGCGCCTCCTACCCGTGATGCACGAGTTTTACCGCCTTTGTGGTGAGCGCCGACCTGAGTTTATGGGCTACACACAAGTGGAACTCGACAAGAAGAAATACCCCCGCGGACTCTCTGCTGTTGGCGATATTCCCCTTTCAGCTATCGAGGCAGCCCAGCGTCTGTCAGCATTCCAACACCTCAAGGCCGAAATTATGGCCATTCGTATGCTCGTTCGTTCTGAATTAAACGATGCATTCTTTGCAGCTATCGAGTATCCCGTATTTGCCACAATAGCCATGAACACCAAGATTCTTGGCGACTCAACAGAGAGCCATCGCGCTTACGAAGAGATACAAGCACTTACCAAGCGATACAACGAGATGAACGGAGGAAAATGGCGCTATCTGATGGATGCCGCCCCACGCAAACTGCCGGTATTTGATAACGTACATGCCCAACTTACAGGAACCAATCCGCCATGCATCCTGATGCGTCAGGCCGCTGATTACCAATCAGCCTCTGAGGGCATACGTACCATTCAAATGCTAGGTCATTCCATGAATGCTGTGGCCTTACCTCAGAATGGTGCACTTAGCTATACCATAGATATTGCCTCTGAGGGCGATTACATTTTACAGACAGCCCTGATACCCACTCAACCTAACGACCATGGCGATTTGCGATTCAGCGTAAGCCTTGACAACGGGCAGTCAGTAGTTTATTCGCTCAAAGAACCTTTCCGCTCCGAACGCTGGAAACAGAATGTGCTCAGCGGACAGGCTATACGCGATACAAAACTGCATCTGCAGCAAGGTCGTCACACCATTACGGTGCGTGCCCTCGATAACCATATTGTTTTCGATCAACTACGTATATTCAAATCATTCTAACTTATGATAAAAAAGGAAACTATTGACTTGCACTCATGGCTGTTCGAAACATTTTTCCATGTCTATGAAACAAAAACCTATGGTAGTTCCAGGAATTTTGTTTAATTTTGCAGCAAAATGATACGATATGAGACAAATATTACTATCTTTGCTACTAATCGTCATGCCATTGATGGCGCATGGACAGGCAGGCCAATTCTTCCCGTCAGAACGTTTTTCAAGCGGTCTGATTAACGATGTGTGCCAGGACAAATATGGCTACATCTGGATTGCGACCGAGAACGGACTCAACAAGTTCGACGGCTATCGGTTCACCACCTATCTGTCGCTTCCCGACGATTCTACCACATTGAGCAGTAATATCGTTACCAGACTCTATTGCGACAAAAAGGGGCAGCTCTGGGTGGGGACAAGAACCGGCCTCTCGCGTTACGACTACGCCAGCAATCGTTTCATCCAATACACATTTCCTACGCCAAACAAACCACGCATCATATCCGTCCTTGAACGTAAGAACGGCGAATTTCTGTTTGGCACATCAGGAATGGGACTTTATGATCTGAAAGACAACACCCTGCACAAAGTGCCGGATGGGCATACCACCCAAAGTGGCAACTGGTATTTCAATCAGATGATGGAAGATAGTCACGGCCGTTTCTGGAAGTGTGGCTATGGCGAAGAAATCACGATGAAGGATCAGCATCAAGTACATCAGTTCTTTGTCCAACAAGGCATTGTAGTCAAGATGGTGGAGATCAATGGCGACATTCTCGTTATTTGTCAGCATGGCATCAATCGCTATCACCAAGGCCAAATGACTAAGGCTGATATCGACCTCACAGCCCTTGGAGGCGACAATGTGGGTATCAGTAGTGCATTCCAAAGTAGGAATGGCAACATATATATTGGTACGCGAGGCGACGGTCTGTTCATACTGAAGAAAGGCAGTAAGAAGCTGGAGCGCGTTGAATGCCAACTCAACGGTTTGGATCTGAACACGGCCAAGATCTGGTGTATCTACGAAGACCGCATTGGCAACATTTGGTTAGGCTGCCAGTCAAAAGGTCTGGTCATGATACCTCGCATCCAGCCCCAGTTCTCGTCATGGAGTTTTTCGTCGCAAGGCTATCGCATCAGTTCCACCATTACCTCCATCTGCAAAGGCGATCAGGACATGGTTTGGGCTGTTGTACAAGGCAACGGCGTGTATGGATTCGACAAGCGTGGCCATATTGTGTCACACCCTGCATCACCGCCATCGGCCGAATTAATCTACCGCGACCGCAAGAAACGCTACTGGATAGGCACTGATAAAGCGCTTTATTCGTACGACCCGCTGACAGGCAGATCGCAATATCAGGCATCCTTTGTTTGCGACAAGCTGAACGACATGACGGATTTAGGCGATGGGCGATTGTTTATTTCCCTATACTCGCGTGGTTTCTGTATTTACAACCCAGAAGACCACTCCGTACGCAAATTTCTGGCCACAGAGCACGATGCTGTAAGAGGACAACTTCATAACAACTGGATTATGGCGATGATGCCCGACAGGAATGGCTATATATGGATGGCCACATCTGCAGGTATCTCATGCTACGACCCACAAGACGACAATTTCCATCCTTACGGTTGGAATAGTCTACTTGAAGGCACCATGTGTTATTCGCTTTGTGAGACCCAAAACGGCGATATACTCATCGGCACCGACCAGGGGCTTTTCACCTACCATCTTGGCGACCAGCAAGTATCCCGATTCGGTTATGGCGATGGTCTGTCCAACAAAGTAGTGGGTTATATTGTAAAAGCCAACAATGGCGACATCTGGTGCGCCACCTCAATGGGTATCTGGCAATTCGATCAACAAAGAAAGAACTTCATTGGCCATGTTATCGGTAACGGACTTACCACCAAGGAATACATTAACTGCGTTGGCATGCATACCAGCGACGACATGATATACTTTGCCAACAACGACGGTTTAACGGTGTTCAACTCCACACGTGCAACCGGCTGCCACAAAGATCTGCCCCCCATCAAGCTAACAGGTTTCTTCGTTGCAGGCAACCCCATGACCAACGGCCCCGTGATTGAAACCGACGCCTATCAGGTATCGTATCTTGACAACAGCATTACACTCGAGTTCTCGCTGCTTGATTTCGTAAGTCCCTACAATATTATTTACGAATATCAAATCAACGGTTCGAAATGGATACAGAAAGCCGAGGGCGAGAACAGTATCCAGCTAAACCATCTGCAGCCAGGCATATACAAGATTGAAGTAAGAGCCCTCTCAGCGGGTGTTTACTCTGAGATAAAAACCATAACGGTTAAGGTAACCCCTCCCTGGTATCAGTCAACCTGGGCCCACATCTTCTATCTGTTAGTTGGTGTGTTATTATTGGTAGCCCTGGTGTTGAGCCTTCGCCGCAAGGCCCATCAGCGAATGGACGAGGAGAAGATGAAGTTCCTGATGAATGCCACTCACGACATCCGCTCGCCGCTCACACTGATTATGGGTCCTCTGGCCAAGTTAAAAAGCATTGCCACAAACAGCGAAGAGCAGGTTTATATCGACACGATCGACCGGAATGCCCAGCGCCTGATGGTACTGGTGAACCAGATACTGGACGAGCGACGTATCGACAAGAACCAGATGCAGCTGCACTGCAGGGAGACTAATCTCGTGGAGTTTATCAGCGGCATCTGTAAGCTATACCAATACAACGCCAACCAGCGTAACATCACCTTCCTGTTCGAACACGAGAAAAACCATGTATTGGCATGGGTAGATCGCATCAACTTCGACAAGGTTATCTCTAACCTACTCTCAAACGCCTTCAAATACACCTTCGACGGCGGCGAGGTAAAAGTGGTTCTGCGCGAAACGGAGAAAGAAATCGAGATACAGGTGATCGACTCTGGTGTGGGCATCAAAGAAGAAGAGGCCGAAAGACTGTTCGACCGCTTCTATCAGGGACGTAATGCCGACGACCTTGGCATGCAGGGCACAGGAATTGGACTGAATCTCAGTCGCTCCATCACCCAAATGCACGGCGGAAAGATAAAAGCCACCAATCGTAAGGATGGCGAGCGAGGTGCCTGCTTCACGGTAACCATTCCAAAGGGATATGGCCATCTGAAACCTGAACAGATTATCACCGACGCCCCTGCCCGCGAGATTCTGTCTAGAGGTGCAAGCGCCCGACAAGCATTCCACCAGTTCCATATCCTTGTGGTTGACGACGATCAGGAGATTGCCGACTACATCAACAACGAACTGGGCAACCACTACAAATTCGACCATGCCCCGAATGGAAAAGAGGCGCTTAAAATCCTTCTCACCCAACAGTACGACCTGGTTATCAGCGATGTGATGATGCCCGAGATGGACGGACTCACCTTACTGAAACGTATCAAAGATAATCCTCAGATTTCGCAGATTCCAGTAATCATGCTCACCTCGAAAGCCGAAGTAGAGCACAAGCTCGAAGGTCTGAAGTCGGGTGCCGACGCCTATATTGCCAAGCCGTTCAGTATGGAGGAGCTTCATATCCAGATTGACAATCTGATTGACAACGTCCGCCGCCTGCGTGGTAAATTCAGCGGAGCCATGCAACAGGAGGAGCGCGTGGAGAAAATTCAGGTTAAAGGCAACGACGATGCGCTGATGGAACGTGTGATGCACTCAATCAATGCCAACCTGTCGGATCCCGAATTCAATATCGACACGCTGGCTGCCGACGTGGGTATCAGTCGTGCACAACTGCATCGCAAGATGAAGGAGATTACCGGCATCTCCAGTGGTAAGTTCCTGCGCAACCTGCGCATGGAGCAAGCCGCCCGCCTGCTGCGCGAAAGCAAGGTAAACGTTTCACAGGTTGCCTTCAAGGTAGGTTATGCCGATCAGGCCCATTTCTCTACCGCCTTTAAGACACATTTCGGCATGTCGCCCTCGGAATACATCGAGACACATAAGGAGTAGCATCCTGCAAGAACAGGGACATTTGTATCGGTATTTTGCGATTTTGTTGCAAAATACCGATATATTATATATTGCACAATAATCGCAGGGCTATGCAACAAATTCCTTGCAACAAAAACATATTTTTGCCTTACCTTTGCGGCAGATTTACCCAATTATTACTAATAATTAAAATCATTTGTGTATGAAAGAAAAAACAATGAGAAGAATCTTAATGATGCTCACGCTGCTGGCAGCTCCTATGCTGCTTTCGGCACAAAGCATCATTAAAGGTGTTGTGAAAGACGATGCGGGCGAGCCCGTTATCGGTGCCACTGTAAGAGAAGTTGGTACATCGAATGGTACCGTGACCGACTTCGACGGAAAATTTGAACTGAAAAACATCACAAAAGGTGAGATTCAGATTTCTTTTGTAGGCTTTCTTACTCAGAAAGTATCGGTAAAAGGCAAGAGCTTTTTGGAGATTAAGATGGAGAACGACCAGAAGCTGCTCGACGAGGTTGTTGTAGTAGGTTATGGTACCATGCGAAAGAGCGATGTTACCGGTGCAGTGAGCCGTGCCAACATCCAGGCATTCGAAAAGAGTCCTAACACTAACCTTCTGCAGTCGTTACAGGGAACAGTACCTGGCTTGAATGTAGGTCAGGCCAGTTCTGCCGGTTCAAGTCCCGAGCTTTCTATCCGTGGTGCCAATACCATCTCGGGTAACACCAGCGTACTGATCATCCTCGATGGTATCATCTTCACAGGTAATCTGTCGAGCATCAACCCTGCCGATATCGAAAGCGTAGACGTACTGAAGGACGCTTCGGCTACAGCCGTTTACGGTGCACAGGCAGCCAATGGTGTACTGCTCATCACCAGTAAGAAGGGTGCCAAGGGCAAGGCCAAGGTATCGTTCTCGAGCAGTTACAGCTTCCAGACACCTACCAAAAAGATGCACACCATGAACCGCAGCGAAATGCTGAACTTCGACAATGAGTGTTTGTGGCAGTACTCTAAGACGGCAGAGTCGGGCTACACCCAGCAGAATCCCAACTTCAAGCTCTCTGAGCGCATGCCGGATGCCTGGATGACCGACGACCAGGGCAACATTGTTCCTGGCGACTACGATTGGTGGAGCGACTTTACCCGCAATGGTTCTATCTGGGAGAACAAGATGAATATTTCGGGTGGTAGCGATGCCATGTCGTACCTGATCTCACTGGGTAATACCAAGCAGAAGAACTATCTGCTTAACGACGACTACAGCCGTAACTCAATCCGCGTTAACTTAGACATCCAGCCAGTAAAATGGCTGAAGGCAGGTGTACAGGCATTCGGTTCGTTCGAGAACCGCGATGGCCAGGAAACCTATCTGCCATTCCTCATCGAGTGCAGCCCACTTACCAAGCCTTACGATGAGAACGGCGATATGATTCACTATCCCGCTCACGATGCCCGCGAGAATCCATACCATGGCTCGCTGGTTGACGACTACGATCGTTCTAACTCATTCTTTGCCAACCTCTACACCGAGGTGCAGCTGCCTCTGAAGGGCCTCACCTATCGCCTTAACTTCGGTAACAACTACCGCATTGGCGAGCATAACTATGCCAGCGAGTTTGCCGAGAACAACAATGGTCAGGCTTACAAGCACCACACTACCTATTATGATTATACGCTTGATAACATTCTGAATTATATGAACGACTTTGGCAAGCACAGTGTTGGTGCCACATTGGTTTACGGTGCTTCACGCCGCAAGTACAGCTACACTGGTGCCGATGCCAAGCTGTTCCCACGTATGACGCTGGGTTACAACTCACTGGAGCTGGCTTCTACTCAGAATACAAATTCGGATGCCTGGCTGGAGACATTGCTCTACCAGATGGCTCGCGTAAACTACTCTTACGACGGCCGTTATCTGCTGACCGCCACCGTACGTCGCGATGGTTACTCAGGCTTCTCGGCCAACAACAAGAGTGCCGTATTCCCATCAGTAGCTCTGGGTTGGGTTCTCACCAACGAGGAGTGGTTCAAGGTGCCACAGCTGGATTACCTGAAACTGCGCGCCGGTTGGGGTATGAGCGGAAACCAGACCTCACGCTACTCTTCACTGGCCCGTGTTAACTCTTCTATCGGCTACATCTTTGGCGATGGCGTTAGCGGATCTATGCGCCAGGAGCTGGCTTCGATGGAGAATGCCAACCTGAAATGGGAGAAGACTGCAGGTTTCAACTTTGGTATCGACTTTGCCCTGCTGAACAACCGCATTTCGGGTAATATCGAGTACTACACCACCAAGACCAAGGATCTGCTCTATGCTGTACAGATTCCTTCAATCACCGGTTTCACATCTATCATGTCGAATGTAGGTGAGATTCAGAACAACGGTTTCGAGATTACCATCAACTCTCGCAACATTGTAACCAAGGACTTTGAGTGGACATCAATGTTCAACCTCTCAACCAACAGCAACAAAATCAACAAGCTGGCAGGTCTTGACACCAACGGCGACGGTAAGGAAGACGACCTCACCTCATCATCACTGTTCATCGGCGAGTCGCTCTCGGCTATCTACGACTACACCATCGATGGCATCTGGCAGGTAGGCGACAATATCCCCGAGGGCTATCACCCAGGTAACTACCGCATTGTAGATATCAACGATGATGGCGAGATTAACGAGAAGGACCGCAGCATCATCGGTAAGACCGATCCATCGGTACGCATGGGCTTGCTCAACTCGTTCAAGTACAAGGACCTTACACTGAGCTTCTTCCTCAACGCCGTTCTGGGTGGCAGCAAGAGCTTTATGGGTAAGAACTCGTTTGCCGAGCTCGTCAACGATAACACACTGCGTCACAACCGCTTGACCCAACAGGTGGACAATTTCTGGACACCAAGCAATCCTGGTGGTATCTACGCGCTCTACAATGCCAACCCTGCCATCAATCCTTATCGCTACGAGAACCGCTCGTTCTTGCGCCTGCAGGATATCACCCTCTCTTACGACCTGCCCAAGCAGTGGATGCGCACCATCGGTATCGACGGCATCAATGTTTACATGAGCTGCAAGAACCTGCTCACCATCACCGGCTGGCATGGTTGGGATCCCGAGCCTAACATGACCTATCAGGACATCAACGGCCAGAACCGTACAACCGGTAGCTGCTACGACAACCGTCCGGTTATGAAGAGTGTGACATTTGGTCTCAATATCAATCTTTAATTGCCATTACACATGAAAAAGATATTATTATTCACCGTTATCTCAGCTTTGACGCTGACAGGATGCAACGAAGACAAGTTCCTGGAGGAGAAAGCCCTTGACTTTAATTCGGCATCCAACTCATACAATACGAAAGCAGACTTTGATGCTGCTACCACCGAACTCTATTACCTTACACGTGAGGAGTTCTACACCACATACGACCGCACCACCGACCTTTCGAAGTTTGCAGATATGTGGATTACTGCCGACCCGCTCAAGTCGAACATAACTGCCGACCTCTCTCCCTCGGGCGCCATTGCCAAGTTCTACTGGGACGAGAACTACAAACTGATTGCCCAGGCCAACACCGTTATCAGCCGTGTGCCTAACGCAACCGCTCTGACCGGCGATCAGAAGAAAGAGTTCGAAGCCAAAGGCCGTTTCTTCCGCGCATTAGGTTATCGCACGCTGGTTCTGCTCTATGGCAATGTGCCCCTACAGATTGAGGAGGTAACAGCCCCCAAGACCGATTTTACACGCGAGTCGAAAGACAAGGTATGGGCTCAGGTGATCGAAGACCTGGAGTATGCCGCAGCCAATCTGCCCGAGATCAACGCCGTAAAGGATGGTGAGATCAGCAAACCAGCCGCCAACATGCTGCTGGCCGAGGCCTACCTGGCAACAGGCGCTAACGACAAGGCTGTGAATGCCGCTTCGGCTGTTATCAACAACACCAACCTGGCCCTGATGACCCAGCGTTTCGGTTCGCAGGCCAAGGAGGATGGCGACGTGTTCTACGATCTGTTCCGCCCCAACAATCAGAACCGTTCGGCAGGTAATACCGAGGGTATCTGGGTGATTCAGTTCGAGACCAACGTTGATGGTGGTGGTAACAACACCAGTCATTTCTTCTGGAATCCCGGTAGCTTCTGGGGCGAGCGTTTCTTTGCTCCTCAGGTCGACAAGTTCCAGCTCATTGCCCCCGACGGCACCAACGTGCAGCTGTTCAACTGGCCTATCGGCGATATGACCGGTGGCCGTGGTATCGGTACACACTATGCTGTAGATCATCTGTATAACGGCATCTGGGCCGACGACTTCAACGATATGCGTAACTCAGAGTTCAACTGGCCTCGCCGTTTCAAGATTCATCGCACCAACGTGCTGGCCGACCGTCCTGAGCTGGCAGCTGCCATGCCTGATGGCTATTTCGACCTTGAGCACACCGTACTGCCCGCTGGCTACTCGATGACCACAGGTTTCGACGGCGGTGTAAATGCCACCAACCAGCTGCCTAACCGCTTTATGTGCGGCTACTCTACCAAGATGACCACACCATTCCACTATCCCGATGCCCAGTATCAGGACAAGGCCACCTACCAGCTGGCAGGAACCGGTGGTAAGACTTTCACCGATCAGTATTTCTTCCGTCTGGCCGAAGCCTATCTGCTGCGTGCCGAGGCATATGTAAATCTGGGTAAGAAGGCCGAGGCTGCAGCCGACATCAACGTGCTGCGCACCCGTGCCAAGGCCAAGGCTGTAACTGCCGACCAGATGGACATCGACTTCATTCTGGATGAGCGTCTCCGCGAGCTGGTTTGCGAGGAGAAGCGCCGCCTTACCCTGTCGCGTGTAGGCAAGCTGGCCGAGCGCATCAAGAAATACAATCCTTACTTCAACGCAGCCAACAGCGCCGACAAGAAGGATTACGATGCCCACTTCGACCTGTTCCCCATCCCACTGTCGGCCATCCAAGCCAACAAGGACGCTGTACTCGAACAGAATCCTGGCTATTAATTTGAATAATTAATAAAAATTAGTTAGTAATTGATAAAAAAAGCCTAGGCTTGTGAAAGTCTGGGCTTTATTTTTAATTTTTTTCTATCTTTGCACTCAAATACTAGATTTGTTATGAAAAGATTTTTATGGTTATTACTACTTGTTCCGCTCTGCATGCAAGGCAGAACATTCAAAGTTGCAAACGCAACTGTAAGTTACGACAAGACTGAATCACCACAGGTAATACGTGCCATCGGCGACCTGAAGCACGATATAGCCATGGTTACAGGTTCTGCCGGTAGCGGAGCGTCGCAAATCATCGTAGGCACCTATGGCAGTAAGACCATCAAGCAGCTTATTGCCAAGGGCGTACTGAAGGATAAGGACCTGAGAGGCAGATGGGAAAGCTACGTTATCAGCATCACAAACGAGAAACAGCCGCGCCTGGTGATAGCAGGCAGCGATAAGCGTGGCACCATCTACGGCATCTACGACGTGTCGCAACGCATCGGCGTATCGCCCTGGTACTGGTGGGCCGATGTGCCTGTAGCCCAGAACCCCGATGCTGCCGTAGAATGCGATTACTATGCCTCGGGCGAGCCTTCGGTGAAATACCGTGGTATCTTTATTAACGACGAAGACTGGGGCCTGAAGCCCTGGGCCGCCAAAACTTTCGAGAAGGAGCTGGGCGATATAGGTCCCAAGACCTATGCCAAGGTTTGCGAGCTGCTGCTGCGCCTCAAGGCCAACATGCTGGCCCCGGCCATGCACTCATGCACGGGTGCCTTCTACAGCCATCCCGAGAGTCAGCAGGTGGCCGATGCCTACGGCATTATGATCACCACCAGCCACTGCGAGCCCCTGCTGTTCAACAACGCCGCGGAATCGGAGTGGAACAAGCAGCGCGATGGCGAGTGGAACTACGAAACCAACAGTGCCACTATCCTGAAGAAACTCGACGACCGCATTCGCGATACCAAGGCCTTCGACAACATCTACACCATGGGCTTGCGCGGATTGCACGACGAGGCGATGAAAGGCAGTACCAATCCCAAGGATCGCGCCCGCACGCTCGAGCAGGTGTTTGCCAAGCAGCGCGAGATACTCGAGAAATATAAGGAAAAGAAAGCCACACAGCTACCGCAGATATTCGTGCCCTACAAGGAAACGCTCGACATCTACGATGCCGGACTGCGCGTACCCGACGACATCACCCTGGTATGGCCCGACGACAACTACGGCTATATGAAACGCGTGAGCAACAGCCGCGAACAGCAGCGCAGCGGTGGCAGCGGCGTGTACTACCACCTGAGCTACTGCGGTGTGCCCCACGACAATCTGTGGATTTTCTCAACAGCCCCCATGCTGATGTACGAAGAGCTGCTGAAGGCCTATACCGCTGGTGCCGACCGCTACTGGCTGCTGAACGTGGGCGATATCAAGCCCATGGAGATCGAGACACAGATGTTTATGGACATGGCCTACAACTTCAAGCAGTTCAGCTACGATAACGCCAACGCCTATCAGGCCGAGTGGCTGGCCAAAGTGTTCGGACAGCAGCATCAGGAGGCGTTCCAGTACATCCTCGACAACTACTACCGCCTGGCGTGGGACCGCAAGCCTGAGTTTATGGGCTATGAGATGGAATGGGACACCCCCGAGTATGCCCGACTCTACGATACCGACTTCAGTTTCGAAACCGGTACAGCCCAGAAACGATTGGTCGACTATCAGAACATCTGCTTTGCCTACGATGCCATCGAGCAGGCGCTCGCACCCGAGCAACGCCCTGTCCTGTTCGAGATGCTGGGCTATGCCGTACATTCGGCCTACCAGATGAACCGTAAGTTCCTGTACGCACAGGCCAACCACGAAACAGGCAACGTGCTGTATGCCGAGCAATGCAGGGATGCCAACCGCCAGATAAACCTGCTGTTGGAGCGCTACAACACACAATTAGGCGGCAAGTGGAACCAGATGATGTCGGAGGTTACACCTGGCTATACCGCACTCTACCATCAGATGCCCACACTTACCAACCGCCCCACCACGGCCTATCGCCTGCCCGACAACCAGCGCCATCCCGAGTTCGAGCATCAAATCAACTTGGGCGGTCTCGATGTCAAAGCACCCTTCAGGTTGCTCACCGGTATGGGTACCGACTGGCAGGTGCTGCAGATGGGACAGCCGCTCGACCAGAAAGCATCGGGCAGCATCAATATCCCTATCCCATCGCTGCCAGCCAGTGCCGACTCCATCCAGCTGTGCATCTCGGTGGTACCCATGTGGCCCGTTTCTACCGATCGCAGCAACCGTTTGGCCGTGAGCATCGACCAGGGTAAGGCCGCCACCTTAGAGAATAAATTCAAGGAATGGGGGCGCGAATGGAAGATACAGATTCTTGAGAACCGCAAGGATTTCGTACTTACGTTGCCGCTTGATAAGGCCCGAGGGCAGCATGTCATCACGCTCTCGATAGTAGATCCAGGACAGATAGTACAGAAGATTACCTATCAACCTGTGCTGAAACAGTAAAAAAATAACAGAGGCTTGCAATCACTGCAGGCCTCTGTTGCTGTTTTATCCTAACTGCGTGTTTTTTAGGCAGGTACTTTAAAAAAAACACGAAAAAATTTGGATTTTCACAAAGTACTTTGTATATTTGCAGCATTATTACTAACGACGGAACAAGAACGATATGAAAAAAAAATTATTATGGGTGTTGGTCATCCTTATTTGCGGACTTGCAACCTTTATGTTAACATCGGGTGCAAACTAAGACTTGCCTGCAGTAAGTAGTGATACTAAGTTGCACACTCTTCCTGGAAATGTATCAGGCTGGTCTGGTAATATAGGATCTAACTGGACCGTCGTTGGCAACTATTAATAGAAAAAAGAAACGGAAGTCACTCGGCTTCCGTTATTTTTGCTACGCTTGGATGAAGGCTACTTTGTGGCGGTTCTTGGACGAGGGGGTGCTGGGGCGGACGGCGAAGTGCAGCCACACGGCACCGTAGCGATTGCGCTCGATTAGCAACTCATCGAAATCCTGACGGCTCTCATCAGCGTAATCCAGCAGGATGGTGGCATAGCGTACCAGCTGTTCCATCCCCAGCACGCGGATATCCACCGCGCATCCAGTGAGGTGGTTGCTCCCCGCCGCGCCACCAATCTTCTTATTTAATTGCGGGCTGCGATACCCAGAGTTAATACGGATGGGTTCCTCACCCACTCCATATTTATCATTATAACGCTTGCGCAGCGCTTCCAGCCATGTGCATAGGCGTTTTAGATTTGCAATCGCCTCATGGCTAGGGATGTTATACACTTCGGGATGACTACTACTCTTTGTCATCTCACCTAGAGTGAAGTGCTCGGAGAGGTTTGCATTACTGTTTAACTGAACTATGGATTCCATAATGTTTAATGTTTAATGTTTAATCTTTAATGTTTAATTTACCTTTCTCTTCTTGCTCACGTTCAGTGGTGTACTATGGGGGAAGGCCTGGCTGTAGGCGGCATCGAGGGCTTTCAGATTTATTTTCCAAAAGCTGATGCCTGTACGTACAGCTACAATAGCGCGCAGCAGTTCGCGATGCTTGCGCGGATAGAGACTGGGCAGAGGCAACTCGTTCCAACCTTCCTGCTCGCACAGGTGACATACCTCCCAAATCAGGTTATCGGTGGCCTGTGGACCGAACCACGCTTTCAGTATGTTACGTATGCAGTAGCGTTTGCACTGCATGCCAAGCAGGCGCCTTGTGCGCTCCAGCCGTAGCCAGAGCTGCACAAAGCATTCGCGGGTATTATCTACTTGTATCATAGGTTGGCGTATTTTTGTTTAAACTGTTCGGTTTTACAATAGCGACGACTCACCTCGTCGTACACCAGATGACCGCGGGTTTGCCATTGGCGCAGGGCACTATCGCCGTCGCCTTGCCTACCCTGCTGTTGGCGCATCAGCATATACTGCTCGCGGGTAAACTCATCGGGCAGCAGGCGCAACAGGTTCTTGGGGCCCGAGCGGCGCTGTATCTCAACTTCCTCGCGCAACTCCTTCTCCAGCTGGTCGCCAAAGTACAGCATCTTACACCACAGGTTGTACTGCTCGCTCCAACGCACAAAGTCGGCTATCGTCTTGTCCCATCTATAGCCGTGGGCCACATACAGCAGCATGCCTTTTAGCCACGAGATGACGTTGGCACGATACGACAGCACGCGATAGGCCTCACTCTCGAACAGCTTGGCAGCCTCCTTGTTTTCTATACGGATATCGAGCGAGAGTTTCTTGGCCTGCGGGCACTCTATCAGTCCGTTGGCAGCCTCCAACCGGTCGATATAAGGCTTCAGTTCGGCAGCAAACTGCTCGTCGTAGATGCCCTGTATGGGCGGCTCGTCGTCGTCGTCATCATTACGGATGATGGTGGCCACATCCAGTCGGCCCACGGTACCATCGTTCACCATCTTATAGAAGAACTTACGGGCGTTTGGCGGCGTGGTGCTGGCATTGAAGTTCCATCTGAGCGGAGCAATACCACTCACGCTATCGGCACCCACACGCTCCTGACCAGCCAGCGAATTATCAAAGGCCTTACGTATCAGCAATCCCACCTCATCAACCGAGTTTTTAGATGTCACCTTCTTCAGCGCCTCAACCTCGTCAACGATGGTAAAAATGTAGCGCTGCCCGTTGTTGTGGGCATCCACTATGCGCTGGTTAAACACGGCATCGGTCAGGTTATCAATCAGCATCTGTATGCAGATATCAGCGGGGCGCGGGTCCTTTTTCTGCTTGCCGGTGGGGTTCTTGCGTTTCCACTCGGCCTCGCGCTCGCGGTTGGGCTGGTCGCGCTGGCGGATGTCCTCCATAATGTAATCGATGGGCTTTTTGATCGAGCCCTTACCGATGGATTGGCGACCCACCAGCAGATTCATAAACGTGGCCTCGTGCTCCACGTTGTCCCAATAGCGGAATTTCACACCGTGCAGATGCGCACCCAGCGCAGGGAACACGGCACTGGCCACGGCCGGCTTGTAATACCACGGCACATTTTTGGTTAGCAGCTTTATCAGCGGTGGCAGCTTTTTGGGCATGGGTGGCGGTGCGGTCATGGTGCCACCACAGGCCTTGATGCCAGCCTGCGATTTAAGTGCTTGCAACACCTGTTTCAGTCGATACGGCATACCCTTACGCGGCTCTTTCAGGGCGTTCTCGATGGTTTTCTGATACTCGTCCATATCGTCCTGGGTGCAGGTGCCATCAGGTGCAGCCCAGTAGTTGGGTATCACCTGCATCAGCTGCTCCAGATCGTAACCGCAGATGCTGCGGATGGTAACGGCCAGCTCGAAGGTAAGCGCATTCCTATCGCCCACCGTAGGCACCTTGCCGCCGTTAAACAGCTCCCAGTACTTGGCAATAATCTCGCCAAACGCCATGCCGTTGTAATTTTTTTGCAACGGAATACAGGACTTTAGGATTTTTCCTTCGTGCGTTGTCGTGACTGGGGACTGGTACCTGTCACAGAATGTGACTGGTCCCTGTCCCCTGTCGCGAATGTCGCGAGAGGTAACCGATGTTTTCGAACTGTCACACTGTATCACTGTATCAACCTGTTCGGCCTCCTCAAATATCGCATCATCCAGGTAGATAAGCTGCTCGGTGCCGGTGGTGAAGAATACGCGGGTGATGTCCTTGGCCTGGGCATCGTAGTCCACACCTAGCAGCTGGGCGGCCCATTTCAGGTTCTCCTCCTGACTCAGTTCGGGCCGTCGCGCAAACACCAGATGGTAGCCACCGCCACGGGCACTCTCCTCCATCATCTTCAATCCCAGCTCATCTTTCTTAGCTAAGATGCGCTCACGAACGGCAGGCATCTCATCGGCTGATAGGTGGTCGATATCCATACCCACAGTGGTGCTCGTACGGGTGCTGCCTTTCAGGCTGCCATCGGCATTAGGCAGACAGCTGTAGTTCATCTGTAGCAGCTTGTGTTTCAAGCCCTCCTCGCCATTGCGGATACGCTGCACCAGTTGCTGTTGCTCGCCACCGTTACGCAAACTCAAATACTCCTCTCTCGTTAGGACGGGCCGCATCATCTTCGCCCCATCCTTATAATAAATCATATGTACACTCATAGTTTTTCATTTTTTTGCAACGGATAACAGGACTTTACGATTTTTCTAATCAATCTTGTCAGTCCTGTAGTCCGTTGCTAAATTTATTTATCAGAAATTGGGGTATCCCAGTTTTGCGTTCAGGAATCTCACGCCATCAAGGGTCCAGGTCATGTAAACCTTTACCTTCTTCTGGCCCTTTAAACTATAGGATACGTGCGTGCGCAGGCGTGTAAGGTTGCGGTCGGCCAGATCGTCGCTGATGTTCCAGTGGCCATCGCGGCGGTACTGTATGCCCATGTCGCGCAGTATGGCGTTAAAGTCGTAGGTAGTCATGTTGAACGTTTTGGCCACCTGCGTAGCGGTCAGTGTATCTTCGGCCTCCTCGTTCAGTATGCGCAGGGTGCGGCCAACGATGGCATCGGCCCGGTGCAGGATTTCAACGGCTGAGAGGTCGCGGCCATCAGCAGCGTGGGTAGGAATGTAACCGCCCGTACGGCGAATCTGTGGCAGCACCTCGCTGGTAACCCAGTGCTTAAAGGCCTTGGCTTGTGGTAACTTAGATGAGAGGATGAGTGCGTAAAGTCCGCTCTCGTTGATGATGATGACGCTTCGAACTTGACCTGACAGAACGAATCGTTCGGTCAGCTTATCGTCGTCGTCAATATGGTCGCGAATAGCTTTCGGGGTATTTGTATACCCCAATGCTGTGGCAACATCCTTAGCCACAAACATGATTTGATTATTAACTTGGCAAGTACGAATCTCGCCGAAAACTTCGCTTGTAAAAATCTGTATTTCTGTTTTCATAATTCTGAGTTGTTTAAGCGAGAAGAAGTTTCGGATTCCTTGGCCATTTACTCGAGAATATCCTCCTCAGCTCCAACTCAATGTTTAATGTTTAATGTTTAATCTTCACAACGTCTGTCGCTAAGATTTCCTGGAACGTTTGTCCCTGATACTCATGTGTAGAGAAACGAAGTGTGGCTGCCACCACATCACCTTCGTAGAACCTGCACGCCGCCAGATTGCCCAGCATGGCGCACACATACTCGTTTTCGAACTTCCCGCCACCCATCTCGCGCAGCACAATGTTGCACTTCTGGATGGTACCACTGTCACTCTTCGATGACTGCACGCCAAAGGCCTCGCCCTGGCGCACCACTTTTAAAATCTTTGTTTCCATAATGTTTGTATCAATAAGTCAAAGAACGTGCAAACCGAATACAAAGCGAAAGCTTGCTTTCAGGCTTTGTTGAGGTGCAGCCGTTTTTCGAGGCGCAGCCTCAATGAGCACCGTCAATCAATGTTTGACGCTGCAAAGATAGGCACAAAAAAGAGGTGCATGAAACAATGCCATGCACCTCTGTAGGTAATTCTGTAAGTTCTGTAACTTATTCTGTAAGAGTTTGTAGTTTTAGCCGCTTGCTTACCTCGTTTTTATAGGCATCAACCAGCCGCAACACACGCTGCTTTGCCCCCTGCTGCTCCCATTTACCAACGGCCAGTCGCATGTAGGGATTATGCCGAAAGGTGTTAGATATCAGTCCCTCTACACAACCGAAGTCGCGCTCAAACTGACTCATATTGTCAGCATACTGAAAGCAATCGCGGCACACCCCGAAGATAACAGCCATCGAGCTATCACCCCAAAAGAAATCGCGAACCTCGTCCACACTCTCCACTAGCATCTTCACCTCGGGCACATCACTCTGCTGCGACAACACCTGTTGGTCGCCCACGCGCACCTGCGCCTTATCAACCGAAAGATTCACCACCTCGTTGTCGTGAATGTCGACATACGATCCTTGTACATAAATATTATTTCCTGCCATAGTTTTTTATAGTTTTATATACGGGTTACACTACTGTTATCGTGGATGTCGTTATAGTTGCCAGCCACGTTCACCACCTTGGGTTCCAACTGCTCGTCGTCCAGGCTGTCGATAGCCGTTGCCAGGTCTTCGGGCAATAGCACACCGTTGGCATTCGCCATCTCCAGCACCATCTCCTTAATGGCGATGCGCTTCTCAACCTTCTTGCGTTTCGACTTGTTGACGAATACACGCAGCGCCTGCAACACCTCATCCTGCGAAGCCTTCTTGGCCATGCCTGCCGACAGCTTGCTCATCTCGCCCAGCTGTATCTCAGCCTTGGTGCGCAAGTCCTTCTCCATCTGCAGTTGCGTTCGCAAGCTCTCCAGCTCCGTTTTCAAACTTTTGTTCTCGGTTAGAATCTCGTCAACGGCCTGCATAGCCTGCGAAAGACCGTCGATCAGTTCCACTCGTTCCATCATCTTTTCGCGCTCCCTGTCGAGCGTACGCCTGGCGCCATCGCTCCAGTCCATTAAATCGTTAAAGTTTTGATTCATTTCTTCTTTCTTTTTTTAAAAATTGGTTTATTAATTATTTTCGCCCCCGGCATAGCATCCTGCCAGAAGCATTTCAGGGCGCAAAACTAAAACAAGGGTGTCCCAAAACTCAGGACACCCCTCTAACTTTTAATGTATTTTAAGTAAAATCACCCCAAATTTCACAAAAAGCAACAAAAAAAAGCGCCCCTGCGTCAGGAACCTCCACTGGCAGGTTCAAAAAAATCCCTCCGCATGAACTTTGCGAAGGGAGTATCTTATGGTTTCATTTCATTGAACATTGCTATATCGTTGCAGCTTCTTTCTTTTTTCGCTGTCGTTCTATATATTTAGCCTGAGCCTCTTTCAGTCGCTTTGCTTTGATTTGACGACCTCGCTCCAACAGTGCAAGAAAATCCTCTCGCGTCCATTTTGGTTTATCTGTATTGTTTGCTGTCATAATACTTAAGTTTTAATATCCGCGGCAAAGATACGAATAAGTGAGCAAAATTCCAAATTTTATTTAAGAATTCTCGTAATCGCGAAGCGCTTGCTACTGTAAGGACGCAAGAACGTGAGTATCTAAGAACGTTGTTCAAAGATACGATGATTATTTGAAATTTGCAAATGTTTTGAAAAAAAGCGCCCCTCGCCGGGGCGAAGGGCGCTTGAACTTAAATTCTATCGAATTGTGCACAGTGATACAGTGTGACAGTTAGAAAAACAAGGGTGTGATGGTACAAAAACATATCTATATATTTATATATATAAATATATATAAATATATAGCAGTATATACAGCAAGGGGAGGGCGAGAATTTTAACTGTCACACTGTATTTTTGTGCGGATGATTCGTGAACCGCAATCAAAATATCGTACCTTTGCAGTGTTGAAATGAATGAGACAGATGGCGGCCGCGCGCGGCAAAATAATTTCCCACGTGCACTAAGAAATTCTCCCACACGAGGGCGCAAGAAGCTCATTAAACATGAAACATGAAACATTAAACATTATCCATTAAAATTATTTTTACAAACTTAAAATTTAGCATTATGGCACTGAAAGTTAAAGCACAGGAAAAGTTGCAGAAGATTGGCAAGTATGAGGGCACTTATCGCTACATCATGATGCCGGAGTTGTACACCTCACTCTCTCAGGACAAGGTGATTAAGGAGGCTGCCCTGCGCAGCGGAGTAAGCAAGGGTATTATGCAGGCCTGCTGGGATGCGGCTGGCGAGGTGATTAAGGCTTGGGCCACAGAGGGTCACTCGGTTGCGCTGCCAGGTTTGGGAACCATGCGATTCGGTATCCGCGCCAAGAGTGTAGCCAAGGTGGACGAGGTGAAAGCCGGACTGGTAACCAGTCGCCGCATTATCTTCACCCCTGCGGTGGATCTGAAGGAGGAGCTGGCAGGCACGGCCATCCAGATTACCTGCTACGACCGCGATGGCAAGGAGATTAAGCGTGTGACCAGCACCGACCCAGGTACGGTTGAGGATCCCGATCAGCCATCGAATGGCGGAAATACCAGCGGCGGTGGTAATACCGGTGGCAACGGTGGAAACCACAACGAACCGATCGGAGACTAAGGGCTGGGGCTTAGGCCCCACCCTATCCATTGACCATTGACCATTGACCATTGACCATTAAACATTAAACATTAAAACATTATGAGTAAGAGAGAAACCATCAAGTTCATCGTACAGATGATTGCAAGTATCGCAACTGCGATAGTAACGGCGCTGGGCGCGACATCGTGCATGGGCGCCATGTAGAATAGCCGAGGACCTGCACTTGCGCGGCCCGCCACGCATACTGCAGCAGGCTCTATTACCCCCAGGTTTCAAATCGAAGCCTGGGGGGATTTTAGTACTGCTCCTCGTGATCGTAGGTAGATGGGATGTGGCGGATAAGCTTATGGGCTGCGGCCTGGGCCATGGCCTCGTAGGCGCGCTCGCTGGGGTGCAGATGGTCGCCACTATCAAAACCGTCGGCAAAGGCCTTGGGGTTAGTGGCACAGCGCACGGCGGCATCGAAATCGATACAGCCATCGAACACAGGCGAGGTGCGCAGCCACTCGTTAAACTCGCTGCGCATGGCGTCGCGCTTCTCGTTATAGGTACGCCAGCCATAGATGGGCAGCAGGGTACCGCTCCACACCTTGAGGCCCATGGCCTTGGCGGGCTTTACGTAGATATCCTCTACGCCACGTTGCATCTCCTCGACGGTAGGCAGGTCGCTCCAGGGGCGGAAAGGATTCACATCCTCGCCCACAGGGTGGATGATATCGTTGATGCCGTGCTGGATAATTACATCGGTGGCACCGGCCACACGCATCTCGATGGGGAAACGGGTGGCGCCCTTCAAGCCATAAGCCTGATAGGTAATACAATCGTACTGGCGCAGAATGCGGGTACCGCTAACGGCGCGGCGGATGATGGACACGTTGGTGCCAAAGGCGAGCTGTGCCAGATAATCGGGCCACGACTGGGCGGTGATAGAGTCGCCATAGCACACTACAGCGTGGTTATCGGGCGATGTAAGTACATCGATGGTGTTGAGGAAATAGAACCAGTTGGTATGGCGGGTAAGGTCGAGAGGCAGCTCGTCGGCCTCGGCAAAATCGCCATAGGCATAGAAACCTTTCGACAGCGGACCGGTGATGAGTGTGCCGCTATTCATCTGGGTGAAATCGGCCAGATACATGCTTACATCCACGGTATCGCCACGATGAACGGCGTAGCTGATGGCATCGCTCTCAACCTCGTTACCAGGCTGCAGCGTAACGCTGATGGCACCACCAAAGGTAATGGGGGTGTGACCTACAAACACCTTCGAAAGGGTTACGGGTTCGGTGCCTGTGAGATTGGAGAAACGGAAACGCAAGGCGCTACCTGCAAACGGCATGCGTACAGGGTAACGCAAGGTGAGATTCTTGGCATATACGGCCTCGCGACGGTCGGTAATCGAGGTGGCATTACCCCAACAGGCCACCCACTTTAAATCGGTATTATTCATATCAGTATGATTTGTAATCACTTAACCAAGTTTCGACATAAAACGCTCGCGATCCACCACGAATCGCAGATGACTACCCTCGCCTATCAGCACATCGCCCTGATAGGCCGAAACCTTAAACTCAATCTTCTTGCCATCCACCTTCACCACTTCGGCAGTAGCGGTAACTGTGTCGCCCACCTTAGAGGGTTTGAGGTGCGACGAGGCGATATGGCCGCCAACGGTGGTACTACCCTCGGGCAGGGCATCGGCCACAGCCAGCATGGCCGCATTCTCCATCAACGCCATCATAGCGGGGGTGGCCAGCACAGCCATATCGCCCGAACCAATCTTAACGGCGGTAACATCATCGGTTACCACCAGAGTGCTTGTATGTTTTAATCCTACTTCGATCATTACAACTAAACTTTTGTTAATCTTTGGTGCAAAAGTAGTAAAATTACATTAGAATAATGTATCTTTGCAGTCCATTTTAATAAGAATTGTGAATTAGACTTAGAAGGAAACTACAAACATGAGTAAAATTGAAAGAGAAAAGCAGACCGTAAGAAAGATGATTGAACTTTATTGTCGCCATCATCTGCATCAGGAAACAATGACAGAAGAATACCAGCATCTGGCTGACTATGCGTGCCAACGACTGGACCACTGCCGATTTGGCGAGAAGAAAACGGTTTGCAAGCGATGCCCGATACACTGCTATGCCCCACAGGAGCGCGAAGCCATACGTAAGGTGATGCGCTGGACGGGCCCCAGAATGATGATATATGCACCGAAAGCTGCTATCATACATACTTATTATATGTTGAAAAGAAATTAAGAGCGGTACGACGGAGCCACATCGGCTATGATGCCACCCACCACCAGGTTCTGGATAGTGTGGCAGTCGGGGCATGATACGGCCGTAATTTCCTGACGGAAGAGTCCGCGCCCCTCGTACACCTCGGCCTCGTAGCCGCATTGCTTACAGCGATATTTCAGTTTCCAAGCCATAATTAATACCCGAGGGTTTCGCCTACCAATACTACTACATGGCGGCCTTGGGGTGAGTTACGCAGAAAGTGAACATAGTTGCAGATACACTCCGGCGAGTTGCAGTTATGGCACACGCCATCCGTATGGCAAGGCGTATGAATATCGAAACGGGCTGCATTGATGGGCGATGCCGTGCTACGCGCCCTTGCGAGGGCAGCATCTACATTCTGAGCCACTTTATTCAGACCGATAACGAAGATTACCTTCTTAGGTCCCCAGGTGATGGCAGCCACACGGTTTCCGTTGCCATCGATATTCACGATAACACCGTCTTCCGAGATAGCGTTGGCACTCGACAGGTAAACATCGGCCGAAAAAGCCTTGAGATAAACGGATTGTTTCTCTTCAGGCGTTTCTGCCAGGTCGCGATCCAGAACCTCCAGTGTGCCACGATCTTTCAGATATTGCGGGATACCCAGGTCGCGTACGGTCATCGTACCGCCCCAAGTCACACTGCTGCCGTCGGCGATAAGGTCAGAAACTCTCTTCACGGCCTCTTCTGCCGTCGCACAATAGAAACCCTCTATGTGGCGACGCTTCAGATTCTTGATAATCGTCTGAGCCAGGAGCTCATTTCTTTGCTTTTGTGGTGTCATAACTTAAATCTTTATTTCACAAAACATACTGATTTCATTGCAAAGATACATTTTTCTCCACGTTTTTTCGTACTTTTGCACCCAAGTTTACGATACTTTAAGATAAGAATATGGTACAGCAAATTGAGATAACTCTGAATCCAAAACGTCGTGGATTCCATTTGGTAACGAGCGAGATAGTAAGTCAGCTGCCCAAATTGCCAAAGACGGGCATTGTGAACATCTTTACCAAGCATACCAGCTGCGGACTGAGCATCAACGAGAACTGCGATCCTGATGTTCGTGTGGATATGGAAACCATCTTCAATCGCTTAGTTCCAGAGAACCGTCCTGAGTATGAGCATACATTGGAGGGCGCCGATGATATGCCTGCCCACGCTAAGTCGACACTGAGCGGCGTCAGCATCACCATTCCCATCACCGATGGTCGCTTGAACCTCGGTACCTGGCAGGGCATCTACTTCTGCGAGTACAGAAACTACGGTGGTGCAAGAGATTTGGTAGTAACAATTATCGGAGAGTGACTAGTTAGATGAATAAGATAAAACTGATTATATTCGACTTTGATGGGACTCTGGGCGACACCCGTCGTAACATCACAACAACTATGCGGATGGCTATCAAGGAGATTGGATTGCCTGATCGTAGCGAAGCTGAGTGTGCATCTACGATAGGATTACCCCTGGCAGGATGCATCAGGACATTGTTCCCTGATATTCAGGAAGAACTCGTGCCTCGTTTCGCTGAGACGTACAGACGGATCTTCAACGAGAATCTGCAGCGCATCAAACCCACAGCCTTCCCTGGTGTCATCGATACCTTATCTACCTTGCATCAAAAAGGCTATACACTCACAATCGCATCATCGCGTTCACGCAATTCTCTCACAGAGCTTACTCGTGATATGGGCATTGCCGATTACATATCTTATATGATTGGTGCCGACGATGTAAAGGAAGCAAAGCCCAAACCAGAGCCCGTACTGAAAACGCTTGACGCCTTGAACTTCGAAGCCAACGAAGCGCTTGTTGTAGGCGACATGGCTGTAGATATCCTGATGGGAGCTAATGCCGGCACCAAAACCTGTGGTGTAACATGGGGCAACGGCAGCAAAAAAGAACTCCAGGAAGCCGGAGCTGACTACATCATAGAGCGTATGGAGGAACTTGTTGATATAATATGTTTGGAAATACAATGAAACAATTAGAACCGATACTGCATAAGAAAACGTTTCAGGAGCTGACCACGGATGAGCTGTACGCATTACTTAGAGTGCGTAGCGAAGTATTCGTGGTTGAACAGAACTGCGTTTATCAGGATTTGGACGGAGATGACCAGAAATCCATTCACTTGTGGCTGACAGTAGCCGACAAGATTGTAGCTTTGGCTCGTGTATGCCCCGCCGGTACTCACATGAAGGAGATATCTATTGGCAGAGTGATCACCACCGAGCGAGGCAAAGGGTATGGCAAACAAATCATGCTTCATGCCATCGAAGCAGCTGTAAACCATTTCGGCGCAACACTTATCGACATAGAGGCACAAGAATATGCCAAGGGATTCTACGAAAACGTAGGATTCGAGCAGTCGTCCAACACCTTCATGCTCGACGGCATTCCTCACATCAAAATGACTTGGACTAAAGATCTGGCCTTAGATCAACTATTCTTCTTATAGCTCTGCACAGCCCAACAGCCCATCAGTGTGCCGATGCCCGCAAGGGCTAAGACCTGGTGGGCTGTTTCGTGCAGTCCACCTCCACGGATAAAGACGGTGCGGATGGCATCGATGAAATAGTGCATGGGGTTGATATAGGTGGTAAGATAGGCCCACTGGGGCATGGAGCGCGTGGGGGTGAAAAGTCCTGAGAGCAACATGATGCTCACTACAAAGAACCACATCACGAACATGGCCTGCTGCATAGTGTCGGAGTAGTTGGACACGATGAGTCCGAACGACGAGAAGAACAGCGCCAGCAACATGGCAAGCACGTAGATGAGCCACACGGGACCAGCAGGCGTGATGCCATAGACAAGCCACGCCAACAGCAGGCACACGGTGATGACAAACAGCGCAATGAGCCAGTAAGGAATGAGTTTGGCGAGGATGAACGCCCACTTGGAAACGGGCGTAACGTTGATCTGTTCGATGGTGCCAGCCTCTTTCTCGCCAACGATGTTGAGTGTGGGCAGAAAGCCCGTCATCAGCATCATCACAATGGCAAAGAGGGCCGGAATCATGAAGAGTTTGTAGTTCTGTTGTTTATTATAGAGGGTAAGCACGGAAGCGGCAGAGAGCGTTGAGACAGGAGCACTGACTATCTGCGAGAGATAGGCGCTGCCCATTGACCCCTTGGTGCCGTTGACGGCATTGGCTGCGATGAGATACTGGCCATCGCGAATCTCTAGAATAACATCAGCCCTACCCTTCTCTATATCCTTTATCGCCTCAGCGTATGTAGCCTTCTGTCCACCGAAGATAAAGTAGTTGGAGGCAGCAATCTGCTGTACCAATCGCTGAGACTGCACAGTGTGGTCGATGTCAACCACATCTACCACGATGTTCTTCACCTCCATCTGCATCACCCACGGCATCACGCACATGATCACGATGGGGAACATGACAATGAGTCTGGGAAGAAACGCATTACGACGTATCTGCAGGAACTCTTTTTGTATGAGATATTTCAGTGTCATATCAGTTACTCCAATCTTACATTAAACTTCTTCAGCGCTATGGCCAGCAGCACCACCGTCATAACTGCCAGCACAGCTACCTCGCGCGCCACATCTTCTATACCAACACCCATAATCATCAGCCTGCGCATGACCTGGATATAATAGCGAGGCGGCACAATGGCCGATATCCATTGCAGGATAGTTGGCATCGATTCAACAGGAAACAGCATGCCCGACAGCATCACCACAGGCATCAACAGCACCATAGCTGACAGCAGCAGGGCCACAAGTTGTGTTTGTGCCACGTTGGAAATGAGCAGTCCCAGCGAGAGCGCCAGCAGAATATAGAGGGTACTCACAGCCAGAATCCAGAACAGCGAACCAGCCAGCGGTACTCCCAACACGAAACGTGCCATCAACAAGATGGTGATGAGGATGCCAAAGGCCAGTATCAGATAAGGCACTGCCTTAGCGATGATCACCATCAAGGGGCGCACGGGTGATACCAACAGCACCTCCATCGTACCTTTCTCTTTCTCACGGACAATCGAAATCGAGGTCATCATGGCACAG
This sequence comes from Prevotella sp. khp1, assembly GCF_900102205.1. Lineage (NCBI taxonomy): Bacteria > Pseudomonadati > Bacteroidota > Bacteroidia > Bacteroidales > Prevotellaceae > Prevotella > Prevotella sp. khp1. The sequence continues at coordinate 1,003,819 of NZ_FNJZ01000001.1, forward strand.
ATGAGCATCAACAACATACCCATGATGGCAGGCACGAAATTATAAGCCGACTTCATCTGAGGGTTGTAGAGAAGTGAAGTGTGAATAGTGATAGGTGAATCATTCTTCGCAGCGTGAAGCGTCGCAGGTGCCGAGCGGTCTGCCGCTATGGTTTGCAGAGCATAGGTAGTCCATTGCTGTGCCATATTAGGATCGCTACCATCAACCATGATCTGCATGCCACGATTCTGTACAAACACCAGCGCCATATCGGCCTTCTGACTGCGGATGAGTTGTTCGGCTTCCCGTGGGGTATTCACAGTCTGCGTGATGACAAAATATTCCGATTGTGCCAGTCGTTCTACGGCCTGCTGCGTACGGGGCGACATCTCTGACGTGACTACCACCGTGCGCACATTCTTCACATCAGTGGTGATGGCAAAGCCGAAAAGCAGCATCATCACCACAGGCATGCCGAAGAGTATCAGCATCGTACGCTTGTCGCGCAGAATATGCTTGGTTTCCTTGATTACAAATGCTATAAACTGTTTCATTTCATTGAACATTGACCATTGAACATTGACCATTAATCAGAAGATCGTGTGGCCTGGCGGGCCAGATAGGTAAACACGTGATCCATATCGGGTTGGTGGAAACGTTGTTTCAGTTCGTCTGGTGTACCCAGTGCACTGATCTTGCCGTCCACCATGATTGAGATGCGGTCACAATACTCCGCCTCGTCCATATAATGGGTGGTTACAAAGACGGTGATGCCACGACGGGCTGCGTCGTAGATAAGTTCCCAGAACTGACGACGCGTAGCGGGATCTACGCCACCCGTAGGTTCGTCGAGGAACACCACACCTGGGTCGTGGAATATCGAGACTGAGAAGGCCAGCTTCTGCTTCCAACCTAAGGGCAACGAACCCACCAAATCGTCCTTGTGGTCTTCAAACTTCAACTGCCGCAGCACCTCGTCCATCTTACGCTTCACCTCGTCGGGTTTCATGCCGTAGATACCAGCAAAGAGACGAATATTCTCGGCAACAGTCAAGTCTTCGTAGAGCGAGAACCGCTGCGACATATAACCGATATGCTTCTTTATCTGCTCATATTCCGTGCGGATGTCAAAGCCTACCACCCTACCCGTTCCGCTGGTGGGCTGGTTCAGGCCTGTCAGCATATGCATAGCCGTCGTCTTGCCGGCACCGTTGGCACCCAGGAATCCGAATATCTCGCCCCTCTTTACGCTGAACGAGATGTCGTCAACAGCATGGAACGAGCCAAAAGCTTTAACCAGATGTTCTACTTCGATGACGTTATCTTCTTTCACTTCTGCAATCTTCTCGTGATCAATTCCTGGCGGGTTAAAGATACTGGCAAACTGGGTGAGAATATCATCGGGAGTGCCGATGCCGCGCACCTTTCCTTGGTCAAGAAAAGCGACGCGCTCACAACAGCGTACCTCATCGAGATAAGGCGTTGAAGCCACAATGGTGATACCACTTTCCTTCAGCGACAGTAGCATCTCCCACAACTCCTTACGACTCACGGGATCAACACCCGTAGTGGGCTCGTCAAGGAAGAGCACGCTGGGTTGGTGGACCAATGCACACGAAAGGGCCAGTTTCTGCTTCATGCCGCCAGAGAGGGCACCTGCCTTGCGGTCTTTAAAGCGTTCTATCTGCGAGTAGATGGCCTTGATAGTATCATAGCCTTCATCAACGGTAGTGCCAAAAAGGGTAGCAAAGAAATGTAGGTTCTCCTCGATGGTAAGGTCTTGATAGAGCGAGAACTTGCCCGGCATATAGCCTACCCTGCTGCGCACCTCGCGCATCTGCTTTACCACATCGTAGCCATCTACTGTCGCCGTGCCTGCATCGGGCAACAACAGCGAACAGAGGATGCGAAACATCGATGTCTTGCCAGCACCATCGGGGCCTATCAGTCCGAAGACCTCACCCTTGCTGACAGAAAACGACACATCGCTGAGTGCCTGTACCCGTCCGTACGACTTACTGATATTCTTTACCTCTATTGCGTTCATAGCTTCAACTCGCCGTACATACCAATCTTCACGAATCCGTCGTTTTTGATAGCCACCTTGACGGCATACACCAGATCGGCACGCTCATCGTCAGTGAGGATAGTTTTGGGTGTAAACTCCGAACGAGAGGATATCCAACTGATGGTGCCTGCATACTCTTTGCGTTGACCATCACCGTAGTCGGCAAATACCTTTACCTGTTGACCAATCTTGATGTTCTGCAACTGGGCAGAAGTGACGTAGGCACGCAGGTGCATGGACTCAGTATCGGCTATCTTAAACAACGGTTTACCCACACTCACAAATTCACCACGCTCCACATATTTCTCGAGCACAGTACCCTTTATGGGAGATAGGATGTGACACTTTCGTAACATATCCTGCAACTGTGCCTTCTGCACATCGGCAGCAGCAGTCTGCTTGTCGAGGGCTTGCGTGCTGGTGTTCAGCGATGATATCTGCGCATCCAGTTGTTTCTGCAGCACCTTCACCTGACTCGTGGCATCGTCGAGCATCTTCGAGGGAGCTGCCCCGTCAGCCACCAACTCACGGTAGCGCTGCTCGTCTTGCTGAGCCTTAGCCAACTGCTGGCGCGTAGCTGCTATCTGGCGTTCCATATCGGGCTTCTGACTCTGATAAACCGCCTTCGTGGCATCCGTCTGCTGGATCTTCAGCCACGTCTGTGTGGTGTCAATAAGCCCTACCTGACGAGCTGCCTCAATCATGTCACCTTCGTTCACATCAAACGACAGCAATGCCCCACTCTGTTCTGCGAACACGGTCGTCTCAGTAGCCTCGAACGTACCTGTTGCATCATACTCCTTCTCGTTTCCTCCGCAGGCTGCCATTATCAGTGCTGCACTTGCCAATACATATATCTTTTTCATATGCTTAATTATTTGTCGTGTATTTGTTATCGTATATCTCTTTCAGCATTTCAATCTCGTGTACCGACTGTTGTACGCAAGCCGCATGCTCCTGATTGATCTCGCGCACCAGATCGTTCACGTCGATGATGCCATGAGCCAGTTTCGATTCTGCCGCTTTTCTTACAGCAGAACGCAACGAGATAATCTCCCCATCGTGGGCCATCAGTTTCTGGTAGCGCTCTATATTCTCGTTCTGCTGAATCTGTTCCAGGTTATTATTGAAGAGGAACACCTCACGACTGTTCTCCGTCATATCACGCTGCAACTGCAGTTTTGCCTTGTCGTTCTTGCGGGTATAGAGGGCACCGATATTCCATGAAATACGTGCACCGATGATGCCGTTCCAGCTCCATTTATGGCGCATCATGTCCTCAAACATATTCAGACCTGGATAACCATAGAATCCCTGAGCAAACACACCCACCTTCGGCATCAGTGCTGCGTTGAGTGCCTTCTCCTGAGCATTCAGCACACTTATCTGTGCATCCAGCACCTTCAGTTCTGGTCTCTGGTTTCCTGTCGCCAGATTTCTGCCATCAGCCTTCACTTGTGGTTTTTGTATGTTATTTATCTCTATGCCGCAGAATGTACTCAGCATGCGCTGTAACATCTGCTTCTGCGATGCCAGTTCGGTGGCTTTCTGCACCGCATTCAGTCGCTCTGCCTTCACACTCTGCAGGTCGCTCTCGGCTGCCGTTCCGCGCTTGGTCATCGACTCCAGTTTGCGTTCGTTGCCTGCCAACAATGTCTGCAGGTCAGTGTTCAACTTGATTTGTTCGTCAATCAGCAACAGCCCGAAATACATCTCATTCACACGCTTGCGAACATTATAAATATTGACTTCGTTCTGTGCCGCCTGCACCTTGCCCTGTTCACGGGCTATACGCTTCTGACTGCCTATGACGCCACCATCGTAGATTGTCTGCTGCACATCGATACCCACTCGGTACTGATCCTTCGTCAGTCCTCTCATATCGATGCCCATACCGCTCATCATCGCTTTCATCTCACTGGGCCACGCCGTCACATCACTCTGATACGTGGCCTGTGCCTGAGCCGACACTTGCGGTAGCCACCCCTTCTGGATGTTGGCCACCGTCAGCTGGGTGGTCTTCTCGATGAGACCATACTGCTGTATCAACGGGTAATTCTTCTCTGCAGCCTGCTGACAATCGTCCAACGTCTGTCCTATCGCCAACATTGGTAGCATCGTCAAACTTAAAACTAATTTCTTCATATCTTTTTTATCATTGAATTCCGGGTGCAAAAGTACGATGTTTTTTTCATCGTGGCGTTATCCGCAGGAATGCAAAAATGTTCTTTTTGTTCGATTTGCACAAAAATAGAGCATTTTTTCGCGGAAAATGATTATCTTTGCCAGCAAAAAGGACTGATTATGAACAGACAACCGCAACTGATGGACCGTTCGCAGATGCAGAGCATATTAGCTCCTGATCTGCAGAAGTTACGCCAACAAGTGTATTTAGATAATGAGCTTGGCATCGTGCATGGAGATTCGACGGTGTTCAAACTCATTATGAAGCAGAAGCCACCATTCATTATCAACGACCACCGACTGGGTGTTATTCTGAATGGCGAGGCCTGCATCAACTTTAACCTGCAAGACCGCCACCTCACTGCAGGTACATTGGCCTATCTGGGGCCTGGCACAATCATCATTCCTCATCAGTTCTCGAACAACTTTGAAATTCGTGGCGTGATACTTTTCAACCAGTTTTCTATGCCTTTTGCCCCAGGACAGATGCCGTCGGCCTTCAACGGACAGGTGCGCGACTTCCAAATACCCTCCAGCGAGAGCGACCAGCAGACGGCACTCGACATCATCGAAACGCTTTGGAAGATGGTGCATCAGCCCGAATACCATCATCCCACAGCCAGCGCACTTGTGGCTGCATTAATGCAACATTACGACGGATGCTATCGCAGACAAGCTGACCGGGCTATTCACTCACAATCGCGCGAGCAGACTATCTTCGACCGTTTCCTCCAACTGGTCACCCAGCATTGTGCCGAGCATCACCAAATAGGCTACTATGCCGAACGTATGTGCCTCACCGAGCGCTACCTGACCACCGTCATCCGTCAAACCAGTGGCACAACCGCCAAGGACTGGATAGACCGTGCCCTCATCACCCGCATCAAAATAGAACTGCGCCACACGGACAAATCCTCGGCGCAGATAGCTGAGGAGATGCACTTTGCCAACCCCTCGTTCTTCTCCAAGTATTTCCGCCGTCTCACGGGGATGACACCTGGAGAGTATAAAAACTACAGTTGATTTTTCCCTAAGAACTCGCTGGGAGTAAGCCCCGTGATGCGCTTGAAGAGACGAGTAAAATGGTGGGGGAAATCGAATCCGAGCAGGCGGGAGGTCTCGCTGATGTTGTGACCCTGCATCAACAGACTTTTCGCCTGATTGATTATATAATTATGTATGTAACCGATAGCCGTGCCACCAGTGGCCTTGTGGACGATGTCGCCAAAATAACGAGGCGAATAGGCCAGTTCGGAAGCGCACCAAGCGACGGTAGGCAAACCCTGCATCAGCTGACGGTTCTCACGAAAATAGGTTTGAAGCAAGTTGTGAAAGCGCTTCAGCAGGTCAGCCTCTCCCCTGTCCTCTTCGAAAAGCTGGCGCTGATAGATACGATTACAGTATTCCAGTATCAGGCGCAGATAAGCCAGCAGCACGCTTCGGAGTGAAGGTGAATCCTCGTGCGTCTGCAACTCTTGTCGCATCTGTGCCACCAACTGCGTGATGCTGAGCCATTCGTCGGGCTCCATGCGCAGCGAACCATCAAAGAAATACGAGAAGAACTGATAGCGGTCTATCTGGCGTTCCAGTTCAGTGCCGTGCAACAGTTCAGGCGACCACAGCAATACCCAACCACACAACGAGATACGTTCGCCGTTGTCTTCCAATCCGCCTATCTGTCCTGGTTCTACAGCTATGATGGAGGCATCGCTTACCTGCAGCGTCTTCATACCGTAAGAGAGCGTATTGGGAAACTGTCGCTGGATAAACAGTCCATACACGCCATAGTTGTTCAGGCTATGACGGAAGGGTGCCAGCTCGTCGTAATGGATGATGCTAATTAATGGGTGCAACACTGGTGCATCCACAAAACGAGCATAGTCGTTAGGACAATCAACCTTCAAAATATTCCTCATATCGGGAACAAAGATACACAAAATAATCTAATAATGGTAGAAATTTAATGGTTTTTTAGCACTTTCTGCGAAATTGGTATATAATCAGCCAATTTGTGTAATAGCTATATAATATATAATGTGTACCTTTGCACCCAGAAACTTAAAACAGTTATCCTATGAACATCAACAAACCTATCAGTCGAAGAAAAGCACTCAAGGTCATGGGCCTTGGAATGCTTGCAGCCTGCGTTCCGACGCTTCCGTCGTTTGGAAAGTCCCCAAAGGAAAATGAGAAGAAGACCAAACGTCTGATCTTCTATTTCTCTGCAACCGGCAATAGCCTTTATATAGCCAGGCAGTTGGGCGGAGATGAAGCGACCTTGCTGAGCATCTCACAGGAAATTCACAACGAGCATCCTGATTATGAGGCAGAAGAAATAGGATTCGTGTGTCCCGTCTACTGTTTCATTCCTCCTGCCATTGTCCAGGATTTCATTGCTCGTTCATCTTTCAAGGCCGATTATTTCTTTACAGTGGGCACTTATGGAGCCCATAGCACGATATTCCCAGAGTTCGTTGATGACCTTGCCAAGAAGCACGGTTTTCAGATGAATTATATCTCCACCATCCAGATGGTCGATACTTACCTGCCGTATTTCAACATGGAAAGGGAATTGGCCGACCCCAAGCTTCAGCGTATTCCCGAAAGAGTTGCCACAGTTCTTGCTTCTATCAACAATCGCGAAAACTATATTCAGGAGGTTACAGAGCAGGACAGGATGATATGTGACGGATATTACCGCATGTCGGGACGCGACCGCCAGCGCCCGACTGTGACAAGATCGGAGAAGATTGTCTTTGCCACGGATGACTGCATCGGATGTGGAGTTTGTACTTCGGTTTGTCCGCATGGCTCCTGGAAAGTGATTGATGGTCATTCGGTTGCCAATGGGGAATGCGAAAATTGTCTGGCATGTGTTCACAACTGCCCGAAGAAAGCAATTTCAATCATTCCCACGCCTCCTGAACCCGAAGAGGCAAACAGGAATGCACGATATCGTAATCCGAATGTCAGCTTAGCTGATCTCATCAAGGCAAATAGTCAAAAATAATATGAAAGTAATTTCTATAAAGAGAATCTGAAATGAAGAGATTGAAGATAACGATTATCTCAATGACTTTAGCTACAACAGCAATTGCTCAGGGTGTGATTGTCCGCATTGCTGAGATTGAGGTCTATCCGCAGTATTTGCAGGAATACTTAGCTTTTGCCAACGAGGTGGATCGCCTGAGTATAGAGCGCGAGCCTGGTGTCATCTGCCTGTATCCCATGCAGAGTGCCGAAGACTCATGCCAGATTCGCATCCTCGAAATCTATGCCTCCGATGAAGCCTATCAGCAGCATCTCAAGACCGACCACTTCCAGAAGTACAAGCAGGGCACACTCCACATGGTGAAAGACTTGAAACTGCCTACCATGAAGCCGCTCGACCCAGAGACGATGAAACTGATATTCAAAAAGCAGAGATAACGATGCATAAGTATTTATTATTTTTAGCCGCCATGCTATTCTGCAGCTGTTCTGCAGACAACGAAGCGAAAGCAGAAACACCTACTATGAATAAAATTTATATCACTATCGATGGACAAACGCAAAGCGCGACACTTGTGGACAATGATGCCACACGCGAGTTGGTTGCTGCTCTGCAGGATGCGCCCATAACAGTGACTCTCAACGACAACGATTTTGAGATATGGGGTTCTTTAGGCAAATCGCTGACAACGAAAAACGAGCAGATGACAGCCCTACCCGGAGACATCGTTCTTTATAACGGCAGCAACATATGCATCTTCTACGAGTCAAACTCTTGGAGCTATACTCGTTTAGGACATATCGACGGACTGTCAGAAAATGAGCTTCGCACATTCCTCAAAGCAGGCGAAAGCAACATCAGTGTTACCCTGTCGCTTGCACAGTCCACAGGCATCAATACAGTTAAGAGTGAAAAGTTAAAAGATAAAAAATGCTATACTCTGCAAGGCACATTAGCTCAGGCTGGACATAAAGGAATCATAATTCAAAACGGTAAAAAGATAATTAGAAAACAATGAAAAAAGTTATAGTTATTTCCACAAGTCTGCGTCACGGCTCAAACAGCGACATGTTAGCAGACAAGTTCGTTGAAGGAGCAAAGGCTGCCGGAAACAAAGTAGAGAAGATTTCTCTTGTAGGTAAGAATATACAGTTTTGCAAAGGCTGCTTCGGTTGCCAAAAGCTGGGCCGCTGTGTCATCAACGACGATGTGAACGGCATCATGGCAAAGGTACTGGAGGCCGATGTAGTATGTTGGGCTACACCTATTTACTATTATGAGATGAGCGGTCAGATGAAGACCCTCATAGACCGCATGAACGGTATGTACGAACAGGATTATCAGTTCCGCGATGTCTATATGCTGTCAACGGCAGCAGAAGACGAGGACGATACTTCGACGAGAGCAGAAGCAGGCCTGAAAGGATGGGTGGATTGCTATCCTAAGTCACGCATGGCTGGCACACTATTCTGTGGAGGCGTGAACGAAGCTCGTGAGATAATGGGTAATCCCAAACTTCAAGAGGCATTTGAATTAGGAGAAAAAGTATAACATAGAAAGTAGAGAAAAATGAAAAGGTCTTTTTTCGCCACGATACTGATATGCAGTATCCTCGTAGCATGTAACAACAAACAAACTATTAATAACGATATGGAACAGAAGTTAGAATTGACGCAGGAGTGGGACAAGGTGTTCCCGCTGAGCGAGAAAGTGAACCACCGCAAGGTGACGTTTAAAACACAGTATGGCCTAACACTTGCAGCAGACCTCTATACGCCAAAGGATGCCAAGGGCAAGATGTCCGCCATTGCCGTGAGTGGTCCTTTCGGAGCCGTGAAGGAGCAGTGCAGCGGACTCTATGCCATGAAGATGGCAGAGCGTGGTTTCGTAGCACTCGCTTTCGACCCTTCATATACGGGTGAGAGCAGCGGTGAACCGCGCCGCACGGCTTCGCCCGACATCAATACCGAGGACTTTATGGCTGCTGTCGATTTTCTGTCGAAACAGGACAATGTGGATGCCGAACGTATTGGCATTATCGGTATCTGCGGTTGGGGTGGCATCGCACTGAATGCTGCCGCCGCTGACACTCGCATCAAGGCAACTGTAGCCTCTACGATGTATGATATGACTCGTGTCAGTGGCAACGACTATAACGATGCTTTCGACAACGAGCAGTGGCGTCACAGAAACCGCGAAAACCTTTCAAAGCAACGCCTCACCGACCCCAACGCGATGGCTGGAGGTGTGCTGGACACCGTTCCCCCACAAGCGCCTAACTTCGTGCACGACTACTACGACTATTACAAGACCCCACGCGGCTACCACAAGCGCTCCGGCAACTCTAACGACGGCTGGCGCGTCATCGGTACACAGGCCTACGCCAACAGCCGTTTCCTCTACTACATCAACGAGATCCGCTCTGCTGTTCTCGTGATGCATGGTGCTGATGCCCATTCACGCTACTTTGGCGAGGCTGCCTATCACTATATGATGGATGGCAAAGCTGAAGGTTATAAATTTGTTGGCGAGCCAAATCCCAACCCCGAGAACAAGCAACTGCTCATCATACCAGATGCCTCTCACTGCGACCTCTACGATGGCGGCTACGAGGAAAAGGCAGGTCAGGGCCAACCCAAGAATATGATTCCTTGGGATAAGCTGGCAGAGTTTTTCAAAACGTATTTGAGATAGGCTTAGGCACAAGCCACACCAATAAGCATCTCCCAAATCGAAAAGATTTGGGAGATGTTTCGATAAATCTCATTGCCACAAAATAACATAATGATAACATACGCTTAACCAATCTTTTTCTTGAGAGTACCTATCTTTGCACCATCAAATAAACAACTAATAAAAGACATAAGCAGAATATAACATGTACGACATATTGAGGCTATATGGGGGACTTAGAATCAGATGCCTGTGGCGGATGATTAGGGAGCTGAAACTCGCGGCCATTTCCGCCCTGTTGCTCCTTATGTTATTGGGAGTGATAACATGGAAAGAATTGGGGACGGCTCCCGTCTATTATAGCGTGTTGGTTGATGTAACCCTGCTATTGGCCTGGCACCTCACGCGCAGCGATAGCGTGTTTCTCTGCTCCATCTTTTGCGAAAGACGTACGAAGATGTTGTTCTTCGCGGAATACACACTTCTGTCCGCCCCTTTCCTGTGTTTCTTCCTCTATCGTAGCGCACCTTGGGCTGTAGCCATCGTTCTACTGGCATTGGTGATCGTGTGCTTCTTGCCTTGCGGAGGCATCTCCTTGCGCCTGCCCACATGCCCGTGTCTGGCCTCCGGCAGTTACGAATATCATCGGGCAGCGCGCCTCACGCTCCCCCTACTCTTGCCACTCATGGCGGCAGGAGCCATTGGTGCCTACATCGGCAACCGCCATCTGGTCATCGGTGTCAGTATGATAGCCGTTTCTGTCTTCAGCCTGTTGATGATGCGCGAGTGGCATATGGAGTATCTGTTTCATTACAAGAGTGCTGCGAGGTTTCTCCGGCTGAAATTGCTGTTTGCCCTGAGAAATGCGTGCATCATCTTTCTGCCTTTTATCGTATGTCTGCTACTTGTTGCCCCCAGTTGGTCGCAGTTGCTTTTAGGCGAATCCTACTACCTTGGTGCAAGTCTTCTGCTGTTTCAAGTAGAGATACTTTGCTTCGTAAGCGGCGGAACCAACAGTGGTAACGACCTCATATCAACCCTTGTGTATGTGGCCTTGAATGTCATTTTCTGCGTGTCGGCACTGGTGCCACAGGCCTTAGTGCTCTCCGTCATCGTGTCCGTCATACTGGCTTATCATGCCTATTTAGTAATCAAGAAATATAAATGATGATTGAAATCAGGAACTTAACAAAGAAATATCGTGAGCTCACGGTCATCGACAACTTCTGCCACTCGTTTGATGGCGGCAAGGTGTATGGCATCATGGGCGAGAACGGCGCAGGCAAGAGCACGCTGTTCAGATGTATTGCCGGAATCGAATCGTACGACGGTTCAGTCGTCGTCAACGAGAACAAGCAGATTGGTTACATGAACGATACGCCCTTCTACTACTCTTACGTCACAGGCATGGAACACATCGAGTTCTGTCTGCGTGCCAAGGGTAAGACCATCAGCCGAGACGAGATTGAGCAGTTGAATGAGAAGTTCGCCCTGCCGCTCCAGAGATACGCCAGCAGATACTCCTTAGGCATGAAAAAACGCCTGATGCTTCTGACGTTGATGCTGCAGGACAACGACATCGTCATCATGGACGAACCCTTCAACGGCATCGATCTTGCCGGAACAATCATCCTAAGACAGTGGCTCAAGGACCTAAAGGCCCAGGGCCGTTGCGTCATCCTTTCCTCACATATCGTTGCTGCCATCGCTGACATCTGCGACGAGATGACCTACATCCATCAGGGAAAGGCCGTCTGCGACTTCTCAGGTATGTCTGCAGCATCTATCGAGCAATATATCATGGAAGAATTCCTATCATCGCATGCACCAGGTCAGGTTTGATTATAAAACTATCATAAATATCGGCACAAATATAGCAAAAAGTCAGCAACAATTCGTATTTTTGCCAGCAGTTTTAAATGTATTTAGGCATTATGTGTATAATAGACCAGATTATTGATTTCAATAAGGAGTTTGTGGCTCAAAAAGGCTACGAAAAGTATCTGACAGACAAGTACCCAGATAAGAAACTGGCGGTACTGTCGTGTATGGATACCCGACTGACTGAATTGCTCCCTGCGGCTCTCGGTCTGAAGAACGGTGATGCAAAGATTATCAAGAATGCAGGTGGCCTGGTTATCTCGGCTTTCGACTCAGCCATGCGTAGCCTGATTGTCGCCATCTATGAGCTTGGTGTGCAGGAAATCATGGTGGTTGCACACTCTCACTGTGGAGCCTGCCATATGAGCTATGACCATTTCCATCACGAGATGATTGCCCGTGGTGTGACAGACGACACACTCGACACCATCCGTAAGTGTGGGATCGACCTCAATCAGTGGTTGGAAGGTTTTAAAGACACACCTACCTCTGTTCGTAAGACCGTTGAGACCATCAAAACTCATCCGCTTGTACCGAAGGACATTATGGTTCGTGGTTTTATCATTGACTCAGAAACAGGAGCATTGGAGGAAATACAATGAAGAAACGAAAAATCAAGTTTTCTGCGTTGTTGGTGCTGTAACATTTTTGTGGATTTGGAAGAAACTGTTTGATTGAGTATGATAACCATCGATACGATAAACATGTGCTCGCACCTGCAACGCAAGCTATTCGAAAAGGATGGCCAATATCATTCTCTATGGATAGCCATACAGGATGATTCAGAACTGACTGCCGTAATCCGTTCTCGTCAGCTACATATTTATCGCAATGGCAAGAAAGTGCTTGTACTGGCAGGAAAGTCTGCACCAAAGATTATCAGAGAGGACCCGATTTGCAAGCTATTACAAATTGAGCGAATAAAGTGGATGGAGCAACGTTTTAATTATGCCTTGGCTGCCATCAAGAATGGGACTGTAGATTCGCAGAAGGCTATCAAAGATGATATTGCCGAACTCAGCAAATACTATGGTAGTGAGTTGTGGAAATTGGACTTTGCTGCTGATGAAGCAGGAAAACTTCCCCCAGACCTCAAACGCGGAGTTCTATCAGAAGACGGCATTTGGAACCTGCTCGCAGACTATCGTGATATTCAAAAGAAAATCGTAAAGCCGTACAGTCAGCCGTAGTGCTCATCATTTTACTAATACTTATTGCTCTAATGATATGGGCTTTGGCAAGTTTTGGTAGTTACTTACATTCACTAATCGCCTAATAGTCAAGCATTTATAATTAAATTAAAATTTTACTCAGTGGTGTGAGTAATTTTACTCAGTGCAAATAAACTACACTTTTCAATGAGTTTTAGCACCCAAAAACTACACTTTTCAATAAAAATCCCCATACAAAATTACAAACAACCGAGCCAAACTTTCACAAACGACCGAACAAAATCACCACAAACAACCGAAAAATCAAAAAAAGTTTGGACAATTTCAGGGCTTGAGTGCGACACCGTGCTACATCGCCGTAATGGAACATATGGACTAATAGAGGTAAAACTTGGCGGCGAAAAGCTGATAAACGATGGTGCTGATGCATTGAATACGCTTGCAAACACCATTGATACAACGAAAATGAAAAAGCCTTCATTTAAGATGGTTCTTACAGCAGTTGGGCCTTATGCATACCAAAGGCCAGACGGCATATTTGTGGTTCCCATTGGTTGTTTAAAAGATTAATATAAACAAGACAAACAAAAAATCCCCGCCAAGGTAAAACTTGACGGGGTTCTTTTTTATAGTGATTGAAGGGATTACTCTTCAACAGCAGCCTGGGCGGCGGCGAGGCGGGCGATGGGCACGCGGAATGGAGAACAAGATGCGTAGTTCATGCCAATCTTAGCGCAGAACTTCACAGAGCTGGGCTCACCACCATGCTCACCACAGATACCGCAACGCAGGTCAGGACGAACCTCACGACCCTCATTAACAGCAAACTTGATGAGACGGCCAACACCCTTCTGGTCGAGTACCTGGAATGGGTCAACCTTCAGAATCTTCTTATCGAGGTAAACAGGCAGGAACGATGCGATATCGTCGCGGCTGTAACCGAAGGTCATCTGAGTCAGGTCGTTAGTACCGAATGAGAAGTACTGAGCCTCTGAAGCAATCAGATCGGCTGTGAGGGCAGCACGTGGAATCTCAATCATTGTACCAATCTCGAACTCAACCTCGATACCATACTCAGCGAATACCTCCTTAGCGGCATACTGGATAACCTCCTTCTGCTGCTTGAGCTCGTTGATAGTACCAATCAGAGGAACCATGATCTCAGGCATTGGGTTCTTACCCTCCTTCTTCAGCTCACAAGCTGCAGAGAGGATAGCCTTGGTCTGCATAGCGGTAATCTCAGGGAATGTGATACCCAGACGGCAACCACGGTGACCCAGCATTGGGTTGTTCTCAGCGAGTGAGTCGACACGGCGCTGGATTTCCTCCAAGCTTACGCCCATCTCCTTAGCCATGGTCTGCTGACCAGCCAGATCGTGGGGAACGAACTCGTGGAGAGGGGGATCGAGCAGACGGATGTTAACGGGCAGTCCGTCCATAGCCTCGAGGATACCCTTGAAGTCGGCCTTCTGATAAGGCAGCAGCTTAGCAAGAGCCTTCTCACGTCCGGCAACGCTGTCGGCCAGAATCATCTCACGCATAGCAACAATCTTCTGATCCTCGAAGAACATGTGCTCGGTACGTGTAAGACCGATACCCTTAGCACCGAAAGCGCGAGCTACCTGTGCATCGTGTGGAGTATCAGCATTGGTACGAACCTGCAGCTTGGTGTACTTGTCGCAGAGGTCCATCAGCTCCTTGAAGTCGCCCGAAAGCTCGGCAGCCTTGGTTGGAACCTCACCAGCATATACCTGACCAGTTGTACCGTTCAGAGAGATGAAGTCGCCCTCCTTATATGTTACACCGTCAATCTCAACAGTCTTATCCTTATAGCTTACATTCAGAGCACCTACACCTGATACGCAGCACTTACCCATACCACGAGCCACAACAGCAGCGTGAGATGTCATACCACCACGAGCGGTGAGGATACCCTCGGCAGCAGCCATACCAGCCAGATCCTCAGGAGAGGTCTCGATACGTACGAGTACTACCTTGTGGCCATTCTCGTGCCACTCCTTAGCATCGTCGGCATGGAAGACAATCTGACCGCAAGCAGCACCTGGAGAAGCGGGCAGACCCTGTGCAATAACCTTAGCAGCAGAGAGAGCCTTCTTATCGAATACAGGGTGCAACAGCTCGTCGAGCTTCTGAGGCTCGCAGCGCTGGATGGCAGTCTTCTCGTCGATCATACCCTCGTGCAGCAGGTCGATAGCAATCTTAACCATAGCAGCACCAGTACGCTTACCGTTACGTGTCTGGAGGAACCAGAGCTTGCCCTCCTGTACGGTGAACTCCATATCCTGCATATCGTGATAGTGGTGCTCCAGCTTGTCCTGGATACCATTCAGCTCGGCATAGATCTCAGGCATAGCCTCCTCCATTGAAGGATACTTGGCAACGCGCTCCTCCTCAGAGATACCAGCGCGCTCAGCCCAACGCTGAGAACCAATCTTGGTAATCTGCTGTGGTGTGCGGATACCGGCAACAACGTCCTCACCCTGAGCGTTAACCAGATACTCACCGTTGAACAGGTTTTCACCGTTAGCAGCATCGCGGCTGAAGCATACACCAGTAGCTGATGTATCGCCCATGTTACCGAATACCATGGCCATTACTGATACGGCTGTACCCCACTCGTCGGGGATTCCCTCCATCTTACGATACAGGATAGCGCGCTCGTTCATCCAAGAACGGAACACAGCGCAGATAGCACCCCAGAGCTGCTCGATAGGATCGTTGGGGAAGTCCTTACCAGTGCGCTCCTTGATGGCAGCCTTGAACAGCTTAACCAACTTCTTCAGGTCCTCAACAGAGAGGTCCTTATCCAGAACAACACCGCTCTCCTTCTTAACCTTCTCGATAATCTCCTCGAATGGATCGATATCAGTTTTATTTACGGGCTTCATCTCGAGTACAACATCGCCGTACATCTGTACGAAACGACGATAAGAGTCGTACACGAAGTGAGGATTATTTGTCTTCTTAGCCATACCCTCGGCCACCTCGTCGTTCAAACCAAGGTTCAGGATGGTGTCCATCATACCAGGCATTGAGGCGCGGGCACCAGAACGAACAGATACCAACAGAGGATTCTGGGCATCGCCGAACTTACAGTTCATCAAATTTTCAATGTGCTTCACGGCAGCCATCACGTCATCGTTCAGCAATTCCATAATCTTCTGCTGACCAACCTGATAGTACTCATTACAACAATCTGTGGTGATTGTAAAACCTGGAGGAACAGGCACACCAATGTGGTTCATTTCAGCAAGGTTAGCACCCTTACCGCCAAGCTCCTCACGCATCTTTGCGTTTCCTTCGGCCTTTCCATTTCCGAAGAGATAAACTCTTTTCTGACTCATACGTAATATTTATTATTTGTTGATGATAAATTATTTTTGATTAGATTCTGCAAAGATATTAAAATTCCATCAAATACACAAGAAAAAAAAGCAAAAATTGCAAACTCCACCTTACATTTTTGTTTTTTTGACCTTTAAGGCATTAATAAATTTGGTTTTTCGCTCGATTTGCACTACCTTTGCACCCGAAAAAGAGAATATTATGGCAAGAAACAAGAAACCATTACCGCTCCTTGAGGGCGTGGTGATTGAAGCTGTGGCTGCCGAGGGCAAATGTTTGTTCCACTGGAACGATCTGGTGGTGTTTGTGCCTTTCTGTGTGCCTGGCGACGTGTGCGATGTACAGATTCGCCGCAAAAAACACTCCTTTGCCGAGGGCGAGGTTGTTAGATTTATAGAATTAAGTAAGGTACGCGCGACCCCCTTCTGCGCCCACTTCGGTGTGTGCGGTGGTTGCAAATGGCAAAACCTGCCTTACGAAGAGCAGCTTAAGTTTAAGCAGCAGCAGGTGTACGACCAGCTGCACCGCATTGGCAAGATAGAATTACCCGAGTTTATGCCTATCCTTGGTAGCGTTCATACTCAGGAGTATCGCAACAAACTTGATTTCGGATGCGCCAACAAGCGCTATCTCACCAAGGAGCAGATACAGACACTGCCCAACGACCAGAGCCAGAGCTTGAAGGACGTACCAGCTATCGGATTCCATATCACAGGTGCTTTCGATAAGATTCTGCCTATCGAGAAGTGCTGGCTGATGGACAACCTGCAGAACGAGATTCGCAACGAGGCCCGTGAGTATGCAATGGCCAACGGCTTATCGTTCTTCGACCTGCGTGCCCAGGTAGGACTGCTGCGCGATATCATCATCCGCAACAGCGCCAGTGGCGAGTGGATGGTTATCTTCCAGTTCCACTACGATCGCACATCGGCCGAGGCACTGGCCCAGAGCGAGGAACAGGCCAAGGGACTGCTGCAGCACATCGCCGACAAATTCCCACAGATTACCTCGCTGATGTATCTCGACAATCAGAAGTGCAACGATACCATCGGCGACCAGGAGATATTGGTATTCAAGGGTATCGACCACATCTACGAGTTGATGGAGGACCTGAAGTTTAAGGTTGGTCCCAAGAGTTTCTACCAGACCAACACCGAGCAGGCCTACCACCTGTACTCGGTAGCCCGCAACTTTGCCGGACTTACTGGCAACGAACTGGTTTACGACCTTTACACAGGTACAGGAACCATTGCCAACTTTGTAGCCAAGAAGGCACGCAAGGTGATTGGTATCGAGTATGTACCCGAAGCTATCGAGGATGCCAAGATCAACTCTGAAGTAAACAAGATTGGCAACACCCTGTTCTATGCAGGCGATATGAAGGATATTCTGACAGAAGAATTCATTGCCGAGCACGGACGTCCGGATGTAATCATTACCGACCCACCACGTGCCGGTATGCACCCCGATGTGGTAAAAACCATTCTTGGAGCAGCACCAAAGCGCATTGTTTACGTAAGTTGCAACCCAGCCACTCAGGCTCGCGATTTGCATGATCTCGACGTAGATTATCGCGTGGCAGCTGTTCAACCCGTTGATATGTTCCCCCACACACCACACGTAGAGAACGTGGTGCTGCTGGAGCGCAGATAAAATAATTTGGGGCAAATACTTGGGAGTTTCAATAATTTTTCATATATTTGCCCCAAGTTTAACTAAAAACATTTTTGACGAGCAACTACATTACTAATTTTTAAACTCATATTACAATGAAAAAGGTATTTTGGATGATGGCGCTTATGGCGTCGATGACAATCACAGCTAACGCCGAAAATCTGGTTGAAGCAAGTGATAATCTGGAGCCCTTATCAGATGCTGACGTAGCACTTCTCAACTCTATGGAGGCTACACAGCAGAAGGCTACCATCGAGGTACCCGCCTGGGTAAACAACATCAAATTCAGCGGCTACGGCATGCTGCAGTATCAGGCCGAGGACAAGGATAATGCGCACAGCAATACATTTAATCTGCGTCTGGCCCGTTTCATCTTAGATGGTAAGATTGGTGATTTCGACTGGCGTGCCCAGATTCAGGGCACCAACGCTACCGGTCCTGGTCAGCCTACCGTGCAGTTGGTCGACCTCTATGCTGAGTGGCGTAAGTATCCCGAGTTCAAGATTCGTGCAGGTCAGTTCAAGCGTGCCTTCACTTACGAGAACCCCACCCACCCCATCACACAGGGATGGCGTAGCTATGCCGACGTAATCAACAAGCTCTCTGCTTTTGGTGACCGTACAGGTGAGAAGTCGTCAGGTGGTCGTGATATCGGTATCCAGTTCTCGGGTGATCTGTTCCCCAACGCCAATGGTCGCCGTGTGTTCCACTATCAGCTGGGTATCTACAACGGTGAGGGTGTGAACCAGAAGGATATGGACAACCGTAAGGATATCATCGGTGGTGCATGGATTATGCCTATCAAGGGCTTGCGCATCGGTGCCTTCGGATGGACAGGTAGCCGTGGTGGCATGCTGGATCCTAATACTGGCAAAACCATCAGTATTAAGAAGAACCGTTATGCCCTGTCAGCCGAGTACGACCTGAACGATTACACCTTCCGCGCTGAGTATATCCACAGCCAGGGTTGGGGTGCTAAGTCGCCTGGTAACAACGTACGTGAGATCGACTACAGCAAGGGCGACAAGGCCGATGGTTGGTACGTATTTGGTATCGTGCCTCTGGTTAAGAGCAAGCTCTACGCAAAGGCTCGTTATCAGACCTACCGTAATCAGAAGGAATGGGCTACATCAGTTAATCAGGTTGAGTGCGGTTTGAACTATCGCTTTACTAAGAATCTCGAGCTGCATGCTGAGTATTCACGCGTAAACGATCGCTCGCTTGCTAAGCACAACTACAACTTGTTCGACATGGAGCTCGACTTCAGATTCTGAAGCGCATAAAGAGCACTCGCCACGATAGCCACCAGCTCTACCAACCAGTAGACGATGCCATCCAAGAATATGGTGCAGGCATAGGCGAGAAATCCAAACAAAAGCAATACGATTGCATATCGATATACGGCTGCCGACATACGGTAGCCGTATTTTTTATAAGCATAACCGTTAATCATCAGGCACTCGAACACATGCGCCAATGTGATGGCAATACCAGTACCCAGCAAGCCCCAATACTGATAGCCCACTACCATCAGCAGCACAAACGCCACATAATACGCAGCCTCTAACATCAGATAGGTCATCGAATAGCCTCGTGCCAACGTGATGTAAGCCACAGGCATTGTGAGCACCTTGAAAAACATGGCCAATGCAGCCACCTGCGCCATAGGCACTACGGGCACAAACTCGCTGGTAAAAAGATAAGGAATAAGTATTGGCAACAAGGCGATGAGGGCTGTAAGCATGGGGGCCACTATCAGCAGCGACACCTCCATCTGTCGATTCACCATCAGGTTGGTTGCTGCCACATCATGGTTAACAGCCGAGAGGCGCGGATAATAATCGGTTTCCATAGCCGAGAACACCATACCGGCATAGGTAATGGTAAGCATATAGCCTGCATTATAAAGGCCCAGCACTTCAAGATCGCCCATCACATTCAGGTACGAGCGCACAAACATCTCGGCCCCGCTCCCCACAATGCCTGCCAACGTAAATGCCACACCCAGACGAACCATTTCCATACCCTCGCCCAGAATGCCTCGCGTGCCTCGCAACTGCAACGGAAATATGCGCCACGAGAACCATAATGTGGCACTCATGGTAGCAAACGCCATCAGCACAATAACAGGCACGATACCTGCCTGACCGAACATATAATAAATAGGTATGGCGATAACCAACGACGCCAAGGCAGCTACAATTTGTACCAAAGCCAAGGCCCCCAGCTTTCGCACGCCTTTCAGGATAGCCGTTTCGCCTCCCGTAATAGCCAGCATACCAATGGCAGGCGCCAACAACACAAAATGCAGGGTGTGATTGCCCCACGAGAAGGTGGCATTACTGAAAAACGGACCTAAAACCACGCATACCAGCATACCCAGCAAAGCAGTAAGTAAGCACCAGCCACGCACCACTTTTACATAGTGGGCAGTATGCTCGGTATCGCCGGCATCGTAGCATTCCGATATATGGCGAACCGCACTCATGGCAATACCTAAGTTGGTGGCCTGTGATATCAGCTGCACCGTGGTATTAAAGAGCGACACCAAACCCATACCACCAGGACCCAGCAGCATGGCCACGAATTTATTGCGCACAAGACCTATCAACACATTCAGGCCTTGCACCCCGCCAAATACACCCGTGTACTTCAGCACGTGGCTATAACTCTCGTTGCGCTCTTCGTTCATAATTCCTTAAAAACAAACGCAAAAGTAAGCAAATTATTACGATTATCCAAATAAATTTGTAACTTTGTGCCCATGAAACTGAGTATCATCATCCCTGTTTATCGCACAGAAGCCACGCTCCACAGATGTGTTGAGAGCGTGCTCAACCAGAATCTCGACGATTTTGAGGTGATACTCGTTGACGACGGATCGCCCGACAACAGCCCGCAGATATGCGACGACTGGGCAGCGAAAGATGCACATATCCGGGTTATCCACAAGCCGAACGGAGGCTTGAGCAATGCACGTAATGCAGGGTTGGATAAGGCCCAGGGTGATTATATCACCTTTGTAGATTCTGATGATTACATCGCAGCCAACACCTATGCCCCTTTACTTCAGTGTATGGAGGATGCCGACCTGTTGGAATACTCTATTGCCAACCGCCTGTCGCTCCCCGACTGCATTTATACAGATGCTCAGAAATACTGGCTCCAAAGTCAAGCCTATCGTCACACCTACGCTTGTAACAAAATCTATAAGAAATCGCTTTTCTGCAATATAAGATATCCTGAAGATAAGGTATTCGAGGATGTTTACACGCTCCCCCATCTGCTCGAGGCTGCAAAGACAATCAGAACCTGCAGCCAAGGATACTATCACTATTGTTATAATCCGCAGAGCATTACAGCAAATGCCAATGGCAAACAATTGGAGATGCTATTGGATGCACACTTGAATAGCGGAATGCCAATAGACGACAGCTACTACCTATACCTGCTGAATATCCAGATCGACGTATGGGAACGACTTGGAGGCGACATCAAACTACCTTTCAGGAACGTCCATCACCAAGCATTCAGAGGTACCCAAAAGCTAAAAGCGATAACTAACAATATTTTGGGAATAAAAATAATATGCATCATCAGCAAATTCCTACACCAGTTCAGGCAGCCCAGCCGTTGGTAACCTTCATTGTTACCTATTACAATCTGCCAGTTCAGATGTTGTGCGAGTGTGTCGACAGCATCTTGGCATTATCGTTGTCTGAAAGCGAACGTGAGATCATCATCATCGACGACGGCTCAGAAGTCAGTCCTATGAATGCACTGATGAAGTATGGCGACGATATCGTCTATATCCGCCAGCATCATCAAGGTGTAAGTGTGGCCCGTAACACAGCCCTGCATATGGCTAAAGGAGCGTTTATCCAGATTGTTGATGGCGACGATGTTCTGATAAAAGAACCCTATGAGCAATGTTTAGATATTGCCAGGAGCCATCCCGACGCAGAAATCATCGTGTTCGACTTCAGCACCACGCCCACTATGGCCACTGTTTCCAAAGATGATGTCAAGCAGCTTTCGGGAGTCGCCTATCTTAGCAACCACAACATTCAAGGTTCCATCTGGTGTAAGCTTTTCCGGCAATCGGTACGAAGTCAGTTAGAGTTTACGCCTGGCATCTGTTATGGCGAAGACGAGGAATTCACTCCCCAGTTGATATTAAGGGCCGAGGTGGTTTATCTCACACCTTACAAGGCTTACTACTACCGCCAGCATAAGGATTCTGCCATCCAGCAACACGACGAGAGCAGCAAGGAAAAGCGTCTGAACGATAATCTTCAAGTAATACGTCATCTGCAGTTGCTGGCCGACCGCATGCCTTACAACGATCGTCTTGCCATGAATCGCCGTGTGGCCCAACTCACGATGGATTATATCTATAACGTCATCATGTTATACCATTCACCAAAGGTACTCAACACTACTGTCAATACCCTGCACCAATACGGGCTCTTCCCCTTACCCGATCACGACTACACCACCAAATACACTTGGTTCCGCAGGATCACCAGCACCAGTATTGGGCGCACTTTGCTATTGCACACCCTGCCTTTAATCAATAAAGAACGATGAAGATACTACTGGTTGGCGAATATAGCAATGTTCACGCCACGCTGGCCGAAGCACTGCGGCAGTTGGGGCATCAGGTCACCGTTATATCCAATGGCGACTTCTTCAAGGATTACCCACGCGATATAGATGTGGCACGCAAACCTGGCAAACTCGGAGGCATTCAGTTGATGCTAAAACTCTACGCCCTGCTCCCCCAATTGCAAGGCTACGATGTGGTGCAGCTCATCAACCCGATGTTCTTCGAACTGAAGGCCGAACGCCTCTTCTGGTTCTACCGCTATCTGCGCAAGCACAACAAGCGTCTGTTCCTTGGTGCCTTTGGTATGGATTATTATTGGGTTCACACATGTACATACGAAAAGCCGCTACGCTATAGTGACTTCAATATCGGCGACAAGGTGCGTACCGATGCCGAGGCCACTTACTATCAGCACGATTGGCTTGGCACAACCAAAGAGCGGCTCAACAAGATGATAGCCCAAGATTGCGACGGCATCATTGCCGGTCTCTACGAATATTGGGCCTGCTACCAGCCCCAGTTTGCCCATAAAACATGCTTTATCCCCTTCCCTATCCGCATGCCTGCGGAGAGTTGCACGGTCAGATGTAATACATCAAAAACCATCATCTTTATCGGCATTAATCGCCAGCGCTCCGCCTATAAGGGCACCGACATCATGCTCCAGGCAGCTATCGATGTCGCAACGAAACATCCCGATAAGATGCAATTGGTAAAGGTAGAATCGGTTCCATTTGCACAATACAAGAAACTGATGGAAAGCAGCGATGCCATACTCGACCAGCTCTATGCTTACACCCCATCCATGAACCCCTTATTGGCCATGTCGAAGGGCATTATCTGCATTGGTGGTGGTGAGCCCGAGAACTACGGGATTATCCACGAAAACGAACTACGTCCTATCATCAACGTAGCCCCTACTTACGATAGTGTTTTTCACGAGCTTGAACAATTGGTACTTAACCCCGATCGCATTCCCGAACTGAAACGCCAAAGCGTGGAATACGTGCGTAAGCACCACGATTACCTGAAAGTAGCCCGCCAATACCTTGATTTCTGGACAAAATAAAAAAGCTCCACATTTCTGTGGAGCTCATTTTTTGTCTTCTGCTATTATCAAGCTTATGCCTCAGCAGGAGCCTCCTCAGTAGCGGGAGCCTCAGCAGCGGCAGCAGCAGCCTCGGCCTCAGCCTTAGCAGCAGCCTCAGCAGCCTTCTTGTCAGCTACCTTCTTAGCAATTGCCTCGTTAACGGCCTTCTCAGCCTTCAGGGCATTAGCAGCAGCGTCCTTCTTAGCCTTAGCCTCAGCCTCAGCAATCTTGTTCAGACCGTTCTGCTTGTCAGCCTTCCAGGCGTCGAACTTCTTCTGTGCAGCAGCCTCATCGAAAGCGCCCTTCTTTACGCCACCCTTCAGGTGCTTCATCAGGTAAACGCCCTCACGGCTCAGGATGTTACGTACAGTGTCAGTGGGCTGAGCACCTGTCTCTACCCAGTACAGTGCACGCTCGAAATTCAGGTCAACTGTGGCAGGATTGGTGTTAGGGTTGTAAGTACCAATCTTTTCAGTGAAACGACCATCACGTGGTGCACGAGCGTCGGCGATTACGATGCTGTAGAAAGCATAACCTTTGCGACCACCGCGCTGCAATCTGATTTTTGTTGCCATTTTTTAAATCTTTAATTTTTTGTTAATAATTTGAATTTCATGCTCTTAACTCGTAAAAGCGGGTGCAAAATTACAACTTTTCCGTCAATCCACAAAATATTTTCATCTTTTTTTGTATTTTTGCACTCTGAAATGTCACAACGTAACGAAAAACAGTTATCCATTCTGATTCCAGTGTACAATCAGGTATGCGTGGAACTGGTAAACCGATTGCATGAGCAAGCGGTAAATCTTGGCATTGATTTTGAGATACTTGTGGCCGATGACGGGTCGACAGATCCAAGTTGTATCGAGGCTAACAGTGCGATAGATAATCTGAGTAATTGCAGATTCCTAAGGCAGCCCGAAAACATGGGGCGTGCTACCATCCGTAATTATCTGGCTCGCGAGTCATCCCTCGCGTACCTATTATATATAGATAGCGATATGAGTATCATCAGCCCCGATTTTCTTTCGCGCTATTTATCATGCTTACCAGCTACAGTGGTTGATGGTGGTGTGGTAATCAAAGCCACAAACGATAACCAGAAACAATTGCTACGCTATCGTTATGAGAAATCCGAGGAACTGAACCACATAGCAACAGAACGCCAGAAGCGCCCCTACCAGCATCTGCACACTGCCAATCTGCTGATAGAACGCCAACTGATGTTGCAACACCCTTTCTGCGAACGCATCAGGCATTATGGCTACGAAGATGTGTTGTTAGGCAAAACGCTGCAGCGCCATCATGTGCCCATTGTTCATATCAATAATCCAGTTGGGTTCTGCACCTTCGAATCGAATGCCGATTTTGTGGCAAAAACCGAAGAAGGTCTGCGCACACTCTGCGAATTCCGCAACGAACTGAGAGGCTATTCGCGTTTGCTCAAGTTTGTGCAGGGTATCCATATCCCCGCCATTCTGTGGCTCATCCGCCTGTGGCACCGATTGTTTGGAGCAACAGAAAAGCGGAACCTTTGTGGATCCCGCCCTCTACTCTCTCTTTATCAATTATACCGCTTGGGGTATTTCCTTACTCTACTCAAGCACCGAGAAGGTTAGTTTCTCGTAACCTTCAAAGTCGTCGAACTGAATCTGGAAGTTGGCATACTGGTAGTAGTTACCGCCAGTATTATGCGTATCCTTCAGTGAGTTACTCTTAGCCAGTGTGTTCAGAATCTGATTGTAAACCACCTTGTCGTTGTTATCATCAGCAATCTGAATGGCCATAGATGTAACAATTCCACCTACTACCTTATAGGTGTAATCACCTGCAGCATAGAGCTGGAACTCATCAGTTTCCAGGATTGTCTCCAGTTCACCAACCTTCTCTACGAGTTCGTCGTATGTCAAGTTTACATGTGTAATGGGCACGCGATTCTCGTCGAGCTTAATATAAGTGGTGTCACACTCACTGGTGACCTGAGCATCCTCTGCATAGCTTACGATCGGACCCATCATCAGGGCGATCAGTAAAATTGTAACTTTTTCTCTCATCTTCATATCAATCCATCTTTGTTTCACGTTGCAAAGGTAATAATTTATAAGGTACCCTCCAAGCGTTTTTGGCTAAAAATTCATAAAATAACCGCCTGCGGGCTACTTTTTGACCGAAATCAAGCCGCAGGCGGTTACACTTTGCTATTTAAACGCTTAAAATGCGCTCATTTTATTTTTTCACTGGTCGGATAGCGAATGTAAAGTCATAATTCTGATACTCCATCATATACTCTTTTCTGGGCCAAGCACCCCATGAGTTTACGCATCCCAGTCCCATCTGGCGCTGCTGAATGTGCACCTGAGTCTGTGGGCGCTCAACCAGGTCGCCAGAGTGGCGTCCAATCTTCTTGTCCTTCACAGCACCGTCGTCCAGATCCTCTGTCAGGAACTTCAGCGCGCTGGCCTCCATAGGCGCATTGCTGTAGAACTCCAGTCCGTTGCCCTCAGCATTCACTACGCGGAACCAACGTACATCGGTGTGGTTACCAGACTCCTGTGGACGGATGTATGGGAAGTACTCGTTCGAAACCTTATTTTCGTACACGCCGATAAACTCGCTCGAATTACGATCGATATAGTTCTCAACAGGACCACGACCATAGTAGCAGATAGCATCAAACTCCTGAGGCATCTGCAGCTGCATGCCATAACGGAACATCGGAGCCACCTTGGCCTCCTTATCAGCAGCCAACTGCTGGCGAACAATCACCTCACCCTCGGCAGTCAGTGTGTAGGTCATGGTCAGAGTAGCCTTCACATCAGGCATATCAAATACCGATGTCACGGTGTTGCCATCAACCTTGCAGTCCTTCAGTTTCATCTGTGGGTTCTTCCAAACACCAAAGCGGTTCTGCAGTCCAGCACCGTAGTCGTTATCTGTTGGTGCACGCCAGAACTCAGGAACGATGCTCTCGCGATCCACCAGCATGGCCTTACCATCCACATCCAGATAGTCAATCCAACCACTCCACTTACCAATGGTCAGTGTCGTACCGGCAGCCTCCATCTTTACATAGCTCTCAGTTTCTTCAGTGTTTATTGTTTCATTTTTAATGTTTAATGTTTCATGTTTAATGTTTAATGTAGGATACTGATAGTTGCTCAGTGCAAACTGCTGGCGTGCCATCACCTGTCCCTTCTCTACCAGTGGCTCAGCCTCCTTGGTTTTGAACTGGAAGATCACAAAAATCTCCTGATCGCCATGGTGACCCAGCACACGCTCGATGGTCTTTTTCAGTGTCTCATCAGTAATCACCTTGCACTGCTGTGGAGCAATACCGCTCACATCAATCTTACCACCGTGTCCGAAGGTCATACCCTCAGGACGGTTGCCATCGTGATGATGTGCACCTGCACCACCAACAAACCACTCCAGCTCCAGGTCATCAAGTGTCTTAAAGAAGTTCTCGTTGTAAACCTCAAAGCGTCCTTCTTTCAATCCCTTATCAGCAATCCATGCGTTCTGATAGTAGTAACGCACCTCATAGGCATGAGGGTTCAGTCGGCGATCGGGTGCAATGATACCATTACAGTTAAAGTTGTAGTCGCTGGCAGGATAGCGGCCATAGTCGCCACCGTAAGTAAATATCTCCTTACCAGTAACCTT
The DNA here is from genome assembly GCF_900102205.1 of Prevotella sp. khp1. Lineage (NCBI taxonomy): Bacteria > Pseudomonadati > Bacteroidota > Bacteroidia > Bacteroidales > Prevotellaceae > Prevotella > Prevotella sp. khp1. The sequence goes on from NZ_FNJZ01000001.1 coordinate 1,031,170, forward strand.
ACTCTTATCGCGCATACCCTGGTCCACGAAGTCCCAGATATAACCACCCTGGTAGTGAGGCTCCTTGCGAATCAGGTCCCAGTACTCTTTGAATCCACCCATCGAGTTACCCATGGCATGAGCATACTCACACTGAATCAGTGGCTTCTCAACCTTACCGCCAGTCACTTCGCCCTTCGAGTATTTCTCGCTCCAGTTATAGTCGGCATACATGGGGCAGTAGATATCTGTAGCACCCTCGATGCCTGCACGCTCATACTGGCATGGACGTGTCTTATCGTATGCCTTCACCCAAGCGTAAGCCTTCTCAAAGTTGGCACCGTAGCCAGCCTCGTTACCCAAGCTCCACACAATAATACTGGGGTGGTTCTTATAGGTAATCATGTTACCCTCCTGACGCTCAATGTGGGCCTTCTCAAAATCAGGACGGATAGCCAGTGTCTTCTCATTGTAACCCATACCATGGCTCTCCAGGTTGCTCTCGGCAGTCAGGTAGATACCATACTCATCGCACAGGTCATACCAACGTGGATCGTCGGGATAGTGACAGGTACGCACAGCATTGATGTTCAGCAGCTTCATTATCTTAATATCCTGAATCATGCGCTCCACGCTCACGATGTAGCCACCATCAGGATCCAGTTCGTGGCGGTCGGCACCCTTAATCAGGATAGCCTTGCCGTTAACCAGCAGCTGTCCGCCCTTAATCTCAATATGGCGGAAACCAATCTTCTTCTTGATAACCTCAAGTGTCTTATTGCCCTGCTTCAGATATATAAATAAGGTGTACAGGTTAGGCGTCTCAGCAGTCCAAGCCTTGGCATTAGGTACATTAAACATTAAAGATGAAACATTAAATTTCAGTCCTTCAGCCACTGCATTTCCCGCAGCATCGTATAGGCTTGCTTCAAGGATAGCCTTACCAGCCAGTTTCACATCCACGTTCAGCACACCGTTGCCCTGCACGTAGTCCTGACCAATGGTAATATCCTTGATGTGTACCTTTGGTGTAGCATACAGATACACCTCGCGGGCAATACCTGTAAAGCGCCAGAAGTCCTGGTCCTCCAGATAGCTACCGTCGCACCAGCGCATAATCTGCATCGCAATCAGGTTCTTACCCGGCTTCAGATACTTGGTGATATTAAACTCAGCAGCCACCTTCGAATCCTCCGAGTAGCCCACGTACTTACCGTTCACCCAAACAGCCAGGTTACTGGTAGCTGAGCCTACATGGAAGAAAACCTCCTGCCCTTTCCAGTTTGCAGGCAGGTCGAAAGTGCGACGATACGAACCCGTGTAGTTGTTCGTCTCGCCAATGTATGGAGGATCGTTCTTAAAGGTTGTGCACCAAGCATATCCCATGTTCTTATAGGTCTTGTCGCCATAGCCCTCAATCTCAAACAAACCGGGAACAGGAAAATCCACCCATTTAGAGTCGTCGTACTTCAGGGCATAGAATCCCTTAGGCGCATCCTGATGGTTCTTTACAAAGTTGAACTTCCACTTACCCTCCATCGACAGGTAGCGGTCGCTCTGCTTTTTGTCGCCCTTAGCTTTGTCCTCATTCTCGAAGGCAAAGAAGTGTGCCCTACGCGCTTCGCGGTTCTGCTGGTTCACACTGGCGTCCCTCCACACGGGTGTTTTCTGTGCACTCGCCATTGTGAATGCACCACACACACATAATAATACAAGTTTCCTAATCATATTGGTTGTTCATTAATGAATTTTTTGATAATCCGTGCAAAGATAGCAAGAATTCATCAAAACACCAAGCAAACTCCCTATTTTTTAACATCCTCTTACAGGTTCTGTATCACGCCCCTGCCTATCCCCGTTAGTTTTTCAAGTTGTCGTATCGATGCCCCTTTCTTTCTCAAATCCGCCAGCGTCTTCAGTTGTTCCGCCCTTGTAAGCCCTAAAAACTCTATCATACTGGCAGTTTTAGTCATATCGTAAAGCATCACCAATACCTGTTCGTCCTTAGGTCGTCGCATCTCGTCCGTCAGCGGACCTATGCATGCCGCCTGTCTGGGTACTGGTGCCGATAGCATCCGCACCATATCCTCTTGGGATAGTTGCTGATAGTTAGCAGGAATCTCACAAATACGCGGCAGTTCACTCTCCTCCCCTACGTACTCATGCCAACTGCTATACGGATAGTGCTCGGCATCCCACACCTTCATGCGCTCCGGTGCCTGACTGATATGCCTCAGCACCGTGTTCCATCGCTCCTCATTCTCCACAGGTTCGCTTACAAACCTCGCCCTGTAGATGGCGCCGTCGCGGTCGTATTTATCATTAAAGTAGTGTGCATAGGCCGCCGCTATGCGTCCCATCGTCACACTCACCGTGTCCGCCTCCTCTTTCAGCATCAGGTGGAAGTGGTCTGGCAGCAAACAATACGCATACACCGTAAAGTAACGCTCCTCACCATCCTTCGACTTTTGCAACCTCTCCAGTATCTCCACAAACGTCCGGTAGTCCTCATCATCTATGTAGATGTCACGGTGCCTCACACCCTGCATCAGCACATGATACACCCCCGAACGTGCCCTCACTCTCGGTTTCCTAGCCATAAAAAATACTATTTTCAACTCTCGAGTGTAACGAGTGTAATGAGAAAATCAAACTTTCACTAAGGAAATACATTTGGTTCGAGGTGAATATATTTATATAGAGAAAGTTGCAAAAACTCGCTACACTCGTTACACTATACTTCCTCTCATCAACTCATATATCTTATAAAAATACCTCAGACTCAAAAGAAAAGCATTCGAATAGATACCATTCTTTTTAAACCCATGAAGATGTTCCTTCATAATGGTAATACGGCTATTAAGACCTGCTGTAGAAGCGCCACCAGTTCGCATAGTCACAAAATCTTTTTTGATATACTTTGTTTTTATACGTCCCTTAAATATCAAGCGCAAAAGATTCTCAAAATCAGCAGCTATCTTATAAGATGTGTCAAAATAGCCATATTTCTCATAACAAGCTTTCTTGCAATAAAAGCTTGGATGCGCGGGCATAAAGCCCAACCGCATATACTTTCTTTTAAAATGGGCTGACGAATAGTAACGCACCTGTTTATCAAGAGCTCCATCCTTTACAAAGTGAACATCCCCATATACAGCATCAACGTCGTTCTTTAAGAAATTGTCAGCTATTGTCTGGAGAACATCATTAGATGTATAGAAGTCATCAGAATTCAGTAAACCTACAACATCACCTGTGGCCGCCTCAATGCCAATATTCATTGCATCATAGATCCCCTTATCAGGAGCAGAAATAATCTTCATCCTCCCCTCAAAGCGAGATTCATACTCCTTGCAAATATTTAGTGTATCGTCTTTCGAACCACCATCTTTAATAATGTACTCATAGTCCGTATATGTCTGTTGCAGCACGCTCTCTATCGTGTCCCGTACTGTCGCCGCACTGTTATAGGTTACGGTTATAACTGATATCTTCATTCTCTAGGAATCTAAACTATATGCTTATGTTATAATTATCTTTAATATATATTTTTATCTTTTCTTTATCACTCCCACATGCTTTTTTTATCTCATAAACTTTAGCATCAACCAAGGTTCTATACCACCAACCTTGAATAAATGTCCAAAGGAATCCCTCCTTTCCTTCAAGACACGCGCCCTTTAAGAGATAGCGATAACAGAAATAAGCAAATGAGCGCCAGAATAAAGGTTGCTTGGCATAACGATGCTTCCTCAATCGTTTTTTCTCGGCCTGCTTACTGATTTGTTTACCTTCGTCTGTTGCCGCTGCTCCAGTTAAATTCAGCTCTATGTCTAACAAATCTACTGCCTCGCGAATGGCATAGTCCACATGTTTATGACAAAACCAAGAAATATTATTGAGATTATGATCGCAAAAGTCATTCTCAAACTCAATTGCACGACCTTCTAACAATTGAATGTGCTCGTCCATCAATCTCTGTTCACAGATAGCCTTCCCTGCACGGAAAATTCGAAGCAACTTCACTGGATAGGTACCTCGCTTCATCCATTTTCCTAAAAAGATATGGCGTCTGTTCATTACTATACCAGCAATGTCCTCATCCGTTATTTTGGGGAGTTTGTCACATAACTCTTGCTTTAGTTCTGGCAGTAAATATTCATCTGCATCAAGACGAAGCACCCACTTTGTTTTGATGTTTGCATTCTGTAATGCCCAATTAAACTGACCAGCATATTTAGTAGGAGGCCATGCGTGTTCAAGTACCGTTACATTTTCAAAATCCTTTGCAATAGTCACAGTTTTATCTGTCGAATGACAGTCAATGATAAAAACTTCTTTTACCACAGGGCATATCATATCCAAGCAACGTCTGATATGCAACTCCTCATTGTAGGTGAGGATGATGGTTGTTAAATCTAACATATTTGGTTTGATTATTTATTTTTAAAGGTTTTGTTTTGTTCTCCCGTTGCAGACACACAGACAAGATACCCGTACAAACGAAATAACCAATTGTACATCCAAGAGTGTTGTATATCAGGTCATCCACTTCGAAGGTACCGGTCTTACTGATCAGTTGGAGAGTCTCTATTGAGAGGGAGGTCAAGAAACCAAAGAGGATTACTTTCCTAATACAGACATCGTTCTTGAGCCAAGTCGAGAGAAAACCCAATATAAAACCCACCGGCATCAATAGCCCAATATTCAAAAGAACCTGGCGAAGAATATACTGTCCATGACTATCATAGTCAACATGTAGTATATCGACTATTGTTTTTAATGGCATGAGTTCCATTTTATATTCATCAGATAATTCTCGAGAAATAACGGTGAAATAGAATACAACCGAAAGATATACTAACTGTATTATCCACAAAGCGACAGTCACCATCTTTTTCTCCATGCCTTTCTTTGTATTCCTCAAAGCCTTTTGTAAACCGTGCTCGTCATTTTCGAAAGCGAGATAGCGACCAATAGAGTCATAACAATCCATACGGCGGTCATCATAATCCGATTTAGAAATAGCAGATTGCAAACCTCCAATAATGGTTGGTGAACCAGATAGATTTCATAACTGATAGCAGAGAACCACACAACACATGACAGTGTCTTTCCTTCTGGATATCTTTGCAACCATACAGACAATGCAAGAAAAGTCAAGAAACCGGCTACAATAAATGACCACACCTCCATTGCTTTATGGCTATCATGCCACCCCAAATGATAGATATATTGCGATATACCCACCATTGCAATGACGCGAATATAGTCTAAGCTATAATAATGCTTCATATTGCCACTAAGCCTTTATTAAATCTAACAGTTCAGTCAAACAGTCGTGTATGGTAAGTTCACTCTTTTTCGAATGCCCTAACTCATATTGTTTTACAGCTTCCGCAATACTATGTGGATTATGCGGATCAAAAACCTCTGAAGGGTTACAGATTGCATATACAAAAGGGAGATCGGAGGCAATGATATCACAACCTGCATTTAATCCCTCTACAATACCGAGACCTAAGCTCTCGTTAAATGAAGGATATACTACGCATTTTGCCTGCTGATATATCCTAGCCATTTCGGCAAAGGGAACAAAACCATGATTTACGATGTTAATACCATCTGATATTGCAGTATTTAGACGTTCTAAAAAGAGAGTTTGTTCGCTGCAAGTTAAATGAAGAGGAATATTGATTCCCTCAGCATGAAGCAATTTCCATGCCTCAAGTAGCTCGTCATGTCCCTTAGCCATAGTATATTCACCAACAAACAGATAGTCTTTTTTAGGAATATTTGGATTAGGGCAGAACTCTTTAGGTATATTATAGATGGGATATCTGAAAAACTCTTTGCCCTTCCAGGGAAGAGTTTCCTTTATCAGATTCTCTGTGTTAGAAGTCTGAACTATCCATGTGTCGGTATTTTTTGCAAAAAAACGTATTATCTGCTTCTTTGTCCAATTCTTAAGTCTACGCGAACGTGTCATCGTATTCTGGTTTATCAACACGCTCAGATTATGGAAATAGGTATGTACCTTGCATGGCAATTTTATAGTAGGAGGCACATTCCCCATACAAAGGACCGTCTGAAAATCATTTCTATGCTCCTTATAGAAATTGTGACGAGCTTTGAGAGAAGGTGACAATACGACAATATTCTTCACCCCATTTTCAGATTTCAATTTTGGACATCTTGAATCTTTTATGAGGACAAAGTTAAGACGTGCTTCCACACAACCATCTATGAGGCGGTTGAGCACCGTCAATGCGCCACCCATATTAATGTATAATGCGTCTATGAGTACTGGTCTCATTATCTATTTTTATCTGCCTCCGACACAAACAGAATATGTTTTAGGTAATATTTTCTTAAATGTCATACCAATGAGAATAGCTATCATTATCATGAATATGGGGTTGAGTAGGTATAGTATTATCAGAGACATATCGCTACATCCCAACACTTGCAATGATAGTTTTTTGATTACATTAAAAGCCGGTTCATGGAATAAATATACGAAGAAAGTATATGATGTTGCAGAAGTGAACCAAGATGGAAATTTATAATCGACACTCAACACAAGTTCATACCCCCTCCATATTGAAATTATACCAAATAGACTCATCACCTGCTGATAATATGGATTCATTGAACTTACCGGGAATGGCAAGATATTAGCTGCTATAAAACACCCCATTAAATATATGCAAGCACAACACATAACTACAGGTTCGGAAATCCACGATTGCAGTTGCTCCAAACTATATTTTTGCGAAATTATTCCACCAAGCGCAAAATACGTGATACCACATCCGAGATACTGACCGAAAACAACAAGCAAGACCACATATGTTATCCATGATGTTCTTTTAATACTCCAGTACAGCAACGGACTAGTAAATACATAAATAGTTAGATCACGCAAGAACCAAAGATGAAAACCAGCAGGACTTATGAATAGAAACGATAGTGTATCAAAAGGATGCGAACACTGCAGGTTACCCATCATATCACTATTTACAAACTGAGACACCCCAGGCGTATAAGCCAATACCACATACCACCCGACGAAAAACAAATTCCAAATGATATAGGGTATGAGCAGTGTTTTGGTCCTCTTAATGATTTTGGGTAACAAATCCCTCGTCTGAACTATGCCTTTAAAGAATAGCAATCCGGAGATAAAGTAGAATAGAGGAACCGCAGCCAAACTCATACCAGAAGTACCAAGAAACAGTTGTACAGACATTGCTTTGGGATAATCAACTGATTCCGAAAAATTAGAATGTATAAGCAAAACGAATAGGATAGCTATAAAATTAAGCGCCTTAATCTTTTGGCTATTATACGATGATATTACCATGAGACTATGGTTCTATGCTTTGTAAATTATGATGATAAACGGGATTAGATGTAGAGAATCTGCTCTTAATCCTATCGATAAATCTCTTAATCAAAGATTTTTGGGGTTTGGCATTAAAAAAAAGCAGATTTTGATTTTTCTTTTCTACAGGATAGGGAATTTTATTCAAGTAATCAAGAATTTCCGGTTTTTTTTGTGTAAAATCGTACGCATGGTCAGCCCCTTCATCATTCTCTACATAGAAACTCTTTTGGCGGAAATTGATACCTGTTGGGGTAATGTATAGTATATCACTATCTTGGTTATATTTTCGAAAAAAATTTAGTACATACTCGTGGTTCTCATCAATCCAATCGGCATCCTCTTGATCATATAGATAATAGATAAATAGACAGGGTTCTATGATGTCCTTATAAAATTGTGAAACCCTTCTCCTGTATTTTTCAATAACTTTATCTAATTGTGACTCAAGAGTATCCGTTGCGTTAAAATCATGGACAAAATATATTTGGAACTCTTTCATCAGATATATGTTGGGAATCGCTCGCTGATATAGGTTATCTATTCTCATACCGGAAAATAGTGGCTCAAAATTCTCTTCAAGAAGCTTCATCTTTAGTTTAAGACTTCTGGACCCACACCAATCAAATGGACCACTATGGTCTCGATAGCCAAGGTGTTCCAATTCGTGAGCAACGGCACAAGCGTGTCCAAGACTGATTACATGCTGGTATTCTTTATCCATAATATTATGCTTTTGAGCAAGGACCTTCTACAACTGAGGTTTTATGTTCTACTTGAATATTTTCAATTAATTTTAACAAACTCTTGGCAGCGTTTGCCGGACTCCACAACTTTACCATTGACTCACGTCCTGCCTTAGCGATCTGCTTACGTACGTCTGGATTATCCAACAAGTATCTCACCTGTTCGTAGAGTGAATTCAAATCACATGAACGGTAAATCATACCGGTTTCTTTATGTTTTACCAAATACCGTGTGCTTCCAATAGCATCGCTTGCTACCAACACGCACCCGTTGGCCATAGATTCATTGGCGACTGCACCCCACCCTTCCAAGCGGTCAGAAGTGAACAGGAAGATATCTCCCTCCTGCATGGCTTTTAATATATCACTATTGGGGCGATTACCTTTCAGTGTAACAATATCTGCCACATCCAACTTGTCAATCAAAGCCAACAATTTCTTTCGTGGATATGTGTTCCGGCAAGGACTCGAAGGCTCATCACCATACATATCAATAGCAACATCATAGCCATCCTTCTTCAATCTATCCGCTAACTCAATGACCAGCTCCGGATGTTTCAACAAAAGGAAACGTGCACACCAAAGGATGTGTACTTTCCATTTTGTTGAAACATCCGCGTCGAATGCTTCAACAAATTTTTCTTCTACCTTGGTAAAATAGCCCCATTTGTAGTGGCAGCCTTTATAGCAGCCAAGCTTAACATCATCTTCTGCCGTAAAGGCACTACAACAGAGACGATAGAAAGGTTTTTTTCTCAACTTAAACTGATAGAGCAGCCACCATTTAATAAGCCTAGGAGAGAACACATTACGCCATCCTTTCTTTAACCATCGTTCTGAGACTTCAAAAGAAAGTTTATTTGTTTTAGACCTTTCATTTTCCCATTTAAGATTACCGGCACCAAAAACGCATACATCAGATTCTATATTAAGTCGATGGGCCTCACATAAACCATTTTCACTCTCTGTAGACAATATACAATATGGCCTGTTGCTATAATCCAATCCACCTTTCAATTCCTTTGGGTCTCTTGGGCAAGTGGCAACAAAATGAAAATCGTTACCAATCATCTCATACATGGCATCAGCAACAAGAACCTGATGATGATTTAGATAGTTAAAAAAAAATGTAATCGTCATACGCCTACTTTATCATAGATGTGCCAAACAACAATTGACTAATCTTAGTTTTATCCATTATGCATGCACACATATAACTTAATGCAATAACCAAAATACTCGCTATAATGCCATAGAGAATCCTTAAATTATCAAAACTAAAGAATCTATAAAGCACAGAGATAAATGGTGTAAAGAAAAACGACCAACAAACAACAGGCAATGTATTCTTACCTATCCAACATATGGATGTTTTAATTTTATCATCTTTTATCCTCTCATATACACAAATAAACAATATGAAATACAACATAGTATTGGCAATTGTGACAGGAATACAGAATTGGAAAGAGTTATCGTAAAACCCAATAATGATCAGCCCAATTATGCATGAAAGCATCAAAAGCCAAGATGGAATAAAAGATAATCGAAAAGTTCGCAGCAATTGTCCCAACAAAAAAAAGATAACACACCTCCACATAAATACCGTGGGAAGCAACAACGAGATACCATAAAATATACAAGCAGATAAGATAATCGTCGTTAATTTCTGTCTATTGCATAATATATTTAATATATATATTATTGGCATAGCGACAAGCAACGTATAAATATACCACAAAGTACCCACAGGAGCAGACACCAGTCTTCCTAAAATCAGAGCAAATGAAAGTTGTTCTTGCTCACCTCCAGTCATAGTGCCGTAGAACCAAAAGCTTATAATATACAGTAGATTAAAAAACAAATACACTCCTAACAACAAACGATAACTATGCCAAAATTTCCCCAACGGCTTTTCTGGATTAAACAAGAATCCACTAATCAATAAGAAGGTCATCATATGGAAACTATAAACATAATCTGAAAGTCTAAGATATTGGCAATTAAAATCTCCTAAATGGAATAAAACCATCAGGAATATCATAATAGCCCTAATAAAATCCAGAGAAGGAAGTCGATGACCATTATCGATGGAAAGACAAACACTATTCATTGTTGTAGTACTTTAAATCATAACAAGCTCCAACAGCACTCCATAAATAAACGCAAAGAAAACTGCCTCCAGAGAAAATATAACCCTCCGCAAAAAGGTGTACCATAAACACTACAAGGGTTGCGAGATAAAATGGTCTTCTTCTGGAGTTACTATGTACTGCATTAGAAGTGGCTTTATAAAAAAATGAGAATATAAATAAGGCACCTATTATACCCGTCATGGATAGTACAGACAACCATGAACTTCCCGGCTCAATAACACCAGTAAGTTCATTAAAACTCCAACTATCCTTTAATCCGACCGCAGGAATACCCACTCCAAAAATAGGGCTCTCCATAAATTCGCCAATTCGGTAACTCCATTTTCCTGCGCGAGTTGCAAATATTGTACTACTGGATGCCATTCCTGCTGCATTTTTTGCCTCAAATCCAGAAGTCCACATCTTCCATAGGGGATATGATACGGCCAAAAGAATAACAACGATGAGTACGCGTTTGAAGAAAACTGTTTTTTTGTCTGACTGATAATAGAATACCACAATCTGACCAGCAATCATAGCCAATAGTGCAGATCTGGAAGAGGCGAAGAACAATGATCCTATTGCCATAATATCCAGAACCCAGAAAATCTTTTTTTTTGTAGTCAAAGCAAGATGACTGAGATAGACAGAAGCCATAGCAGATAATGGAGCAAGGGTCATAGAATGCCAAGTAATACCACCAAAGGTACCACCAGTATTGTTGACATTAGTCGGTTCTATGGCTGGCATCATATTAATGCCTAAAAAGAAACAAAAGAACGAACTGACAGCTACAAATACGTTAATTACGCTGAATGCCATCATCACATTATGACGAATATCCCTAATCCTGGGTGACTTAATAAACGGAGAGAAACAAATCAAGACAATAGCGAACAAAGGCATACGTACCCAGCAATTAAACAGCTCTGGTGGTTGAGCCAATAGCAGTTCTATTGGCAGATATAACAAGAATGCCATATATCCACTTTCCACACCCCTTCCATTGAAAAAAGCATAAACGGCAAATAAGCACATAGTAGCGTATGCTACAGTGGCAGTCGGCCACAATTGAATACCAATTGCTGTCGCATACATGATAATCGCAAACACAAAGGGCATCCAACCTATATTATTTTTAATAAATGCCGTTAATTCCGATATTTTGAACATAATTTATTATAAGTCAGTTAATGTGCGTCATTAAGAGCGTATAAATACTCGCCTATAAGCACATCGATATTCCATTTTTTTTCATAAATCTGCATCTGAGGTTGCGCAATAAAGTCTTCTATATGCTTAGAAAGACTCTTGTGGTCGAATGGCGCAATCGTCCATATTTTCATTTGCTGGTCAGAGATATATTCAGAACATCCTTGGTTGATACAACACATGAAAGGCACGCCACAGGCAGCAGCCTCGGTAAAGACACAGCCAAATCCTTCGAAATACGATGGCAGGACAAATATATCTAAGGTATTATAGTACCTAACCAATTCACTGTGATGAACCTCTTTCTCGAAAATAAAGTATTTTTGGAGATTATGTTGGTTAATATATTCCTGACATGCCTGTTTTGTAATGCCTGAGCCTACAAAAGAAACGCGAAGATTGTCGTATCTCACATCCTTAACCAGCATCTCAACTGCCTTTATCAAGGTCATCTGATCCTTCCAATCAATAAAGTTCGCAACACAGCCAATCTTGAATATGGAAGAGTCTTTCAGACCGTCAATAGGATGGAAAGATGAGATATCTACACCATTATACAGAACGTAAGTATTCAGATTTTGAGGAGATGGGATGTCTTTTACGACATTTAATGCTCGTTTGTATGAATCATAACATTCTTCTGGATGTGGAATCGGAAAATGGGTAAGGTTATATTCAACTTTTTTACTGATACACAGATGTAGGTCAATATACTTAAACTGCGAAATCAACTTTTTTGCCCGATACGTGGCATTCGGCTTCCATAATGCCCATTTACCATTTCGAATCTGATATGGGTCTGGATCGTGATATTGTATGACAGTCTTGATATTTATGTTCGCTTTCTTTAGGGCAGTAGCATAGCATGCAAATGAGGCTGTATGAACATGTACGACGGCTATATCTTTTAATGGAATACCCAATATTTGTAATTGCTTTAACAGATTTCTTCCGTTAAGGCCTCCACCAAACCCATTGAAAATATATGACGGAGTAAAGAACGATGGTACATGGTGTACCGTAATACCTTCATACTCATAAGGCTGCTCCCTATGCCATAAGCTGCAAGGCTTGAAAACAACGACCCTATACTTTCCTGTACGTTCAATAGCCTTTACCTGATCAAGGACATAGGGGCCCCGAAACGAATCTGGAGTTGGGAAGAAAGGGGTTACAACAAGGTATATTGGTTTCATTAATTGTGCAGATATCGTTTTAAAATCTTTTTAAACCATAATGGAAGGATTCGTGCCAGGATATGAGGCTTAGTTATTTCTGGAACTACAAAATGATCCAAATCCTGTTTTGCTTCAGGTAAAATATAGTCAATCGACTCACATGCTTCATTAAAAGTTTTAATATATTTCTTTACCTGTATCTCTGTTGAGAACTCCCTTACTGCTTTGTTGTGTGCAGCTTTACCCATACTAATTCTTAGTGCCTTGTCCTTGGCTAATCGTTCTATACCATCAGCAAATTCAGACATTGAATTCTTTTCACATAGGATACCCTCAACATCAGGATTAAGCATCATATTTGTTACATCATGTATGTAAGAAACGACACAAGGCAAGCCTACAAGCATTGCTTCAATCAATGCCATTGGACACCCCTCATGATTTGAAGGCATAATCATGATGTCATATTGACGGAGTACTGCCGGTATTTCAGTTGGTTGTAATAAACCCTTATAGGCAATAACATCCTCCACATTGTATTTCTTGTTAAGGGCATAAAATTTCTTTTCATATCCCCAATGAAAATATCCGTAAAAATCCCATTGCAGATTGAGGCCTCTTTTTTTTAGGATACTTGCAATTTCGGGTATTTTGTCACATCCTTTTGTTACATCCTCAATACGTCCGAAGAATACTACCTTAAGAGGATCGTTGGAGAATGTATAATCCTTTTCTGGATAGTCTTCTGCATTAAGAGCATTAGTAATGAATGAAATCTTATGATGCATAGATGTAGGAAGGGTATTCTTGAGTTTCTTCTCAACCTCCCAGCTGATAGCAATGAACCTACTTACACGCTCTTTGTATGCGGTAGCAATCTTTAGTGATGATGGGGATATACTATGAACTGACACAACAATACGAATATCTTTACGAAGATAGGGATAAACACAAGCCCAGTTAAAAGAGCCAAAGTGAGAGAATATACTGTTTTCTGGAATACTATTCAGATATTCGACCATCCTTTTGATAATATTCTCTGTTCCAGGATCTTCTGGCTCATCACAGATGAAGACAGGATGAAACTCCTCTATATATCCAGGAACATCTATGTGCTTCCATGCATGAACAGGTTGTACCTCTACGCCAACCTTCTTTAGGGATCTCATCAATGCCATTGCTTCCGATCCCATTCCATCCTGTCGGATGTCATTAAATCCAAAATATACCTTCATAACTATCTAATCTTTCGTTTTATGTTTTTTAATGGGTTAATTATCGCATTAGTAAAAATATCTATCATTGCCTTTACGGAATGACCTGTTGCTCTTTCGATATTATCGAAGAATTCTATTTTCCAAACATTTTGCTGACAATGATTCATCCACGCACTATATATTTCACGAACAATGATGTCATTTGCACTTATAACATCTGTTTGACAACTTTCCCCTCGCTGCAAGTTATCAAAAATCATCTGCCAACGAGCCACAACCTCGTCATCATTGAAATCAGATAAAGTTTCATAAGCATCTTCTCCCATCTGTTTAATTCTCTCAGGATTATGAAACAGTTCAATAATGCTCTTTGCCATTCCCTTAATGTCACTTTGCTCATGTATAATGACCCCTTTGCCGTCTTCTACCAATTCAATGAATGGAACATCATACATGACTGTAGGGATACGATAACTTTTTGCTTCTGCAACAACAAGACAAAATGACTCTGTAACGGAAGTCAGTAGATGTATAGAAGCACGTTCATAGTACTTTCCTATCTCGTTAGTAGGTGGAATGATTTCAATATTCTTTTCAATGTCTAGTTTTTTTATGTCTTTATAAAAAGCCCCCTTTTCAACCCCTACCATCAGTAGTTTAACATCAGGTACTTGCTTTGCTATTTCAGCGACAATCTCTAATGCTTCTACCGGTTTTTTTTGGGGGGCCCCTCTACCAACCCAAATCAAGGTGTGTGAGGTATAATCCTTCGTCGAATTACTATGATCATAGTAAGTAAACGGATTCCGAACAGGGAACGCATTGCATCCGAGAGCTCGCCACCATATTGCATCAAGTTTATTCACTGTTGCAACAGCATCGCACTCTTTCCCTATTTTTAGAACGTTTGCATAACTCTCCCAAGCCTCGTTAAAAAGGATAGGACTGGGAAAAGAGAAATGTATAGTGTTGATTACCTTTGCACCAGCGTCATGTATAAACTTAATATCTTTCAAATCGGGGGCTCCAAAGCCTCCATTTGTTATTACGAACTGCACATTGTGCTCTTGAATCGTTTTGATCCATGTGTTTTGCCGCTTTACGATGTCAGATGGCAGCAAAATACATTCCACATTTATTCTATTTCTATAAAAATGTGGTTCTACGTCTGTATAGAGAACACATGAATATTTTTTCTCCTCAAAAATGCGACACAGTTCAACAACAACGCGCTCTATTCCTCCTGAATGTTCCAACGAGGGATAATACAAAGCTACAGATTCCATCTATCTAAAATTAATATATTTAATTTATGGAAATACCATGCAATTATATATGAACACACCATTAATAGCATCATTGCCCAAAGACTACTACCTATTATGGTGTAAAATGGATAATGTACTAAATAAAGTTCATATGCTATAACCCCTGTAAAATACAGAAACTTATTATTATGAAAATGATCATTCATGCATAAAACAAGTATTATTCCTATAGAACAAAATGTTGAAATACACAAGTCTATATAAGGCAGCAAACTTGCTAATGAGCCATTTCTTACAATATCGCACTGTTTAATTGCAAGTAACATTATAGACAAAATAATTAAAAAGCCACCCGTTTTTGACAACGCCCCTGGCTTTGAATCACTAATAGTTTCTATTTTATACTTATATTCAGAAAGCAACACACCAATAGTAAAAGCAAAAGCTTGATTTGAGTTAACAAAGAAAAAACATGGAATGCCCAAAAAGAGTAACATCATCCATCGCCATTCATTTTTAAACATCTTTGATACTATCCAAAATGCGATATAGCAATATATGATAAATGCTATAAACCAATAGTATGGATAAATGAGTATGACGTTTCCAAGAAACCACATAAGAGAACGTTCTAAAAACAATGTAACTAAGGCTATTGCTATAACGAATGGTATCATTACACGAAGGAGACGCCTGCTCCAAAAATTCTTTAATCCATGATGTTTGTAACTTTCATTCAAGCCATAGCCAGAAAGCAGTAAGAACATGGAAACCCCGATACTACCGAAAGGAGTATAATATACCCCACAATAAGATGTGCAATGGCTTAACATTATCATGATAATAGCCACACCCTTCATACTGGTTGTGTATTTCCGATCTAAAAGGGCATTCAAGGAAATGCCCCCCCCAGGCAGTTCGCAATAACATGTTACTACAAAAGGAACAACGACAAAAATTGTCAACAATATGATATTCAACATACTATTTTTTTATTCCGACCATCCAAGGTAAATACGTAGTAATAACATAAATCAACGGGAACTCCAATGCCACAATAATACAAAACACCAGATAAGGATTCCAATCAAGATTCTTGAATATGTACATGTATATTAGAAAATGTGTAAGATAAAACACTATAGAGTTTTTTCCCACATAGGCAAGAAGGGTCGCGATAAGCGGCACCTTTTCTAGTATACGACAGAGTACAAGCCCCAAAAGAATACACATTAATGTATAGGGGAATCCATATACAAGCCAAGGGATATGACTTAGACAACCACTCTCCCAATCCACACAATGAACAAACAAAAGATATGCCGCCCCAAGTAAATAACAGGTTACACTTTGCACATTATTGGATATTGAAAATTCCAACACCTTTTTCCCATAGACATACCCAATTACATAGTAAATACCGAACATAAACAACTCCACAACTGGAATAATCGGTACCACTACATCTGGATATTTAACTTTCCAAAGATACCCAATAGGATATAGTATAGTTGCCAATGCGAGGTACCACCATTTAGGATGATACTTTTCAAAAGGATAGTTCAACGTCCTTAGACAAAACAAAGCAATTAAAAACCATGTGATACTACCGTTTCTGCATGCCTGCAACACCTCAATAACATTCCATGACCATAAATTGTCCCCTCTCATAGTCATAAGAATCGCGGCTATTGCCATAAAGCATACAGTTGGAACTAACAACCGATAGCTATCATTCTTTATTTGTTCTCTAAACGAACTCTTAACTCGAAAGAATGTACCAGACAGGAAGAAGAATATCGGCATCTGAACCGATGGATATATCAGTTCTGGCATATTCATGTGCATCCACAGGACCCAGATGATTGTGAAACCTTTCAGTATGTCAATATATTGTTGTCGCATAAAAAAATTATTTATTGAAGATAATCTTTGTAGTTATTATTTGCACAACTGTTTAATGAGTATCTCCCACTCATCAATTATCTTATCTAAATCAAATCTCTTTGTAGAAGCCAATGCTTTATCTGCCATTTGCTGTCTCAAATCCTCATCATCCATCAACCTTGACAACTTTTCTGCATACGACTGCTTATCAAATGGTGGGATAATATAGCCTGTTTCACCATCCGCGATTAGATTCTTAGCTGCTGAATAGGTGTCATATACTATAGGCACACACTTGCATTGCATTGCTTCGATAATCACCATGGGAGTACCTTCATACAAAGATGTCATGCACAGTATGCGCGCACGCTGATAATATGGCTGTGGAGTCACATTGCCTTTAAACTTTACCCCCTTTATGTTGTTTTGCACTGCATATTGCATAAGCGCTCCCTTAAATTCACCATCGCCACAAATCTCAAGGGTCCAATCCTTATGATTAGCATATACTTGCTTCCATATATCCAATAAAAAATCAATCCTTTTTTGCGAATAATCTAGCCTACCTATAGAAAGCACCACTTTTTCTTTCTGTAATGGAGATTCCGAAGGGATAAATGTGTTAGGATTATATATAGATATTATCTTTGAATAGTCACTTAGGTTAGCTAAATCTGCAAATTCCTTTATATAGGATGGACTCAAAACGACAACCTTATCTGAATATTCATACATGTATTTATACCTTTTTCCTGTGTTCTTAAGGAGTTTTGCCTTTTGATAAGGAGAACGAAGCCACTTGAGAATATTTATCACGCTGGTTTTGGGTTTGCTAATGACTACTGGTAGATATAGAGATTTGTAATAATATCTAAATGATAATGTAGGACAGAAATGCAGTTCTGTAATGATCTTTACATTATGCAGATGCTCCTTGCTAAACAAACGTACCTCTTCACAATTACCTGCCTCATTAATAATTATATCTATTTTATATTCAAGAATAAATTGCCGGAGATAGGAGATGTTATTTTTCGTAACACCTAATTCAGGAAGAAAGAAACATGGTATATCATATTCACCGGGAACCCTATCGTTGGACATATAGTATATGTTATGTCCACGAGCTTTAAGCCCGTGGGCGACATTGTCAGCAACGCGCTCTGTCCCACCACATTGAGGATTTATTTGATTAACAAAATAGAATAAGATATTCATTTGCACAGAAGATGTTTGATAGACCTCAGAAAATCATAAAGATTAAGTCTTTGGGAAATCATAATTACATTATTTCTCAGTTTTTCATTAAAAACACGTTTTTTACGCTTCAATAATAATTGCTTTCGCGAGATGAATTTTGCAAACTTATTATGATTACTGAGTAGGCTTTGAATAAGTTTAATATCATCTGTATCTTTGGATAAATGCATTACTTTATAACGATTCTGTTTGAGGAGTAGAATGTTTTGGAGTGTAACAAACTTAATTTCGTTATACACAAAATAATTACACGGGTCATTGATTAAGTCTTTTAAGGGTATGGAACATAATCCGCTGGGGGAATCATAATGCTCTTCGATTTCATCATCGGAAGGATATCGTAATTCTGGCGAAGCATGGAGGCAATAATAGTCAAGATCAAGAGTAGGTCTCAAGCCATAAATACTAAGCACCATTCCATTAACGATGATAAACTCATCCTTATCAAAACCTCCATGAGAAATTATGTCTTTAAAACGAGTAAAGAGTTTGTATGAGTCTTTATAGCGTGTTACGTCTGCATTCAAAAGATGGTGACGAGAATTTGGATTGAGTAATGCATTCATGGCCATTTTGGTCTCTCGGATATTGTCAGTACTATGAATGGAAGCCAGTCCAATACCAAACATATCGCGTACTTTACCTTTGATAGCTAATACCTCTTCACAACTATTTGCCTGAACAAGTACAATGCGAACTAGACCATTGTCTGCCCACACCTCATCAGCCTTGCCTGTAATGTTGGCATAGCCATCATCAATAGATCCTACCCAATCCATGTGACCATAAAGCTGAATCATAAGATTCTTAATTGCTTCGAAGGTCAGTTTATATTCGACTTGATATAAAATTGAAGTTTCATTAGCTATAAGCGAGATTGCCTTCTGCAATTTATCTGCACTTTTATGTGCCTTAGGCCAAAGGAATAAAGCAAAAATGTTATCATGCCATTTGAGAGACTCAATGGCCATCGTATCGGCAATGTCGGAAGGAAGGAACTCATGATGTAAGTATACATAGTCACATGGGAGCACCTCGCGTTCTAAAAAGCGTAAAACCTTTATCTTTTTATTGAAGTAAGCAGCACAAGAAATACGATGTGCCCCATCAATAGGTTCACCTTTTTTATCTACAGGGATGAGTGTCTTATCGTAGTCATAATTGTCATTTTGAAAATCAGTAATAAGATTGTCGAGTACTTTTATAAAGTCATCAAATGAGGATTTTTCATCATTTCCTATCTCAGAGAATCGGAAACCTGTCATGGCTCGAGTGCGCTCTTTATATACCTCTTTTGCGTATGATAAGTCTGTAACTCCCTTAACCTTTTGGTCGATGTAAAAGAGGATGCCATACAAGTCAAAGCGATAAGGTCCTAAAAGAGAACGTGCATCTATGACCTCTTCAATACAATTATCCTCAAGTGAATAATTGAAATAACACTTATCGAGTTTGTTAAATTGTTCTTGCGTCATATAATTTATTTCTGTATGTATTTGCAAACTTGCTGAATGATAACGTTACGTTCAGACGAAGTGAATCCTATTGTAAATATAGTCATACCAGTTAAAACAGCAATACAGATTGATTCTATAATCAGACGTACGATTGATTCACTATACGGAGCAAATTCCTTGTAAACAATTAATGGTAGAATCGTAATAGTACAAACTGCCATGACTGGCATAATTACATTTTTTACGAATGAGATTATAGACATGTCAATCTCTTTGTGTATAAACCATACCCGATAACCCATAAGAAGAGCAGCTACGATACATGGCATTAAGTATATCATGTAAGGCTCTATATCTAAATAGCATATGGTAAGTGCTGAGATAACACTAAGGATGCGAAAAAGTGATACTATAACCTGATAAGTCTTAATTTTACCTATGGCAAAAATCGTCGTATATAAGGGTGAGGAGATACACTCAAATAGTTGGACTACAATACCAAGAATACAGATAGAAACGGTATAGTTTGGTACTTGTCCTAGCCATAGATATAGAAATTGATAGAGATTTGACATAATGGGAAGTGAAAGGACGAACATGATGAAGAAAGAAAATTTGGCTGAACGACATATCAGACTGAATTGTCGCTGTCTATCGCCAGAAGATTCTGACATAACCAACTGAGGGTTTAGAGCTTGCTGGAAACCACTTACGAACTGATTGATAACTGCTCTTACTTGTCCTGCAATGCCTACAGCAGCATTTAACACGACACCAAAGAAGATATTGACAATCATATTGAGACCCTGAGTCTCGAGCATGCCAGCAACACTGCCAAATAGAGTCCATCCAGAGAAGGATAGAAGATATTTATAGAGGCTTTTATCCAAGATGGCAACAATCTTTAACCCTGGTAGTTTTTTATGGGCATAAAATAGTTGTATTACAAATCCAACAATAACTACAAATAGAATGAATGCGGCATAAGTGATAAGTTTATCAAACGTAACGACCAACAATATGTATGCCATCAATAGTTTTGACACAGCATCAAATATACTCATGTAGGCATAAAATGACATTCGTTCATAAGCAATAACGGATGCATCATACGGTGTTTTTATAATACCTATAAAGCAATTAACAAGCGCAATCTGATAGATCACATTGGCAGCAAACATTCTTTCTGTTGGTATATTGAGTTGGGTATTAAGAAACCAAAGCCCAACTAACTCACCCAATAATACAACCAGTGCGCCAAGTACAACATGGATTTTAAGACATGCACTAAATATCTCCGAAATTCTACCATCTTTTTTACCCAATTCATAGGATATGTGTCGTTGAGTTCCTGTTGCCATTGCATTATTTATAAATGTAAACAACACAACAACACCTGCAACAACATTGTAAATGCCATAATCTTCAACGCCAAGCGTATTGAGGACAACACGCGACGTATAAAGGCTAATGATCATAGTAACAAGCATGCGTATATAAAGAAGAATCGTATTCTTCGCTATTCGCTTGTTATTTGATGATGTATTAAATATTTGTTCTGACATTGAAGTTGTTTACTTTTATCATGCTCCGATTAATATTACCGTAGTAAGCATCCAATCCCTTTTTCCCCACATGCCTTGGACCCAGCATGTGTTGGGTGGCTGAGCATTATAAAGAAATTGAGGGAGCTTTGAGGGGGCTTATTTTTAAATAAATATTTAGAATGACGTATCCGTTAAGAATTACTAAACATGTCCCCACGGGGACAGATATTTTGTTGGTTCATTACTTATTCGTACCTTTGCGAGGTTAAAATGAATAGTAACAATTAATCACAAAATTAATAACCAAAAGATATGACAAATTCAAATTCCATCAAGACAACTTTACTCCATGCCGGCAAAACAACCACGGCATCGGACACTTATAAGCAATATCCTCATCCCTTCTTAACCCCCTCTCTATATAGTCCCCACCCTCTCTCTATAGAGAGGTGGGGCTATAGTAAGAGGGGTGTAAGGGATAGGGATATTTTTCCTTATTAGTTTTCACCGAAAATCAAGTTGATTTCTACTCATAAACAAGTTAATTTTGACTCAAAATCAATTTGTTTTTTCCTCGAAATTGAGAGGCCTCCCCCAAGATTGGAGTACCCCTTAACAGGGGTACGTAAATCTTTAGGGGGAAGGAGGCCTCGAAGTGCGGTGAATTAATTCAAAAGGGGCAATGAATTAATTCATTAAGGGTTTTGAATTAATTGACGGTATTTTTGGGGTTATATTTTCTGGAGGAACGGGGTTGGGATGTAGGCGGTGGCGCAGAGGCAATTGAGGGCGGTAAGAGCGACAAGCACTCGCTGCTGACCACGAGCCCTGATGACTCGACCACGAACACCTTTGAACTGACCACAGATAACCTCGACCTCATCGTCGGTTTTGTAATGGAAGTCGCCTCCCTGGAGCATCAGCAGATTCTCGTCGTTCGAGCAGGTGGCACGAATAAAGTTGAGCATCTCGTGCTCTGGGATAGTAAGCGGCGGGTTGCGCCAGTTCTCACTCTGAACAAAATGATTGTAGTAGAAGCTGAGGAACTCAGACAACTGCGGCGCAGGCGAAGGCTCATCTGGATCGTTATTACGAACGAAAATCATAGCCTGCCTGGGGGTGAGATAGGCGAACACGATATTGGCGATGAGGCATTGCAACACCTTTTTGGGGCGCCCCTTAACCTCGATATAGGCATAACGTTTGGGAACGTAGGCATAGACATGGCTCTGGATGAGTAGCTGTTCGGCTAATATCTCACGACCATAGGAGGCACGGAGAACATACCAACGCTTATCAGGGGCTGGAGCGTATTCTACCGACACCCCTTTTTGTGCATCTACAGCTTCGGGGATGGCCATGGGGGTAAGTCCACAGCGGGTTATTGGTGATGTAGCCTTGTTAGCATTAGTCAATGCATCCATATCGGCCTACTGTTTTTAGGCGCGCCAAAGTCTTGGCGGCAAGGCATAAAAAAAGCGTGGAACCGTCGCTGCCCGTTCCACCCTTCGAGGCTCTGGAATTGCCCATTGGAATTGAACAGACAACGTCAGAGCCCACGCCGATATGAATACAATGCGCCCTACCCCACATACGAAGATAGGGGACGCGTATAAACACATCCCGAGAGCATCTACCGTTGCTAAGTTCAAGATTCCAATTTTGAATTTTCCAGATTCCGAAGAGTCTTAAACGTAGCGCTTGTAAACGCCTTTAATATGTATGAAAACTCGCTACCCACCCTTCCACTTCTTGGCACGATTGCCTTGAATCCGGCGTGGACATGACGAGAATTCGGGCACAAAAGTACACCTTTTATCTGAAATAACCAAAGAAAAAGCCAATAAAGAATAAAAAAATCCTCCTGCCTTGATTAAAAGCAGAAAATAACAATTTGTTCATCTTCTTTTCAAAAAACTTGCAAGTTTCAACTATTTGTTTTATATTTGCAGCGTCTTAACAATATTAGAGTTATATATGGAAGATAATAATATCAAAATGGCTTCAGAGCCTGCAGTAGCATATCCCATAACATCTTATACAGATGTGATGGAGTATATTCACTCTATCCATATATCACGTGAAGACAAGGAAAAAGTGGCTCAGCGTCTTACAGTTGAGGTAACTCAACCAGCTTTGGCTGAGGCCTATGATCGCATAGATCACCTAAGTACGCTTGGAATAGATTGGGATGGCCACGGAGCTCTTCCTATATCATTTCGAGTACTTAAAAATATCAAGAGCGTTCTGATGATTTCACAGAATTCTGATTGGGAACACTGGATGATTGCTCCTGATACTAACGCTACGATTGATTTGGAGTCGGAAAAAACTGGAGCTGTAATCAGTCTTGGAGCTTATGAGTATTCTTATTTTGCAAAGGTTAATGGTGAAAGATTAGGTGAGAGTCATATTGATTTTAAACCAGAGGCTTTCCTTGAATTAATGCGTAAACTCGGATGAATACATATGACAAGAGAAGAAGCTTTAAAACGTTTCAAAGCAGCTAAGCTAACTAAATTTGATGCTGTAACTGCTCTTGAGCAGGAAATGAAACAGGCCTACGAAGAGCGTACAGGCTTAAAGGCTAACTATGTGATGTCGTTATGAACTAACAATATTCTATCGATATATCCAATGTTTACACTCGAGAAAGGAACAAAAAAGATGAATACAGTTGAAATTAATAATAAAGGAATAAAGGTTGATGTTTCAGTCATTCTGTTTAAGGAAGACGACGTTTTTCATGCCTATTGTCCGGAATTAGACTTGGTGGGCTATGATTATACCGAAGATGGAGCCAAGAAAAGTTTCGAATGGGTATTGAAGGATTATCTCGACTATACAGTTGAGAATGGTACCCTTGAGCAGGATTTGCTGAATCATGGTTGGAGAAAAACATGTTAATCTATTGGGAACTTACAGATTTAGTAAGCTCTCATTAGTAACAGAGTAACAATCGACTAGCGTATTTAAACATTAAATGTTTATTTTCGCTAGTCGATTGCAATTTATCTAATACCTGAAAACACCGCGGGGAATGCCGCGCGGCTGGGGGCACGCTGCCCCCAAAGAGCGAGGGCGGGTGGAGCGAGCTTCACGCGAGCGGGGTTATAATGCTGATGCGACTTTGTTGGTGAGTTTTGTCAACCATAACGATGATATTTTGGGTGCAAAGATACGAAGAAAAACGTAAAACGCGATATTTTACATAAAAACATAGCATCAGAATACGATATTTTACAAGAAACAACGTTTCAGAACGCGATATTTTACATAATAACGCCACAATTTTAAAAGTGTAGTTTATCGTTTGAAAAGTGTAGTTTTTAGCCACTTAACCCCATAATCTGATTCCATCTTCAGTTACGTTTTCGCGGAAAGGGCTGCTAATACTGCTATCCCAATCACGTTTGGTGTATAAGATAGCATTGATGCACTGATTATAGTCCCAACCCAATTCGCGTAATGGATAAGAATAATCATCAATATCCTGAGAGGTTATGTGATCTTTATCAAGTAGGATAAGCACATCCCAATCAGAATCTTCACGAGCATCGCCACGTGCTCTTGAGCCAAAAAGAATAACAATAGCACCCTTTGGCACAATCTGACTAGCCTTGTCTCTTATAGCATTCAAAATTTGATTATTAATCACGCTTACCCTCCATCTTATCAATAAAAATTTCCTTCCATTCTTGGATAAAGTATTCTGGTATCATATTTCATCAGTTTCTATTTCTTGATTAACAATCACCTTCCATCGACTATCAATTACCATATCGTCTGTTTGAGTCTTCGACTGCTTCAGACGGATTTTCCGAAACAGTTTACTCTGGTTTTGTGCAAGCATCAGCAGACGATCGGCAAGTTCATGCTCTTCAATCAAATCAAGCAAATATCCCAGACGCTGAATAACGGGTGCATTAAAGAAAGTGAGAAGATCTGTGAAGGATTCGTCGAAATGCATGTTTTCTGATAGTTCTATCAGCACCTCTGTAACGCGATTAATACCACCAACCTTGTTCTCATTAAGCACCAAATCAAGGGCCGTTAACTCAGGCGACGAAACATTTATGAACCCCATTTGAGTCTTCACCTGCTTCACATACATCATAGGGAGAGGGTTGCGAAGTGTAAAATCAAGTCTTACTCCATTCTTTATTCCAGAGTGTATAGGTGCTCCGTTCACTGTAACCTGAAACGCCATTGCCCGCTGATGCCCCGCGCCGTTCAGCGCAGCAGCCGACAGCAGAGATACGTAATAATCCCTACCTAAAGACTTCATCAGATGGTCGATATAAAGCGATGGTGGCACATTTCCCTTCAACCGATACTCCGTAGGCACCACCACATAGAAATTCTGCCAAGGAGAAACAATCACACCCTTCTTGCCTAACCTCGACAAAGCCGTATTCAGACTATCATCCGCCTGCGATAGCCCTTGTGCTAACACATCTTCCTTCGTAAAGATGTACCTGCCTCGAATCATTTGCTGGTCAACCCAGCTCTGTAAACTACCCGTTCGCATAACAATCTACTAACAGAAATAAACATTTAATGTTTAAATTCGCTTTTCGGCTGCAAATATAAACAATATAATTAAAACTACCAAGTCTTTAAGGGAAAAAGTTACTATTAGATATAAAAATACCCAAAAGGACCGTGGGGTATGCCGCGCGGCTGGGGGCACGCTGCCCCCAAAGAGCGAGGGCGGGTGGAGCGAGCTTTATGCGAGCGGGGTTATAATGCTGATGCGACTTTGTTGGTGAGTTCGATGAACTGGGGGATGGAGAGCTGCTCGGGGCGGCGGGTCATTATCTCATCGTCGAAGAAGCCTGCAGGGGCAGGATGATTGGCATCGAAAATCTGACGAAGAGAAACACGCAGCATCTTGCGACGCTGATTGAAAGTGGTTTTTACCACGCGACGGAACAACTGTTCGTCGCAACCCAGATCGGTAACCTCGTTACGCGTCATGCGGATAACGGCACTCTGTACCTTGGGAGGCGGATTGAACACGCCTGGCTCGACGGTGAAGAGATACTCCACATTATACCAAGCCTGAATAAGCACCGACAAGATGCCATACTGTTTGTTGCCGGGCTGTGAGGCCATGCGAACAGCCACCTCGTGCTGAATCATACCGGTGCAACAGGGAATCAGATCCTTATTGTCGAGCATCTTAAAGAAAATCTGCGACGAGATATCGTAAGGATAGTTGCCTGTGAGCACAAACTGCTGACCATCAAACACCTCACGAAGGTCCATACGTAGAAAATCGCCACCAATGATATTATCATTGAGACGTGGAAAATTCTCCTGCAGATAGGCTACACTCTCGCGGTCGATTTCGACGACCTTGAAAGGACGGGGCTTCTCTACCAGATATTGAGTCATCACACCCATGCCAGGACCAACCTCCAGTACAGGAATGTCGGGACAGGCATCAACGGTATCGGCAATACGCTTGGCGATATTCAGGTCGGTCAGAAAGTGCTGACCGAGATTTTTCTTGGGTCGAACTTGTTTCATGGGTGCAAAAATATAAAAAAAATCGCAGATTAGAAAATCTGCGACTCCATTTTTCAATTTTTTGTTCAATTACTTATTGTTGTCTACATTAACAGCAACGGTTACTACCAGTGATACAGCTAATGCGAAGGCAGCCATGGTCATTAATAAAAAACTTGTCTCTAAAGTTACCATAATTAATTCCTTTCTCTAATCTTTTATTTATTTGTTATCCTTAAAACCGCTGCAAAGGTACGACTGTTATCGCACACAGCCAAGAAAATAGTAGAAAAAAGCCAAAAAAGAGAGCTTTCTTTGACACGTATCAATTATTATTCGTACCTTTGTCGGCATGGAAATAAAAAACATCATCAGTAGCGTTGCTAAAGTGGTACTGCCTTTTATACTTGGCGGTGCCATTTTGTGGTGGATGTATCGTGGTGAAGACTTTTCGACTATCAGTCGTGTGCTGACCGAAGAAATGAACTGGACTTGGATGTTGCTATCGTTCCCCTTTGGAATCTTAGCACAGATGTTTCGCGGTTGGCGATGGAAACAGACATTGGAACCGATTGGCGAGCACCCTCGTTCGTCGGTGTGTCATCATGCGGTGTTTATATCGTATGCGGCCAGTTTGGTGATACCTCGTATCGGCGAGTTTTCGCGATGCGCCATCCTTAAGCGCTACGACGGCATATCATTCTCGAAAGCCTTAGGCACAGTAGTTACAGAGCGTGCAGTAGATACGCTGATAGTAATGATATACTCGGGTATCATCCTGCTTGTTGAGATAAGCGTGTTTGGCACCTTCTTCCGCAAGACAGGTACATCGCTCGACAGGATATTAGGAGGTTTCTCGGTAACTGGATGGGTGGTAACAGCCATCTGCGCTGTGGCCGTGCTGATACTGCTGCATCTGCTGCTGAAAAACTTCTCTATATATAATAAGGTAAAGATGACGTTAGGTGGCATCTGGGAGGGTGTGCTCTCGCTGAAGGGCGTACGCAACCTGCCACTCTATCTGTTTTTCTCGATTGGCATCTGGGTGATGTACTTTCTGCATTACTACCTCACCTTCTTCTGCTTCGACTTTACCGAGAACTTAGGTATCGGCTGTGCATTGGTATCGTTTGTGGTAGCCAACTTCGCCGTTATCGTGCCTACGCCTAATGGTGCCGGGCCCTGGCATTTTGCCATCAAGACCATGCTGATTCTCTATGGCGTGGCTGACGAGCATGCCCTCTGGTTTGTACTGATAGTTCATACCGTACAGACGATGTTGGTGATTGCATTAGGCATCTACGCCTGGGCAGCCTTGATGTTTACGAAACGTTTTAACCCAAATAAACAAAAAAACTATGAGTGAAATTAAGAATCTG
Source organism: Prevotella sp. khp1 (assembly GCF_900102205.1). Classification (NCBI taxonomy): domain Bacteria; kingdom Pseudomonadati; phylum Bacteroidota; class Bacteroidia; order Bacteroidales; family Prevotellaceae; genus Prevotella; species Prevotella sp. khp1. The sequence goes on from NZ_FNJZ01000001.1 coordinate 1,059,336, forward strand.
AACCCAGTGTGCATCTGGAAGAATTTCTATGCACTGACACAGGTTCCACGTCCTTCTGGACATTTGGAGAAAGTACAACAGTTTCTGCTTGACTTTGCCAAGCAGGCAGGTGTAGAGGCCTTTAAGGACCCTGCAGATAATATTGTGATGCGCAAACCCGCTTCGCCAGGTATGGAGAAGAAGAAGGGTGTGATTCTGCAGGCACACATGGACATGGTTCCACAGAAAACACCTGAGAGCACTCATAACTTTGAGACTGACCCTATTGAGCCATGGATTGATGGTGAGTGGGTAAAGGCTAAGGGCACTACCCTGGGTGCCGACAACGGCTTAGGCGTAGCTGCCATCATGGCTGTGATGGAGGATAAGACCTTGAAGCACGGACCTATCGAGGCACTGATTACTGCCGACGAGGAGACAGGCATGTTTGGTGCCAACGCTCTGCCTGCTGGCGAGCTGAATGGCGACATTCTGCTGAACCTCGACTCTGAGTGCTGGGGAAAGTTTGTGATTGGTAGCGCTGGTGGTATCGACGTAACTGCCACTCTGGACTATAAAGAGGTAGAGACCGAAGCCGACGATGCTGCTGTAAAGGTAACTGTCAAGGGCTTGCGTGGCGGACACTCTGGCCTGGAGATTCACGAGGGTCGTGGTAATGCCAACAAGCTGCTGGTTCGTATCGTTCGCGAGGCCATCGAAGAGTGCGAGGCCCGTCTGGCCAGTTGGCAGGGTGGCAACATGCGTAATGCCATCCCATTCAAGGCAGAGGCTGTGCTCACATTGCCAAAGGAGAATGTAGCAGCCCTGAAGGAACTGGCTGCCGACTGGCAGGACGATTTCCAGGACGAGTACAAAGGCATTGAGAGCGGTATCGAGGTGCTCTGCGAGGAAGTGGAGACACCAAAGATGGAGGTGCCTGTAGAGATTCAGGACAACCTGATTAACGCTATCTATGGCTGTCACGATGGTGTGATCCGCATGATTCCCAGCTATCCTAACGTGGTGGAGACATCAAGCAACCTGGCCATCATCAACATTGGCGAGGGTAAGGCTTCGCTGAAGATTCTGGCTCGTTCAAGTCGTGAGGATATGAAGGACTATATCGTAAAAACCTTGGAGAGCTGCTTTAACATGGCAGGCATGAAGGTGGAGACTGCTGGCAGCTACGGCGGCTGGGATCCCAACCCCGATAGCGAGATTCTGAATCTGCTCTGCAAGGAATACAAGGCTCTGTTTGGCCAGGATGGTATTATCCAGGTTGACCATGCCGGTTTGGAGTGCTCTATCATCCTGGGCAAGTATCCACACCTGGATGTAGTAAGCTTCGGTCCCACCATGAAGTCGCCTCACACCACTACCGAGCGTGCCCTGATAGCTACTGTAGATCCATTCTGGACACTGCTGAAGCACACACTCGAGGTGATACCTGAGAAGTAGTTTTTTGGCACGGATTACACGAATTAACACGGATTATTTTTATACACAATCGAAAACTTTCGTGTAATTCGCGTAATTCGTGCCTTAAAAATTTGTTTTTTCAATTTTTCTTTTTACCTTTGCACACGATAAATTAATTTAATAACAAACATTATGGACGATTACCCGGCGAATAGTTACAACTGTTAGGCTGGAGGGTGGCAGGCAAGACCGCTAATCCTCTTGCCGCTAAGTCAATTATCAATTGTCAATTATCAATTGTCAATTTAAAATGAAGGATTAGCAAAATGAAGACATTCTGGAATACCCAAGGCGGACTGACCCAGATCAATGACTGGCAGCCCAATTGCTGGATACAGGTGACATGCCCCACCGAAGAAGACCAGCGCGAACTCGAAGAGAAGTTTAATATCCCCGACTACTTCATGTCGGACATCAGCGATACCGATGAGCGTGCACGTTATGAGTACGACGACGGATGGATGCTGATTATTCTGCGTATCCCTTACGTAAAAGAGATACGATCGCGTACGCCATACACCACAGTGCCCTTGGGTATCATTCATAAACGTGATGTGACTATTACCGTTTGTTTTTACGAAACAAACGTGATGATTGATTTCGTGAGTTTCCAGCAGAAGCGTGGCGAGGGCTTTACCGACCACGTAGATATGATTTTCCGTTTGTTCCTTTCAAGTGCCGTTTGGTACCTGAAGCGACTGAAGCAGATATCGATGCTGGTAGATAAGGCAAAGCGCAACCTGGATAAGGAGGTGAACAACGAGAGCCTGATTGGCTTGAGCCGACTGCAAGACTCGCTCACCTACTTCCAGACCTCTATCCGTGGTAACGAGACCCTGCTGTCGAAACTGAAGTTCAAACTGCAGATTGACGAGCTGGATGCCGACCTGATTGAGGACGTAACCATTGAGATGACACAGGCTCGCGAAACAACCATGATTTACTCGAACATTCTCGAGTCGACTATGGACACTTATCAAAGTATTATCAATAACAACATGAACACCGTGATGCGTACACTTACTACGGTAACCATCCTGATGATGATACCTACGCTGGTGACGTCGATGTTCGGTATGAACCTAATCAACGGCATGGAATCCAAACCATGGGGATTCATCTTGGCAGTCATCATTTCTGTCGCCATTTCGGCTATTGCATGGGGTATTTTCCGTCATAAACGACTGGTTTAGGCCTCAAAAACGCAAAAAAACGCCAAAAAATTAGGTTAATTAAATAATAATGTTTAATTTTGACCCCAAATGTTGATGATGCTAAGCATCATTTAGTAATAATTTAATAGTTAAATGATGGACTCTCAAGAGAATACCCTCGAACTGGGTAAAAACGAAGAAGTAGTTAACGAAGAGGTTACCTCTCAAGTAGAAACAACTGAAAACTCGGAGCCAGCAGCTGAGCAGGCCGAGGAGCAGACTCGTGTGGTTTATGAGACCAAAGCCGATGTACTGCACCGTTTGCAGGACATTGCACATGGCGAGGAAGTTCCACAGAAGGACGAAGTAGAGTATCTGAAGTCGTCGTTCTACAAACTGCACGTAGCTGAGCGCGAGGCTAAGCTCAAAGCTTATCTCGATGCAGGCGGCGATCCTGAGCAGTACCAGTACACGCCCGACGAGCAGGAAGAGGCTTTCAAAGCCGAGATGGGCATCATCAAGGAAAAGCGCGCCAAGGTTTTCAAGGAGCAGGAGGCTGAAAAGCAGGAGAACCTGACCAAGAAACTGGCTATCATCGACCGTATCAAGGCTATGGTAACCACCCCCGACGAGGCCAACAAGAACTACAAGGAGTTCAAGGCCCTGCAGGAGCAGTGGCGCGAAATTAAGAATGTGCCAGCTGATAAGGCCAACGAGTTGTGGCGCAACTATCAGCTGTACGTAGAGCAGTTCTACGATATGCTCCGCCTGAACAGCGAAGCACGCGAGTACGACTTTAAGAAGAACCTGGAGCTGAAGACCGCTCTTTGCGAGGCAGCCGAGAAGTTGGCCGACGAAGAGGATGTGATCAGCGCTTTCCACCAGTTGCAGAAGCTGCACCAGGAGTATCGCGAGATTGGTCCTGTAGCCAAGGAGCAGCGCGAGGAAATCTGGAACCGTTTCAAGGCTGCATCGAGCGTTATCAACAAGCGCCACCAGCAGCACTTTGAGGGTGTGCGTGCCAAGGAGGAAGACAACCTGGCCCGTAAAACCGTACTCTGCGAGAAGGTAGAGGCCATTGCTGCCGAGGAGAACAAGGGCAGTGGCGATTGGGAGAAGCACACCAAGCAGATTATTGATATTCAGACTGAGTGGAAGACCATTGGTTTTGCACCTCAGAAGATGAACGTGAAGATATTTGAGCGTTTCCGTGCCGCTTGCGACGATTTCTTTGGTCGTAAGGCTGCTTACTTCAAGGGCTTGAAAGAAACCTTCAAGGAGAATGCCGAGAAGAAGCGCGCCCTGATTGAGAAGGCCAAGGAGCTGCAATCGTCGACCGAATGGAAATCTACCAGCGACAAGTTCATCGCTCTGCAGAAGGAGTGGAAGACCATTGGTATGGTACCTAAGAAGTTGGGCGACCAGCTGTGGGAGGAGTTCCTGGCAGCATGCAACACCTTCTTCGAGGCCCGCAATGCCGCAGGTGCTGGTGCACGTGGTGAGGAGCGCGAGAACCTGGAGAAGAAGCTGGGCATCATTGAGCAGCTGAAGGCTTTGGCAACAGAGACTGGTGAAGAGGTGCCCGAAAAGGTACAGAAGCTGGTTGATGAGTACAACGCTGTAGGTCACGTACCTTATAAAGAGAAGGATAAGCTCTACAAGGAGTATCACGCTGTGCTGGACAAGCTGTATAAGGATTTGAACATCAGCGTAGCCAAGCGCAAGCTGAACAACTTTAAGCAGAACCTGAAGAACGTAGCTGAGCGCGGCGAGAATGCCCTCGACAACGAGCGCACACGCCTGTTCCGCCAGTACGAGAACCTGAAGTCGGAGATTCAGACCTACGAGAACAACCTCGGATTCCTGAATGCCAGCTCGAAGAAAGGTAACAGTCTGATTGACGAGATGAACCGCAAGGTGCAGAAGTTGAAGGACGATATGAACCTGATTCGCGAGAAAATCAAGGCTATTGATGCAGAAAACAAACAATAATTGCGGATGATAACAGAACAAGATAAGAAATTTATGAGGGAAGCCATCCGCCTCGCCAACGAAAGCGTTGAGCGAGGCGGTGGTCCCTTTGGGGCTGTCATAGTAAAGGACGGCGAAATCATTGCTGGTAGCAGCAACAGTGTAACCATTGATAACGACCCTACAGCTCATGCTGAGGTTAATACCATCAGAAAGGCATGTTTTAAGCTGCGCACGTTCGATCTCTCGGGATGTACTATCTACACCTCGTGCGAACCCTGCCCTATGTGCTTAGGCGCCATCTATTGGGCTCGTATCAGCAAGATATTCTACGGTAACACCCGTAAGGATGCCCGCGATATCCAGTTTGCCGATGATTTCATCTACGAGGAGCTGGAACGTCCTATGGACAAGCGTACGGTGCCCATTGTGCCACTACTGCGCGACGAGGCGCTACACACCTTCCGATTGTGGACAGAGAAAACAGATAAAACAGAGTATTAATAACAAAAAAGAGACCTGCGTTTCAGATCTCTTTTTTTGTGGGTGCTGATGGATTCGAACCACCGAAGTCGAAAGACAGCAGATTTACAGTCTGCCCCATTTGGCCACTCTGGAAAACACCCATCGCTCAAATGTGGGTGCAAAGGTACTAAGATTTTTTGAGCTGTGCAAATTTTCGAGCAAGAAATTTTAGAAATAATGCATATTCAGCTAAAAAAACAAGAATGGAGAGCTTGCATGGGCAAACTCTCCATTGTTTTTGTTAGGCCAAAAGAAGCTGATTACTTCTTCTCAGCAGGTGTTTCAGCGGCGGGAGCCTGAGTAGCAGGAGCTGCAGGAGCAGCTGCGTCCTTCTGCTGACTGGCACCGAAACCAGGCAGGTTGTTAGGATTGGTAGCAGGAGCCTGATAGTTCTCCATAACAGAGGTGTCGCCACCAGCCTGAGGAGCTACATAAGCGCAACAAACGCTAACGAGTACCATGAAACCAGCGAGGAACCAAGTGGCCTTCTCGATAAAGTCGGTAGTTTTACGAACACCGCCAATCTGGTTATAACCTGAGAACTGAGAAGCCAGACCGCCTCCCTTTGACTCCTGGATGAGCACAATGCCAATCATAAGCAGTGCTGCAACCACAATGAGAATTACAAATAATGTGTACATTTTTTTATTTATTTTTTTTGTTACTATTTACTATTAATTTCTCTAAGAAACGTATTTGATCTGCAAAGTAAGCATTTTTTTTCGGAATTTGCAAACTTAATCGCTGAATTATTTCCAAAGCTTTCGAATATCTACCCTGTTTGATGTAAATTCGTGCCAAAGTTTCGGTAAAGTACTCACTTTCAACCCCATTTTCTTCCTCAGAGGGCTCTGGTTGGGGCTCAGGACGGTACTCAGGTACCTCGCGCAGCTGAAACCCACCTTTGTCATCATTTATGAACGAATCAATCAGGTCCTGACCAAACATTTTTGGCATCTCACCAGGCATCTCCTGACCACCATCGGGCTCGATATCCATCAGGTAGGCCACGTAATCTACAGCAGCATCGGCAGGCGTAGGCTTGCGCTTGGGCTTCAGTGTATCGGTCTTGGCCTCCTCGGGGATACTATCCAGGAAGTTATCAATCAGCGAGATGGTACGATCTTCGGTTGGTTCAGCTGGCTGCTGAACAGGTTTTGCTGCAGGTGCAGGCTTAGCCACAGGATGATACTCGTAATGGCGCCCCTCGATCATCTGGAACAGCACGCGGCGATCGGTGATATAGGCTGATGCGCGACGCAATTCTTCGTCGAATGTAGGATCATGCAACAGATACAGATTCTGCAGCATCAACAAGCGAGCCGTCTGAAAATAGGGATACAGAGCCAGCAGCGAACGCAACTCGTAGAGCGTTTCGCGGTCCATCTGTTCAGGATGCTTAATGAGTTCTGTAATCTCCATTACGCTATTATCTTAACTTAAAATTACCAGTTGGCTACGGTACGGTTGAAGATCTGATCGCAGAGGTCCTTCACCATCTGTGTTACCAGTTCCTCCTGCACAGCATTCAGACTCTGTGTAGTCTCGTAGCTCTGCGAGGCAGTAAACTGCTGCTCAAAATCTTCGTTGTGGTTCTTATTATTCGTAAATCGTACGTTCACTGTCATGGAGAGCTCGGTCATAGCCGAATATCCCTCGGCACTCACGCTCTTGTTACGCTGCTCGTAGCGTATAATCTCACCCTCAATCTTCAGGTCGCCATTACGCTTAACCTGCTCCAAGCGGGTATGGTTAGCAAACTGATCCTTCAGCTGATTGTTGAACATCGGGCCCATGGGTCCCCACACATAGCTACTGCGAATGGGGAACTCGGCAATGGTGATGGTCTTGGTCTGCGAATAGTCGATGCTGGCACCGTTGAACTTATAGCTCACGGAGCAGCTTGTTACAACTGCAATGGCAGCAACAAACACGATTGTTTTTATCTTATTGATCCAAGCCATACTGTTTCAATCTGCGATAAAGGGTTCTATCACTAATACCCAGTTCCTGGGCGGCTTTCTTACGATTGCCATGGTTGCGCTCCAAGGCCTTCTCCAGCATCTGCTTACCCATGTCGTTCAGGTTCAAGCTCTCGAGTTCCTTCTCGGGCTCGATGTACTCCTCAGCAACTGCGTCTTCGACAGTTGCCACGGGTGCTGGGTGCTGGGTGATAGGTGTTGGGAATGTGGTGGCTGGCATATGCTCAACCTGAGGTGCAACTGGCGATGCAGTCTGCACATCGTCGAGCTGCTTTTTCAGCGCACTCATCTCGCGGCGCATATCGTTCACGTTACCACGAAGCTCGAACAGAATCTTATACAGAATCTCGCGTTCGTTCTCAAAGCTATGATCGCCACTGCCATCGCGATGGATGGTGGCCAGCTGTGTGGTTTCATGATCCTGAGGGATGAACTGACTGAGCACCTGAGCGGTGATGGTACGTTCGGGCGAAAGCACACTAATCTGTTCAGTGATATTCTTCAGCTGGCGAACGTTGCCCGGCCACTTATAATGCAGCAGTATCTGCTTAGCACCCTCGTCGAGCACCACGCGGTCCATCTTATATTTCTCGGCCATCTGCAAGGCAAACAAACGGAACAACAGGATGATATCCTCGCCACGCTCACGCAGAGGAGGCATCTGGATGGGTATCGAGTTGAGGCGGTAGTAGAGGTCTTCGCGGAAGCGACCCTCGCTGATGGCCTGACGGATATTCACATTGGTAGCGGCTACAATACGTACGTCGGTTTTACGAATCTCGGTGCCACCCACAGGGATATACTCACCAGTTTCGAGCACACGCAGCAATCGCGCCTGGGTGGCCAAAGGCAGTTCGCCCACCTCGTCCAGGAAGAGCGTACCCTTGTTAGCTACACCAAAGTAACCTGGCGAATCGTTGATGGCACCAGTGTACGAACCCTTTACATGTCCAAAGAGTTCTGAGTCGATGGTACCCTCGGGGATAGAGCCACAGTTGATGGCAAAATACTTTTCGCGACGGCGTGGTGAGTTGTCGTGAATCACCCTTGGAATGATTTCCTTACCTACTCCGCTCTCGCCTACAATCAACACACTAAGGTCGGTGGGCGCAACCTGTAAGGCTACGTCGAGCACGTGGTTCAATGCGTCGCAATTGCCAACGATATTGTACCGCTGTTTGATGTTTTGAAGTTCTGATGTCTTCATTGAGCTGACAAAATTACATATTTTTTCTGAAACATCTGCAATTTTGGCAGAATTTTAACGCTTATTACTTTTCTTTCTTGTCCAACTTGATTAAAAGCAGACCAATAGCCGTCCATATCAACTCACGCAAGCGCACCAGCAGGGCAACAAAAATACCAGCATTAGCTGTCATACTCAAGCCCTCGGTACTCATCAAGAAGCCACCTTCGCGACCACCCAACTGCAGGGGCATAAAGAACAGCATATTGGCAAACAGCGTGGTAAATGCGTAAATCAGGATACACTGCGGAATGGTAACCTGAGGCATAATCACCAGCAGGATAAAATAGATTTCGAACGTAGAGGCCACACGGCACAGCAGTTCGAGCACCACAGCCAGTTTAAATGTACGGGGGTTCTGATTGTGCAGGGCAGCTATCTGCTCGTCCACCTCGGCCAATTTTTCGCGGTTGCGCTCGATAAAGGGGGCAGCCCACTTCTTTACCATGGGGAAATGACTCAGGATGGTCATACCCGTCATGGCAATACCACGCTTGTAGCCACGCAAGAAGAACCAGATGGCCAACAGTGCCACTGCAGCGATGATGGGCAGCAGGATATAGGTAAGCGGTGTCATCTTCTGCGTGATAATATAAAGAGGTACGCTAAGCAGCCAGAACCAGAAGTGACTGTAGATGTGCGTCATCACATACAGTATGACTGACGATGATGCACGCTGGGTGCCCACCTTAGGCGACAGCGACATGATGCGGTAGGGCTCGCCACCCATCAGTCCACCAGGGGTAGCATAATTCAAGGCAAAGGCCGAGATGGTGATCTTATAGAGCCACCAGAAGCCCACCTTGCATTTGCGACACACGCCCTGCTCGTTACCGATGGTATTGATAATGAGATACCACGAGGCGGTGTTCATCATATACAGGAAAGCCCAAAGTACCAACACACCTACGAACCAATAGCCCGCATGCTGAATGCCCTCCCAAGCCTGACGGAAGTCGAGCTGCGAGGCCATGATAATCAGTACCAATAATCCGAACAGGAAAAAACCGTTCTGATATTTTTTATTCATTTTGTCTAGTTTCTCGTGATTTTATTTAAAGATATCCTTGGCACGAGGCATCTGGAAACGTGCCTTGTCGCCATCCTCACGCTTCTCGTGATACAGTTTTGGCAGTGGATTAGCCAATGGCTCATCGTACTCGGCACGATGGCGGAACATATCTACAGCCGTATAGATGGCATGGCGCAACGAGGTAGCATCGGCAATTCCCTTACCGGCTATCTCGAACTCAGGACCATGAACGGCAGTAGTGCAGATGGCAGTCATACCAGCCTTCAGCTTTACGCCATACTCGGTAGCCAGCGCATTAAATGGCAGTGTGCCCTGATCGTCGTACATAGCCAGCACACCATCAAACTGCTCGTACTGGTTGTTGGCAAAGAATTCCTCGGCAGCATAAGGACCAAAGGCCATCATGTTCTGCTTCTCCAGCTCGGCAATGGCAGGGGCGATAATCTGCTCCTCCTCGGCGCCTGGCTGCGGATTCAGTGCCAGCACAGCGATACGGGGATTGTTTACACGGAAGTCGCGCTTCAGACTCTTAAAGAAGATGGTACCCTTCTCAACGATTTTCTCAACGCTGATGCTCTGAGCCACCTCCTTGATAGGAAGATGGTTGGTAAGCAGACCGATACGTACACGCTCACTGAGCATGATGGTAAGCGGCTTTTCGTCGCGATTGGGGTTGGCATTTGGCACCACGGGGCCCAGCACCAGTACATCAAACAGGTGCTTCTGCATATCCTCTTTAACACGCTGCATCACAGCCTTGGCTGCCTTATCCGACTCATCGGTGGGCTGTCCGAAATCTACCTTCACCTCCTCGTCGAAGGCAGCCAACAAGTTCACACGCCCATCCTTGGCCTCGGCAGCGTCGTTAATAATGCTATACTGGGTTTCTATCTCCATAGCCTTACGATGAAAGGCTGCGGCTTTAGGCGAACCATAGATGATAGGTGTACACATATCCAGCATCATGGGGTCTTCGAAAGCACGAAGTATCACCTCATAACCAATGCCGTTGGTGTCGCCATGCGTGATGGCCACGCGAATTTTCTTATCCATAGATATATTTGACAATTTTTACGATTTACTATTTGACAATTTCTTGGCCGTACTCAGCAGACCACAGGCTGCAAAGATATCCTGTCCACGACTGGCGCGGATAGTGGTAAACACGCCATGGGCGGTGAGATAGTCACGCAAGGCTTCCATGCGCTTCTCGTCGGCACCAGGCAAATCCACACCAGGTATCTCGTGGAATCGAATCAAATTTACACGACAGTCCAATCCACGCACCAGCTTCACAATCTCGCGGGCATGCATGGTGGTGTCGTTCAGTCCGGCAAAGCAGATGTACTCGAACGAACAACGGCGCTGGTGCGAGAAGTCGTACTGCTTCAGCAGGTCAACCACCTCGGTAATCGACATCTGCTTCTCGGCAGGCATCAACATCTGGCGCTGTTCGGGCAGTGGCGAGTGCATCGATATAGCCACGTGGCACTCACTCTCGTCGAGGAATCGCTTCAGCTTGTTTTTCACACCCACACTCGATACAGTGATGCGGCGCGGACTCCAGGCATAACCCCAATCGGCAGTCAGTACCTGAGTGGCCTGCAGGATAGCGTCGAGGTTATCCATGGGCTCACCCTGACCCATAAACACGATATTGGTCAGTGTGTCGCGCTCTGGCAACGCATATATCTGGTTCAGGATATCAGCAGCAGTCAAACTGCCCTCAAACCCCTGTTTACCAGTCTGACAGAACAAGCAATTCATTTTACAACCCACCTGGCACGATACACACAGCGTGGCGCGATCGCCGTCTGGTATATACACCGTTTCAACAAACTTACCACTACGGGTTGGGAACAGATATTTGATGGTTCCATCCACCGAACGCTGACAGTCGATGGGCGCCATGCTGCCCACCTCGTACTGTTCGGCCAGTTTTTCACGGTTTGCCTTCGACAGGTTGGTCATATCGGCAATGCTACCAACATGTTGCTGGTAGAGCCACTTGGCAATCTGTGCAGCCGTAAACTTGGGCATTCCCAATTCGGTTACCACTTGCTGCAATTCGCCAGGCTGCATGCCTAATAATACCTTCTTTTCGTCGTACATCTTTACTTTTTGGGTGCAAAGGTAGAAAAATTTCCCTAATTTATTTGGTTTTCTCGGAAAATATTACGAATTTTGCGCTTTATAAATCACTAATTACACGTAATGAGAGAAAAAATTGACTGTTTTTTGCCTTGCAACGACCTTGAGACAGCGCGCGATGTGATAGCGCAAATCAAGGGTAGCAAGACTATTCAACATATCTGCTTGCTGGTAAACCAACCCCTCGAGGCCACCGACGAGGCCCTGAGCGATTGCGAGCAAATAGTAGTTAACGACCTGACAAGCAGCACCACCCTACAGGCTATTTCAGAACATGCCAAAGCTGATTACGCCCTGTTGCAGATTCGTCCACGACAGATACAGATGGCCAAAGGCACACTCGATCGCATGCTGCGTATCGCATCCGATTCGGATGCTGCCATGATCTACGCCGACCACAACGACCTGATTGATGGCAAGCTGCAGCCCCATCCTGTTATCGATTATCAGATTGGTAGTATCCGCGACGATTTCGATCTGGGCTCGCTCATCCTGGTTAAAACCAGTCTGCTGCACTGCTTTACCATGCAGTGCAACGAGCACCCCTACCAGTATGCTGCTGTTTATGCCCTGCGCTTGTTCCTGAGTCGTAAAGGCCGTATCTTCCACATTAACGAGAAGCTTTATACCGAGCAGGAGACCGATACCCGTGCCTCGGGCGAAAAGCAGTTCGACTACGTAAACCCACGCAACCGTGAGGTGCAGATTGAGATGGAGCATGCTGCCACCGCCCACCTGGCTGCCATTGGCGCCAAAATCGACCCCACGTTCTATCGTCGTCCCGACTTTAACGAGCAGGAGTTTGATGTAGAGGCATCGGTGGTTATCCCCGTTTACAACCGCGAAAAAACCATCTGCGATGCCGTTAACAGCGCCCTGAGTCAGAAAACCAAGTTTAAGTTTAATGTGATTGTGGTTGACAACCACTCTACCGATAAGACAACCGAGTTGCTGCGTGCCTTCCACGACGAGCGACTTATCCATATCATCCCCGATCGTAACGACCTGGGTATTGGTGGTTGCTGGAATATGGCTATTCACGACGACCGCTGCGGACGCTTTGCCGTGCAGCTGGATAGCGACGACCTGTACTCGTCGCCCAAAACACTGCAGCAGATTGTAGATACCTTCTACAAGCAGAATGCCGCCATGGTGATTGGTTCGTATCGTATGTGCGACTTCGACCTGAACACCCTGCCACCAGGACTGATTGACCATGCTGAGTGGACAGACGAGAATGGTCCTAACAACGCCCTGCGTATCAACGGTCTGGGTGCACCACGCGCCTTCTTTACCCCACTGCTGCGCCAGGTTGGATTCCCCAACACCTCGTATGGCGAGGACTATGCGTTGGGATTGATTTTCTCGCGCCACTACCGTATCGGTCGTATCTTCAGCGAACTTTATCTCTGTCGTCGCTGGGGTGGCAACAGCGATGCAGCCCTCTCTATCGATAAGGTAAACGCCAACAACCTGTATAAGGACCAGTTGCGCTCGTTAGAGATTATGGCACGCCAGCAGATGCTGCAGGGCAAGCAGGAAATGCTGAACGATTCGCCCCTGATGCGATTCTTCAACCGTCAGTTAGAGAAGTGGGACGATGCCCGTCGCCGCTATCACGACCTGCGCAACGTGAAGACCCGCGAGTTGTCGGTTGGCACTTCAACCATGAAGGTGCAGTATAACCCCGCCCGTATCGTATCAACAGGCGCTAAGATTGACAAGCAGACACTGGCCGAGCGCCCCTGTTTCCTGTGCGAGCAGAATCGCCCCAAGGAGCAGGTTAAGAAATCTATCGATGGACAGTTCGACCTGCTGGTCAACCCCTTCCCCATCCTGCCCATCCACTTTACCATTCCATCGGTAAAGCACGAGCCGCAGTTGATTCGTAATGCCTATGGCGAGATTCACAAGCTGCTTACCGAGTATCCACAGATGATGGTATTCTATAACGGACCAAAGTGCGGTGCTTCGGCTCCCGATCACGCCCACTTCCAGGGTGGCACATCAGGTGTATTACCCCTGCAGATGGCATGGGGCCGCTTGTCGCGCAGTCTGAAACCCATCCTGGATCTGAATAACGAGGAGGGCATCTCGCTCATCGAGGAGTATCCCTGCCCCGCCCTGCTCATCCACAGCAAAACGCAATATGGCGACGAGCAGCTGTTCCGTCGTTTGTACGAGTCGCTGCCCATCAAAGAAGGTGAGCCCGAGCCAATGCTCAACATCGTAAGCTGGCGAAACGATGCCGATTACTACTCGGTGGTATTCCCCCGCGACAAACACCGTCCCGACTGCTACTACAAGGAGGGCTGCGAGCAATACATCATATCGCCAGGTGCTCTGGACATGGCAGGTTTCATCGTTACCCCACGTAAGGAGGATTTCGATCGTATCACCCCCGAGGTAGCCCTGGGCATACTTAACGAAGTATCGCTGCCAGCCGATGCGCTTCAACAGGTTATCGAACGCCTGAGAGCTACTCAAAATTCAATGGTCAATGGTCAATGTTCAATGAAAAAAGAGCCAAACGTTACCGTGGGTATCGTCAGTGGCGAAAAGATATCGTTCAGCCTTAACAAACCTTACATGGCTAAGGGCGAGGTGATTACCGGCGACCAGGTAGTTGAGTTTAGCGATGGCGGTATTCTGTGGCGTGGCACCCAGTATCGTAACCTGACATTTACCCCACAGACCGACGATGCCTCGTTCTCGCTCAACGATGTGACTATCGGCGTTAACTTCCACTGGGAGCGCAAGGAAACCCAGACCTTCGAGGGTACCCTGCGCATTGTGGTTGAGGCCGATAAGATTGTGGCCATCAACGAGTTGCCAGTCGAGAAGTATCTTACCAGCGTGATATCAAGTGAAATGAGCAGCACCTCGAGTGTTGAGTTCCTCAAGGCCCACGCCGTTATCTCGCGTTCGTGGCTGCTGGCACAGATTGAGAAACGCAAACAGCACGAAAGCGGTGGCGACAACTTCTTCTCGTTTACTAAGAGTGACCAGGAGTTTATCCGCTGGTACGACCGCGAGGATCATACCATCTTTGATGTATGTGCCGACGATCACTGCCAGCGTTACCAAGGCATCACCCGCGCCAACAACACCCATGTTGAGGAAGCTATCAGTCAGACCCGCGGTCAGGTGCTGATGTATGACGATGAGATTTGCGATGCCCGTTTCTCAAAGTGCTGTGGTGGTCAGACCGAGGAGTTCCAATACTGCTGGGAAGATACCCCTAAGCCATATCTCGTTTCGTTCCACGATCCTTACTGCAACACCAGCGATAAGCACATCCTTTCGCAGGTACTCAACGATTTCGATCAGGAAACCCCCGATTTCTATCGTTGGACGGTAAGCTACACCCAGCAGGAACTGTCGGAGTTGGTAAACCGCAAACTCAAGATCGACTTTGGTACCATTACCGACCTCATCCCCGTTGAGCGTGGCAAGAGCGACCGTATCTGGAAACTCAAGATTGTTGGTACCAAAAAGACCCTCACCATCGGTAAGGAGTTGGAAATCCGCCGTGCCCTGAGCGAGAGCCACCTCTACTCATCAGCCTTTGATGTTGAGAAAGATGGCGATAAGTTTGTGCTTAAAGGCAAGGGCTGGGGCCATGGTGTGGGCTTGTGCCAGATAGGTGCCGCTGTGATGGGCGAGCAAGGTCATCCTTACGATGACATCCTGCTGTTCTACTATCGCGGTGCCCAAATCAAGCGCCTCTACGATTAAAAAATGTTTCATGTTTAATGTTTAATGTTTCATGTTTAATGTTTAATGTTTCATGAACAATAAGAATCCTTGGGCCTGGGTGCCCACCCTTTACTTTGCCGAGGGCGTTCCCTACGTAGCAGTGATGACCATCTCGGTTATCATCTACAAACGCCTTGGTTTGTCGAATACCGACATCACGCTCTACACCTCGTGGCTCTATCTGCCTTGGGTTATCAAGCCCCTTTGGAGCCCGTTTGTAGATATGTTAAGAACCAAACGCTGGTGGATACTCAGTATGCAGATACTGATAGCTGCAGCCCTGGCAGGTGTGGCTTTTACCATCCCGGGACCGTTTTGGCTGCAAGGCTCGCTCAGCTTTTTCTGGCTGTTGGCCTTTAGCAGTGCCACCCACGATATTGCTGCCGACGGCTTTTATATGTTAGGACTGGAGCAGCACGAGCAGGCCTATTTTGTGGGCATCCGTTCCACGTTCTATCGCATAGCCACCATTTTCTCGTCGGGCTTGCTGGTAGGCTTGGCAGGTGTGTTGCAGGTGCTCACCCGTAGCATCAGCTATGCCTGGAGCCTGGTGTTCTATCTCATAGCCGGTCTGTTTATCGCCTTGTGGCTCTATCATAGCTGGGCACTGCCCCGCCCCAGCGAGGACACCCATCGCATACAGAAAACCGCTGCCGATATCATCACCGAGTTCTGGAACACCCTCGTAACCTTCTTCCAGAAACCACAGGTATGGGTAGGCATCTGCTTTATGCTGTTCTATCGTATGCCTGAGGGACTGCTGGCTAAGGTATCGGCTCTGTTCCTGGTTGATAAGATGGCCAATGGCGGTCTGGGCCTGAGTGATGTAGAGTTTGGTATGGTTCAGGGCACCGTAGGTGTTATCGGTCTGACCTTAGGTGGCATCTTAGGTGGTATTGTTGCCAGTCGCGACGGACTTAAACGTTGGCTGTGGCCTATGGTGATGGCTATCACCATTCCCGATTTGGTATACGTATATCTTTCGTGCGCCCTGCCATCCAGTCTGCTTATCATCAACATCTGTATCTTCTTAGAGCAGTTTGGTTATGGTTTTGGTTTCTCGGCCTATATGCTATACCTTATATATTATAGTCAGGGCGAGCACAAAACAGCCCACTATGCACTGTGTACCGCTTTCATGGCTCTATCGATGATGATACCAGGATTGTTTGCCGGCGCCCTGCAAGAGGCAGTGGGCTATCGTGCATTCTTCGTGATCGTCGTGGTTTGCTGCGTGATGACCTACATCGTAGCCAGCTTACTGAAAATCGATCCCGAGTTCGGAAAGAAAAAAGAGTAATTTTCAGGCACGGATTAACACGGCTCTTTTACAAAGAAACACGGCCTTAGTTGGAATTCTAAAGCCGTGTTTTTAATTTATTAAAGCAGTGTTAATCCGTGCCAAATTTAAATTCCGGCTCCGTCTTGGAAAGCTACATCCACTGCTTTACTCTGCTGAATGCGCGAGTAAGGCGGCACGCTATGCGTTACCCAGATGTTACCACCAATCACGGAGTCGTGACCGATGGTGATACGACCTAAGATTGAGGCATTGGAATAAACCGTCACATGGTCTTCCAGGATGGGGTGACGGGGAATGTTCAGCATGTTACCATTCTCATCGTACTTAAAACTCTTGGCACCCAGTGTTACCCCCTGATACAGCGTGACATGATTGCCGATGATAGCCGTTTCGCCGATAACCACACCCGTACCGTGGTCGATGGCAAAGTACTCGCCAATCGTAGCTCCTGGGTGTATGTCGATACCCGTTTTGCTGTGTGCCTGCTCGGTGATGATACGTGGGATGACGGGCACCTGAAGCTCGTGCAACTTATGTGCTATGCGGTAGTGCGTCATCGTGTTCATTGATGGGTAGCAGAAGATTACCTCGCCAAAGTTAGGTGCAGCAGGGTCGTTATCAAACATCGCCTGTATGTCGGTATAAAGCAGTCGTTTAATCTCGGGCAATGCATCAATAAATGCAAGTGCTTTCTCTTCGGCTATGCCATAAACCTGTGCCTTGGTGCTGTTAGCCTCGCAGTCCTCGCAGAACTGTAGTCCGTGTGCAATCTGCTTGGTAAGCAGTGTTGTCAACTCCTCCATCCACACACCTATATGATAGGCACGGATAGCCTCGTCGGGCTGTCGCTTTTCAAAATAATCGGGAAAGATAATGCTCTTTACCAGCGTTACGATACGCTTCACCATCTCTACCGATGGCAGCGGTGCCACCGTGGCTGGCATCATACCCAACTCTCTTTCCGATTGCTTCGACAGCAGCGCCACATTCCTGCGCAATGTCTCGTTTATCTTTGTTTTGTCCATACTTACAACGTTAAAGTTCGGGGGCAAAGGTACGAATAAGTGAGCGAAATACAAAATAAATCGACAAATATTTTTATTTCCGAACGAAAGTACACTCTTATCTACTACAATCTGATTCCGTACTTAGCTATCCGCTCCTCCATCATTCCTTCGGGCATGAATCGGAGGAGCGTTTTTGTGATGGTATTCAGCATGGCCTGGCGGATGTAGTCCTCGCGGATGTAGAGCGATACACGGCGCTGCGACAGATAATCGCCCTCGATGCGGCGCACATTCTCGCGTTGCGCATCAGAAAGGAACGGCAGGTGCATCTCTGGGATAATGGTAAAACCGCCATTCTCGTCAACAATGCGTATCAGGGTATCGATACTGCCAGCCTCGTACACCCTGCGGCCCTTGGTGCGCGCCTTGCAAAAGCTGAAAGCACTATCGCGCAGGCACTGGGCATCGCGCATAATCCACATTTTTTCGTGTTCCAGATTCTCGGGACGGAACACGGGCAGCTTGCGCCAACAGTCGGCCGAGAGATACACCATAAACCGCTCGGTATAAAGCGGAATCTCGAGTATGCCCTGCTGGGCGTGGCCACCGGTGGCGATAGCACCATCGATATGTCCCTGCTGCAATTCGGCCAGAATGGCATCGCCCTTAAGCTCGATGATGGAAAGTCGCACCTGCGGATAATCCTCGGTATAAAAACGGATAAACTTGGGCAGGATATAAGGCGCGATGCTGGACACAACGCACAGGCGCAGATCACCAGCCACGTCGCCCTTGTCTTCGCTCACCAGCTCGTTGATACGCTCGGCTTCGGCGATAGTACGCTCGGCCTGACGGATAATTTTCTCGCCGGCAATCGTGGGCGTAACACTCTTGTTGCTACGCTCAAAAATGCGCACGTCGAGTTCGTCTTCCAACTTTACCAACATGGCACTCAGGGTGGGTTGCGAAATGCCTAAGGCGTCGGCAGCCTTGGCAAAACTGCGGTAGCGATCGATGGCTACAATGTACTTAAGTTGCTGTAATGTCATACGTTCCTGATATTTATAATAGACTACATCGATGCAAAGATAGATAAAATAATTCGTATATCTATCAAAATATGCGTAATTTTGCACCGTGAAAACAAAAAAAGGTAAAAAAGTAAAAAGGTAAAAAGTATGGCAAAACAATTTCATCGACATTTTGCAACACCCGGAAAGCCACTCTACTGGATTATCATCGCCTACATCCTGCTGGGATGGTTTTTCCCAGTGATTGGTCTGGTGGCAATCATCTGCATGATTGGTCCGGTGCTGTTCAGTATCTGGAAAGGTAGATGGTGGTGCGGCAATGTTTGTCCGCGCGGCAATCTGTACAGCCGACTGCTGTCGAAGTATTCGCCCCACCGCGAGATACCTAAGTTTGTGCGCACCTTCGGGTTCCGATTGTTTATGGTGTTCTTTATCTTCACCATGTTTGGCATACAGCTGAGCTTTGTGCCCTGGAGCGAGGGCGGACTGCCCATGTGGGCTGGCATCGGTAAGGTGTTCTGGACCATCATTGTGGTAACCACCATCGTGGGTGTGGCGCTGGCATTCATCTATGCCCCACGCACCTGGTGTACATTCTGCCCCATGGGAACCATCTCGAACTGGGTATCGCCCAAGCACGCACCACTGCCCAAGGCATTTACTAATGTACACGTATCGAGTGTCTGCCAGATGAAGTGTAAGAGCTGTGCCCGCGTATGCCCCATGCAGCTCACCCCGTACGACTCACGCGGTCAGGAATCGGGCTATCTGGATGCCGACTGCATCAAGTGCGGCAAGTGCACCCTGGCCTGCCCCACGAAGATTATGAGCATGAAACATTAAAGATTAAACATTAAAGATTAAACATTAATACCAACACAATTATTTATATATAGCCCACTAAAACTTGATATCGAACTTATATTCGGGGATTATTTCTACGTTCTGGATATCTACCACAGGGCCGTGTTCGAAATTGGGCACGGCCTTTTTGGGCAGATCGCCTAAGAAGGGAGCGTTGGCACGCAGCGGACGGAAATAAAACGTCAATGGATCGGTCTTAAGATCATCGGCATAGCGTTTCAAGCCAATCGTCCAGGGCTCGCCATGATAGAACTCATCCTGCACCAGCTGGCCCTTCATAAAGGCCATAGCCACATCGCCCACATAGTGGATGCGGAGGAAATACTCTGAAGCCTCTCCCCCCGCCCCTCTCCAAGTAGAGAGGGGAGATTTTACTGATACCGACATGCGGCGGGGACCTGCTTTTGTTACCTCGAACTGGGGCGTAACAGGTGCTACGCTAGCTGTCTGAGCCTTAAAGCCCTGCTTGCTGGGATAAACCACATAGCTTACCTGATGGTTACCAAGGCTTAGCAGCGTGGCGCCATTGGCTGCAGGCAGCACGGTGGCATCGGTAATTAGCAGTTTGCCGTTTACCTTGAGTGCGTTCAGCGCCTGCTGGCGGGTAAGCGTGGTTACCTTGATGGTGCGACCAGAAGCCGTTTTTAAGGCAAAAGTACTCTTAAAACCTGCAACAGGCTTAAAGAAATGCTTCCCCTTTACGGTGGTGGCATCAAACAGATATTCGGTAGCCATACCATCGGGCGCAAAGAAAAAATAATGCTCGGCATCACCATCCTTCAGCTTTGTAAGCAGCTGTGCGGTGGCGTATTTCAGCAACGCACCATCCATATCGAGATTGAAAGGCAGGATAACACTCTGATCCTTGCCAAGCGTAAAACCTCCCTGAGCGGGAATGTTTAATGTTTCATGTTTCATGTTTAATCTAACCTGCAGGTTAGTCTGATCGTGGCGCAGGGTGTCGTGGTCCTGAAAGTTAACCATAAACAGGAATCCGCTGCCATCCTTGATACGGGCAGCATAGCGCAGATGGTCGCGGTTGTCGGGTGTCATCTGCTGCCAATCGGCAGGCAGAACGGGCTCCATAGGCGCCAAAACATCGCCGAAATCGGCCAGGAAAGTGTGCAGCAGTCGCAAGTTACGATACATCTTACCCTCGAGTCCGAACTCACCGATAGGAGCCTGAAAATCGTAGCTAATCTTGGGCATACCCATGGGCTCATCGTTAAACGAACCCACCCCACCAATCTGCTTGGGCGTGCTGCCACCATGATACATGTAATAGCCAATGCCGTTGCTACCGCTACCCAAGGTGCGCACCATCAAGCCCTCGGCTGCCTGAGCCGTTACTATCGGACGGGCGCCATAAATCATCTGGATACCAGCACCCATCTCGGCACAGAACGAGGGGTAATCGGCAGGGTTATAACGTGTAGGCGCATAATCGGCCTCCTTGGTTAAATCCTTAAACATCAGGAATTTCGACATATGAGGCTTAGCCCAGAAGGGATAGGTATAGGCCGCTGTAACGGGGATGGCCTCGCCCTCGATAACAGCCGCATTACCCCACCCTGTGGCGGTGTAGAAAGGCACATCGATACCAGCCTCAACAGCCATCTTTTTAAGCAGCTGCATGTGCAGCGTACCCATCTCGGCACCAGTAGCCTTACGCGCCTGGTTGCCCACACCAATCATGGCCTCGCCGGCATTGTAGCTGGCAGCCGTGTTATCCTTGGGTTCGCCGGCATAGGTAATGGCCCAAGGGGCAGCCGAATGCTGCATCTCGTTCTCAACCTGACAGCCGATAATCGGGCCACCATCCTTGTAATACAGGCCTTGCAACTGCTTGCCAATCTCGGTATAGAGTCGCTTAACGATTTTCAGGTATTCGGGATCGTTACTACGCACCTCAAGAGGTTTGGCAAACAGCCAATCGGGGAAACCGCCACTACGAATCTCGCCATGGCAGAACGGACCGATACGCACAATCACAGCCATATTGTGCTTTTTACAAAGCTCGATAAAGCGGCGCAGGTTACGCTGACCGTCCCAACGGAACTGGCCCTCAACCTCCTCGTGCAGGCTCCAGAACACATAGGTAGGGATAACAGTTACACCACCCGCCTTCATCTTCAAGATCTCCTCCTCCCACTGCTCGGCCGGGTAGCGACTGTAGTGGAACTCGCCCATCACTGGGATAACAGGCTTGCCTGCCATCGACATATAGAAATTATTTACATCGATACGCTCGCCCTGCGGGTTTACGCCACCCATGCGCAGGTGGTTGCTACGTATAAGCTTAGGCTGTGCTGGCTCGGTAAGCTGGTACACCTGCTGTGCCTGAACCGAAGTTCCGACGGCCAACGCAGCTATCATGAAAAATTGTTTCATCATATTCATTATTATTTTGGATGCAAAATTACTACATTAAAATCTTATTCACATGGACAAAAGCATCATATATTATGGACTTTTTTGCGATATTACTTGCGTAACTCGCGGCTTTTGCGTATTTTTGCGGCGATGATTAAGAAGAAAGACGGTTTCCAGGGCGAACAGATGGTGGTGCTGCCACCGGTGTTGATCGAGATGGAAGAGCACGATGAGCTCTGCCAGAGTTTGTATATTACCGATATCGGCTACTATCCCAAGGCCGAACACCACCAGCGCACCCGCGAAAAGGCCATTCCCCAGTATGTGCTGATATACTGTGTTGAGGGCGACGGCTGGTACCAGGTGGATGGCAAGCGCCACCAGGTAAGCAAGAACCAGTACTTTATTCTGCCAGCCCACAAACCGCACGCCTACGGCACCAAACAAAGCTGGACCATCTACTGGGTACACTTTGCAGGCACGGCAGCCCATGTGTATGCCCAAGGTGCCGCCACGCCGCAGAGCATTAACGTAGCCATCAACTCGCGCATTGGCGAACGCCTGAACATCTTCGAGGAGATATTAGGCACACTCTGCGCCGGCAAGGAGCTTGAGGATATGCGCTACGCCAGCAGTCTGCTGCACCATTTCTTAGCATCCATGCGCTATTTAGGTCAGTTCCGCCGCGCCAAAGCCGAAGCACCAACCGACATTGTTGACCAAGCCATCCACTACATGCGCGAGAATATCGAGAACCGCATGATGATGGACGATGTACTGCGCTACGTGGGCTACTCGCAGAGCCACTTCAACACGCTGTTTAAAAAGAAAACGGGTGTTAGTCCTATCACCTACTTTAACCACCTTAAAATAGAACATGCCTGCAGACTGTTACGCACTACAGACATGAAAATAAATATGATTTGCTATAAAGTAGGCATCGAGGATCCGCTCTATTTTTCGCGCCTGTTCTCAAAACTCATGGGCATGAGTCCTACCGATTACCGCAATCAGTTGTAAATCGAGTTGGCATCGGTCTTCTGGTCAACCGATTTCTCCAGAATCAGGCTGCGCACATCCTGCTCCGATAGCTGCATGGCGGGCTTGAATGCATCGCTCAGCATATACTGCACCAAGCTGTACTGCATCTGTCGCAACTCGGGCAGATGGGCATCGGTCAGCAGGTCGATGCTCGAGAATATCAGACTACCCTTACCCACCTTTGCCTCGAACACCTGCGCCAAGCGGCGATTGTTCACAAAGTTATCTACACTCTCAACGATAGGCTGTACGGGCGCGATGCTATCCAGCACCATCACGCGACTACGCTTAACCAGGTTCCACCACTGCCAGTTGCTGTGCATCTCGGTGGGGAAGTTGGCCAATGCCGGGTGCTGCGGGTTGCACAG
The DNA here is from genome assembly GCF_900102205.1 of Prevotella sp. khp1. Lineage (NCBI taxonomy): Bacteria > Pseudomonadati > Bacteroidota > Bacteroidia > Bacteroidales > Prevotellaceae > Prevotella > Prevotella sp. khp1. The sequence continues at coordinate 1,082,602 of NZ_FNJZ01000001.1, forward strand.
CAAGCCCATGGTGCCAGCCTGCTTGGGGAAGTGTACCGGACTCCAGAATACAGGCAGGAACTTGCCTTCCAAGCCCTTGATGGTAGCAGTTTTTGGCGACAGCAGCACCTTCTTGCCCTTCTTCAAGGCCTTCATAGCCTCGTCCACATCGCCCGTAACTATCAACTTTCCACTTTCAACTATCCGCTCGGCTTTGCCGCTTGGCTTGTCCAAGAACTTTACCTCGGGATAAACCCAGATGCTCCAGCGATTTCGCCATGGCGTGTCTTTGATGGCTACCACCAGCTCCAGGCGCTGCGCCTTCTCTACCTTGTTTAGGGCTATCTTTATGTTCTCGCCAGTTCCCTCGGCATAGGCATTACCAGCCTCATCGTTCAGCCGCCAGCTAATGGTTTTATCGGCCATCGTTTCAAAACTGTAGTTGGCAATATCCACCTTGGCGGTAAATGTCTCGTCGGCCTTCCACACAGCCTTATCAAACTGGGCCAAAGGCACCACGGGCGCACAAGCCTCGCGGAAACGCTGCGGCTCTACCAAGCCCTTACTGTCCCAAAAGGCATCCAGCAGTCCTACCAGCGCCGTTCCCTGTCCGGGGAAATCGTGCAGATCCAGCAGTTGGAAACCACTCTGCTGTGGCGTTTTCAGCGCACGCTCTATCTCCTCCTTGTAAAGGATGGCAGCCAGCTTTCCCGATGCCTTCAGATAGTCGTCGGCACGGTTCAGCAAGCCCTTCTGCTGCAGGTCGTTGCGTATCGCCTTAAAGTTCAGCGGGTTCAGCACACCCGTGTACTTATCTATCTCCTTGATGTTTGGATACACGCTGTACTGCCCTATCTCGTGACTTACCAATGGCACCGTAATGTTTTTGGCGGCCTCACGATAGTCGCTCTTAAAGTCGGGCACACGCTCATCAAACACGCCCTGCCCGCGCACCCATCCGTTGTCAGTCCACTGGGTAATAAAAATATCATCCTCGGGCTCCTGCTTTACGCCGTGTCCTTTCTCAAAGGTAAAGGTCGATGTTACGTAAAGGTGTCGTGGGTCCTGCTGCTTCATGTAATGCGTCAGTTGGTTCAGGAAGTCGAAGTCAGGCTGCAGCTCGTTACCACAGCTGATGATGCACAGCGATGGATGGTTACCGTAGTTGCGGACGATGTTGTCGAACTCCTGATACAGGAACTTGGCGGTTACTGTATCCTTGTTCACCGTGAGCGACCAGTTGGGCAGCTCCACCTGACAGTAGAATCCCATCTTATCGGCCACACGAAAAGCAGCCTCGGGCGGGCACCACGAGTGGAAACGCAGGTGGTTCAGGCCATACTCGCGGGCGGTGGTAAACACCTTCATCCAGCCGCGTTCGTCCGTTGGTGGTGTGCCTGTTAGCGGGAAGATGCAGCACTCTAATGTGCCCCTTAGGAAGGTTGGATGACCATTGATGAGCAGGCGATTGCCCTCAGCCTTAAAGCTGCGCATACCAAAGCTAACGGTTTTGGTTTGTCCGCCCGCCATCACACTCAGGGTGTAGAGATGCGGATTAAACTCGCTCCACAGCTGTGCATCCGCCATTGGCAGCACATACTCGCCAGCAGCCACCTTGGTAGGTTTCACCGCCCGTCCATCCAGCATAAACAGCGGTTCCTTCTTAGCATCCAGCAACGCCAATTTGATACGCGCCTGCTGTTTGTCCACCTCAGGATACACCTGCACATTGCTGATGGCAGGTGCCACGCTCAGCTCCATACGTCCCAACACACCGTTCCACATAATCTGCGTGTCGTTGGTGTACGAATGAGCCAGATTATCAACCGATATATCGTGTAGTTTGTTATTGTCGATCGTTAGTGTCAGCGTGTGCTTGCCCGCAGCCAGACCATCCTTCATATCAAAGAGGTGTGGCGACGTCAAGCTCTCCTGCATCTGACCCAAGTCCACGCCATCTATCATCATCCTACTGCGCCACATCACACGCTCCAGCAGCAGCTGTAGAGGTTTGCCAGCCATCGCATGAGGTATGGTGATATCGCGCTGATAGGTAGCCGTGCCGATGTACGAGTGGTTACGTGTCAGTCGCGACAGCTGCGGCTTTTGTAGCGCAGGCTGCAGCGTATTAGGCGTACCAATGCCAGCCCCATCAAGCGTGCCAGGCAGGGCAATAGGCTGCACCTTACCGGTGCCAAGCCTAACCTGCCACTGGCCACTCAAGTTCATGGTTTGCTGTGCCGACGCCGTCAGCATCATCAAACACGACAGAAAACATACTATACCTTTTATACCAATACCTTTAATCATATCACGTTAGTTGTTTTCGGCGGCCATCAGGGTGCGGAACTGGCGGGCGCCTAGGTGATTATTGTCCATTTCCTCTACCTGGCGCAGGTAGCGCTCGGCCTTTGCCTTATCGCCCATGCCGTAATAGCCCAGGGCGAGCATGTACAGGCAGTGGATGCGGTTAAGCTCGTCGAGGTCGCCCTCCCAAACCAGCAGGTCGGGCAGCGATACGGCAAAGTAGTCCATCACCACATGCTCGAAGATGTGCTGCTTGCCGTAGTTGATGAGCTTATGGAACAGCGAGCGGGCCTTATCTTCCTGACCGAGTTTGCGGTAGCACAGGGCGGCATAGAAGATTTTATCGGGCTTAGCATCGTTGTAGTACATGGCGGCAGCGGGCTCGGTTGGGCCTGCGGTACCTTCCTGGTAGCGGCCCAGGAAGTAGAGGAAGTCGTTATCCTGCGAGCCATAGAGCTTGCCCTCGCCCAAGTGATGTGGGAACACAAGGCACTCCTCCAGCAGCTGTTTGGCGCGGGCATCCTTTGGATACTTCTGCAACAGCTGCTTGGCAATCTCCAGGCGGCACATCTGGTACTGACCGCTCACCTTGCCTTCACCACCCTCCCATGGATGGAAGATGCGGTTATCAATCAACGCCTTAGCCTCTTCGTAGCGGCCCAGCATATTGAGCAGAGTGGCATGTTCGAGCACGAGGTCGTCGCGACGCTCTATCAGCTCGGCATGCTGCTCGTAGAAGGCCAAGCGCTCGGCATGCGGACGGTGCAGGCGCTTGTAAAGCTGGTCGAGCTCCATGAAGATGCGCTCATCGTTCTCATCCAGATGGAAGGCGCGCTCCATATATTCGAGTGCCTGCTCATGATTGCCCTGCTTATTGAAGCGTGCGAGAGCCAGGTTGCGCCATACGGTTGGAAAGTTAGGGTCGAGCTTGGCCGAGAGTTCCCAATTCTCGATAGCCAAATCGTACTGGCGCTTGTCGTAATACAGGCAGCCCAGATAGTAAGGTGCCTTGGGATCGTTAATTAGCTTAAAGGCCTCGAGCATACGTGCATCTTCCAATCGATTAGGGAAGCAATAATCGGGAGACGCCGTTATAGCCTTGTTGACATACTCCTTAACATCGGCCAAACTCATAACATTTGCCAGATAATAATAGGTGAGTGGCGACTCCTCTACCCCACGCTTGATGGCGGCTTGCAGCACCAGCGCAGCCTCGTTGTTCAAACCGGCCTGCATATAATCGAGGGCTGTTTCGTGGTAGTTATAGATGTTGCCGTGCATGAGTTCTACCATGCGATTGAGCGGTGCATCATCGCCTGTAAGCAGGTGCTCCTCGACCATGCACACATAGCTGAATGGATCAATGGTGTACGACTCCGTAATCCAAGCCAAAGCCTCATCTTTTCGACCTAATTTGCGCAGCACGGCAGCCTTCATGGCACGTGCCTTGTGGTTATGACTGTTGCTAATGAGGGCGCGTTCGAGTTCGTCGAGCGCATCCTCCCATTTTTCAGCAGCGATGCTGATGCAGGCGGCCTCGAAATAGCCGGCATCGGCCCAACCCTTGTTCCAGGTAGATTTCCAGAAGCAATTGTAGGCCACACCATATTGCCCCAGCAGCTTATTAACAACACCCAGATAAAACAGAGCCTCGCCATCATAGGGGTTGGGATTGCGCTTTTTCTGAACCTTTACGGCTGTTTCGAGATAGGTTCTAGCCTTATCGAAACGAGCGCGGCGCAGGTACCATAAGCCCATCTGCATGTTACAGCGGTAATCCATAGGATCGCGGCGCAGAGCCTCCTCGTAATAATCGAGTGCGCTCCATGTGGCATGTCGATACTGCTCGAGGTGCAAACCTGTAAGGTAAAGCTGATCGACAGTCTTGGTATCCTGTGGCGAGAGCGCAGCCTCGGCGGCATCGGGGATAGGACGGATTTTATCATCCTCGGCATGCCACTCTAACAATGGAAGCATGCGGGGATTCTCTGGACGATCGATGGTCAAAAACATATCGCTTAACTGCGCATCCTGGGTATCCACCGTCTCTATGAGCACCTCCTCGGGAGAGAGGGTTACTACCTGATTATAATACTCATGGCTGAATTTATCCTCGAGTACAATGCGTACCTCTTTCTTCGAAGTAGCCAGAATCTTAAAGGTGGTATGGGTGGCATCAGCCTGCTCGATATTCATCACGAAATCCTTTGAGGCCTGCTTGACGATGCCCACCTCGCGATAAGGCATGAAGTACTGCACAAACTGTTTCTCCTCGTAAGGCATCAGCCAGGTAAAGTCGGGCTGGTTCTCGGTATATACGCCTGCCATCAGCTCAATATAGGGACGGAAGCCCTCGCGATCGATATGCCACTGAGCCATCTCCTCGGGTGTAGCCTCGTCGGTGAGGTTACGGTCCCAAGCGCGACCAAAGTCGCCATTACCCCAAGTCCATTGTTTCTTGCCTGGCGAGTAGTGGTGACTGGCCACATGCAGCATGCCACCCTTGGTATCGTTCTCGTAACCACCCTCGAAGTCAAAGCGCGAGTTTACACCCATATAGCTGGTGGGTACGAAGATATTTTTATAGTTAGAGATATCGACACCAGCCGAATAGTCCATCTTATAATAGGTGCCTGTGGCGATGGGGAAGCTGCTTACGGCACGCTTTCCATGATCGAACACGGCATTGATATCTGGTGGGAACACACTCTGGTAGGCATCGTTAACCTCAACGGCTGGGTTGGCCCACCACAGGAATGTCTGCGGCAGATTGGTGCGATTGCTGACGCGACCCTGAATTTCGAGATAAGCACAACCAGGGCGCAGGGTAAAGCCTGCCATACCCTTTTGGTGGAACATGCGCTCCATCTCGTTTACCCATACGGTGATAGAGCCATCCTCGTTCTCAACAATGGTGCTATCAACGGGCATGTAGGTGGATGGACGATGGTGCTGGGGCCAGTTAAACTCGATACCACCGCTAATCCAAGGACCAGCTAAGCCTACCAATGCGGGCTTAATAACATGATTATAATACACAAAGTGGCGCTGCTTAATCTTATCGTAAGCCATCTGCACACGTCCGCCCAGTTCGGGCAGTATCATCACCTTGATATACTCGTTCTCGATATAAACGGCCTTATACTCTTTATCCACCTTCTCGTCGCTCATCGACTCGATAACGGGATAAGGATATACCACGCCACTAGAACCCTGATAAACACGTTTTTCCAGGAACATCGGGTTCTTCTCGGGCTTTCCTACTTCGTAGGTAGGAATAGTCACGATTTCTCTCCAAGCTTTTACCATATTTTAATGTTTACATTTTTACATTATCCCTACTTCACGAGTTCACTCTCCAGCTCCTCCAGACTCTTGCCTTTGGTTTCGGGGCAGTTGCGCAGCAGATAGATAAAGGCACACACGCAGATGCCGCTATAAATCCAGAACGTACCGCTACTGCCTAAAGCCGCATTCATGGATGGGAACGAGAAGGTAAGCGTGCAACAGCCCACCCAAAGGGCAAAGGTACACGTAGCCATGGCGATGCCACGCACGCGGTGTGGGAATATCTCGACCAACAGCGTCCACGTAACAGGGCCTAACGTCATGGCATACACAGAGATAGCAGCCACTACCAGGGCTACCATCAGCATGCCCGTCATACCCATAAAGTAACAGGAGCCAAGCGTAAGGTAAATCAGTCCCAGTCCGCCAGCGCCAATCAGAATGAGCGTACGGCGGCCCCACTTCTCGATGGTATAGAGTGCCACAAAGGTAAACACCACGTTGGCGATACCTGTGATGACGATATTGATAAACATACCATCCACATCGAAGCCTGCACCCACAAAAATCTCCTGAGCGTAGTTGAAAATCACGTTGGTGCCGCACCACTGCTGGAATACGGCTATAACCAAACCCAACAGCAAAACCTTGCCATATTTCTGCTGGAACAGTTCGCCCAAACCAGCCTCGCGCTTCAGCGAGCCATCAGTTTTGCCCTGCTTTAATGCCAAATACACTGGGCTCTCGGGTATGAAGAAACTCATCAGTAGGAACAGCGCTGCAGGAACGGTTTCGGCCCAGAACATCCAGCGCCAGCCCCACTCTACATTCCACGCCTGACTCTCGGCTACAGCCGTATCGCGCGCCAACAGCATGTTTACGATTTGCGCACCAAGTATACCAAGCACAATGGTCATCTGGTTCAGACTCACCATGCGACCGCGAATCTCAGCCGGACTCACCTCGGCTATATACATAGGTGCCAAGGCCGAAGCCACACCGATGCCTATACCACCCACAAAACGGGCGATATTAAATAAGGTGAAATCATTGAACAAGCCCGTGGCGATGGCCGACACCGTAAACAGTACTGCCGATGTCATCAACAGCGGTTTGCGACCGTACTTATCGGCAGCGGCACCTGCCACCATAGCGCCTACCAGACAACCAATCAAGGCAGTAGTCATAGCTACACCTTGCATCAAAGGCGAATGGCTAATGTCAAAATACAACTCATAAAAGGGTTTGGCACCGCCTATCACCACCCAGTCGTAACCAAAAAGCAGTCCGCCCATGGCCGACACGGCGCAGATGAAATACAGAAAACCTTTGTTATAGCTTTGCATATCTTTAAACGTTTTTAATTTTCACGGTGCAAAGGTAATGTATTTCCCGTACAACACACATAGAAAAAACAACGATAAAGCATGGATTATTTTACGGCATAGTAAAAAACAAAAAAAGGTCCCCCGCCATCAACCGGCGGGAGACCCCAAAATTGTTTTCAATTATATTAATTATTCAGTTATAAACGTTGTAATGCTGCGGGGAGGCAGTTGCTGGCTGCCAGCTGTTACACCCACAGGCTTTAATGTTTCGCCCGACACATCGGATGTGCGATACATGTGCCACTGGCGCGCCTGACCATCAGACAGACTGAGGTTGAAGGGCTGCAACTGGTTGCTATAGTTGATGACCACAGCCACCCACTTGCCATCGGCATTGCGATAGGCTGAGCACATCACACCGTAGGGATCGAACTCGGCCGACGACGACACCTCATAGCGCACAGCACCTGGACGGATAAAGCGGCTGTAGTTGCCCAACGCCCACATCAGGCGCGAATCTACGGCATAACCACTCTTCATCTGGTCGGAGGTATAAACACGTATCAAACCATCCTTGTAGTCCTCGCCTACCGAGCGCCACCACGACCAGCTTTCGGCATCGGCAAACACCAGGTCGTGATGAATGACACGAGCCACGTAAAGGGCGGTCTTCATCGAGAAGTCGTAGCCGCCGCCACCGCCGATCTCATCGTCGTTACCCATGATACAGAGCTCGGTTTGCCAGAACTTCAAGCCGTATTTGGCAATGGTATCGCGCAACTGCTCACGAATCTCGCGCATATAAGGCACGGGGGTGTTGGTCCAATAGCTATGGCCAACCATCAGCTTGGGCACGTTGGGCACATTTTCCAGATAAGTCTTTGTGCTGTCCTTCGAGAAGAAGGTGCGTATCTGATAGCCACGCTCCCAGTTGGTTTCGTGGGTAGCCAGCATACAGCGCAGGTCGCTCGACTCGTCAACGATAATCTGGGTGGTCAGGCCCTGCTTCTTGAAAGCCTTACCTGTTTCGCGTACCAGACGGGCTATCTCGCGGTTGGTAGCAGGCGAACCTTCCTGCTTAGGACCAAGCCAGTTCCAATGACCATCGGGCTCGTTTACAGGGCACAGATAATCAAAGTGGATACCATCGTGCTGCTCGATACCCTTGACGGCAGTAGCCATGAAGCGGGCAAAATCGTCGTAGCAATCATCCCTCAGGTTGATGTTGCCGCCACGACCGGTATTGGTGGCCAGTCCGTTCTGAGTGAAATAAACAGGCGCAGAATTAAGGAATGCCAGAAAATAAGGCACGCCACGCTTCTTGGCCATCTGCAGGAACTTGCGCTGTCCGGGCTGCTTGGTCCAATCGTAGGTGCCATCCTTGGTAAGGAAACACTCGGTACGTGTGCCTGGCTGTATCTGCGCATCATCGCCCTGCTCGGCACTACCGGCACCTAAGTTGAAGCGCCAAACCGATAGGCCAATACCCTTGGGTTTGCCCTGTGCATCGTTCTCGAGCGAAAAAAGCCAGTCGGCAATCTTCTCTTGTTCGGCCTCGTTATCCCACAAGCCGATGAACTGCATCGACCAGGCATCGGAAGCACCGAAGTGCTGGATGTGCTGACGGGGCTGACTGACCTCTATTTTAAAGTCGGCTGCCTGACAGGCTGTTACTATGGCTGTCAGACCTATTAACCATTGATATCTCATTTTACCACAAATTTCTTACCGTTCTTAATAATAATACCCTTCTGCGGATGTGACAGCTGACGACCATCAAGGGCATAGATCTTGTTGTTGCCCTTAGTAGTTTCGGTCTTGGCTGTGCTGATGCCCGAAGCGGTACCAAGTGTTGTAACAACGGTAACCACCGAGCGGGCTGGGATGTCCATATCCGACACATCGCTGAGCGAACTATCCAACTCCAGATCGCGATCCTTATCGGTAACATACGTCTTAACACTCTGTACCGACTGGCCGTCGAGCGAAAGCGCAATGTTACGACTGATACGATTCATGTTTACCAGCACCGTTACCAGCGTGTTGCCATCGGCCGACAACCACGACGAAGCCATCAAGGCATTCATCTCATCGGCACCGCTCACATCCACGCGCTTGTAGCCAGGACGGATAAAGCGGCTGTAGTTGCCCAGTACCCACAGGTTCTTATCGGCAGTAAGTGTACCACCGTTCTTGATATCGCGATAGCTCTCATCGCTGGTGTCGCCCTTGGCGTTCATACGGATAAGGTAGAAACGGTTTTTCTGGCTCCACTTTTCCTGGGCAAAGGCTGTCCAGTACGACCAGCCCGACATATTGCCGTAGTTCAGGTCGCAGTAGATCAACTTACCCATATAGAGTGCGATATCCATCTTGGTAGCGGCATCGTAGCTGGCAGGGAAACCTGCCGAAGTAGATGGCTCGGCATCGAGCATCGACCACTCTGTCTGCATCACCTCAAGTCCGTACTCGCTGGCGGCATCGCGCACAGCCTCACGAATATCCTTCAGGTCGGTATTGTTACCAAAAGTCCAGTAGCTATGACCGGCAACCACCTTGGCCAACGATGGCAAGTTGCCGATATAGTTTGAGCTGCTGCTATTGAAGAAAGCATCAATCTGATTGGCAGCACGACCGCTACCGCTATACAGGAGATCCCACGAGCTGGCCTCGGGAATAAGAATCTTTGTATTAAGATTGCGGCTGGTAACACTCTTATCCAGCTCGGTAACCAGCTGGGCAATGTTGGCATTCTCCCATGGTGAACCTTCCTGACCGTCTTTCCAGTCGAAACGGGGCTCGTTAACAGGGTCGATATAGGTCACGTTATAACCCTCGTCCACAAAGTGCTTGGTGGTGGTGGCCAGGAACTCGGCAAAGTCGTCGTAACAATCGTCATTCAGATTGCACGAGAGACTCTGGTTGTTGGTATTGGCCTTGCCGCTCTTGGTGTAATAGATGGGTGCAGAGTTTGAGAACAGCAGGAAATGATCTACACCGTAGTCCTTGGCCTGCTTCATGAACCACTGCTGACCGTCGCAAACCGACCAGTCGTAGGTGCCATCAGCCTTCATAAAGCACTCGGCACGGCGTGTCTCATCGTCGATATTGCTTGATGAGCCCTGCGAGGCAGAACCGGCACCCAGATTAACGCGCCAGCACGACAAACCGATACCCTCGGGATTGCCGTTGGCATCCATCTGCTGACTGAACAGCCAGCGTGCAGCATTCTCTTTCTGGGTGGCATCAAAATAATCGCTGATATACTCGGAGGTCCAGCAGTCGCTGGCACCAAAATCCAGCACGGTCTGATAAGTCTTGCTCAAATCAATCTTCACCTCGGCAGGGGGCAGCGCCTCGCCTGCACCCAGCGAGATATCATCGAAACAATAGGTGGCCTCGCCCCAACCCGAACGTGGATCGCTCCAGTTACAGCTCAGAACAATATAGATGGTATTCAAAGTCTTACCAACATAGTCGGCCATATCGATACTGATACGCTCCCAAGTGGCATCGGCCGACAGTTTTCCGATATACATCTGTTCAGCCTCCTCGTAGCCGTTAAAGCCTATACGCATATCCTTGGGCTGGATGGAGCGATAAACCGACATGGTGAGGATGCGGTTCTCGTCGCTGATAACCACTGGCTCATTCAGATCGAGAATCAGGAAATTCTTCTCCCAATCGGCATCGGCTATATTAACAGCACCAACACATTTTTCAGAGGTATTGATACCTGATTTTGAAGGATTATCCATGACACGGGGCTTGGTAGAAAACAGACTGCCTTTATAATCCTTATTAATACTTAACTTTCCAGTAGTGCCGTCTTCGAAGTCAGAAAGCAAAGAAGTCTGGGCATAGCTGCCCAGACTTATGATAGTTAAAAGAGTTACTAATATCTTCTTCATAAATTATTATTTGTAACCAGGATTCTGCTTGATGCTTCCATTCGACATGGTGATCTCAGAGTTTGGAATTGGGAACAGCAGGTCGCGGGTCTCGTCGAAGTTGATACCCTTGTCCGAAGCCTCGTTCTGGTTAGAAATCTCCCACTCGTCGGTGCTCTCAACCGTGTTGTAGCGAACGAATGAACCATTAGCACCCATCACGTTGCAGATAGCAGGCTTGCCGTTATCATCCTTCCAACGACGGAGGTCGAACAGGCGGTTACCCTCGAGTGCCAGCTCCAAACGACGCTCCAGACGGATGGCATCGCGCAGTGTCTTGCCAGTAGAGGTCACAGGATCGAGGTTTACACGGTCGCGAACCTGATTCAGTGCCTTCTGTGCCTCGGTATCGTTGCCAAGTGCATTCTCAACCTCGGCCTTCATCAGCAGTACATCGGCATAACGCAGAACACGATAGTTCAAGGGGATGTGAGCTGCATCGTAAGGTGATGGACGACGGTCAACAGGAATGTAAAGCTTCATATTAGCACGCGCACTCTTGTGCTTGCTTGGAGAGATAATATATGGATTATCCTCGGTCCATGTTGGATCGCCAGGAACGCTGGTCTGACCATGACGCATGATGGTGTACTTCAGACGGATATCGTCGCCGGCATCCTTGAAGGCCTTCTCCAGATTGCTGGTAGGACCACCCCACGACCAACCAGAGTCGTCGCGCGAACCTACTACAACCGAGAAACGCTCGCCCACACCATAACGGGTATCGTCGCTGGTCTGGAACTCAAACAGTCCCTCCTTGCTGTTATTATAGTCCATGCTCCATACCTTTGCAAAGTCGTCGAGCAGCTCGTACTCGCCGCTGTTGATTACAGCATCGAGCTGAGTCTTAGCCTCGTTATACTTCTCCTGATACAGATAAACCTTACCCAGCAGGCCCTGAGCAGCACCCTTGGTGGCACGACCCATATCGGCAGCAGCATACTCTGAGCGCAGTGGCAGATACTTGATAGCATCCAGCAGGTCGTTCTCGATAAAGGCATAGCTATCCTCTAACGAAGCACGCTCGATGCCCTGGATTTCGCTTGGCATCAGCAGGCCCTCGACGATAGGCATACCACCAAAGTTACGAACCAGGTCGAAGAACATAAACGCACGCAGGAACTTAGCCTCGCCAATCAGGCGGTTCTGATAGCTCTCGTCGTTGAATGTAAGTTCAGGAATCTTCTGGATAGCGATGTTACACTGCAGAATACCCTTCCAGCGGTACTGGTAGAAGTTCTGAACAGCATTACCACCCTCGACGGTATTACCGGTATAGTGCGACAGGGGCTTGTAATCGCCAGGCTCCTGAGTGGTGTTACCCATCCACTCATCGTCGGTACACATATCAACCAAGCCGTAGTGCTTGTAAATCTGCCACCAGTCGTCGCAAGCCAGATAAGCATAGCAACCAATTACCTGGTTGGCGCACTCATCCTCGGTGGCAAAGTAGTTCTCCATGTCCTGCTGTCCCAGAATAGGCTCTTCCAAGAAGCTAGAGCAACTGGTCAGCGAAAGTCCTGCGGCTAATGTCAAGCCAAATATTATTTTTTTCATAACTGTATTCCTTTAATTGATTAGAAGTTGAGATTTACACCCAGCAGGAAGGTGCGTGGGTTAGGATAGCCAGTCCAGTCGATACCAGCCTCGGTAACACTACCCATGGCTGCAGTTTCTGGATCCATACCGCTGTAACCAGTGATGGTGAAGAGATTCTGAGCCGACAGCGAAATGCGGGCAGTCATCTTAGGACCAAGCACGCTCTTTGGCAGTGTGTAACCAATCTGCAGCAACTTCAAACGCATGTAGCTACCATCCTCAACAAAGAAGGTTGATGGCTTGTTGTGGTTACCGTTAGCATCGTTAACCGACAAACGAGGGATGGTGGTATTGGTGTTATCTGGACGCCAAGCCAAATCGTAAGTGCCGGCAATCACGTTCTGACCATCGGTACCAAAGTAACGATCCTTATTCAGGTTGTAGATATCGTTACCGAATGTGCCGTAGAACTGAGCCATAAAGTCAAAGTTCTTCCACGAAGCATTCAGGTTGATACCCATCATGAGATCGGGGAATGGATTACCGATGTAAGTCTTATCGTTCTCGTCGATAGTACCATCGTTGTTCAAATCCTTGTAGCGGAAATCACCTGGCTGGGCATTGGGCTGCATCAGCTCACCAGTCTCGCTAGTATAAGAGCGCACCTCGGTCTCGCTCTGGAAGATACCATCTACCACGTAGCCGTAGAACTGAGAAATCAGCTGACCAGCCTCGTTACGGATGATGTAATCGCCATTGTGGCTACCGGTATAGATATAATCGCCATTCAGAGTGATGGCCTTGTTCTTAACACTCGAGAGGTTGATGCCTACGCCATAGTTAAAGTCGCCGGCATGATCCTGCCAGTTAAAGCCTAACTCCCAACCAGTGGCACGCATCTCACCTACGTTCTCCCACATCTGACCGTTCCACATGGGATAACCCAACAGCAGCAGGTTGTCCTTCTTCATCAGCATGTCGTGGCTGGTCTTGCGGAACCAGTCGGCAGTAACACGCAAACGGCTCTGCAAGAAGGCTGCATCGATACCAACGTTGTAGTCCTCAACAGTCTCCCACTTCAGTTTCTGGTTACCAATACCGCTAACCTGTGAACCAACTACTACCTGGTCGCCCAGTACATAGCGCATGGTTCCGATAGAGCTCAGATAAGCAGAGTTGTCGATATTCTGGTTACCAACCTTACCCCAACCAAGGCGCAGCTTCAGGTCGTTTACAATATTCTGATTCTGCATGAACTTCTCGCCAGAGATACGCCATGCAGCGCTGACAGCTGGGAAGGTAGCATACTTATTACCTGTAGAGAACTTAGAAGAACCATCCACACGGACAGAGGCTGTGAGGTAGTACTTCTCGTCGTAGTTGTACATTACACGTCCGAGATATGAAATCAGGCTGGTATATGAGTTATAACCGCTGGCATCATCGTCGTCAGTACCTGCACTTACGTAACGCATAGTGCTTACATTCGAAGGAATATCGTAGCTGGTACCGTAGAGGTTATAGTACTGGAAACGCTCCATGGTATAACCAGCCATCAGGTTCAGGTTATGCTTATTGAAGCTCTTCAGATAAGTAAGTGTATTTGTCCAGTTCCAATCAACGTTGTTAGCAAATGTACGTGAAGCCTGGTTGCGCGAAGCCTGCTCCAGATTGTCGATATAGAAGTTGGGAGTGAACGAATCAGACATATTGAAACGGGCGTTCACGCCAAACTGCGTACGGAATGTGAGTCCTGCGATAGGAGTGATAGCTACATAAGGTGTAGCCAGAAGTGCATACTCGTCGGCACCTGCGTCCAGACGGTACATAGAAGCAACGGGGTTCCACTCCTGGTTATTGTTAGAGCGGGCATAGTTGCTATACTGGTTGCTGGTCCACTGATCCTGTGGCAGCATAACATCGGTTGTTGGGTCCATGCTCATAACAGCACCCATCAAACTTGGGGTGTTGTCCCAGTTCTCATAACGAGGTGTGAAGTCGATACCGGCCTTTACCACCTTATTAAAGTTGTACTCCATCGAGAAGCGGGCAGAGAGCTTCTGCCAGTAACCGGTCTTGTACTGAGAGTTCTGGCGATAGTAGCCGATATTGGCTGAGTAGATGAACTTATCGTTACCACCAGAGAAACCAAAGTTGTAGTTCTGCTGTACAGCTACCTTATTAAATACCTCGTTCCACCAGTCGGTGTTACCGCCACCTGTGAAAGGTGAAATCTGACCATCGTTAGTGTAACGGGCGTTGTAAACCTTCTCATACTCTTCAGCATCGGCAATAGCGGGCTTTGAGAGAGTCTGCAAACCTACAGTAGCCGAAGCTGTGAACTTGGTGGCACCAGCCGAACCTTTCTTAGTGGTAATCAGTACAACACCATTCGAAGCACGAGTACCATAGATAGCGCTGGCCGAAGCATCCTTCAGCACCTGCATCGACTCGATATCGTTCTGGTTCAGGAAGTTGATGTTGGTACCAACAGGCATACCATCAACCACATAGAGAGGGTCGGAACCGTTAATGGTTGACACACCACGGATGATAACACGAGGAGTAGCACCAGGGCTACCGGCACCTGTTACCTGTACACCGTTAACCTGACCCTGCAGGGCATTCATCACGTTACCTGTTGACAACTTCTCGAGCTTATCGCCCTTGATAGCAGAGATACTGCTGGTAAGGTCGCCCTTCTTGGCCACACCGTAACCGATAACTATCACCTCGTTCAGGTCGTTAGTCTCGTCGGCAAGCGACACATTGATAGTTGTACGGCCGTTAACAGCCTGTTCTACAGTCTTATAGCCGATTGAAGAGAATACAAGTGTTGCATTCTTATCGACATTCAGCTGGTATTCACCGTCGAAATTAGTTACTGTACCAGTACCAGTTCCCTTTACCTTCACCGTTGCGCCAATCAATGGCTCGTTGGTCGAAGCCTCGACTACAGTACCTTTCACCGTGATGTTCTGAGCTTTAGCAGCCAGCGCAACAACGGCAATCAGCATGGTCAATAAATATTTTTTCATAAAATTTCTATTTTCAATTAATAATTTTCAGTTTATTTCACAAGATAGAGACGTGAACGCAGCAAGTGGTAATCAAACTCAAAGCGGTACTTACCTGTAGCAGGTACAGTCATCTTCTTCATGTTGTCGCCACCGTTCAGCGTGTTCTTCTCGTTATTATCGCTGCCGTCAAAGCGCCAGAAAGGCTCTGGCCACCAACCCCACCAGTGAGTAGCCGAGATAGTGAACTCAATCTGTGTGCCTGCCTCGTAGGTACCCTCACGATAGAGCAGATAGGGGTTCTTGGCATCCTGATTCAGGATATAAGCGCCAGCGTTCTGATTGGTCGTCCAGTTACCAGCACCATCGGGCAGTCCGGCACCAGCCAGACAGATTTGCGCAGGCTGATCACCACTACCATCACCAAAATCGAATGTTGTAGTACCATTTAAGGTAAGAGGATAGGTATATTTCTTACCATGCAAAGTAACCGTCACTGGATCAGGTGTATAGGTGTTAACACTATACTTACCAGTCTTGGTGTTGAACTTAATCTCGTAGTAGCTAACCTTGTCGAGAACGATGCTCTGCGAAGTCTCGGGATCGTTAGCAAAAACACTGTTGTTATCGGCATCAGGACCGAAGCAGATAGGCTCGAAATCGGTCATCTGAGGGATGAAGCGAACTTTTGTGCCAGCCTTCTGGTTATAATAATGAGCGGTGTACTCATAGGCACCAGTGTGATCAATCAGCATAGGTACGCCAAATACATCACTCGACAACTCAGCAGCTGTCTCTACATCAGCCAGATACATCTTATCGAAGTCGGGCATCTCGCTTACAACAATATTTGTTGAAGTAGAGGTCTGATTATCAAAAGCATCAGATACTGTTACAGTTAAGTCGTAGTTACCTGTTAAATTGGCAGGCAAAGTATATGCCTTGCTCAAATCGAATGTTGAAACCGAACCTGTCTCGATAATCTCATCGATAGCAAGAGCAGTACTCTGAACATGGATGTTCTTCAGCACCTTGTTGTCCGAAACCGAGCAGTTAAGCTTGAACTTAGGATTTGGACCAACCAGTACGGTAACCTCCTCGGATGGAGCTACAGTAAAGCTTGGATTGGTAAAGTCGCCATCGGCACTAACAGTCAGCTGGGCTGTCTGCTTGTTACCAACCACGTCCTCAACAGTAATCACAACGGGGAACGAATCGTCATCAGTCCAATCGGTGGTGAACTTCTTGAGATAAGTGTAGTTCAAGTTGTACTCCGTCTGCAGTCCGTCGTAAAGATCAAGCAAGTTGATGGTCTTGTCGAGCTGCAATCCCTCGCTCTTCAAGTTAATACTCTTGATACCATCGGCATCCTTAATTGTTCCCGAAATGGTGAACGCTCTTCCAGCCTCGGTCTGAATGTGATCCGAAAGCAATTCAATCGTTGGATTCTGGTTATCAACTGCTGAATAACCATCATCACTGCTACACGACATAACACCTCCCACCAAAGCAGGAAGAACAAATGCCATGAGCAAACTCTTTTTAAAATAGTTAGTCATTTTTTAATTATATTAATCAGTTTATATTATTGAAATTTTTATAACTTTAGAAGCATATGTTAGGTACGACCGCGCAAAATTACCTTTATTAACACTAAAGATAGGTCAAAAAATGAGCAAATACGGTAACAAATCGTGCATTGACCGATTTGTGATGCATTTTTTTCAGATTAATTATGTACCTTTGCAACATCAAAAACAATGAACAAGATGTACAAAAGATTATTCCTCATAAGTTTGTGTTTGTGCATAAAAGCAGCTGTCAACTGCCTAGGCGCCAATGCCATCAAGGTGCTTGGCTATCAAGAAGGACTGTCGAGTAGCTATGTACAAGCCATCACGCAAGACAAGTTTGGTTTTCTTTGGTTTGCCACCGAAGAAGGACTGAACCGTTTCGATGGCACGAACTTCCAGACATTCTACAAAACAAACGGTATGTCGGGCAACCAGTTGAATTGTGTGGCCGACGACCCAGAGCGCCCTATTATGTGGATAGGCACACAACGTGACGGACTATGCGCCTTTGATTACGAAAAATGCCAATTCACAAATTATTATCATGACGACAGCAACCCCAATAGTCTGATCACCAACGATATCACCAGCCTCTACCCTGCCAGCGACGGACAGATGTGGATTTCGACCTACTGGCATGGTATCGACAAGCATGACCAGCAGAATGGTACATTTGTTCACTACAATCGCCACACCATAAAAGGCTTGCCCAGCGATCAGACCTGGTGTGTGATGGATGATGGCAACGGACTGCTTTATGTCGGACATGTTAACGACGGATTGAGCATTATCGACATCAAAAGCAAGAAGATGGTGGCACATTTCCGTCATTCAAACCAACAGGGTTCAATTGCGGGCAATGATATTCATTGCATATTCAAAGATAAATTAGGTAACATCTGGGTAGGAACCGACAACGGTCTCGACCTTTATGATTCCATGAAAAAAAGCTTCATGCACTTTACCGACCATGGCCGTCTGAAGCGCCGCATCTTTGACATCAAGCAGTTTGGCACCAACCTGTGGCTGGCAACCGAACAGGGAGGAATAGCCGTTATCGACCTATCGCGACGATTCTTCTCGAACGATGAGTTACCACCGATAAGCTACATCTCCGAAGGAGAGAATAGCGACAATTTGAATGGTAATTCTGTACGATGCCTTTTCGAAGACCGCTTTGGTAATATCTGGGCAGGCGTGTACGGTGGAGGTGTAAACGTGATTATGCACCGCCAGGACATGTTTACCTGCATAAGTCGTCAACATTATATATATAGCAAGAACATTAATGCACAATCCATACTCAGCATTGCGCTTGATAACGAACAGAATATCTGGACCGGAACCGATGGCAAAGGTGTGGAAGTATATTCGCACGACGGCAAGAAAATTGCATCCTATCAACAAAAGGAGCTAAGCACCATTCAAACAGCCATCCGCGACTCGAAGGGCCGACTATGGCTGGGTAACTTCAGAGACAATGCATACGTATGCCCCAAGGGAGGAAATAACTTCAAGAAGATATTCGCATCCGACGGCATTGATGTACGTACATTCTATGAACATAAGCAAGCAGGAATAATGCTGGTTGGAACCAATAATGGATTATTCGAGGTGGATATGAATAGTCTTGAGGTAAAAACAAAGCATACCTTTAAGTTTCTTAACGATGTACGTGCCATACAAACGGATGCCAAAGGCAGATTCTGGATTGGATTCTATGGTGGCGGTCTGGAAATCTACAATGCAACATTCCAATTACTGAAGCGTTTTAATACCACGAATCAGTTCCCCTCAAATACTATCAGCCAGATTTTAAAGGACCATCAGGGCAATATGTGGGTAGCAACTCCCGAAGGACTTGTACACTTTACAAGAGGCAATGACAATGATTTTAAAGTATATTCGACAAACAACGGTCTGAAAAATGCAAATATCCACGCTATCGCCGAGGATGCAAACGGCAACATCTGGATGAGCACCAATAAAGGCATCAGTTGTAAGCCCCAGTCGTGCGAGACCATTTCGAACTATGGACATAATGAGGAATTCCTGAACGGTGTATTCTTAAGCGGATCGGTAGCGACAGATAACCACCAGAATATCTACTTTGGCTCATCATCGGGACTTTACCGATTCTCGCCCGAGAATGTGATGGAGCATATTGAAACGCCAGAAATCTTTATTACCGGCATTACCATTTACCGAAATGATGAAGAAAGTACCGAGAACACGCTTACACTAATAGGTCAGAGTCGTGTTACTATGGACTATCGCGACAATAATTTCCGCATCCGATTCAACATACAGGACTATTCTTTGGCCGACCGTGTAGAGTATGCCTATTGCTTAGACGAATACGGTAAGGACACATGGCGCACAACAGCCGAAAACAATATCATTTTCCACGATTTGCCCCCTGGCAAATACAAGTTGCAGGTGCGCTGCCGCCTACGCAATCAGGAATGGGGTACACAGTATGCTGAAATAGAAATTGTGATTACACCACCATTCTGGCGCTCTTGGTGGGCATATACCTGCTATATCATAAGCATCATTGCACTCATAGTTTACTTACTGAATGCCTACAAACACCGTCTGCACCTGGAGTATCTGCTGCAGTCGGAGAAACGTGAGCACGAGCACCAGCAGAGTCTGAACGAGGAACGTTTACGATTCTATACCAACATTACGCACGAGCTACGCACACCACTCACACTGATTATCGGCCCCTTAGAGGATTTCGCAAAGAACAGCGAGATACCTCAGAAAGCCAAACGCAAGCTGGCTGTTATCCATCAAAGTGCGTTACGCCTGAACAATCTGATTTCCGAACTGCTGGAGTTCCGCAAGATGGAAAGTCAGAACCGCAAACTATGTGTAGCAAAAGGCAATATTGTAGAAACCATTAAGGAGGTATGCCTGAAATATGATGAGTTGAACCGTAACGACAGATTGAGCATCCGATTCATGACAGTACAGAACATGATAGAGATGTGGTATGACAAGGAGGTTATCACCATCGTTGTTGATAATCTGGTGTCGAACGCTATCAAATATACGGATCAGGGGCATGTAACCATTTCTATCGAGCAACACGACAACGAAGTAAAAATTGCAGTTGCCGATACTGGGCACGGCATCCCTGCCGAAGCTTTACCACATGTGTTTGAGCGTTATTATCAAGCTGGCAGCGAACATCAGGTTTCGGGTACAGGCATCGGTCTTTCGCTCGTAAAGAGTCTGGTAGAGTTGCACCATGCCACCATCAATGTAGAAAGTAAAACTGGTCAAGGCACATGCTTCACCGTCACGCTACAGGCCGACAACAACTATCCTGACGCACTTCATGCCGAATCTGCCAGACATACATCTGTAGAAAAACCTGCCGCTACAACAGAATCGGACGTAAAAAACAGCGAGATGCCATCAATGCTCGTTGTTGAGGACAACAAGGATATCCGAGAGTATATCGAAGAGTCGTTCTGCTGCCAGTTTACGATTCATACGGCCCAAGACGGAAAAGAAGGATTACATCTGGCACAACAGATTGTGCCCGACATTATTATCAGCGATGTAATGATGCCCAACATGGATGGTAACCAGATGTGTCGTTTATTAAAGAACGACCTTGCTACCAGCCATATCCCCATCATCCTGCTTACGGCAAAGGACTCGCTCGCAGCCAAAGAAGAAGGCTATGACTCGGGAGCCGACTCGTACATCACAAAACCATTCAGCCACTCGTTATTGGCCAGCCGTATCAATAACCTGCTGAAACAACGGCAACGCTTGTCGAAGGTGCTCAGCACGCCCACTACACAGAATGATCAGGCAGAGAAGCAGACCATTCTGAAAGAGTCGTTGAGTAAACTTGACCAGGACTTTTATAACACGCTGAACCAGCTGATTGATGAGCGTATTTCGAGCGAAATTGATGTAAACTACTTAGCAGAGAAACTATGCATGAGTGTTAGCACGCTCTATCGAAAGATGAAGTCGCTGACCGGTCTTTCTACCGTAGAATACATCCGAAAATACAAGATGCAGTATGCGGAGCGGTTGATGCTGGAAGGCAAATACACTATCTCCGAGGTAGCCTACATGTCTGGTTTCAACAGCATCAACTACTTCCGTCGCTGCTTTAAAGAAGAATTCGGCGATGTGCCGTCCGACTATCTTAAGAAATTAAAGACCGTTTCATCGGGTCCGAGATAGAATCCGGGCTCCGATGGCTGGTTGTAGCCCACGTTCTGAGCAGCGGTTGAAAGGCGGTATGGGATATCCTCCATCAGGCAGTTGATACGATAGGCTGTAGGGATGGGCGACACAAAGATGCGCAGCTCGCTGCTGTCGGGGGTGCGGGCTATCACCTCCTCGCGCCAATCGCCTATGATATCGGCCGACAGGCATGGATTCGACTTGGTCCAGTTGTTGAACACCACGCCTTCGAACTTGGTTACGTCTGCAATAGTATGGTTCTGCCAATCGTACTTGCTCACGGTTTCGTGGTCGAGCAGTTCGCGCAGCAGGTCGCCATCCCACCAGATGCCGAAGTTTACCGACAGGTGGCGGCCACCCAGCTTCAGGTGCTGCTTGTGCTGCGGGTCGTCAGGATCTTCGGCGGTGTAAAGCACCTCGCCCTTCATGTTACGGATGCCATGACTATCGGTACTCCACATCTCTAAGCCAGGATTGGTGGGGTCGATATCAGCCGCCATGCAGCGACCCACATCATTGGCTGATGGTATCTTAAAAATCACCTCGCCTGTACGGGCATTACGGAAATCGCTGCCATCGCGGCGGTTCTCGTGGCAGTCCCACACCTGCAGTTCGGTGCTCTTCGGGTCGAAAGCCATCAGGTGCAGCGCATCGCCATGGCCCATGCCGGTGTTATACAATCCACGGCCATCGTGATCTACCGCCATCGAGCCGTAGGTAATCTCGTCGCAACCGTCGCCATCCACATCGGCCACACGCAAGTTGTGGTTACCCTGTCCGGCATAGCTGTGCAGGGGCTTGCCATCCTTGCCAACATCCTCGTTATTGGTGTCGAACACCCAGTGCTGCTTCAGTTCGTGGCCGTCCCAATCCCAGGCAGCCAGCACGGTACGGGTGTAATAACCGCGACAGAAGATGGCCGAGGCATGCTTGCCATCCAGATAGCCCACGGCAGCCAGCATGCGGTCGGAACGGTTGGCATAGTTATCGCCCCAGTCGCTCAGGTTACCACGTGCAGGCACGTAGGGTTTGGTAGCCAAAGCCTTACCCGTTAAACCATCAAACACGGTGATATATTCGTTGCCGGTTAATATACGCCCTGTTTTAGGGCGCCCCTGCTTATTATACTTAACCCACTCGCCTTCGGGCTTGGGATTCTCGGCATCGGCAGGCGCACGGTGGCGGTAGTCGGCATTGGCATCGCCAATCACACGCCCCACTCCATCGCGGGTACCATCACTGGTACGCACCATCAGCTCGGCACGTCCGTCGCCATCCAAATCATAAAATATAAAAGGTGTATAGTGGGCGCCGCTACGGATGTTGATACCCAAATCAATACGCCACAGCAGCGTACCATCCAGTCGGTAGCAGTCCAACAGCGTGGAGCCGGTATAGCCATCGTGGGCATTATCGTGGGCATTGGTTGGGTCCCACTTCAGCAGTATTTCGTATTGTCCGTCGGCATCCACATCGCCCACACTGGCATCGTTGGCCGTATAGCCGAACGTACGTCCGTCGGGAGTTACACCATCGGCAGGCTTCTGCAGTTTGATGGGCAGATAGCCATCAGGGGCATCGGCACGCAACTGATAGCAGCCGTTCTTGCCGCCACCACGCACCTCGTAGGTAGCATCGGCAGTCAACGGTGCCTCGTCAACAAAAAAAGTGCCACCCTGTCGCAAGGGCTTAGAATTCAGCTTTTGTCCGTTGCGGTACACATCAAAGGGTTGACCTACGGCATCGCTGGTAAGGGTGCGCCAGCTTACCATCACCTGATCGCCACTACGGATGGCTACCACGCCACGGTCTAATTGTTCGCGGTTGATATGCTGCATGTCATAACGCGGCTGGGCCTGCAGCATGGTGGCGCCCAACAGCATAAGTACGGTTGTTAGTGTATTCCTTTTCATCGTTAAATCATGTTTTTGCTGCAAATTTACACCTTATTTATAATATGCGCTCGACTTTTTATACGAAAATCTGTAGATTTGTTCGTTTTACGTGCTTGTTTCTCGGAAATAATCGTTAATTTTGCGCCAAATAACGACTAACAACGATGAACTTCAAACAAACCCTCATACTGTGCCTGCTCGGCATCAGCAGCATGCTCTCGGCACAAAACAAGATTCTAACCAACAGCCGCCATATCAGTTCGGCCGATGGCCTGCCAAGCAATCAGATATTCGACATGACACAGGATGCCGACGGCTATATCTGGATGGCCGCCGCCAACGGCTTGTGCCGATACGATGGCTACCACTTCTACAACATCTACAACCTGGGGCCCGAAAGCGACCCTATCCATGGCGTGGTGGGCTACGTGTTCCCCGACGACGATAAGCGCCACCTGTGGATGCGCACCAGTACCTACGTGTATTGCTGTTACGATCTGCATGCAGGCTACTTTATCGACTTTACCAACAAAGGCGACCATGCCCGCACCTATCGCAGATTTATACGTGGCAAGCAGGGTGTGGTATGGATGTTCGACGATGAGAGCGGTGTGCGCCGCGTAAAGGGCAATACCGACGGCCCCGTGAACTGTACCGACTACACCAAGGCAAATGGCGGACTGCCCATCAACCACGTGAACGACGCTTTCGAAGATACACAGGCCCGTCTGTGGGCCATGACCTCATCGGGCATCACCATCATCGACGCACAAGGCAAGGCACGCACCATTGCCAAGGGCATCTTCTTCCGCCGTGGCATACAGATAGGCAAGCAGATGCTGGCACTTACCAACACCGGGCTGGTTTACGCCTTTGATGAGAACGGACGTGAACTGCGCCGCATACCCATAGCTGCCGATGTGAACAACATCAAAATGGTTTCGGCCAGTTTCCAGTGGCATGGCTGCTGGATGATTATGACCAACAACCAGACGATTATGGTTAACCCCAAACAGGGTACTGCAGCTGCCACCGAGCAGTATCACGTGCGTAGCGGTGCCGTGATGGAAGGACTGACCAACGACGACAACTACTTTGTGAGCAACAGCACAGGTATACTGTACGTGTTCCCCGCCCAGGGCGACATGCGCGTGCTGAACCTGATGCAGGGCGTGAAATCAACCGTTGAACGTTTCCGTCGTTATAATATTAAGAAAGGTGCCGACGGCCAGTACTACATTGCCAGCTATGGTAACGGTCTGTTTGTGTACGACATCCAGCACGACCGCCTGCAGCACTACTCGGCCACATCGCCATGGGCTATCGTAGGCAACAGCTATCTGAACAACATCCTCATCGACCGTAGCGGCTGCATCTGGCTGAGCGAGGAATCAACAGGACTCACCTGCATTCTGCCTCCCGACAAGACCAATGCCGACTATTTCTACCCACAACCCAATCGCAAAGGCGACTGGAGTAACTTTGTGCGTATGGTAACCTACACGGGTGGCAACCGCGTACTGCTGAGCACGCGCGACAACATGCTGTACGAGCTGAACCCCACCTCGTGGCAAAGCGCCACAGCCACCACGCTGCCTGCTGCCGTTTACGCCTATTACAAGGACAGTCATGGCCACCAGTGGATGGGCACTCGCGGTGGCGGATTGTACATCGACGGTAAACCCATCGAATTCCCATCCAGTCAGATATACGATATTACCGAAGACCCATTAGGCCGATTGTGGATTGCCACCTGGGGCGACGGACTGTTTGTGGTGCGCCTGGAGGCCGACGGACTGCTGAACATCACACACCTGATGAAGCGCTCGTACAACGAGAGTCTGATACGTATCATACGCGCCGACAACCGTCACCACTACTGGCTGGCCACCAACAACGGCGTGTATCATATCGATATGCTGAAGAAAACGCTGACCGACGACGATTTCATCAGTCATAACATCCAGCACGGCGACTTCCCCTTCGACGAGATTTCATGTCTGATGCCCGACTCGGCTGGCAACATCTGGGTAGGCGGTCGTGGTGGTGGCTTGCAGAAGTGCCGCTACCAGGATGGCAAGTTCAGTATCCAGCAGGGCTACACCACCCACGACGGACTGATTACCAACAATATCCTGAGCGTAACCTCCGACCGTCAAGGCAACGTGTGGGCAGGTACCGACAACGGCATTACCTGTATCCGCAAGGATGGCAAGGTAAACTCGTATCAGTTCGGACATACGCTCGAAAGCAACATCTACAGCGAGAACAGTACTGCTATGCTGCCCGATGGACGACTGCTGTTTGGTACAGCCTACGGTATGATGATTCTGGAACCAGAGCGACTGAATGCCGACACACCCGAGAAGGCTGGTCGACCCATCATCACCATGGTGAGCATTAATGGTGTGGCACGTTACCTTACCACCAGCGACCGCCGATTGGTACTGAGTCACGACCAGAACTCTATCGAATTAGGATTCTCGAACCTCGACTATGCCGGCATCGCCTCAACCCAATACCGCTATTATATGGAGGGATTGGAACACGACTGGCGACAGCTTACCAGCGATAACAGCGCCCGCTACAACGGACTGCCACCTGGCACCTACCAGTTCCACCTGAGTTCGCTGAACAAGAACAACCAGTGGAGCGAGGAGTATGTGTTTACAGTGATTATCCGTCAGCCTTGGTACAACACATGGTGGGCATGGCTCATCTATCTGTTCATCATCGGCGTGCTGTGCTGGTACTTCTACCGTTCATGGCGACGCAACTTCGAACTCGACCAGCAGATTCGCGTGGAAAAGGAGCTTACCACCTTCCGTTTGAACTTCTTTACCCATATCGCCCACGAGTTCCGCACACCATTGGCCATCATCAGCGGTGCCGCCGACAAGCTCACCCAGAAGGGTAACGATACACAGGTATCGCGTTCGGCCGTGCAGACGGTGCGCCGAGGCACGCTGCGACTTACCAAACTAGTTAACCAGCTGATGGAGTTCCGACGTATCAACACAGGTAACCAGCGTTTGGCTGTGGTTGAGGACGATATCATCAAACTGGCACGTACTACCTGCGACGAGTTCCGCGAGGTGGCAGCCCGCAAGGATCAGTCGCTCACCTTTACCCCATTCGCCCATCAGCACCGACTGACGTTCGACCCGCACTTGATCGAGACCATTCTCTACAACCTGCTCTCGAACGCTATCAAATACACCCCACAGGGTGGCAGCATCAGTCTGAAGGCCAAGCTTTCCGACGATCAGCAGCAACTGCAACTGATAGTAGAGGATAGTGGTCCTGGCATCAGCGAGCTGCAGATACCACAGCTCTACCAGCCCTTTATGCACGGCTACGTATCGCAAGGTGGTATGGGCATCGGACTGTACACCGCCTATCAGTCGGCTCTGCTTCACAAGGGACGTTTAGCCTACGAGCGAATTGCTGCCGAAGGTGGCTCGCGTTTCATCGTTACCATCCCCGCCACTGCTGATGTTTATAGTGCCGACGACTATGCCGGCAGTACCGCCGTGAACACCCAGTACGAGCCCGAGCCTACGCCCGACCATATCCGTGAGCTGGCACCCGTGGCCTTTAACGAGAACTATACCGTGGCTATCATCGAGGACGATCCCGACATGCTCGACCAGATTCGTGAGAGTGTGGGTCGCTATTTCCGTACCATCAGTTACACCGAGGGAAAGAAGGCGCTGAGCGATATCGGAGAGCAGCAGCCAAGTCTGATTCTGTGCGATGTGATGCTGCCCGATGTAAACGGCTTTGAGATTGTACGCCAGCTGCGTGCCAACGAGGCTACACGCAACACACCGATGATTATGCTTACCGCACTGGATGGCGACGACCAGCTGCTGCGTGGATACAAGGCCGGCGCCGACGACTATATGGTAAAGCCATGCAACTTTGAACTGCTGGTACTGCGCATTACCCAGCTGATTCAGTGGTACGGCCGCTTACATCAGAATGCACAATCGCCCGCTCCAGCTCTGCTGGCTTGCAAGGCAAGAATGGTCAATGGTCAATCTTCAATGGTCAATGTCAATGCACCCATCATCACCGACGAGGCCGACCAGCGTTTCCGTGAAAAGATGGAAACCATCGTGGCTCAGCGCTTAGGCGATGCCGACTTTAATGTAGATACCCTCGCCTCGCTGCTAAAAATGGGTCGCACCAAGTTCTATGGTAAGATGAAGGAGTTTACAGGCATGTCGCCCAACAGCTATCTGCAGAACGAGCGATTGAAGCGTGCCGCCGAACTGCTTATCGAAGGCGATCTGAACGTTACCGAAGTAAGCTACAAAGTTGGTTTCCAATCGCCCACCTACTTCTACAAGTGCTTCAAAGAAAAGTACGGCGTTCCCCCCAGCAAATTCGGAAAGAGTAAATAAAAAAAGAAACCGCCCCGATGAGTCGCTACTCATGGGGCGGTTTTCAAAAAACAACTAACCTTAATTAATCTGCTAACATTTAATATGTATGAACCAAATTATGTCTAGTTGGTAGAATTAATAACCAGGGTTCTGCATAGCCTGTTTCTGTTCAGCAGACAGACTGCTACCATCCTCATTTGTAATATCGTTGAGGAACGACTGAGGAATAGGACGATAGTAATGCTTAGCAGGATCAAAATTACCAATACCCTGACCAGCGCCATCGTTGAAGGCATGCCAACGAGCATCAAGTGTACGTGTGCGAACCAGATCCTCATAACGATGTCCCTCACCAATCAGCTCGCGACTGCGCTCATCAAGCAGGAAGCACATCATCTTCTGAGCATTGGTAGTGCAATTCAAAGCCTTGTAAATACGCTGTTCGTTAGGCATATTATAAACATCGGCAACACTATTCAAGTGCATAACAGACTTGGTCTCAGCTGTTGTAACTGCAATATTGTTAGACTCGTAGTAGGTGTTAGCATCGGTATAGATGGCACCATCTAGGTTAGCAACACCTGTTCCGAGAGGATTGTTCAAATAAGCCTGACCACCATCAGGGCTCTTAGAGCGATCCTCACCTGCGGCGTAACCAGCACGGTCGCGCAGCATGTTCAGATAGGTAATAGCATTACCATACTCACTCTCACCCTTGCGGATATATGCTTCAGCAACCATCAGCACATCCTCTGCAGATCGGGCAGTGATAGCATCACGGCAACCAAACTGAGAGTTGTAACCATTACGTGAGCCATCACGATACTTTGACAGGGCTACACTGCGGTTGTGAGGATACAGAGTGTAATAGTTACCAGTACGCTCTTCCTTCTTCACATTCCAATTGAACGACTCATTGGCATAGTAACGAATAAATGTGTGAGTATTCTCAAGCTTACCATCCTTCAGCACAGCTAGATCGCTACGACCAGTACCAGCATCTGTAAAGCGGGTATCCTCAGGATTGTTAACGATATACTTAATACCAATCTCACCACCCTTGAAACGAGTATCGCCAGCAACAGCACCCTCTGGGAAGTAAGCTGCGTCAGAAGCATCCCACTTGGGAGCTGCACTACCCTTGTTACATCCGTAGCAGGTAATGAATGACTTCCAGAAACGAGAGTCGTTTACACGATCAAATACCTCCATCGCATACTCAGTAGCACTTACATAACAGAACTCACGACCACCAGAGATATCACGTACACAACCTGAGAGATTCTGATAAACCGAAGGATAGCAAAGGCTCATTTGGTTTCCGAAACGGCCCCAAGAATCAGAGTTATCAGAGAACTGGGCAGCCAGCACAACCTCGCTAACGCTCTCGTTAGCGTCATTAGGTTTGGTGTAGTTCCACAAATCGAGGAAGTTTCCACACAAAGGATGAGCAGCAATAACCTCCTTACCATACTTAATAACAGCATCCAGGTCGGCAGCCTTATAACTGCTATTCCAATTGTCACAACCCTCAGAAGCACGGAAGAGGTGAGCCTTTGCCAGGAAATGGGCAGCAGCACTCTTCAGAATACGACCTGTCTGGTTGCTGCTTGTAGGCAGAAGATTGTATGCCTGCTCGAAATCGCTAATAATCTGCTTGTAACAATCCTCTTCTGAAGCACGGGTGAAATAAGTCTCAACACCTACTGATGGCGACAACTTAATGGGCACACCACCAAAGAGCTTAACCAACTCGAAGTAACCATAGGCACGAAAGAAATAACCTTCGCCCAAACGGGTATTATAGTTGGCGTTGCTTTTGTTATAATACTCAGGAACATTCTGGATAATAATGTTTGACTGCTCAATCAGGCCATAGTAGGTATTCCATACAGTTGCCAAATCTCCCTGTGAAGAGTTCAAAGCTGAGCTGTAGTGATTGTAGTCAGCCATATCGTTATTACCACCAGTAAACTCGTCGATTCCCATGTGCCACATCTTGTAGGCCCACTGATACTCATAGCGGAACTTCAGTGTCTGATAAGCACCTGTCACGAGCGCATCGATACCTTCCTGAGTCTTAAAATACTCTGTATCATGCTTGGTTATTTGGTTTTCGTCAAGGAAATCCTCCTTACACGACGACATTACCACTGTTCCGGCAACAAGAAGTGCCGCGATATATACTTTATTGAGTTTCATATCTCTATCTAATTTTTAGAATCCAACATTAAGACCAACAACCCAGCTACGGATGGTAGTTGTAGTACCAAAGTTGCGAGTATTGTTATCGTAGTTCATCATATCAGTATCAAGCCACTTGCACTTTGAATAGATAGTGAATGGGTTCATGGCCTGTACATATACCTTCAGAGAGTTGATGCCCAGAGGCTTAAGCTGCTTCTTGGTGAAGTTATAACCTAAAGAGATGTTACGCATCTTGATGTAAGAACCATCCTGATAATTCATAGAGGAGGCATAGCGATCCTGTGCCTGACCATTGGTACCAGGGCCATAATAGAGGGCATCCTCATTCTCGCCTGCGATCCAGTAATCGAGGCTACGCATAGCGTAGCGACCATCGAGGTTAGCAGAGCCAGCAGGAACGGTGAACTTCCAACGAGAGAAGATGAAGAACGAGAGCTCGAACTCCTTATATGTAAATGTATTGCGCCATCCAGCTGACCAGCGAGGACGAACCTTACCCACAATAGCACGGTCGTTGTTATCATCCAGTTTACCGTCATCGTTCAGATCCTTTACACGAATCTGACCAGGCTTGCAACCATACTTGGCAGCCTCAGTAGCCTCAGAGGTCTTCCAGATGCCATCGTAAACATAATCGTAGTAAACACCAATCTCTTCACCAACAAACCATCTACGGTTGATATTCTCAGTAACACCATTATTCAGTTTCTCAATCTTGTTGCGATCGAGCGACCAAGAAAGAACGGTATTCCACTCAAAGTCCTTAGTCTTAATTGGCAGTGCATTAATCTGCAAGTCGATACCCCAACCTGAAGTCTCACCCACATTAGCCATTGTTGTTGTATAACCATTGAGTGATGGAATAGTGGTTGACATCAGCAGGTCCTTGGTATAAGTAGTATATACATCCAGAGAACCACCAATACGGCCGTTCAGGAAACTATAATCGATACCGTAGTTCCACTGTGAAGTCTTCTCCCAACCCAGTTCCTGGTTAGCCATCATGTTAGGACTCTTAGCATTTGGATCAGAAGGTACATAACCTACCTCAGTAGTCTTACCCCAGGTGTATGTCAGATCCTGAATAGCGCCCTTTGTAGCATAGGCAGAGATAGCAGCATTACCTGATACACCCCAACCCAAACGGAGTTTTAACTGATCAATCCATGTGATATTTCTCATAAACTTCTCCTGCTCCATGCGCCAACCCAAAGAAATTGAAGGGAAGCTGGCCCACTTGTGACCCTTAGAAAGCTGAGAAGCACCATCCCAACGCATAGAAGCCGTGAGCAAGTAGCGATCCATAAGCGAATAGTTCAAACGAGCCATGTATGAAGTCATCGAAGTCTCAGTCAGGCCTGTAGAATAATCAGTAGGATCATTATTAGAGTGAGCGTTATACCATAACTCTTCGGCTGTAGCCACATTAGCACGAATATTACCGCTCTCATAGTGGAAATCAGAAGCCGACTGCAACAGTGTGATACCAACATTATGGATATCTGCAAAAGTTCTATTATAGTTTACAATGTTATCCAAAGTCCAAGCTACACGCTGATATGGATTATATACAATCTGGTTACGACCAGCACCGTTGATACCCTCTGCTGCATTGGCAGTACCAGCACGATAATACTGGAGCTCAGGACCAAACTGAATGCGATATGAAAGTCCCTCAAGCTGATTCCATATCTGACCAAAATTAATCTGACCATAAGCACTACCGTTGATACGGAAGTTCTTACGCTGGTTCTTGGTATAGTTCAACTCATCGATGGGGTTCTGAATGTTTACATCACCTGTAGGATACTCAATGAAGTTGCCATCAGCATCATAAGGAACTGACCAAGGCAGCATACCACGTAGTGCATTGTAGTAGTCACCAGCACCAGTTGTAGATTTGGTGAAGCTATAACCATACTCCTGAGTGCCATAAGAGGCATTCATGGTCACACCCATAGTGAAATAAGGAAGCACCTTACCCTCGAAAGAGGTATTAAAAGTGAAACGCTGGTAGCTCTGACCAGGCATAACGCCCCTCTCGTTCAAGTAACCGAAAGAACCATAGCCACTGAACTTATCTGTACCACCCGATGCACTCAATGTGTGTTCGTGAGCAATACCAGTACGTTTACCTGCACTTTCCCAATCGTATGAACCAACTTTTGAATAATCAAATGTGGTGTGATCGGCACTCCAAGCCTTTTCGATGTTTGCCCAGGAAGCAGGAACATTACCATAAATCTTATAGTCAAGATCGTAGTTAGGTGTACCATCACCATATGCGCCCTGATTATAGTAAGCATAACGAGAATACTTCAACCACTCTGCAGCACTCATCATCTCTGCAACATTACTGAGTTTAGAGAAAGTAACGGTGCCTGAGTAGTTTAAAGTAACCTTACCCTGCTTACCTTTTTTGGTTGTAACAAGTACAACGCCGTTAGCACCACGGCTACCATAGATAGCGGTTGAAGAAGCATCCTTCAAAACCTCAATACTTTCGATGTCGGCAGGGTTAATATTCTCAATACCACCTGTTTGGATAGTCATACCATCAACAACGTAAAGTGGACCATTACTAGCATCGATAGAACGCTGACCACGAACGGTTATAGAACCTACTTCACCAGGACGCTGGCTATTGGTAATATCCACACCGGCAGCTTTACCCTGCATAGCCTGCAATGCATTGCTTACAGGCATGTTTGTCAACTCCTTGGCATCCATGTGTGCAAGCGCACCTGTTACGTCACTCTTTTTCTGAACACCATAACCTACCACTACGACTTCGTCGAGTAACTGACGGTCTTCTTCAAGAGTAACACTAAACTGAGACTTACCAGCAAGAGCCAAAACCTGTGTTTTGTAACCAATGTAGGAAATCTCAAGGTTACCTTTTGCGGGAGCGTTAGCAACAGTGAACTTACCGTCGAAATCGGTAACGGTACCATTGCTGGTTCCCTTAACAACGACACTTGCGCCGATGATGGGCTCGCCCTGTACATCGACGACAGTACCGGTTACTTTGTTCTGAGCGAATGCGCCAATAGCAAACACTGCGAACAGAACCGTAAACATCAACCTCTGGAGCATGCCCCAGCTGTTGTTCAGACTTGATTTACCAATGTCCTTCATACTGTGTTAATTTTTTGAATTTATAGTTTTGAAATAAAATTTGGTTTTGCTGCAAAAGTAGGTGTTTTTACCTATTTTATATATTACAAAATCGTTCGTTTACTATGATTATCGTACAAACTTTACATTTTTAATTGCCATCGGGCTTGGTTAGATTGGTATTTCCCGAAGGATACCATACAAACGCATCGGGATCATCAGGCTGATTAGGATTGTAATCCTGCCAATCTGTACGCAAGTACTCTACCAATGGCGAGTGCATCTGTTTCAACCCCATCACGATACACTTGGCCACCTGCCACGCACCGTAAGGATTAAAATGAGTGTTATCGGCCAGTGCTTCGGGCTGATTAGCAAAGGTATTAGCAGGATAGTGTACCAGCGCCTTCTTTGAGCCCTCGTAACCTAAAGTTTCGTACAGGGTGGTAGTCATACCATTCAGTTCAATCACAGGCACATTCTCTCTGCGAGCCACGGTACGCATAGCCTCAGGATAGTCGCCATGGGTGTTACGCAGTGTTTTCTGGTCGGCCTCGAAGAACCTGCGCGCTGTAGGTGTCACAAAGATGATGTTACCACCTTTGGCACGTACGCGATCCACAAATATCTTCAGATTGCGTGAGTAGCTGTACCAGGCACCATCGCCAGCTTTCTTCTCCTTCTCGTCGTTATGACCGAACTCACAAATCACATAGTCGCCCTTTCGCAGTTGGGTAAGAATCTTATCCAAACGCAGCTGTGCCAAGAAGGTAGTTGCCGAGAGTCCGCTTTCGGCATAGTTGGCTATCACCACCCTATCGTCGAACCAACGTGTAATCATCTGTCCCCACGAAGCCCAAGGCTCCTGCTCCTGATCCACCACCGTGCTGTTGCCACACAGGAATACCGTAGTGGCAGTTGTATCAGGCGTAATGGTAATACGCTGAACGGCTGGAGCCGGACCGCAGAACTGCAGGTTCAAAGCACCATCCCAGTTTTTGTAACTCAGCTCGCGGGGTTTCAGCTTCACGCTGGTGGTAGCATTTATCCGAGGCTCGTGCTTATTAACCACGAAACTCACGGTTTGGAATTTACCTTTCCTGGTGCTGATAACATCGGTGTAATGCCGACGGCTCTCAGCACGCACCACTGTCTGAGCAGCACGTTTCTTCGAACCGAGCGTAACGGTGACACGATAATTGCCATCGGGCACACGGACAGAAAAATTGATTGGAGCGGCACCCTCTTTATATAATAAGGTGTCGATGGTCTGTGCCTTGACACACAGACTGGCAACTACGGCCACAGTCAAAATGATTAGTCTTTTCATCAGAGTTATTAATTAGTTGGTGCAAAAGTACAGCCTTTATCACTATCATACGACCGATTATTGTCCGTAAACTATCAAACTTGTACAAAATTGCTAATTTCAGAACGAACGTATATGTATCATCACCGCATATTTACCTACTTTTGCAGCAGAAAACTAAAAACGTACGAAAGAGATGAATACAAATCGTATCACCGCATTGGTTTTACCGCTATGCATGGCAACGAGCATGTGGGCACAACCCAGAACAGTGCAATCGCTGAACCTGGGTTGGGAGTTTGCACGCGACTCGTTGTTTACTAACGCGCACCAGGTTGACGTGCCTCACGACTTTCAGATAGAACAGCCATGGGTTGCTCCAAGTGCCGACGAACGTGGCGACAACACCGATGTGGCTGCCAACATAAAAAGCCGTCTGTCGGCCAGAGGTTTTAAAGAGATGGGTGCAGGCTGGTACAGGAAGAATGTAAAAATTGAAGAATGTAAAAATGTAGAAATTGGTCGCCGCCTGCTGCTCGACTTCGAAGGCATTATGTACGTAGGCGATGTATGGTTGAACGGTGTGCATATCGGTGGCACCGATTATGGCTACGTGGGTTTTGAAATCGATGTAACCAAACTATGGCGCTATGGCGAGGACAATGAGATTATCGTCAAGGCACATACCATGACCGAAAAGAACTCACGCTGGTACACAGGTGGCGGTTTGTTCCGCAACGTATCGCTCATCGACACACCTGCCGATTTGTATTTCGAGCGCCATCCGCTCTACATCACTACGCTCGATAATAAATATGTAAATATAGCAGCCGATTTTACAAATCGCACCAAGAACCGTCAAACAGTTATGAAGGTAAGTATTTACGACCCTCAGGGAAAACTGGTAACAGAACAGACGGCTAAACGTGGCGGCAACCCACAAACACGTACACTCACGATACAGGCACCCGAGATGGAGATACCCAATGCGCAGCTTTGGGACACAGAACACCCCGCCTTATATAAAGTGGTGTGCCAGTTGCTGTATGCTGATGGTACCGTGGCCGATGAAGCAAGCGAGCAATTCGGTATCCGCACCATCGAGTACGGTCCCGACTTCGGCTTGAAACTCAACGGTAAGAAAGTGCTGCTCAAAGGCTATGCCAACCACCACACCTTAGGCGCCTTAGGTGCAGCTGCCTATCCCCGCGCCATCGAGAAGCGTCTGCAACTCATGAAGCAGTTCGGCATCAACCACATACGTACCTCGCACAATCCATACAGTCGCGATTTTATCCGCCTATGCGATAAATACGGCATACTGGTTGTTGATGAGCTTTACGATAAGTGGACCCAGCAGCACACTGGCGGACGCGTGCCGTTTATGAACCACTGGGCACAGGATGTTACCGAGTGGATTAAGCGCGACCGCAACTCACCATCGGTGATTATGTGGAGCTTAGGCAACGAGCTGCAGCAAGATCCAAACCTGCCGTTTAACGACTTTGGTGTTACCTGCTACCAGATGATGCGCCCCGTAGTGAACCGCTACGACTCTACCCGCAAGGTTACCGTAGCCATGCACCCGCGCTACCGCAACTGGGAGACCGACTCGCTGCCCTGCGACTTGGCCATGTACACCGATATACAGGCATATAATTATAGGTACATGTACTTCCCTGGCGATGGTCGCCGTTTTCCATGGATGACTTTCTACCAGAGCGAGGCCAGCATCAACAAGATGGGACCGAACTGGTTTGAGATGGACCTGAACAAGGTTATCGGTCTGGCCTACTGGGGTGCTATCGATTACTTAGGCGAGAGTCAGGGCTGGCCAGCCAAAGGTTGGGCACAGGGTGTGTTCGACATCGCGTTAGAGCCCAAGCCCAAAGCCTACTTTATGAAGAGTTATCTGACCGACACCCCCATGGTACATATAGCCATTATCGAGGATACTGATGCCGACATAGAGTGGAACGGCATACAGACAGGTAACGATATCCAATCGGAAAACTGGAACCGCATCGCTGGCACAAAAGTAAATCTGTTTACTTACACCAATGGCGATGAGGTAGAACTGCTACTGAATGGCAAAAGCCTTGGTAAGCAGGCCAACTCTACCGATGCCGAAAAGCGCAACCGCATTTTGTGGAAAGCCATCCCCTATCAGGCAGGCAAGTTAGAAGCCGTGGCCTACAAAAACGGTAAGGTGATAGCCCGCCATGCTATCGAAACCACTGGTAAGGCAGTTAAGCTGCAGGCCATTCCCGATAACACCAACTGGCAGGCAGATGGCGAGGATCTGCAGCATGTGCGCATCATCGCCGTAGATAGCAGAGGTCGCCGTGTACCCGATGCCAGCAACGAACTGCAGTTCGAGGTTGAAGGCGATGCCCGTATTGTGGCTGTAACCAATGGCGATATTGAGAGCGACGAACTGAACGTAACCAATCACCGTCGCCTGTGGCATGGTTCGGCTATGGTTATCCTGCGTGCAGGCAGCAAGCCATCAAAAGTAACGCTAAAGACTACATCCGACAACTTTAAAACCGTTATCAACAAGTTTGAAACTAAATAAACTACATATGAAGAAAACTATTATCGCACTCGT
Source organism: Prevotella sp. khp1 (assembly GCF_900102205.1). NCBI lineage: Bacteria > Pseudomonadati > Bacteroidota > Bacteroidia > Bacteroidales > Prevotellaceae > Prevotella > Prevotella sp. khp1. The sequence goes on from NZ_FNJZ01000001.1 coordinate 1,119,336, forward strand.
AGCACTCGTGGGACTCACCACCACAGCTACCGCACAGAACAATGTGTTAGAATCAGCACAGAAAACAAACAACTACTTCATGATGAAGTATAGTGACCCTACCCTTCCCACCAACGTGAAGAAGGTGCGCCCCTCGTCGCTTTGGACACGTGCCGTGTACTACGAGGGACTGATGGCCCTGAATGCCATCGACCCACAGCAGCGTTACATCGATTACGCCATGACCTGGGCCGACTTCCACAAGTGGACACCACGCAACGGCGTGAACACCCTTGATGCCGACGACCAGTGCTGCGGACAGACCTACGTGGAACTGGCAGCTTTGAAAGGTGGCGATCAGAAAGCACTCTTAGCTAACGTCATAGCCAATCTGGATCACCAGATGGTTACCCCAAACTCAAAGAAGCAAACCTCTACGCCCAAGGCCAAGACCAACGTGAACTCGTTGTACGGCTGGTGGACCTGGATTGATGCCATACAGATGGCAATGCCACTCTACATGCAGATTGCAAACGTTACTGGCGAACAGAAATATCGCGACCACGCCATGCAAATGTACCGCTGGACTCGTAACGAGTGTGGTGGTGGTTTGTTCAACACCAAAGACGGTTTGTGGTGGCGCGATGCCGACTACGTACCACCTTACAAGGAAAAGGATGGTAAGGACTGCTACTGGAGCCGTGGTAACGGTTGGGTGTATGCCGCCATCGTACGCTGCATGAACCAGTTGAGTCCTAAGAGTAAAGAATATAAGGAACTGAAGAAGGACTTCCTGCTGATGAGCAATGGCTTGCTCAGCTGTCAGCACGAAGATGGTTTCTGGCATGCCAGCTTGGTAAGCGATGCCGACTACCCTACCCCCGAGATGACTGGTACCGCCCTGTTCCTCTATGGTATGGCATGGGGTATTCAGCAGGGGTTGCTCAAAGCCAAGACCTATCGCCCAGCATGCGACAAAGCCTGGCAGGCACTCGCATCATGCGTACATAACGATGGATTCTTAGGATGGAACCAGGGCACAGGAAAGGAACCCTCAGCCGGACAACCTGTTACCTTCGACAGCGTACCCGACTTTGAAGACTATGGCACAGGCTGTTTCCTGCTTGGCGCTTCTGAGTATTACAAACTTACCAGATAATGAGGAAATTCTTAACCATAATATGTGTGGCGTGCTGCTATGCCTCGGCAACCTTTGCCCAGGCATGGCCACAGCCCAAACCAGAAGCTAAACCCGGCACCCGTTGGTGGTGGCTGGGTTCAGCTGTTAATCAGCGTGACCTGCAGTGGAACCTCCAGGAGTATGCCCGTGCAGGCATAGGCGCTGTTGAGATAACGCCTATCTATGGCGTAAAAGGTAACGATGCCAACAACATCGCTTACCTCTCACCCCAATGGATGCAGGCCCTGCAATCGGTTCAAGACATCGCCCGTCCGTTAGGCATCGAGGTGGATATGAACTGCGGTACCGGCTGGCCCTTTGGCGGTCCGCACATCTCGTTAGATCAGGCTGCTTGTCGTGCGATTATCAAGGATACCATTATTAATGGCAAGCACCAGTATGAGGTTGAGATTGGACACACCAAGCAGAAGGTAAAACGTGCCGCTCCTGGTGGCGAAGGCTGGGTGGTGGATCATTTCGACCGCAACGCCGTAGCGCACTACCTGGATCGTTTTGAACAGGCATTTGCAACATCGGGCGTACCTTACCCGCACACGTTCTTTAACGACAGCTACGAGGTGTACAAGGCCGATTGGACGCCCACCCTGTTCGATGAGTTCCAGAAACGTCGTGGATACGACCTGCGTACTAAACTGCCCGAACTGTTAGGCAAGGTAGATGATGGCAACCAGACGTTGGCCGATTATCGCGAAACACTCAGCGATATGCTGCTCGAGAACTTCACCCAGCAGTGGGTGACTTGGGCACACAAGCATGGTGTAAAGGTGCGCAACCAGGCTCATGGCTCACCTGCCAACCTGCTCGATCTTTATGCCGCTGTAGATATTCCAGAGATCGAAGGGTTCGGTCTTTCAGAGTTCGGCATTAAGGGCTTGCGCACCGATCCTGGCAAAACCCGTAAGAATGATAGCGATGTGTCGATGCTCAAGTATGCATCGTCGGCTGCTCATGTCATGGGCAAGCCCTTCACATCCAGCGAAACGTTTACCTGGCTCACCGAGCATTTCCGTACCTCGCTCTCACAGATGAAGCCCGATCTCGACCTGATGTTCACCTGTGGTGTAAACCACGTGTACTTCCATGGTTCGTGCTACACCCCACAGAACGCTGCCTGGCCAGGTTGGAAGTTCTATGCATCGGTTGATATGAGTCCTACCAACTCTATCTGGCGCGATGCCCCTTACCTGATGAAGTACATCGAGCGTTGCCAGAGTTTCCTGCAGTTGGGCGAGCCTGACAACGATTTTCTGGTATATCTGCCCGTACGCGACATGTGGCACCAGCGTGATAACAACAACACGCTACTCATGCAGTTCGACATCCACTCGATGGCCAAGAAAGCGCCTCAGTTTATCCGCAGCATCCTGACGATTGACAGCTTAGGTTACGATTGCGATTACATCAGCGACCGTCAGTTGGCTAAGGTACGCATTCAGGATGGCATGCTTGTTACCGAGGGTGGCACCCGCTATAAGGCGCTTATCATCCCCAGCGGCACCACCATCGATGCGTCGCTGCAAGCACAGATCAACCGCTTGAACGCCTACGTGATTCGTGGCGAACAGGCTGCCGACATGTCCAAGTTTGCAAAAGCTGAACAAATGAAGACCACCTACGGCTTGCGCGCCATCCGTCGCCATACAGCCGATGGTTGGCACTACTTCATCGTAAACCTCACACCGAAGGATATTGCAGGCGATGTAACCCTGGCAGTACCTTTCGAGAGTGCTACCTGGTTCAACCCCATGAACGGTGATATTCAGCCCGCCGAAGTACATAACGGACAGCTGCACATCGCCCTCAAATCAGGCGAGAGCCGCATCCTGCAGACGTCAAATCAACCTTCAACAAATATTGCTACTACTGCATCCGGGACCGAGGAGATAACTCTCCAAGGTCCATGGGTGCTTTCATTCACCGACGAAAGTCCACGTGTTGAAGGCACGTTCAAACTGAACAAGCTCCAGACGTGGGAGACACTGAGCGACAGTGCTGCCGTTACCATGGGTACAGGTGTTTATACCACCAGCATCAAGCTTTCGGCCCAACAAGCTAAGCAGCACTGGCAGATTGACTTAGGCGACGTACGCGAGAGTGCCCGTGTGTATATCAACAGTCAGTTTGTAGGTTGTGCCTGGGCCGTACCATTCATTCTGGATTGCGGCAACACTCTGCACAAGGGCAAGAACGAGATACGTATCGAGGTTACCAACCTGCCTGCCAACCGCATTGCCGAGCTTGACAGAAAAGGCGTACAGTGGCGCAAATTCAACGAGATTAACGTGGTGGATATCAACTATAAGAACACCACCTACGCCGATTGGAAGCCCGTTCCAAGTGGACTGAATACAACCGTTAAACTGGTTCGTTAAGTCGCACGTTACTTTTTAAAATAATGTACGTAAACGTTTCGTATTCGAAAACGTTTACGTGCTTTTTACGCACTTTCTTACCATCGAATAGCCGATTTTTAAATTTTTTATACTATATTTGCACCAATTTAAGGACTAATCTCTGAGAAGTAATTGACTTACTATTATAATTAATAACTTAAACATCAAAGTATGAATCAAGCAATGAGAAGATTGTGCAAACTGTGTCTCTTAGCAGCATTCTTTGTACTGGCTCCCCCTGAGGTGCTGGCTCAAACGATTGCGAAAGGACAGGTGTTTGACTCAACTAACGAGCCCGTTATTGGCGCTACAGTTGTAGAAAAAGGTAGTCCTAAAAACGCTACGATTACCGACTACGACGGTAACTTTAACCTCACGCTGCAGAACAGTAAGCAGGTTGTAATTACCTACATCGGTATGAAATCCAAGACCGTTACCATCAGCGGTGCCCCCGTTAAGGTAACCATGGAAGACGACAACACCACCCTGAACGATGTGGTAGTAATTGGTTACGGTTCGGTTAAGAAGAAAGATCTTACCGGATCGGTAGCAACCGTTAACAGCGAAACCTTGCAGGCTGTACCTGTAGCCAATGCCTCAGAGGCCCTCACCGGTAAGATGGTGGGTGTACAGGTAACTACCACCGAAGGTTCGCCCGATGCCGAAGTAAAGATTCGTGTTCGTGGTGGTGGTTCTATCACCCAGAGCAACGATCCCCTTTACATCGTTGATGGATTCCCCGTTGAAACCATCAGCGACATTCCCGCAAATGATATCGAGGACATCACCGTACTGAAGGATGCATCATCTACCGCCATCTATGGTAGCCGTGGTGCCAATGGTGTTATCCTGGTAACCACCAAGAGCGGTAAGGAGGGTAAGACCAAGGTAAGCTACAATGCTTACTACAGCTGGAAGAAGATTGCCAAGAAGCAGGATGTGCTGAGCGCACGCGACTATGCTACCTGGCAGTACGAGCTGGCCTTGCTGAAGAACAATAACGATCCTGAGAAGATCTCGTCGTACACCGATTATTTCGGCAACTATCAGGATCTGGATATGTACGACAATATTGCCACCAACGATTGGCAGGATCTGGTTTACGGCCGTACCGGTCACACCTTTAATCACAACATCAACATCAATGGTGGTACCGAGAATATCAAGTATGCATTCAGCTATGCACACATGAACGATAAGGCCATCCAGATTGGTTCAAGCTTCAAGCGTGATAACTTCAGTCTGAAGCTGAACACCAAGCCCACCAAGACCACAACACTCGATTTCCAGGCACGTTATGCCGATACCGATATCCGTGGTGGTGGTGCACAGGATGCTACTGGTGTATACGATTCTGACCACCGTCTGCGTTATGCTGTTATCTACAGCCCATTCCCTATCAAGAACCTTGATCCATCAGCCGGTTCTGCCGATGACGACTTAGGTAACCTCTACAATCCTATCCAGGCTCAGTGGGATAACGACCAGAAGAAGGAACGTAAGAACCTGAACATTGCAGGTGCTTTTGGATGGGAGATTTACAAGGACCTGAAGCTGCGTACCGAGTTTGGTTACGACGACTACAACAACTACGACCAGCGTTACTGGGGTCTTACCACCTATTATATTAAGAACGTACCAGCAGTTGACAACCAGAACATGCCAGCCATCCGACTGACATCAACTAACCGTCACCGCTTCCGCAATACCAACACCATCAACTACGACTTCAAGAAGCTGATTAAGAACGAGGATCACAAGTTGAACCTGATGGTAGGTCATGAGTACGTGATTACCAAGCAGCGCGTTAATACCGACGAGGTACACGGTTTCCCCACTGACTTTGATGCCGAGACCGCTTGGAAGCTAACCTCACAGGGTGTACCCTACTCTATCGACGATGCTTACAGCGCCGACGACAAGCTGCTCTCATTCTTCGGTCGTTTGAACTACAACCTCAAGGACCGTTATCTGCTCAGCGCTACATTCCGTGCAGATGCTTCTTCAAAGTTCAACAAGAGCAATCGCTGGGGTTACTTCCCATCAGCAGCCATCGCATGGCGCATCTCTTCTGAGCCATTCATGAAGGGTACAGAGAAGTGGCTCGACGATTTGAAACTGCGCGTCAGCTATGGTACAGCTGGTAACAACAACATCCCTGTTGGTCAGCTCGTACAGACCTATAGCGCCAGCTCAACAGCTTGGGTAAACGGTATCTCTTCATACTGGGCTCCATCAAAGACCATGGCTAACCCCGACCTGAAGTGGGAGACTACCATCACACGTAACGTGGGTATCGACTTCACCCTGTTCGGTGGTAAGCTGAACGGTACTATCGAAGCCTATCTGAACACCACAAAGGATCTGCTCATCCAGTTCCCTGTTGGAGGTACAGGTTACGACAACCAGTATCGCAACATGGGTAAGACCGAGAATAAGGGTCTTGAGTTCAGCTTCACCTACCACATCGTTAACCAGAAGAACTGGGGTATTGACGTGAGCGGTAACATCGGCTTCAACAAGAATAAGGTTAAGAGCCTTGGTGTGATGAACGACTTTGGTTGGAACACCAACTGGGCTTCGACCGAAATCGGTAACGACTACTGGATTTCTGTAGGCGATCCTCTCGGCCAGGTAATGGGATTCCGCATGGATGGCGCTGGTCGCTACGAGGTGAGCGACTTTGCTGGCTACGATGCTAAGCAGGGTTGGATTCTGAAGGATGGTGTAGCCGATGCTACAGCCGTAGTAGGCACTATCCGTCCAGGTTCGCTCAAGCTCAAGGATCTGGATGGCGATGGATTCGTAACATACGAGAACGATGTAGAGGTTCTGGGTGATGTTAACCCAACAGCATTCGGTGGATTCACCCTGAGCGGTCACGCTTACGGCTTCGACCTGAGCGCTGCCTTCAACTACAGCATTGGCAACAAGGTTTATAATGCTAATAAGATTGAGTACACCTCAACCTCAAAGTACCAGTATCGCAGTATGAGCACCGAGATGGCTGCTGGCAAGCGCTGGACCAACCTCGATCCTGAGACCGGTCTGCTCAGCAACGACCCAACCCGTCTGGCCGAGTTGAACGCCAACACCACTATGTGGAGCCCTTACATGAGCCGTATGGTACTTACCGACTGGGCTCTTGAGGATGCTTCATTCCTGCGTCTCAACACCCTGTCGCTGGGTTACACTATTCCTGCTGCCCTCACCAAGCGTGCTGGCATTCAGAGCCTGCGCTTCTATGTAACAGCTTACAACGTATTCACCATCACTAATTACAGCGGTTTCGATCCAGAGAGCGACTGCTACCGCCGTACAGCGCTTACACCAAGTGTTGACCACTCTGGTTATCCACGTAGCCGCCAGTTCGTTGTAGGACTCAATTTGAATTTCTAAAATGAAGGAGGACATGAACATGAAGAATAATATCAAATTAGCTATACTGTCAATGTCGCTGATGGGTCTGGCCTCGTGCGACATGGATGCCCCCAGCATCTCAACCCTCGACGAATCATCGGTATTCGCCACCTACTCGCTGGCCGAATCAGAGGTGATGTCGATCCACGTATCATTTGGCGAGACCAACTCATACCGTGGCCGTTTCCTGCCCTACTACGGTGTTAACAGCGATGTAGAATGGGGTAACGCACCATCGTATGCCGACCGCGTAAGCGATAAGCAGAGTCTGTGGAACTACAGCACTCAGGCTGCTAACGGACAGATGAACACCGCCAACAATGCCTACGCAAAGTTCTACGAGGGTATCGAGCGTGCCAATCTGGCCATCAAGGGTATCCGCCAATATGGTAACATCGAGAACAACGCCGATATGCGCCACCTGTTAGGCGAGGCTCTCACCCTGCGTGCCGTTATCTATAACGACCTGCTGAAGGCTTGGGGCGACGTGCCTGCACGTTTCGAGCCTAACAACTCAGATAATATGTACCTGCCCCGTACCAACCGCGATGTGATTTACAAGCAGTTGCTGGCCGATCTGTTAGAGGCTGAGGACTATTGCTACTGGGCTAAGGAGAATGCTATCACCAAGACTACCGAGCGTGTAAACAAGGACTTTGTTAAGGCCCTGCGTGCCCGTCTGGCTCTCTATGCAGGTGGTTACGGTCTGCGTGGCGATGGCTATCGCCTGTCGAAGGATCCCGAGTTGGCTCCTGAGAAGATGTACCAGATTGCCAAGCAGGAGTGCGAAGAGGTGATTGCCCATGGCAGCAGCAAACTGGGTTCGTTTAAGGAGAACTTCGTTAAGCTCTGTCAGGATAATGTAACAGCTGGTGGCGAAAGCCTTTGGGAGATTCCATTCTCTGCCGGTCGTGGCCGTGTGCTCTACACATGGGGTTTGAAGCATAACGCTAAGGACCAGTACACCCAGCAGTCGCAGGGTGGTATCAACCGCGCAGTTTCTACTCTGTACTACGATTATGATCCCGAGGATATCCGTCGCGACATCACCGTGGTACCTTACGAGTGGAGTAAGGACCTGAAGGATGGCAAGGCTCACGTTGTGCTGAGCGGCTTGAACAAGATGTGCTTTGGTAAGCTGCGCTACGAGTGGATGAGTCGTATTGTTACCAGTACCAACGACGATGGTGTAAACTGGCAGTACATGCGCTTGGCTGATGTTTACCTGATGGCTGCCGAGGCCGAGAACGAACTGGGTAACACCGCCGCTGCATGGAGCTATATGAAGCCCGTTCTGGATCGTGTACTCCCCGCTGCTAAGGTATCTGCCCTGCAGACCAAGTACACCGCCTCTCAGCAGGCTTTCCGCGAGGGCATCTACGATCAGCGTGCACTCGAGTTTGCTGGCGAGGCTCTGCGTAAGGCCGACCTGGTTCGCTGGGGTATCATCGACCAGAAGATGGCCGAGGCCAAGGCTAAGCTCCAGGCTCTGCAGACACGTACTGGCGACTATGCAGGACTGCCCGACAAGGTTTATCTGAAGACTGTTGAGAACGAGAGCGAGATTGAAATCTACGGTCTGAACAAGGGCGAGAACGATGCCACTGTTATCAACGGTTTCGAAGGCGATTGGGAGAGCAAGAGCTGGTTCGGCAGTGCCGACAAGCCAAGCCTTACCGACGATATCATCGACGGTCTCTACGTGGCTACTCCAAGTCTTAACTGCCTGTGGCCTATCTGGCAGAACTTCATCGACTCAAGCAACAACATGCTGAACAACGATGGTAACTACGGTCAGTTGTCTGATTGAAAATTGAACATTGAAAATTGAAGATTTTTTATGAAAAAAATATATTTAAAATCTATCGTATTTGGTCTGGCTACTGTGGCTTTAGCTTCATGTAGCGACGTTGCCGACGAGATTACGAGCATTGTGTATAACCGTAATTTCTCGCCCACCAGCGTAGAGGCCAAGGTGCGCAACCGCACCAATATCGAACTGAGCTGGAACCTTGGCGATGGCGTAACCAACTATAATGTTGAGGTTTATGCCAACGACAGCTTGACCTTTGCCGGTTCGCCCGTACAGAGTTTCTCTGTAACACCCGCTCAGGTGCCCGTGCTTATAACAGGTCTGGATGGCGAAACCCAGTACTCATTCCGTGTTCAGGCCACCGATGGCGATGCCACACGCGACTCAAAGTGGAGCGGTGTGTATGCCAAGACCGAGGCCGAGCAGCTGTTCAAGAACGTGAAGGAAGAGGATATCAAGGCTAAGGAGGTAACCCTGCGCTGGACTGCTGGCGAAGAGGCTGCCACCATCACCCTTACACCTGGTAACATTGTGTATAACATCACAGCTGCCGATATCGCAGCTGGTGCTGCTACCGTTACAGGTCTTACACCTGAGACCGAGTACACCGCTGTAATGGCACGTGCAAACGGTAAAACCCGTGGTAAGATTAGCTTCACCACAGGCGTATATCTCGAAGAGACCGACATTCTAGTTAAGGCAGGTTCGGATATCGCACAGGCCATCACCGACGCTCCTGAAGGCTATCGCCTCATTGTGGAGCCTGGCACATACGGTATCGCTACCGACGAGGCTGCATTTGGCGGTTCAGTAACGGTTAGCAAGAATCTCACCATCAAGGGTCTGCGCCAGAACGATCATCCTGTTATCCAGGGCCGTTTCAAGGTAGAAGCTTCGCTCACTATCGATCAGGTAACACTCGATGGTAAGGGCACCGATGGCGGTCAGGCATTCGATTTCACAGCTGCCAACACCATCGACCACTTCACTGTTAACAATAGCGAGGTGGCCAACTACACCAAGGGATTCTACTATGTGAATAAGGCTGCTAAGATTAACAGCTTGGTTATTAACAACTGTCTCATCAGCAACATCGAGTGTGATGGTGGTGATATGTTCGACTGCCGTGCAGGTGCTATCCTGATGCTCAACATCACCAACAACACTATTTGGAACTCTTGTAAGGGTCGTGACCTGGTACGCTACGACGACAAGTCAAGCAACTTTGCCGGTGTAGCTCCTGTCATCACCATCGATCACAACACCATCGTAGGTGCTTGTAACGATGCAGGAAAGCGCATCCTCTATGTTCGCTTCAAGGGCAATAGTATCACATTCACCAACAACATCGTAACCGCCTCTGCCGGTAACTTCTCTAACCAGAAGAATACCGCCGAGCCTACATTCGAGAACAACTTCTACTCAGGAGCTGATGGTTACGTAACCGAAGGTGCCAACGCCAATGCCCTCTTCGTAGATAAGAGCGGAACCATTGCCGATCCTCAGTTCAAGGACGCCGCCAATGGCGACTTCACCGTTGGCAACGACAACGTAAAAGATAAGAAAGCTGGCGATCCTCGCTGGTTCTAATCAAATAAAGAAGCCTCGCTCCGATGAGCGAGGCTTTTTTATTACTTCTTTAATCTTACAAATACTGGATAGTGATCTGAAGGCAGACGCTTCTGATACTTTTTAAAGCTGATTTCCTGTGGAGCATCGGCACCTTTAAGTTCCTCACCTTGCTGTGGACTCTCGGTCCAATAGGTGTTAGTTAACACGCCGTAACGCTGTACGGTAAAGGCAGGCGATACAAACACGTGGTCGATACGACTGGCGGTCTTCAATTCAGGATCCCAGCTGTTAAAGGTACCGTTCTCGGCAAAGCGGAACTGAGCCTTCTCAAAGCTGTCGTCCAATACACCCGACTGTGTAAAGATACCATAAATCTCGTTAGTCTGATCAACATTAAAATCACCTGTCAGCACCACGGGCTTACCCTTAGCAATCTCTTTGATACGCTGCACCACCAGTTTAGCACCCTCGCGGCGTGCCACAGTACCTACGTGGTCCATGTGCAGATTAAAGTAATAGAACTTCAGGCTGGTACCCTTGAGTTTAAAATAACCCCACGAGCAGATACGCACACAAGCGGCATCCCAACCCAAACCAGGCTTCTCAGGGGTTTCCGACAACCAGAAGTCGCCATGATCCAACAGTTTGATTTTGTTACGGTCGTAGAAGATGTTTGAGTGCTCGCCGGCATGCTTACCATCATCGCGACCTAAACCGATACAGTCGTAATCGGTCAGTTGCTTTAATAAGTCCTGACGCTGCGACTCCAATACCTCCTGAGCACCAAAGATGTCCGGATGCTCAAACAGTATCTGACCGCACAATACCGGCATGCGCTGCTGCCAGGCATTACCTGCTTTGGCATCGTCGTCGATCTGGTAACGAATGTTGTAACTGCCCACGTAAAGTTCCTGGGCCTGTGAAGTAATGCTGGCTGCCATCATCATGGCAACCAGCATAAGTTTACTGAATACTTTCATTAGTAGCGTTTAATTATTTGTGTAAATGAATTGAATAAATTATCTGTTCGATTCTACTTCGGCACGCTTTGCACGATAGTAACGATCCACGAAATCAATCTGCTCACGGTTAGGCACATTAATCAGCGATGCACCATTGCTGAACTGCATAGTGGTTGGCTTGCTCTCGTCGAAGGTTGGCCAGTAAGGCAGCCCCTTACCGTTAGGATTACCCGTCTTGGCGAAGTTTATCCAGTACTGCTGAATGATTTCGGCCAGAGCACTCTCGGTAGGATACTTCTGAGGTTGGTCGAGGAACATACCGTTCAGGTACATGATATCATCGGCATGAGCCACACCCTTACGACGTGGATCACGTGAAAAACTCATCTCCGAAGGCTGAGCCAGATAAGCCGCATAAGCCGCACTCTTACCAGTCTTGGCCTGCAAGCTAACCCATGCATACGATGGCCATGCAAAGCCCATATCACGGAAGGCATCGCCAAAGCCGTGCCAAGCCTCGTCGTTGGTAGCACCAGGATAGAACTTCAATGCCTCGTCGGCCCAAGCACCAAAAATGCTCTTCAGCGTTTTCTGATAGTCCTCGGCAGTAATGTTACCTGGGGCAAACAGCGCACCCTCGTCGCTATTGGTCATCACGATTACAGGCACATCGTTATACTCGCCGCGCTCATACATACGATACTGGTCGTCGCAAATCACGTAACCATCCACGCAAGGCCAGAAACCAGCAAAGCCCACGTTGCCATCGCACAGTGCCATGGCATCCATGGCACGCAGCTGCTTCAGATTCTTTTTCTTCAGATGCTTCATAAAGGCCACACCCTGCTGCTCGGCACCCTTCTGCGAGGCATCAAGTCCTAACGAACGTGGCGCATCGCTCCAAGGCGCAAACGAGCCACCGCTATGACTGATACAACGATGGAACAAACCACGTGCCAAAGGCGATGCACACAGCATGCTACAGCTGATGGCACCAGCACTCTCACCAAAGATGGTTACCTGATCAGGATCGCCACCAAACTGGGCAATGTTACGCTGTACCCACTGCAGGGCATAAATCTGGTCTAACAATCCGTAGTTACCCGAATGGCCGTCTTTGCTTTCCTTAGTCAGTTCGGGATGGGCCATAAAGCCTAAGGCACCTGTACGGTACTCGATGCTCACGATCACTACACCACGCAGTGCCAGGTGCTTCCACAGGTCGCCACCATACCACTCGGTCTGGAAACCGCCACCATGAATCCATACCATCACAGGCAGTTTGTCGTTTACGGTCTTAGCTGGTGTGGCAATACCCAGATACAGGCAGTCCTCGCTCATCATATCGGCCGTACGACCAGGACGTGTGGGCTGTGGAGGCATTTTTCCAAACTCATCGCACACGCGTACACCCTCCCAGGCCTTAGCAGGCTGTGGAGCGCGCCAACGCAGATTACCAACAGGAGGTGCTGCGTATGGGATGGCCTTATACACGGCCAGTCCATCGTCCAGTACACCTTGTACATCACCAGTCTCTACATGTGTAGTCAGGAGCGCTTGCGCCTGCACAGCAGTGCTGGCTGCCATCACAATGGCAACCAGCAACAGTTTTCTAAGTAACACTTTCATCACTTGTTTAATTATTATTTTTTAGTTGTTGTACATTCATTTACCAGATACACAATACTCATATAAGGTATGCCTGTGTTCGATTCGAGACCGATCTCACAGGTACGACTGTTAGAGTAGCCCACCTCGATATGGTTAGCCTCAATCTGTGGGCGCAGCTTGCGCAATCCGTACTTATTCAGCTCTGGGAAGGTAAAGCCTCTATCGCCAGCAAAGCCGCAACACCCCACACCCTCGGGTAGGAACACGTTGTTTGAGCACAGCTTAGCCAAAGCTATCATATCCTTATCTACACCCATCTGTCGGGTAGAACACGTCAGGTGCAGTGCTATATGACGATCGATAGGATGGAACTCCAATCGTGGTACCAAGTACTTCATAATAAACTCAGCTGGCTCGTAAAGATGCATCTTATGCATCACCTTGCGCATACGGTGCAGACACGGACTCTGCGCACACAGCACCGGATATTTGCCTTCTTCGGATGCTTTCCACAGCGCCTGCTCCAGTTCGGCACTCTTACGGTCGGCAATATCCAGCATACCCTTACTCTCCCATATCTGGCCACAGCACATACGCTCCATGCCCTCTGGGAAGATTACCTCGTAGCCAGCCTTAGCCATCAACTGTATCACCTCATCCACCAGGTCGTGAATCTTGCCACCACTCTTCGACTGTCCCATAGTCTGATTGATACAGCTGGGGAAGTAAACCACCTTTGAACATTGAACATTCTTGCCTTGCAAGCCAGCAGAGCTGGAGCGGAACATTGAACATTGAACATTTTTATCTTCTGTTTGCGCAGCAGAATGGTCAATGGTCAACGGTGAATGGTCAATGGAATTAATGATAAACTGCGTCAGGTCGCTCTTCTTGGGCTGGCGATGCTTCTTAGGCATAGCGGTAGTCCAGAGTGGCAGGCCCATCTTGTTCATCGTACGACATACGGTAGTCATCAGTGTCGGACCGAGTGTGACGTGTGCGGCATGTGCCACGTCGAGCACTACGCGCAGTCCGCTCTTGATGCCCGCCATATGCTTGGATGCATAATCGCCCACCCAGTAGCCCAACGGACGTGTGTTCATGTCCAGTTGTCGTATCAGGTGCGTCAGCTCGCCTGTATTAATCTTCATGGGGCATGAGGTTGAACACAAGCCATCGGTAGCACAGGTCTGATCGCCATAGTACTTATACTGCTTCTGCAGGCGCTCCAGGCGCTCGTCGTCCTCACCAGTCTTAATCAGATGACAAATCTCGCGCTGTACGGCGATACGCATACGAGAAGATAGTGTGAGTCCGCACGACATACAGTTAACCTCGCAGAATCCGCACTCAATACACTTGTTGGCACGCTTCACCTGCTCGATGGTTTCCTTGGCTGTACTCAGCTTGTGATCCATCAGGTAGTGTCCGCCATCAGGCACACTCTTGAAGTCGTAATCCAACTCTGGCAGCGGCTTCAGGCACTTGATAAAGCAGTCGGGATCGTCGTTGAATATCACACCCTGGTTCAGCAGTCCGTTCGGGTCGAAAATAGCCTTCAGCTCCTTCATCACCTCGTAGGCCTTCTCGCCCCACTCGTACTTCACAAATGGTGCCATGTTGCGACCAGTACCGTGCTCGGCCTTCAAACTACCGTCGTAGCCCTCAACCACCAGCTTAGCCACATCGCGCATCATCTCGGCATAACGGGCCACCTCGTGCTCATCGGCAAAGCTCTGATTCAAGATAAAGTGGTAGTTACCCTCAAAGGCATGACCGTAGATACATGCATCGTCGTAGCCATGATCGGCTATCAGCTTCTGCAACTTCACGGTAGCCTCAGGCAGACTCTCGATGGGGAATGCCACATCCTCAATCAGGCACGAGGTGCCAACCGGACGTGTACCGCCTACCGATGGGAATATACCGCTACGGATGGCCCAGTACTTACCGTACACAGCCGGATCCTCGGTAAACTCGGCAGGAATATAGAGTTTGAATGCACCTAAGCACTCCTTTATCTTCTCAATCTTCAACAGCAGCTGATCGTGGGTAATACCCTTGGTCTCGGTCAGTATTGCCGTCAAGTTATGGTAATCGCCAGGCTGCACGCCCTCAATCTTACCGGCATCCACATCCTGCTTATACTGCAGATAAACGGGATCATCAACCGATGATAGCGACTTATAGTCGAGCATCTCGGCACTCTTCACCATCAGGTTCTCGGCGCTCATCTCCAGGTCTTCGTCGCCAGCCTTCAGCTTCTTCATAGCCACCACAGCCTCGCAACTCTCCTTCATGGTCATAAAGTAAACCATGGCCGATGCCTTGAACGGATAGTCCTTCAGTGTTTTCATCGTTACCTCCGACAGGAAAGCCAGTGTGCCCTCGCTACCTACGATAGAGTGTGCGATGATATCAAACGGGTCGTCGTAAGCCACCAGTGGGCGCAGATTCAAACCCGTTACGTTCTTAATACTGTATTTCTTGGTAATGCGATCGGTCAGCTCCTGGTCGGCACGTACCTTGTCACGCAGTGCCTCGATCTTAGAGATAAAATCAGGATGTTGTTTCTTGAATGCCTCGCGACTCACCGGGTCGCCAGTATCCAGCACCGTACCATCCGTCAGGATGATACGCGCCGATAGTAGCATACGGTCGCTATTGGCATGCACGCCGCAGTTCATACCCGAAGCATTGTTTACCACGATACCACCTACCATGGCAGCACCGATAGATGCCGGATCGGGTGGGAACACACGTCCGTATGGCTTCAGTATCTGATTAACCCTCGCCCCCACTATACCAGGTTGCAGCTTGATGCTCTCGGCTGTATCCGAAAGCATATACTTCTCCCAATGCTTGCCAGCCACAATGAGCACGCTGTCGGTACAGCTCTGTCCCGAGAGCGATGTGCCAGCAGCACGGAAGGTAAAGGGCAGTTTATACTTGTCGCACAACTGTACAATCTTTGATATCTCGGCCTCACCATCACTACGAAGCACTACCTTCGGAATCTGGCGATAAAAACTGGCGTCGGTACCCCAACCTAAGGTACGTAGCTCGTCGGTGTAAATGCGCTCGGCAGGCATGAATCGCCGAAGTTCTGATAAGAATTCGTTTAGCATAGGGCTCTTGGGTTTAGTTATACTCGATTTTTGTGAGCAAATATACAAAATTTTTCGATATCATCACACTTTTTCTACGTTTTTTTGACTCTTTTGATTTTTTCACAAAAAAAATCGTGGTACGTATCAAAAGTTTTCGTATATTTGTCGGCAGAACTTATATAAATATTCACTAACACTAAAATCCTATGTCAGCATTAGTATCTGCTATCCCTATTCTGTTACTCATTGTATTAATGATGGGTTTCAAGGTATCTGGCTACAAGAGCGCTATCGTTACGCTGATTGTAACCGTTGTATTGGCACTGTTCGCAGCACCTGCCTTAGGCATTGTGCCCGAGAAGTATGCACAGGCAAGCATTGTTGGCATCACGCTATGGTCGGTAGTCGAGGGACTGCTCAAGGCCTGCTTCCCTATCATACTTATTATTATATGTGCGATTTTTAGTTATAACATCCTTTGCGAAACCAAGGAGATCGAGACGATTAAAACGCAGTTTATCCAGATGACCTCGGATAAAGGTCTGCTGGTACTGCTGCTTACATGGGGTCTTGGTGGTGTGCTCGAAGGTATGGCAGGCTTTGGTACGGCTGTAGCCATCCCTGCAGCCATCCTGATAGGCTTAGGTTTCAAGCCCATGTTCTCGGCTGTAATCTGTTTGATTGCCAACACTGTAGCCGTAGGCTTCGGTGCTGTCGGCCTGCCCGCCACCACACTGGCCAACCAGGTTGCTGCCAGCGGTACCGCTACCCCCGAGGAGCTTTGCGAGGTAGCCACCTTTATTATCCTGCAGCTGTCGCTCATGTTCTTTATCACCCCGTTCCTCATCCTGATGCTAACGGATAAGACCAAGGTTGTCAAGAACATCTGCATTGCACTGTTTGTGGGTTCGTTCTCTATTATCGTGCAGTTCTGCTGTGCCCACTTTATCGGTCCTGAGACACCAGCCATTCTGGGTTCGGTAGCCGCCATCGCCGCCATGCTGATTTACAACAAGCTGTTTATACACGATGAGAGTGCTAACGATACGGTACAGATCGAGAAGAAGAACTTCGGTCTGGTTAAAACGCTCAAGGCCTGGAGTGTTTACGGTTTGATTATCTTCTTCATCCTGATCAGCAGTAAGATTGTGCCTCCTGTTAACGAGCTGTTGGGTAGTACACTGGTTACCAAGTTCGACCTGCCCGTTATTGGCAACACCTTTAAGTTTGGCTGGCTGTCGAATGCCGGACTGATGATTTTCCTGGGTGCTGTGATTGGCGGATTGATTCAGGGCATGAGTATCGGTGCCTTGCTGAAGCTGCTGGCCAAAACCACACTGAACCTGCAGAAGACGGTGGTTACCATCTGCTGTCTGGTGGCCATGGCTATGCTCATGAACAATGTAGGTATGACTAACGATATCGCTAAGGGTCTGGTAATGCTTACCGGCGTGGCCTTCCCATTCTTTGCACCGCTCATCGGTTCTATCGGTACGTTTGTTACAGGTAGTGCCACCAACGCCAACATTCTGTTTGGTAAGCTGCAGGCCACTGCCGCTACCGACTTAGGATTGGTTAACCAGGGCACTTTCTTTGGTGTGAGTGGTAGCGAGACCAACTGGCTTGCTGCAGCCAACTGTGCCGGCTCCGAAGGTGGTAAGCTGCTGTCGCCACAAAGTATCGCCATCGCAACCGCAGCATGTGATATGGAGGGTCAGGATGGCGATATTATGCGTAAGACCATGCCGTTCGCTATCTTCTGGATACTGATGAACGGCCTGATGGTATTCTTAGGCTTGCACGTTATTTAGCAGGCTGCAGGTACCAGCGTACCGTCCAGCTTAGCTCAGCACCGGGAGCCAGGGTTGTATAAGCACCTTGGCTCTCGAGTTCTATATAGGTCTTGCCACGGTTCACGTACACCTGAATCTCGGCCTCACCAGGAGCAGGCTCATCAGCCTTCAGGTCGGCAAACTTCTTGGTCAGCACCAGGCCGTTGTTCTCGTAGCTCAGCCAGCCCTTACCGTCGGCATTCACCTTACGGTTCTGCTGGGCCTCGTCGGCAGCATAGCAAGCCACACCGTCTTTCTGCTCAAAGTTCATCAAGCCAGCAGGCCAGATGCTCTCCACAGGGGCATCAAACTTAATCACACCGGCATTAGGCACACGGGTAATCTCCCAGGGAGCCACTTTACGTTCCTCACCACTCTCGTTTATGATCGAATAGGTAATCACAATAGCACCATCCTTCTTATCGGTACTGAAGTCCTTACGCACACGATACTTCAGCTTCTCCGATACCGGACTGGTCATCACCAGATGCCCGTCTTTCTCTACCACCTCGTACACGCCCTTGTCGAGTTCGAATACGGGAGGCCAGTTCCACTCCTTCTGCGGACTTGTCCAGAAGGTGCTACCGAAGCTTTCGGGCCACCTGAGCTGCGAAATAACTTCCTGATCCTGATACTTGAGCGACGTGATTTTAGCGCCCTTTTCGGGGGTGATGGTCATGGTTACATCACCAATCTTCACCTCTTTGGTCTGAGCCATAGCTGCCGATGACATGAGCAGGGCTACGGCCGAAAGCATTACAATTCGTTTCATACTTATAGTTGATAATGATTTTTTTGATGTTAGACGTACGCAAAGGGCAAAAGTTAAGCCCCATTATAGTTCGTTAACGTTAGTTGTTTTGTTTTGTGCGCGCTTAATCGTACCTTTGCACCCGAAATGGATAAACTTTGGAATAGGAACTACTGCAAGGTAATGGCAGCCAACTTTACGTTGTTTTTTGCCTTTTACGTGCTTACACCACTGTTGCCGCTCTACCTGAGCGAGCACTTCGGAGCCACCAAGGACGTGATCGGACTGGTGCTCTCGGGCTATACCATCACCGCCCTGCTGTTTCGTCCGTTCAGCGGCTATGTAGTAGATTCGTTCCCCCGCAAAATGGTGCTCATGGTGTCGTTTGGCGTGTTTGCCATCTTCTTTGCCGGCTACCTGGCCGCCTCTACCCTGTTGCTGTTCACCATTGTGCGCACACTGCATGGCGGTCCGTTCGGCGCCCTCACCGTGGCCAATTCTACCGTGGCCATCGATGTGCTTCCCAGCAGCCGTCGTACCGAGGGTATCGGCTATTACGGCTTGAGCAACAATCTGGCCATGGCCATCGCGCCCACCATCGGCATTTTCATCTACCAGCTTACCAACAGCTTCGAGTTTCTGTTCTGGTTAGCGCTCATCGTAGCCACCACAGGCTGGCTGATTGATAGTACTGTAAAGCTTAAGCCTAGAGATTCTAGCCAGGCTAGAAGCTCAAGGCTCTCACTCGACCGTTTCTTCCTTACACGTGGCTGGCTGTTGGGACTGAACATGGTGGCTTTTGGCTTTAGTTTTGGTGTGCTTAGCAACTATCTGGCCATTTATGGTAAGGAGGTAATGGGCATTACCGGTGGCACAGGCACCTATTTCATGCTGTGCTCAGTAGGTCTTATCCTCAGTCGCCTGCAGGGTAGCAAAGCCCTCCGCGACGGTCGTGTAACCCATAACGCCGCCACCGGCATGGTCATCTCCCTGGTAGGTTACACATTGTTCATTTTAATGCCAACTTTGGCTCAAAGTTCCATGGTCAATGGTCCGCTCCAGCTCTGCTGGCTTGCAAGGCAAGAATGGTCAATGGTCAATGGTCAATGGTCAATGTTCATCGGCTACTACGGTTCCGCATTGTTGATTGGTTTAGGCAACGGTCATATGTGGCCTGCGTTCCAGAACATGACCATCAATGTGGCCACCAACAAACAGCGTGGCACTGCCAACAGTACCATCCTTATCTCGTGGGATATCGGTATGGGATTAGGAATTCTGGTTGGTGGTATCGTAGCCGAGTTGATTAGCTACAGCGCAGCCTTCTGGACGGTAGTACTCGTTAACGGTACAGGTGTAGCCACATATTTCCTGGCTACGCGCGCCTTCTTCCTGCGCCGTAACCTCAATCCTACCGTACGCTAAACAAGTTGTGGTTATTTTACCAGCCCCTTCTTCATGTCGCGCATCTTACAAGGTATCCAAACCGTAACATGGGTACCCTTGCCTTTCTCCGACTTCAGTTCGATGGTGCCATGCAGACCCTCAACAATCGACTTGCAGATAGATAAGCCCAGACCCGAACGCTGATTAAACAGTGCCAGCGAATCGTTACCCTGAATGAGTGTTGAGAAGTTCGACTTGAAGTCCTGAGGCTCACCGTCGCCTGTATCAATCACTTCTATCTTCAAGCCATTATCGGCATAATCATAATCGATGGTAATGGTACCCTCCTGGGTGTGCGCAAGCGCATTGTGCAACAGGTGTGTCATCAGCTGATACATCAGGTTGGTATCTACCATGCCCTTGGCGTGTGGCGATAATGGCGAACGTACAACTACTTGTACATTGGCACCTGCATCGCGCTGAGCCTCACGGCGATACGACGCTATCAACTCGGCCAGATTCACCTCTATCAAGGTAAAAGTGGCCATATTACTATCAAAGCTCGACAGTTCGAGTAGCTGCGATATAAAATACAGCAGCTGCTTACCATTCTGGTTAATGGTAGCCATCATGGCTTTCAGTTTCTTCGGATCAGATTCTTCATTATCCAGCAGCTTCTGACTATCGGTAATAATAGCATTCAAAGGCGTACGCAAGGCATGACTCACATTGGCCATAAACACCGTTTTAATACGCTCGCTACGCTGTGCACGACCTATTTCATTTCTTAGGCGCACGTGATAATAATGCTGCACCAAAAAAAGACAGATTGCAAACAAAACCAGAACCAGAATAAAAATAATCGATTGCCAACTCATAATGCTGTATTTTAGGTTTTAGACTGCAAAGATAAGAAATAATCCGAAAAAAAAGAAGCAGTTAACATTTGTTAACCGCTTCTCCAATGTTTTATTATGCAATGTCTATCTGTCGCGATAGCTTTACCTTCTCTTCTACTATCTTAGGCAGCTCTACGGTAAGTACTCCGTTCTCTACGCGTGCCTTAATGTCCTCCTTCTTCACATCGTCGGGCAGTATCAGTGTCTGCTCAAACTTCGAGTACGAGAACTCGCGGCGCAGATAGCGCATATTCTTATCCTCATCCTTGTGCTCCTGCTTCTGTTCCATCTTAATAATCAGGTTGCCCTCATCGTTAATATGAACATTAAAATCCTCCTTCTTCATGCCCGGTGCTGCAAGCTCTACGGTGTAGGCCTTGTCGCTTTCTTTTACGTTAATAGCAGGTGCTGTGCAATTTGCCTTCGGCATATACTCGGTGTCGAACAAATCTGCAAATACACTTGGAATCCAACTGTTAGTTCTCATTACTGGCATCATAATTTTTACCTCCTAATTCTATTTTTTTAAATTGTTAAACCATGTTGTTGAGCGCCTAGTGGCGTTCACAAGCCATGATTGCAAAACAGATACCAGAGGCAAATTACGCGTCAGATTGACATAATCTCCTGACAGATTGTCAGTGCAGAAGCTACAGTAGGTACTTCCGAAATCACCACCGAATGCTTGCCCTTACCCTCGCGGAAGTTGCACTTACGGGGATAGCGCGACACGTACTGCAGTATCTTACCAAAGGCCTCGCTCTGGAAGTAAGGACTATCGTCGCGACTCACAAAGTAGAAGAACATCTTCTGCTGCTTCAGCATGATTTTCTCGATACCCAGCTGCTTACCGGCCACACGTAACGGTACCACCAGAATCAGCTCCTCGCTCACAGCTGGTATGGCACCAAAACGGTCAACCAAACGCTTGCGATAGGCATCCAGTTGCAACTCCAACTGGGTACTGTTAGCCAGGTTGTCAAGCTCACGATACAGCAGCATACGCTCCGAATCGCTCGGCACATACTGATCGGGGAAGTACATCTCGATATCGCTATCCAGCGCACAGTCGTCAACCCAGGAGATATTACTAGTCTCACTAGCCAGGCTAGCCGGGCTAGTTTTTCCAGCGGCAGAGTCTGCCGCTGAAGCGGCCGATTCGGCCGAAGCTAGGAATTCGGGCTCTTCGTTTTTAAGCTCACTCATTGCCTGACTCAGAATCTTCTGGTACGTTTCGTAGCCCAAGTCGGCAATAAAGCCGCTCTGCTCCGACCCCAACAGGTTTCCGGCACCACGGATGTCCAGATCCTGCATGGCGATGTTAATACCCGAACCTAAGTCGGAGAAGTTCTCGAGGGCCTCCAGTCGTCGGCGACTCTCCGGGTTCAATGCCGAGAGTGGTGGTGCCAGCAGATAGCAGAAGGCCTTGCGGTTGCCACGTCCCACACGTCCGCGCATCTGGTGCAGATCGCTCAGTCCGAAGTTGTGGGCGCCATTGATAATGATGGTATTGGCATTAGGTATGTCGATACCGTTCTCAACGATGGTGGTCGAGAGCAGTATGTCGTAATCGTAGTTCGAGAAGTCGAGGATAATCTTTTCCAGCTCCTCGGGCTTCATCTGTCCGTGTCCGATACATATACGCGCATCGGGCACGTACTTCTGTATAATCTCGGCTATATGCTGCAAATCTGAAATACGGTTGTTCACAAAGTACACCTGTCCGTTTCGGCTCATCTCGTAGTTCACAGCCTCGGCAATAATCTCCGGACTAAAGGTATGGATCTCGGTCTGTATCGGATAGCGGTTAGGTGGTGGCGTTTGTATCACACTCAGATCGCGTGCGCCCACCAGCGAGAACTGCAGCGTACGTGGTATAGGCGTGGCACTCATCGTAAGTGTATCTACCGATGTCTTCATCTGGCGCAGCTTTTCCTTGGTTGATACACCGAACTTCTGCTCCTCGTCGATAATCAGCAGTCCCAAGTCCTTAAACTTCACGCTCTTGCTAATCAGTCGGTGCGTGCCGATGATGATATCTATCTTACCCTCGGCCAGATCTTTCTGTATACGATTGGTATCCTTAGTGGTACGTGCTCGCGTCAGGTAATCCACCGTTACAGGCATGTCCTTCAGTCGGTTGCTGAACGTACGGAAGTGCTGATAGGCCAATACCGTAGTGGGCACCAGCACAGCCACCTGCTTGCCATCCACAGCGGCTTTAAAGGCTGCACGCACAGCCACCTCGGTCTTACCAAAGCCCACATCACCGCACACCAGTCGGTCCATGGGGCGTGCCTTTTCCATATCGGCCTTCACATCCTGCGTAGCCTTCAATTGGTCGGGTGTGTCCTCATACAGGAACGAGGCCTCCAGCTCGTGCTGCAGATACGAGTCGCGACTAAAGGCAAAGCCCTTTTCCTTCCTGCGCTTGGCATACAGTTTTATCAGGTCGCGTGCTATCTCCTTAATGTGCTGCTTGGTGCGCTCCTTCAGGCGTTCCCACTGCCCCGTACCCAAGGTAGAGAGTCGTGGTGCCTCGCCATTATCCTGCGACTTGTATTTGGCCACCTTATACAGCGAGTGGATGCTCACGTAGATGGCATCGCCATGCTGATAGGTGAGCTTGATCATCTCCTGATAGCCATCGCCCTGCGGCATGCGTACCAGTCCGCCGAATCGTCCCACACCATGATCCACGTGTACCACGTAGTCGCCAATCTCAAACTGCTGTATCTCCTTCAGCGTCAGCGCCATCTTTCCGCTACGGGCCTTGTCGCTCTTCAGGTTGTACTTGTGAAAACGGTCAAATATCTGGTGGTCGGTAAAGAAGCACACCTTCAGGTCGTCGTCGATAAAACCCTCGTGCAGTGTCTTATCTACCGGTGTAAAACGTATCTGTGCATGCTCACCCTCGTTTTCGGCACGCTGTGCAAAGATATCCTTCAAGCGCTCGTTCTGCTTGGCACTGTCGGCCAGTATATACACCTGGTAACCCTGGTGCAGATAGTTGTCGAAAGCCTGAAACAGCATCTCAAAGTTCTTATGGAACAGAGGCTGAATGGTGATGTGGAAGCTGATCATTGACCATTGACCATTGACCATTGACTGGCGATGACCGAACTCAATCCTGCGGAAGCCCTCGGCCTGATGCATGAACTGCACGCCTGTTACCAGCGGCATATCCTCCTGGAAAGCGGCATCGATGGCATCGCGCACATACAGATAGTCCTTGGTGGCAATGATGGTATCCTGGGGCAACAACGACAGGAACGGCTCCTGAGCTGCCTCGTCGGCCTCCAGTTCGGGCACTATCTCTACCCTGTCACGCGCATCCAGCGAGAGCTGATCCTCTACCTGGAAGGTGCGCACGCTCTCCACATCGTCGCCAAAAAAGTCGATACGATACGGGTACTCGCAGCTGTAGCTATACACGTCGAGGATAGAGCCACGCAACGCAAACTGTCCGGGCTCGTACACGTAGTCCACCTCGTTAAAGCCCAACTCGCGCAACTGTTTAGTAATATCGCCTACGGGCACCTCCTGCCCTTTCTCAATCACCACCGTACGGTCGTTCAGCGTTTGCTTGGGTACCACCATCTCGGCCAGCGCCTCGGGATAGGTTACGATGAACACCGATTTGTCGATCTGTGTCATCACCTCGGTGCGCAGGATCTGTGAGGCCGAATCAAGCTGTCCGTACTTGATGGCACGACGGTAGCTGCTTGGGAAGAACAGCACCTGTCGGGTGCCCAACAGCTGTGTCAGGTCGTGATAAAAGTAGCCCGCCTCCTCGGCATCCTGCAGTATAAACAGGATGGGCGACTTGCACTTAGCAGCCAGACTACCAAACAACATGGGTGCACTCGAGGCCAACAGCCCCTCAAGGAAAATACGTCGTGTAGCCGCATTTTCTATCTCATGAGCCAGCGCCGCCACCTGTGGCAACTTGGCATATACCTTCTCTAGTTCTTCTATCTTCATTGTGATTCGCGGACAAAGATACAAAAAAAGGCACGAATAACGCGAATTTACACGAATTAATTTATTTTCTTCGCGTTAATTCGCGTATTTCGTGCCTAAACACACTCTGGCGCTACACGATTTCTTCGACAAGCGAAGCGTTTACACGATTTGTACGCCCGAGGCAGCTGCTCCTGCCGCTCCTAACAAGGCGGTTAGCACTGCCAAAAGGAACTTTGCATAAGTCCTCCAGTTCTTCATCATAATTCCTCCTTTCTTAATTTTTACATTATTACATTTTTACATTTTAATAAGGCTGGGGCCGAAGCCCCAAACCTCAATCCCCGATGGGCTCGTGGCTGCCACCGCCGTTACCACCGTTGCTTGGCTGGGTGCTACCACCGTTGCCACTCTGACTGTTACCGCCAGTGGTTGGCTTAGTGGTGTCGACATCGTTCTTTGGCGCCTCCTGCACACTGCAACCGGTGATGAAGGTCTTCTGACGCAGACCACTGCCATCGGTCTTTACCTCGGGCTGAAACAGCACGTGCAAGCCTTTGATGTTCTTGCTGATGCTGAAGTCAGCAGCGCTGTCAGCGCCCTCGCCACGGATACCGATCTTAAACGATCCAAAGCCGTTCAGCTTCACACGCTTAGAATCCTGTAACTGGTCGGCCATCGTCTCGATGAGCTCACTGATCACAGCCACGATATCGGCCTTTTTCAAGGTACAGTTACGCTGCATGATAGTGGCCAGCATCTCCGTATCCACGGTCTGGGTAATCCAATCGTGCGCCCATAGCCAGGAAAGCAGCCCAACAAATCGATCCTGGGCTTAGATAATTAGTTGTTGTGTTAGCTACTTCGGTCATTCCGGAATGCAAAAGTAACAAAAATATTTGAAACTTTAAATACTTCTTCGTATCTTTGCACGCAGAAATAGAGAATATTGTAGAAGGATTGCCTCTGGTGGCAGAAATGCCAATACTATAATAGACGAAAAAGTGTTGTACTTAAAAATGCAGAGTTATGACAAACAAAGAAATACAGGAATTTAACGAGAAATTACGTCGTGGTTTAGAGTTGGCAGAAAAAAGGATGCTTCAAGAAAAAGCTCTAAGAAATCAGGATGTAGTGGTTTGCGGAGCCGACCAGGTCATACGCCGTATACCTGCCAAACAGGTAATAGCCGATAATCCTATTTTTCAGGATTAGAAGTAACTAACAGTACAAATGAAACCATAATATACTCCCTTCGCAAAGTTCATACGAAGGGATTTTTGCACTATACTTATAACAATTGTTAAATAATAACAGAGAAATACAAGATTGGGAGGCTTTTCTGATTATATAAGCAAAACGATAGATTGAGAACTATAAATTCAGAAAGGCAATGAAAAGAGTAATTAAAAACATGATGAGACTAATGGTGGCATGTGTTTTTGCTGCCTGCAGTAGTAGCGACGATGAGCTGATGCCTGGCGTTACTTATCTTTACGAAGAAAACCCCACAACTCTCGAGAGAACCTGGCATCTTGTTAAGGCCAACTACGGATGGGGAGGTATTAAAGAATATCCAGAAGGCGATATCGAAGTTGTATTCAACCCAAGCACTATGCTGGTGATACAACATTCGCACAAAGATGATGAAAAAAACACGAAACCCTTTTTGGATGACGGTACGTACACTTACCAGATTCTTGAAGCCAAACATGACGGTGGAAGCAAACGACTGGCAATCAACGGCAGTGAGGATGGACCCGCTTTTGGTTTTCATGATGGTATGCTGATTATAGATTATGGCATGGCTGCTGATGGGCCTGGATATTACTTCAAAAAGGTAATACCAACATTTTCTACATTTGAAAATTAAATAAAACAACAATAACCATACAAAGAAAAACGAGTTTTCCTTTGGTATTTCGCTCGATTTGCACTATCTTTGCACCGATTTTAATAAAGAAAGTATGAAGCAAAGCGATAGTATAGTTATCATACCAACCTATAATGAGAAGGAGAATATCGAGAAGATTATACGCGCGATATTCGGGTTGGAGAAGAGTTTCCATATACTGGTGATCGACGATGGATCGCCTGATGGTACGGCTGCCATTGTGCGTAGCCTGATGTCCAATGAGTTTGGCGGACAGCTGCACCTGGTGGAACGTAGCGGCAAACTGGGACTGGGAACAGCCTACATTGCCGGATTTAAGTGGGCACTGGAGCGCGACTACGAATACATATTTGAGATGGACGCCGACTTCAGTCACGACCCGAACGACTTGCCACGACTGTATGCGGCCTGCAAAGACGAGGGCTACGATGTGGCTATCGGTAGCCGTTACGTGAGCGGTGTGAACGTGGTGAACTGGCCTATCGGACGTGTGCTGATGAGTTACTTTGCATCGAAATACGTGCGCTTGGTAACGGGCTTTAACGTACACGACACCACTGCAGGATTTAAGTGCTACAAGCGCCGTGTGCTGCAGACCATCGAACTGGATAAGATTCGCTTTAAGGGCTATGCCTTCCAGATAGAAATGAAGTACACTGCCTACAAAATCGGCTTTAAGATCAAGGAGGTAAGCGTGATATTCGTGAACCGACAGGAGGGTGTGAGCAAGATGAGCGGTGGCATATTCGGCGAGGCATTCTTTGGCGTGATGAAACTGCGCTGGGACGGATGGACGAGACGCTATCCGAAAATTGAAAATTGACCATTGACCATTCTTGCTTAGGCAAGCGTACTAAAGAAACGATTAGAACATTGAACATTATGCTTAAGATACTATATAGAATCTACCAGTTTATAGTTTGTTTGCCGGGAATAGTGCTGATGACGATGATTACAGCACTCGAGGTGGGCATTGGTACCACCATAGGCAATGGCCACTTCTGGGGCTACATGCCTGGCCATATATGGGGAAAGCTTATCCTCAAGATGTTTCTGATACCGGTAAAGGTGGAGGGGCGCGAACATCTGGAAAAGAACCAGAGCTACGTGTTTGTGGCCAACCATCAGGGATCGTTCGACATATTCCTGATTTACGGACATCTGAACCGCAACTTTAAGTGGATGATGAAACAGGCGCTGCGCAAGGTGCCATTCTTAGGCTATGCGTGCGAAAAGAGTCACCAGATATTTGTGGATAAGCGCGGCCCCAGCAAGATACGTAAGACCTACAACGATGCACGTGAGATACTGAAGGAGGGCTACAGCGTAACGGTATTCCCAGAGGGTGCACGCTCGTTTACCGGGCATATGGGCGTATTCAGAAAGGGCGCCTTTGCACTGGCCGACGAACTGCAGTTGCCAGTAGTACCACTCACCATCAACGGATCGTTCGACATCCTGCCACGCATGAAGGGCTTTAATTTTGTGAACTGGCATCCGATGACGCTGACCATACACGAGCCTATCTACCCCGTAGGACAGGGTCCTGAGAACGTAGAGGCAACGCTGCGACAGGCGTACGACTCGGTAATGTCGGCACTCGACCCTAAATACCAGGGCTTTGTAGAGAATCCCGATCAATGATTATCATCCGATTTATCATCATCACGGTGCTATTTGTGATAGCACTTACTGCCGTCAGCATCTGGGCCTATAAGCGCCGACTGAAGCTGGTGATGGCTGGCGCTGCCGTGGTGTGGTATATTGCGCTGTACGGCACGTTTATCGGCTTTCAGAAGCTGGAAGTGAACCATCAGACATATACATCGGCCGAGCTGCCGAAAGCTTTCGACGGCTACAAGATAGTGCTCTTTTCGGATGCGCACGTAGGCAGCTACACGGGGCGCAACGAGTGGCTGCTGCAAAGGGCGGTTGACTCGATCAATGCACAGAAGCCCGACATGATTGTGTTTACTGGCGACCTGCAGAACGTGGATCCGCAGGAGATAGCCGAACACCTGAGCACACTGAGCCAGCTGAAGGCTAAGGACGGCGTGTACAGCGTGCTGGGCAATCACGACTACGATAAGTACTTGCTACAAAAGGATGGGCTTGACACGCAGCCTTGCCGCGAAACCATCGCTCTGGAGAAGCGCATGGGCTGGCACCTGCTGCAGAACGAGAACTGCACCATTAAGCGCGGCAACGACAGCTTGACGATAGCGGGCTTGGATAATGATGGCGACGGCAAGCGATTTCCACAGCGAGGCGACGTAAAGAAGGCACTGCAAGGGGCTACACCATTTGTAATCATGCTGGAGCACGACCCGAGTGGATGGCGACGTAAGATTGTGCCCGATGGGCGCGCACAACTGACCCTGAGCGGACATACGCACAACATGCAGTTTGCACTGTTTGGTTGGGCGCCGATGAAGTTGACGGGCAAAGAGATTAACGGCTGGTACGAAGAAGGTCGTCAATCACTGTTTGTAACAGCAGGCTTAGGGGGATTGATACCGTTCCGCTTTGGGGCCACAGGGGAGATCGTGGTGATTACATTAAACATTAAAGATTAAAGATTAAAGATTCTTGCGTCCCTTCGGTAGCAAGCGAACAAGTTCGAGCGAAACATTAAACATTTAACCACTTTCTTAGGACTTCGGCGGGAACGGCGCGGCGGCGGGCGTAATCCTGTAACTGATCTTCACCGATTTTACCAATGGCAAAATAACGGGCTTTTGGGTTGGATATCATCATGCCACTCACACTGGCATGGGGCTTCATGGCACCGCTCTCGGTAAGGCGGATGCCAATCTGTTTCATATCCAATATCTCATCTAACAGGAAATTCAAACTGGTATCGGGCAACGAGGGATAGCCCACAGCGGGACGGATACCCTGGAACTTCTCGACGAGCATATCCTCTATGCTCAGGTTCTCATCCTTGGCATAGCCCCAATACTCCTTACGTACCTGTTCGTGCAGGCGCTCGGCAGCGGCTTCGGCCAAACGGTCGGCTAGCAGCTGGGTGAGCATCTTCTGATACACATCGCTATCAAAATCGGTCTCTAAGCCAATATCAACAGTAGTGGCGAACAAGCCAAGCTTTGATAATTGAGAATTGACAATTGACAATTGACATTTTTTGGGGGGGATGAAATCGGCTAAGCACATGAAGGGGGGATTGCCTTGCTGCTGGCGCAGACAGGGGATGGTGGCTACACGCACGGGGTGCTTAACGCCACAATCGGGGCACAGCAGGGTGCGGTAGATCTCGATATCATCATCCTGACTACGGGCATCGAACAGCTCGAATACGGCATGCACCTGATACTGGGCATCCAGCTCCTGCAGCTTGGCAAGGGCTTCGGCGTGCATACGCTGCTTCTCGGACTCATCCTTTACCTGCCAGGCAAAGTAGTAGTACACCCAGTTGATATAGGGCACCAGCTCGGATATGCGGTAGGTAATCTTCATCTAAACTGAACGGGTTGACCGATATAGTTGGTATCTACAACGCCATCCTTGTAAACGGTATGACCATTGCAAAGCGTCTGCTCAACACGCCACAGGTAGGTGTGGTTCTCCATCGGACTCCAACCGCACTTGCTCTGGATGATGTCCTTGGTTACAGTCCATGCGGCATGAGGACGCACAATCACGATGTCGGCCTGATAACCTTCGCGCAGATAGCCACGGTTACGCACACCGAACAAATCGGCTGGGCGATGGCACATCAGCTCAACCAAACGCTCGATGGTGAGCACACCTTTATCAACCAGCTCAAGCATGGTTACCAACGAGAACTGCAGCATGGGCATGCCGCTGGCAGCCTTACAGCAACCACCCTCTTTCTGTTCTAACAGGTGGGGAGCATGGTCGGTACCAATCACTGCGATACGTCCATCGGCCACAGCCTGACGCAGCGCATCGCGATCGGCTGCCGACTTGATGGCTGGGTTGCACTTGATACGGGTGCCTAAAGCGTTGTAATCGCGATCGCAGAAGTAGAGATGACTTGGTGTCACCTCACAGGTGATGGGTGATGGGTGTGGGGTGTGGGGGATTAGCTCTAACTCCTTGGCCGTAGTGAGGTGGGCAATATGCAGATGGGCATGGTGCTTCAGGGCCAGCTCTACAGCCAGTTTGGTGCTCTGATAGCAGGCCTCAACGCTACGAATCTCGGGGTGATGGGTTACCTTAGGGTCGTCGCCATACAGGCGCTTAGCCTCGGCCATATTGCGGTTAATAATGTCGGTATCTTCGCAATGTACCATGATAGGCATCTGGGCGGTAGAGAAAATCTTCTCTAAAGCCTCACGACGATCTACGAGCATGTTACCCGTTGAACTACCCATGAAGAGTTTGATGCCAGGAATACGATGCACATCGAGTTGCGAAAACAGATCGACATTATCGTTGGTGGCACCGAAAAAGAAACTATAGTTGACGTGACTTTTCTGAGCAGCCAGCTTAAACTTTTCGTCGAGGGCCTCGAGGGTGGTAGTCTGCGGTACGCAGTTGGGCATATCAAAGTAGGTGGTAACGCCACCTGCAGCTGCTGCCCTACTCTCGCTATCGATATCGGCCTTGGCAGTTAAGCCTGGCTCACGAAAGTGCACATGATCATCAATCAGACCGGGAAGTACGAAACATCCCGAAGCATCAATCACTTCGTCGAATGATGCGTTCGGGACGGTGTTTCCTTCTACAATCTTAGTTATCTTAGAATCTTCGACGATGACAGAACCGTCGAATTTGTTGGCGTCGTTAACGAGCGTTCCGTGTAGAATCAGGCGTTTCATTGTTTTCTTGAGCTGGTGCTGGAGTGGGTTGTACATCTTCAACAAGTCCGTTCTGACGAGCCTGAATCTCGTTAGCTACCTGGTAGTACTGCTTCACGTAAGGATCGGCCTTGAACTTCTTAGTAGCCTTGCTCATAATATCCTCGATCTGGGGAGTAAGGATAGGATACTGGTAGCTGCCAGTAATCATCATAAACACACCAGGACCCAGTACATTATCAAAGTTATCGACAATGAAGTTGGTAACGAGCGAATCCTCCTGCATGGCGATGCGATTGGCCTCGGCAGAGAGCTGACGGTTGATGACGTTCTCGTCGATACCCTCGAGCAGCATCTGACTCTGCTTGTGCGAGAGCTCATTGAGCTCGTTGCCCAGCTGATCGTGACGCTTCATAAACTCGTAGAGTTTCTCGTTGAGAGGTGAACCGCTAACGGTACGATTGGTATTGTCGATATGTATCTCGATATCGCCCTGCTCAATCACAACAGGCATCATGAGTGGCTCATCGTCCATATACAGACTGGCCATCTTGATGGTGTCGAGCAAGCCGGCGAATTTAAATTTTCCATGTACAACATCGCACGAGTCGAGATTCTTCAACTCGTCGTTGACCATTGTTTTGAGGTAAAGCTTACTTCCATCGAGTGCCGACACAGAGGTTGAGCCCTGAATGTTGTATGATTCAGCACACGATGCAAAAGTTACTGCTGTTAGTAATGCGTAGAATATCTTGTTCATAACATATTGTTTTCGGCCGCGAAATTACAACTATATATTGAGGTATGAAAATAATTTTGCGCATTTTAAAACAAATGCGCAATCTTTTAATTATTTTTTTGCCTCTTTTTCAAGTTCACTACCAATTCGGTGCATAGAATAAAGCTGCAACAGAGCGGCAATCAGGAGCACTATTACCCATTTGTTATATACATATTCTATATAGGTAATATAGCTCAAGCCTAAAAAATTGCCTTTGCTGGCAAACATCAAAAGGGCTGCCACCAGGAACAACACATCGCTGAGCAGCATCATGCGGCGCAGGCGACGGATGGTGAAGTTCTGACCCTCGTAACGCTGCTGCATCTGCATAGAGCTGAAGCCCAGAGCGCCGATGGCAAAAATATAAGGGGCACTGCCCCACCCTAATAATGTAGTACCGGCTCCAACAGCCATTAATATACCGCCAAACAGAAAGATGGCGGTTTGCAGTTTATTCAACTCTTTCATTAGTCTCTAACGGTTTTACATCGCGATCATCATCGCTCAATACAAATATATCTTCATCGTCGGCCTTCATGAAGTAGCGTTCGCGCGCTATCTTCTCGATGGCCTTGGGATTACGGTCTAACTCCTTGATCTGAGCCTGATCGCGGTTGAAATCAGCCTCGAACTGATCCTTCTCCTCTGTGAGCTCGGCAATACGCTGACGGTTCTTGAAATGACTCCAAAGACTGTTGTCGTCGAGGAAGCCTACCAGCAGCACACCTACAATACAAACCACGGCATACTTAAAGTAAACCGAGCGCCACACCAGCAGTGCATAAGCCTTAATACTCAACAAAACTTTCATAAGCTCATCAATTTGCCTGCAAAGTTACATTTTTTTAGGCACGAATTACGCGAATTACACGTTTTTTTTTATTATTTCGTGTTAATTCGTGCAATTCGTGCCTAATTTTCACTATCTTTGCACCAAGAAATTAAATTGAGCAATATGGAATATATCGTTTCGGCCAGAAAATACCGTCCGCTGAGCTTTGATACAGTGGTAGGTCAAGCGGCCCTCACTACTACACTGAAGAACGCAGTGAAGAGTGGGAAGCTGGCTCATGCCTATCTGTTCTGCGGACCGCGTGGTGTGGGTAAAACCACCTGCGCACGTATCTTTGCCAAGGCCATCAACTGCCAGCACCCTACGGCTGAGGGCGAGGCTTGTAATGAGTGTGAATCGTGCCAGAGCTTTAACGAGCAGCGATCGCTGAACATCTTTGAGCTCGACGCCGCATCGAACAACTCGGTTGAGCACATCAAGACCCTGATGGAGCAGACACGCATTCCACCGCAGTTGGGCAGGTATAAGGTGTTTATCATCGACGAGGTACACATGCTCTCAACAGCCGCCTTCAACGCATTCCTGAAGACGCTGGAGGAGCCACCTGCACACGTGATATTCATTCTGGCCACCACCGAAAAGCATAAGATACTGCCTACCATCCTGAGCCGTTGCCAGATATACGACTTTGAGCGTATGACCATACGCAACACCATCGACCACCTGAAGCATGTGGCCGAGCAGGAAGGCATTACCTACGAGGAGCAGGCATTGGCAGTGATTGCCGAGAAGGCTGATGGCGGAATGCGCGACGCCCTCTCTATCTTCGACCAGGCAGCATCGTTCTGTCAGGGCAACATCACCTACGAGAAGGTGATTGAGGACCTGAACGTGCTGGATAGCGAGAACTACTTTAAGATTATCGACCTGGCCATAGATAATAAGGTGAGCGACATTATGGTGCTGCTGAACGGCGTGATTAACAAAGGCTTTGACGGCGGACTGCTGATTCAGGGTCTGGCTAAGCATGTGCGTAACGTGCTGATGGCACGCGACCCACAGACACTGCCACTGCTGGAGGTGAGCGACCAGATGCGAGCACGCTACGAGGAGCAGGCCAAGAAATGCCAGATAACATTCCTGTACGACGCGCTGAAGCTGATGAACCAGTGCGATATTAACTACCGACAGTCGAGCAACAAGCGCCTGCTGGTAGAGCTCACACTGATTGAGATAGCCCAGATAACACAGCCAGCGGAGGACGGCGCGAGTGCGGGGCGCAAGCCCCGACGACTGAAATCCCTGTTTAAGAACATGATTCAGCAACAGAAGCCCAAGAACGCAGCCCCACAGGTAGCTGCGGCTAAAGTTGCTGTATCGGCTGCTGCAGCTGTTACTGCAGAAGCAACTGGCGAAAGCCAGACGGCTGGCACCACTGCCAGCGAGGCAAGCACTACAAGCAATGCCAAGCCCAAGCTATCGCTGGGTGGCATCGGCTTTTCGTGGAAGAAACTGCGCCAGCAGGATAATGGACCGCAGAAGGGCGGCATGCAGATCATCCCAGGATCGATTAACATGCCTACCGGACAGGATGCCGTTACTGATGCACAGTTTACACAAACCGATCTGGAATTCCAATGGATGGCCATGTGTAACCGTATGCCACAGAAACTGAGCGGTATTGCTACCCGCATGAAGAAC
The DNA here is from genome assembly GCF_900102205.1 of Prevotella sp. khp1. Classification (NCBI taxonomy): domain Bacteria; kingdom Pseudomonadati; phylum Bacteroidota; class Bacteroidia; order Bacteroidales; family Prevotellaceae; genus Prevotella; species Prevotella sp. khp1. The sequence continues at coordinate 1,154,181 of NZ_FNJZ01000001.1, forward strand.
ATGAACCCTGAGATAACAGAGTTTCCTACGGTTGAGGTAGTGGTGGATAACGAGCTGATCAAGCAAGAGATTGAGGATATCCAGAAGAGCATTGCCAAAACACTGCAGGTATATCTGCACAACAAACAGATACAGATAACTGTTCGTGTAGCCGAACAAACGGAACACGTGAAGATACTATCACGACGCGAACAGTTTGAACAGATGGCAGAAAAAAATGCTGCCGTAGCAAAGCTACAGCAGGCATTTGATTTAGAATTGGCTTGAGTCATTCCGACTCAAGCCTTTTTCTTTCTATTAATCTCCAAGCAGTTTCTTAAGCAGCGCCATGCACTCATCGCGATTAACGGGCTTTGAGAGGAAGCCGCAGCATCCAGCCTGTTCGGCAGCTGTACGGTCGCTATCAAAAGCATTGGCCGTAAGGGCTACAACAGGCAGCTCGGGATGCTTCTCCTTAATCTGGCGAGTGGCCTGCAAGCCGTCCATGACAGGCATCTTAATGTCCATCAGTACCAGATCGTAAGCATTGGCATCAACCATCTCAACTGCAATCTGACCGTTCTTGGCACGTTCAAACTCAAAATCCTTCTTAAGCAGATACGTCATCAGTACGTAATTGCTGTCATTGTCTTCAGCTATTAAAATCTTTTTCATGTGTCAAAAAGTTATTTGTTAGTGAGTTTATCTTTCCACATCTTACTCATATCCTCGAGTGTCTTACCCTTGGTCTCAGGCACAAGGCGCCATACAAACAGGGCTGCCACTACGCAGATAATGCCATAGAGTCCGTAAGTGAACCAGTGACCAAAGTCATCGCCCTCACTCAGGTGCATGTTGAACATGGGCACGAACGATGAGCTGACGATGAAGTTTGAAATCCACTGGAATGCCACAGCAATAGCTACAGCACCACCACGGATGGTGTTGGGGAAAATCTCGGCAATGAGCACCCAGGTGATGGGGCCCCATGAGAACATGAACGAAGCCGAATATACCAACAGCGATGCAGCTGTAAGCATCTCGAGTCCGGCATGTCCGAAGGTAACTGCCACACCAAAGGCACCAAGTGCCATACCCAACGAACCGCTAATCAACAAAGGCTTACGTCCCCACTTCTCGACGGTGAACACAGCCACCAGGGTGAACGTAATATTAATAATACCCATAAATACAGTAAGAATCATGGGGTTATCCATTCCCATATCACCAAAGATACGTGGTGCATAGTAAAGCACGGCATTGATACCTACAGCCTGCTGGAATACTGAGAGCATGATACCCACAAAGATGCAGAGCGCACCATAGGTGAGCAGCTTCTCGGTCTTAACAACCATGGTATCCTTGATATCCTGCAGAATCTGCTGAGCCTTGGCTGTACCGTTGATCTTAGCCAGAATACCCTCGGCTTTCTTATCCTCGCCAATAGAAACAAGGTAACGTGGAGTTTCGGGTACAAAGCAGATGAGCAGTGCAAACAAGCCTGCAGGTACAGCCTCGCTACCAAACATATAGCGCCAACCGGTAGTAACTGTCCACTGTGCAGCAGGGGTAATCTCGGCAATCTGCTTACCGATATCCTCAACCAGTGGCTGCAGGTGGTCGCCCAGGATAAAGAAGTTAACGAAGTAAACTACCAGCTGACCGAAGATAATGGCAAACTGGTTCCAGCTTACAAGCATACCACGGATGTTTGAAGGGGCAACCTCGCCGATGTACATAGGACAGATAGCCGAAGCCAGACCTACACCGATACCACCGATAACACGGTAGAAGTTGAACATCAGAGCCAGTGTGTAAGTGGGCTGACCGTACTCGAAGAACAGGAACTCAGGGTCCATTGAGCCGAGTGCTGAGATAAAGAACAGCAAACCGGCAACGATAAGCGACTTTTTACGTCCCAGGTTAGTGGCCAGGAATCCAGAGATGGCTGAACCGATGATACAGCCGATGAGGGCAGAGGCAGAGGTAAAACCATGCCAGCCGTCGGTGTAATCAAAATCCTGCGCTGTTTTGAAAAACGCCTGTAATCCCTTTTCTGCACCGGATATAACAGCAGTGTCGTATCCGAACAGCAGACCGCCAAGTACGGCGACCATCACGATTGAAATGAGGTAGGCCTTGCTACCTTGTTCTGTTTGTTGATTCATAACTAATTATTTGTTTTAAGTTTAATTGGCAAACTGAGTGTAAAGGTGGTTCCAGCCGCAGAGGTCTGATCGAGCACAAGCGTGCCACCTAACTTGGCCACGGTTTCGTGGCAGTAGGCCAGTCCCAGTCCTAATCCTTCCTTGAATTCATCTACCTTGGTAAAGCGGTTGAAGATGGTACCAATCTTATCCGACGGAATACCACAACCGGTATCCTCGATAGTGAAGTGGAAGTAGTTCTTATCTTTGCTGAGTATAAGACGGATATAGCCGTCGTCGGTAAACTTAGCCGAGTTCTCAAGGATGTTGCCCAACATCTGCAGCAAGCTGTCGCTGTTGGTGGTGAGCGTCTTGCTATGACCTTCGGCCTGATCTACCAGTTCCAGGCTCACACGGTCGGGATTAACTGGTGGCATGGCACTCAGGGCCTTGTGGCAGATATCAAGGGCATCGGTTTCCTCTACATCCTTCAGCAGGTCCTTGGTATGCTCATTAGCCAAAGCCAGCATCTTGTTAACCAACGATGTAATCTGACGGGTGTTCTTACCGATGGTGTCAGCCAGACTTTGACGCTCCTCGGGCTCAAACTCGGCATTGGGCTCCATCAGCACTTGGGTAAAGCCATTGATGATGTTGAGCGGGGTACGTATCTCGTGACTCACACTACGGATAAAATCGGTTTTCATCTCATCGGCTGCAGCCACCTGCTTATAAGCGCGTTTCAATTCCTTGTTCTTGGTGAGCAGCATCTCCTGGTAGCGGCGGCGACCATAGATCGATAAGGCCAGCGCAACAATCAGCATCAAGGCCAGCACCATGGCTATCACCAATACGATGTTCATGATACGGGCAGCCTTCTGCTTCTGGTTCAACAGGAACATCTCCTCTTCCTGATTCTGGATGTTCTCGGCTATAATCACACCTGTGATAGAGTCGCGGGTATGCATCAGCTCACGCTGCAACAGGAAAGCCTTATCCGTATTGCCTAAATAAGTATAGATATCGCAACTTACCAGATAGCGCTCTTTCAGGTTGGACAGATTCTCTACCTCGGCTAAGGCTGCCTGGGTATTGCCATTGAGCAGCGTTTGATAGATACGGGCATAGGGCAGGAAGATGTCGCCCTGAGGATTGGTATTCTTGGCATCCGACTGCTCGGCCAGAGCGATATACTTATGAAAATCGGCGTACCTGCGCTTTTTAAACATCACGATGGCCTTCATGGCATAGGCATCGGTCAGTCCACGCCAATAGTCCTTCTGATCCTTATTGCGTGCCAGCTCCTCTAAGTCCTTATCAAGCCATTTCAGCGTTTCTGCACTATTGTTATTAAGCTGTATGTGCGCCATACCTAAGTACAGGAAGCTCAGTCCGTCCTTCTCGTACTTGGTACCTTTAATCAGCTCGATAGCCTTCTCAAACTCTTTCAGGGCACCAGGAATATTTCCACAGGCATTATACACATGACCTAACATCTTGGGCGCCAGATACTGCTCGTCCTTAACCACATCACGACGGCGTACCAGGTCGTCCTTCATGGTGTTGGCAATATGGTAGGCATCGTGAATATTCATGCGGTCGAGATTATACATCACACCGCATACCCACGAGTCGTAATAGCCGGTATTGTCCTTACATTCTATGCAATGAGCCTGATAAGCCCAGCAAGCAGCATACACCTTATGAGAGTCGTCCTGAGAGCAGGCGGCCCACATCGCATCGCGCAGCTTGCTATGCTTAGCCGTGTCGTTACAGAAGTCTGTCTGAGACACCGCAGGCAACGTAACCAACAGTGTAGCAGTACATAAGATATATTTAGCCCAATGGTTCAAAGTCATTCTAAATAGGTTTATTTGGAAAATCCTCCGCAAAAGTAACGTTTTTCTGCGAAATCGCCAAACTTTTTCGGGCATAAAATGTTATTTTTCGTATAAACTACACTAATATCAGATTTTTTATGTATTTTTGTGCCCGCTGACAACTAATTACAAAACGAGATATGAAACATTTATCAACAATCCTGCTGCTTGCAGCCAGTATGAGTGCTGGAGCGCAGACTCACGTTCTCGACGTGAACACCAAGAAATTAGGGGCACCCGTACAGCCCACTATGTACGGTATCTTTTTCGAGGATATCAACTATGCGGCTGATGGCGGACTGTATGCCGAACTGGTGATGAACCGCTCGTTTGAGTACCCCAACCACTTTGCCGGATGGGATGTATCGGGCAACGTAACCATCAAGGACGACGGACCCTTTGAGCGTAATCCTCACTACGTACGTATGGCGCCTACAGGTCATGGCGACAAGCACTCGATGATTGAGAATCGCGGATTCTTCGGCATGGGTGTTAAGGGCGGTCAGGAGTACCGTTTCTCGGTTTGGGCCCGTGTACCTGATGGCGGTAAGGCCAAGCTGTGGATCGATCTGGTTGACAATGCCACCATGGGCGAAGACCAGAAGCTGTGCAACGCTGGCGTAGAGGTTAGCGGCAGCGAGTGGAAGAAGTACACAGCCACACTGAAGCCAAAGACTACCTTTGCCAAGGCGCACCTGCGCGTATGGGCAGATAGCAAGGTAACCACCGATGTAGAGCATGTAAGTCTGTTCCCAACCGACACCTGGAAGGGGCGCGAGAACGGCATGCGCAAGGACTTGGCTCAGGCCCTGTTCGATATGCACCCAGGCGTATTCCGTTTCCCTGGTGGCTGTATCGTTGAGGGTACCGATTTGGCTACACGTTACCAGTGGAAGAACACTGTAGGTCCCGTTGAGAACCGACCACTGAACGAGAACCGCTGGCACTATACATTCACCAACCGTTACTTCCCTGATTACTATCAGAGCTACGGTCTGGGATTCTTTGAGTTCTTCCAGCTGTGCGAGGACTTTGGTTCAGAGGCACTGCCAGTCATCTCATGCGGACTCTCTTGTCAGTTCCAGAACCCTGATCCTACCAAGCCTGGTGTACACGTAGCACTCGAGGATCTGGAGCCATATATCCAGGATGCACTCGACCTGATTGAGTTTGCTAACGGTCCTGCCGACAGCAAGTGGGGTAAGGTGCGCGCCGAGATGGGCCATCCAGAGCCATTCAACCTGAAGTATCTGGGTGTAGGTAACGAGCAGTGGGACTACGACGAGGCACATGGCGGTTTTGGACCTGTGTTCACAGCACGCCTGAAGAAGTTCAGCGACGCCATCCGTAAGAAGTATCCAAACATCAAGCTCATCGGTACCACAGGTCCTAACTCAGAGGGTTGGGATTTCGACCTGCTGCAGCCTCGTATGAAGGAGCTGAAGGTTGACCTGTACGACGAGCACTACTATCGCAACGAGGAGTGGTTCCTGAGCCACGGACTGCGTTACGACTCATACGACCGCAAGGGTCCAAAGGTATTTGCTGGCGAGTATGCCTGTCACGGCAGCAACAAGCACAAGTGGAACCACTACTATACATCATTGCTGGAGGCTGCCCACATGACCGGTATCGAGCGTAATGCCGACATCGTACACATGGCTACCTACGCCCCACTCTTTGCACACGTTGAGGGTTGGCAGTGGCGTCCAGACGCTATCTGGTACGACAACCTGCGCATGTTCAAGTCGGTTAGCTACTATGTTCAGCAGCTCTATGCCATGAACAAGGGTACCAACGTACTGAAGCTGACAATGGACAAGAAACCTGTAGCAGGTCAGCCTGGTCAGGACGGTCTGTTTGCATCGAGCGTATGGGATGCTGCCACAGGCGAGGTGATTGTGAAGGTAGTAAACACTGGCGATCAGACACAGCCCGTTAGCATTCAGCTGCAGGGCATCAAGGGTGCACGTACAGCCAACACCATCACACTCTGTCACGATGGTATGGACGACGAGAACACCCTGGATCAGCCCGAGAAGATTATCCCTCAGCCAGGCACATGCCAGGTAGAGGCAGGCAAGCAGGCTGCGGTTATCAACGATAATCTGCCAGCTAAAAGCTTCCGCATTTACAAGATTAAAAAGTAATCAAGTATATCGCAACATCATCAAGAGTCCCGCTAAACAGCGGGATTCTTTTTTATATATACGGGCGCGCGTTCAGTTAAATATTCTAAAATAGTGGTGTTACATACAGAAAATTAGTAATAAAATATGTAATTTTGCAGGTTGAAAACATGTTATACAACTATATGGATAAGAAAGAAATTATTAGCATTTGTACAAAAGTAGTGGTTGGAATTCTGGTTACAGTCGGCATCTTTGCTGTAGTACCCATGATTATGCTGGCCATGGACATTATCGGTGTAAGAATGGCTCCAGAGGGAATGGAACTGCCATTTACATTCAAGAAACTTGGACTTGACGCAATGGAAGCTAGCAACCCAGGCGTACTTACAACTTACGTATTTACACTCGCAACAACATTGTTGGCTGCTATCTATGCCCTGCTGCACGCTATCGGCAGAGCTACATTCAACATTGCACCCATGAAGCGTATTGAGCAGATTGCAGTAGGTGCCATCTTCGTGGTATCACTCTGCGTATTGCTGCCCACTACCAAGAGTATTTTCGATGCTACAGAGAAGGCTCTTGTACCTCAGGACGAGGATCGCAACACCTATATGGGCACACAGATGGATGAGTTTAGCAAGAACTACCTGATTAAGAACGGTTGGACTCTGGTTAAGCACGAGCACTGTAACGACAACTACGTACGTAAGGGCGAGTACTACACAGGCGACACCGAGCACGCATATCTGGATGCTTGGAACCCTGCAGGACAGCAGGTTTACCACGCAGAGAAGCGCATGCCTGTTGAGCCTGGTACATACCGCATAATCTGTAGCGCACGTGCCGAGGGTAACGGCTGTTACATCTTTGCTACTACAACCAGCAAGAAGAGCGGCCTGAAACTGGTTGAGGTTCCTCACTATGGCAACAGCGGTGGTGAACTGTGGGAGAATGCTCCTGAGGGTTCAGACATCAAGGAGGCCAACAACGGCGAGGGCTTTGGCTGGAGCAAGGTAGTAGTTACCATCGAGGTGAAGGACGATGATACACTGGTATTCGGTGTAACAACCGATAAGAGCTTTACCGGTAAGTCTTACAACTCTAAGTGGTTCTCAGCAGCCGACTTCGAGGTTGAGCGCCTGAACATGAACTAATGATTAAGAGTCCTGATGATAGGTTATCAAGCCTTCTAAGGGACTCTTTAATATAGTACCCACATGATAGCCTAGTGTTTGCAGCACTAGGCTTAATTGTGCCTGATAGTACCAAGCGATACTGCCAACAAACGATACGGGCAGTTCGGGACGACCATAGCGAGAAAGATGCAGATTTACAAAATCACTGAAAGCGCTGTAAACCATCTCACGGATACCATCATCGTCGAGATGGCGATGAATAAACTCAGAGAATGAAGCCAGGAAACGATTAGGCTGTGGCTGACGGTAAACCTTATCAATAATATCCGACAATTTGAGTTTTGTTTCCTGTTCAAACATATTACGCACACGCTGCGACAGAACGCCTGTATAGATGTCGTGAATCAAATGCTTACCTAACACAGCACCACTACCCTCATCGCCAATAATATAGCCCAGAGCGGGGGTGTTGTGAACAATCTTATGACCATCGTAAACACACGAGTTTGCACCTGTTCCAAGAATACATGCTATACCCGAAGTACGACCGCACAAGGCACGGGCAGCGCCTAACATATCGCTATGAGCCTCGATGGTTTGAGCCGCAGGAAATGCCTCACGCAGCAAACCTGTTACACGCTCCTCAACCTCAGGGCGCACACCACTACCATAAAAATATACATCTGTAATCTCTACATCACCCAACTGGGTAAGCAGGTCGCGCACAAGCACCTGACGGAACTCGTCGTCTGACATATGGAATGGATTCAGACCCACGGTATGGGCCTCAACAGGTTGAATAGAGTTATCGGCATTAATACAAACCCAATCGGTCTTTGTACTGCCACTATCGGCTATCAGTTTCATAACTAAGCAATGTTAAAGCGTTCATTTTGGTGCAAAAGTAACAAAAAATTTGGAGAACTTGCAGAAAATAAAGAAAAAAAGAGTAATTTTGCAAGCAGAATAAAAAGAACTTTAGCTGATTATGAAAAGATTATTGGTATTTTGTATATTCGCATTGGCCATCGTTACCGAGGCTGGCGCGGTACTGAAGGAGAAGGATCTGGAACAGACGTTGGGTATTCTGCGTACTGAACTGAAGCAATACAACAACGAACTGGACCGACGTTCGACAGCACGCAGGGATCGCGCCAAACGACTGATACAGCAGTTGATGGGCACCATGAAGCGAGCCGACCAGAACGCACTGATGCTGTACTCGCAGCAGCAGGATAATGTGTTCGACCTGACTTATGCCTGTCATGAGGCCACACAGCAGTATCGCGATTTTCATAGACAGCAACTGCCTTTTACCAGTTTTCTGGAGAAAACCGAGGGTGAGATTGTCAGATACGACAGTCTGATAAACCATCTGCAAGGTATCCCTACACGCATTATGACCAAATATGGTACCAGCAATCGCGACTCTTGTCTGGTACTGGCCCAGAGCATCCGTGAGAAACTGGAGGTGAACGCCAATATACTGCGTAGAAACATCTATCTGTACACAAAAGCCGAAAACCGTTTGAGCGAGCTGAACGAGTACGCCCAGAAACGCTATTCGGACATACAGCAGAGCATTTTCATTAATGGTGGCGACAGCTACCCCACCCTGCTAAAGAACTTAGGTCGCCGATGGCAACAGATGACCGACAACATACAGAAAAAGTACAGCTTTAATGCCAATGCCAACTCACAATGGAGTCCGCAGTGGATATTCGGTATGTTCCTGGGTATCGTGTTCTACGTCATCGTATCTATCATACTCAACCTGCTGTTCTTCAAGTTCATACTCCCCAACAAAGTAAAGACCGAGGAGTTCAAGAAAAAGCGTGCATGCATTATCATGGCTACCACTACGGTAACCTTTGCCATCATACAGGGACTGGTAATCAACAACTCTAATCAGAACTTCCTGATTATGGCCTCTGGACTGCTGGTAGAGTACTCGTGGCTGCTGGGCGTGGTATTATTCTCGTTGCTTCTGCGTGTGAAAGGCGACCAGATAAAGAGTGCCTTCCGTATCTACGCACCATTGATTGCAGTAGGATTCATAGTTATCGGATGTCGCATCATCCTGATTCCTAACGAGCTGGTAAACCTGGTACTGCCTCCTATCCTGCTGCTGTGTGCGCTGTGGCAATGGCTGGTAATACGTCGCCACAATCAGAACATTCCACGTAGCGACATCTTTTACACATACGTATCGCTCATCGTGTTCGTAGCTTCGGTAGTATGCTCGATGATAGGTTACACGCTGTTTGCCGTACAGCTCATCATCTGGTGGATTATGCAGCTCACATGTATCCTCACCATCACCTGTATCAGTCGTTACCTGGAGATATACGCTAAGCGTAAACGACTGACCGACAAGCCCATAACGCAGACGTGGTGGTACTATCTGGTTGAAAAAGTGGCCATGCCTGTACTGGGTGTACACTCCATCCTGCTGAGTATCTACTGGGCAGCCAAGGTGTTCAACCTCTCGGATATGTGTGTAAGAATATTTATGTACCCTGTTATCGATACGCCTAACCTGCAGATATCGCTGGTAAAACTGATTATGGTGATTAACTCGTGGTTCCTGTTCCGTTACGTATCCAAGACTATTCTGGCATTTCTGAAGATGCACTATCAGATAAGCGATCCATCTACAGCCGCCAGCAAGGAGGTGATGGGACGCAACGTAATACAGGTGCTGGTATGGGGCATCTGGCTGATGTTCTCGCTATCGCTGCTTAACATCAGTATCTACTGGATGCTTGCCCTGGGAGGCGGCTTATCAACAGGTATCGGTTTCGCCTCGAAAGATATCATCGAGAATATCTACTATGGCGCCTCGCTGATGGCAGGACGCATAAAAGTGGGCGACTGGATTGATGTGGATGGCACCATGGGTAAGGTGGTATCTATCAGCTACACCTCAACGGTGATAGAATCAATTCAGGGTGAGGTGATTACCTTCCAGAACGCCCAGTTGTTCACTAAGAACTACAAGAACCTGACGCGTAATCATGGTTATGTGCTCACCACTATCCCATTCGGTGTGGCCTATGGCTCGAACCTGAAAGAGGTAACCAACTTGGTTGAAGCAGCTGTAAACGCCATGCACAACCAGTATATCGATCCTGAGAAACAGGCCAAGTGCGTGGCTACCGAAATGGCCGACTCGAGCGTGAACTTCAAGCTGGCTATCTGGGCCGAGGCTCCTAAGCGCACATACGTTACCAGCGAGGTACTTAAGTGCGTTTACGACACGCTGAACGAGCATCACATCTCGATTCCATTCCCACAGCACGATGTACACATAATCAACGGATAAAAAGTTGTAATTTCCGTATAATCCGTAGGCAAAACTAAAATTATTAATAAATAATTTGGCGGATTTAGAGAAAATGCGTATTTTTGCAGCATAATTATGAGCAAAATGACAACTATCATAGCAGGACCTTGCGTTATCGAGTCGGCTGAACTGCTCGACACGGTAGCGCAGGAATTGGTGAGTATCAATAAAACACATGGTACCGACATCATCTTCAAAGCCTCGTTCGACAAGGCTAACCGTACATCGATTACCTCATTCCGTGGCCCAGGCATCGACCGTGGACTGCAGATGCTGGCAGATATCAAGTCGAAGTACGGCTTGCGTATTCTGACTGATATTCACGAGAGCTGGCAGGCTAAGCCCGTTGGCGAGGTATGCGACGTGATTCAGATACCGGCTTTTCTGTGCCGACAGACCGATCTGATTGTTGCTGCAGCCAAGACAGGTGCTGTAGTAAACATCAAGAAAGCCCAGTTCCTTTCGGGTAAGGATATGGTTTACCCCGTAGGTAAAGCCAAGGATGCAGGTGCCAAGGAGGTTTGGTTGACAGAACGTGGCAACATGATGGGCTACAACAACCTGGTGGTTGACTTCCGTAACATCCCTGACATGCTGGAGATTGTACCAACGGTTATCATGGACTGTACACATAGTGTTCAGCGCCCAGGTGGCAGTGATGGTAAGACTGGTGGCGATCGCCGTTTCGTACCACAGATGGCATTGGCTGCCAAGGCCTTTGGTGCCACAGGTTACTTCTTCGAGGTACACCCCACTCCCGATCAAGGCCTCAGCGATGCAGCCAACATGTTAGAACTCGCCAACTTCGAGCCCCTGGTAAAGAAGCTGATTGAAGATTAAAGGATTAAAATGAAGACTACAAGAGATATCGCAATACAATGTATTAAGGACGAGTCGGAGGCAGTGCTGAGTCTGATTCCACAGCTGGACGAGAACTTCGACAAGGCTGTAGAGCTGATTCTGAACTGCAAAGGCAAGGTAATCGTAACAGGCGTGGGCAAGAGCGGCCATATCGGTGCCAAGATTGCAGCCACCCTGTCGAGCACAGGCACCCCATCGTTCTTTACAAACCCTCTGGATGTATTCCACGGCGACTTAGGTGTAATGACACAGGACGACGTGGTACTAGCCATATCAAACTCAGGTCAGACAGACGAACTGCTGCGTTTCATCCCCATGGTACTACATATGCAGATACCTATCATCGGCATGAGCGGCAACCCCAAATCGCTGTTGGCCAAATATTCTACCTATCACCTGAACGTGCAGGTTGAGAAAGAAGCTTGTCCACTGAATCTGGCTCCTACCAGCAGTACTACAGCACAGCTGACGATGGGCGATGCGCTGGCCATTGCCTTGATGGAAAAGCGTAACTTCCAGCCACGCGACTTTGCTCAGTTCCACCCTGGTGGCGAGCTTGGTAAGCGTTTGCTGACAACGGCTCAGGATGTGATGCGTACAGAGGACATGCCCGTATTGCCACCAGAGATGCATCTGGGCGAGGCCATCATCTTAGTGAGCAAGGCCAAGTTAGGTCTGGGTATCGCGATGGTGAACAACGAGATTGTTGGTCTGATTACCGATGGTGACATCCGTCGCGCTATGGAGAAATGGCAGGCCCAGTTCTTCGACCGTACCGTAAGCGACATTATGACACGTACACCAAAGATGGTAAAACCTGATACAAAGATAACAGAGATTCAACGAATCATGAACCAATACAAGGTACACTCAGTACTTGTTACCGATGGCGAAAACCACCTGCTAGGAGTGGTTGACCATTACTCGTGCATGATTTAGTGAAGAGTGAACAGTGAACGATATGAAGACTATAAAGAAAATACTAATCGCCTTAATGCTCATCATTCCACTAGGAGTGGTGGCTGCCTATCTGTTTAAAACACTGGAAGCCCGCGATGGACTGACATCCAGTCAGGTGAACTGCATATTAAAGGACTCTCGAGGTTACATGTGGTTTGGTACCCCAGCAGGCTTGTACCGCTTCGACGGATACACCTTCCGTAACTTCCAGAGCGACTCACAGAACGGTAGCTCGCTGAGCGATAGCTATATCAACTCTATCCAGGAAACACTCGATGGCAACCTGCTCATCGAAACAGCCTCGGGCTACTGCATCTACCACCCGCAGACAGAGAGCTTCGAGCGCGATATGAAGCAAGCCTTTGCACGCATGGGTATCGAGACCATCCCATCGGTGGTATATGTAGATAAGCACAAGAATCTTTGGGGAGCCATCCCTAACAAGGGTGTGGTTTGCTATAACCAGCAGCAGCAAACATTGCACGAGTTTGGTTATACCGACGATGCTAAAGGTGTGCCACAAGGCGTGGTTTGCTCAATCAGTGAATGTAAGGAAGGCGCCCTGATAGTTTACGACGATGGTAAGATAGCCTGCTGTGATGTGATGCACCAGCAGAGCACACTCTGGGTAAAAGAGGGAATACCTGCACTGAGAGATCATCGCACCAAATCGCTGCGTGCCTACGCCGACGTGAATGACAACATCTGGTTGTATGGACAAGGAACTCTGGTGATGTACGACAAGCAGAAGGACACTTGGGACTACACCATGGGCGAGAAGCTGGGTGTAACCGGTCTGGGTGTGGATCGTAACATCAACGGCATGGCCAGTAGCGCTGGTAGCATCTGGGTTGGTAGTGACCAGTTAGGACTGATTCGCTTTGACCCCAAGACCTTCGAGTATCAGGAGGTTCAGCCTAAGAACATCAACGAGCAGCAATGGGTAAAAGACCATACCAGCATCCAGAGTCTGTATATGGACGATACTGGTTTGCTATGGGTAGGAACCGAGAAATCGGGTGTGGCCTATACCGGTAAGTATATCTACCGCTTTGGTTCCGACCTGATGGGCGATGTAACCGCTATGGCACAACATCCCAATGGCACTATCTGGTACGGTACAAGCGACCGAGGTGTGATAGGTTTCGATGGCAAGTTGGCCAGTTTGAAGGTGTCGTGCATGAGCACCACCCCTGATGGAAGTATCTGGATTGGTTCGAAGCGTAATGGTCTGACACGAATCAAGGATGGCGTATCAACCATCTACTCGGTATCGAAGGACAGCGTTCGCACCATTATCGACGACCATATCAACGCCCTGACATGCGATAAGATTGGTAACCTGTGGATAGCCACCAACGGTGGTCTGCAGGTGTACAACCCACGTATGAACTCGTTCTCGAGCTACACACGCGAGAACGGCAAGTTGAGCACCAACAGCATTACCAGCTTGTTCTACAAGCAGGATGCCAATGCCAATAACCTGTTGGTAGGTACCAGCGAGGGACTGATTATCCTGAACCTCTCGACAACCGAGAAGAAGGTTCTGACAGGTAACAGCACCAACCTGAAGAGCTTTACCAACAACTACATTACACAGATATTCCAGGATTCGCGCGGACTGATTTGGGTTGGTACTCGCGAGGGACTGAACATACTGAACTTAGAGACCGACGAGCTCGACTATCTGACCGAGAAGCAGGGCTTGTGTAATAATAACATCTGCGGTATTGCCGAGGATAAGAACCACTGCATCTGGGTAACCACAAGCCGTGGTGTGAGCCGTATTGTGATACAGCGTAACCACGAGGACGGTGTGAACAACTACGGTCTGTACAACTACAGCACAGCCGATGGTTTGCAGAGCAACGAGTTTAATACCGGTGCTATCCTTACCAAACAGGATGGCGAAGTATTGCTGGGCGGACTGTATGGTGTGAACTGGGTACTGCACAGAGATGGTGCTGAGAAGGAGGACCTGCCACGTGTGATGCTCACCCAGCTGTTTATTGGCGAAGAAGAGATTATTACCGGTCATGAGTATCATGGCAAGGTAATACTTACTCAGGCTCTGAACGAAACCAGCCGTATCGATCTGGCTCACAACCAGAACACATTCAGCATCAAGTTTGCTGCTGGTAACTACAACCAGAGCGAGCGCCTGCAGTTTATGTACTGGATGGAAGGTCGAGACGAAGACTGGCATCATGGTGACGCGCTGTCGCATGGTGTAAACTTCAACAACCTGTCGGCAGGAAAGTACTATCTGCACGTAAAAGCCATCAACGCCGAGGGTGCAGTAAGTAACCAGGAGCGTGTGCTTGAAATCAACGTAGAGCGCCACTTCCTGCTGTCGTGGTGGATGATAACAGCCTATCTGATTGTGCTGGCAGTAATCATCTATTTCTGGCGCATAGGTATCAATCAGCTTAAAGCCATCAAGCACCGTAAGGAGGCTGTGATTAAGGAACTGCAGTTGCAGCGCGAGGAAATTAAGGCTGCGAGCGACGACTTGCGACAGCCTATGGCTCGTATGACATCTATCATCGGTAACCTGTCGGAGAAAGAGAAAACGCTTGAGGAGAAAGAGCAGCTGAATGCCCTACATTCACAGATGCTGCAGATTATCACACGTGTGGCTGATATGCAGATGAACCTGGAACACCCAGAGGAGCGCGCTAAGAATATGGTTCAGGACCGCCTGACCATCAACAGCAAGGGTGAGATTGAGTTGCCAGAGATTGCCAGCGACGTTCTGACATCAGAATCTACTCACTCACGTGCTGCTATCGACTCGCCTACCTCGAAGTTCACCGTTATCATGATTGATGACAACGAGGAGTTCCTGGAGTTTGCTGGTGCACGACTGAGATTTGTTTATAACTTCCACGTTTATAACGACATTGAGAAAGCAGCCGAGGATCTGGAGCAGATTAAGTGCGACCTGGTGGTTTGTAAGCAGGATATGTTTGGTATGACTGGTAGCGACCTGTGTAACCAGTTGAAGACCAACTACGCTACTCAGAACATGAAGTTTATCCTGATGACCGACACCGTGCTGACACCTCAGGATATGCGCTCGAAGAATATCACCCTGAGTGCCGATGACTATCTGGCCAAGCCATTCAACATGCAGGAGGCCACGATGCGATTCAATAAGGTACTGGGATTGGGTGCCGTACAGATGGACAGCAACCTGATTGAGGGTGCGGAGACACGCCGACTGGAAGGCCAGAGTAGCAGTATGACCACAGCTACTGAGACAATGGATGCTGGCGAGATAAGCGCCACTGCACTGGCCGAGGTTAGTGCCGACGACCCCATGAACAAGGTAGACACAGTGGTTAAGAACCCACGCAGTCAGGCAACAACCAGCAACCTGCCTGAGGGTATCAAGGGCATCGACGACGAAGAGGAAGGTGGCGGTAACGACTTCTCGATGATGGACGCTATGGACCTTCAGCTGCTGAAGAACATCGAGCAATACGTATTACAGAATATGAGCCGCGGACAGATTAGTCTGGAAGAGATGGCCAATGCCATGGGAATGGGACGTGTACCTTTCTTCCATCGTGTACGCAGCCTTACAAGCAAAACACCAGCAGAACTCGTGAGAGACATGCGACTGAAACACGCCTGCATTCTGCTTAAGCGCACTAATATTAACATGAGTGAGTTGGCGTCGAACATTGGATTTATGACTGCCGAGAACTTCATCAATATCTTCAAGGAAAAGTTCGGCATGACGCCACTCGAATACAGATTGAAACATCGTAAATGATATCAAGTAAACTACATCAGACAGGAATAGCCACTATGCTATTCCTGCTGATTTCTCTGATTGGAAAAGCTCAGACAAGCGACTCGCTGATAGTGAGCCAAATGAAAACTGTTGGTATTAACTTCTACCCACATAACGAGGTACAACTGATTATGTCGGGTAAGGATAAGTTCGACCTTTTGTTCAAGGATATCCGACAGGCCAAGAGCAGTGTACACCTTGAGTATTTTAATTTTCGTAACGACTCGATAGCCTCGCTGCTGTTCGACATACTGCGTGAGAAGCGCAAGCAGGGTGTTGAGGTACGTGCGCTGTTCGACGGGTTTGGTAACGACTCGAACAACCAGCCACTGAAGAAACATCACATCAAGAGTCTGCGTGCCGACAGCATCGACATCCACGAGTACGACCCCGTGCGTTTTCCCTGGGTAAACCACATCTGGCCTCGCGATCATCGTAAGATAGTAGTGATCGACGGTCATATTGCCTATACAGGCGGTATGAACGTGGCCGATTACTATATTGTTGGCACCAAGCAGGTGGGCGAATGGCGCGATATGCATTGTCGCATTGAGGGACCTGTAGTTAACGAGCTGCAGGATATCTTTGCCCGTATCTGGCAGAAGGTAACCAAGGAGCAGTTGAACGATCCTAAATACTATCAGGGTCAGGACAAAGGCGACAAGATGGTTGGTATCGCTAATCGCGAGCCAAACAAAACCAATAAGATCATGCGCCAGTTCTACATCTCGGCGCTCGACGATGCACAGGATTCCATCCAGATTATCAACCCCTACTTTACACTCACACCATCTGTGAAAAAGGCTATTCACCGTGCCATCAAGCGTGGGGTAAAGGTCGACATCCTAGTATCGGCCAAGAGCGATATCCCATTAACGCCCGATGCTGTATTCTATAACGTTCACAAGCTGATGAAGAAGGGGGCCAACATCTGGCTGTATCAGCCTGGATTCCACCACTCAAAGATTATGATGGTGGATGGCCGGTTCTGCACCGTGGGCAGTACCAACCTGGATGCACGCAGTTTGCGATACGACTACGAGGTGAATGCGCTGATTATTAACAAGCAGGTTACCAAGGAACTGCAGGATATGTTTATACGCGACACCAAGAAAAGCGTGCTGTTAACGCCCGACGAGTGGAACAAGTTCCGTACAGGCTGGCAGAAATTCCGTGGCTGGTTTGCCCAATTATTTACCCCATTTATGTAAGCACTCATGAACAGAAACACCGTCATATCTATTGCAAAGGGTTTAGCCATCATCCTGATGGTAATCGCTCATGCCGAGGCTCCAGGCTGGCTGTGCCGATTCATTTTCGAGTTTCACATGCCACTATTCTTTATCACCGCAGGCTACTTCTTCTCGTTGAAGTACCTGAACGATGAAGCCACGTTTGTAAAAAAGCGCGTAAAGGGCCTTTATATCCCCTTTGTTAAGTGGAGCGTGTTCTTCCTGCTTATACATAATCTGATGTTCAAGATTGGTATCCTGAACGAGATGTATGGCAACGAGATGGGCGGTGTTACCCACCCTTACAGCTGGCACCAGATGCAGCAGAACCTATGGACTATCTTTACCTCGATGGCAGGATACGATGCATTCCTATGTGGTGCGTTCTGGTTCTTCCGTGGGTTGTTCGTGGCCAGCATCTTATACCTTATTATATATAAGGTGCTCGACAGCACGGTATCATCCGTACGTTACAAGAAAGCCATCCCCTACCTCATCTGCGTCATCATGCTGCTGCTGTGCGGATGGAAAACCTACGAGGGACTGAGGGTGCTGACACTGATACAGGGCGGTTATCGCGATATGATGGGCTGCTTCTTCTTTGGTTGCGGTTTTATTTTCCGACAGTATGCCGAGAGCTATCAGTCAGCTATCAAGCGCTACTACGCCATCTTCTGGACCACCATTGTGTTCGGTGTAGTTGTGTATCTGTTCTCGCACTACCTAACAGCCAACATGAACTGGCGCTCTACCTATACCCAGTTCCTGTCGCTGCCTGTACCAGCCATTCTGGGATTCCTGATGATGTACAACATCAGTATGCTGCTTGACAAGAAAGATAACTGGCTGAAACGATTCCTGGTATATACGGGCGACCACACGCTGAATATCTTTATCTTCCACATTGTAGCCTACAAGGTGGTTAGCTTGATAAAGATATGGTACTACAGCTTGGATATCCGTCAGATAGGTTGCCATATGGTGATACACCACAACTCGCAGCACGACGCGTTCTGGGTGCTCTACACCATTGCAGGTGTAGGCTTACCATTATTGGGTACGTGGCTATCTGAAAAGTGGAAGATTAAGCGTTGTAAACGTCAACCCAGTCGATCATCATCTGAATCTCACGATCAGTAATGCCCTTCATCTCCAACAGGTCACTTTCTTTGTAAATGATGCTGTGAAGAGTCGCCCAACGCTCGTCCTTGGGCTTGGCATTTGTAACGTATGAACGGAAACAGTTGGCAGCATCGTCGATCTTACCTGTAAACCACAGATAGAAACCATAGTTAATGCTGTCGCTATCCTCAGGGTTCTCTTGTGCCAACAGCTGATCGTACAGGCGACCTGCCTGTTCGTACTTGCCATCGCCGGTAAGCGCCCAAGCCAACACACGCACCACATGCAGGTTATCGGCATCCTCGAAGTTCAGGCGGAACAGAATTTGTTCGGCCTCTTCAAAACGACACAGATTGGTAAGACAGATGGCCTTGTTTAGCTGATACGATTTCTTATCGGCATTCATCTCCAGCAGCTGGTTATAGGCATCGAGTGCTTTCTCGTAATCCATATGTTTAAACCAGATACGGGCCAAGCCTAATAAGGCACGTTCGCTCTGAGGATTCAGCTCAAGCGCCTTACGATAGCTATCCTCTACATTATCACCCAAATAGCCCTTCAGCATATAGTAATCGTAGTCGTGATACTTCTCCTCAAACCAGTTTGCTAACAAGTCCTTGGCATAATTCTTCTGGTTACGTTTAATCAGAAAAGCTACAACTTCCTTAAAATGAGCCTGTATATCGGTATTATCAAATGCGGTTCGGGTAATGAACATGCTCTGGAACGAATCCTTCTCGAACACGTTCTTAAACTCGTTGCGGAGCGGATTAAGACGGAAGAAACGGAACATGTCCTGCAGATAGATACGACGGATATAAGCAGGTGTACTCATTTCCTCGGTTCCTAACTTCTGATACATCACGGCCTCGCCACGATCCAGCATCTGACGTACATTTTCGGGAATACCATTCAGCACAGTCTCGAAGGCCAGCAAGAACGAATACTTATCGCTATTGCAGAACGGGCCAAACTCAAGAATGCTCGACAAGAACTTAACGTTGCCATACTTATCCCATGTGTGTGCTACACCTGGATGATCGGTAAAGAACGGTGTGAACCAGTTAGAAATCTCGTTAAAGAACGGATATCGCTTCATCTGCGAAAAACCTCCAAAGTACACATCGCTACCCTGTTTCTGCATGTCGATCATACGGTGGAAAGTGTTCTCAAGTTTTTCAAACTCCTGCTCTTCGGCATCAGGATGCAGAATATCATTCAGGATATTCTCTTCGTCCTGTTCCTGCTCGTCTCTATGCTGCATCTTCTGCTGATTCTTAAGCAGCTCGGGCATAATTTCCTTCTCGATGGTGTTACGATCCTCATCAGCACTCAGACAATAGAAGAACTGCTCCTGCAGCTCAATCAGCTCCTTCATGCAGTTGGGGTTCTGTACGGTTTGCTCAACCAGTGTTCGCATCTCAGGGAAGAGGAATTCCTCTAACTCGTTATCGAGCGAGAACACCCAACCAAACAAGGCTCGCTGGCGCACATATTCATCGGTCGACTGCTGGTACACATGAATAAGCGTACGGAACTTAACCATATCGTAGCAGTTCATGGATGCTAACGTGATAGCACTTACAATGAGCTGCTGGTCGGCAGAATCAACGGTGGGCGACAACAGCAGTTGTTCGATAGACTCACCCTGTCCGTCGGTCCATAAGTCGGCAGTCAGAATGTGGGCAAAAAGCTCGGTCATCAGCTGTGTATGCTGCTGGTGCAGCGCTTTGCGGCGCTCCTTAACGGTGTGCTGAGGTTCCAGTTCCAGCAAGGCGATATCAGACACGAACTTCTCTAACTGTTCGCGAACCACCTGTACCGACCAGTCGCGCGGACTCAGATGCGCCTTCATAAAGAGCGATGCCATCAGGGGCGATTGCAGCACGCGGGCATTAGTCATCACATTGGCATAAAGCACATACATACGGTGCAGCAGCTTATGGTAAAGCTGTGGAAGTTCCGGGTCTTTGTATCCTTTGCGCCAATAGTCGATCATCATCTGATAATCGGTTTTGATGGCAAACAATCGGTCGGAATTTATCTGGTGCGGATGGGCAGCCAGATAATTCTCCATATCCTTGATAGCGCACATCAGGTCTTTTCCCTCGAGTGCACCCAATACGTTATTTAAAGTATCGTCTCTAAACATGTGTTACTTCTTCTTTTTTTCAAGCCAGTTCTTAGCGCGGTCAATGTCTTTCTGTCGTGCTGCCTGATAGGTAAACTTCAGCGAATCGGGCAAGGCACTGATGGCCTGAGGTGTTAAGCCGTAGTACTTTTTCAGTATCTCCTTGTAGTGGGTAACACCAAAGCGGTTAATCGAGTCGCAAGCCTGCTTGTAACCCTTCATAAACACCTCCATCTGATGCAGGCGGGTCTTATCGTCCATATTCTTGGTGCGGAATACAAGGGCACCCATCTGCATATCCTCCTTACGGGTGTCGAGCAGCACGTGGTGCTTCTTCAGCAAGGCCTGACTGGCCTGTGGCTCTGTAAGCAGCATGGCATCCATCTCGTTGTTCTCAAGCATTTTCAGACGGATGTTCACATCGTTAATCTGTATGCGGAACACGCGCTCTGGAGCCAGCTTGGCACTATCCACAGCTATGTCGCCCAGCATGTCGGTAACCGAGTAGCGGGTCATGGCCAGCATCTTATCGTCGAGATGCTTAAAGTTAGTGATACGCAACTGGCGCTGACTCAGCATCAGCCAATAGGCATTGGTAGCAGCGGCATATCGCAGGGGTGTGCCCTCCTTTATCATCTTCTCGGCACGCACCAAGTCGGTAATGGCACCTTCGGCACGACCACGAATCAGGGCTGTATCAATATCCATCTGGGCGGTATATCGTTTCAGGCGGATGTCAACGGCTGTATCAAACATCTGGCGCTCCTTGGCCACAAACACAGGCAGACAATCCAATGTGGGCATAACGGCAATCTTGAGTGCAGCCGAATCCTCACGCCACAACTTCAAACGCTGCTCACGCGAGAGGCGTTTGGTTTCTTCGTACGACTGCCCGCAAGCAGCGAGCATTACGAGAGCTATGAATGCTAAAACTAATTTCTTCATAATCGAGTGCAAAGGTACAATTTTTTTTTTAATTTTCAATTTTCAATTATCAATTTTAAATTATTATTATTACCTTTGCACACAATATGGCAAAAGATAAGATAGCATACGTTTGTTCCAACTGCGGACAGGAATCGCCTAAGTGGATTGGCAAGTGCCCTGCCTGCGGACAATGGAACACGTTTAAGGAGATAAAAGTAGCTCCCAGTTCAACCCCTAAAACGGCTGCAGCAAGGGGCGGTTTAAGCGCGGGCACATCAGCCCAGTCGTCGGCTTTGCATGCAGGTAAGGTGCTGCGATTGCGCGACATCAGCTCGAAGGACGACCCACGTATCGACATGCACGATGCCGAACTGAACCGTGTACTGGGTGGCGGATTGGTGCCTGGCAGTATCGTGCTGCTGGGTGGCGAGCCTGGTATCGGCAAATCAACCCTTTCGCTACAAACGATGCTGAACATGCCCGAGAAGAAGATTCTATACGTGAGCGGTGAGGAAAGCGCCCATCAGCTAAAGATGCGTGCAGAACGACTGGGTGGCGAAAACGAGAACTTCCTGCTACTTACAGAGAACTCGCTCGAAACTATCTTCGACCATATTAAAGAGGTACAACCCGAACTGATTGTGATCGACTCGATACAAACCATTTCTACCGAGGATGTTGAGTCGAGTGCAGGCTCTATCGCACAGGTGCGCGAGTGCGCTTCAGCCCTACTCCGTTTTGCCAAAACCAGCGGTGTGCCCGTAATCCTGATTGGTCACATCACCAAAGAGGGCACCTTGGCAGGTCCTAAAATTCTCGAGCATATTGTGGATACAGTTATCCAGTTCGAAGGCGACCAGCACTATATGTACCGCATTCTGCGCAGCATCAAGAACCGCTTTGGTTCTACAGCCGAACTGGGCATCTACGAGATGCTGCAGAACGGTTTGCGACAGGTATCGAACCCATCCGAACTGCTGCTCACACAGGATCGCGACGGCCTTTCGGGCATCGCCATCACATCGGCCATCGAGGGTATTCGTCCGTTCTTAGTCGAGACGCAGGCCCTTGTTTCAACAGCCGCCTACGGCACCCCTCAGCGTTCGGCCACAGGCTTTGATCAGCGCCGACTGAACATGCTACTGGCTGTGCTTGAAAAGCGCGTGGGCTTTAAGCTGGCACAGAAGGATGTGTTTGTGAATATTGCAGGCGGACTTCGTGTTACCGACTTGGCGATGGACCTGAGTGTGATTGCGGCTGTGCTCTCATCTAATGTTGATACACCTATCGAGTCAGGTTGGTGCATGGCAGGCGAGGTTGGACTGAGTGGCGAGGTGCGCCCTGTCAACCGTATCGAGCAGCGAATTGCCGAGGCCGAGAAGCTCGGATTTACCGATATGATTATCCCCAAATACAACCTTCAGGGCTTCGATAAGAATAAATATTCAATCCATTTGCACCCTGTAAGAAAGGTGGAAGAAGCCCTACGTGCAATCTTCGGATAACAATTTGCTATACTTTTGAACATTTTGCTTACATAATTGATAGTTGAGCGCAAAAAAGAATTAAATAATCAATGTTCAATGTTCAATGTTCAATGTTTTTTAGTAACTTTGCAGTCGCATTTTAAAATGAAATTTTTCACATTATTAAATATTTAAATTATGACTATCAACGAATTCAACTTTGCCGGTAAGAAGGCAATCGTACGTGTAGACTTCAACGTACCCCTCGATGAGAATGGTAAGATCACAGACGACACCCGTATCCGTGGTGCCCTGCCTACCCTGAAGAAGATTCTGGCTGATGGTGGTGCTACTATCATTATGAGCCACATGGGTAAGCCCAAAGGTAAGGTAGATGCTAAGAAGTCACTCGGTCAGATCCGCGAGGCTGTTGAGAAGGCTCTGGGTGTTCCCGTTGCTTTCGCTCCCGACTGCGCTAAGGCTGCTGATGCTGCTAAGGCTCTGAAGATGGGTGAGGCTCTGCTGCTCGAGAACCTTCGTTTCTATCCAGAGGAAGAGGGTAAGCCAGTAGGTATCGACAAGGCTGATCCTGCATACGACGAGGCTAAGAAGGCTATGAAGGCCAGCCAGAAGGAGTTTGCTAAGACTCTCGCTTCTTACGCTGACTGCTACGTAATGGATGCCTTCGGTACAGCTCACCGCAAGCACGCTTCTACTGCTGTTATCGCCGATTACTTCGACGCTGACAACAAGATGCTGGGTCTGCTGATGGAGAAGGAGGTTCAGGCTGTTGATGCCGTTCTCTCTAACATCAAGCGTCCTTTCGTTGCCATCATGGGTGGTTCTAAGGTATCTTCTAAGATCGGTATCATCGAGAACCTGCTCGGTAAGGTTGATAAGCTCATCCTCTGCGGTGGTATGACATACACCTTCGCTAAGGCTCACAACGGTGAGATTGGTGATTCAATCGTTGAGCTCGACAAGCTGGATGTAGCTCTGGGTGTTGAGGAGCTGGCTAAGAAGAACGGTGTAGAGCTCGTTCTGGGTTCTGACTGCACCGCTACTAACGGTCTCGACTTCGGCACTATGAGTGTTAAGGAGGGTGCACAGATCATCACCTGCCCTGCCAACAAGGTTCCTGCCGGTTTCGAGGGTGTTGACGCTGGTCCTGAGAGCCAGAAGGCATTTGCCGAGGCTATCAAGGGTGCTAAGACCATCCTGTGGAACGGTCCTGCTGGTGTATTCGAGTGCGACGCTTTCACCGCTGGTTCACGTGCCATCGGCGACGCTATCGCCGAGGCTACTAAGAACGGTGCATTCTCACTGATTGGTGGTGGCGACTCTGTAGCTTGTGTAAACAAGTTCGGACTTGCTGATCAGGTATCTTACATCTCAACTGGTGGTGGTGCTCTGCTCGAGGCCATCGAGGGTAAGGTTCTCCCTGGCGTAGCTGCTATCAAGGGTGAGTAAAAATCAGACACGATTCGATTTTTAAATACAATCAATGGCCGTTCTGCTTAACAGCAGGCGGCCATTATGCTTTTAACATGCCTTGGTCGGCACAAGTCAAGAAAATCACCAACACCGAAATGATATGGTATGGACCCCTCACTGGCAAAACTATCAAACTAAAAAGACAATGAATAAAAGATTTTTAATTATTACTATCCTTGCGGCAGGACTGACCAACACCAGCTGGGCCGACAAACAAGAGAAGCTTGCATCGCCTAACGGCAAAATCGTAGCCAACATCAATATTGGCAAAGAGTTAACTTACAGCGCCTCGTTCAACGGCGAACAGATTCTGAAAGATTGCCCCCTTAGCTTGCAAGTTGGACAGGAATTATTGGGTGTAAACCCAAAGTTAAGCAACACAAAACGTACTAAGATTGATGAGCAGATACGACCTGTAGTGCCTTTAAAACAGGCCGTAGTGCCCAACAAGGCAAATGCCTTAACGCTCAACTTCAAGGGCTACAGCGTAGAGTTCAGAGCCTACGACAATGGTGTGGCCTATCGCTTTATTATAAATAAGAAAGGTGTTGTAGATATCGTAAACGAAGGTATCAACTACCATCTGCCCACAGCCTTCGAGGCTCACATCTCGAAGACGCGCAGCTTCAACACCTCGTACGAGCAGCCTTACACGCACATCAGCACAGCTCAGTATAAGGCCGACGACGAGATAACCTATCTGCCTGTACTGCTCGAAAGTCCCAAAGGCACCAAGGTGCTCATCTCCGAGAGCGATGTGCGCGACTATCCCCACACCTTCCTTAAAAGCACAGGCGCCAATGGTTTTACAGCCGTTCATCCCAAATCGCCCGAAACGTGGAAGCCACGTGGCGACCGAGGTTGGACCATCACCAAAGAGCGCAACTGCATTGCCCGTACCAGCGGACAGCGCACCCTACCCTGGCGTTTTGCCGTTATCGGCAGCGATGCCACGATAGCTGCCAACCAGATGGAACTGGTGCTGGGCGGCAAGTGCGAACTGCAGGATGTGTCGTGGATTAAGCCCGGACAGGTTAACTGGGACTGGTGGAACCACTGGACCATCTGGGATGTGGATTTCGAGACAGGCATCAACAACGATACCTACAAGTACATCATCGATACAGCCTCAAAGTTTGGCGTAGAGTATGTGCTACTCGACGAAGGTTGGAACAAACGCGTAGAAGACCCCTTTACCTACAGCGACAATATCGATGTAAAGGAGCTGGTAGAGTATGGTGCCCAGAAACATGTCGGCATCATTCTCTGGCTATCATGGCTCACCGTTGAGCAGCATCCCGACCTTATTAAGCATTACGCCGATATGGGTGTGAAGGGACTGAAGATCGACTTTATGGACCACAGCGACCAGTGGATGGTGAACTTCTACGAGCGAACAGCCCGCGAGTGTGCCAAGCACAAGTTGCTGGTGGATTTCCACGGTTCGTTCAAGCCATCCGGCCTGGAACAGCGCCTGCCCAACCTGATTTCGTACGAAGGTGTGCGTGGCTTGGAACAAGGCGGAGGTTGCCGACCTGAGAACAGCATCTGGCTGCCGTTTATGCGTAATGCCGTTGGTGCGATGGACTTTACGCCAGGCTCAATGCAGAACGCTCAGCCCGAGGATAATCACGGCACAGGCTCGTTACCGATGGGAGGAGGAACACGTGCCTATCAGATGGCACTCTACGTATGCTTTGAGAGCGGACTGCAGATGCTGGCCGACAGTCCTACCCGCTATCTGCGCGAAGAGGCGTGCACCCGATTCATAGCCTCGGTACCCACCACATGGGACGAAACCCGCGTATTGGCTGCCAAGGCAGGTGATTACTACGTAGTAGCCAAGCGCAAAGGTGCAAAATGGTTTGTAGGAGCCATCACAGGCAGCAAGCCTCAGGACATCACCATCAGTCTCGACTTCCTGACTCGTCCTGCCATGCTCACCTCCTTCCGCGACGGACGCAACGCCCATCGCATCGCCGTAGATTACAAAAAGGAGACTCAGGAGGTGAATCCTGCCACCACGCTCACCCTCCATCTGGCACGCAACGGCGGCTGGTGCGGCTCGATAGAATAGCACTAACTAACAGTTTTAAGATTACATATCTAAAATTATCTCCGCCAAATTTGCTTTTTTCGGATATTCTTTTTATCTTTGTGCCCAAGAAAAAAACAATCTAGTATTAACCCTATGAAAAAGAATATCCTAATAGCCGGTAGCCTATTGCTGACAGGCTGTGCCGACATAACAAACAATGTGGCAGAGAGTTTTAATAACAACCTGATTGCAGAAAACCGCTATCAGATGATTCTGGATGGCCTGCAGGTAACACTCATCATCACCCTTTGCGCCACGATTCTCGGCACACTATTAGGCGGACTGGTGTGTTGGATGCGCATGAACCGCCACAAATGGCTGCGACACATAGCCAGCGCGTATATCGACCTGATGCGAGGCACCCCCGTACTGGTGCTGCTCATGCTGATGTACTATGTACTAATGGCGCCAATAGATGCCACTGGCATCGTGGTAGCCATCGTGACCTTTGCCCTGAACACCGCAGCCTACATCAGCGAGATGCTGCGCACCTCCATCCAAGGCATTGACCGAGGACAGACGGAGGCTGGACTGGCATTGGGCTACACACAACGACAAACATTCATCAGAATCATACTGCCACAGGTAGTCAAGGCTGTCATGCCCGTCTATCAGGGCGAGGTAATAAGTCTGCTGAAAGGCACAAGCATCGTGGGCTACATCGCCGTGAACGATATGACACGAGCATCCGACCTGATACGCTCACGCACCTTCGACGCCTTCTTCCCGCTTATCGTCACAGCCATCATCTACTTTCTGATAGCCTGGCTCATCGGCCAACTGCTCACTGCGCTGCTGCAACGACAGCGGGCCAAAGCCACAGTTGCAGCCGTCATGCTGACCCTGTCGGGGCTTGTGGCCTACGTGCCTTCGATACTAACAGATGCGCAGGCAACGACAGCAGACACAACCGACGCACCACCAGCCATCAAGGCACTATCGGGCAAGCGCGTAGGTGTCATCATCGGCAGTATCCAAGATATTGCAGTAAGCACGATGGCGCCCGATGCCGACATACTGCGCATGACCACCACCACCGACATGATGGCTGCCCTGGAGAACGGCAAGGTGGATGTGGCAGGCAGCGAGAGCCTCACACTGATATTCAACAAGGAACTGGCTGACAAGGTTGACTCCGTAGGAGCCGGACTTACACCGATTCCTATTGGCGCATGCTTCAACCAGAAAAATACTGGGCTGCAGCAAGACTTCAACAGTTTCCTGGCAGAAATCCGCCGCGACGGCACCTATCAGAAAATATACGACCGCTGGCAGAAATCCGACAATCCGTCGGCTATGGACATTCCACAGCAGCGCGGCACTGGGCGCACCGTGCGCATAGCCACCTATCCTGCCATGCCTCCCTTCAACTTTATCAACTCCGGCAAACCATCGGGCCTGGAAATCGACCTGCTGACAGAGTGGGCCAACCGCCGCAACTGGCAACTGGAATTCCTGGTAATGGACTTTGCCGCTCAGATACCCGCTGTACAGACAGGCAAGGCCGACATGGCCATGGGTGCCATCAGCATCACCGAAGAGCGACAAAAACAGGTACTCTTCTCCAATGGCTACATCGAGTCGCACATCGTGCTGATCACACGCAAGAATGAAGCATCAATTATCACGAATCCGTCATACTCTTCCAGCACAGAGCACCCCACGAGCCCCTGGCCGTGGATGGTAGCAATACTTGTCATTGCCGGTAGCGGAGGTTGGTTCATCGTTCGCCGCAAGCGCTACAGCCAGCGGCAGCCTACTACCAACGCACTGGAGCAGCCGAAGGATGAGAAGGAGGCCGTCATCAGCATCGCCCACATGAAGAAGAGCTATGGCACGTTTGATGTGCTGCACGACATCAACCTTGATGTGCATCGGGGCGAAGTGATCTCTGTCATAGGGCCATCCGGCACAGGTAAAAGCACCTTCCTGCGCTGCCTTAACCTCCTTGAGCAGCCTACTGGCGGGAGCATTCTCATAGGTGGAAAAGACATACTGGAACGCAATGCCAACGTGCCGCTATTACGGCGACGCATGGGTATGGTGTTCCAGTCGTTCAACTTGTTCAATGGCATGTCGGTGCTCGACAATATCTGTCTGGCGCCCATGCAACTGTTAGGAAAAACACGGGAGGAAGCCGAGAAACGCGCTCAGCAACTGCTTGAGATGGTAGGACTGGCCGAGCGTGCCACAGCCATGCCCGAGCAACTTTCCGGCGGACAGAAACAGCGTGTGGCCATAGCCCGCGCACTGGCCATGGAGCCGGAGATATTGCTCTTTGATGAGCCAACCTCAGCCCTCGACCCCACCATGGTGAGCGAGGTGCTGGGCGTAATGACCAAACTGGCACGTGAGGGGATGACGATGATTGTGGTGACACACGAGATGCGATTTGCCCGGCAGGTGAGTAGCCGTGTACTATTCTTTGCCGATGGCGTCATCTATGAGGATGGCACCCCCGACCAACTCTTCGACCATCCGCAGCGCGAACGCACCCGACAGTTCATCCAGCAGATACACGAAATGCACTTCCTCATCGAGACCAAGCAATTCGACTGGTATGCTATGACGGCCCAGATGGAGCAGTTCTGCCTGCATTATAATCTGCAGCGCCAGCAAATCTTTGCGGTGCTACACGTCATCGACGAGACACTGGCCATCCTCGGCACTCACCCCAATACACGCCTGACGCTGGCTTATTCTGAAAAGGAAGACACGTTACAGTTCATCGTCAATAGTCCTCATGCCGTCGATAGCAGCGTATTCAGCCAAGAAAGTGATGACATAGCTGTGACCATCCTGCGCAACTTCAGCCGCAACATCCATGTAGATGGCAACACCCTCCGCATCACCATCAAATAAGCACTTTTTGGCGGAAATACGCAATGATATGATCCAGTCCCTCGTCGAGCGACACCTTGGGCTCCCATCCTAATTCACGCTTGGCAAGTGTGATGTCGGGACATTACAAAAAGCAGGTGCAGCAAGTAACCCCATCCACTCAACTCAAGCTCCACTTAGTTCGCAACGGTGGCTGGTGCGGCTCGATAGAATAACTGGAAGGTAGGACGTTAACTACATAACTACATAAAATCGTTCAAAACACCTGTATATATAGGCATTACATGAGCTTTACTAACTACATAAAAACTACATTCTAACTACATAAAACTACATAGCATGAATAGTAGCGTAAAAATTCTCTAGAGAATTTTTACGCTACTTAGGCAGAGAAAAATAGTTAGTACGGCACTAAGCCGAAAATTCTCTAGAGAATTTCTAATCGACCAATAAGGAAAAAGATAGCGAATAAGTTAAAGAGTTTGTTTTAGTAAGGCAGGTCATTTCTTTTTGTGCATCGAAAAGTTACTTTTTGCATCTCGAAAAGCTACTTTTTGAGCAACGAAAAGCTACTTTTGGGGCAACGAAAAGCTACTTTTCGCAGGAATCATGTAGATTTTATGTAGTTTTATGTAGTTAGAATGTAGTTTTTATGTAGGTCGAAAAGTACAAAAATCCCTTTATACATGAAGGTTTTAAGCAATTTCATGTAGTTATGTAGGTCAATTGATAAAAATAAATTTGTGAAATCAAGCCAAAGAGCATAGAACTACGACGCACGAAACAGTTTTACTCAAACGTTTACATACGATTTTTGGGGGTGTGGTGATACAATGTTGGCAGAAAGTGCGTATCTTTGCATCAGCTAAACAAAAGCAGAGGCTGAGATAGCTAAACGACAAACTACAGATCGAATATATAATAGTTAAAAATTATGGGTGAAAAATTTGTTATCGGAAACCGACTGAAGGAAGAATGGATAGCGGTTCTGGATACAGACAAGAAGATACTGGAATTTACCAGCAATCTGGTTAAAGCCCAAGAGTATCAATTGGAAGAGGACGCCCAAATGAACCTCGCCGAAATCCAAAAATCAGGTTACTTCAGCGACCTGCAGATCTACATAAAGGACAACAACAGAGCGTACAGAATTGACGAACGCGGCTGATTTATGATAGAGATGCGAAAAGTAAAAATCCCAGTAAGCAACTACTGGGATTTTATTTTTTTATGCACGAAACGTTTCACGTTTCATCTTGGCATCGAAAAGCCATTTGATGATTCTGGGACAACGTAATGCCCAGCGAAGCAGTCGCCATCCGATAGGACTGAAAAAGAACTCGTACACCTTCTTCTGATGCTCCATCTTGCGGAACTCCTCCTTATTGGTTTCGCTGAACGAACGTCCCTCAACAATAGCACGCTTGGCATTGGCCGCGGTTTTAAAGGCATCGTAAAGTCCCTCGCCCGTAAGCTTATTGGCAAATCCGCCAGCATCGCCAATCAATATCACATTATCGGCTGTATGGGGCACCGTATCAAGTTGGATATAGGCGCCGCAGATGCGATCTACGGGCACGCCAAACTTGGTAAGCGCATGCTTGAAGCCTGCCTTATGGCGGGGCATATCGTCGTTGGTTTCGACCGAGGCATAACCATACATATCGCGCCCTACACTCGAGAACTTATAGAATACGCCGGGACGATAGTTGTTTGAGAAGTGTACAAACACATCATCGCTCTCCTTACCTTCGTCGAACTGCTCGAGGAACATGGCCCGCAACTTGGAATCGCCATGAATCTGCTGACGAATCTGACTGTTAGAACCATCGGCTGCCACCAGATAACGACACGAAATCTGCTCACCCGATTTGAGGGTAACAAGCACCTGGCCGTCGGCCTGCTGATCAAAGCGGGCAAACGAACCTTTCATCAGCTCGCCACCGTGGTCCAAGTAATACTGCAACAACGAATAGTCGAAGTCCTTACGTCGCGTCATGCGGATAGGATATTCGGCCTGAAACTCGCAAACGGCATCGTTCTCGAACTGACAACGCATGCGGGTGATGGGGCGATAGTTATACTGAATGCCAGGCAGCAACATATCCAACAGTCGCCAGGCCTTAACCGTAAGTCCGCCACCGCAAACCTTATCGCGGGGGAACGTGGCCTGATCAACTATCAAACATTCAACACCGGCCTGCTTTAACAGACTACCACAAACGGAGCCGGCAGGACCGGCTCCGATTATCAACACATCAATATGTCTTATATTCTCCATAATTACTCTTTGTCCATCAGAATCTTCATCATCTGGATGGCCGAATACGGAATCGGGGTACCAGGACCGAAGATACAGGCCACACCTGCCTTGTAAAGGAAGTCGTAATCCTGAGCAGGAATAACACCTCCGGCAGTTACCATGATATCCTCGCGGCCCAGTTTCTTCAGCTCCTCGATGAGCTGAGGAATCAGCGTTTTATGACCAGCGGCAAGCGACGAGGCACCTACAATGTGCACATCGTTCTCGACGGCCATACGGGCAGCCTCCTCGGGCGTCTGGAACAGCGGTCCCATATCCACGTCGAAGCCACAGTCGGCATAACCTGTTGCCACTACCTTAGCACCACGGTCGTGACCGTCCTGCCCCATCTTGGCAACGAAGATACGTGGACGTCGACCTTCCTTCTGAGCAAACTCGTCGGTAAGCTTCTTAGCCTCCTCGAATTCCTTATCGTTCTTAGATTCTGAACTATACACGCCTGAAATTGTTCTGATTACTGCTTTATAACGGCCCACGATCTCTTCGCAGGCATCTGAAATCTCACCCAGAGTACAACGCAGCTGTGCAGCCTTGACTGCCAGGTCGAGCAGGTTGTTCTCGCTCTTTCGACCTTCCTTAAAGTCGCGTACACACTCGGTGATAGCCTTGAGTGCAGCCTGACAAGCGGCCTCGTCGCGTGTAGCGCGAACCTGCTTCAGGCTCTCCTCCTGCTGCTTGCGCACAGCGGTGTTGTCAACCTCGAGGATATCGATGGGATCCTCGTGCTCCAAACGGTATTTGTTGGTACCAACGATAGTTTGCACGCCACTATCGATACGAGCCTGAGTGCGGGCTGCAGCCTCCTCGATACGCATCTTAGGCAGACCAGTCTCGATAGCCTTAGCCATACCACCCAGCTTCTCAATCTCCTGGATATGCTCCCAAGCCTTGTGAACCAACTCGTTGGTCAGGGTCTCAACATAGTAGGAACCAGCCCATGGGTCGATCTGCTTGCACACCTTAGTCTCGTTCTGGATATAGATCTGGGTGTTACGAGCGATACGAGCCGAGAAATCGGTAGGCAGAGCGATAGCCTCATCAAGCGCATTGGTGTGCAGCGACTGGGTATGACCCAGCACAGCAGCCATAGCCTCGATACAGGTACGACCTACGTTATTGAATGGGTCCTGCTCGGTAAGACTCCAACCAGATGTCTGTGAGTGGGTACGCAGGGCCAGCGACTTAGGATTCTTGGCACCGAAGCTCTTCACAATCTTAGCCCACAGCAGTCGGCCAGCACGCATCTTGGCAATCTCCATAAAATGGTTCATACCGATAGCCCAGAAGAAACTGAGACGAGGTGCAAAAGCATCCACATCGATACCGGCATTAACACCCGTACGCAGGTAGTCCATACCATCGGCCAAGGTGTAAGCCAACTCGATATCGGCTGTAGCACCAGCCTCCTGCATGTGATAACCCGAGATAGAGATGCTGTTGAACTTAGGCATCTTCTGCGAGGTGTACTCGAAGATATCGGCGATAATCTTCATTGAGAATGCAGGGGGATAGATATAGGTGTTACGCACCATGAACTCCTTTAGAATATCGTTCTGGATGGTTCCAGCCATTTCTTCTAATTGAGCACCCTGCTCCAGACCGGCTACGATATAGAACGCCAGGATAGGCAGCACGGCACCGTTCATGGTCATCGAGACAGACATCTTGTTCAAGGGGATACCGCTGAAGAGCACCTTCATGTTCTCCTCGTTACAGATTGATACACCAGCCTTACCTACATCGCCCACTACACGAGCGTTATCGGGGTCGTAACCACGGTGTGTAGGCAGGTCGAAAGCTACAGAAAGACCTTTCTGACCCGAAGCCAGGTTACGGCGATAGAAGGCATTCGACTCCTCGGCCGTAGAGAATCCGGCATACTGACGGATAGTCCAAGGCTTGAAGGGGTACATCATCGAATACGGACCACGCAGATAGGGAGGGATACCAGCTGTAAAGTCGAGGTGCTCCATACCCTCAAGGTCTTCCTTAGTATAAACCGGACGAACCTCGATGTGCTCTGGGGTTTTCCAGTTGGCCTCAATACCATTATCTTTAATCCACTTGGCACCATCCTGAGCCTTGATGCCTGCATAGATATCAATATCTTTAAACTGTTTACGCATAATTCAAGTCTCCTATTCTTTAAATACCAAGTTTTTGATTATATTCTTTCAAAGTCTCGAGCACGTTGCACTTTACATGTACAAAGTTCTCGATGCCAGCGGCCTTCAGGTCTTCCATGCAAGCAGGTGCACCAGCTACCACGAACATGGCGCGACCATTAAGATACTTGAAGGCAGGGATAGCGTACTCGGCATACTCGTCGTCGCTCGAGCAGATAACCACGATATCGGCCTTAGCCTCTAAAGCGGCATCAACACCCTCTTCAACGGTCTTGAATCCAAGGTTATCAATCACCTTATAGCCAGCGCAAGCCAGGAAGTTGCACGAGAACTGTGCACGAGCCTGACGCATGGCCAGATTACCGATGGTAAGCATAAAGGCAGTAGGCACCTTAGTTTCCTCGGTATGTATGCGGAGATTCTCGAAGTCGGCAGCCAAGCGGGTGCTTTCGATACCCTTAAAGGCTACAGTCTCCTCGCCATGATGGTGCACGCCGCCACAACCGCAATGGTGCTTGTAAGCACGCTTGTTCTCGCTCTTCTCGGTGAAGTTTGGGAACTGGTTGGTACCCAGCAGGAACTCCTTACGCTTGGCAGCATCGCCATGACGCTTAATATTGGTAGCGTTGATATCGTCCTGAATGGTTCCAGCCTTGATAGCAGCGAGGAATCCACCCTCGTCTTCTACCTTCAGGAATATCTTCCAAGCCTCGGTAGCCAGTGCATCAGTGAGGTGCTCGATATAATAAGAACCTGCTGATGGGTCGACGATACGGTCGAAATGGCTCTCCTCCTTAATCAGCAGCTGCTGGTTGCGGGCGATACGCTCAGAGAAATCAGTTGCCTCCTCGTAAGGTGCATCGAACGGTGTTACCACCATCGAATGGACACTACCCAGAGCGGCACTCATAGCCTCGGTCTGCGAACGCAGCAGGTTCACATAACTATCAAACAGCGTCTGATTGTAGGTTGAGGTGGTGGCATTGATAATCATCTTGCAGGCACAGTCGCACTTAGGCTCGTACTGCTTCACAATCTGAGCCCACAACAGGCGGGCGGCACGGAACTTGGCAATCTCCATGAAATAGTTCTCGCTAACACCCATATTAAACTTGATGCTCTTAGCAGCCAGATCCACATCTACACCAGCATCGGTCAACTGCTGCAGATACTCGTTACCCCAAGCCAGAGCATAGCCCAGCTCCTGAACGATGTAGGCACCTGCATTGTTAAGTGCATCGCTATGAACGATGATGCTGCGGAAATTGGGATACTCCTTGAGCGACTCGGCCAGTTTAGGACCAAAGGCGAGCACAGGTGTTACATCCTTACCCGTCATCACAATCTTCTTCATGGGGTCCCACTCAATCGAGCCTACTATCTTTTCCTTGTCGTAACCCTTCTTGGTCCAATAAGTCTTCAGGATTTCGGCCAGTTCGAGCGAATGACGCTGACAGGTAGAGAAGTTAACCTCTACGCACTCGCAGTAAATGCCATCGAGCAATGTCTCGATAGTATCCATCGAAACCAGCTTTCCAGGAATATGGAAACCTAATGAGTCGATACCCTTGTTCAGGATGTCGAGTGCCTTGGCGTTAGCAGCCTTAGGGTCGGCAGCCTCGATATTCTGGCGCACATACCACTCGTTCGAATCCTTTTTATTGCCACGTACAAATGGAAACTCGCCAGGCAGGGCATCGGGTGTTTTCAGGTTAGCCAGATCCTCACGGCGATAGAAGGGTTGTACGTTAAAACCTTCGTTTGTTCTCCATACCAAGCGCTTCTGAAAATCAGCACCTTTCAGGTCTACCTCGATCTTGTCGAGCCATTCCTGTTTGGTAGGGGCTGTGAACTCGGTAAAGAGTTTCTCTTTGTTTGCCATAGATTTGATACGTTTAATTATTATATAAGTAATGTTTTAAGTTTATTCTTAACAGTGGACAAAGATACAACATTTTTGCTCAAAACGGCATTTTGAAGTGTGAAAGAAATAAAAAAACACTATTTATACGAAAATTGATGCACAAAAATGATAAAGATGAGCATTTTTTAACTACCTTTGCAGTCGAATTTGAGATATTTTAAAGAATAGGTATTATTTAGAATTATTTATGGAATCATTTCAGTGGTTAAGTGACCTTTTTACGACGACAGACTCGGTAGCGCACATTACGCTACTCTACGCTATTGTGATAGCGATTGGAGTTTATTTAGGAAAAATTAAGTTTTTTGGTGTTTCACTGGGCGTAACCTTTGTGCTTTTTGCAGGTATTCTGGCCGGACACATCGGCTTTACTGCTCCAACTCCCATTCTTACATTCGTACAGGACTTCGGACTGATACTCTTTGTATTCATGATCGGTCTGCAGGTAGGTCCTGGATTCTTCGAAAGCTTTGGTACACAGGGCATTAAGCTTAACGCAATGGCTGCCACAGCTATCCTGCTTAACATCCTGGTAATGTTCGGATGCTACTACATTTTCTTCGACACTAACAATACCAACAACCTGCCTATGATGGTTGGTACACTGTATGGTGCCGTAACTAACACTCCAGGACTTGGTGCTGCCAACGAGGCTCTCTCGACTGTATTCGGCGGCAACGCTCCACAGATTGCATCGGCCTATGCCTGTGCCTACCCACTTGGTGTGCTGGGTATTATCGGTGCTATTATATTAGTAAGGTATATCTGCAAGGTTAAGCTGGATAAAGAAGAGAAGGACCTTGAGGCACTGGACGAGACCAACGCTAACAAGAAGCCTTACAAGATGCACCTTGAGGTAACAAACAAATACTTGGAGGGAAAGACTCTGCTGCAGGTTCACGACTTCCTGAACCGCGACTTCGTAGTATCACGCCTGGTACACGAGGGCGAGCTGTTTATCCCTAACCGCGATACCATCTTCCACCTGGGCGACCAGATGCTGATAGTATGTGCCGAGGCCGACCAGGAGGCTATCACTGCCTTTATCGGTCCTAAGCTCGACATCGACTTTGAGCAGCAGGATCAGCCTATGGTTTCAAAGCGTATTGTTATTACCAATCCTAAGGTTAACGGTAAAACACTGGCATCGCTGCACTTCTCGAGTGTACATGGTGTTAACGTAACCCGCGTAACCCGTCATGGTATGGACATCTTCGCATCTCCCACCCTGCCCCTGCAGGTAGGCGACCGCATCATGGTTGTTGGTCCTGAGGACGCTGTTGACAACGTGGCTGGTAAGATGGGTAACTCAATCCGCCGTTTGGACGCACCAAACATCGCCACTATCTTCGTGGGTATCTTTATCGGACTTATCTTCGGTATGTTCCCAGTAGCTATTCCTGGCATGCCTGTACCTGTTAAGTTAGGTTTGGCTGGTGGTCCACTTATCATCGCTATTCTGATTGGCCGTTATGGCTATAAGATACATCTGGTAACCTATACCACCACATCGGCTAACATGATGCTGCGTGAGATTGGTTTGGTGCTCTTCCTGGCATCGGTAGGTATCAAGGCTGGAGCCGGGTTCTTTGAGACTGTGGTTCAGGGCGACGGACTGCTCTATGTGCTCACAGGTTTCCTCATCACCATCATCCCCATCCTGATTGTAGGCCCACTGGCTCGCTGGAAGTTTGGCTTCAACTACTTCACGTTGGCTGGTATGATTGCCGGTACCTATACCGATCCCCCCGCACTGGCATATGCCAACAGCATCTGCTCTAAGGAAGCTCCTGCTCTGGGCTACTCAACGGTTTATCCGCTGGCTATGTTCCTCCGCATCTTCACAGCGCAGATTGTGGTATTGTTCTTCTGCGGCTAACGGAGGCAACAATAAACTTATATAATAATTTACCAACAAAATGAAGAAAACCAAAATCCTGCTCAGCGGCCTATTGTTGGCCAGCGCCACGGCGATGATGGCTCAAGGAGCCAAAAACATTCGCATTAACGAGGTGCTGACCAACAATACCGCCAGCATTCAGGATGATTACGGACAAAACCACGCATGGATAGAGTTGGAGAACACCTCGTTCACTACCTATAACGTGCGTGGTATGTATTTTACTACTGATCGTTCCGTACTCGATCCAAAGATGAGTGTGCCTGAACGCATCAAGCGCATGAGTGTTATCCCCAGTGGCGATCCTCGTACGCAGATAGGCGGGCATCAGCACCTAATCTTCTACTGCAACTCTAACCCTGCACAGAGTAAGTTGCACCTCTCGCTCAACGTTCCCTTGTCGGAGCCCCTTTGGTTGGGATTCTACAACGGAAATGCCACCGAACTTATCGACTCAGTAACCATCCCCGCTTTGGCTGCCGATCAGAGCTATGCTCGACAGAACGCCAAATCGTGGGCTGTAAAATCGGCTGAGAACGTAACACCTGGCATTGAGAACTTTATCAAGACCGATGAGACCAAGGACGCTTATCTGAAGCGCGAAGACCCACACGGATTCGGCATTACACTGCTGGCCATGGGTATCGTGTTCTTCTGTCTGGCAGTACTCTTCGTATTCTTCTGGGTATTCGGAATCATTATGCGTAATATCGAGATGGCCAAGAAGGTGGCAAACACCCAGCCCATCAAACCTATTACCAAAACTGTTGAGGTTACCCACGACCTGGCACATGCCACAGGTAATATTCTGCAGGACGGTTTAAAGACCAAAGGTATAGACAAGGAGGTTTACATAGCCGTTATATCTATGGCCCTGAAGCAGTATCAGGATGATGTTCACGATGTTGAGAGTGGTATCATTACCATCAAGGCACGTGAAACAGGATGGAGCGACGAAGGCAGTCAGATGACGCACTTCTCGAAGCCTGTCATCCCAACATCACATCATGCACCCAAAATTCCAACAACCCCAGAAATCCGTTGAACAATATGAATAAGTATCAGTATAAAGTACAAGGCGTTGATTACGACGTAGAGATAGAAGAAGTGGAGGGCAACGTAGCCAAAGTAGTAGTAAATGGCGTACGTTTCGACGTTGAGCTGAAGCAGCCCATCAACCCCACAAGTACACTCAAGAAGGTTCGCGTAGAAGCACCTAAGACAGTGGCTCGTCCTTCGGTAGCCCCTGCAGCTGCACCCGCAGCCGAAAAGCCTGCAGCCGCCGGCTCAGGTCAGGCCATTAAGGCACCACTGCCAGGCACCATCATCGATGTGAAGGTGAACGTAGGCGACACCGTTAAGCAGGGCGACGTAGTGCTGGTGCTCGAAGCTATGAAGATGCAGAACAACATCGAGAGCGAGTACTCTGGCACCGTAACCTCGATCACCGTGAAAGCCGGTGAGAGCGTGATGGAAGGTTCTGTGCTCCTGACCATTGGATAATTGGACAATTGGACTATTTCACTATTGGACAATCATAAAATTGTAAAATCGTCAAATTGTAAAATGAAACTATGGATTTAGGACAGTTTATCATACAGAACTTTCATGAGTTTCTTACCTACACGGCCTTTGCCAATGCTACGGTAGGAAACCTAATCATGATTGCTGTGGGAGCCTTCTTTATCTGGCTTGCCATCAAGAAAGACTTTGAGCCACTGCTGCTCGTCCCCATCGGACTGGGCATCATTCTTGGCAATATCCCCTTCCGCGCTGATGCAGGACTTGAGATAGGACTTTACGAGGATAACTCTGTGCTTAACATCTTCTATCAAGGCGTGCGTCAGGGCTGGTATCCACCACTTATCTTCTTGGGCATTGGTGCCATGACCGACTTTACAGCCCTGTTGGCTAACCCCAAGTTAATGCTGATTGGCGCTGCAGCACAGTTTGGTATTTTTGGTGCCTATATGGTGGCCTTGGCTATGGGATTCGAACCCTCGCAGGCTGCTGGTATCGCCATCATCGGTGGTGCCGACGGTCCTACCGCCATCTTCCTCAGTTCAAAGCTGTCGCCCAACCTGATGGGAGCCATCGCCGTTTGTGCCTACTCGTACATGGCGTTGGTACCCGTTATCCAGCCATTCATCATGCGCCTGCTTACTACCGATAAGGAGCGCGTTATCAAGATGAAGCCTGGTCGCGAGGTATCGCAAACAGAGCGTATTCTGTTCCCCATCATCGGCTTGTTGCTCACCACCTTCATCGTACCATCGGGCCTGCCCTTGCTGGGTATGCTGTTCTTTGGTAACCTGCTGAAGGAGAGTGGCAAGACCACACGTTTGGCAAAGACTGCTGGTGCCGCACTCAACGACATCGTTGTAATGCTGTTAGGTTTAACCGTTGGTTGCTCAACACAGGCCAGCGAGTTCCTCACCTTCAACACCATCAAGATTTTTGCCCTTGGTGCTATGGCCTTTATGATTGCCACCGCATCGGGTGTTTGCTTTGTTAAGCTGATGAACCTGTTCCTGCCCGAAGGCAAGAAACTGAACCCGCTGATTGGTAACGCCGGCGTAAGCGCCGTTCCAATGGCAGCACGTATATCTAACAACCTCGGTCTGGAGTACGACCGTCACAACTTCCTGCTCATGCACGCCATGGGTCCTAACGTAGCTGGTGTGATTGGTTCGGCTGTAGCCGCTGGTGCATTATTAGGATTCTTATCATGAACAATAGACCCAAGATAGCTATCATCGACCCCAATACCCTCTCGGCATTGGGGTTGAAGGCTATTCTCCAGAACGTCATGCCCATCATGACGGTTGACATATTCGGATCGTTATCAGAACTTCAAGCCAACGAGCCCGAGAGTTATTTCCACTACTTTACTGCCATGTCGGTAGTGGTGGAGAACATGGCATTCTTTACAGAGAACAAGCGCAAAACTATCGTGCTCACGTTGTCGCTCGACACCATGTCGCAACTGTCAGATTTTAAATGTCTGTGTGTAAACGTGCCCGAACCCGAGTTGGTACGCTCGTTACTGATGCTGGAGCAGCACGCTCATGGCAAAGGCGAGCATCTGCCACCCATGCCAGCTATCTTGAGTCAGAAAATCCTGTCGGATCGCGAAATCGAAGTGATGTCGCTGATTGTACAGGGATATATCAACAAGGAGATTGCCGACAAGCTGAACATCGGCTTGGCAACGGTGATTACCCATCGCAAAAACATCATGGACAAACTGGGCATGAAGAGTGTTTCGGCACTTACCATCTATGCTGTGATGCATGGCTATGTTGACATCAACAAAATTTAGCGCAAAGGTTTTCGTGGTTTTTTAGGAATTTAGTAACCTCAAATTTGGAAGTATCACAAAATTCGCCTATCTTTGCACTCGCAAATAATAACAATTAAAACAATATTTAGAAATGAAACCACTAAACAAACAGTTTGCTCCTAAGAGCGTTATGCCTGAAAAGGTTATTCAGTTTGGCGAAGGAAACTTCCTCCGTGCATTTGTTGATTGGATTATCTGGAACATGGACCAGAAGACCGACTTCAACGGTTCGGTTGTTGTGGTTCAGCCTATCGAGAAAGGTATGGTTGACTGGCTGAATGCTCAGGACTGTCTGTACCATGTAAATCTGCAGGGTCGCGAGAACGGCAAGCCCGTTAACACCCTGGAGCGTATTGATGTGATTAGTCGTGCTTTGAACCCATATACCCAGAATGCCGCTTTCATGGCTCTGGCCGATCAGCCTGAGATTCGTTTCGTTATCTCGAACACAACCGAGGCTGGTATTGCTTTCGATCCCTCATGCAAACTCGAGGATGCACCTGCAAGCAGCTACCCAGGTAAGCTGGTTCAGCTGTTGTACCGTCGTTATCAGACTTTCAACGGCGACAAGACCAAGGGACTGATTATCTTCCCTTGCGAGCTGATTTTCCTGAACGGCCACGTGCTCAAGGATTGCATCTATAAGTATATCGAACTTTGGAACCTTGGCGACGACTTCAAGAAATGGTTCGAGGAGGCTTGTGGCGTATATGCTACCCTCGTTGACCGTATCGTAC
This sequence comes from Prevotella sp. khp1, assembly GCF_900102205.1. Taxonomy (NCBI): domain Bacteria; kingdom Pseudomonadati; phylum Bacteroidota; class Bacteroidia; order Bacteroidales; family Prevotellaceae; genus Prevotella; species Prevotella sp. khp1. The sequence continues at coordinate 1,196,091 of NZ_FNJZ01000001.1, forward strand.
CAGGATTCCCACGCAAGGAGATTGCCGAGATTCAGGAGAAGATTTCGTATCGCGACAACCTGGTAGTACAGGCCGAGAACTTCCACCTGTGGGTAATCGAGGCACCAAAAGAGGTTGCCGAGGAGTTCCCCGCTGATAAGGCTGGCTTGCACGTACTCTTTGTACCATCAGAGGAACCATACCACAAGCGTAAGGTTACCCTGCTGAATGGTCCTCACACCGTATTGAGCCCTGTAGCATTCCTGAGTGGTGTTAACATCGTACGCGATGCCTGCAACCACGAGGTAATCGGCAAATATATCCACAAAGTTCAGTTTGAAGAGCTGATGCAGACACTCGACCTGCCTATGGACGAGCTCGAGAAGTTTGCTGGCGACGTACTGGAGCGTTTCGACAACCCATATGTTGACCACCAGGTAACCAGCATCATGCTGAACTCATTCCCCAAGTTCCAGGCTCGCGACCTGCCCGGCGTAAAGACATTCCTGGAGCGCAAGGGCGAGCTGCCTAAGGGATTGGTATTCGGTCTGGCTGCTATCATCACCTATTACAAGGGTGGTAAGCGCGAGGATGGCGTTGAGATTGTTCCAAACGACGACCAGAAGATTATGGACCTGCTGAAGGAGCTCTGGGCAACAGGCGACACACAGAAGGTTACCGATGGTGTGCTGGGCGCCGAGTTCATCTGGCAGGAGGACCTGAACAAGGTTCCTGGTCTGAACGCTATGGTGAAGCAGGATCTCGACCTCATTAAGAGCGTAGGCATGCTCGAGGCCGTGAAGAGTATTCTTTAATAATGAATGAGTGATTCAATAGAGATAAAAGGGGCGCGCGTTAATAACCTTAAGAATATTGACGTTAAAATTCCCCGAAACCAATTTGTTGTGATTGCCGGAGTCAGTGGCTCCGGCAAATCATCTTTGGCCTTCGACACATTGTATGCCGAAGGCCAACGCCGTTATGTAGAGAGTTTGTCGAGCTATGCCCGACAGTTCCTTGGAAGAATGAACAAACCTGAGTGTGATTTCATTCGCGGCATACCGCCTGCCATCGCTATCGAGCAGAAGGTAATATCAAGGAATCCACGAAGCACCGTGGGCACCAGCACAGAAATTTATGAGTATCTACGACTGCTGTTTGCCCGCATAGGTCACACCTATTCGCCCATCAGTGGTTGCGAGGTGAAGAAACACTCTACCGAGGATGTGGTACAGAAGATGCTGGAGTTCTCGAAAGGCACCCGATTCGTGGTGATGGCACCCATCCATCTGCGCGAGGGGCGCTCTATGGAGCAACAGCTCAAGACCTACCAGTTGGAAGGTTATGCCCGCATCTATGTAAACAATGATTTCCAACGAATAGATGATTATCTGGCAGCAGGAAAGTTCGACGACGAGAATATCTATCTGGTCATCGACCGCATGAGCGTAGATGATACCAAGGATGTGATTGCCCGTTTGGTCGACTCAGCCGAAACTGCTTTCTACGAAGGTCATGGTGAGTTGCGCTTGCTATTCCCGCCCACCATCTTCTACGATTTCTCGATGAAGTTCGAGGCTGATGGTATGACCTTTGAAGAGCCTACCGACCAGATGTTCTCGTTCAATTCGCCAGCAGGTGCCTGTCCTGAGTGTCAGGGCTTTGGACGTATTGTTGGTATCGACGAGAAGCTAGTCATCCCCAACACCACTCTGTCTGTTTACGATGGCTGTGTGGTTTGCTGGCATGGCGAGAAAATGAAAGAGTGGCTCGACTGGTTCTGTCGCCACGCGGCCAAGGATGATTTCCCCATCTTTGAGCCCTATATGAACCTGACTCAGAAACAGAAGGACTGGCTATGGCACGGACTGCCCTCGGATAAAGGAAAGAAGGAGCGTCCATGTATCGATGCCTTCTTCGAGATGGTCCAGGAGAATCAGTACAAAATACAATACCGTGTGATGCTGGCACGCTATCGTGGCAAGACCACTTGTCCCAAGTGTCATGGCACACGCTTAAAGCCCGAAGCCGACTACGTGAAGATTGGCGGACGCAGCATTACCGACCTGGTACAAATGCCTGTGGTAAAGGTAAAGGAGTGGTTTGATCGCTTGGAGCTCGACCAGCACGATGCCGAGATTGGTAAGCGCCTGCTAACAGAAATCAAGAGTCGTCTGCAGTTCCTGCTCGATGTGGGTCTGGGTTATCTTACCCTCAACCGACTGTCGAACTCGCTCTCGGGTGGTGAGAGTCAACGTATCAACCTGTGTACATCGCTGGGTAGTTCGCTGGTTGGCTCGTTGTATATCCTCGATGAGCCTAGTATCGGCTTGCACTCAAGAGATACCGACCGCTTGATTCACGTGCTGAAGGAGCTACAATCGTTAGGCAATACGGTGGTTGTAGTAGAGCACGACGAAGATATCATGCGTGCTGCCGACCACCTGATAGATATTGGTCCTGATGCAGGACGCCTGGGTGGTGAGGTAGTGTTTGACGGCGATGCCAAGGAGGTAAACGAAGCTTCGCTCACCAAGTGGCCTAAGAGCTACACGGTAAAATACCTGTTGCATCAGGAAGAGATTCCCGTGCCCGCATCGCGTCGCCCTTGGAACAGATTCATCACCATCAAAGGTGCTCGTATGAACAACCTGAAGGGTATCGATGTAAAGATACCTCTCAACGTGATGACGGTGGTAACAGGTGTTTCAGGTTCTGGTAAGTCGAGCCTCATCAAAGGCATACTGTATCCAGCCATGCGACGCCGCATTGGCGAAGCTTGCGATGCACCAGGCGAATATCTGGGACTGGATGGCGACGTAGAGGCTATCAAGCATATTGAGTTTGTAGATCAGAACCCCATAGGTAAGAGCACACGCTCAAACCCTGCCACATATGTGAAAGCTTACGATGCCATTCGCGATCTGTATGCCCAGCAGCCACTGGCCAAGCAAATGGGCTTTACGCCACAATACTTCTCGTTCAACACCGATGGTGGACGTTGCGAGGAGTGTAAGGGTGCAGGAACCATCACGGTTGAGATGCAGTTCATGGCCGACCTGGTGCTGGAGTGCGAGGCTTGTCATGGTCATCGGTTTAAGAAAGAGATTCTGGATGTAAACTATCGTGGCAAGAGTGTTGATGATGTGCTGAATATGACCATCTCTGAAGCCATCACCTTCTTCGAAGAGGGTGGCGAGAACGTCATCGTTAAGCGTTTGAAGACGCTCGAGGATGTGGGCTTAGGCTACATCAAGCTGGGACAGAACTCATCGTCGCTCTCTGGTGGTGAGAACCAGCGTGTAAAACTGGCCTACTTTATCGGACAGGAGAAACAGGAGCCCACGCTCTTTATCTTCGACGAGCCTACCACAGGTCTGCATTTCCACGATATACAACGCCTGCTGAAAGCCTTCGAGGCCCTGATAGCACGAGGCCATACCATCCTGATTATTGAGCACAACATGGAGGTCATCAAATGTGCCGACCACGTGATAGACTTAGGACCAGATGGTGGCGACAAGGGTGGTAACCTAGTAATAGCAGGAACGCCCGAACAAGTGGTGGCATGCAAAGAGAGTCTGACAGGTAAATACCTGAAAGAAAAACTGGAATAAAAAAAGAGTAACAACTTTGAGATACGATCAACTATTCACCAAAACACTACTGACCGCCATACTTACAAGTATGGTCATGAGTGTATCAGCGAGCAACAAACGTGACTCGCTGAATATCTTGAATCGTATCTACAATTATCAGCAGGCCAACACAGCAGCCATCGACAGTCTTGAGGATCAGGTGTATGCCAAATTCCGATATCATGTAGATAAGCGCAATGCCATACTGTGGCTCATCCCATCGATGTATGTGATGGCTAAGGACGAGAGGGATTATATACGCGAGTCGTACAGCAAGGTATTGTTTACGAATGCGCACGATTACGACATCACCAACCAGTTGCTGTCAGGCACCATCCGTCATAACCGCAAGGCACTCCCTACCCTGCTCGACTACATGACGCCCAACATCTACGATATCGACTTATACAATGGGCACATGCTCTCGCCCTTCAACAAATGCAACCGCAGGTATTACCGTTTTACCCAGAAGCTGCAGCACGACGGCACCACACGTCTGGAGTTCCGTCCGAAGATATACAACACGCAGTTACTGAATGGTTATGCCATCGTTGACACCAACACCGGGCGCATTATCCGTACACTGCTGAATGGCGAGTATGATATGCTCACCTTCCGCACAGAGATTACGCAGGGCGAGGAAGGCGGGCGATCTATCATGCCAGCCAAATGCACTACAGCGGCTACGTTCCGATTCATGGGCAACAGGATTTCTGCTCTGTTCGATGCCAACTATAACTGTAACAAGACGCTACCCGATTCTGTAGAAAGGATGGATAGCAGGGAGCTGATGGATGAGGTTCGTCCCACACCGCTTACAGAAACCGACAAGCATATATACGAGGCCTACGACCAGAAAAACCGTCAGGACTCGATGGTACAAGACACGCTGCCCAAGAAACAGCGACTTTGGAAGAAGATTTTCTGGGACACCATTGGCGAAAACCTAGTTACACCTATCAAGGCCGAATCGGAGGAAGCCAACTTCAGCATGTCGCCTATCATCAACCCGATGTATGTAAGTTACAGTCATGCCCGTGGTGTGCGTTATAAGATGCGCTTCCGCTCGCAGTACAACTTCTCGGCGCATCGTTATCTAACACTCAACCCCACGTTTGGTTACACCTTCAAGGAGCACCAGTTCTACTTTACGGCACCACTCCGTATGACGTATAACCCAAAGCGTAACGGATATACCGAGGTGATATTTGGTAATGGCAACCGCATCAGTACATCTACGGTGATGGATGTGATAAACGCTGCCCATCAGGACACCATCAACTTCGACAATACGGATATGGACAAGTTCAAGGACCAGCATTTCAGCATCATCAACAACATCATGGTGTTCGACTGGCTGGATATCGAAACAGGTTTCATATACCATCGCCGTTCGGCTGTTAACAAGGAGTTAATGAAGTGTTACGACATGCCAACAGAGTATCGAAGCTTTGCACCAAGCATCGGTCTGAAGTTCTCGCCTTGGCTGAATCGTGGCCCTGTACTTTCGGTAGACTACGAGCGAGGCGTGAAGGATGTTAACAAGTCGGATTTGGAATACGAGCGCTGGGAGTTTGATGCCCAATGGAAGAAGAAAATTCCAGGCCTGCGATTGCTCAACATGCGTGCAGGTGCAGGTTTCTATACCAACAAGAAGGACAACCTGTTTGTGGACTTCGCTAACTTCCGCGACGAGAATCTGCCTGAGGGATGGGACGACGACTGGAGTGGTAACTTCCAACTACTGCGCAGTCGTGTGTACAACCAATCCGATTATTATCTGCGTGGCAACGTGTCGTACGAGTCGCCTATGTTGGTGGCTACATGGATTCCCTACCTGGGAAAATATATTGAGAAAGAGCGCTTCTACCTGAGTGGTGTATTACTGCAGGATTCGCGCCCCTATTACGAATTAGGCTATGGCTTTACCAACAGATATATCTCGGTTGGTGCCTTTGCCAGTTTCCGTAACACCCACTTCGACCGTATTGGCGTAGAGGTAGAATTTGAACTATTCAGAAGATGGTAAACGAAACACAGAAATCACTCACCGTATATAAAGCCAGTGCTGGAAGTGGTAAGACTTTCACCCTGGCCACCGAATATATCCGCCTGCTGGTAGAGAATCCGCAAAGCTATCGCAATATCCTGGCAGTAACCTTTACCAACAAGGCTACCGAGGAGATGAAGATGCGTATTCTCAGTCAGCTGTATGGAATCTGGAAACAGTTGCCTGAGTCGGACAACTATCTGCAGAACATCCAAACCAAGACTGGTCTTAAGCCAGAGGTTATCAGCGAGCGTGCTGGTATAGCCCTCAACAACCTCACCCACAACTACAACTATTTCCGTGTGGAGACTATCGACACGTTCTTTCAGAGTGTGCTGCGTAACATGGCACGCGAACTCGACCTAACCACCAACCTGCGCATTGGGTTGAACGATTATCAGGTGGAAGAGCTGGCTGTCGACCAACTGATTGAGGATCTGACCACAACAGATGTGATGCTGCAATGGATTCTGAAATATATCATGGAGAATATCTCTGATGATAAATCGTGGAACGTGATTGCTCAGATTAAGAAGTTTGGTCAGAACATCTTTAAGGACTATTATAAAGAGGTAAGCCTCACCCTCGAACAGAAGATGGGCGAGGAAGGATTCTTCGAGAACTATACCACCACCCTACGCGAGCTGAAGAAAGCTGCCGAAGGCTATATGAAAGAGATTGGCGAATCGTTCTTCGATACCCTCGAAGGCGAAGGCTTGAGTGCAGACGATCTGTCGAGTAAGCAGCGAGGTATCGCCAGTTACTTTAACAAGCTCCGTAAAGGCACTTTCGATCCAAGCATTATCACAACAACAGTAAATAATCATCTGGAGAATATCGAGAAGTGGTGCCCCAAAACCCACCCACAGCGCGATGCCGTACTGAACGTGGTTGAGGCATCGCTGTTACAGATACTGAAATGTGCTGTAGAGGCCCAGGAAAAACAATGGAAAATCTTCCAGTCGGCTAATCTCACCCTACGCCATCTCAACCAGCTACGTCTGTTAAGCAGCATTGAGAAAAAGGTACGCGAGATTAACGAGACTGATAACCGCTTCTTGTTGAGCGACACCCAGCAACTGCTCCACTCGCTCATTGATGGCAGCGACTCGCCTTTTATTTTCGAGAAGATTGGTACCCAACTCAAGCATGTGATGATCGACGAGTTTCAGGACACCTCTACCATCCAGTGGCAAAACTTCAAGGTGCTGCTTTCAGAGACCATGAGTCATGACGATGGCAGTAACCTGATTGTGGGTGATGTAAAACAGAGTATCTATCGTTGGCGCTCAGGCGACTGGCGCTTGCTAAATGGTATTGAGCAGCAGTTTAACTCTATGCTAATGGAAATTAAGTCGCTCTCAACCAATTACCGTTCTACGCGTAATGTCATCGATTTCAACAACCAGTTCTTTACCCACGCTGCCAACTTAGAGTATGCATCACTCGAGGAGTTGAACTGCGACGAGCGCGACCAGCTAAAGAAGGCCTATGCTGACGTAACCCAGCAGGTACCAGATGGCAAGCCACAAGAAGGCAAGATTACCATCGAGCTGCTGCCAAGCGAAGAGTATCAGGAAGAAGTTCTGGCCCACATGACTGAAAACGTGAGTGAACTCATCAGCCAAGGCGTTAGTCAGAAGGATATCGCCATCCTGGTGCGCTATAACTTCCACATACCCATTATTGCCCAGTATTTTCTGGAGCATCTGCCCTCAGTAAGCATTGTGAGCGATGAGGCATTCCGTCTGGATGCATCGAGTGCTGTATGTCTAATGATTCAGGCCCTGCAACTCCTGCTCACACCCGACGACCAACTTACCAAGGCAGCAATCGTAAAAACCTGGCTCTGCACCGTTCAGGGCAAGGAACTGAGCGATAACGAGTTTATGATAGCAGGTGCCAACCTCGATACCTACCTGCCCGAGGCCTATATAGCTCACTTTGATGAGCTATTAACCCTTCCGCTCTACGAATTGGCTGAGAAGATATACGCTATCTTCGAATTGCATCGCCTAGAGGGTCAGGGTGCCTACCTGTGTGCCTTCTACGACCAGTTGGCTAACTACGTTAACGAGAATACTACTGATATCCAGGCTTTCCTGACAGAGTGGGAAGAATCGCTTTGCAAGAAGACTATCCAGAGCGATGAAACCAATGGTATCCGTCTGATCTCCATCCACAAATCAAAGGGTTTGGAGTTCGACCATGTGATTATTCCCTTCTGCGACTGGCCTTTAGAGAAAACAACTGATAATATTATCTGGTGCCAGCCTAACGAGGCTCCTTTCAACGATCTGCCCATTGTACCTATCGACTATAGTCAGAAGGCGATGTTAGGCACCATCTACGAGGGCGATTACCTGCACGAACACCTGCAGAACATGGTTGACAACCTGAACCTGCTGTACGTAGCCTTTACACGTGCTGCCAAGAGTTTGTATGTGATTGGTAAGCGCGGCGTTAAGAATTCGCGCTCAGCCTTGATAGAGCTCTGTCTGCCTTTAGTGGCTGGCGATATGCCCGATGCCCAGCTGGAAGGCATGGAGAACAATGATGCAGCGATTGTATTCTCGATGGGTTCGTTCTCAGTTGGAGCAACTGAGCAGAAAGAAAAAGCTCCTAGCAAGAACCCCTTCCTGCAGAAGTCAGAGGCTGTACATGTGGCCATCCGCAACTTCGAGAGCAAGGTAAACTTCCGTCAGAGTAATCGTAGTCGCGACTTTATCGAGGGCGACGAGCTGGATCAGCAGCACCGCTATATTCAGGCTGGTAGCGTGTTACACGAAATCTTCTCGACTATACAGACAGAGAAGGATATCCCTGAAGCCCTGCAGCGCTTGCAGTTCGAGGGTATTCTGTACGACGAGGAGATGACTGCCGAGAAGATTACCACCATGCTGCGTAAGCGCTTGGCCGATCCACGTGTAGCCTCGTGGTTCTCACCCCGCTGGACACTCTTTAACGAGTGTACCATTCTCTCTGTAGAAGATGGCGAAGTGAAGGAGCATCGCCCCGACCGTGTGATGACGGATGGCAACGAGTGGATAGTGGTCGACTTTAAGTTCGGCCATCCCAACCATGAGTACCATGCCCAGGTGCGCCGTTATATGGACTTATTGCAGTCGATGGGGCACCAAAACATCAAAGGCTATCTGTGGTACGTATATAGCAATCAGATAGAGGAGGTAGAACATTAAACATTAAACATTAAAGATTAAACATTATATGGGTTCATTCCTTGAACATGTAGCAGAAGACCTGCTTTCCAGATATGGCACCAATCTATCACGAGTAGCTGTGGTGTTCCCTAACAAGCGTGCATCGCTGTTCCTTAACGAGCACCTGGCGCGCCTGGCGCAGAAGCCCCTATGGAGCCCTGCCTATATTACCATCAGCGATTTGTTCCGTTCGCACTCCAAACTGCAGGTGGCCGACCCTATCCTGCTGGTTTGTGAACTGCATCGTGTGTTCACAGCCTGTACAGGTATCGACGAGACGCTCGACCATTTCTATGGTTGGGGACAGCTGTTGCTTTCCGACTTCGACGATTTGGATAAGAACATGGCACCTGCCGATAAAGTGCTGGCCAACCTACGCGATATACACGAGCTCGACGACACCTCGTACCTCACACCTGAACAGCGCGAGATGATTAAACGCTTTTTCAGCAATTTCTCTGAGGAGCATAACACTGAACTGAAAGAGCGATTCCTACGCCTGTGGAGCCATATTGGTGAGATTTACCATGCTTACAACCAGCAGTTGGCCGAAAAGCAACTGGCCTACGAGGGTGCCCTCTATCGCCAGGTGGCAACAGACGAGACGTTAGAGTTTGAATACTATACTTATGTGTTTATTGGTTTCAACCTGTTGCAGAAGGTAGAACAAACACTCTTCAGCCGATTGGAGAAGCAGGGCAAGGCCATCTTCTATCAGGATACCGACGAGGTGCCACCACACCACATTAACCTGATTTCGGCTCCTACCGAGAATATCCAGGCACGCTATATCAGCGAGTGGTTGGATGCCGATCGCATTAACGATGGTCGCAAAACAGCCATTGTGCTTTGCAACGAGGGCTTGCTGCAAACAGTTATCCACTGTTTGCCCGAGAATGTTGACAAGATCAATATCACCACAGGTTATCCGCTTGGTCAAACCTCGATAGCGTCGCTCATCAACACGCTTATCAACATGCAGGTGCATGGCTATTCGCTGCGCAAGCAGACCTTTGCACGTAGATGGATTGAGAGCATCAAGCGCCATCCATACGCCACACTGATGCCCGATGATTTTGCCAGTCAGCGTTATACCGATATCCAGCCCTTACTGCATTGGCTCATTAGTCTTACGCAGACCATCGCCACCTCAAAGAGTCCTATCATCGACTCACCACTCGATACTGAGAGCCTGTTCCGTATGTACACCTTGCTTAACAGACTAAGCGGTCTGGTGGATAGTGGCGTGCTGAAAGTGGATGTGATTACGCTGCAACGCCTGGTTGTACAACTGATATCAACCACCTCTATTCCCTTCCATGGCGAACCTGCCGAAGGAATCCAGGTGATGGGTGTGCTCGAAACTCGAAACCTCGACTTCGACCATGTGCTTCTGCTCTCGTGCAACGAGGGTAACATGCCACGTGGCGTTAACGATACCTCGTTTATCCCCTATGCCCTGCGTAAGGCCTACGGACTGACCACAATCGATTACAAGGTATCCATCTACGAGCATTATTTCCATCGCTTGCTGCAACGTGCAAAAGATGTAACCATCCTGTATAACAATGCCACCAGCGATGGTAAAACAGCCGAGATGTCGCGCTTTATGCTGCAACTGATGGTTGAGAACAAGATACCTATCACGTTCCAAACCCTGAAGGCTGGACAAACACCTCAGCTCCATGCGCCTCAGGCCATTAACAAGACACCCGAGGTGATGAGTCAGCTGCAGCGCCGCTTTGCCAAAGATGCAGGCGGCATCAGTCCTACAGCCATCAACACCTATCTGCGCTGCCAACTGCGATTCTTCTATCGTTATGTATGCGAGTTGAAAGAGCCCGACAGCACAGAGGACGATTTGATTGACAACCGTTTATTTGGTAACATCTTCCATAAGGCAGCCCAATTGGTGTACCAGTATCTGGTAGCAACCAAAGCAACCATCACCACGATGGCTATCGACGATTTATTAAAGGAAGAGGTAACGATAGAACGTGTAGTAGATGAGGCCATCAAGCAGGAGTTCTTCCATATCAACGATGCCTCACGTCCATTGCCTCCACTCGATGGCTTGCAGCTTATTAACCGCGAGGTGATTATCAAGTACCTGCGCCAGCTGTTGGAGTGCGATCGCCGTTTGGCGCCCTTCAGCATCCTGGGTCTCGAAAAGCCTGTTAACATCACTTTGAATAATCAGTATATTGCTGGTGTCATCGACCGTTTGGATAGTATTACCGATCCAGAAACAGGACTGGAACGTATCCGTGTGGTAGATTATAAGACAGGTTCGCGCCAGATGAAAGCCATGCCCGATGTGGCAGCCATTTTCTCACAGGAGGCCATCAAGGATCATAGCGATTACTTCCTGCAAACCCTGCTCTATGCCCATATCGTGCGTAGCAAAACACCACAGATGGTGTCGCCATGCCTGCTGTTTATTCAGCATGCAGGTAGCGAGGATTACGACCCTACCCTGAAGATTGGAAAGGAAGCCATCACTGATATAGCAGATTATTCAGATGAGTTTATCACGCTGTTACGCCAACAGCTGGACGATATCTATAATGCCCAGATAGCTTTTGTGCCAACTGACGACCAGCATCGTTGCGAAACATGCCCCTACGCTGCACTCTGTCGAGGGTAATTATCTGTTTTTGTTGTTTGTAAACCAGTTGTGGGTAAAATGGTACATAGCCAAAGCAGCTATTACCAGTACCAAGGCAGCTATCAGTGCGGCTGTAATGTTGCCTTGGAAGATAGCCACACCTGCGCCTACACCCCAAGCGATACCACTCTCCCAGCCTAACAGGAAGGTGCTCTGCGAAGTGCCTCGCTGACAGTGGCGACTCAGTTTGATAAAGAACAGCAGGAAGCGCGAACCTATCAAACCAACGCCCATACCAATAAACAGCGGAGCTGCATACATCACGATAGGCAGATGGCGTGTGATCATCATCAGCAGGGCCACACCCATCAGTATCAAACCTGTTACCACCTCGCTCTTCAACTCAGCATTCTTAAACACAAAGCGCTGCGATAAGATGGCCACAGCAAAGCCCACCATCATCATCGAGTAGAACTGCTCAATCATTACTACCGACAGGATAATACCCACGGCCAAAGTAACCAGTTGCAGGTTTACAAACAGTGGGAATCCATGAGGCAGGAAGAAACGATCCAAGCTAACAGTAGGGATATCATCCTGAGGTGCACGAAAGGGGAAGTTTACCAGCAGCACCAGTACCACCACAGCCATAGCACAAGCCATAGTTGCCAACAGCACATAGTGGAAGCCGGCAATGCGCCCAATGAGCAAACCTGCCATAGGACCCATACTCAGGGCAAATCTCGAGAACCAGGCAGCCGAGTGGTTAGCTTCGGTACGCTGGAACGACTCGCTGGTATCGATAATCAGCGTGCTTGTCAGCACCATCTGGGCCAGTCCGAACACGGCTCCTTGTGCAAAACGCTGCACAAAAACCACCATAGGATTGGCCACACGCATATGCAAACCATCTATATAATACAGGGCTGTAATCAATAGTGCTTCAACCAGCACGGCAAATATGCACACTAAGTTTCTACGATAGTGCTGAACCATATAAGATATGAATGCACCAAGTGCAAACAGTCCTACTCCGAATGCAGCCATAGCAATACCTGCATCCTGAGCCGAGAACTGCTGGGCATCCATCAGCCAGCGGGGCATAGTAGGTACGAGCATATAGACCGTCATAGCCAACAGAAAGTTGGCGATGGCCATCAACCAAAAGTCTTTATGCCACAACCTGATATGTACGGGCGTACTCTGTGAATTCATTCTGGTTTTAATGATTCTTTTATTATTTCGGCTGCAAAAATAGTGATTTTTTATGAGAAATTTGCTATTTTCGAGATTTTAGTGTAATTTTGCGCAAAAATAAATGCAAAAGTATGACAAACCAACTCAAATACACGCTCATTTTCGTTATTCTCGCCGTTTTTACGGGTTGTAGAAACGATGACGAAGGCAAACTGACTTTCGAGATGCTCGAGTCGGAAAAATCCATACGTCTATCAAACGAAGAGCTATCGCCAGTGTGCAATGTAAGTTTAAAACTGCCCTGCGCCACCAAAGAGAGTGGCGAGGTGGGAAAGAATATTAACGAGGCTGTGGTGTATCGCCTCTTTAACCAGGCCGATATGGGCATGCAAGGTGCCATGGACCAGTTTGCCGAGGCTTACACCATGAGTTATAAAACCAACATGCTGCCTCTCTACAATGCCGATCGTGCCGATACCACCAAGCGCTCGTGGTACGAGTTCCATTACATTATCAATGCCACTACCGAGCAAACCTCGAAGCGCACTTTGGCCTATCTGGCCACCATCGACTACAGCGAGGGCCATGCCAACAGCATCCATCAGCTTATCCCGCTTAATTTCAAAGTCGAGACAGGAAAAGAAATCAGGATGAAAGATATTTTTGTGGATGGCTACGAAACCCAGTTGCCACCCGTATTGCTGAAGGCACTCATGGAGAAAACTGAGAGCCAGAACCTTGACCAACTGAAGGAGAAAGGTTATCTGGACCAGGTAGAAATGTACGTACCTGAGAACTTTATTGTGAGCGATAATACCATCACTTTTATTTTCAACCCCTCCGAGATTGCCTCGTTGGAGTTAGGCACTATCGAGTTGGTGCTTACCTATGCCCAGCTTAAGAAATTTGTAAAACCCGCATTTATCAAATCAGTACAATGACAGCAGAGATTATTCAAAAATATTTTCCAAAGCTGAGCGACGAGCAGCGCCAGCAGTTCGACGCCCTCGATGCCCTTTATCGTGATTGGAACACCAAGATTAATGTTATTTCGCGTAAGGATATCGACCAGCTTTACGAGCACCACGTGCTCCACTCACTGGCCATCGCTAAGATGATTAACTTCCGTCCAGGCACACGCATTCTGGATTTTGGTACAGGTGGCGGCTTTCCTGGTGTACCCCTGAGCATTCTGTTTCCAGAGTGCCAGTTTAAGCTGATTGATGGCACAGGCAAGAAGATTCGTGTGGCCCAGGAGGTGTGCAATGCCATTGGCTTGAAGAACTGCCAGCCCACCCATCTGCGTGGCGAGGATGAGAAGGATAAGTACGACTTTATTGTGAGCCGTGCCGTGATGCCCCTCCCCGACCTGGTAAAACTGATGCGTAAGAACATCTCGAAGCAGCAGCAGAATGCCCTGCCCAATGGCGTTATCTGCTTGAAGGGTGGCGATTTGCAGGCCGAGTTGCAGCCCTATCATAAGATTGTAGAAGCCACAGAGATTTCGCAGTTCTTCAGCGAAGAGTGGTTTAAGGAAAAGTACGTTATCTATCTGCCACTATAATGCTACACGTAAAAACCTTCAGTTTTAATCTCCTGCAGGAGAACACCTACGTGGTTTACGACGACACCAACGAGTGTGTGATTATAGACTGTGGCGCCTATTATCAGGAGGAGCGCGATGCGTTGGTAAACTTTATCAACGAGCATCAGCTAAAGCCCGTACATTTGCTATGTACCCATGGCCATTTCGACCATAACTTTGGAATCAACACCGTGTTTGACACATGGGGATTGAAGCCCGAGATTTCGGCCGGCGATGAGTGGCTGATAACAGATATCCCTGGACAGTTCCAGGCGATGGCAGGCATCAAGCTCAACCTGTCATTCCCTGAGCCAGGCCATTACTTTGCCAACGACGAGGTCATCCGTTTTGGCACCCACCAGTTTAAGTTGCTGCGTACCCCAGGCCATACACCAGGTGGTGTTAGCTTCTGGTGCGAAGAAGAGAAGGTGGTGTTTACAGGCGATACCTTGTTCCGTATGAGCATAGGCCGCACCGATTTCGAACGTGGCAGCTATGCCGATATCATGCATAGTCTGCAGCACGTACTTGCAGCGCTACCTGCCGACACCAAGGTTTATACAGGCCACGGCCCACAATCAACTATAGGCGACGAACAGCAATACAATCCTTATATGAACGCATAAAAAAAAGAGTTGGTGTTAAACCAACTCTTTTGCTCTTTCTAATGCTATATTGATGTGCGAGCAAATGTTTTCCTCGCCTAACATCTTATCAAATCCGGCCTTATGGAGTACAGCCTGCACTGTTGGGTTCACACCCGAGAGTACTACCTGTATGCCATCATTCTGACTCATGGTACACAGGTTAGTAAGGTTGTGGATACCAGTAGAATCAACGAAAGGCACCTTACGCATACGAATAATGCGCACCTTGGGTCGCTGACCACGCAAGCTGGCCATAATCTCCTCGAACTTATTACCTGCTCCAAAGAAGTAAGGACCGTTAATCTCGTACACTTCTACACCCTCAGGGATAGTCAGGTGCTCCAGGTTACCCATCTGGAAGTCGCTCTGCTCCTCCTCTGGGTCGATCTCATCGCTGATAACCTTCACATCGGTAGTCTCTGCCATACGACGCATGAACAGCAAGCAAGCGCAGATCAGACCAACCTCGATAGCGATAGTCAAGTCGAAGATAACGGTAAGCAGGAAGGTTACACACAGCACAATCACGTCGCTCTTTGGGTTCTTCATGATCGAAGCGAACGAGCGCCAGCCACTCATGTTGTAGCTCACGATAACCAGCACACCAGCCAGACAGGCCATAGGGATATACTGTGCCAGTGGCATGAGGAACAGGAAGATGAGCAGCAGCACGGCTGCATGTACGATACCAGCCACAGGTGTACGTCCACCATTATTAATATTGGTCATGGTACGTGCAATAGCACCTGTAGCGGGGATACCGCCAAATATAGGACTGGCCAGGTTAGCCACACCCTGTGCAATCAATTCGGTATTAGAGTCGTGGCGATCGCCAATCACACCGTCAGCCACAGTGGCTGAAAGCAAAGATTCTATGGCACCCAAAATGGCGATGGTGATAGCTGGCGATACCAGACCCTTAATCACATCCCACGACAAAGCGGGCATTTCAGCATCAGGCAACTGGTTCGAAATACTGAATCTGTCGCCAATGGTTTCTATACTCATTACGCCAGCATACTGCTTCAACAGCAGAGCGGCTACAGTCATGACGATAATTGCAATCAGCGATCCTGGCAGCTTCTTCAGCAGACTGTTGTACTTAGCAACCATAGGCCATGTGGCAATTACAGCTACCGAGCCGATGCCCACAGCAGTGCTCCACCAGTCGATGGTACCAAAGTCGCCGATGTAAGCGCCCCACTTCTCGATAAAATCGCTGGGTACGCTCTCCATGGTTAAACCAAACAAGTCCTTAATCTGTGTGGTAAAGATGGTGAGCGCAATACCGCTGGTAAAACCTACCACAATGGGGTAAGGTATGTATTTGATGATGGTTCCCAGATGCAGCACACCAAACAGAATCAGGAACACACCAGCCATCAGTGTGGCGATGGTCAAGCCCTCGAAACCGTACTGCTGAATAATACCATAGATAATAATGATAAACGCACCAGTAGGTCCACCAATCTGTACTTTCGAACCACCCAGCAACGAGATAATCAGTCCGGCTACGATGGCGGTGATGATACCCTTCTCAGGGGTTACACCTGATGCAATACCAAAAGCGATGGCCAGAGGCAGTGCTACGATACCTACGATGATACCAGCCAGCAGGTCGGTGGTAAACTGTTGTTTGTTGTAGTGCCGAAGTGTCGACAAAAGTTTCGGCTTGAATGCAAATGTTGTCATCATCTTCTATTAATCTCTATTAATTCCTTTGTTATCTTGAAAAAACGCGTGCAAAAGTATAAAAAAAACAAATTTTATACAACTTTTGCGCTAACGTATTCTAAAATACTTTATTTTTGTTGCCGAAAATCAAGTCATATTAATTGTTTTACTTAAAAATTCAAAGCATTATGAAAAAAGTACTTATCGCAGTTGTGGCCTGCATGGCCATGGGTTTCGCATCTTGCGGAAACAAAACTCAGGCTCCAGCCGAAGCCGCCGATTCAACTGTAGTAGCCGAGCAGAGTGTAGATGAGGCTGTAAGCGCCATCACCGCTGCCCTCACAGAGCAGATTGAGGCCAAGGATGCCAACAAGTTCCAGGCTACACTGGCCACTGTACAGGAGCAGGTTAAAGAGTTCCTCACCACCAATCCTGAGTTGGCCAAGGAGTATGTAACCAAGGTTCAGGAGTTCCTGAAGGCCAATGCCGAGCAGATCAAGGCTTTTGCTGGCGACAATGCCGCTGTAGCTGCTGCTGTTGAAACACTCACTGTTACCCCTGCTGAGACATTCGTTAATGGTCTTACCAGTGCTGTAGGTGGTGTTCAGGAGGCTGGTCAAGCAGCTGTAGATCAGACAGTTGATGCTGCCAATGCTGCAGTTGAGGGTGCCAAGAAGGCTGGTCAGGATGCTGTTGACAACACCAAGAAGGCCGCTGAGGATGCCGCTAACGCAGCTAAGGAAGATGCCAAGAAGAAGGCTAACGATGCCATCGACGAAGGCGCCAATAAGCTGAAGAAGGGTCTGGGACTTTAATCCCAAACACACTTACTTCAATGTTAACTCTACTGGGCAGTGATCGCTGCCCAGTATTTGTGTATGTATCCGGGCATCGTCCATGCGCTCACGCAATCGGTCGCTAATCACAAAATAGTCGATACGCCAGCCAGCGTTCTTCTGGCGTGCCTGGAAACGATAGCTCCACCACGAGTAGGTTACCTGCTCAGGATACTTATAGCGGAACGAATCGGTAAAACCACTGGCCAACAGGGTTGAGAACTGCTCGCGTTCCTGATCGGTAAAGCCGGCATTCATACGGTTGGTCTTGGGGTTCTTCAGGTCAATCTCCTGGTGTGCCACATTCAAGTCACCACACAGTATCACAGGTTTCTTGGCATCGAGGCCCTTCAGATAGGCACGGAAGTCGTTCTCCCATGTCATACGATAGTCAAGGCGCTTCAAACCGTCCTGCGAGTTTGGTGTGTAGCAGGTTACCAGGTAAAAATCCTCCATCTCCAAAGTAATCACACGGCCCTCGTGGTCGTGCTCATCAATCCCTATGCCATAGGTCACGCTCAATGGGTGGTGCTTGGTAAAGATAGCCGTACCACTGTAGCCTTTCTTATCGGCATAGTTCCAATAGCTCTCATAGCCCTCAAAGGCCAAGTCGAGCTGACCAGCCTGCATTTTTGTTTCCTGCAGACAGAAGAAGTCAGCATCCAACTCACGGAAAGTGTCGCTAAACCCCTTTCCTTCACACGCCCTCAGGCCGTTCACATTCCAACTTATCAGTTTCATATCTATTCTTAAAATCTTTTTTCATATAAACATACGCCACGGCTACCAGGACAAACATGCCCACCAGCACATAGGCCGTCAGCTTGAGCACGTACATAAGGCCCAGCATATCAATCTGTCGGCAGGGCACCACCGTTACCATGGTCCAGTCGGTGTACTTCAGCGGTGTATAGAAGAAGTAGCTCTCCTCGCCATTAAACAGATAGCGCTCCTGTGTTTCGTCGCTACTCTGCTCTCCTGCCTTCATCTTGCGTTCCAGCAGGGTTTTCTTACCACTCTTGCTACCCCTTACGTGGTGGAAGAACTGGCCCTCCAATAGCTTTTCTGCCTTGGGGTGCGTGATAAACTTACCATCGTAGTTGATGATGAAACTCTGCGATTTCAGTCCCATCACCTTGGCAGCAAAATTGTTCTGGGCATTATAGGTGCTGTCTGTCTCGTCCAGCTTCCCTGTCAGCCATTCCAGTGAAATATCGGCTCCTAATACAGCCACAGGCTTGCCCTCAGCATCGTGTATGGGCACCATATAGGCCACCAGAGTGGTTGATTTGTCGTAGCCATCGTAGAAGGGATCACTCCACTCGCAGGTATCGCCTTCAATCACACTTCTGAACCAACGGTCGTTCAGGTAGTCAAAATCCTGATCGCCCTTCAAATCCGTCAGTATCTCATCGCGATTCTTTGGGTTACGCCAGGCAAAGGGACAGTATTTCTCACCCTTCTCCGGATAGTAGTTCTTGATAAAGTTCATGCCACAACTATGCACACGATTACCATTACGCACAATACGTGTCATAGCGTCGATTTGGGTCTCAGGTTTGTCGAGCGATTGCTCAATGTAATACACATGGTTAGAAACCTGTACATACACATCCGACAGCACGCGGCGCGTGTACTCATAGTTGATGAGCATACGCATATGAAAGTTCTCTGCATACTGTTTGGTGATACCGTTCAGCGTGTAGTGATAAGAAACAAACCCCACGCACACAGTAATTACCAAGCCACACAACAAGAGTCGGACAGCAATTTTTGCAGGTAACGATTTAATTCTTCCTTTCATAAGCCCAAACTTTTTTGATTCTCTTTGAGTGCAAGAGAGCTCGCTATAGGGTTAGCAAGCTCTCTTAATGGTATAGCAAAGCCGAATTATGCTTCGGCCTTTGTCTCTGCTTTCTTGACTGCTGGCTTTTTAGCAGCAGGCTTCTTGGCGGCCTTTGGCTTGGCAGCGGGTTTCTCGGCCTTGGCAGCCTTACCCTTGCAACCCTCCAGCTTCTCCAGCTTGGCCTTGAGTCGGGTAATCTCCTTATCCTTCATCTCAATCTCATCACCCTGGTTCTTAATGGTGGTGAGCAAGCCCTCCAGCTCGTCGTTATCGATATCGAGTGGATAAAGGGCATTTACACGATTGATAAAGTCGCCCAGGATGTTCATATAGTTGGTGAAGGCATCGAATGGTCCGCTGTAGATACCACGATCCAGTCCTACGTTCGAAGGCTTGGTGGTCATGAAGCGGAAGTTGTTCGAAGCCTGCAGATAATCCCAGTCCTGATTGATACGTGGATCGTTGGCGATACGCAGACGATCGGCCACACTGTACAGTTTGTTGAAAGCCTCGCGCTGCATAGCGTTACCCAACCAGCAGCTAGCGTCGCGCTCCTCGTCGACCCATGAGAGGGTATCAGGCACATCCAGCTGACTCACGCTCTTGCATGCCTTGCAGATTTCTGTAGGTGTAGAGAAGGTGATACCCTTGGCTTTGGCCTGTGCAGGCAGAGCCTTCAGGAAGTCGAGGATGTTAGAGCTGAGTGGCTGGGCGATACCCAGAGCCGAGAGCTCCATGAAGATATTTACAATCTGCTCCTCTTCGGGCAGACGGGCGATACGATCGATATAGGCATCGGCAAACAGTGGATAGCCATCCCACTCTGAGTTGTTGAAGCGCAACGAGATATCATCACTTAGTTCGATATCACGCAGCAACAGCTTCAGGTTTGGAGCCAGGTTGCAGTGGTAAACATAGTGTGGACTCTTCCATCCCAACACGTGCTTAGCACCCTCTGTGAGCATACCCTTGAAGCCCATCGAGGCTACCTGGGCGCCGATATCATCGCTATAGATGAGTGACGAGTTACGCAATACGGTAGGCTTCTTGCCAAACAGCTCCTCGATCTTAGCACACTGCTTCTTTACATCCACAGCAAAGCTATCGGGGTTAGCCAGCGACGACAGTCCGTGGCTGTAAGGCTCGGCCAGGAACTCTACGCAGCCAGTCTCGTTCATAGCCTGCAGCTTTTCGAGCACCTGTGGTGCATGCATCTCCAACTGCTCGATACCAGTACCACTCAGTGAGAAAGCCACCTTGAAGTACTTGCCATGCTCGTTAATCATATCGTGCAGGGCATTGAGTGCGGGCATATAGCTGCGCTCGGCAATGTCGCTGATGCTACGTTCGTTCTCGTAGTCATCATAGTAATAATGATCGGTACCGATATCAAAGAAACGGTAACGCTTCAGATGAATAATCTGATGTATCTCGAAATATAAACAAATTGTTTTCATAACATTTTTAATCTTTAATGTTTTAATCGTTTCTTTAGTACGCTTGGCATAGCCAAGAATCTTTAATGTTTAATTATTCCCATCCTAAGGTGCGGAGGTAGAGGGTACGGATCCATTTGCCCACCTTCTCCCATGTAATCTGGTCAACCTCCTTCTTACCCTCATCCTTCAGGTAGTTAAAGAGCGACTCGTTATGACAGATGGAGTAGATGGCATCGGCCAGCGCGTGGATGTCCCAGTAGTCGACCTTGATACAGTTATCAAGAATCTCGGCACAGCCACTCTGCTTTGAGATGATGCTTGGGGTTCCGCACTGCATGGCCTCCAAGGGCGAGATACCGAATGGTTCGCTCACCGAAGGCATGACGTACACATCAGAGTTCTTCAGGCACTCGTACACCTGCTTGCCACGCATAAAGCCAGGGAAGTGGAATCTGTCGGCAATGCCACGTTCGGCAGCCAGATGGATCATAGCGTCCATCATATCGCCTGAGCCTGCCATACAGAAACGCACGTTGCGGGTACGATGCAGCACCATGGTAGCGGCCTCTACAAAGTACTCAGGTCCCTTCTGCATGGTGATACGACCTAAGAAGGTAACCACCTTTTCCTTGCCAGTATGGTCAGGACGTGGAATATCCTGATACTCCTGTGGCAATGGGTACACAGCATTATGAACGGTAAAGCACTTGCGTGGGTCCTGATGATACTGGTTGATAACCGTCTGACGGGTTAATTCGGATACACACATGATACAATCGGCCCAGTCCATACCATTCTTCTCGATGCTGTAAACAGTAGGATTAACCTTACCACGCGAGCGATCGAAGTCGGTAGCATGAACATGGATACACAGAGGTTTGCCACTTACCTGCTTGGCATGGATACCAGCGGGGAAGGTGAGCCAGTCGTGAGCGTGGATAATATCAAACTCCTCCGTGCGGGCCACCTGTCCGGCAATGATCGAGTAGTTATTAATCTCCTCGTGCAGGTTGCCAGGATAACCACCGGCAAACTCCATCGCACCAAGGTCGTTCACGTTCATATAGTTAAAGTCGGCGTAGATATGCTCGCGCAACTTAAAATAGTAATCGGGATCCATGATATTGCCCACGCGCTGCTTGACGTAGTCGTAATCTACATCGCGCCACGCAATGGGCACAGCGTTCATGGCAACGATACGGCAGGCATGCTGACTCTCATCGCCAAAGGGGTGAGGCAAGCACAGTACCGTCTCGATATCGCCCTGAGCCTTCAGGCCTTCAGAGATACCATAGTTAGCGGTGGCCAATCCACCGAATACGTGAGGAGGATACTCCCATCCAAACATTAATACCTTCATAGCAGTTCCTCCTTACTTTTGATATGAATACTTTTCCATCAACTTGAGCGTGCGCAGAATCTCGGCCACGTTCATAGCAAACGACATGGCACCACGACCATGGAATGGCGGGTTACCGTCGAAAAGTTCAGAGATGGTACCAATGGCATGATAGTCCATTTCGTCTTCATAGCCCACCATCTGTCGCTCCACAAAGCTCAGGCGTGAGCGCTTGTACAGCTTCAGACAGGCCTCCATATAGAAACCACCCAGCCAAGGCCATGCGGTACCCTGATGGTAAGCATAGTCGCGCTGGGTCTGCGGACCCACATAGATAGGATTATAACCACCACTCTTTGGCGAGAGCGAACGCAATCCCTTTGGTGTCAGCAGCTCGCGGGTACAGATATCCACCACGCTCTTCATCTGCTGCTGGTTCAGTGGCGAGTAGTCGAGGGCTACAGCGAAAATCATATTCGGACGTACGCTCCAGTCCATCATCGTGCCATCCACATAGTCCAGCAGATAGCCGTACTCGTTTACAAAGGTTTCTACGAACGAATCCTTCACCTTGGCAGCCAGTTTTTCAATCATTTCAGCGCCCTTCACATCACCCTTCTCGCTAGCCATCAGGGCGCAGAATTTCAGGGCGTTATACCACAGGGCGTTAAACTCTACAATGTAGCCTGAACGTGGCACCACGGGCTTACCGTTGGCAGTAGAGTTCATCCACGTTACAGCCTTATCCTTTCCGTTCGAGTAGAGCAAGCCGTTGTCATCCAGTCGCAAGTTAGGATGCTTACCGTCCAGAATGTACTTGATAATCTGGTGCAACAGTTTACCATACATCTCGAAGCACTTGTCGCGACCCACCTCCTTGGCGTACTGCTGCATGGCCCATACCGCCCACAGGGGCACATCGGGTTGCTCCATCTCGTATATCTTACCACTCAGTGGTTTCTCCTCCATAAAGGCTCGCAGGTCGCGCTCGGCCGTCATCATCACCTTTTCAAAATAGTCCACCTCGCCAATAGCGAGTGTCAATCCAGGTAGGGCGATGAATGTATCGCGTGCACGGCACTTAAACCAGGGATAGCCAGCCAGCAGATAGCGGTCGTGATTTTTCTCCTTGCGATGAAACTGGTGTGCAGCTGTTACCAAGCAGTGGTAGAAGTTGTCGCGTGGCACGCGGTCGGCCACTTCATCGTCAAACAGTTTCTTCATGGCCGATGGCTTGATGGCCGATGTAGAACCCGAGAAGATGATGCTCTCGCCCTTCTTGATAGGCATCTCGAAATAGCCAGGCACGTAGAGGTCCTCGTTCGAAGCATAGCCACGTTCCTGCTCCTTGGGATACTCCACGCCACGATACCAGTCGGGCTGGAAGATAAACTCATTTTTCTTCGAGAACTGCATGTACAAGTCGGGATAGCCGGCATACATACAGGTCTTAATTCCATTTTCAACTTCGCTGTACTCTCTGCTGGCAGTAGCGTTCTCGTGTGTAAACTGTCGCACGCTGCGGAAAGCCAGGAATGGGCGGAAACGTAGTGTAGTAGCTGAGTGTGCATCCACCAAAGTGTAACGAATTAAGATACGATCCTCGTAGTGTTGGAAGATCACCTCTTTCTTTAAGATCACACCACCAACGCGATAAGTAGTAGTAGGAACGGTAGTGGCGTCGAATTCTCGGATGTACTTGTGTCCGTTAGGACTAAAATTGTTGCCCTGATACTTGTGCAGGCCGAGGTTAAACTCGGCGCCATGCTGGATAACCGTGCAGTCGAGCGACGAAAGCAACACGTGGTTTTCGTCATCCAACTCAGGCACGGGCACTACCAGCAATCCGTGGTACTTTCGCGTATTACAGTCTACCAGTGTAGAGCTGCTATAGGCGCCCGAACGATTGGTTCGGAGGAACTCACGGACCAGACTTTCCTGCAGGTTAGTCATCACGGCCTTTTCTAAACGTAGGTAGCTCATAGTTCCTGTCTAAAGGTATTTATTAGTGAATATTCAAGTTTGATTTTCCAAAGGTAGGCATTTTTATGCAGAGTTCAAAGAAATCAAAATGATATTTAACATTTATTTGCGGTTAAAGAAAAAAGGTGCACAATCGTTGCGCACCCTTATTCTTATTCTGGTATCAAGAAATTTACAACTTCTTGTTCAACCGTGATCCTGTACGAACCCACAGGCGTTTTCATCATGCGCCCATCAATGCCCACGATGGCTTTCTTGGCGTACTCCACCTCAATCTCCTTGGTGCGGTAGGGGTGTACGCTACGATGGTTCAGGAATCGGCCTGCCACCAACAGCCACAAACCCTCAATCAGCTGCACCACCTCGGGGTGGTAAACCACGCTCACATCCAGCATACCGTTATAGGGCACTGCATTAGGTGTTTGACCGTAGCCAGGACCCGATCCTATGCACACCGTCATCACCTTGCGCTCTATCACCTCGCTGTTAATCTTCAGCTTCATCTTGTACTCCATGCGGTGGAACAGCATCACAAACAAACTTACCAGGAACGATAAGGTTTGCGATCCGAACAAACGGCGCGTCTGCCGACGCAGATTCATGATGTCGGCAGTAAGTCCGATGTTAATACAATTCAAGAAATAACGGTGACATTTGTCGCCTTTCTTGTTGATATAGCGAATGCAGCCCAGGTCGATCTTGCGCACACGACGCTTGATCAGCCAATCGATGGTTTGCTCTATCTTATCATCGTCGAAATCCCAGAACTTGGCAAAGTCGTTCAGCACGCCATTGGGTATCACGCCCAAAGCAATCTCGTCGCGTACGGATTTCTCTTCCATCATCAGACAGTTCACGGCATCGTTCAGGGCCGAGTCGCCACCCACGATTACAATGGTTTTGTAGCCGTTCTGTATCATCATTTTCACTAATCGTTCCACGCTGTCGGCTGTCTCGCTCTGTACAAAGTCGTACTGCACCTGACGCTCGTCCAGCACCTTCTGTATCTTCTCCCAACGCTTATGCGAGTTAAAGATACCTGTTTTGGGGCAATAAAGTATAGCCCATCTTGTAGTTTCTACTGCCATGATTATTTATTGAACATTGAACATTGAACATTGACCATTAACCATATAACTCTATGATTTTTGCCACCTTATCGGGCATCGGGAGGGTGGCATCAATCCAGTGGATGGTAAAGCCACGACGCTCCATGCCGCGGAACCACGTCATCTGTCGCTTGGCAAACTGATGAATGGCTATCTCGAGCTTGCTGAACATCTCATCGTATGTGAGCTGTCCTATAACATATTCTGTCAAGAATTTATACTCCAATCCGTAGTAAATCAAATCCTCGGGCGCAATGCCTTCGTCGAGCAAACGGCGCACTTCGTCGACCATTCCATTTTCCAAACGGGCCTTCAATCGGCGGGTAATCTTTTCACGGCGCAACTCTCTGTCGATATCGATACCGATGATGAGCGAATCCACAGGTGGCAGCTCTCTACGGGGCACTGGGTTCTCGAGATTATACGTCTCAATCTCGATGGCACGGATGGCACGCTGACACGAATCCACATCTGTTTTGTTATGCATGTTCGAGCCCGTTCTGGCCTTCAGCTCCTGCAGCATCTGTGTAAGCTCAGGTAGTGTTTTGCCCTCCAGACTGTCGCGCAGCGCCTGGTTCTGGGGCACAGGCGATAGTTTGTAGCCCTTCAGCACAGCCTCGATATAAAGGCCCGTGCCACCACACAGCACGGGTGTTTTACCCCTACCCTGTATGTCCTGGTAGGCATCGTAAAAGTCCTGTTGGTATTGAAACAAATTGTATTTGGTACCTGGTTCGCATATGTCTATCAGATGGAAAGGAATGTTTCGCTCGGCTTTGCCGCTTGGCTTGTCCAAGAATGTTTCATCCTTCATGTTTAATGTATAATCATCGAGGTCCTTACCCGTTCCGATATCCATGCGACGATATACCTGGCGCGAATCGGCCGAGATAATCTCACCCCCAATCTTAGCAGCCAGGTGGGCCGCCACGGGTGTTTTACCCGAGGCGGTTGGTCCCAATATCGTTATCATTCTATTCATTAGCACATTATTATATATTCGATTTAGAAGCGAAGCCGGCCTTCAGATCATCGGCTGTCAACTCCGTCAGCTGTTCCTTGTTCAGGTTGCTCATACCGCCCAAACGGTTGGCCTGGGCCTGTATGCTCTTCTCAAACACGTTGCGAGCATAACGGGCATTACCAAAGTTGCGGTCCTTATGGGCCACAGCATACTCAAAGCGTTCCTTCAGATACTGCTCAGCATCGGCCGAGAGGGTGTACTGGTTCTTCTTCATGTACATCTTGAATATCTGAGCCAGCTCGCCACCCGTGTAGTCGGGGAAGTCGATGTAGCGATTAAAGCGCGACTGCAATCCAGGGTTCGAGTCGATAAAACGCTGCATCTCGTTCTTGTAACCAGCCACGATCACCACCAATCTGTCGCGATAGTCCTCCATACGCTTCAGGATGGTAGATATAGCCTCCTGTCCGTAGTCGTTACCGTTGCCCTGTTCAGGTACCAGCGAGTAGGCCTCGTCGATAAACAGCACACCATCCAGCGCCTTCATAATCACGCTGTCGGTCTTGGGTCCTGTCTGTCCCACGTACTGGGCACACAGGCCAGCACGGTCGGTCTCAACGGTATGTCCACGCTTCAGCACACCCAGGTCCTTGTAGATACGACCCACGATACGTGCCACGGTGGTTTTACCCGTACCAGGCGATCCGTAGAACACCAGATGGTAGCTCACCTTAGCCGTTTTCAGTCCCTTTGCCTCGCGCTGCTTTTGCAGCTTCACAAAGTTGGCCAGCGATCGCACCTCGTCCTTCACACTTCCCAAGCCTATCAGCTCGTCAAGCTCCTGATAGGGGTCGCCCTCCAGGGGTTCGTTCACGATCACGCTGTCACGTTTCTCTACCTGTTCCGTCTGGGCTGTCTGGTTCTCATCCTTGTTCTCCTCTTCCTCATCGGGCACGAAAATGCAGATGAGGGCTACCACTACGAAACAGATGATGCTAACACAGCCACACCCTTTCAGGAACTTATTGGCAAACTCTTTAAAATCCATATATTACTTGGTTGCAGCCTTAGCGGCCAATTCCTTTAACTTGTCCTTACCCTTAAAGGCGAATACCCATACCAGGAAACCTGCGATAACCAGCAAGGTAATGCCCAACAGCGGACGGTAGAACAGCCATGCCAGGGCAATCACTATCAGGCTCCACACTACACCCAGGATGGTGCATACCAATCCAACACCCCAGCCGAAAATGCCAGCGATGAATGGTACCACCTTCAGGATAGTCTCCAGGAATCCGAAGATGCCCTTCAATCCGCCAATCACCATCAGGATACCCACAATGCGCAGGGCCCACTTAATAAAGTTGTTACCCTCTTGCTCGGCCTCAATAATCTCGTCGCCACTCTTCTTACCCATCACCAGCGTCTGGAATCGCTTGCCGTTCTTGGCCTTAAAGGGCTTAAAGGTGTCGCCATCTACCACGGCCATCACCGTTACCTTGGCAGGCACCACTTTCTCGAAGGTTACACGCACATCACCCACCTCAGGACTTCCAGGCACACGTCCAAAGTACAGCACGTTGCCAGCCTGGTGTACATACGCCAGATCCTTCTTATTCAGAGCAGCCTCCATGGCTTTGTTAATCGAGTCGTTCACAGCCTGTATCGAGTCCAACTGAGCCTTTACCGAATCAGGCAGCAGGGCCTTGATCGAATCGGGGATGGCAGCTGGTTGCTGGGCCTCAGGTGCAGGCTGATTGTTATTCTTTGGGGCACCGTAGAATCGCTCGTAAGCGGTCTGGGTGTTCTTATCCAGCTGCTTCAGCAGATCCTCGGCAATGGCCAGGTCGAGTGCCTCACGCGAAGAAATGGCGTGAATCAGACTCTCGTTCAGCTTATAGGCACCCCACTCTACGTTCTCGGCATACTGCTGGTCATTCTCAACAGTTGTCAGCACCATGTTCTTTTTCTGGTAAGCGGAATCCTTAAACTCAGCACTCTCAACGGGGCGGCTCACCCACTCTTTGGTATAGGTATAGGTGGTAGTAGTTACCTCTTTGCCACCCAACTTGTCTTCGCTCTTTTCCTTAGCATGCTCTACCCACTGGTAGTACTCCACGGTGCGTCGCATGGCAATGGCTGTGGCACCTACGCCAAAATCCTTGTCAATCAGCGAATCCTGCGTGGTGGCCAGTGCCGTACCACAAATCAGTTCGCCCTCCAGCTGGGCATCCTTCTTGGCGGGGTTAGGCATCTCTACATAGGCGCTCCCTGCCTCTTCCAGCATCTTTTCGGTCTTCACTGCACGTCCTTCGTTCCACCAAAGTAATGCAGTACCCAAGCAGAACAGCACAATGCCGCCGCCTATAGCCTTAAACGAATTTCCTACGCGGGTTCCATATCCCGTTGTTCTTACTTCTTGATAAGCCATAATAATAAATAATAGGTTATTGGTTTTTTATAATGTTTAATGTTTAATCTTTAATGTTTAATCTTTAATGTTTAATGTTTAATGTCTAAAAATTCTCCTACTGCCCTGATAGCTCACGTGGCCCTGGTGCTCCAGATAGTCCATCACCAGCTGGGCTGTAATCTTACCGATACCCTTACCTGGGTCCTTACGGTTAGTAGTGCTGATGGCCACCGTATAGCTGTTGGTAATCACCTTGTAGGTCTTTTTCAGGTTCAGCTTCTTACCGTCCTCACCATACAGCACCACCTTTGTCAGGGCCTTGGTAGCAGGGTCAACGGTGTAATCCACCTTCATGCCACCTACATAGGGGAATCCCTGGTTATCGTTGTCGTAGCACTTCTTCATCATGTCAATCAGCTCCTTACCTGTCAGCTGCAGTTCGATAGCCTCGTTCTGGAATGGGTCCAGTCGCAGAGCATCGGCCACGGTAAAGCCACCCACAGGCTTTGTCTCGTAGCGCACACCACCCGGATTCTGGAAACTCAGGTCGGCATGACCCTCCTGTACGTAGGCATCGCACATCATGTTACCCAACTCCTCGTAGCACTCAAATGGTGTGTCCACCTGTGCCAGCACACGATAGAAGGCAGGGTTCTGCGAGAAATAATCCACCAAGGCTCTTACCACCTTATTCTCGTTCTTACCACCGCGAATGGCGATGTTTTCGGCCTGGCGATCCACCACCTTACCATCCTCAAGTGTCAGTGTGGTATGGGTAACACAAGCCAGTCGGTTCTTGTTCTGGGTGATAAACAGGCCATTGTGCATCTCACCACCCTTCAGCTGGGTGTGACTGTGTCCACCTACGATGATATCCACCCAAGGCAGATCCTTCGACACCTTTACATCGCTCTCAAAGCCCAGGTGCGAGAGGAACAGCACCACATCGCACTCCTTGCGCAGAAACTGGTACTGCTGCAATGTCTCCAGAGGGTCGGTAAACTTGATATCAACCGTATTTTTAGGGTGACTCTCGGGGATACCCATCGCACCCAGTGCCACAGCACCTACGATACCCACCTTAATACCGCCGCAATCAAACACCTGGTAAGGCTTTACGTGCATGTTCCACTTGGCATCGGGCTGCACATTGGCACACAGCGTGGGGAAAGCCGACATGCTAACCAGCTTAGCCAAACCCTCCTGTCCGGAGTCGAACTCGTGGTTACCCAGTGTGGTAGCATTAAAACCAATGATATTCATCAGTGCCACCATCGGATAGGCTGGTATCTCGTACATATCGTTCAGGGGTTCGCCCGAACGGTTATCGCCGGCACTCAGCACCAGCAAGTTGGGATACAAGGCACGCAGCGAGTCTGCCACAAAACCCACTCGTGGCATGCACTCTATAGCCGCATGCATATCGTTAGCACTCAGTATGTGTAGCTCTTTCTTTTCGCCGGCCTGAACACACAGTCCTGCCAGCAGCATCATCGATGCCAATACATATTTCTTTTTAAACATAATGTTTAATGTTTCATGTTTAATGTTTAATCTTTAAACTTCAGTCTGATTTGTGTAAATGCACTCGCGGGCGCATCAAGGTCAATCTCATGTCCCCACACGTCAGTTACTTCCAACTGTTCCAAAAACTTTAAGCTCATCCGCCGTCTGGTCAGATAAGAAATCAATGCGTGGCGTATCTCTGCGCCTTCAAACAACTCGATGGTTGTACGATTCACTTTCAGTTTCATTTCGTTATACGTTCCTTATTATTAATGTTCCGCTTGGCTTGTCCAAGAATGTTCAATGTTCAATGTTCAATGATTAACGTACGCCGCCTCCTCCGCCGCCGCCCGAGAAGCCGCCTCCGCCGCCGCCCCACGACGAGTGTCCGCCACCACCGCTTGCACGGTGTTCGCGTGCTGCCTTGGCAGCCACGGCACTCGATGTACTACGCTGCAGGGTACTGTAAATCAGTGGCAGCGTCATGTTGTCGGCCATGGTACTGGCCACACGGTCCATATCAAAGTAGGCAGGGTTCACCTGCTTCATTTCCTTAATCACCTTATCGGCTATACCAAACAGCGTGGCATATATCATATAATCCTTCCACAGCTTTACTTCCTTCAGTTCGCGCTCATCCAGCAGCGTAAATTCTTTCAGGAATTTTCGCAATCCAAACACCTCGTTCACACCCTTATCGTATGGAGGATACTTCGACAGATCCTTCTTGGCGTGCAAGGTAGTGATAAACTGGTCGATAGCACTCTGATGGGTTCTGCTCTTCATATACGATTTCAGCTCCCATGGCTCCAGTATTCTGTCGCTGCCTGCCGCATCCTTAAACATCTTGTACAGCTGGCGCATCAGCACAGGCTGCTTGTCAATATCCTTGTAGTCGTGCATCACAAAGTTGGGTTCCATCTTACCCTTCGAGTTAGGTTTTGTCTCAATGGTGATAACGCCCATGCTGATCAATTTCAGGATACAAGCCGACATCAGGTTATTATAATCGCTGTTAAAATATTTATAGGCATTCAGTATCTTGTTAGCCTCCTGCAGATTGCCGTTCAGGGGCACATCACGATACCACGTCAGCCCCTTGTTCAGTTGGCGCTTGGCCCGCCATACACGGTACATCTGCCACACGGCGCCACCAATAACCAACAGGGCTGCTCCGCCGTAAAACAGGATGAACAGCACCCACTCAAAGGGACTCATATCATCCTCGTCGTCCTCATCGTACACGTAGTCGCTACCCACAAAGGCCTCTTCCTTCTTGTTCTCAAAGGTATCGTTCTCCCATACGGTAGGCTCAAACATGCTCTTGGGGAATTTCACCATCAGGTACAATCCAGCCTCGTCGCTCATGGGCTTGGTGGTCTCGGCCATCACAAAGCCATCCTGCATCCATATCTCGCCCTCAAACTTAAAGCCCCACACGCCGCACGAGTCCTCATTGATTATCATCGTACTGTCGGCAGTGGTAATGGCCACGCGGGCATGCTCAGGTTTTGGCGATACAGCGGTATCCAGGAACACATGGCGGATGGCACACGCATCGGGATAGCCGCGCACCAGTCCAGTCATCACATAGGTGGTGGTGTACGTACGCTCGCCCTCGGCACCCAGGCCCCAGCACAGCTCAAAGCCGCGCTTGGTGGTAACAATACCGCATTTGTACTGTTTCCAACTGCGCGTCTGGTTCACGTCCCAATCCGTATATACATATCGGGCGCCCGTTTCGTCGGTCACTGTCAGGTTCTTTACAATGCTTGGCCCCATGTTAGCCAAGCCAATATAGCACTCTGTACCCTCGCTGTCGATGGTCATCTGTCGTGTTTCGGTAATCAGGGCATCGCCATTCCTGTCAAGCACCACCCGTATGTCCAGGTCGTGTAACTGCGGACGGGCCAATACCTGTATTACCCCAAGCAGCAAAAGTACGATTGTCAATTTCGCTTTCATTACAAGGTGCAAATTTAAAAAATAGTGCCGAAAGTAGCACCTTTCGACACTAATATTTAACGTTTCTTCCTTTAAACTATGTTAATTGGCTTTAATAAAACATATTTTTATGTATCTTTGCACGCAAAAACAGTACAATCATGGATATTAAAGAATTACTGAACCAGACCGACCATTTTGCAGCCAACGCAGGTTGTAGGATTGTAGAGGTAGACGATCAGCATGCTGTAGCAGAGATGACCGTAACCTCCATGCACCTGAATGGCGGACATGTTTGCCAGGGTGGTGCTTTGTTCACTTTAGCCGACCTTGCCATCGCCGCCTTGATGAACCAGCACGGCGAGTTAACCTTCGGCATCTCCAACAACATCATGTTTGTGGCCAGTGCCATCGAGGGCGACCATCTCAGGGCCGAAGCTACCTTCGTAGCCGATCACCATAAGATTCCCTCTGTTCAGGTTAGCGTCACCAATCAGGAGGGCAAACTCATCTGTCACGTCACCGGCATGGGCTACCGCAAATCCAAGCCGCTTCCGAAAGAATAAATCATACATTAAACTAATAAAAATGAAAGCTATCATTCTCCTAACAGCATTAACATTATCCATCACCGCCTCGGCACAGGATAAAGAGCGCGATGCCATCGTTCAGCACTACATGAGTCTTTCTGCCCAGCTGAAAGCAAGCACGCAGTCAGCCATCAAGTCCGATGGTTCGTTCTACTATCCCCATGCAGGCGATAAGTTCCCAACTTTCTCTGATAAAGACATCGATGGCAACACCTGGAACTCCGATAGCATCCGTGGTCGTGTAGCCGTATTTAATCTATGGTATTCCGGCTGTAGACCATGCCTTGCTGAGATGCCGATTCTTTCAGAATGGAAGCAGCAGCTACCCGAAGTGTTGTATTTTTCAGCAACATTCCACGATGCTGCCACCACCAAACGAATCACCGACAACCGTCAGTTCAGCTGGATCCATCTTGTTGAAGACAAGACCATGATGCCATGGATTGGTTCATTAGGATTTCCACTCACCATCGTAGTCGACAAGCAGGGCATCGTACGTTACGCCGTTCACGGCACATCAGAGCAAAAGCGCGCCGAAATCCTCGACGCCATCAAGTCCGCACTCAAATGACACTCAATGGTACATTAGTTCATTAGTTCATTTCCAATTCTAAGAGACACAAGCAGGAGGGCGAGAGAGGGTA
Source organism: Prevotella sp. khp1 (assembly GCF_900102205.1). Taxonomy (NCBI): domain Bacteria; kingdom Pseudomonadati; phylum Bacteroidota; class Bacteroidia; order Bacteroidales; family Prevotellaceae; genus Prevotella; species Prevotella sp. khp1. Next base: position 1,229,303 of record NZ_FNJZ01000001.1, read on the forward strand.
ACGGGAGGTGGAGACTATATATATTCTATATTATATATTAAATTTATATATATTATAATATATATAAATTATATAAAGCAATAAGAGTCCACGGATGCGCTACTAAATTTTACAAAATGAACTAATGAACTAATGTACCATTCCAACCCGCCAGCAGGGCATTTTATGTAGTACGGCAGAATCTGGTGGATAGTTTACGAGTTTTCTGTAAATCCTGCCGAACTTTCTCTTAGATAGCTTGGCTGTATCTCGAGGATTGCTGATAGATACATTATTTGTGAAGTAATATTAATTTACAATAAAAAAACAAGGTCCAAAAAACGTTTGGAGGGTAACATTTTTATTTGTACCTTTGCATCGTCAAAAAGAAACAAGTGCACACGTGGATTGAGACACACTAAGAGATTAAGTAACAAGAGTATTAACCATTAAAATTAAAAAGTATTAGAGTATGGCAAAGATTTTTTATGAGTTGTGACAGAACAAGAACAACAAGTCGCAGGTATTTGGCAAGTGGTTCGCCCACAGTAAGAGTATTGAAACCCTGAACACCCGCAAGCTGGCAAAGCACATCTGTGAGCACGGTAGTGTTTATACGCAGGATGTAGTATTTGGTGTGCTGGAGAAGTTCCGTAGCTGTCTGGTGTAGATGCTGCTGGAGAGCAAGCGAGTAAACATCTCGAGTCGTGAGTTCCTGAAGAAGGCCGAGTTTGTGATTTCCGTAGGGTTTTCCCTATCCACAAAGGATTTTTACTATATTTTTTAAATAGGCCGTTTTTTGTGATTCTGGTCAACAATATAGGCCTAATCCGCCATTTTCTACGAAACTTTTGCTTGGTTTAAAGTTTTCGCCTTACCTTTGCAGTGCATTTAGAATCAAAACAGGCGGTACTTTTGGGAGACCAAATGTATATGTTTAATTATTAAAAAGAAAAGAAAATGAAAAAGATTTTTATGACACTCGCAGCAGTGTGTGTAGCTGCAACAATGAATGCGCAGGTTTACGTAGGTGGTGGTCTTGGTCTGGCTTCTACATCTCAGGATGGCAACACCAACACTAGCCTTAAGCTCATGCCTGAGATTGGTTACAACATCAACGATAGCTGGGCCATTGGTGTAGCTTTCGGATATGCCGAGAACGAGCAGAAGGTAAAAGCTGGCAATCTCACTGTATCAGCCAAGGACAAGGTATTCCAGATTAATCCTTACGCCCGTTACACCTTTGCTAAGTTTGATAAGGTAAACCTCTTCCTGGATGGTGGTTTAGATTATATCCACGAGGATCCCGCTGTAGGTAACAAGGTAAACACCTTTGGTCTGGGCATCAAGCCAGGTATTGCAGTTAACCTCAACGATAAGCTCAGCTTTGTAGCTCACGCTGGTTTCCTGGGCTGGCAGAGCGAGAAGGAGGATGTAGATGGCGCCAAGGCTGCTAACACCTTTGGTTTCGACCTCGATGGTTCTAACCTCAGCTTCGGTGTTTACTACAACTTCTAATAGTAAAACCTTAGTTTATATAAATCAAAAAAAAGATGGCTGCATCGTTGCCGGTGCAGCCATTATTTTTATTTAAAGTTCTTACGGACGCCTTGCCACTCGGGGAATTTGAGCTTGAGGTACTCATCGTCGAGGAAGAGGGCCGACTGGCCTACCTGGCCTTTGAGCTGCCAGTCGAGCCATTTTACAACGGCCTTGGCATAGTTGCCACCGTGGGCCTCGTAATAGGTACCACTGTGGCCATCCTTAGAGTTGAGCATCACTACGGGGATATCGTCGGCAATACGCTCGTAATCCTTCTGGGCGTTGGCATAGGCGATATCGGCTGGACCACCAATCATATAGAACATAGGGGTGTGCAGATTCTTAAGGCACTCCTTGGTGGCACCCATCATCTCCATATCGCCAATACCGGTGTTGAGCATCACGCAGGTGCGGATACGGGGATCGTAGGCGATGGCAAGCACCTGAGCGCCACCACACGACTGACCCATGGCAGCAACACGCTGCAGATCGAGACAGTGGTAATACTCGGAACCAGCGGCGGCATTCTGCTCGGTGAGCCAATCGAGCACCTCGAGCAGCATCTTAGGATAGGTACTGAACTGAGGAGCAGCGGGCTGCTTAGCGGCTTTCTTAGCCTTCTTGGTGGCCTGGGCCATCATCTTGGCCTGCTCTTCCTGCTGGGCCTTAATCTCCTCAGCGGTAAGAGGCTTAATCTCCTCGCCATTGGCCATCACTACCTTGCCTTTGGTGGCAGGATAGGCTGATTTGAGCACACCACGCCACTGAGCCATGACATCGGCCTCGTCGTAAGGACCGATAGCAGCAGCCACGTAGCCATACGAGGCTACCTCGCTGAGCAGCAGGCGCATCTCTACATTATTATTAAAGCAGGCGCCGTTGGCATAAACGATAACGGGCAGGGCGCCTTTCTGGGCCACCACCTGCTGCAGGTTCTGCGGGCGATAAACGGTGAAGCCTGGGCAGGAGGCATCGCCTACCACCTCAGACTTAAAGGGGCCTGTACCTCCCTCTTCTACAATCTGTTTCTGAACTGTCTGGGCATTAACCAGCCCGGTACTTGCTGCGAACAGCATAGCTGATAATAGTAACTTTTTCATTTTTACGTTAGGTTTACTGTAATAATACGTTATTTTACGATGGCAAAGGTACACAAAAAAAGCCACCCGACAAAATCGAGTGGCTTAAAATATGTCAAACTAAGATTTGATCTTATTTGAGCTCAGCGAGGTACTTGATAGTACGAACCATCTGAGAAGTGTAAGAGTTCTCGTTGTCGTACCAAGAAACAACCTGTACGAGTGAGTTGCCGTCCTCCATCTTGCTTACCATTGTCTGGTTAGCGTCGAAGAGTGAACCGAACTTCATACCGATGATGTCGCTAGAAACGAGCTTCTCCTCAGTGTAACCGAAGCTCTCGTTAGCAGCAGCCTTCATGGCAGCGTTGATGCTCTCAACAGTTACATCACCCTTAACAACAGCGTGCAGGATAGTTGTAGAACCAGTTGGAGTTGGAACGCGCTGAGCAGCACCGATGAGCTTACCGTTGAGCTCAGGAATTACGAGACCGATAGCCTTAGCAGCACCAGTTGAGTTAGGAACGATGTTCTGAGCACCAGCACGAGCACGCTGAACATCACCCTTGCGCTGAGGACCGTCGAGAATCATCTGGTCACCTGTGTAAGCGTGAACAGTTGTCATGATACCGCTCTGGATTGGAGCGAGGTCGTTCAGAGCCTTTGTCATAGGAGCCAGGCAGTTTGTTGTACAAGAAGCAGCGCTGATAACAGTGTCAGCAGGAGTCAGAGTCTTGTGGTTTACATTGTAAACGATAGTAGGCAGATCGTTACCAGCAGGAGCAGAGATAACAACCTTCTTAGCACCAGCAGTGAGGTGAGCAGAAGCCTTCTCCTTAGATGTGTAGAAACCTGTGCACTCCAGAACAACGTCTACATCCAGCTTACCCCAAGGGAGCTCAGCAGCGTTAGGAATAGCATAGATAGTGATCTTCTGACCATCAACAACGATGTAATCCTCACCAGCCTCTACAGTGTGCTTGTTCTCACCAATCTTGCCACAGAAACCACCCTGAGCGGTATCGTACTTCAGCAGGTGAGCGAGCATCTTAGGACTTGTCAAGTCGTTGATTGCTACTACTTCATAACCTTCAGCCTCGAACATCTGACGGAATGCGAGACGACCAATACGGCCAAAACCGTTAATTGCTACTTTTGTCATTTTCTTAATTATTTAAATGGGTTATACCTATTATTACTAACTTTTTTAGCTCGAAAAACGAACTTTTTTTTATTTTCGGATGCAAAGTTACAAAATTATTCCTATATTTGCAGCATAAATCACTTAAAAATAAAGTGAAAAGTGAAAACTGAAAAGTAAAAAGTATAAAAATCGGCGGCAAAAAACCAATGATTGCAAAATACAGATTACAATTCACACATTAATATATTAAACATTAAACATTAAACATTTAAAGCTTATGGGATTTATTAAAGAATTCAAGGAGTTTGCCGTTAAGGGCAATGTGATGGACATGGCAGTGGGTGTTATCATTGGCGGTGCCTTTGGTAAGATTGTAAGCTCGCTGGTTGACGATGTACTGATGCCTGTTGTAGGTATGGTTACTGGCAATGTAGATTTTACCAGCCTGGCTTTCCAGATTGGCGAAGGCGAGGGTGCAGCTGTGCTGAAGTATGGTACGTTTATACAGAACGTGGTAGATTTTGTGATCGTGGCATTCTGTATCTTCCTGATGCTGAAGGGTATTAACAAACTGAACCGCAAGAAGGAAGAGCCTGCTCCAGAGCCCGAGGCTCCAAAGGGTCCCACCCAGGAAGAGCTGCTGGCTGAGATCAGAGATCTTCTTAAGAACAAATAATAAAAATCCCCGCCGATTGGCGGGGTTTTTATTTTACTTAAACTTATACGGCAGGTCGCCCTTGGCCCAGTTGGTGCCATCGCCCCAGCCGGGGTTCTGCTCGAGCACACCCTCCGACAGGGTTACCTGATCCTCAGGAATCTTGAAGAATCCACCACCCGTTTCGTTATAACGCTGCATAAAATCGTTGGTAAAGGCATACTCGCCAGGAATACCCTGGTTGGTAATCTTGTTGCCTACCTGATTCTTAACCTTCTCGGCCACATCGCCCCAACGGCGCAGGTCGTTCCAGCGCAGGGCCTCGAAACACAACTCGTAGCGGCGCTCCTTTTTAAGGGCAGCCAGACTGTAGTTGATATCGTTCAAACCGGCACGCTGGCGAACGGCATTCAGTCCGCTCTTGCCATTGAGCACAGCCTTACCATCGGTAAGCTCGGAGTGCATGAGCAGCACATCGGCAAAGCGCAGCCATACCAGCGACTGAGTAAGACCCGACTGGCGGTTGTTCTCAGAGCCATAGTAGTAGGCATAGCTAAGGTAGCGGCTGCTATGATCCTCGCTATAGGCCTCGCAACCTATGTACTTCTTAGCCAGCAGGTTGGTGTTCTCTACCTCCTTGGCGGGATCGCCCTTGTACTTAGGAATCTCGACGGCACGATCGCAGATAGAACCTACACGGCGATAGTCGCCCTGATAGTCGGGATCGGCAGCCCAATCGGTCCACAGTTTTTCGCATACAGGACCGTTAGAATAACCCTGAACTGAGAATGGGAAGGCATCAACAGTGGTCTTGCGCAGGCCGTAGAACTCAACAATACGGTTGTGGCGCAACTGCGAGTCGGCACTCCAACCAGCCTTGTTACTCATCTTAACGGCAAACATGTTCTCCATATTCTCGTCGGTCACCCAATTCAAACCGTTGTCGAGGGCATAAGGATAATCCTTGGCGGTATAGGGGTTGGTGTAAGGCCACAGGTTGCGCTGATCGCTAACCAGGCCAAAGCCAGAGTTCTGAATACAATCCTCGAGCCATGAGGCTACCTGAGCCTTTGAGATGCTACCACCCTCGGCCAAAGGCAGCTCGCTCTTGTTATAGAAACCTGTATAGAACAGCCATACACGGGCCATCAAACCCTCGGCAGCCCATTTTGAGGCACGACCCTCGCCAAAGGCGGGATACTTGGTTGAAGGACCAATCTCGATAGCAGCCTTGAGGTCGCTACCAATCTGGGCATACACCTCGTCGGCCGTGGCGCGTGGCAGGTTCTGCGGATCGGTGCTGAGAACCAGGGGCACACCATTAAACACCTGAGCGAGGTTGAAATAATAGAATGCACGCAGGAAGTAGATTTCGCAAAGCAACTGCTTTTTCTTATCGGGCGAGCTCCACTCAGTAACATTGTCGATGGTTTCGAGCGCGTTGTTGGCACGGTTGATACCAGCATAACGCTGCTTCCACATGGGTTTCATCCAATCCACATAGGCATTCATGAGGCGATCTACACCCTGAGCACCGATGTTACTCTGACTACCACCACCCAGGCGGTCGTCGCCAGCGATATCGAACACAAAGAAGGGATCTTCCTCGGGGTCGGCCAGGTTGCGGTTCATAACAGAGTAGATACCATTTACCATCTGCACGGCATCGGTCTCGTTAACAGGGAAGTTCGAGGTATCCTTCATCGTAAGGTTCTCGGTATCCAGGAAATCGTCGCAGGCGCAAGCCAGCAATATGGCTGCTACTGCAATGCCAAAATTACGTAATTTAAGCATGAAAGATTTATCGTGTTTCATAATTACCATGAGTTTAGAAGTTTATATTCAGTCCTACCTGCCATGAACGAGCCGATGGATAGTAACCACAGTCGATACCCGAAGCCCAGCTGGTGCCATTGCCGAAACCTACCTCAGGATCCATACCCGAGTAGCCGGTAAAGCAGAAGTAATTGCTGAGGGCTACGTAGAGGCGGCACTTCTGCACGGGCAGCTTGTTGTAGAGCTTCTTAAAGTCGTAGCCAAAGGCGATGCGAGAGATCTTGAAGAAGTCGGCATCCTCTACCCAAACCTTCGAGATTTCGCTCATGTTCACGTTCTTACCATCAGAGAAGCGTGGATACTTGTTGGTGCTACCCTCGCCTGTCCAGTACTTGGTGTAAACATCGGTACAATAGTTATCATCGGGGTGATCGGAGAACTGACGATAGCTTTTGGCCACCTGCTGACCGAACGAGCCGTAGCCATTCAGAGCCAGGTCGAAGCCCTTATAAGCCAGGTTGATGTTAAGACCTACGGTAAAGTCGGGGTTAGGATCACCAATCATGGTCTTGTCGGCATCGCCGGTATCAATCTTACCATTGCCGTTCACATCCACGAACTTCACGTCGCCAGGCTGCAGCGATTCGCCCTGCAGCGAGTTCTTCTTATCGCCACTACAGTTGCGGTTGATGTAATCCTGCAGGTCGGCCTCGTTCTGGATGATACCTTCCATGGCATAGCCCCAGAAGTAGCCGATAGGATAACCTACCTGCAAGCGATACAGCTCGGCGGTGTTCTGGGCGATGGCATTAGAACCACCATGGATGATACCCTCGGAGTTGGCCAGGCGGGTAACCTCGTTCTTATTATGCGAGAAGTTGAAGGTTACGCCATATACAAAGTCCTTACCCACCTTATCGTTCCAGGTGAGCTGCACCTCGTAACCCTTGTTCTGGATATCACCACCATTCACGTAAGGCGCACCTGTACCGTACGACAGCAGCATGGGCGCACGCACCAGCCAGTCCTTGGTGGTTTTGTTATACCAGTCGAAGGCCACGCCCAAACGGTTGTTCAGGAATCGGGCATCGAAACCAAGGTCTAACTGCTCAGAGGTTTCCCACTTTACATCCTTGTTAGGCAGGATGTTAGGATAAGCACCGATGCCTGGATTATCCTTGCTCTCGAAATAATAAGGATCGTCGAACGCGATGGTACCTACATACTGGAAGTTAGAGATGTTACAGTTACCATTCTGACCCCAGCTGGCACGAATCTTCAGGAAGTCGAGCCACGACTTGGTCTTCTCCATAAACGATTCATTGGTGATAACCCAACCAGCGCTGACTGATGGGAAATAACCCCAGCGCTTGCCACGGGCAAAGTTCGACGAACCATCGGCACGCAGCACGAGCGAGAGCAGATAGGTCTCATCATAGTTATAGTTGATACGACCGAAGAACGACGACAGGGCACCCTGATCCTCGGGGCTACCACCTATCGAGGTGTAGGCAGGGTCAACCACATTGGCGTTGGTGATATAGGCATGATCGAACGAGCCAGGGAACAGCGAGTTACTGTTAGTAACGCTGACACTGCTGCCATAGCCCCACTTCTCGATACTCTGCCCCAGCAGGGCGTCGATATTATGCAGACCGAACGATTTGACGTAGTTGATGGTGTTCTCTAACGACCAGCGGATGCTGTACGACTGGTTCTGACTCACGTCGTCGTTAGGATTCGATTTCTTGGTACTGAGCTCGTAAACGGGCTTGTAGCTGCGACCCTCGCGATGGCGATACAGCCAACCGGCACTGGCACGATAAGTAAGGTCCTTGATGGGCGAGAACTCGAGGAAGAAGTTGCTCTGCAGGCGCCAGCCCTTGGTATAGCCGTAGCCCTCGTCGTACTTCATCTGAGCCAACGGGTTGGCCATCTCGGCACTGAAATCCCAGCCATCGGCCACAATATCCTTGTACTCGAAGAAGCTGCCATCCTCGTTGTAAGCAGGCAGCAGCGGACTCATGGCCAGCAGGTTACGGATGCTGTTACCATAGATACCACCAATGCTTACACCTTTCTTATTAGTAGCCGAGAAGGTGATATTCTCGCCGAACTTGAGCACGTCGCGGCCCTTCTTGCGGATGAGCGAGTAATCGGAGTTAAGGCGAACGGTATAGCGATCGTACTTAGGATCGGCAGGATAGCCGATGGTACCCGTCTGGTGATACTTACTGAAACCTAACGAGAAGCGCGACACATCGCTACCACCAATGATATTTACTGAGGCATTGTGCATGGGCGCATCGTGGATGGTTGTCTCCTCCAGCCAGTTGGTGCCATTCCAAGTGCCATTCATAATCTGTGCATACTGCTTGGGAATCAGCTTGGCCCAGTCGTAGGTGCTCACACCCTGTATCTGGTAGGCCTTATCGTTAATCTCCATATACTGCTTGGCATTCAGCGGAGTAACACCATTGGTGTTAGGATTCTGCCATCCCATATAACCATCGAAGGTTACCTGCACCTTGCCACTCTTACCCTTCTTGGTGGTTACCAGGATAACACCGTTTGAGGCACGGGCACCATAGATGGCACTCGAAGCAGCATCCTTGAGCACGTCGATACTCTCGATATCGTTAGGCGACAGGTCGGTGATAGATCCACCAGGCACACCATCGATAACATACAGCGGGGTGTTGCTACCGGCTGTACCCATACCACGGATAACCACCTTGTAGCTCTCGCCTGGCTGACCAGAGTTCATCACGATGTTCATACCGGCAGCCTGACTCTGCAGGGCACCAAAGGCATCAACGGCATTGATGGCTGCGATATTATCAGACGTTACGTGTACGGTTGAACCTGTAACCAGCTTTTTGCGCTGGGTACCATAACCCACTACCACCACATCGTTGAGCACCTCGGAATCCTCTTCCAAAGTAACATTCACACTCTTGCCGGCGGTAGGCTTAACAGTTACATTCTTGTAACCCACAAAAGAGATACGGATACTTGCACCCCTGGCAACGGTAATGCTGAAGGAACCATCGGCTCCTGTAAGCGTTCCATTACTCTGTGTGCCTAACTCAATGACACTGGCACCTATGACAGGTTCGCCACTGGTGTCGAGAACCACACCCTTTACCTGCACAGTAGGCTTAGCCTGAGTAACAACCTGACTAGCTCGCGCCTGAGTCACGGGCATGGTTGAACCCATAACCAACATTCCTGCACAAACAGCAGAAAGGATCTTTGAATAGTTGTACATAATGATAATAATTAATTAGTAATATAACCGGTAATTGGTTTCTAGTTCCATGTTATATCAACCCTATGTTTATGGCTAGGATTGATTAATTCAGCATGTTTGATTTTTAACGTCGCAAATATACGATATATATCTGATAGTTGCAAGTAATTTAAGGATTTTAACAAAAAAGCCCTGCCTTGCGGCAGAGCTTTTAATGTGATGATGTTTACTCCCACTCGATGGTTGCGGGTGGTTTCGACGAGATATCGTAGCAAACGCGGTTTACGCCACGTACCTTATTAATTATCTCGTTACTTACCTTAGCCATGAAGTCGTAAGGCAGATGTGCCCAGTCGGCTGTCATTGCATCGGTACTGGTTACAGCACGCAGGGCTACGGGATGCTCGTAGGTACGCTCATCGCCCATCACACCTACACTGCGAACAGTAGAAAGCAGGATGGCACCTGCCTGCCAGATCTGATCGTAGAGCGAAACCTCGATCTCGCCATCCTTCATATCGGCAGGGATACCGGCAGCCAGCACCTTGCGGGCCTCTTCGCCACTCAGCTTTACCTTGTAATCGCGCAGGCCGCGGATATAGATATCGTCGGCATCCTGCAGGATACGTACCTTCTCAGGAGTGATATCGCCCAGGATACGAACAGCCAAGCCAGGACCAGGGAAGGGGTGACGGGTAATCAAGTGCTCGGGCATGCCCAACTGGCGACCTACACGACGAACCTCGTCCTTGAACAACCACTGCAGGGGCTCGCAAAGCTGCAAGTGCATCTCCTTAGGCAGACCGCCTACGTTGTGGTGGCTCTTAATCACCTTACCTGTAATATTCAAGCTCTCGATACGGTCGGGGTAGATAGTACCCTGAGCCAGCCACTTGGCATCGGTAATCTTCTTAGCCTCGGCATTGAACACCTCAACGAAGTCGCGACCAATAATCTTGCGCTTCTGCTCAGGATCGGTAACACCAGCCAGATCGGCAAAGAACTTAGCGCTGGCATCAACACCTATCACATTCAGGCCCAGCACCTTGTAGTCCTCCATCACCTGGGTGAACTCGTTCTTACGCAGCATACCATGATCTACAAAGATACAGGTAAGGCGATTGCCGATAGCCTTGTTGAGCAGTACAGCAGCAACAGATGAATCGACACCACCTGAGAGGCCGAGAATCACACGGTCGTCGCCCAGCTGAGCCTTGAGTTCGGCTACGGTAGAATCGACGAACGAAGCGGCACTCCACTCCTGCTTACTGCCACAGATATCAACTACGAAGTTCTTCAGGAGCTGTGTGCCCTGCAGGGTGTGGAACACCTCGGGGTGGAACTGTACAGCCCATACGCCATCGCGCCAGAATGCAGCGTTCTTAACGTCCTTAGTAGAACCAATAACCTCGAAACCCTCGGGGATTGAGGTGATGGTGTCGCCATGGCTCATCCAAACCTGAGAGTGCTGCTCGAAACCTTTGAACAGAGGGTTCGTGGTGTCGACAGTCTCAAGGTTGGCACGTCCATACTCGCGAGAGTCGGCCTTTTCGACCTTACCACCCAGGGTGTGACTGATGAACTGAGCACCATAGCAGATACCCAGCACTGGCACACGACCTACAAACTGCAATAGGTCGACCTTGAAAGCCTCAGGATCGTGTACCGAGTAGGGCGAACCACTCAGAATTACACCAATCACCGAGGGATCGTCCTTCGGGAATTTGTTGTAGGGCATAATCTCGCAGAAGGTGTCCAGCTCGCGCACACGACGGCCGATAAGCTGCGTGGTTTGCGAACCGAAATCGAGAATAATAATCTTCTGTGTCATACTTATATTAATAATTGAACATTGAGCATTGAACATTGACCATTATAAGCCGTCAATGAAGGCTTCGGCTTGATCGAGGGTGTCGAGTTTGCCTACGTCCATCAACCTCAAATCCTTGGCCTCGTAACCACGAATCAGATGGGTGCCACAGGCCTTGAGATAAAAGTCCATAATGGGGAAGCGATCGGGCCACTCATCCAACAATGGCACGAGTGATGGGTGGAACACGTGGATGCCGGAGAAAGCGAGCTTTCGCAATTGACCATTCTTGCCTTGCAAGCCAGCAGAGCTGGAGCGGACCATTGACCATTGACCATTAGAGATGGGGCCTTTGAGGGCGCCGGTTTCGATGTTGGTCCAGCCATGCAGGCGCATCTCGTCATCGAACATCAGATAACGCTTGGTCTGGCGCTCGCTGACTACCAGCAAGGGGGCATCCATGGGCAGCGCCTCGAGGTCGAGATTGCTCAGGATATCCACATTATGAATCAGGATAGGCTCGTTGGCATCGAACAAAGGCAGCGCCTTCTTGATGCCACCACCCGTTTCGAGCAGCGCACTGGTTTCGTCGCTGATACGGATATCCAAACCAAAGTTATGATTTCCCTCAAGATAGGTTACAATCTGATCGGCAAAGTGGTGAACATTTACCACAATGCGCTCATAACCAGAGGATTTAAGTTTTTGTATTACATGCCAAATGAGCGGCTGCCCCCCTACCCTCACCAGTGCCTTAGGCATGGTGTCGGTTAGTGGCTTGAGACGAGTGCCAAGCCCTGCGGCAAATATCATCGCTTGCTTCATTCGGCGCACTATGCTTTATTTGGGGTGCAAAGGTAGCACTTTTTTGGGAGATAAAAAAGAAATTGCCCCAAAAAATTTTGGAGCAATTCTGTTAATAAGTTAGTTAGAACATACGTGGGCCTCCGAAGCCGCCGCCACCACGACGACCGCCGCCGAAGCCACCACCACCTGGGCGACCACCGCCAGGACCACCAAAGCCACCACGACCAGGACCACCAGGGCCACCAAAGCCACCCTGACGACCAGCCTTACCACCAAACAGGTTCAAACGATAGATGACGTGAACCATACCATAGCTGGTAACGGCATTGTACTGGGTATCGTTACGCATCATAGCTGTGACTGTGCTCGACAATGTGCTCTGCTGGTGCAGGATGTCGTACAGCTGCAGCGAGATGGTAAGGGGCTTACCCTTGAGGAAGCTCTGCGAGAGCTGGGCATTCCAGATAAGCTCGTTGGTGTTCATCGAGGCATCGTAGTAACCACGACGGCTCTGCATGTTCAGGTTGGTGGTAAGCGATGTGCCCCAAGGAGCTGTTACGCCCACCATACCTCCGTAGGTAAACTGCCAGGTATCAAGGTTATTGCTGGTTTGCAACTCGCTACGGTTGCGGTTGTAGTTGAGCGATCCGTTGAGCTCGATCTCCAACCAATCGTTACGATAGCTGAAGGCCAGGCGCTCCATGATGGTCTGCGACTTGGTAACAGCCTTAGCATCGCTGACACCATCATTAACAAAACCTACGTTGTGGTTGTATCCAAAGTTAGTAAATGTATTCACGTTAAAGTAACCAGCCGAGTCGATAGCTGTGTTGAACATAAAGCCAACGTTGGCATTCCAGTTACCATTGATATTCTCAGGACGAGTCATACGTGCACCACCATCCAACAGGGTAACCTTGTTGGCGATAGAGTTAGCGGTGGTAGAGAAGTTTACGAATGTCATCACAGCACGCTGGTGCTTCTGGAAGTAATCGTTGTAGAACAGCTGGAAGTTCTGACGGAACGAAGGCTTCAAGCCAGGGTTACCTCGTGTAATGTTCAAGGGGTCGCTGTTATCTACGATATCCAGCAGATCGCTCATAGAGGGCTGCGAGGTGTTGGCACGATAGGTGAAGCGCAACTGACCAGTCTGCGACTTCTTCCAACGGAAGTCCATGGTAGGTGCAAAGTTGGTAACAGTGCGGGTGGTATCGGCATGGATACCCTTGTAGTCCTGAATAAAGTGCGACTTCTGAGGCACCATCTGTACACCAATATTAAAGGTATATGAGTTGCGAACGATACGCAGCATCAACTCAGCGGTGTGGATGTAGTTCTGATACTCAGAGTAGCGGCTCTGGCTATCATCGCGATAAGGATCGAGCGAAGTGATACGACCAAACTGGCCCAGATACTCATCCCATGAGCGATAACCACCATTCCATGCAGCAACGGGATCAATCTTACTGAAATCATAGGTACCACGATCGCTCTTCTGGAAACGGTACTGGTACTGATAGCTGAACTGCAAGTAAGTGCGAGGCAGAATAGGCTCGCTATAAGTAATGCGTGCGCTATAGTTCCAGTTCTTGGTTGGGGTGATAGAATAACGATTGGTAATGGTGGTTGAATCGACAATTCCTAAGGTGTAATAGTTAATCAGGCTGTTTGAAGCCGATTTGCTGGTGCCGTCGCTCCAACCTGCATTCAGCTGTACAGTGATATTACGACCTGTATTGCTGAGACGACGGTTGAACTGCAACATACCACTCACATTCTTTGAATCGCTATACGATACGCTGTTCTGCGTACGGTTGTTCTTCAGGAAATCCTTCAGCTCATCCAACTGGTCGAGCGGACTAGTGATACGCTTATTGTCGAAAGGATTGGCAGTAAAGGTAGCCTCGGCACCCTCGTTATCGCCATCCTGAGAGTTATAACGGAAGTTTGGGCGGAACATGATGTTGGTCATCGAGTCGGGGGTCCACTCCAAACGCATCTGGGCATTCCAGTTGTTAGAACGGGTATAGTTCTGTGTAAGACTGTTACCATACTGCGAGTTGGTAGCACCATACATAGTCATGCTGGTAACCTTTGAGAGGGCATCGCCATCGCTGTGGTTCCAACGTACACTACCATCCAGAACCAGCTTGCCTGTATTCTCGTAGTTCAGGTTGATACCAGTCATCTTATTAGCTGTAAGCCCCTGGCGACCACCACCAAAACGGCCACCACCGCCACCACCGGGGAATCCCATATCGTTGGTATTGTTGGCATTGGTCATCAGGAACACCTTCATATCGCTATTCATGATACCACCGAAGATACGGCCTGCATAACGGTTCTTAGTACCTGCGGCAAGGTCGGCATTCATCATAAAGCCCTTGTTCATACCCTGCTTGATACCAAAGTCGAGCACAGTCTCCTCTTCGCCATCCTCGATACCTGATACACGGGCCAGGTCGCTCTGCTTATCGTAAGCCTTAATACGGTCGATGATATTGGTAGGCAGATTCTTCATGGCAGTCTTGGTATCGCCAGTCATAAACTCCTTACCATCTACCAGAATCTTCTTCACCTCCTTACCATTAATCTTAATAGTACCATCGTCGCTCACCTCGGCACCAGGCAGACGCTTAACCAGCTCCTCAACTACCGAACCCTCGGGGGTACGGAAGGCAGCAGCATTATATACAAAGGTGTCGGCCTTCAGTGTCACCTTCGAGGCGCGTGCTGTAACAGTGGCACCCTTCAGCATGATAGCATCGGGACTGAGCGAGATGGTGCCGGCATTGTAACCCTTACCATCCTTTAAAGTAAACTTCTTGGTGTAAGTCTTAAAGCCCACGTAGGTAATCTTCAAGGTGTAAGTACCATCGCTGGGGGCTGTAACACGGAATGCACCATCGGTGTTGGTAACACCATTGGCCACAACCTTCTCGCCTGAGAGAATAGAAGCGGTGGCCTGAATAACTGCATCCTGCGTATCCTGCTCAATCACTTTACCTGTAACCACGCGCTGTGCGTGTACCGACAATACCGTAAACATTACGGCCATCATGAATAGTAATAATCTTCTCATTGCTACTTTTTTCTACGTTTTTTTGAAAGTTTGACGCCTTTTCAAAAAAAAAGTTTAACCTATAGGCTATTTTTTTTTTTAATTTGTTACGTTTTAAAAAAATAATGTTATCTTTGCACTCAATAAAAATTAAAAAGTCAACTACGGCACCAAACAATGAGCCCACAGAAAGTTGTCATATCAGACCAGCTAGATCGTACACTCGCTGAAGCAATAGCCGAGTGTGAACACGATAAGGTTTTCGTCCTGGCCGACGAGACCACAGTTGAGTGCTGTCTGCCAGTTATCGAGCAGTTCGAATGCATGGCAGGCGCTAAGCGCATCACGATCGAAGCCACTGATACGCATAAGAACCTGGCTTCGCTGAGCCATGTATGGCACGACTTGAGCGAGGGCGGTGCTACACGTCACACCTTATTAATAAATATAGGCGGTGGCATGGTAACCGACTTAGGTGGTTTTGCCGCTTCAACCTTTAAGCGCGGCATTAACTACATTAACATCCCCACTACCCTGCTCTCGATGGTAGATGCATCGGTAGGTGGCAAGACAGGCATCAACTTTTTAGGCCTGAAAAACGAGATTGGCGTGTTTAACAATGCCAAGAGCGTGATACTGGATACTGAATTTCTGAAAACCCTGGATACAGAGAACATGCTGTCGGGTTATGCCGAGATGCTGAAACACGGACTGATTAATGATGCGAAGATGCTGGGCGAGTTACTCTCGTTTGATATCGAGCACCCCGATCTGGAACAGTTAAAGCGTATGGTGGCCGAATCGGTAGCTGTAAAGCAGCGCATCGTAACCGAAGACCCCACCGAGAAGGGTATCCGCAAGGCATTGAACTTAGGTCATACCGCTGGACACGCGTTCGAATCGTTCGCTCTGAAGCACAATCCCGTACTGCACGGCTATGCTGTGGCATGGGGCCTGATAGTAGAGCTGTACCTGAGCGCCATCAAGACGGGATTCCCCACTGATAAGATGCGCCAGACGGTAAGATTCATATTGGATCACTACGGAAAGATGAACATTACGTGCGATGATTACCCCACCCTGTTGGAGCTGATGACGCACGACAAGAAAAATATAGCTGGCATCATAAACTTCACACTGCTGGGAGGTGTAGGCGATATCCTTATCGACCAGACGGCTACGAAGGAAGAAATCTATGAGGCATTCGACTTTTATAGAGAAAGCTGATGCTGGTGTCTTAACACAAACCAATTCAACTTAATAGACCTAATCATATTACTAACTAATCAGAGTAGGACTGCTCGCGAGAGTAGTCCTATTCACTTTTTAGCCAGTTCTTCGGCCCTTTTTCGGGCTGGTTTGCCTGTTTCGGTAAGCGGTATTTGGTTTACGTGCAAGTAAACTTTAGGTTGATGGTACTTGGGCAGCACCTGCTCGCAGATGGTTTGCGCCTCGGCGGTATCACCCTCGGTCAACAGCACCACTATCTCACCAAACTTCTCGTCCTTACGTTTACTTATAATATAAGGTACGCGCATGTACTTTTTTAGAATTTGCTCAACCTCCTCGATCTGAATCTTGATACCACCCGAACAAATCACATTGTCCTTACGACCACGGATGCGGAATCTTCCATCGAACTTCAACTCTACAATATCGTTGGTAGTCAATGTCTGGGCGCAAACCTCAGGAGCATCAATCACCAGACAACCCTCGTCGGTAGTACTCAACTTAACGGTGGGGAAAGGCATGTACCACTCAGAGGCCTCAGGGCCACTGATGCGACGCAGGGCGATATGCGAGAGTGTCTCCGTCATACCATATGTGCTCCAAACAGCATGGGGGAAGGTACGCAGCTCGGCCTCCATCGCCTCGTCGATAGCACCACCACCAATAATCAGATGTCGGATAGCCATCAGTCGCTCCTTCTCCTCAGGCACCTGCAATGAGTTATACACCTGCATGGGCACCATGGCGGCAAAATCAAATTGAAAATTGAAAATTGAAAATTGAGAATGTTTAATGTTTAATGTTAAATGTTTAATGTCAAGTGGATGCCCACAGGGGGGCACCTCAATTAATTTAAGGCCACGCTCAATAGAGCGTACCACCATCATCTTACCAGCAATATAATCGGTACTCATACACAGCAGCGCCGTATCGCCAGGCTTCAATCCCAAAAAGTCGCAGGTTATGCGTGCAGAATTAAGCATCCTGCGCTTCTCTACCAGCATACGTTTGGGCTCACCAGTACTACCACTGGTTTTCACCTCAACATACGCCGAATCATTATTCCACTCGTCTATAAACGCCATAGTTGATCGCCTTGAATGGTGAGGGGCATTTCGATGTTATCAGTAAACAGCTGACCAGTGCCTAAGCCCTGTGGCATGCTGATATCGTCGCCATACACACTCGAAGCAAACTGGGCGATGGCATTCAAACCGATATTACTCTCAAGGGCCGAGGTAATCCACGAGCCGATATGCAGACTGCGAGCGATATCAATCCACTCCTTACTACCCATCATACCACCATGCAACGAAGGCTTGAGGATGATATAGCGGGGCTTGATAATCTCGAGCATATGACGCTTCATCTCCGCATCATTCACACCTATCAGCTCCTCATCAAGGGCGATAGGCAGGGGCGACTCCCTGCAGAGTTCGGCCATATAAGCCCACTGACCTTGCTTGATGGGCTGCTCGATAGAATGGATATTGTACTGCGACAAGAGTTCAAGTTTATACAGCGCCTCATCGTAGGTAAAACCACCATTGGCATCCAAGCGCAACTCCACCTCGTGATGCGAGAAGCGCTCGCGGATACGCTTTACCAAATCAAACTCCTTTTCAAAGTCGATGGCACCAATCTTCAGTTTCACACAGCGGAAACCCAACTTCAGTTTCTCCTCCATGCGCTGCAGCATCTCCTCGTAATTGCCCATCCACACCAGTCCGTTAATGGGGATGCCCACCTCGCCACGCGAAAAAGCAGTATCGAAGAGTTTTTCGCCCTTTTGCAGATTCAGCCAGGCTGTTTCCAATCCAAACAGCATCGAGGGATAATCGCGCAGAGCATCATAATCCATCTCGCCCTTGGCACAGAATGCCTCGCAAAACTCCTTCAGTTTAGCTTCATACTGCTCGTCGGGCATCGCATCGCAACTCAGATCGGGCAACGGTGCACACTCGCCCACACCCTGCTTATCACCATCACTCAGATGAATCAGCCACATCGTGCGGGTTAAATAAACCCCGCGAGAAGTCCCCGCGGGTTGTTTAAAATACAATATTTTTTTTTCTATTTCAAATCGCATAATTATCTTCATTAATAAAGGCCGTGTCCTTTTATAAAAAGGCCGTGTTCGCTCGGCTTTGCCGCTTGGCTCGTCCAAGAATCCGTGCCTAATAAATCAAGGCATCTTTGGATATTTCTTGAAATCAGGCTTGCGCTTTTCAAGGAAAGCCTTGCCACCCTCCTGGGCCTCATCCAGGAAGTAATACAGCATGGTGCAATCGCCAGCTAACTCCTGGATACCAGCCTGACCATCCAACTCGGCATTCAAGCCAGCTTTGATCATACGCAGGGCCAATGGCGAACGTTCCATCATAATCTCAGCCCACTCTACGCACTCGTCCTCCAGGCGCTCGATAGGCACAACCTTGTTTACCATGCCCATCTCCTCGGCCTCCTTGGCAGTGTACTGACGACACAAGAACCATATCTCACGCGCCTTCTTCTGACCCACGATACGAGCAAGGTACGACGAACCAAAACCAGCATCGAATGAACCTACCTTAGGACCAGTCTGACCAAAGATAGCATTCTCTGAGGCAATCGTCAGGTCGCACACCAGGTGCAGCACGTGTCCACCACCAATGGCATAACCATTCACCATTGCAATAACAGGCTTGGGCAAGCGACGAATCTGCATCTGCACATCGAGCACGCTCAAACGGGGCACACCCTCTTCATCTACATAGCCACCACGACCCTTTACGTGCATATCGCCACCAGAGCAGAAAGCATGCTTTACATCGGCCAGGGTCTTACCCTCGGGCACCTCGCTCATAGCACCAGTCAACAATACCACACTGATATCCTGCATCTCGCGACACATAGCAAAAGCCTGACTCAACTCCCAAGTGGTCTTGGGGGTAAAGGCATTGCGATAGCGCGGACGATTAATGGTAATCTTGGCGATACCGTTATACTCCTCAAACAAAATCTCCTTAAACTCTCTTATCGTTTGCCAGTTTCTCATTTTTCAAAATTTGATAATATGTTTTTGCTACACGCTCGTCCTCATCAGCATCGGTAAATATCTCGAGCAATACAGGACGAGTAGATTTCTTATTTAATAAGTTGTCGACACACTGCTGCATCTCCTCCATATTGGTGGCCTTCATATAGCGGATGTTGTTCTGCTTACAGATGCCCTGGGCTGTGGTGTGATGCGCACCAGAAATGAAGCTATCACGAACAGGACTCTGTTCCAGACCCTTCAGCATGTTAAAGATACCACCCTTGCCATTATTCAGCACAATGATATGCAGGTTGCCATTCAGGTTCTGATTCCACAGGGCATTCTGATCGTAGAAGAAACTCAGATCGCCCAGCACGCACAGCACCTTCTCGTCGCCAGTAACAATCGAGCAGCCTGCAGCTGTAGATAGTGAGCCCTCGATACCATTCACACCACGGTTACAGAACACATAGTGCTTGGCATAGAGATTGGCAAAACGGATAGGACTGCTGTTGCCATAATGGATATAGCGATAGATGGCCTTGCCCAGTTTATCCTCCAGATACTTGACAGCAGCCATCTGCGAATACTCGGGTTCGAACTTCATGGCACGATAGGCTGCCAGTCGGGTGGCCTGATCCCATCGGGCCTTAAAGGTAGCAGTAGAACTGATGGCCTTGAACTTGATGGCGTTCACCAGATCCTCGATCACATCGGCAGGACTACCCTCGATCACACCATACAACTGCATAGAGGTATCATGAATGCTACCATCCTCGGTAACAGCCCAGATATGACAATCCTTCAGGCCACGCAACCACTTTTTAAAGCGCTTGCTAACCAGTGTATCGCCTAAGTAAAGCACAAAGTCGGGTTGGTAAGCGGGATTGTCGCCCAGCACATGTATCACCTCATCGAAATTGGTGCCACCCTTACCTACACTCAGTGCCTCGTGTACCACCACAGCACACTGTGAGAGCATGAACAGCTCCTGAGGAATCAAGTCTTCGGTAGACATCTGACCAATAACCACCATAGGTTTCTTGGCCTCGGCAAACTGGCCTGCGCACTCCAACGATATCAAAGCCGCATTGCTACGTGGTGTGAGTAACTGAATAACACGCTCCTGAGGAAGTTCTTCGACATTATACTCGAACAGGGGCTCTGAGATGGGCACATTGATATGTACAGGACCACAACCATGGTGGCGGGTCTCGTTCATGGCCTCGTTAACCAGGCGGTTACAGTACCAATGCAACTCATCGTTATACACCTCGGGCAGGTTCACAGCCTTTTTCACAAAGCGCCCCAAGGCATCGGGCTGAGGTAGCGTCTGACCATCCAACTGATCGATCCACTGTGCAGGACGATCGGCTGAAATCACCACCAATGGCATGTGCTGATAATAAGCCTCGGCCACAGCTGGGGCCACATTCAGCAAAGCCGTACCACTGGTTACACATACGGCTACGGGGCGATGAACCACCTGTGCGATACCTAAGGCATAGAATCCTGCACTACGTTCATCAGTTACAGGATAGCACTCGATATCAGGGCACTCGTTCAGGTTATGAACAATAGCCGAGTTACGACTACCAGGACAAACTACTGCGTATCTAACTCCATGCGCTACCAACAAACTTGTCAGTATGTTTACGTTCTGCTTACTGCTGTACATATAATAGCTTTTTCATTGTTTCCATTTTCGCTTCAGTTTCCAACCACTCCTGCTCTTCGACGCTGTCTTTCAACAGTCCGCCGCCAGCGTAGAGATGACACACATCGCCATCGATGTTCATACATCTTAGCGACACATAGAGATGGGTATCCTCCTGTGCAACAGGTCCCATAAACCCACTGTAATATCGACGTGGGGTATACTCGTTCTTTACTATAAACTTAAAGGCCTCGCGCTTAGGCAGTCCGCACACGGCAGGTGTAGGATGCAAGGCCTGTAACAAATCGCCTATTTTGTTGTTGTCGGCCAACTTAAAGGTAAAGTCGCTACGCAGGTGTACCAGGTTAGCGGCTCGTACAGTGCGAGGACCCTCCTCACGGAAATCATCCGTAAACTGCTCCAGGCACTCGGTGATATAGGTGGCCACAATGCGCTGCTCCTGAATATTCTTGGTGCTCCAGGTAAGTGTTTCGCCTTCGCCATCCAGCTGGTCGCCCTCCAGTTTCATGGTTCCTGCCAAAGCGATGGTTCGCCAATCGGCACCATGCCCATCCAGCAGGATCTCTGGGGTAGCAGTTAACCAGCAACCGCTTTTCTCAGTATCCACCAGTGCGATGAACAGACGGGGGTAAAGCTGGCAGGCACGATAGAACAGGTCGATAGGTTTTACACCATTGGGCATCTGCTCATCGGCACAGCGTGCCAACACTATCTTGCGGAACTTATCTGCCTCTAACTGCGAGTGATAGTTCGCAAAGTCAACCTTATAATAATTCGACATATCGCTTGGCAACCTGTTTTTTCCATCATCAGCAGTTAGTTGCTCGTTGCTCAAAGCAATCGTCTCTGTTTTTCCTTGTATCAAAACCACGGGCTGGTCGGCCTTCACCTCGAAGGGGGCCACTACAAAACCCTGTTTACCATTCAACTCTGTCAGCGAATGCAATTCCATGGGCACACCCACCGATTGGGTAATCAGTGTGGCGTGGTCTTCATGGGGTAATCTGTAAATAGCGTATGCTGACATTATTTCTTCTGCTTAATAACATAGTTAGTAACTCGCACATTTGATATCAGATCGCCTGCCGTGTCCTTGATATCCACATTCCACACATGCAGCGTCTTTCCCTTGTGCAACATCTTTGCGAAGGCAGTTACCGTGTCGCCTTCAACCACAGCTTTCACATGACTCCCAGTAACCTCGATGCCCACACAGGCGCATCCAGGACAGAGAGCCGACGATGCCACCCCGGCCACATTCTCAGCCAGAGCCAACGAAGCGCCACCACTCAAAAAGCCGAATGGCTGGCGATTTCGCTCATCAACTTTCATTTTCGCCAAACAAGTATCAACCTCGGGAGTAGAAATAAATTCCATCCCGAGGGCTGTACTTAAATTCGGCTTTGCGTTAATAATCTCTACTATCTTCTCTACGTTCACTCTGAATTTTTTAATTCTTAAATTTTTGAATTTTTACATTTTATTTAAACAGCGAGTACTCTGGTACACTCCAGGCCAGGGCACTGGCACCAAGCACATCGCGTTCTCTATCTTCAAGTTTCGAAACAAGCATCTTAACCTTGCCTCGCAAATTGCCAAACACATGCTCCTCGAACGACTTGCACGTTGGGTCTAACAACCACTTGCCAGCATGCGAGATACCACCCGTAAGGATGATAGCCTCAGGATCCACAAGCGATGCGTAGTTGGCTAATCCCAGGCCTAACATCTCACCTGTACGACGGTACACCTCGATAGCCATCTCGTCGCCCTGGTCGCAGCACTCCTTGATGGTACGTGGTGATAGCTTCTCAAGATTACGCATGATTGTAGGCGCATCACTCTCAGCCATCAGTTCCTTGGCGGTATTGACAATACCAGCAGCACCGACATACGACTCCAAGCAGCCAGTATGACCACAACCACAAGCACGACCGTTCTTCACAACACAGGTGTGACCAAACTCACCGGCATAGCCATTATGTCCGATATGGTCGTCGCCTGCCGTGAAAAAACAGCTGCCTATACCCACACCCAGACTGAGAATAATGAAATTCTTCATACCATGGGCACAACCAAAGGTATACTCGCCAAGAGCCGATACGTGGGCATCGTTCGACAAACCTACAGCCAATCCAATGCGGTCGCGCAGCATAGCACTCAGAGGTACGATACCTTTCCAAGGCAGGTTGGCTGCGTTCTCGATACAGCCCGAAACCGAGCTGGCACTGGGCGAACTAACACCAATGGAACGAATGGTTTCGTAACCGCCATTAGCCTCAACCAGATTCACAATCTTATCGCTCAAGGCAGTCACAAAGTTGTTCACATCCGAATAGCCGCATGTAAGGAACGATTCCTCGGCAATAATATTACCGCGGATATCCACAATGGCATAGGTGGTCAGTTCATTACTGATGTCGACACCTACAACTTTCGTTTTAATCTTGTACTCCTCCATAGATATAGGTCTAGTTATTATTTAAACAACGAATATTCCTTCACATCCCATGCCAGAGCGCTGGCGCCAAGCACATCACGCTCACCTTCCTTGAGAATCGACACCAGGATACGGGTCTTATTCTTGATGTTATGGAAAACGTGCTCCTCGAACGAGGCACGCATGGGTTTCAACAGCCACTTACCTGCCTGCGTCATATCGCCTGTCAGGATAATAGCCTCAGGGTTCAACACTGATGCATAGTTGGCCATACCCAATCCCAATATCTCTCCAGTCTTACGGAATACCTCGATGGCCACTTTATCACCTTTATAACAACAGTCAGCAATCGTCTTGATGCTCAGCTCCTGCTGCTCACTCAGCAATGTGGGTTCCTTACTGGCAGCAATCAGCTCTTCGGCAGTCTTAATCAAGCCCTTCTCCGAGCAATAAGCCTCCAAACAGCCTTTGTTACCACAACCACACTGCCTGCCGTTCAACTCTACACAAGTATGACCCAGTTCGCCAGCAAAGCCATTAAAGCCCAGATGGGGCTGACCGTTTGAGAAGAAACAGCTACCCAGTCCGCCATGACTGATTGAGATCACTACAAAGTCCTTCATGCCATGCGCACTTCCGTACGATTTCTCGCTGAGCGCTGTAATATGAGCATCGTTAGCCACTGCCACAGCCAGTCCTAACTGGTCTCTCAGCATTGCTCCCAGAGGTATCACACCCTTCCAAGGCAGATTGGCCGCATTCTCAATGCAACCTGTTACCGCACTGGCACTAGGCGCACTCACACCTACCGAGCGGATGGTTTCGTAACCACCGTTCTCCTCAACCAGCGCAACCACGCGCTCGCAAAGGGCCGCTACGTATTCATTAATATCAGTATAGTCGGAAGTCAGGAAATAATCCTGTGCCACAATCTCACCTCTGATATCTACCACAGCAAAAGTGGTACGATCCACACGGATATCGATTCCTACTACACGTGTTTTAATCTGGTCGATGCTCTCGTCTTTCTTCTCCATAACTATTCTCTGTTATTTAAACAACGAATATTCTCTTACTTCCCATGCCAAGGCACTGGCGCCTAACATGTCATTCGAGGACTTGTACTCCTCAGAAATCAGGAACTGGGTTTTGCCATAGGTATTATGGAACACCATTTTATCAAAGGTCTCTCTGGCAGGTTCAAACAACCATTTACCAGCCTTTGTAAGCCCGCCGGTAAAGATAAAGGCCTCAGGATCTACCAGCGATGCATAGTTGGCCAATCCATATCCCAACATCTCACCTGTTCTGCGGTACACTTCGATAGACAGTTCGTCACCCTGATCGCAAAACTCAGCTATCTGTAAGGCTTTCAGATTCTCAACGCCACGCATCAACGATGGTATGGTTGTTTCGTCCAACAGTTCTTTGGCAGTAGCTACGATGCCTTTTTTGGCCACGTAAGCCTCTAAGCAACCTTTGTTACCACAGCTGCACTGTCTGCCACCATTTACCACACAGGTATGACCAATCTCACCAGCAAAACCTTCGTTGCCTTTATGTATCAAGCCATTCGAAAACATACAGCTACCAATGCCACTGCCCATGGTAAGTACCACAAAGTCGCGCATACCTCTGGCCAGTCCGTAGGTATGTTCGCCCAAAGCTCTTACATCTGCATTATTAGCCACAGCCACAGCGTAGCCAGTACGTTCTCTAAGCAAAGTAGCTAAGGGAATAACACCTTTCCAAGGCAGGTTAGGTGCATTCTCAATGCTGCCTGTCATGAAGTTGGCGCTGGGCGCACTGATGCCTACCGAACGAATGCTCTCGTAGCCACCGTTGCGTTCCACCATTTCCATCACGCGCTCGCTCAGCACTGATACAAATAGGTTTATATCTGGATAGTCTAATGTCGGGAAGCTGTCCATCACAACCACCTCACCCTTCACGTCAACAATGGCGTAAGTAGTGGCTTCAAGACTGATGTCAATCCCGATGACCCTTTTCTTGATTGTTTCTTGTTCCATCAAAGTGTTCTCAGTTATCAGCCACAAATATATACTTTTTTTAGAGACTGAGCAAATCTTTCTCACTTTTTTTGCAAATATTTACTCGAATCTTGCATTTTTCGAGAAATTTCCGTAACTTTGCAGCCATAAAATTGAAATATTCGAATATTAAAGATGAACATTTTAGAGTTAAGCGAACAAGAAATCGGAAGGCGTCAGAGCCTTCAGGAACTGCGCTCGATGGGCATCGATCCCTATCCTGCAGCCGAGTTCCCAACAAATGCATTCAGCACAGAAATTAAGGAAAGTTTCAAGGACGATGAGGATCGTGAGGTCGTTATCGCAGGTCGTATGATGAGCCGTCGTGTCATGGGTAAGGCATCTTTTGCCGAGCTTCAGGACTCAAAGGGCCGTATCCAGGTGTACATCACCCGCGATGATATCTGCCCAGGCGAGAACAAGGACCTATATAATAATGTATTCAAGCGTTTGCTCGATATTGGCGATTTCATCGGTGTTAAGGGTAAGGTATTCCGCACCCAGACTGGTGAGATTTCTGTACATGCCTCAGAGCTTACACTGCTTTCAAAGAGCCTTAAGCCACTGCCTATCGTGAAGTACAAGGATGGTGTGGCCTACGATAAGTTTGATGATCCCGAGTTGCGTTATCGCCAGCGTTATGTCGACCTGGTAGTTAACGAGGGCGTAAAGGATACCTTCCTGAAGCGTGCAACTATCATTCGCACCATGCGTAGCATTCTCGACAATGCTGGTTATACCGAGGTTGACACACCTATCCTGCAGAGCATCGCAGGTGGTGCATCAGCCCGTCCATTCATCACCCACTTCAATGCCCTGAATCAGGACATGTACATGCGTATTGCCACCGAGCTTTACCTGAAGCGCCTGATTGTAGGTGGTTTCGAGGGTGTTTACGAGATGGGTAAGAACTTCCGTAACGAGGGTATGGACAAGACCCACAACCCAGAGTTCACCTGCATGGAGCTCTACGTGAGCTATAAGGATCTGCTGTGGGGTATGACCTTCACCGAGAAGATGCTCGAGGAGATCTGTACAGCTGTAAACGGCAAGCCCGAGGTTGAGATTGATGGTAAGGTTATCTCATTCAAGGCCCCATTCCGTCGCCTGCCTATCCTCGATGCGATCAAGGAGAAGACAGGTTTCGATTGCGATGGCAAGACCGAGGACGAGATTCGTGCATTCTGCCTCTCTAAGGGCATGGATGTAGATGAGACCATGGGTAAGGGTAAGCTGATCGATGAGCTCTTTGGTGAGTTCTGCGAGGGCACCTTCATCCAGCCTACCTTCATCACCGATTATCCTGTTGAGATGTCACCTCTTACCAAGATGCATCGTTCTAAGCCCGGTCTCACCGAGCGTTTCGAGCTGATGGTTAATGGTAAGGAGCTGGCCAATGCTTATTCTGAGCTAAACGATCCTATCGATCAGGAGGAGCGCTTTATCGAGCAGATGAAGTTAGCTGATAAGGGCGACGACGAGGCTATGATCATCGACCACGACTTCCTGCGTGCCCTACAGTACGGTATGCCTCCTACATTCGGTATTGGTATCGGTATCGACCGTCTGGTGATGCTGATGACTGGTAAGTTTGCTATTGGCGAGGTAATGCTGTTCCCACAGATGAAGCCTGAGAAGAAGATTCCTCAGTCATCTGTAGCAGAGTGGGCCGAGATTGGTGTACCCGAGGATATCGTTCCAGTACTCCGCAAGGCTGGTTTCAACCTGATCACCAACATTAAGGACGAGAAGCCCCAGGGTCTGCAGCAGAAGATTGGTGAGATCTTCAAGAAGTACAAGCTCGAACTCCAGAAGCCTTCAGTTGATGAAGTAGCCGCCTGGATCGAAAAGGCGCAAGCCTAATGGTCAATGTTCAATGATCAATGTTCAATGAACCATGTACGATTGTGGTAAGATAGCAATTATCGGAGGTGGCAGCTGGGCAACAGCTATTGCCAAGATTGTGGTAAGTCATACACACCATATAGGTTGGTATATGCGTCGCGACGACCGTATCGAGGATTTCCGTCGCATGGGGCATAACCCCGCCTACCTCACCAGTGTACACTTCAATATCGATGAGATCAACTTCGATAGCGATTTGAATCGTATTGCACAGCAGTACGACACGCTGGTGTTTGTCACCCCTTCGCCTTACCTCAAGAGTCATCTTAAGAAGTTGAAGACGCGTATTCGCGACAAATTCATACTTACCGCTATTAAGGGTATCGTACCTGATGAAAATCTCGTATGTAGCGAGTATTTTCATCAGGTTTACGACGTACCTTACGAGAATCTCGCTTGCATCGGTGGTCCTTCTCATGCCGAGGAGGTGGCACTCGAGCGTCTCAGCTACCTCACCGTAGGTTGTGCCGACCGTGAGAAAGCCCAGGCCTTCTGCGACGTATTATCAAGCGAGTATATCAAAACCAAGACCTCTACCGATGTGGTTGGTATCGAGTATTCTTCTGTTCTGAAGAATGTGTATGCCATTGCCGCAGGTATCTGCAGCGGCCTGAAATATGGCGATAACTTCCAGTCGGTACTCATGGCCAATGCCGTGCAGGAGATGAATCGTTTCCTCACAGCTGTTTATCCTTTGGATCGCAATGCTTACGATAGTGTTTATCTGGGCGATTTGCTGGTTACGGGTTATAGCAACTTCAGTCGTAACCGCACCTTCGGAACCATGATTGGTAAGGGCTACAGCGTGAAGTCGGCCCAGATCGAGATGGAGATGATTGCCGAGGGTTACTTCGGTACCAAGTGTATGAAGGAGATCAATCGCCACTGTCACGTAAACATGCCTATCCTCGATGCCGTGTATAACATCCTATACGAGCGCATCGCTCCCCAAATTGAGATTAAACTCCTTACCGATTCATTCCGCTAATAATGACAGCCAAAGAAGTTATCAACCATATGGAATCGCTGCGCAACGATGCCCAGCGACGCATCCTGATGGGCTTCTTCAAGACTGGTCCTGGCGAATATGGCGAGGGTGACGAATTCCTTGGCCTGAAGGTTCCTCAGACACGCGAGGTGGTTAAGCTTGTGGGGAAAGATTTCCCATTGAACGAAATCCCCGAACTCCTGATGTGTCGCTGGCACGAGGTGCGCCTTTGTGGACTGCTGATATTAGTATCTAAGTTCGAAAAACTGGCCACCAAACGTCTTGAAAACGATAAGGAAGCCATTAGCGCTCGCGACGAGATACTCACCCTTTATCTGCAATATGCCGAACAGGCCAACAATTGGGATCTGGTAGATCTTTCTGTCCACAAAATCCTAGGCCACTGGCTCTTGTTGCCCTCCAACTTAGGCGATAAAGATTACAAACTCAAGGTTCTCGACTCCTTGGCCCAAAGCCCCTGCCTGTGGAAACAGCGCATGAGTATGGTCTGTTCTTGGAAAACCTCACAGATGGGCGATCCCACTTGGTGCCTGCGCTATGCCGAAGTCCATTTGCATCACCCACACGACCTGATGCACAAGGCCGTAGGTTGGATGCTACGCGAAATGGGTAAACGTGTTAGCGAAGAGCTCTTACGCGATTTCCTCCGCCAACACGCTCACGAAATGCCCCGCACCATGCTCCGCTACGCCATCGAGAAACTCCCCGCCCCCGAGCGCCAGTATTGGATGGGCATTAAATAAGTTCACACAATCTTCAAGAAAGCCTCAACCTGATTCTTTAGTGCTACTTTCTGTTCATCGCTAAGAATCATACGTCCTTCAGTCCAGGCCTCAACATTCAGAGCGATGCCTGTCTGAGGCTCCATCACATCGGCCTTCAGAAAAGTAAGCAATTCCGTTAGTTTCTCACGACATTTGGCTGTAGCCATCTTGCCGCCTGCACCACTCAGCGCCACCTTTTTGCCATTAATAACAGTAGGTGTTTCATAATCGTTAGCTACCACTGGACGCGACAACCAGTCAAACAGGTTCTTTACATGACCAGGATAACTGAAGTTATACTCGGGCGTAAACACCCAGATGCCATCTGCCTCTTTCACCGTAGCACGCAGTCTACATAAAGCCTCAGGCTCAGGAAACTCTATATCCTGATTAATCAAGGGCACATCCTTATAATCCAGATAAGTAACTTCGGCACGTGCGCCAATCATTTGCTCAGCCTCGCGGGCCAACTGTCGGTTAAAGGAACCTTCCCTCAGCGATCCAACGATAAAAAGAATTCTTTTCATATCCATAAGTTTTTAATTATTCACGTTGCGAAAAATGAAAATCATTGATATACCAACCACCCTCTAATGAATTCCGTTGCATATGAATCCACTGATGGCGTGTCATATCTACATGACCATTTGGCTTAAAGTGGATACCCTCGGACTCTAGGAGGGGGCGTTGGCGACTCCAGCCTGGGGCGGTGCGACCAGATTTGTTCACTACACGATGACAAGGTAGATTCTCGGCACCTGGCGTGTAGCGCAACGTTCTACCTACCATACGCGAATGACTGGGCCAACCTGCCAGGGTGGCAATATCACCATAGGTGGTTACACAGCCACGAGGTATCTGGGCCACGATGTTGAGCACAGCATCGCGAAAGGCACGCGCCTGTTCGGGCGACATCTTATCTGGATAATCCTTCATTCTGAACTGTAAGTAGGATGTTCTGTTTAGCTGTGGTGGGTTGCATAGCCATGTCGAAGGGTAATCCCGGGGGATTGATGCAGGCAACACGGGCAAAGCCGGCATCGAGAAGTTGCTGTTGGTCAGCGATGCGACCGGCTATGAGCATAACAGGCACATGATGTTTCTGAGCACGCTGCAGAATGCCATAAGGCAACTTACCCATCAGCGTTTGTCTATCGGCTGAGCCTTCGCCAGTAATCACCAGGTTGGCATCCTTCAGGAGTTCGTCGAAATGGATGGCATCCAACAGAAGGTCGATTCCAGAGCGACAATCAGCTTGCATATACTGCATAAAAGCATAACCCAAACCACCTGCAGCACCTGCGCCTGGCATATCCTGACAGTCGCGCCCCAAGTGCTTGGCCGATGCCTCAGCAAAGCGTTTGGCCCGGGCATCGAGGGCGATTACGTCATCAGGCGAAGCACTCTTCTGTGGCGCAAACACATGGGCAGCGCCATTTAAGCCACAAAGGGGGTTGGTAACATCGGTGGCGATGGTGAAACGCACATCATCTAGCTGACGCACATCGTCCCAAGTCTTTCCTTTGGCAAACGCATCGATGATGGCACGCAGCATGCCTATACCACAATCACTGGTAGCACTACCACCAAGACCCACGATAATGTGCTTACAGCCTCTTCGCACAGCATCCACCACCAACTGACCAGTGCCATAGCTTGTAGCTACCATGGGATTACGTTCCTCGGGCTTCACTAGCGTTAGTCCACTGGCTTTGGCAATTTCAATCACAGCCGTATCGCCCTGCATCAGATACTGTGCTACAATGGGACGCATCAGCGGGTCCTTCACAGGCACCTGCACAATATCGCCACCCATAGCCGCTTGGAAAGCCTCCATAAATCCCTCGCCACCATCGCTCACAGGCACCTGCACCACCTTGGCATCAGGCATCCTGCTAAGAATACCCTCGCTGGCTGCCTGATTAGCCTCAACAGATGTCAAACAGCCCTTGAATGAGTCGATGGCAACAATGATTTTATGCATTTACAATAAGCTATCGGCCAACTGCTGCAGCAGGGCCTCGTCGGTAGATTTCATGCGTGAGCGGATGGTCACCAAGGGCTCTACAATCTCGCAGTCCTTCAGGGCCTCAATCATGGTGCGCATGGTCTTGCCGGCCGTAGGGGCCCAGCTACCATTCTCGATAATACCAAACCTACGCTTCTGGTAGTTCTTGATTTGCAGATGATACAGGAAGTCGTGCATCACAGGGAACACACCTGCATCGTAGCTCGAAGCAGCTACCACCACTGTAGGATAGCGGAAGGCATCCTCGATAACCTCGGCCATATCCGAGCGACTCAGATCGCTTACAACTACCTTTGGCGCACCCTTTTCGCGCAGTATCTCACCTAATCGCTCTGCAGCAGCGGCAGTACCACCATGAATACTGGCGTAGGCAATCAGTATGCCCTCGCTCTCTGGTTCGTACTTGCTCCAGATATCATATAGGCGCACAGCCTCAGCCAGAGCCTCACCCTTGAGCACAGGACCATGCAGCGGACAGATTGTCTGGATATCTAGGGCTGCCGCCTTCTTCAGCACACTCTGCACCTGCGAGCCATACTTACCACATATATTAAAATAATAGCGACGCGCCTCGCAGGCCCAGTCGTTGGGATCATCGTTCACCAATGCACCAAATTTACCAAAGCCATCGGCACTGAACAGCACCTTGTCGGTGGTGTCGTAACTCATGATTACCTCGGGCCAGTGAATCATGGCAGCACCAATAAACTGCAACGTGTGCTTACCCAACGCGAGTGTATCGCCCTCCTTAACAGTAACCACACGACCTGTAAAATCTACGCCCTCGAAGAAGTTCGACAGCATTTTTACAGCCTGCGCACTGCACACCAGCTGCACACCGGGATACGTTTCCAGCATCCAAGCGATAAGTGCCGAGTGATCAGGCTCCATGTGGTGAACCACCAGATAATCAGGCTGGCGACCATTCAAAGCTGCAGTCAGATTGGCTTTCCACTCCTCGCCCTTACGACGATCGGCAGTATCCAGCACAGCTATCTTCTCATCATCGATGAGATACGAGTTATAACTCATGCCCTCGGGCACCACATACTGACTCTCAAACAAATCGATGTCGAGATCATCCACACCGATATACTTAATTGTATCGTTCATTGTATTCATAGTTCTACGTTTAATCACATTCTGGCGACAAAGATAGTATAATTTTGTGGAAAGGCCAAACTTTTCGCACAATTATTTATGTGTTAAAATAGCGTTAACATAGCGTGCAGTGGTGCGCTATGTCGCCGATTTTTTGTACCTTCGCATCCGTTTTGCCCTTTTCGGGCAGCACTTTCAGGAAAAATGTAAAAAGATTGTTTAAAGATGGCAACAGGAAAATATCAAATTACTGAACTAAAGAAGTGTACAGCCGATTACCGAAATATATTAGGCGACGAACGTAAGGATGAGCTCCACGACAGGATAATGGAGATAATAGTAGATGACAAGAAATATCGTGATAAGGATTACACTGCCAGCAAACTGGCTGCCGACCTTGGCACCAACTGTCGTTATATCTCGGCAGTGATGACAGAGCGCTTCCACACCAACTTTAATGGATTGATGAACAAGCATCGTATCGACGAGGCTAAGACACTATTAGCCGAGGAGGAATATCGCGACAAATCTATCAGCGAGATTGGCGAGATGGTAGGCTTCGGTACCCGTCAGGCATTCTACGCCTCGTTCTACCGATTCTTAAACACCACCCCACGCGAATTCCGCGTCAAGCACCTTGGTCCTAAAAAGCGTAAGCGTTACAGCAAAAAGGCTTAATGCTTTTTACGGTATTCGTATAGCTCCAACGAGTTAACAATATTCTGCCACAGCACGTAACAGCCTGCACCTACCGATGCCACTGGGTTAAGGTAGGTATAGGCTACCCAGATGCTCAGGGCAGTATTTTTTTGGAACGAAGCCTGACCGCCATCGATCTCATCGCCTAACTGGCGACCAATCCAACGGCCCATCAGGAAAAGCACAAAGCAAAGAATCAGCGACATCACGGCTATCATCAGCAGCGTACGCAGTCCAGCGTCGCTATGCACGATGTTACGCACGGTAACACCCGACGTTACTGCCAACTGCGCTGCCCAGAGGTAGAACGAGAGGTCGGGTATCGACACTATCCACGCGCAGAGGCGCTTGGCATAGTGCTGCACCAACCATCCCAGCACCAGCGGAGCTACCAGTACCATAGCCAGTTTTTGCAGGATGATAAAGAATACCGCCCAGAAACCAGTGCTTACGCCACGCTCCAACAACGGGAACACGGCTGGAATCATAAGGGCCGAGGCAAAGGCCGACATCACCACATAGGCCGTCATGGTATTGATGTTACCGCCAATCTTGGCAGTAACCACCGGAGCTGCCGTAGCAGCAGGACCGATGATACAAGTAAGCACACTCTCCCAAAGCAATTTCTGTTCAGGGTCGGCATCCACTTGGAAGATAATCCACACGTTCAATGCCACCAAAGCCACCTGTGCCACCAGCACACCTATGTGCCAGCGGTGAGGACGCATCTGATGGAAGTCGATACGACAGTAGGTCGAGAACAGCGTAGAGAACACCATAAACGGGAAAATAGCATCCACCACTTCGCCTAACGTATCGCCTGCGCCATCCAGAAATGGCAACAGATAAAACAGCAGATACACCACAGTACCAACAGCTATAGCCACAGGAAGAGTCCAGTCTTTAACAAATTGCTTCAGTTTCATGGTGCAAAATTACAAAAAATTTTTGTAATAAAGAAATTTTTAGTATCTTTGCAGCCAATATGAGTGTTACTGAGTTTATACATCAAGATAAGGAGGCAAAGCGATTCTCATTCGAAGTGCTGCCACCGCTGAAGGGTACTGGCACAGCCAAACTGTTTGCCGATATCGACAAACTAAGAGAATTCGACCCAGCCTACATCAACATTACCACCCATCACTCGGAGTTTGTGTATCACGAACTTGAGAATGGGCAGTTTGAGCGTCGTCGCATTCGTCGCCGCCCAGGAACCATCGCCATAGCCGCAGCCATCCAGCAGCGTTATCAGATTCCCGTTCAGCCCCACGTTATCTGTAGTGGTGCCACCATCGAGGATATCGAGTACGAGCTGCTCGACCTGCAATTCTTAGGCATCAACGATTTGTTGCTGTTACGTGGCGATAAGGCCAAGGAGGACAGCCGTTTCCAGCCTACCCCTGGCGGTCATGCGCACACCACCGACTTGATGGCTCAGGTAAAACGCTTTAACGAGGGCTTTTTTGCTGATGGCACCCCCATCAAGAATCCTGGTCGTCCGTTCGACTATGGTGTGGCTTGCTACCCCGAGAAGCACGAGGAGGCACCCAACCTTGAGATGGACATGCAATACCTGAAGCAGAAGCAGGACCTGGGCGCCCAGTATGCCGTTACACAGCTGTTCTTCGACAACGAAAAGTACTATGCTTTTGTTGAGAAGGCACGCCAGATGGGCATCACCATCCCCATCATCCCCGGCATCAAACCCATGGCCAAGCTGAGTCAGCTAACAGTAGTGCCCAAGACATTCCACTGCGATATCCCTGAGCCACTGGCCAAGGAGGTAGTGAAATGTAAGACCGATGAGGATGCCAAGCAGTTAGGTATAGAGTGGACCACCCAGCAGTGCAAGGATCTGTATGCGCATGGGGTACACAACATCCACTTCTACACCGTCTCAGCTGTAGATAGTGTGGCAGAGATTGTGAAGAGATTAGTGGTTAGAGGTTAAAGACAGATGAGTTTCGACGAGGTTATAGGACAGAAAGAGGCCGAGGAGCGATTGCTACAGCTGGTACGCGAGGAGCGATTGCCCCACGCACTGATGCTGTGCGGTCCGCAGGGCTGTGGCAAGTTGCCATTAGCCGTGGCTTTTGCCTGCTATCTGTTGGATAATGGCACACCATCTGCCAAAGCCATGCTGGCCAAACTGGAGCATCCCGACCTGCACTTCACCTACCCCACCATCAAACTGCCATCGATGGGCGCCGAGCATAAACCTGTGAGCGATGATTTTGCCAAGGACTGGCACGAGCTGGTGATGCGAGGCCTGTACTTTACGATGGAAGAGTGGATGACAGCCATGGGCGCCGAGAACCAGCAGGCCATCATTACTGCAGGCGAGAGCGACGACCTGGTACGCAAGCTCAGCCTGAAATCCAGTCAGGGTGGCTATAAAGTCAGTGTTATCTGGCTTCCGGAGCGCATGAACATAGAGTGCGCCAACAAGCTGCTCAAGCTGATTGAGGAGCCCCCACAGCAAACGGTATTCATCATGGTATGCGAGGAACCCGACAAGCTGTTGGAAACCATCCGCAGTCGTGTGCAGCGCATCGATGTAAAGAAAATATCCAACGAGGCCATCGAGCAGGCACTCATTGAAAAGCGTGGCATCAGTGCCGACGATGCCCACCGCATAGCCCGACTGGCCAATGGCAGTTGGATAAAGGCCCTCGACGAGTTGCAGGTAGGTTCCGAGAACGAACTGTTTCTCGACATGTACGTGATGCTGATGCGCCTGGCCTACCAGCGTAAGATAAAAGACCTGCGCAAGTGGAGCGAGCAGCTGGCTGGCATGGGTCGTGAGAAGCAGAAGCGCTGGCTGACGTATTTCCTGCGTATGACCCGCGAGAACTTCATGTACAACTTCCAGAACGAGGAACTGGTATATATGACACAGCGCGAAGAGGACTTTGCCAAGAACTTTGCCCGCTTTGTGAACGAGAAGAATATCCTGCCCATCACCGA
The DNA here is from genome assembly GCF_900102205.1 of Prevotella sp. khp1. NCBI lineage: Bacteria > Pseudomonadati > Bacteroidota > Bacteroidia > Bacteroidales > Prevotellaceae > Prevotella > Prevotella sp. khp1. The sequence continues at coordinate 1,265,298 of NZ_FNJZ01000001.1, forward strand.
TATGGCTAACCTGGCCATTCGCGATATCGGACAGAACGCCAACGGAAAGATTGTATTCTTCGACTTGGCCCTACAAATGATAGTACTGCTTTTGCAGAAGTAATAGTGAACAGTGAATAGTGATTATATATGGAAAAATCTAAAGAACATATCGTACACGTAGGTTGCGACCGCGGTTTGTGCCACCAGGCAGTGGGACGCCAGGACAAGCAGCTTAACACTTACGACTGGTTGGCCGATGTGCCTGGTAACCCCTACACCACTGATTTGGTAGAGGTACAGTTCAAGCACACCCGCAAAGGCTACTACCACAACGTAAATAATCTGGACCTGAAGAAAGGCGACATCGTAGCCGTAGAGGCCAGTCCTGGTCACGACATTGGTGTGGTTACCCTCACAGGCCGCCTGGTAAAACTGCAGCTCAAGAAGGTGAACATCAAGTCGCCCGATGATATCAAACGTATCTATCGCATAGCCCGCGAGAACGACATCCAGAAATGGCGTGAGGCGCAGGCTCGCGAGTACTCTACCATGATCGAGAGTCGTAAGATAGCCAAGGGCTTGGGTCTCGACATGAAGATTGGCGACGTGGAGTACCAGGGTGATGGCAACAAGGCCATCTTCTACTATATCGCTGATGAGCGTGTGGATTTCCGTCAGCTCATTAAGGACCTGGCAGTAGCCTTCCACGTACGTATCGAGATGAAGCAGATTGGTGCGCGCCAGGAGGCTGGACGTATTGGCGGAACAGGCCCTTGCGGACGTGAGCTCTGCTGTGCCACCTGGATGAAGAACTTCTCGAGTGTGAGCACCAATGCCGCCCGTTTCCAGGACATCTCGCTCAACCCACAGAAGCTGGCAGGTATGTGTGCCAAGCTGAAGTGCTGTCTGAACTACGAGGTGGATGATTACGTAGAGGCAGGCAAGCATCTGCCTGGCAAGGATATCATCCTGCAGACCCAGGATGGCGACTACCACTTGTTTAAGAACGATATCCTGGCCGGTCTTTGCACCTACAGCACCGATAAGAACATCGCTGCCAACTGCGAAACCATTACCGCCGAGCGTGCCAAGACCATCATCGAGATGAACAAGCGTGGCGAGAAGCCCGTATCGCTCACCCACGACGAGGGTAAGAAGGCAGAGCCTAAGCCACATATCGACCTGGCAGGTGGTGATATCAGTCGTTTCGACAAGGCCAAGAAGAAGAAAAAGAAGAAGAACAAGCCCAACAACAACCGACAGCCTAACGATAAAAAGGAGGCCAAGGATGCAAAATAAGGCAATCACACTGATACTGGCGATGGCAGGCTTCCTCATGATGGCAGCCTGCGATCGTTCGGTGGTGTACAATCACTACGAGCATGTGGATAACGAGGGATGGGAGCGCACTGATACCATGCACTTCTACGTACCTCCTATCAAACAGACTGGCACCTATCACCAGCAGCTCATGCTGCGCACCAACAACCAACTGCCCTTCTTAGGCATCAGCGTGATTGTTGAGCAGGATATCTACCCTGTAGGTCGCAAGCTGCGTAAGCGTATCGATTGTAAGCTGGTAGAACAGAATGGCCACGTGATGGGCAGCGGCATCAGCTGTTATCAATATACGTTTGATGTCGATAGTCTGCAGCTTAACGAGGGCGACTCGCTGCACATGTACGTGATGCATTACATGAAACAAGAGAACATGAAAGGCATCAGCGATGTAGGAATCTTAATTTCTCAGTAGATTTCTTCCTGCGTCAATACGTAGGAAGATAAACAGCAGCAGGGTGAAGCCCCACAGCGACGAGCCACCATAGCTGAAGAATGGCAATGGGATACCGATAACCGGCGTAAGTCCTAATACCATGCCCACATTGATAAACACATGGAACAGGAAGATACTCACCACACAATAGCCATACACACGTCCGAACCTGTGTACCTGACGTTCGGCCAGGTGTATTAGGCGCCATATCAGCGCCAGGAACAGCAGCAGTACGCCTGCTGAGCCCACAAAGCCCTCTTCCTCGCCTACAGTACAGAAGATAAAGTCGGTATCCTGTTCAGGCACGTATTTCAGTTTGGTTTGTGTACCATTCAAAAAGCCTTTTCCTTGCAGTCCACCCGAACCGATGGCAATCTCACTCTGGTGTACGTTATATCCCGCACCCTTCAGGTCCTCCTCCAGTCCCAACAGCACGTTAATACGCACACGCTGGTGGGGTTCCAGCACATGGTTCAGCGCATAGTCAGCCACGTTATAGAACATCAGCGAGCCTACTGCAAAGGCTGTAATCCAAAGATAGTTACGCAGGCGTGTAGCCAGGAATCGGTATAGCAGATAACCTATCAGCACCGCACACAGTGCCATCTCTACGTAATTCAGGTCAAAGGGGATAATCAGCAGACTGAAGACGAGTGCCACCAGGGTAGCGCCCAGTCCTATCAGCGCCATGCGTATGGTGTCGCGCTTATCGTTGCAGTACACATACACCAGTCCGATTGAGAACAGCTGCACCATCAGCAGCACAGCAAATTTTCCCACCGATGTTGGCGTATATACCATCATGGTATCTGCATAGCGTATGCCCACCACAAAGTACACCACCATGGCCACACCTGTAAACAGGATACTGCCAGGCATACCCTCGCGATACAGCATCAGGAAGAACGACAGATATACCAGTGCCGAACCTGTCTCACGCTGCAGCACGATAAACAGCATAGGCACAAAGATCACACCCAGCACCAGGGCAAAGTCCTTCCATTTGGCTATAGTAAAACCATAGGTATTCATCAGTTTCGCCAAAGCCAAGGCCGTAGCAAACTTAGCAAACTCAGCTGGTTGCAGTCGTATGGGTCCCAACACCAGCCACGATCGGGAACCCTTGATACTATGCGGATTAAAGATGGTTCCGAATAGCAGTAGTAGCATGATGCCGAATATAATATAGGCAAACATATCCAGATAGCGGTCGTCGAGCATCAGGATGACGAAGCCCAACACAATCGAGGTACCAATCCACACAATCTGCATACCCGAGCGGGTATCCAGACTAAACAGGTCGGTCTCGCCATAGCTGTAGCTGGCACCACACACACTCACCCATCCAAAGGTCAGCAGGGCGATGTAAATGATAATCGTCCAGTAATCGAGTGAGCGAATCACTCCTTTTTCTTTTCTGTTACCTATCGCCTGCGCCATATGCTATTCTGCGTTCCTGAATACTCTTGGCCTTAGCAATGCTGGCCTCCGAGAGTTTACCTTTTAAATATTTCTCCATAATCAAACCGCCGATGGGCACACCGTAAGTGGCACCCCATCCACCGTTCTCAACATACACGGCTACAGCGATTTTCGGGTTCTCCATGGGTGCAAACCCCATAAATACCGAGTGGTCGTGTCCGCGGTTCTGGGCAGTACCCGTTTTACCGCAGGCATTAAAATCGTATTTGCCTAACTCCTTACACGTACCGCCTAATACTGATGAACGCATACCCTGCACCACATAGTCGTAGGCCTCTTTGCTGGCCTTGGTATAATGCTTGCGGGTGTAAAGCGTATCAAGTGGCTGTCCCTGCACGTTCTTTACCACATGGGGCACCAGATAATAGCCACGATTGGCGATGGTAGCACCCAGGTTGGCAATCTGCAGCGGTGTGGCATTCACCTCACCCTGACCAATGGCGATAGAGATGATGGTGAGTCCGTTCCACGAGCCCTTGTAGGCCTTATCATAGAACATGGCATTAGGTATCAGTCCACGTTTCTCACCAGGCAGGTCGATACCCAGACGATAACCGAATCCCATCGATACCATATAGTCGCGCCAGGTGTTCATAGCGTTCTGTACCGAGCCATATTTGCTCACATTGGTATTAATCATGTGATACAGTCCCCAGCAGAAGTAACCGTTACACGATGTACTCAGGGCAGGTACCAAAGGCAGTGGTGCCGCATGTCCGTGACAGCCCACGTGCAGGCCTTTGAAGTTAAATCCATGCGAACAGGGGTACATGGTGTGCGAGTTGATGATACCCTCGGTCATAAACGTCAGTCCCTGGGTGGTCTTGAAGGTTGAGCCTGGTGGATACTGTCCCATGATGGCACGGTTCAACAGTGGTTTCCACACATCCTGCGACAGGGCACGATGGTTCTTACTGCGCAGTCGTCCTACCATCTGTCGCGGGTCGTACGTAGGCGATGATACCATACACAGCACCTCACCAGTAGCAGGTTCGATGGCCACGATAGCACCAATCTTACCCTCCATCAGGCGCTCGCCTAAGGCCTGCAGCTCAGCATCAATACCCAGCGTCAGGTTCTTACCAGGGATGGCACGCTGGTCGAGTGCACCATTCTGATAACGTCCCTGGATACGTCCATGGGCATCGCGCAACAATATCTGTATACCTTTCTGTCCACGTAGTTCTTTCTCGTACGAACGCTCTATACCCAACTTGCCGATATAGTCGCCAGGCTGGTAGTACTCATCCTCCTCGATATCGCCAGGCGACACCTCGGCCACATCACCCAACACGTGCGCACCCATATTATAGGTATATTGGCGCACACTGCGCTTCTGAATATAAAAACCAGGGAAACGGTACATCTTCTCCTGGAACACACTAAAGTCCTTATCGCTCAGCTGACTCATAAACAGCTGCTCGGTAAAGCGCGAATAACCAGGATTCTTACTGCGGTCTTTAATGGTGGCCATGCGACGGTCGAACTCCTCCTTGGTAATACCCAAGGCTGTACAGAAGTCGAGGGTGTCCAAACGGTCCTTCATCTCGTTCATCACCACCATGATATCGTACGATGGCTGGTTATACACCAGCAGCTTACCCTTGCGATCCAAGATGGCACCTCGCGAAGGGTATTCTATTTTTTTCAGGAAAGCGTTCGAGTCGGCACTCTTCTTGTAGTCATCACTTGTAATCTGGAGCATAAACAAACGGATGATGTAGATGAACACAATCAGTGCGGCCACCCCAGCAATCACGTATTTACGGTATTCCAGATCAAAGTCTTTCTGCTTCACCGGCTTCTAACACTTTCTACGGCCAGTATCAGTACCATCGTAAGCACAAAGCTGATGACCGATCGGGCCAACCATAACAGCACATCAAAAAAGTTAAACGCCTCGAGTGCGAAGAACACCAGACAGTACAGCAGTGTCAGCAGGGCGCTTAACGTTACAAACTTAGTGGGCCCCAGCACTTTGGACGATGCCTCCAGGTCTTCGGCCGAGTCGCGTGGTGCAACCAGTTCAATCAGGTATGTCTGTGCCAGTGCCACCAGTGTCATTGTGCTGGCAGCCAATCCTGGCGTATTCGAGAACACATCAATAAGCAGTCCTAACAGGAAGCACGATACCAGTACCAACCACTTGGGGAAGTTACGACGGAAGGTGATGGCAAAGTACACATACAGCAGCGGTGTGCCCACGCCTAACAGGTGTACATGGTTCAGGATGAGTACCTGAGCCACAAACAGGGCCACAAACATCACCAGTCGGTTTATCAATTCAATCTTCATAGTGCTACTGTCGCTGTTTAAAACTGATTGAGTCGCGGGCAGCCTGCATCAGTGCAGCACGCTCGGCTATACTCTTATCACTGATTACCACCACATCGCGCAGGTTACCAAAGTCGGTACTCAGGCGTACCTTCAGCTTGTAACTCAAACCATCGCTCGAGTTATAAACCTGTTCAATCTTACCTACCTGCACACCCGATGGGAAGATACTCGAGAAGCCGCTGGTTACCATCCACTCACCCAAGTTAAACTTGGCGTGGCGTGGCACATCCTCCACATAAGCCACCGATGGGTCGCCACCATACCAGTGCAGATAGCCAAAGTAGCCACGGTTACGAATGCTACAGCTGATACGCGACGAGGCAGCGTTCAAGGCCGAGATAACCACCGAATAGTGGTCGCTCACCAAGTAAACCACACCTACCACGCCATTACCGCATGCCACACCCATATCGGGCTCTACACCATCCTTACGTCCTTTATCGATGGTAATCAGGTTCTCAGCCTTGTGTATGGAGTTCTCAACCACCTTGGCGGGTATCAGCTGGTAATTACTCAGGAAAGCCAGCTCCTCGCGCTCAGCGGCAGTCGTGTCCTTGGTGGCCTCGGCATACAGGCGTCGCAACTGGTCAAGCTGTCGCTCCTGATAGATGTTACGCAGGGTCAGCTGTTCGTTCAGCTCGGCCATGGCCATATAGCTGGTCAGCTTACTCTCCATCTCGTACACCTTGCCTGCCACGGCATTGGCACTTGTAAACCACACACTATTCTGATAACTGTTGTACTTAAACAACAGAACAACACTGACTACTTCGAGTAATACGAAAACTAGCCAGTGATGATACTTGTATAGGAAATCCAGCAGATTGCGCATCGGCCCAAACTACCTTATTGATTATCGCATCAAGAAATTAAATCTATCGATATTCTTCAGTGCAATGCCGGCACCCTTAGCAACACTGTGCAAGGGATCCTCGGGCACGTGGAATGGGATATGCATCTTGTCGGTCAAACGACGGTCCAAGCCACGCAGCAAGGCGCCACCACCTGAGAGATAGATACCATTCTTCACGATATCGGCATACAGCTCTGGGGGTGTATTCTCGAGTGCTGAGAGTACAGCGTTCTCGATCTTGGCCACAGTCTTATCCAGACAGTGAGCAATCTCCTGATAGCATACAGGCACCTCCATAGGCAGGGCTGTAATACGGTTTGGTCCGTGAACGATAAAGTCCTCAGGAGCCTCGTCACCCAGGTCGGTCAGAGCCGAACCTACGTTAATCTTAATACGCTCAGCCATACGCTCTGAAACCTTCACATTGTGCTGACGGTACATATACTCCTGGATATCAGCTGTCAGGTCGTCACCAGCAGTACGGATCGAGTTGTTAGATACGATACCACCCAGTGAGATCACAGCAATCTCGGTAGAACCACCACCGATATCAACAATCATGTTACCCTCTGGTGCCTCTACATCAATACCAATACCGATAGCAGCAGCCATAGGCTCAAAAATCAGGTAAACATCGCGTCCGTCAGCATGCTCAGCTGAGTCGCGTACAGCACGCAGCTCAACCTCAGTAGAACCTGAAGGAACGCCAATCACCATACGCAGTGAAGGCGAGAACAGGCGACTACCTGTGTGTACCATCTTAATCAGTCCACGCATCATCTGCTCGCAAGCCGAGAAGTCGGCAATCACACCATCGCGCAGTGGACGGATAGTACGTATATTCTCATGAGTCTTCTCATACATCATCTTCGCCTCGTTACCTACAGCAATCATCTTGTCGGTACGGCGATCCAAAGCCACAACCGAAGGCTCATCTACCACAATCTTATCATCGCTGATAATGATGGTGTTGGCAGTGCCAAGGTCCATGGCAATTTCCTGTACGAAACTAAAAAATCCCATATATTAATTATTAATTATCTAATCGTTTCTTTAGTACGCTTGCCTAAGCAAGAATTATCAATTATTTTGCTGTTTTCTCAAACCAAGCGTTGATAGCAGTATCGTAGTGGCTGCTTACGCCAAAGGCGCGAGTAGCAAACATACGGCGATCCTCAATATCAGTCTGTGCACCCTTCTTGTTCAGGATGTCGAGCAACACGCTGTACTCAGCCTTGCTGGGCACGATAACCACATCCTTAAAGTTTTTGGCTCCAGCACGGATCAGTGAAATACCACCGATGTCAATCTTCTCAATGATATCAGCCTCGCTGGCACCGCTGGCCACAGTCTGCTCAAATGGGTAGAGGTCAACAATCACCAGGTCAATCTCAGGAATCTCGTACTTCTTCATCTGCTCCTGATCGCCCTCATTGTCGCGACGTCCCAGAATACCTCCAAACACCTTTGGATGCAGAGTCTTTACACGTCCACCCAGGATTGATGGGTAAGTGGTAACATCCTCGACCTTCTGACACTCATAACCAAGTGATTCGATAAACTGCTGTGTTCCACCAGTCGACAGGAACTTTACGCCCTCGGCGTTCAACTTCTTCAAAAGCTCATCCAGTCCGTCCTTGTGGAAAACAGACACCAATGCGGTCTTAATCTTCTTAATTTCAGCCATTTTTTATCCTTATAACGTTATAAATATAAATTTTGGGTGCAAAGGTACAAAAAGAAAACGGATTAACCTCAATTTCTCGGCGAAATTTTCAGATTAATCCGTGTTAAAAATATGATAGGTCAATTATTTCAGCGTAAAATTGCGCACCCACTCCTTCATGGGCTCTACAGCTTCGCTGTGTTCGGGCTTGTATCTCAGCATCACGGTTACCAGACGTATGGTGCCATCTTCAAGCACCTTACCATAGTAATCCCATTCTTCGTCCGAGCCCTCCTGTATGCTGTAGTCATCCCCTACCTCAACCAGGTCGGCCCCCATGGCCAACATCAGCTGACTGGCAGGTCGATGATTGCCTGTGAGCGAGTCAACCATTACCGATATACTCATCTCGTCGGCCATCAGCACCTCTTGGTTAGGCTCCTCGGGCAGATCCTGCAGGTATAGGAACGAGGGGTAGTTAATATCGAGACCTAGTTTCTCGCTGTGATATTTCAGCAGATCCCACTGTCCCATGCGTATGGTCAAACTGTCGCTGCTGGTCAGCTCTGTACCGCCATAAGCCCTAGGCTGCCGCTGTCCGCCACAAGCACACAGCATGCCCGCCATCAAGCCAGCTATCACCCAACACCTAACACCCTTCATCAACATTAATGTTTAATGTTTAATGTACATCAAATAAGGTTCATGCCCAGTGCCTTGCACTGCTTGCGCATCTCCTCAGGCCAGATACTTGCCTGAATCTCACCAATATGGCCCTTATGCAGCAACACCATACACAGACGACTCTGTCCGATACCACCACCAATACTCAGTGGCAGCTTGTCGTTCAACAGCTGCTGGTGGAAGTAAAGCTGCTCGCGCTCCTCCTTGCCTTCCAGCTTCAACTGGCGCAGCAGACTCTCCTTATCTACACGGATACCCATGCTCGACAGCTCAAAGCTTCTACCCAGCACAGGGTACCAGATCAGGATATCACCATTCAGTCCGGCACGTCCATCCTCAGCAATGGTGCTCCAGTCGTCATAGTCTGGTGCACGTCCGTCGTGCTTCTTACCATCACTCAGTTTACCGCCGATACCAATCACAAATACAGCACCGTACTTCTCGCAGATAGCGTCCTCACGCTCCTTGGGCGTCTTACCAGGATACATCTCCACCAGCTCCTCTGCATGCACAAAGTGTATCTTCTCAGGCAGGAATGGCTTAATCTGTGGATAGGTCTCACAAGTCAGATACTCTGTACGGCGGATAGCAGCGTAGATACGCTCCACGATATTCTTCAGGAATGCCAGCGTGCGATCCTCCTTACGGATTACAGCCTCCCAGTCCCACTGGTCCACGTACAGCGAGTGCAGGTTGTCCAGCTCCTCATCAGCACGGATAGCGTTCATATCGGTATAGATACCATAGCCAGGCTCAATCTTGTACTCAGCCAAGCTCAAGCGCTTCCATTTAGCCAGCGAGTGTACCACCTCGGCCTTGGCATCACCCAGATCCTTAATGGGGAAGCTCACAGGGCGCTCCACACCATTCAGGTCGTCGTTAATACCCAATCCTTTCAGCACAAACAGTGGTGCTGTTACACGTCTCAATCTCAGTTCTGTCGACAGGTTCTGCTGAAAGAACTCTTTTATCAGTTTAATACCCTGTTCCGTCTGCTTCATATCCAGCAGCGGTTCGTACATCACGGGTTTAATTACTTGTCCCATTTTAATCGTTTATGATAATTTTGCGTGCAAAGGTACACATTTTTATCAAATATGCAAGCAAAATTGAGATTATTTTTGCAAAATGACACAAATACATTGATTATTACTATCTATTTGACACCTGATACCAAAACAAATAAAGAAGCACAAAAGGGCGCGCGCCTCACGGCGCACGCCCCTTCAGATATCAAAAAATTAATGGACTGATAGATCTTTATAGAAGATAAACTTCCTACTTTTTTGCTTTTTTTCTACTATACTTTGATTAATACTAAACACCCAATCTATTTTCACGTGCAAAGGTAAGCATAAAACCGCAACTTAAAGACGAGTTTCCCGGAAATTTACATATTTTAAAAGATTTATTGACCAATATCATTAAATCGACACAATCACCACTTTTATCGTTTAAAATATTTTAAATCTACCTATAAAAAAATCCCAACCACCCGAAAGGGCAGTTGGGACCAACATATTTAACAACTAAGAACTGATGCTTAGATACCAGCGGCAGCAATCCACTCGTAAACGCAGCTTGCTACGCCGAACAGAGCGATACCTGCAGTGCAGATGCCAAGAGCCAGCTTAGTGGCCTCGTCGCTCTGGAATGTAGGCAGAGGATTCTCTGTCTTAGTGATGTACATAGCCTTCACAATGAGCAGATAGTAGTAAAGTGATACTACGGTGTTAACCAAGGCGATGAACACCACGCCATAGGCCATAGGCTCGCCATTCTGCACACCTGCCATGAACACAAAGAACTTAGAGAACATACCAGCAAATGGAGGAATACCAGCCAACGAGAACAGAGCCAGCGTCATGAGGAAGCTCAGCTTGGGGTTGGTCTGATAGAATCCGTTGTAGGCAGCCATATCTGTGCGACCGTTATTATTCTGCTCAACCACGTTAATCACAGTGAATACAGCCATGTTAGCTACGATGTAAACCAGCACATAGTAAGTCAGTGCAGCCACACCCAGCTGACCATTGCCAACCACTGCCAGCATGATATAACCGGCCTGTGAGATAGAACTGAAGGCCATGAAGCGCTTCAACTCGTTCTGACGGATGGCAAACAGGTTAGCCACGGTGATTGAGAGTACAATCACGATATACAGCATGTAGTCCCAGTACTCAACCATAGGCGCGAATGCCTTCATCAGGATGGTGCACAGTGTGATAGCGGCAGCACCCTTAGAGATTACGCTCAGGTAACCGGTAACAGGTGTAGGCGCACCCTGATAGGTATCGGCAGTCCAGAAGTGGAAAGGTACCAACGAAATCTTGAAGCCCAGACCACTGAAGAAGAATACCAGACCCATGATGCACAAGGGCGAGTTAGATACTGCAGCACAAACATCATCGAAGTACAGGGTACCTGTAGCAGCGTAGATGAACGAGATACCGAACAGCATCACACCACTCGAGAAAGTAGCTACCAGGATATACTTGGCTGCACCCTCGGCACTCTCCTTACGATGGCGATCGAAAGCCACCATACAAGCCAGGGGCACTGAAGCCATCTCCAAGCCCAGGAAGAACAGCAGGAACGAGCCAGCCGACATCATCATGAACATACCCAGCAGGGTACTCAGAATGAGCATATAGAACTCACCAGCGATACGCTGGCGTGTAGCAGCCCACGAATTCGACATGATAACCACAATCAGCGTACCGAAGGCCAGGATGGCTTTCATCACGTTGATAGCAGCCGATGTCACATAGATACCACCGAAAGCAGTGGTAGGTTCATTGTGAATCAGGCAGCTGGAGATAGTAGACATCAGCATAAAACTGGTGAGCATCCACAACAATTTTTTACTATCAGCGTTACGATGCGCGAAGAAGTCGGCAAAGAATACGATAATCAAGCCCAGTACCAATACAAACTCGGGCTGCATAAGCATAAAATCACTATAATTCATATCTTAGTCCTCCTTCTTTACATTACACCAATTGACTCCAGGATTGTACCTGCTGCAGGCGAAATCATATCGCTTACCCAGAATGGGAACGAACCCAGACCAGCTACGCAGAAAATCAGGCAGATAACAGCCACGCGCTCATCCCATGTAGCATCGGTGAGCTCCAGGAAGTGCTTGTTCTCAACCTCGCCATACAGAATCTTACCAACCACACGCAGGATGTAAACAGCTGTTACAACAATCGACATACAAGCGATGATGGTAGCCACCATGCGGAACGAGGCGTTGGGGTCGCCACTCAGTGGGTGTGCACCAAACGAACCTACAAAGATGGTCATCTCGGCAATGAATCCAGAGAAACCAGGCAATCCGAGGTTAGCCAAACCGGCAATCACATAACCTACAGCCAGGAAAGGCATAATCTTCATCAGTCCAGCCAGCTCGCGGATGTCACGGGTATGAGTACGACCGTAAATCATACCGATGAGGGCGAAGAACAGGGCTGTCATCAGTCCGTGTGAGAGCATCTGCAGTACAGCACCTGTCACAGCAGTCTGACTCATCATCAGCAGAGCAAACAGTACCAGTCCACAGTGCGAAACCGAAGAGTAAGCATTGATATACTTCAGGTCGGTCTGTACACAGGCTGAGAGTGCACCGTAAACTACCGAGATAGTAGTGAGGATGAGGAAGATCCACGAGAGATCCTGAGCAGCCTCAGGGAGCAGGTACATAGCTACACGGAAGCAGCCGTAACCTCCCAGCTTCATCAGTACACCAGCGTGCAGCATTGATACGGCTGTAGGGGCCGAAGCATGACCATCGGGGCTCCATGTGTGGAATGGGAACAATGCACCCAGCACACCGAATCCAATGAAGATGAATGGGAAGAAGATGTTCTGGATGTGACCAGGAATGCAGTGGTTAGCTGCGATTGTGGTCAACTCAAAAGTGTAGTTGCCGCTGTAGATACCATTAAAGTAGTAGATACCCAGCAATCCAAGGATCAGCAGGGCCGAGCCTCCCATCAGCATCAGGGTCAGCTTCATGGCCGAGTACTCCTTGCGACCCGAACCCCATACACCAATCAGCAGGTACATTGGAATCAGAGCCACCTCGTAGAACATAAACATAGTAAACAAGTCGGTAGAGATAAAGAAGCCATACACACCTGTAGAAAGCAGGGTGAACCACAGGAAGTACTCCTTAGTGAGTGGCTTCAACTGCCATGAGGCAAAGGTACCGGTGAACACGATGATGCTCGAAAGCAACAGCATCACCACCGAGATACCGTCAACACCAACGCTGTAAGCGATATTCAAAGGCTTAAACCAAGGTGTGCTATAGGTAAGCAGCATCTCGGCTGTATTACCTGCTGCACGCTCCTGAATAAAGTAGATGGTTAACCAAACTGAGAGGGCCAACAAACACGAAGCTCCCGTTACCATCACACCACGCACCTGATTAACGTTCTTGGCCAACCAGAGACCAACCAGCATCAGGGCAGGAATTATTACGAAAATACTTAATATACTCATATCTTTAGATGCATAAAAGGATTAATGTAAGGGCCACACTACCCGTGATGAACCATACGGCATACTGGCGAACATCGCCACTCTGCCAGCTACGGATACTCTCACCAGCCTCGTTAGCACCCCATGCCAAGAAGTTAAAGGTGCCATCCACAACGTGACGGTCGAACCAGGCAATAGGTGTAGAAACCAGACGGAAGATGATGCGATGTGTCACATACTGCCAGATCTCGTCCTGATAGAAACGCTTGTAGGCTGCGCGATGCAGCTTGGGGAAGGTAGCATACAGGCGATCGGCAATAGGCTGCTGCTCACCCTTATAGATATAGGTGGCCAGGCAGATGCTCAGAATCGCAATCACAGTAGAGGTAGCAGCAATCTGCATGTTAAAGTGGATGGTGTAGTCAGTACCAGCAGCACTTACGAAGCTACCGAACGAACCACCCCACTCTGCAAATCCTGCAATCGTGGTGTAAACACCCACACCAACGGTAATCACTGTCAGCACAATCAAGGGGATTGTCATGGTCAGTGGTGCCTCGTGTGGTGTATGATGTGCATGAGCCTCCTTGTTCTCAGTACCCCAGAAGATACCGTAGTACAGGCGGAACATGTAGAAGGCTGTCATGGCAGCGATACCTGTCATAATCCAACCTACCACCGGACTGTACTCCATGCAGGCAGTGATAATCTCATCCTTTGAGCTGAAGCCCGAGAAGAAGGGGATACCAGCGATAGCCAGACACGAAATCAGGAAGGTGATATGTGTGATAGGCATGTACTTGCGCAAGCCACCCATCAGCGCCATCTCGTTGCTGTGTACAGCGTGGATGATACATCCTGCACCCAGGAACAGACAAGCCTTGAACATAGCGTGAGTAAACAGGTGGAACATACCAGCCATGTAACCCAGCTGAGCGTGGTTGTCGAGGATAGCACCATGATGTCCGGGCAGTGATACACCCAGAGCCACCATCATAAAGGCAATCTGCGAAATGGTCGAGAAGGCCAGCACACGCTTGATATCGCTCTGGGCACAAGCCACAGCAGCTGCATAGAAAGCGGTGATTACACCCACCCAAACCACAATGCTCATAGCCTGTGGGGCATACTCAATCCACAAGGGGAACATACGTGCAATCTGGAACACACCAGCTACAACCATGGTAGCAGCGTGAATCAGGGCAGATACAGGTGTAGGACCCTCCATGGCATCTGGCAGCCAGATGTGCAGTGGGAACATCGCACTCTTACCGGCACCACCGATAAACATCAGTACCAGTGCAGTAGGAATGATAAAGCCACCAGCAGCTACAGCCTTCGCCAGGTTACCCTCGATGAAAGGTGTAGTACCCTGGCCCATCACAATGTCGCCAGCAAAATTAAAGCTGAACGAATCCACGAAGTAACCGAATGTCAGGATACCTACCAGGAAGAACATATCGGCAAAACGAGTCACGATGAACGCCTTCTTTGAGGCAGCGATGGCAGGCTTCAAAGGATAGTAGAAGCCGATGAGCAGGTATGAGCTAACACCTACCAACTCCCAGAACATGTACATCTGGAAGATGTTGGTGGCCAGAACCAGACCCAGCATCGACATCGTAAACAGCGAGAGGAAAGCGTAGTAACGCTGGAATCCCTTCTCACCATGCATATAGCCGAATGAGTAGATATGGACCATCAGTGATACAGTCGAGATCACAATCAGCATCATCACGCTGATAGGATCCAACAGGATACCGAGGTCGAAATGCAGGTTACCCAGGGGCAACCAGGTAAAGTTATACGGAACAAAGGTCTGATACACGCCATTCACACGATCCAGTCCGAAGAAGTACTGGAAAGCGGTGATATAAGAGAGTATCGTAACCATTCCCAACGAGCAGGTACCGATCAGTCCGGCCACCTTATGCTGCATCTTCATGCCAGCCAGTCCAAGAACAATGAACGACAGCAGTGGCAGAAGCATGATAAAGATTGTATATCCAAACATAATGTTTATTGTTTAATCTTTTAACCGTTTCTTTAGTACGCTTGCCTAAGCAAGAATGTTTAATGTTAAACTATCGTTTCATATTCTGGATAGCCTCAACACTATCACTCTTGAACTTGCGATACACGTTGATGATAATAGCGATGGCAACTGCGCTCTCGGCAGCAGCTACACCAATCACGAAGAGTGTCATGAACATGCCCTCCATACCGTTTGGATAAAGCAAGCGGTTGATAGCGGCAAAGTTGATATCCACGGCGTTCAGCACCAGCTCAACCGAGATGAGCATGGCAATCAGGTTGCGACGTGTAGTGAAACCATATACACCGATAAAGAACAACAGGGCACTCAGTGCGAAATAACATTCTACTGGAATCATGCTTTATCCTCCTTTCTTGCTACAACCAAGCCACCGATGATACATGCCAGCAGGAATACTGAGATGAACTCGAAAGGCAGTACATACTGATATTTACCCGAACCAACGAGAGCAGTACCAATCTCCTTCATAGGTACCTCTACGCCAGCAATCTCCTGTGTATAGAAACCAGTCTTAAGCAGAATCAATCCTACTACCACCAGTCCGGCCAGGGCGGCCAGGGCGCCAGTAATCATCTTGCTACTCTTAACTCGCTCCTCCAAACCCTGAAGTGTGCGCTTGCTTACCAACTGGATGGCAAACACATAGATCATCGTAACGCCACCGGCATATACGCTAATCTGAGCGGCTCCAAGGAAGGTGTAATCCAGCAGGAAGTAGATACCTGCTACACCAAAGAGCACAAACAACATGAATGTTGCGGCTCGCATAATCTTCGTCGTGGTCACACACATCAGTGCCGAAGCAATGATGAATACCGCGAGAATGATAAACATAACTGTATTACCCATAATGCGTTACTTGGTTTTAGTGTTAAACTTACCGACCTGCCATTCGGCACCGCCCTCAATCAGGTTAGGCAGAGAGCCACCAGCGTAAACCTCCTCGTTCAGGTGCAGTACCAGACGAGAGCGGTCGAACACTGCGTTCTCAAAGTCGTTTGTAAACTCGATGGCGTCAAAGTTGCAGGCGTTGGTACACAACTGGCAGAACATACAGTCGCCCAGGTCGTACGCATAATCGTCCAGCACCTTCTTTTTCTTGCCTGTCTCAGGATCCTCGGCCATGTGGGCAGTAATCTTGATGGTTCCGTTAGGACAGGCCTTTTCGCACAATGTGCAAGCGGTACACTTGTAGCTGCCATCCTCGTTGCGCTTAAAGGTCAAGCGACCACGGTGACGCTTTGATACGTGCAGTGTAGTCTTGCGGTTTTCGGGATACTGCTCTGTCGACTTATTGGTGAAGAAATCCTTGAAATACTCCTTCCAAGTAATCTTCATACCTGTAGCCAAAGTCTTCAGGCCGTGTCCGATTTCTCCGAAATATGTTTTGTTATCTTCCATTGCTATACCTTATTTAATATATAGGCCCAGGGCCACAACAACAGTCATAATTACCAGGTTGATAAGTCCCAGAGGCATCAAGTACTTCCACTCCAGCTTCAGGATCTGGTCGATACGCAAACGTGGGAAAGTCCACTTCACCCACATCAGCAACCAAACCACCAGCAGGGTCTTGCCAAAGAACCATACGATACCGGGGATGTAGTTCATCACGGTATCAAAGGCGTCCACACCAATGTTGATAGGCGCCCAACCACCCAGGAATACAGCCGAAGCCAATCCAGCAATGATAAACAGGTTCAGGAACTCAGCCAGATAGAAGAAACCGAAGCCCATACCCGAGTACTCTGTGTGATGACCGGCAGTCAACTCACTCTCAGCCTCAGCCATATCAAACGGACCACGGTTAGCCTCGGCGTTACCTGCAATCAGGAATACCACAAAGGCGATGATGGCAGGGATATGACCCTGGAAGATCAGCCACTTAAAGGCACCTGTCTGAGCCTCTACGATACCACTCATCTGCATGGTACCTGTCAGGATCACAGCGGTAATCAGACAGAGGCAGAGCGACATCTCGTACGAGATCATCTGAACAGCAGCACGCATGGCCGAAACCACCGAGTACTTGTTGTTCGAACCCCAACCAGCCAGGAAGATACCTACCACACCAATCGATGAGATAGCAGTTACCAGGAAGATACCTACATTAAAGTCAAGCACTTGGGCACCATTGTTCCAAGGCAGGAAGCTGAAGGTTCCTACCGACGCAATGATTACCAGCAGTGGAGCTACAGCATACAGCAGCTTATCAGCACGATCCACGAAGAAGATCTCCTTCACGAGCATCTTCAGTACATCGGCAAAAATCTGCAGGGTACCGTGGAAACCTACACGGGTAGGTCCCAGTCGACACTGGAAATAAGCGCATACCCAGCGCTCCATCATAATCATCAGCATGGCAATCAGCGCATATCCAGCCAGGATACCAGCGCCAACCAGCACGCATTCAATCAATATCGACCAGAAATCTCCTAAACCGAGAGTCTCGCGCAGGAGAGCGTCGAACCATGTTGTAAATATAGAAAAGTCGAACATAATCTTTACTTTTTACATTATTACATTTTTACATTTCGACTATCTGTCGATATCAGGAATTACAACGTCAATGGCAGCACAGGTGGCAATCAGGTCGGCAATCTTCTGACCACGCAGCATGGGGTCGAAAGCACCAACCAGCGAGAGTCCCATTGGGCGCATCTTCATGCGGTATGGACTCTTATCGCCACGCGAGTCGAGATAAACACCAAACTCACCAGCCACACCCTCAACCGAGTAGTACCACTGACCCTCGGGCACCTTGATGATTGGCTTCTGCTTCACGTAGAAGTCACCCTCAGGGATATTGTCGATGAGCTGCTCGATAATGTTCAAGCTCTGGTACATCTCGTTGATATGTACCAGGTAGCGGTCCATAGAGTCGCAACCAGTCAGTGTGCACTGCTCCCACTCCACCTTGTCGTACATATCGTATGGGTGGTTCTTACGCACATCACTCTTCCAACCCGAAGCACGTCCGGCAGGACCAGTCACTGCATACGAAATACAGTCTTCCTTGCTCATTGGTCCGCACTTCTCCAGTCGGTTGTGTGTAATCACGTTGTCACCAAACACATCCATATACTCCTTGATCATGGGGCGCAGGTACTTCACCAGTGCCTTCACGTTCGATACAAAGTTAGGATCGATATCATCCTGCAGTCCACCTATTCTATAATAGTTCTGAATCAGGCGTCCACCGGTGGTCTCCTCCATACAGTTCAGCACATGCTCACGATCGCGCATACCATACAGGAAGGCAGTCAGAGCGCCCAGGTCCTGAGCCACACACGAGGTGTACAGCAGGTGACTGTCCAAACGCTGCAGCTCATCCATAATGGTGCGGATGTACTTAATACGGTCGGTCAGCTCCACCTCCATGGCCTCCTCAATCACACCTACCAGTGCATGACGATGCTGCATGGCACCCAGGTAGTTCAGTCGGTCGGTCAGAGCCAGTGTCTGAGGATAGGTCATACCCTCCCACATCTTCTCGATACCACGATGGATATAACCAAAGTGAGGATAGATGCGCTTCACGGTCTCACCGTCCAGCACAGTCTGCAAACGCAGCACACCGTGGGTAGCAGGGTGCTGAGGACCGATGTTAATCACATAGTCGTCGGCCTTAAACAGTTTGTTCTGCTTGCACTGCAGCTTACCCTCCTTGTCCAGATAGTACTCCAGACCGTAGTCAGGCTCTACATCATCCTCCAGGGTGTACTTATCGTTAAACTCCCAATCCTTACGGAAAGGGTGTCCCTTAAAGTCGGTACGCAGGAACAGGCGACGCATATCCTTATGACCCAGGAACACGATGCCGAAGAAATCGTAAACCTCGCGCTCCAGCAGCTCGGCCACTCTCCAGATATCAGAAACGGTAGGGATATAAGGCGTATCGTTCTGAGTCTGTGCCAGCTGCTTCACAGCACAACGCTCGTGGGTGTTGGTATTCTCCAGAATATACACACAACCCAGACCTTCTTCTCCACCAAAATCCTCACCTACGATAGTTACAAGATAGTCAAAGCCTTTCTTGCTCTTCAAGTTCAGCATCTCCGAGGCGAACTTCTCAAAGTCGAATGATAAAAATTCTAATTTCATGCCTTGTCCTCCCCTTTGTTAGATTGAACATTGACCATTGAACATTGACCATTATTTGCAGCACCACTGACCTCCGAATGGTCAATGGTCAATGGTGAATGGTCAATGGAAAAATCCTCGGGTACATCTGTTACCACGATGGGCTCTCTACGATGATCACCCAGGTTGTTACGGAATGTCAACTCCTCGTTCGATACACCCAGCTCGCGCTCCTCAGCGTTCTGCTTGTGGTTAGCACCTCCAAAGAATTTCTCTACCTTCACCTTACGCTGCAGCTGCATCATACCATACATGATAGCCTCTGGACGTGGGGGACAGCCAGGGATGAACACATCCACGGGCACAATCTCCTCGATACCCTTTACCACATGGTAGCTCGACTTGAAAGGACCACCACTGATGGCGCATCCACCAACAGCCACCACATACTTAGGCTCAGCCATCTGGTCGTACAAACGCTTCAGGGCTGGGGCCATCTTGTGGGTGATGGTACCTGCACACATAATCAGGTCGGCCTGTCGTGGTGAGTTACGTGTTACCTCGAAACCAAATCGGGCAAAGTCGTAACGTGAGCAACCACAAGCCATAAACTCAATACCACAGCATGATGTAGCAAAAGTGAGCGACCACAGTGAGTTACTACGTCCCCAGTTAATCAACTGGTCAAGCGAACCTGTAACCACGTTTACGCCACCCTCATGCAGCTCGTCGATAATCTTCTCCAACGACTCGTTGTCGTTCCACTCCTCGTAAGGAATGCTCTTGATGTGGGGCTTTCTTACTTCCATTCGAGATCTCCTTTCCGCCAGGCATAAGCCAAGCCTAATACCAGAACTACTAAGAAGAAGCCGATGCTAAGCAGAGCCATTGCGCCGAACTCCTTCACTACCACAGCCCATGGATACAGAAACACCGTTTCCACATCGAACATGAGGAACAAGATGGCAAAGAGATAGAAACCTACCGAAACAGGCAACCATGAGCTGCCGCGGGTAGGAATACCACTCTCATACGGCTCACCCTTGACCTTTGCGTAGGACCTTGGTCCCAACAGCTTGGCCATCACGTAAGCCGCTACCACCAATGTAATAGCCGTCACCAAGACGGTAATTAACAAAGTAAAGTTCATAAAAAGCTAACTATAATTTTATATTAATGTTTTAATCATTTTTCTCAAGTAGTTACTGGCCTATCACCTCTGTAATAGGTTCACCCACACACGCGTTTGGCTGCTGTATGTGCAGCTTCTGGCACACGGTAGGTGCTATATCGGTAATATGCACTTCGCGACTGGTGGCCCCATGCTTCACCTGCCAACCGTAGAACAGCAGGGGGATATGGGCATCGTAGGGGTTCCACTCGCCATGAGTGGTGCCGATGGGCGACGATCCCTTACCAAATCCGTACCAGCCTGGCTCCAGCATAAAGATGATATCACCCGAACGGTCGTGATGATACCCCTTCAGGGCACGCTCTTTCAGCATCTCAGGCACGGGAGCAGTGGCAGCCTTCTTGAAATCAAAGGCGAAAGCAACATGTGGGGTCTTCAGCAACTCCTCAACAATCACCTCGCGCACTTTCTCCTCGTCGAGCCCCTGCTCACGGATAGCCTCCTTGTCCAGCACCAGACGGTAGTCCAGACAGTCTTTGATGATATTCTTAGTCAGGTGCAGTCGCTCCTGCAAGCGCTTGGCAGCCTCTCCACTATACATCTCGTCGAACATAAACGGACCTCCGCCCAGACGGTGGTCTTCCATGAACTTAAAGTTATGCGCAGCCCCGTGGTCGGCAGTCAGGAATACCAGGTAGTTACCCTCGCCCACCTGCTCGTCGAAAGCCTTCAGCAGTTTGGCGATATCCTTATCCAGCTCCAGGTAAGCCTCGTCGGTATGCTCTCCACGCGTGCCGAACTCATGTCCGATCACATCCGTCTGCGAGAAACTCACACACAGCATGTCGGTAGCCTCGCCCTTACCAAGCTGTTCGCCTTTTAAAGCAGCAATGGCCATATCAGCAGTGATATGACCACACAATGGATACAGTCCGACGTTCTTACCTACCTTCTGTAGCTCTTTGTTTTTCTTCAGCTGGGCGTTATACTCCTTGGCCCATTTGGGCAGTTCCTGCATATACCAGGTACTGCTGATAAACTGTCCGGCCTTGGTATCAATCCAATAGGCAGCATTGGCACTTCGTCCGGCAGGCAGAATGGCAGCGCGGTCTTTGTAGCTCACACCAATCACCTTCGACTTGAAGTCGGTATGCAGGCGCAACTGGTCGCCAATGGTCGTGGCCAACAGGTTGACAGGCGACGAAGCCTTCACCTTGTCCGAGCCAACGGTCTTCACGTCGTGATCCTCGCAACTTTCAATCTTCACGCCGTTCTTGTAAAAAGCATTACCGCAGATACCATGAAAAGCAGGTGTTGATCCCGTGTAAACACTGGTATGTCCGATGGCAGTTACAGTGGGCAGATAATTAATAAGGCAGTTATTACATGAGTACCCTTGGTTAATGAGGCGCTTCAGTCCGTCCTCCTGATACTGATTGTAATACCTGCCGAGATAATCCCAACGCATCTGATCAACTACGATTCCTACCACGAGCTTAGGGCGCTCGTTAAACTGCGTTTGTGCCTGACTGTCAACAACATAGCACAACGCCAATGCAACGAATAGTATCAATCTTTTCATAATTGGTTGCAAAGGTAAGAAAAATCCGCCAAAGTTCCAAATTCTCTGGCGGATTTTTTTATCTCTCTATGATTTCTAGACACATGCGCGAATTGTGATACGGACATTTCCAGAAACCGGCTTTGTCGTCTTTTGTGTTCAGCAAACCGTTGGCATGCCTGCTCCAGTACCACTCACCGTGTTCGTAATCTATCAGCTGTTTTTTGATATAATGCCAGCATTTTTCAGCACGATTCAGAGCCTCTTCATCGCCGAAATGCTGCCAGATATTATACCAGCCCACCACGTTCTCGGCCTGTACCCACCAGTGCAGATCATCATCCACATAGCCCGTATCCAGATTGGCCTCGTGTATCAGCGAACCATCGGGTCGCAAACCCTTCGCCGATGCCTGTGCAACCGCTTGTACAATAGGTTCCACCTTGTTCAGCACCTGCTGGTCGCCCAGCACCAGAGCCGCCTCGTGCAACAGCCACGAGCACTCGATATCATGACCATAACTCTCCAGATGGCCGGCCCCACGCGTCCAGTCCATTCCAAAGAACAGATCCAGGTGGTTGGTATCCTTGTTCAGTATCTTCTCTGTAAAGATATCTACCAAGTTTCTCAGTGCCCCTTCCACCTCGCTGATGGTCTGTGGCGGCACACTGATTCCCACAGGCAGCACAGAGCCGATGGCCGACACATAGTCGCACGACTCCTTCGCCTGCGCCTCTTTCAGACATCTCAGCAGGTTAGTATAAGGCTCGATAATATGCAAGTGGGTGTTCTGCGATTTGGGATAGTTGGCATCCAGATCCGACAGGCGCATATCCTCTATCCTACCCCACTCGCGTGTGCAGGCCTCAATATAGCCGTTATGCTCGCTGTCAAAGGCGTGCTCCTCTATACAGTCGTACAGGTCCAGCGCATAGTCCAGCGCCTCTCTGTCGCCCGTGGCACGGGCATATTCCGTCAGTCCGTAAATCATAAAGCCGATGGCATAAAACTGCTTCTTGGTGTCCAGCGGGTTTCCCTCGCAATCCACACTCCAGTACACGCCACCATACTCCTGGTCAATAAAATGCTCAATGATATAGTCCTTGGCGCGGGTGGCGGCCTCCAGGTACTCCGGGTGCTTCAGCACACGGAAAGCAGCCGAGAAGGCCCACAATATGCGGGCATTCAGGATGGCACCTTTCTCGGCATCCTTATGCAACTCGCCGTTGCCGTCCATCCTGCCGTAAAAGCCACCATGCTCATAGTCCATCATTTGGTCGAGCCAGAAACGCAGGATGTTATTCTCCACCACATCCTGCATCTCGCGCTTCATCATATCAACACGTTCGTTCATTTCTTAATCGGATAAATCCAGGTCAGTACAATAATCAGGCCGGCAATAATAGCCGGGAACAGAGAGAACAGGCTCCATACCATCGAGAGCACCGAGTCGGTAATCGAGGCTGGGTCCACCATGGTGTTACCCATGTCGTCGGTAATCATGCTGGCACCAGCCAGACCCAGGAAGAGGGCTACCAGCGAACCAGAGATGGCGGTACCGAACTTCTGGGCCATCGTACCTGACGAGAAGATCAAGCCAGTGCTCGAGGTACCGTTCTTTTCAGTTGCATAGTCAGCCACATCCGCATACATACTCCACAGCAGGGGCGAATACAAGCCGATACCTACCGAGGTGAGCACCACCAGCGCCACCATCACCCAGATATAAGCGGGATCCATAGGCACAAAGAAGAAAGCCACCGAGAATACCACACATATCAGCGCAGCAGCCATAAAGGCCTTACGCTTCGAGCCAATCAGCTCTGTGAACTTTGGCGACACGCCACCGAATATCATACAGGTCAGCTCACCAAAGGTCATAAACACGGTGTAGTTGATAATCAGTCCGCTCACCGTTACATCCCCATGCAAGCAGTATTCCAACAGATAGCCGGCCACAGCGTAGCGGAAGCCGTTAAAAAAGTTGGTGCAGATACCTATCAGCGTCAGGATAATCCAAGGCTTATTCTTAAACAAGTCGCCGAACTGCTTAAACTCAAATTTCTCGGCACGTACAGGCTTCAGGCGCTCCTTGGTCAGGAATCCGCAAGCCAGGGTACCGGCAGCAGCAATCACACCAAAAAAAGCACCCAGCACGGCATACTGGTGCTGCTCAGTACCACCCACCAGTCGCTGCAGGTAAGGGAACGACAGCAGGGTCACAAAACCCATCGCATAGGCACCTACCATACGGAAACTCGAGAACTGGTTCTTCTCGTTGTCATCATCGGTCATCACACCCAGCAACGAGCCATAAGGCACGTTCACAGCGGTGTACATCGCCATCATCAGCAGATACAGACTGTAAGCCCAGATGCGCTTGCCCGTCAGTCCGAAGTCAGGCGTATAGAGCAGCAGGGCAAACACCAGTCCGAAGGGAATAGCGCCAAATATCAGCCAGGGGCGATAGGTGCCCCATTTGCTCTGTGTACGGTCGGCGAGCGATCCCATCAGCGGGTCGGTCACCACATCAAACATACGTGCTATCAGCATCAGTGTCGCTGCATCAGCAAACGTCATTCCAAACACATTTGTAAAAAACAGCGGGAAGGCAATCGACATGATTTTCCATGTGATACCACCAGCAGCCGCATCGCCCAAGGCGTAACCTATTTTCTCCTTTAACGTCGCCATATAATCTTTAATGTTTAATGTTTAATTTTTAATGTTTCATGTTTAATGTACGTCTGTTTTTGTCTATCAACTTGTTGATGGTCAAAACAGAAGCCGCGGTATAATAGCCATCCTCAGGGGTGTTCATACAGTAATCGATGAGCTTATCGATGGTAGATGTAGCCACGTGCATACGCGTGTCGGCCGAGGCATAGTAGATAAACACCTTACCATCCTCATCGGCAATCCAACCATTCGCAAAAGCCACGTTCATCACGTCGCCATAGTACTCGTTACCCTCAGGCACCAGGAAATAGCCACCAGGACGTGCGATTACCTTTGTGGGGTCGTCGAGGGCAGTCATATACATATACAGCACGTAGCGCAGACCGTCGGCAGTGGCACGCACACCATGCGCCAGGTGCAACCATCCCTTGGGCGTTTTGATGGGGTGTGGTCCCTCACCATTCTTCACCTCGGTGATGGTGTGGTATTTGCGCTCGTAGATGATGGTTTCTTCCTTGATCTCAGCGTGGGTGATGTCATCCACCAGTGCCCAGCCGATACCGCCACCGCTACCAGTGTCGATAAAACCATCCTGCGGACGGGTATAGAAAGCGTATTTTCCGTTTACGAACTCTGGATGCAACACCACGTTTCGCTGTTGACTCTTGGATTTCAGGTCAGGTAGTCTGTACCAGGTTTTCAGGTCTTTAGTACGCGCGATACCCGCAGTAGCTGTAGCAGCACTCAGGTCGCCAGGCTGCGAGTCGTCATGACGCTCAGCACAGAACACGCCGTATATCCAACCATCCTCATGCTGTGTCAGTCGCATATCATAAACATTGGTAGCAGGCACCACATCATCCGGCATGGTGATGGGTTCCTCCCAGAAGCGGAAGTTGTCGATACCATTCTCGCTCTCTGCCACAGCAAAGTAGCTCTTGCGGTCAGCCCCCTCAACACGCACCACCAGACAGTATTTCCCCTGCCATTTAATGGCACCTGCGTTCAGCGTGGCATTACACATAATACGCTGCATCAGGTAAGGGTTGTCCTGCTCACTGAAGTCGTACTTCCACTCCAAGGGCACGTGTTCAGCTGTTAACACGGGGTTCTTGTACTTCTCGTAAATACCATTTCCCCACTCCAGGGGTTCGTTCTTTTTCGCAAGCAGCTCCTCATGATGTCTTCTCAGAGCCGCTACCTTCTGTTCAAACTCGCTCATATAATGTTTAATGCTTAATTTTTAATGTTTAATATCATTTAAGAACATCACGTTCTTGGCCTCCTTAAACGCTTTGCGGTAGTTTTCCCCACAGGGTGTGCCCGGCACCGGTCCGAACCATTCCTTCTCGTAGTTACGCCACAACAGGAAATAGCTGATGGGATATTTATCCATCTGTGGTTTCAGCACTCTGCTGAACCATGTGGCGTCAGGGATATTCTTATAGCCACACTCCGTCATCGCCAACAGTTTACCGTTATTCTTGGCAAACTGTGTCAGGAATGTCAGGTCGCTGTTCACGGCCTTGATAAAATCCTGCTCCGAGCCCCACTGGTAGGCATCCTCACCTATCAGCGTCACGCGGTCGTTACCCGGGTAGCGCTGCATAAAGCGTTCCAAAGTCCAGCCACCATCCAGGTTGGGCGAGTAGCTCCACAACAGGTTACTGAATCCACGCGCGTTCATATAATCCTGCAGCAGGTTCCAAAGCGCCTTGAATTCGCTGTCGCTGCACAACTTCTGTCCCCACCAGAACCACGAGCCGTTGTTCTCGTGCCAGGGACGGAAGATGATGGGTACTGGCTGTCCGGTTTCATCCTTCAGACTTTCGAGGAAGTCGGCCAAGCGGGCCATCCACACTTTAAACAAGTCCGCCTTCACGCCACCAGGCAGGATACTCTTCACCACCTTGTTGTTGGTCACATCCCAGGCTGTTCCACCTGTCAGCGGGTTACGTGGATGCCAACTGATGGTCACAATGCCCCCACGCTTCACATGGGCCAGCAGTTCATCGTGTATGCGGGTAAAGGGCACGCTGTCCAGGTTCTTCTCATCCCCCATCTCTATGCCACCCAGTTCAAAGCCCATCACAGCAGGATAGTCGCCCACGGTCAGTTTCACGTCGCTCTTACCATCCTCGTAGGCCCAACCGATACCGTAGAACGGATCGTCCTGATGCCCCGCCATATAGCCTTTCTGCTGCAAACTCGTCAGTCTGTCGGCCAACTGCGTCGCAGTCGTCTGTTTCAACTCTTTCAGCAACCAAGCCTCCCAAGTGTCCCATTGTTCCTGATGCCAGAAGTGCCAGGTAGCCTGATAAGGCTTTATCTCCTTCGGTCCCTTCACACTATTATAAGTAGCCCAGGCACTGGTAGGAGGCACCACGTCGTCGTTATAGCCAAACGAGAACCAGCCCTTCTGCCCCTCATCAATCAGCCGCGCAAAATTCACCCCATCATAATATCGAGAAGTAGTAATTTTTTCATTTTTACATTCTTCAATTTTTACATTTTCCCATTTTTTAATTTTTACATTTTCATAAAAGTAGTGAGGCCATCCACAGGCAGCCCCTTTCAGCGAGTTGGTATGATCGCAAAGAGCCGCATGCACAGGCGCATAGCAGGTGATACGCTTATCCAGTCCAGCTGTCACCAGGGTCAGGAATCCCCCTTGACTCGATCCTGTCACACCAGCCTTCTGTCCATCCCAGGGTGTGTACTGCTCGATATAGTCCATCGCACGGATACAACCCATAATCACATGGTGATAGTAGTGTTTTTCGCGGTTGTCCATATTAAACTCCCAGTACCCCTGCAGGGCGCCATTGCCCAGGTTGTCGTACACCCCTTGCTCCATCGTCACAGGAATGCCGTGGATACCAATCTCCAGGGTTATCACCCCCTGCGAGGCCGTATATACATCGCCACCATAGGGACGCACACCAGCACCAGGCACACGCAACAAAGCCGGATATTTCCCTTCGCGCACAGGCACGCATAAGATACCATAGGTACGCGAGCCCCATCGTTCGTTATTAAAGCTTACCTCGTACACGTTCACATCCTTCGTACAACGTTCAGGCAGCAAACGCTTGGTCGGGTTCAGGTCGGTTTTTCGTGCTTCGGCAATGCTCTTTTGCCAGAACTGCTCAAAATCCTCAGGCATCACGGTCGATGGTTGCAGTTTCTCGGGGTTAAAGGCAGCCCCACAGGCCCCGCGGTAATCCACGCCGTTTACATGCGCTGTGACATCCAGACGATAGAATCCCGGTTTCGCCATCGTGCCTTGCAGTTTCAGCGTGCCATCCTTCAGGGTCACGCTTTTGCGAATGTCCTGATACATCTCAGGTCCCATCGCATAATCTATAGCAACGTTTTTAAGTAATGTACCCTCCTGGCGCACCTCTACAGTAAAGTTCACCTTTTCGCCTGTGTTGTATCGCCAGTCAGCATGGTCAGGTTCCACGGTCACCACCACACTATTTCCACGAATCTGTGCCTGCAGCATCACCACTGCGCTCACACAGAAAAAGAAAGCAAGCAGCCTTTTCATTTTTTAATTATCGATTGTCGTTTATTTAATTTTAAGTTTACCGCTGCAAAGTTACGACATCTTTCTTAAACTGCAATACTTTTTTTTGCTCAATCATTACACTTTTCCACCAATCCCCGCTCGTCGGGGCTCTCTGCCCCTTGCCGCTGGGCGCTCCCCGAGTGTTTTAGCATGGTATTAGATAAAGGCCCTATGGGCCGCTGCTCAAAGAGCAGCCATGAGCAATATATGGCGAACCCAAAATATGGGTCGACGAAGTCAACCCTTATTTTGGGCAAAGGCTGGAGAGCCATACCAAAACTTTGATGGAGAGGGTCTTCCCTCGTAATCAACTAAAGCCCCTATGTAGGGGTTGGGGTAGCAATCTTCTTTGGTTCCTTTTCTTCTGTTGTCAGAAGCGCTCGGCTTTGCCGCTTGCTACCAAAGGGACGCAAGAAATGAACATAGCAAACGTTTATCCAAATCGTTTCTCAATAACCTGCCAGTCAATAATCTGCCACAAGGCAGCGAGATGATCGGGCCGACGGTTCTGATAATCGAGATAGTAGGCATGCTCCCAGACATCGAAAGTAAGCAACGGTTTCAAGCCCTTCTGCACAGGGTTGGCCGCATTCGTTTCCTGCGTGATAACCAACTTACCGTCTTTATCAGCAGAAAGCCACACCCATCCAGAACCAAACAACGTAGCCCCAGCTTTCTGGAATGCCTCCTTGAAAGCCTCAAACGAACCAAAGTCACGCACAATTGCCTCTGCCACCTTTCCGACAGGCTGATTGTCAGCCTTTGGCGCAGCAAACTGTCCGAAGTACAACTCATGATTCAGGATCTGTCCAGCATTGTTAAGGATACCACCCGTTGCCTGACAAACGATTTCTTCTAATGCCAGGTCGGCCATCGGATTTCCTTCCAGCAAACCATTCAGGTTATTCACATAAGCCGCCAAGTGCTTCCCATGATGAAAAGCAATCGTTTCGCGACTAATCACCGGCTCCAAGGCCTCAGGCGCATACGACAGCGCCATTAATTCAAACTTTCCCATATCGTTTCCATTTATTGGTTTCGGTTGCAAATATACGAATTAATTTCTATCCACCAAGAGATTTAAGAAATCTTATAAAAAAAATTGAGCCGCAAGCATTTCAGCCTGCGGCTCAACTGAGGGCTAAAACTTATCTCTAAAGCCATTTTGCAAACCTTTCCTTGAAATCAGCTTCAGAGAAGCACTTCCCTGCTTCAAAATCACGTTCCGCTCTTAATGCCGCATCTTTCATTTCTGATGTGAGTTTAATCCTACCTAATTCATCAGAATCAAAAGGAGTTTCCCTTTCCATATCCTTATTTAGATATTCCACAAGAGCCGCCTTATCCGGTTGACTCAGTTTCATAACTTGAGCCAACAAGCCGCTTTTTCTAACATCCTCACTTAACAAGGCTGCTGCAGGCTCTGCTGCATTAATCGTATCTTTCTTTTTCATCACAAATTGCTATTCTGCCTGCAAATATACGAAATATCTCAATATCACCAAACAAAAAATACGAAAAATAGCAGAAACGCGACAAAAAACAACAAACGCCCCGGAAAAGAACTTGTCTTCTCCGAGGCGCTTAGCTGTTGATGCCACGTAACTTCCCCTTGCCAGAACGTTTTGGGGCTCGAGCCCAAGACCCCAAGCGGATCACGATGGTTCTGATGTCAGGAACCTGTCCCCTGGCAGGGTGCGATAATTCTTTCCGTCTCCAGCAGTAGTCAAGGATTCCTTGACAACTGAATTCTTGAAACACCGGAAACACCGGGACAGGTTCCTGTTTCACCTCATGCGATAAATCATGCTTTTACTGATTCCTGTCAATCTCTCCAACTGACGCAATGATGCTCTTTTACCCTTCAATTCTATTAATACAGACTTCTTTATATCTGCAGGCAATTGTTGAAAAGCGCTGCAATTCGTTGCGCCAGTCTTTTCTTTTATCAGCATCATAACCTGATCATCTGAAGGACGTCCTTTCGAGGCATCCTCTATATCAAGACACGCAACTTCATCAGAAATAGGCTCATTTACAAGCTCACTCAACTCATTTAATGGTATTCTGTTCAAAACAGTATGAGTATCACACAACGGGAACAAAGTACTGTTCTTATCCATGTATTCACCCCAACTACTGAACTCATAATCCTTAACCTCACTAACCATCCCTGCCTTCACTGGGTTTTGGTGTATATACCTCAAAAGTGTCACGAAATAAGCCATATCGTTCACAGGCTCACTTTTAAAACGCTCGCGGAACAGATGACCGTCTCTTGAATACTTGTGATTATAATAGTACACATATGAGGAAGCAATCCTTTTTATAGCCATTCCAATTGTGTTCTCGCGTTCACGAATGAGAAGATGAATATGATTAGACATCAGACAATAAGCATACAGAATATAGTTCCTTCCTACAGGAGTACCATCAGGCTCGAACGACTGAGCCATCATGTCCAAGGTATTAAGAAACTGGTAATAGTCCTCCTGCTCCTCAAAGATATTCTGATGATTTATACCACGCATCATCACATGATATATACCCGTTCCCGATGATTTTCTGGATTGCCTTGGCATAGCTTATTATTGATTATTGATGACACACATTATTCGTGAAACAGGTACCTGTCCCTCCGTTTCTCAAAGTATTGGCAAAAGCACTCACGTTCTTCAGCCAACTCTGAATAATCCCCGTATTGGGCTGGGGCATCACAGAACATGTCTGCGAAACAGGAACCAGTCCCGGTGTTTCACGTCCACAACAATTTTCCGCGCTTTATTCATAAATAATTATGAATCAGCACTTTACATTATAATTAACTTTTATTATATCAAGTACTCGGGTTTCTTTTAGTTTTTTAATTTCCCCTTTCCGCCGGCAAATATAGTAAAATAGTTTTTACCAACCAAATCAAAATGTAAAAACTTACAAAAAAAATGAGCCGCAGGCATTTCTGCTTGCAGCTCAATTTCTTTTTCTACGAAACAGGTACCTGTCCCGGTGTTTCATATAAAAAAAATTGAGCCGCAAGCATTTCTACTTGCGGCTCAATTTGCGATTTAGATGATGCGTGCCACGTCCTGTCCCCTGACAGAATTGGCAGAAGAAGGGCGGCCTTTGCCAGCACCAAGCAGGGGCCCATCTACCAGTTTGGTGAGTAGGCGCCAGATGGGGCCCTTCTCACGATGCGAGAACGCACCCACACGCTGCATAAAGTGCCAGAGGGCTGTGCCTTGAGGATAACCTTCCTCATCTAGAAGACCACCATTCTGCTGTATTTTCATCAGTTTGTAGAAACCAAAGGTTACCATAAAACCTAAGCCTACTACGATGTAGAACTGCACATCGATCGATGCACCAAGCTTCCAGCTTGCATACCAGCAAGCCACTACCATCAGATTAATCAGCAGGATAAACAACGCTGCACCTAAGTGCGAGAATCCCATGTCGATAAACAGATGATGCAGATGCGTCTTATCAGGACGGAATGGCGACTTGCCACGCAATATGCGCAGTGTCATCACACGCAACGTGTCAAACACGGGGATACACATCACTGCCACGGTAAATGCCATCAAACTCATGTTTCTATCGTCAAGCATATAGCATGCCTGTGTCGAGCTCAAGGCATAGAAGCAGCACACCGTCATCATCATGCCCAGCATCAGCGTGCCACTATCACCAATAAACATACGCGATTTCTGGCCAAACACATTATGCATAAAGAAAGGCAGCAATGCGCCGATTACAATCAGCGTAACGCATACCATCGTTGGACTCCACACCTTCCAGAAGCAGATACCAAACAGCGTGCAGGCCATCATACCATAGCCACTCGAGTAGCCGTCCACGCCATCAATCAGGTTCACGGCGTTAATCACTCCTACACCAGCCAGCACCGATAGCGGTATCGCTACTGCGTCGGGCAAACGCTCTATGCCCCACAAGCCATGGAAATCGTCCACATATACACCTGTCAGTGCGATGAAACCCAGCACCAAGCCTATCTCAATCAGCAGTCGCAGTCCGGCCGATATATCCTTTACATCGTCCCAGAGTCCGATAGCCATCATGATGCTCATACCGATAAAGCCCGATATCATCACCTTGCTCCACAAAAAGCAGCTCAGCACCGCGCCAGCCACCAGAATACCCATATACACCACAATGCCACCGAACACTGGTACAGGCGTACGCTGCAGTTTTCGCGCGTTCGGGTTATCCACTATGCCATGTCGCCTGGAAAATACCAGTGCCTTTGGAAACACCGCCGCCGATGTCACCATAGCCACAGCAAACACAAGGAGTCCTAAGTATGTATTATCCACAAGTTTTTCAAGTTTTTAGTTCAACAATCTATTACCGCTTTACCACATTGTTATGTTTCCTTAAGATGTTAGCCGCCCACTTCTCATAGCCGGCATCCCCCACTGGTGCCATCAGCTTAAACTGGTAGTACGTTTTCACCGTATGCTCCACCTTTTGCAAGCTCTGTCGCAAAAACAGTATATGCTCTTTTCTAAGCAGTGCCACTGGCATCAGCAGTTCTTCCGAGTACGACATGTATGGCTCTGTTACCATGGTGGTGTAGTAGGCCGACTGTCCAAAAGCCAGGTACAAGCCAGCCATTGCATCATAGTACAGATACACGCTCTGTCCGTCGTTCTCCAGTTCTTTTTGTTTTATTTCAATTTTGTCCATACCTTAATTTATATGATTACGGTTTTTTGAAAAACGCGCTGCAAAAATACAGTTTTTTCTTTACCCCGGCAAATTTTGCCTAACATTTTTTTTAATTTTAGTAGATTATCTTGATAAACCCGATGTTTATCTACTAAATTACTTGTACTGATTCTTCCGTTTATGCTCTTCGATGAGTGCCAGCAGTTCTTTAAACCTACTTAGTCGCGGTTCCTTCATTTCCCCCGCATTCATTCGCTTCCTATTAGCCTTCAGCCAGTTAAGCATATCATGCTCCTCAATGCGATGGCGGGATGGATTGCGGTGATTGGTTTTTATGAAAGCAATCACCTCATTATAGCGTATAATCCAGCGTTCGTCTTGTGTCATACCTCCTCAGAAAAAATTATATCAACGATAAAATATATCTATAGTTTATTAGATAATCTTGTAATATCGATTATTTACACCATCAACATTTAAGCTATGCGTACGCTTTTGATGGGTTTTAGGAAAATGGGCGGAAGTGCACTTCCACATTTACCCCATTCTCATTTTTCGGTAGATGAAGATGATGAAATGCCAACGTGGATTCTCCATCAACCGAAAATTTCGCGATCTCTCCTTTCAACAATCCCAGTTTCCTGGTAGAGTCAATCACTTTCTCACGACCACCATCCACCCAGATGTCGATATCTCCTGGCTGGCGACACCAAGCGTACGGATACAATCTCGCATATCTTCCATCTCACATCTATTGTTTCGCAACCAGTTTCCATTTATTGATTTCGGTTGCAAATATACTAATAAATTTCCATCCATCAAGAGATTTAAGAAAACTTATAAAAAATGAGCCACAAGCATTTCTGCCTGCAGCTCATATTTTCCATTATTCATTTACGAAACAGGTACTATCCTGGGGTTTCATTTAAAGCATGAACTACTACATGTAGTTTATCAAATTAACTATCCTTGTAAAAATTTAAATAGTTGCGCGCAGATTCCTGATGATTTAATTTTGGCATCATTCAAGAATGAAGATTGTTCAATAATTGCAGGCGTTGCAGAACCAGCTTTCTGTAATTGCCCCATAACACCGATTCGTGCTTTCTGCGGATCTTTTGTTGACTTTACTGTCTGGAATAACTGAAAGGAGCCTCTTTTTTCAACATATTCTTTTGCACAATCAGCTATATCTTGATTATCCATCTCCATCATGGGAAGAATAATATCCTCCAACTTGCCTTTTCCATTCATATCTGCGAAAATATATGCTCCCCACCGAATGCCATTTGATTCAAGATAAGTGGCATTATCTTGAAATCCAATGAAATCAGAGTCAATTTGTGATATTTCCTTGCCAGCCTGTTTTAATCGCTCGTCTACTCCTACCTGATCTGCATCAAACTCATAAATAAAAGTTATGCTATCATTAGCAGACACTTCACCAGTAGAACGGGGGGCTGGAGCTAGGAAATAATCACGCAGGTCTGTTACAAGCCTTTTCCTTTTATCATTTCGTCCATCACCGCACATATGGAAGATGAGCATCAATTCTTCTCCAGAGTATAAAGCATATGATGGGAATAGAATTTGCTGACGCACGCTTTGTAAATTCAGTTCTGACACCGGAGCGTTTTTATATTGCCCTATCAAATATTTTGCTATCATTGAAGGCTGATAATCGCCTATATGCTTGGAATAAGTCTTGTATCCATAAACCTGCATTACCTTACTAATAAATGCACCGTCATGCGGTCCTTCAACCATAAGAATCTTTAAATTCATAATATCTGCATTTATCGGATGTCAAAATCAAAATTCTCAATAAACCTTTTCAGTTCCTCGCCGTTGCAATAGGTAAGACCGTAGTTCGTCTCATGACTTTCCATTCGAAATACGGCCAAGTCCTTAGGCAGAATAACTCTAGACATGGTATCGACACACTCTTTACTATGAGAAGATATAAATACCTGTACATTATACTCTCTCGAAAGTTTATCAATAAACTCCACGAACTTGCCAAGCAGACTTTTATGTATAGCACTGTCCAACTCATCTATAAACAAGCATCCGTCTGCACAATACAGCATATATAAGGATATCTCAAAAATACGCTGAAGCCCCTCTCCATACTTTGTTAGTTCAAGAGGAGTGGCATTGTAACGGGATTTTACTAGGAATCGCATCATTCCGCCGATATTGGTAAGTTCTATCGATTCTATTGCTTCGTCAAAATTTTCTTTAATAAAGTCTAAAAGGACTTTGAATTTACCCATCTCTACCACCTTTCCATGTATGTTCACCAACATGTCGCGGTTCTTTCTGTATGGAGAAGTAAAAAGGCTTCGGCAAAGATTCATAAGCATAGAATAATTTAGCTGATTGTCATGTCCGGCATACAATCTCATCGTAGTCTGCAACACAGATGCACTCTGAAGGTTCACTCTCGATTCGTTAGTAAGTGTGCCAAGATAGTCCTGCTTGTCAATATCTAGCGAATCTTCTATACTTCTAACAGTCTTCGTTGAACATTTTGTACCATTAAACACACCAGTCATATTATATCCTTCTGGCAAGTTGTACAATAGCCAATTTTTAGAGATTCTACCATCAACCTTTCCGCGAAGCTTTTCCATCTCCACGCATTGATTAATGTCGTTGAGTTGAGTAAACAGATAAATAGCTTCAAGAGCAGATGTCTTACCTGAATTGTTAGCACCAACAAGCAAATTAAAACGCGAAAGTCCCTTGAACTCCAACTCGCGAAATCCACGGAATTGATGGATATCAATATATGTAAAATGGGATTTTATTTCCCATAGCAATACCTGTGACTTCTGAAGTGATGATGAAAAGTCACTTTTTAGCATAGTCTGAAATTTTTCAAAAATTCTGATTAAGGATTGATGATCCGTTTTTTCAAGTTCATCACTACCAGCGATAGCCTCCACGCTCCTCTCCAAATCGGAGATGGCACTTGATATTCGCTGCCTTCTAACATAGTCGCTATATGCATATCCTTCAGAAACGCTTCTTGACTTTTCCATCCTCATAAGTGCGTTTTCGTCAGAAATAAACTGCTGCAGAACTCGTATGTCAGAACTCTTCTCAACGATAGGCTCTTCTATCGCTTGTGAGTCATTCTCGTTTTCTTCATCACTGACAGAGATTTCCTGATGCGAAAGCCACGAGAACAATCTTTCTTGATTTTTTAAACTTTTGCACACCATTTCGGAATCATCCCAATCTAACCATTCTCTCATATTAGGACTCTTAACCGTTTCCTCAAAGAAAGAATACATTGAGCTCTTGAATTCATCGCCAAAATCACTCTGCTTATATGCCTGAATGAGTGCCAAAGTTCTTTCGTATCTACGGAGCATCTGTTTTGAAAGGCCAAGAGATTGACATACCTCATCCTCTGTCATTCCGTAAACATCCATTAGATCATTTACCATCTGCGCTTGATTCAAGGGATTCCATTTTTTTTTGCCAGAGATGTGATGAAGTCCCATAGCAATTAAATGAGCTTTATCATCTTCGCCACTTATAACCTTTACACTTATAGCTTTAAATGTTTCTTCATTTATGCGGCCTGTATCGATATTATTGTCATATTGCTCTTGCAGAAATTTTAGTGTTGCTACTCGTCGATTACCCTCCAATACCAAATACAATTTGTTATCGAGAGCCTTTACTTGTATGGCTTCTATATCCAAAAAGCCATTATTTTTAAAACTTGTTATCAAATCCCTTACATTTTCCTGGCCTTTGCCTAACAACAGGTTTCGCGTACGTTGCTGAACCCGCAAATCTGCCGCATTCTCAGGCTCCACCTTTACATAATGCTCCGAATCCACAAAACGATAGTTGTTGGGATCCAATAAAAGTTGTGAAAGTCTAACTTTTTTATTATCTGTATCCATGCTTTGCAACATACTTTGATTAATTACAAGTCCAAAAAAAAAAATTTTATGGTGCAAAAATAATCTTTTTTTTTATATTTGCCAAGGAAATCTATTTTTTTTTATTATTATCTCAAAGTTGGTATTCGTAGATATACACGTTGTATCTCATTTATGTAGCACCTAAGATTTGCAAAAAGCGATCGATATCCACCCACCCAAAACGGGGATATCGACCTTTTTTTTGCAGCCTACAGCTCAATTCCTTTTTCTGCGAAACAGGTACCTGTCCCGGTGTTTTACGGTGTTTTATTATCTAGCTCGGACTTCATATCTATCTAAAGCTACCTTCCATCAATTTTAGAGGCAGCTGTCGCAGGCTTTTGAGTTGTACAATTGGAAACAGGCACATTCTTATGAAAAATAAAATTCACCTTCTTTGTCACATATATTTTTGCCTGTGAGTTTAACTCCAGAATCTTATTTATTAGCCTCCTAGAAGGATGACCTTCACTCTCTCCATCTGGAGGACATGAAATAATATACTCTGGAGTGCCAAAACGTCCAAGAATAGTTGGATCAATATTCTTCCTACTTCCATGATGCGGAAGTTGAACTACCGTAAAGTCCGAAGCTTTTCCGCCATTTTTCTCGTAATAGTCAAGCGCACTATTGATGGCTTCTTTACCTGCATCTCCAGTAAACAAGACTTTGAAATTGCCCAATGTAAGTGCGATCACAAGACTTGTCTGATTGACTGCAGCAGTCTTTTCGTCGTCATACCATTCTATCGGTTTATCTTTCACATAGTCTTCTTCTGTATATTTTGTCGGGACATAATCATCAAAACCGTCTTCAACATAGGACTCTGGAGTCTTATCAGAACTTAAAAGTCCTTTTTTATAAAGAGGTTCAGAAGGACCTAATACTGTAATTACATTACTATTCCAATTATCTCCTGCAAAACCTGAGTAGATATCAATTCCCCTTTCTTTTGCTATAGACGCAATCTCATCAGCAATAGTAAAAGCATCTTTCAATCTCTTTATCAGACTATCTTCAGTAATTCTTTTATCATTGAACATCTCTTTTGTAAACTTTGCATCCTTCCATGGTCTGTTCATGACTATAAAACCCACTGTAATATCATCATCACCTAGGACATTAACAAGTCCAGAGATATGATCTCTATCTGGGTGCGTATTAAAAACGGCATCAATATGAAGTGTAGAACATTCGGATTTGATATATTTTATTATACTGTCACCTGTTTCTTTATAGCCTCCATCTATCAAAACAAGATGCTCATTATCATACTCATCGAATAAACGAATAAGAATGGCATCTCCCCCCTTCGATCCGGTACCAACCTGGAAGAAACGAATCAAGTATTTATTTGTTTTCATACGCTTTATCGATAAAATTTTTCCTTAGCAACATTCCAAATAATTAATACACAGCTTACAAGCAAAATAAGAGAAAATATGACAATCAATAAAAAATTATCATACTGACACCATCTCAAAATTGAAAACATGAAAGCACCAGCTATGGCCATATTCAAAAAGATGAGCATGTAAAGACTCAGAAACTGAGTGCTATCGTAGTCCTTAACTCTAGGATACTGCGGATTCTCCCAAAAGTTAGTTTCATTCTTAAAACCATAAGGACGAAATTGAAGTACATGATGCCGCAACTCGTTAATATGTCTTGATGTACGAACAAAATATACCCTATTCTTAACAATCGTGAAGATAGATAAAACACCGAATACCAGACTTGCACCACATATAATGGTCATAACGATCCATTTCAAGTTAGGTATAGTTTCTTTTGCCATGTCCCAATTAAAAACAGTCCAGCATGCACCTACAGCAACCAAAATTTCTCCAAAGGCAAACTTGGTAATTTCCCAATTCAAGGAATCATAATGACGATGCATCTCCATACTCTGGGAGAAATCTTCTACCATCAGTTGTCCACAATAATCAAGAGGTGGTTCTGTAGTTTTGATAGGCCCTTCCTCCCAGGAGATGAAACTCGTTATCTTCTCATAGGCACCAGCCCAGTCACCATCAAACTGTATTGCTCTATCATCAACATAAACATCTGCAAGTGGCTTGCCTCCTTTGGCATTATCAGGCTGGTTTGGATTCTCATTGATTGCATCAAATGGAATACAATTTGTTTCCAAAAACTTGCTTATTTCATTCTTATCAGCCCTTGTTGTATAGATAATAACATACCAGCCATCTGCCTTCAAGTGTCGGATAGTCTCTGCACAATGAGGCAAGACCTCGCCAAAAGTCTTCGAATCAACCCACTCAATGTAGTGGCTGATTGTGCCATCAATATCTATACATACAGTCTTCATTCTTGTATTATTAAACAATTATCGTTCGATCAAATTCTTGTCTATAAAGTGTTGGGGGGTATAGATTTTCACCTATTCTACTGCCGATTCTTTATAGTCTGAGATATTGAATATATCAGATTCCCTATTTTTCGGTTAGAACCTCTTCCAAAAGTTCATCGGCACTGCTACTGGAATCAGCCATAAAACCACCCAGTTTAAAGAAACCCTCAGAGTCGTTTTCCAAAGCCTTTATTTTCTGGGTGAATTGTTTTGCATCAATAGCTTTTGTTGCTAAGGCAGCCTTTTCCTGCTCTACCAGTCTTTTGGTGAGTGCTATTCTGACTGCCTCAGTCTGTCCCTGTATCAATGTCCAAAGTGCATCTACAGGAGATACTTCTACTTTAGAATATGATGTTGTTACCATAATCGAATAAATTTACAAACCGCTGCAAATATATAATATTTCTTTGAAACTTGCAAGTTTTTGAACCCAAAATGATAATATCGGATTAAATGTGCCACCTGTATCGGGAACAAATGTACCATATAGTTTGAGGTCGTAATTCTGTCAGTAT
Organism: Prevotella sp. khp1; assembly: GCF_900102205.1. Lineage (NCBI taxonomy): Bacteria > Pseudomonadati > Bacteroidota > Bacteroidia > Bacteroidales > Prevotellaceae > Prevotella > Prevotella sp. khp1. The sequence continues at coordinate 1,305,174 of NZ_FNJZ01000001.1, forward strand.
ATTTTAACAATCCCCAATACCACCAAACAAAACACACGAAAAATAACAGAAATGTGGCAAAAAACGACAAACGCCCCGGAAAAGAACTTGTCTTCTCCGAGGCGCTTAGCTGTTGATGCCACGTAACATCCCCTTGCCAGAACGTTTTGGGGCTCGAGCCCAAGACCCCAAGCGGATCACGATGGTTCTGATGTCAGGAACCTGTCCCCTGTCATGCGTGTCCCCTGGCAGGAGGAACCTGCATTCTATGCTAAATTCCAAACATTAATTGATATTTAACTATATATTTAACATTTCGCAGAATAGGCAATTTCTTTGTTTGTCTGATAGACATGATCAGGATTGTATTTCACCCGGTCTCTAACTATTGCAACTAACGCATGCAACATCTTGTTTTTGATATTGTTGTGTATCAACAGAGGATGTTTGCCACGTTCTTTTAAACGCTGATAGTAGTTGTGTACATTCACGTCAAACTTGATTGCGACTAATGCTGCTTGTGAGAGCATAGACTTCTGAAAGTTGTCCGTATAGATCATCAGGCATGTCGCATTCTGTATGCCAATGCCTGGCATGGAGGTGATGATGTCGAAGACCTCCTTGAGCTCGTCATCAGCAGCAATGATATCCTTTATCTTTTGGTCGCATTTAGCAATGGCCTTGTTCACCTCCGTGATGACATGTCGTAAGCAGAGGCATAAAGGTAATTGCTTAGACCAATACTATAGCCTCCAGTATTCTCACCACAGAAGAGCCAGGAGTCAATGGGAGCAGACTCAGACTGAGCCTTTACCCAGGTTACCAAACGACGGAAGCCCGATGTCTTGTTGTTAAACACTTCGTGCACACTGGGGGCACATTCCTACAGTGCCGCTGGCATTCTATCTGGACTTTGCAACTAAAACAGGAAGGACTAAGACGGGTCATAGACTCTAGGGCTGTTGTCCCTTGGCAGGGGTGGCACATTTATTCCGATATTATCACGTTACGTTTTTATGAGGGATTGCCTGTCATAGATGCTCAGCCGCTCTCTTGCGTTTTACTTCCTCGAAATACAACTTCGGCAGTGTTGCTACAATCCAGAAGCAACGCTTTAGTTGTTTCTTGGGATCCTGGCAGATGCGATACACAAATTCCAGATGGTGTTTTTGTATCCATTTGGGGCAGCGTTTTTCGTCTGTTCCACTATAGAATTTAAATGCTGCTCCTACAGCAATCATCACGCCGCTTTTTAGATAAGGCAACAGCTTGTTCATAAACTTCTCCTGCTTGGGGGCTCCCAGTGCCACCCAGATTATTTTTGCACCATCCTCTTCTATCATCTTGGCAATAGCAGGATAGTCAAAGTCCTCAACATCACGGAAAGGCAGTTCAACAAACTTCATATCCTTCACATCAGGATTCATCGCCATTATTTCTTTCTGAAGCCCATCAAGCGTTTTCTGGCTCGTACCCATAAATATCATACGATACTCACGCGACGAAACAATATCCTTAAATATATCGGCACCGCAATACTGCTCATATTTAATACCATAGATAGATTTCAAGTACAATGGCACCCAGCTACTATCGCAAATGGCAAACAACCCGCCATTCACAACTTTCAGGTATTCCTCATCACGATTTGCATTATTCAGCACCACACCATCAGCCACACAGATATATCCTTTCTGTGCAGCCTCTATCTGCCGATGTACTTCAGCCTTATCAAACTCGTAGTTAATATTAAAATATGTATTCATTTTTTCTATTTATCATGGATTCTTACTACTGTTTCTGTTTTGTGCCCCTGGGGATAATGATCATTCAAATAATCACATTCAATTAGATATCATATATCCAACCTGTCTGTCTCCACTTATTCCATCCCTTCTTTCAAACACTCCAGCATCGTATTCTCAAACCGTTCTTCTGTAAAGCGTTCTTCATACAGCTTACGACCAGCCGCGCCCATAGAACGGCAGAGAGCAGGATTGATAAGGAGCCTTTCGATAGCATCAGCAAGAGCTTGTGGATTCTGACGTTCTACTATATAACCTGTTACTCCATCATCTATGATATCACGTATACCTCCCTCGATGGTCGAGATACAGGCCACTCCTTTCTCCATAGCTTCCAGCAGAACGAGAGGGAAGCACTCATTGTAGTAATAAGTCGGAAAAGCAAAAATATCTGTTTTTGCCCAAAACTCATCTTTTTCATTACCATACTTCTTACCATGGTATATTGCATTCTCTGTTAGTCCTCTTTTAGTTATCTCCTTTTGAATGCGCTCTTTCGAGATTTCCTTTGTATCCCCACCTATGAAGTCACATACAAATCTGTGGCCTCTGTTTTTCAGAATACCACATGCGTCGAGCAGCACAAGGCAACCCTTACTTTCAATCAAATTTGACAGAAACAGAATATGTGGTACCTCATCTTTTGCGTCGGCTGCATTATCCGATATGTTCTTATTCTCTGAAGGTTTTATGCCATTAGCACAAATCATAACGTTCTGCTTATTAACAATTGCTGAAATGTCCTCATAAAGATAATTTGAGAGCAGTATAACTTTTACTCCTCTATATACATGCTTATATAACCATTTATAGAGGGGCTTTTTAACAAAAAGAGACATACCCTTATTATGCTGGTGTATAACGATTTTACAGCCAAAAAGTTGACACAACAACACGAATGGAGCATCTTTGAAGAAACCAATTCCATTCACTGTGATAGCACAATAGCATAGGTTATACTTGTGCGCTAAAAGTAAACAGAAAGTACGGAAGAATGCACTAATAAAGCGAAACATTTTCTTTACGCTTAGCAAAAGCCCGCTCTTGCCAATTTCTTCTATCTTATGTGAGGTCCCTAGGTTGACATAATCGCCTTCGAAAACTTCATTGATTACCTTACTGTTCTTAATCTGCATACTCACTACAGAAGAGCCATGTACAGGTGGAGGGAAAGTCGCAATATACAGGGCACGAGGTTTGTTATGTTTCTCTTTCATATAATACCTGATTAATCACAGTTTCCATCCTCCTATCTTCTTGACACTCTTTGCAGGAGAGCCCAAAATGATAGTATTTGGTTCAAAGTTTCCGCTGCTCACAAAACTACAAGCACCTACTACACAATTATCCGGTATATTAGCACCCTTCATGATGACCACATGACTTCCAATCCATACTTTATCTCCAATGCGAACTTCCTTATCAGGATTCATCTCTTTGCCACTCTCATCATAGATGTGGTGCGTATCGCTATCCATCACCTGGCAACCCCAAGAGAACTGGATGTCTCGCCCCATCACCATGCTTTTGTAACACACAAAAGACGAGTTCGCACTTACTGCAAAGTTATCACCCAAATACATCCTTGCGCCTTTATGCACATGTATCTTCGTTCCCAACCCTATGTGAGCCGTTTTCTGAAAAATAAGTTCACCACCTTTCTGCACTGAAAGACATGTAGTATGATTAGGGTCAGACACATTCGATTCGTGTGAGCCGATAACTATCATTGCCATCTTAAGGGATGATGTTTCTTCTAGTTTCACCTTGCCTTTAATATTCACCTTTGTACCATATCTTACATAAAACGGTAGTTTTACCGCCTGTCTAAATGGTAAATGTCGAAAGTTGAAACAGATAGATTTGGGGAGGGAAAATATAAATTTTAGATATATATTCATATTTATTATTTTTATGGATGTTCTGCATTTTTCCAGTTAATACAATAGAAACGAATAACCTTAAAAATTGGATAATAACTAAAAGCAAACGGCCTGTACAATAATGGTTCTATACAACTTTATCTATGTCATTACATTTATCTCAATGAATATAGGAAATTCATTATTTTGCTAATAACTCTTTTGCGCAACGAATGGTACTTCAAGGCTTCATCTCTTAAAGATTTGTTCACATCAACGACTTCTGGAAAACAGAATTCCCTAAAACCACTCTCGTCAAAATCAAATTTAAATCGATTATACAGCATACAATTAGTACCACTTCCATCAAATCCCTCATTATCTATCTTGCTCACAATAGGGAAAAGTGCATGTTTATCCTGTACAAATTGACTATAGCAAAACCTGATAGCCCAACTTTGATTTCTACCTTCATGCCAACCTTTGAGCATAGCGAAACAGTCGCTTCCTCCCCATCGATTGAAGGCCTTGGCATTCATTTCGACAAGACTCCAATCCTTCAACTCCCAATCCACACTCTCCCAACGATTTTTCCATGTCGCCCACCCCCACGAACTACTCCTTGGGCAAAAATATGCATCAAATTGATATTCCTTCGGTATTTTAACTCTATTTGTATAACCACAGATGGAAAATACTTCCTCATTATTTTGGTATGTATCTAGCCCTTGATTCATAAATGCCAACAAATTTGTACTGGCAACCAAATCATCCTCTATTATAATTGCACGACCATATCTATTGATAACATCTGTAACCCCCGCTATAATAGATGGTCCTAATTTTTTGTTTACAACGGAAAAATGTAACTCCACATTACGAAACCCTGTAATGTTTTTCACGAACTCTCGTACATCATTTACCTTAGCAGCCTCACCTTTTATATTGTTTCTTGGTCCATCTACGAAAACTATTAAATCTGTCTCCGTTGCTTCAATATTATCTTTTAATGATGAAACACAAGTTTTTAATGGCTCCAGTCGATTAAATGCAAATAACACTATCGGTGCATACATAGTTTAAATTCTATATTATATTATTTAACATTTATGAGTTTCCAATATTTTCTTTGAAATACAATTTGGCAAGCACCCCATTATAAGTATGGGATAAGTTTCAAAAGCAAAAGGCCTGTACCATAGTGATTTCAAACAATTAGATATTGTATCCCCATGATCTCCAAACCTAAGACTTATACTTGCTTTCATTTTGTAGAACCTACCAATAAAATGAGATAATTCACTTTTTCTTGTATAATCAGACATTAGTAATTCTTTCAACCCTTCACAAACAGGATTACTATCATCCTGCCTGCGCGCAGGTTTCTTGCTATAATCGTATCCCTCTCCCAACATATATATAGCAGTAGGCTTCATTGAATAGGCCCAATCTGTACGAACTGCAATACGAGCCCACGTCAGAAGATCTTCCCCGGCTTTTATTCCTACAGGAAAGCCACCTACACTTAATATAAGATTCCGTTCAACACATACAGCACTACTCCACACTGGAGGCTGAGAGTTGCTGCATATTTCAAAATAGTTGTTCAATATTCCCGATTCTGTTTTAAATGGAATTTTATTGAGTACAATGTTTTTTTTAACACCATTCAGTTCATTATAGTAAGTTGTTGCGTAGGCTCTATTATTAGGGTACTTTTTGATTAATTGTGCAAGATTCTCCAAATGTCCGTTCAACCATTTATCATCTGCATCAAGGAACGCTACATATTCACCTTTGGCTTCCTTAATGCCAGTATTACGAGCAACACTCACGCCACCATTAGGTTGGCGGATAAGACGGATACGATGATCTTTGAATGTATCTACTATGGCAGCACTATTATCTGTACTGCCATCATCTACGACCACTATCTCAAAGTCTTGATAAGTTTGTGCAAGCACGCAATTTAATGTATTGGCAATGCTTGTTTCCTTATTGTATAAAGGTATAACTACTGATATCATAGCTTTAAATCAACTGACTTATATAATATTCCTAACATAATGAATGGTATGACAAATACTTGTTGGGCATACGTGATGGCATTATCAAAACCCATAACCAAAAAACAGGCAGCAAAACCCGCCACTGTCATTGCACCAGCAAATGTTACTGTTCGGCTATGTTGGTAAAACCACGTCACGCTAAGCACCTTAAATAGCATAATAATGGCAAATAAAATAAACAATCCTAAGCCAATATTACCTGACTCAGACATCATTTGCACCCAATCAGAATGAATAAGTTGTAAACCATCATCCTTGTTGATATCCTTCAGCCATCCCAAAGCTGCACCACAGCCACTACCGAAAGTTTCTTTACCATTATAACAATGTTCCATAATCATCTCCCACATATAGTTACGTCCATTCATCGAAACATCATCCATTGAAGCGGTACCAACTGTTACAGATGAAGAATTGTCGCCAAACATCTTTTCTCTAACTTCCGGTATAGCAAAGATTGAGATAATGAATACTAGCATACCCAACAAGATGTATGGTATAGCTCTTCCCTTTTTATATATCATATAGAAAAAACCCATACCTAACACACTTGCTCCAATACCTGTGCGGACACTCTCAAGAATAGTTGATAGGAATAACCATCCCGCCATATATAAATATTTCTTCTCTTTTGTTACGAAATACATAATAAAGGGGGCAGGCATCAATATAGCAAAAAAATCTGCCAGTGAAGCGTATGATATAAACAAACCACCCGTTGTAAAATTAAGGAAGGCATATAACGGACCTATGAATTTAGCAGATACGCCGCCGATAATCAAAGCATAAATAGCACAAATCCAACATGTACGTTTCAAAAAAGCATAGAAGTCGTCATTACACTTGATGGCATTATATCCCAACCAAAAATAAAGATATGGTAATGAAAACTTCAACACAATCATCCAACCCTGTTCCGGATAAGCAGAATATGAAATCGTATATATGTTCCACAACACAAATAATGAATATGCGCCCATAACACCATTCCAAGGACATTTGAACCCTTTTTTGAATGACATCAGAAGCATAATTATAATCCAAACACCATACTTTACCAAAGACAGCGGACCTAAAAACAGCATCGCCGTCAGGATACAGTACAACAAGAAACTGAGTTGCTGGTTGCAGACATATTTCTGCTCTTTGCCCCACGGATTAGATACTACCATCTTCTTCGTAAAGGCATATCTCCAAGCATAGTAAAAAGCAATCAGACCAACAATATAATTTATTACACTCATATTTTAGAGGTTAAAAATTATGGAGCATTCACCCCAATATTCAATCTATAAAGATGAATAGAGTTTATTAAATGATGTCGAATATTTTTCAAATGTAAACTGACTCACATGACCTGTAAGATTTCGCTTCATCTCTTCAAACAGCGCGCTATTTTCGAGCAAACAAGAAATCTTATCTGCCAAATCATCAATCGACTCTGGCTGGTGTAAGAGGCCTACTTTGCCATCAATGACAACCTCTGGCAGGCCACCAGTATTTGAAGCAACAACCACACACCCACGAGCCATACCCTCTATTGCTGTAAGTCCGAAGCCCTCACTTCGTGACGGCATCAGCAAAATGTCTATCTGGTCATAATATGACTGAAGCGTATCTTGTCCTTGACGACCTGCAAATGAGATAAGAGGTGAGAGATTTGAGGTAAGAGAACGCTCCATTGTCTCTCGAAGGGTGCCGTCACCTACAATTAAGAGTTTAATATTTTTATGCTTTCGATATACTTTCTCTACAGCAGGAATCACAAGATCCATACCCTTGATGGTCTCCAAGCGGCTGACAACGCCTATTGTCATCACATCCTTAGGTTCTCGCACCTTGTCTGTAATCTGAATATACGAGGGTAAAGAATTGTATATGGTATAATGTGCATGACACGGCAATGTCTCACCCTTATGTTCTGCATAATTGAAGGCAGAGCCAAAGAAAGCCTTTTCTGCTGTCTTAGTGATGCATGTGAACACCCTTGTGATGTGTTTCTGAATGAACTGCACCAACCGTAACTGTTTCGGAGAGTATATATCAGCATTGGTATGTGCCGTCGCAAGAATATTCTTCTGTCCCATCAACCACAGCAGGATGATAGGAATAGCACCAGGGGCCATATACTGAACATGCACAGCATCTGGTTTAAAGGAGCGCTTCATCCGCCACAGATGCTTTGCCAAGAACCGAATTCCTGCCAATCCTCCAACTCTCTTGCCTTCTTGCGAGAACAGCACTACCCTACTGCCTGCCTTCTCGTACTGCTCAACCATATAATCTGTATGCTCGAAGTAACAAGCAGTCACAACCTCATGTCCGCCCTCCACTAGGGCACGCACAAGATTGAGTGTCTGTATCTCCGTGCCCCCGGTCATGAGGCAAGGAATGGTGACTAGTATCCTCATCTCTTTATTAACTTTCTAATATTCAAAACACTCTTTTTCAGTTTGCTACTAAAACCACGTCCAGTTTGTTGCAACGTGTGTACATACTGACTGCCATCAGCCCATCCGCTCTTGTAGGTTTCGTCACCACGGAGATGATCATATTTAGCGTAACCTCTTTCAATAGCACGACAAATCAGATGATAAAGGTGAACCTTTACAGGTGAGGATTTAAGATATTCCGGGTTTCCTGCCGGCATATAATAGTAATATACGCCCTTAAAATCAAATCCCAAATGCCAGGCAACTACAGTTTCCCCAACATTAAGGGTGGAAAAATGTATCGGCCCTTCAAGGCTGCATTTATTAATGAGGTTCTGATGGAAGCCTGGAGCCTTATAGGCATTCGGCCATTTTTTTCGATGGGCATCCATGAAAGCTTCAAAAACCTCTGAAGAAACATCCTTGCCTGAAGCATATTGTCTAAACTCCAACGGAGCCACCTCATTCAACCTGCGAATCTGCCTGCGAATATCGCCACGGAGTTTTGTGCCAAAGAAAGCCATTAGGTCTGGCTCTCCTTTCATCTTTGATATATTTAGCGATGGACATATCTCACCCTGCGACCAACCTTCTGATAGCAAAGCACAAGAATCAGTAATGCCATCAATAAGGATCTCGTCTGCACCAAACTTTTTAAGTTCTGAAATAAGGTCTTCCCAAAAAGCATCATATTCGTCTTTAGATACCGGATTACGGAACAAAGGGTTGTGATAGTCATAATCCGAATAACCTACAGGTACAATGCTTTTCAAAAAGGCATTCTTCCAATTCTTGTGCCATAGTACTAAAGGCATAAAGACCTCGTTGCTGTCATTAGTGCCCCACACAAAAAGAGGATTCAATGAACGCAAAGGTAGATATGTATCTATCCAAACTTTTGCAACAATAGGATGAAAGAATACATGGCTTGTTGGAGATATATTCAGCAGATTGTTCCATCTATTTTGGAATTCATCAGCCCATATCTCATTCCAATCATTGTATATTTTGAAATTCCACATGATATTTACTATAAACGTGCTTATTACTTTACTCTAAAAAACAATTCAAGATTCCATTTATTTGCCCAAAGGAACACTGGTGGCAATACACCACTCCATGGCTTGCCACATGGTGCTTTTGGCTCAATGTAGGCATCAATCGCTTTAAGTTTGTTTTTATATTCCTGCTTTGTCATCTTTAGAGTAAATGCATTCTTCCAGTCAATCTTCCAACAGTTGTAAAACCAGAACCATACACAATACTCATATTGTTTTGCATCTGGTATTATAGATGCACATAAGTGCTTTGCAATCTCAGAAGTTCGTAAATGGTCGCTCCATCCCTCGCCTGCAGAGTGAGGATAGAATACGGAGATTGCCTTGTCTGCCACAGCCTTCTCAACGATTGATGACAGGGCACATTTCAACTCATCCGTATTCTCATCATCGAATTGAACCCCTCCATCTGGGAAATCCAAGAAATGGATATGCTCCTCTGAAAGACCATAAATAGATGCTGCATCACGAGTCAATTGTCGTCGATTACGAATCAACTCATCTTCATTGATGTCGCAACAACTGGCGTGACTCTTACCTCCACCTGTCATGATAATCAACTCCACTTGCTTACCTTCCGCCAACATCCTTTGCATCAATCCACAGCAGCCAAACACCTCATCGTCAGGATGTGGGGCAAAGATGATAGCAAACTCTGGTAGTTGAAGACTGGGCTTGCAAAAAGTTAGCGTGTGTATAAGAACTATACGCAATCGTCTAATTATGTTCTTTATCATTATTTCTTCAAAATATATTCATATACGTTTTTTATATTTTCTGCCATCACTGATGGCTGTAGTCTTTCCATTACCAACTTGTGAGCTTTCTCTACCATTAACTTGATTTCAGTATCGTGATCTAATACCCATCGCATTTTTTCAGAGATAGCATCTACATTTAGGGTATCTACAAGTAAGCCCGTAACTTTGTCTTCAATGAATTCCTTAATTGCTCCACCATCAGGACCTATAAATGGCACATCCATAATAGAAGCTTCATAGGGTACCAATCCAAATGCTTCACCATATCTGGTTAAAGACAACACCAAGTCTGATGTTTTATATATTTCAACAATGTTGTCAACTTGTCTTTCTGTATATCTTACCTTATCTTTTAACATAGGATATTCTGACTGAATACTCTTTAATCGATTAAGTTCATCATTACCACCTCCTCCTACTATATATAATAAAGAGTTTGGGTGAATAGCAACCATATTCGCAAATGCTCTTATGGCATTATCATGCCCCTTATGAGGTGATAGTTGGCCAATTGATGTTATAAGAAATGTGTCTTCAGGTAATTGTAGTTCTTTTCTTATTTGCAATTTACTCTTTACTGTTTTAAAATTATTCAGATCAAAGGAATCATAAAGGGTCCTTGTTTCAGTAAAACATCCCTTACTGCGTAAACGGTCTCTGCAATAATCTGAAACACATAAAACGATATCACAGCATTCTTGAACTTTTTTGGGTGTCATCCACTCCCATTCATCACTTCTAAAATGACCTACAATCTTTATTTTTGTTTTACTTGTAGGTAGAAGCCACATCAAAGAATCAACTCTAAGAAGATTTACATGTAAAACATCTACTTTCTCTTTGATCAATACACTTTTAAGTATAATTCCAAAAATAGTTCTTTTAAAAAAATCCATGCCACGTAATGGATGCTTCCAGTAATCGCTCCCCATCCAAAACTGTTTCTTTTTAAACAGGTATTTTGTTTTACAGTTCTTATAATAATAGTCCTTATGATGTTCTTCTGGGTATGGGAAAATGATGATTGGTTCTATGTATTCTCTGTCTATACTATTTATAATAGCACAAAGAACACGTTCTGCACCTGCAAAAATATGACTATAATCTAAATATGCAACTTTTATCTTATCCATAATTATTTTGATAGTATTTCTTTGAAATATTGTTCGTAATTATCATGGAACTTTTGCAGGCTAAACGATGTCTGTGCCTTCTCAGCGGCTTTTTGGCTCATCTCAGAAAGCTTCGTTCTGTCCATATTAAGTGTGATTATACGTTTAGCAAATGTATCTGCATCCTTTGGATTTTCAATCAGGCAACCATTAACGTCATCATCCACGAGCGCATCTGTTATACCCTTGAGATGCGACACAACAGGAACGGCTCCATTCATCATCGCCTCAGCAATTACGAGGCCAAAAGAGTCTATCTGTGTTGGATACAGAAAAATGTGGGCATTGGCCATTCGCTGATAAACTTCGCTTGCGGAGATTACTCCAGTAAGTTCAACCTTTCCTTCTGCAATTTCTTTTGCCATCTGTGATTCCAACTCCGGTCTAAGAATACCCTTCCCTATAATAGAAAAATGGAAATCAACACCTCTTGCCTCAAGTTTTTTAACTACATTTGGCAAAGTAAGGACTCCTTTGTGTTCATACAAGACGCCTGTAAACACAATCTCAAGTTTATCTCCTCTACCTGATATTATTTTGTATTTAGAAGGTAATTCTACACCATGTGCAATAGCTGTTACGCGATCAGCATACACACTTTTAGTATAACTATTAAAGTTATCTCTAACACCAGGTGTTGGCGTTATCCATCCATCCACATACTTTCCATTGATAGAAGCTATACGATAGAAATCTGCAGTATCATTATGAATAATATGTACTACTTTAGCATGACGTTTGCATAATGGAAGCACAAACTGTGATGGTGCGTGATAATTATTAATAATTAAATCAGCATTAATCTGACGTAAAAGCGCAACTAATCTAAAATACTTTCCATACTTACTGCAATTATGCAGTTGATGTATTTTGATGTTCGAGTCCTGTTCAAAGAGCTTTTCTTCAAACTCAGGTTGTTCCGCATGGGTAGTGATAATATGAAGTTCATTAGCATCTTTTTTCAGAACATCACAGAGACTATATACATATTTGCTAAGTCCACTGCCTTTAGTCAGTGAATTGACAGTAATTACGATTTTCATTATTATCAAGAATTTTGTTGATTTGTATATCCGACTATCCTTGCAGGATTTCCCACAACGATTGCATAATCTGGCACGTCTTTAACTACGACCGATCCTGCACCAATAATAGCATGTGAACCAATCGTGATGTTGCCTATACATATTACGTTTGCTCCAAAATCCACATAATCCTTAATCGTTGGTGCGTCAAGCGGCCTAAATGTTGATTTCGTTCCTATAGTAGAACATTGGCGTAGAACACATCCTTTCCCAACATATTTTGCCCGTACTATAGTACCGAAACAATGTTCAAAATACAGTCCCCCTCCCTCAATATAATTGTTTTTATTGTGTTGAGCAAGCTCCAATCTATTGTCTTCGGGACAAATAAACCTTAGTGACCATGGATAGTTGGGACAACGAAGATAAAAAATGTTTCTAAAATCACGTCTTCGCGTTAAAATACGTACCAACCGACTATAAAACCCATTCTCTTTTATAGAGAGTTCTATTCCCCATCTGTCTAAATCTTTCAAAAAGAGTTCATATAATGGACTCCTTTTAATAAAATACAAAAGAGGTAGATACTTAAATAGATGATATATATATTGTAATTCACGCATATCATTAATTTATTAATGAACTGGGATAAAAAAGTGCTTTCCTTTCACATATAACATTGAAAGTAGCAAAGATATTAGAGTAACAGCAAATGGTCTTATTAATGGAGGTATTTGAAAATTGTTAGCCAAATTAAATATTTCAATTATCATCCAATGGACGATATATATATGCAAAGAGTATTTACGGCCTACTTGACTTATAACATTTGTACTAGAAATGTGCAGTTTTGCAAATAATAACAAAAGACATATAGATAAGAGAACTGTTGGAAAATGGTAAGCGATATCTAAACCTGACAACTCTTGTATACCATACTTTCTTAACACGACACTAATGAATATGGAAAATGCCCCCCCCATTGCTATAACTAATCTGTTATCAAAATTATTTATTGAAAATCTTCGAATTAATACTCCTATGACAAAAAACACAAAACATAATATTATATTCCAACCAAATATAATATGATATTGACTTTTTATAAACACCCATAACAAAAATGCAATTAATAGCAAAACAAATGTTGGTGTCTTCCGAATAGAGACTTCTTTGTTCAAATGACTTGAGATTGTAGTCACCACCCAAAGAATCACGTTAAGATACAGAAATGCATGAATATACCATAATGGAGGGCAAAACAAGTTTGCACACGTCCACAAAGTTGAAATGGAATACGGTGTATTTATTTCAAATATATAGTATTTCACCACATCCCATAAAATGTACAACAATATGGAACCTATAAGGATAGGAGTTAATTTCTTGATATTTTTAGCGTATCGAGCTTTTTCTTCTTCTAAAGTTGACGGTGTGAAATAATATCCGCTAATCATCAGGAAAACAGGTACCGCACAATCTATAATATCTTGAGCATACAGACCAAAGATACATGTATGATTAGTAACGACTATAAATGCTAAGATTAATCTCAGGGCATCTATAGAACCATTACGGCCTTCGGTCTTGTTCACATTAATAACAGTCATGGTAGGCGCTGTAAAGATTCTAAGATTAATTATATTTCAAAGAAGAAGACAAGAAATTTAAAGAAATATGTTTTTGCCCATTCAACCGATGTTCAACATAATTCCAATCAATCGATTCATTTGCTATTGAAGTGTATATCCTGTCTCCTGTTAAGATTCTGCTTTCTAATCCTAAATCTTGGAGTAATTCCGTAACTCTATTATTGCTACCAGAATGAACACCTCTCAATGGTGCATATACGAATGGCCTTTGTAGTATTATCGATAGAACCACTCCATGGAAAGATGGTGTCACGACGAGGGAAGCATTCAAAATATTAGTCAACCATTGCTCTATTGTTGAATATGAATAGATGGCATCGTCCCCGAACAGTTTATCCCCAACGACATAGCCATCACCAGGTGTGACGACAAGTCCAAGATTTGCATGGTGTCTGTACTCATTTAAATCATGGAAACAAATATCTTCACTATTACTAATATTCAGACTATATATAAAGATATAAGGGTTATAAGTCAATGCTTTGGTTTTATTAGCGAGTTTTATGTATGCACCCTTATCTAGTAGTAACGTAGGATCTAAAACCTTTGTAGCATCAATACCCACACTTTTGCAAATATCAACACCTGCTTGCTCTCTGCATGATATCGTATCCAGATTCTTAAGGGAGTTCCTTAGTTCTGAAAGATAATCTATAGGGTAGTTAGCAAAGCCAAAGCTGGGTGCATATGATATTCGTTTTGTTGATATATCCCCAAACTCTAAAAAATAGGCTTTATTGTCTTCGCATGAAAGAATTTGTGACCAAACTTGATCACTACCAACAATATAACAATCAGCCACAGGGGGATTACTTTTGATTGCTTTTAATGTTTTGTAGGTACAGGGTGAAAGATCAAGATTTTTCTGTCTAAAACTTTCAAACATACGAAGTTTGTCGTGTAGGTATTTTTTCTTCTGCTGTTTATATTCGTAAGGATTGATAAAACGCAATAGCACTCCATACAGCCCCAAGGTTTCAAGGAATCGTCTTGGCAGCCCTTTTTTCTTATCTATTGAAAAGCGAATAACGAAAGGCTCATGCCCCATACTCTTGAGCACTTGTTGCAAAGCCCAACATTGTAGCATCATGCCATAATTAGCATTCCCATGCCAAAAGGTTAATACTCCTATTTTCATCTTTTACTTTCTATCTTTGTTACAGATTTCAAAATACCTCAGGGAATAACTCCATAAACACAACTCTAAACCTTGTATTTAAGTTCTTTTTGGGACAAACGAGTGATAAATCTTACTCACGAAAAACATGATAAGTCCGTATAACTTTCTTGTGAACGATGGTCTCATAGCTTTCACAACATTTCGGATGTTATCAGTAACTGTATCGCTTGAATACGAAGACCAAAACATCTTCCTATATTTTGTTTCCTGAACACTGCGTTCCAAGCAAGGATTACATTTCAAAGCGTCCTTATAATTAATATCGTAAAGTAAAGCATTGATAGATGCCAGGACGTCTTCCCCTTTTGAACTGTTTACAAGCACCAATGAAATACCTTTATCGTCATTTAGATCAGGGCAAACATCCCATACTCCCCAAAAATCCCCTAACGTAATATCGCTTTCACACCTACCTGATTTCACCCTACAATGATGACACGAAGGTCGTAAATAGAGATTATTCAGGAAACCTTGCATGTATACATTGTCATGCAATGATTCCCATATCTCACTCTTGGCTTCTACGGACGATAAACCGAATTTTTCGGACTTCCTTTGGTCGTCCGAATAACGAACCACAAAACCGTATTTTCGCCAGCCCAACTTTTTATCTCTAAACGAGATACCCTCTATCGAGGGATTTTCATTTAGAGATAACAAAACCGTATTTTCGCCAGCATCAGCTCCCTTTGGTTGCCAGATTGTTTTAATGTAATCTTGCCATACCATCGGAGAAGGAGTACCATGACAAATCACATCGACTGTTAACAGGTTATCATATTCCTTGCGCAGAAATTTTTTAAGTCCAGCAACCTGACATGCGGTTCCTGAAAATAAAACCTGCCTGCCTGTCTGGAGGTTTTGCTTTACATGGATGTATGTATCACAAATTGAACTCTGCACATATTTACTACCCTGCAGTTTTGACATATCTGCAATACTTTCGATTGCAATATGATGTACATTCCAATTGTCATCAAATGCCGCCCCATACACAACACCACCTGCTTCAATTATTTTCCTCATCAACATAGAGAATATACCTCCAGATGAACTTTGCAAGCGCTCTGTCTCATTAGGGTTAATAGCCGCATAGACAGATTGAGGTTGGTGTGATTCTAATTCTGCATTGAACGGACAGACTTTCTCGCAAAGACCACAATCGACACAAAGGCCTATTTCAACAGAAGGATACAAGAATCCCTCCTCATCTGCCTTCATCGTGATACAATGCTTCGGACAAGAATTTGAACAAGCTGCGCAACCACAGCAGTTATGTTTGTCAATAATATTTATCACTTTACTATTTTCTTAATCGTTCTCAAAATTTTGGAAATTATAGGGTTATGTAAAAGAAAAACATTAATTTTTTCTTTTATTCCTCTTTTGTACCCCATATTTTTTAACATTCCCAAGTATTCTTTCTCCTTTTGGGGCTGATGATAATAAATAGATAAGAAGTACTTTTCCCTTAAATATTTTTTTCGGATAGTCTTTACATACTGTTCCCGTACATCTTGTTTCATTACATAAATACTTTCCAGAGTGTTTATTATGATATTTTCAAAATTCTCATAATACTGAATAAGCTGATCATATGTTTTGTATGTTCCACGAGAATAAGAATCAGAGCGTACTAAAACACATGAAAGAGGTTCTTGTAATGTATGGCACTTAAAGGAGAATAAAAGAGGTAAAAGCATCTGCCAATTCTGTGGAGTATGGTATGTAGAGTATATTCTCATATCAGGATTTGCTTGCTTAAAACATGTAACTCTTGCCATATAACTAATCGGTGGCCATACGAAATCAGAACTTGAATAGAGACAGTTCTCAAATTGTTCTTCTGCATAAGACTTGTTTTTCTGTTCCTCGATGGGGTGTAAACTGACTTCATCTATTTTTATAGGATAACACCTAACCAAACCATAACTATCATCGATATAATTAAAACATTTAACAAAAGATGCTATAGAATTACTATTCTTATAATAGTCATCACTATCTGGCCATGCTAAAAATTCACCTTTAATTTTACCTAAAACGCTATTAACGGCTACAGATTGGCCTGCATTATCTTGATAGAAATAATATAATTTATAGTTTTTGTTTTCAAAGCGAGGAACGTATGACAAAACTATATCCTTTGTGTTATCAGTAGAACCATCATCCACAACAAACATTTCAATATTAGGATAATCCTGGCTGAGAACAGAATCTAACAATCTATGTATAACCTTCCCCGTATTATAACACGGAGTTATAAGACTAACTAAACCTTTTTCCATATAAACCTATTTTTTATTCTATATATGACACGTTTACTCAAACTCTTAGGTAATAAAAAGTAATAACCTAACACCAACAATAATAGTGAAGAAGATAATATTGTAACTAAAAAACGAATAATCTGATTACTATTCGCATGATGTATCACCATACAAATAATATATGTGATAACAAACACCGATATGCATGGTATCAAATCCTTCATTAAAAAAGTTACAACTGAAAATTGGCGTACATATAGATGAAGGGTTATTGCATTTGATAACATACCACAAAACACTGCAACAACGTTAATAAAATAAGGTATCCAAGGAACCCCACCTAATCTGAATACGAAATACGAAATAGGGATTACCAATAAATATAATGTACCATTAATCAGACTTGCGCGTTTTATTTTACCTGTTGCATGTATTCCTGTTATTATTACATGCGACATATTGGCAAAGAAATTAAACAACAACGTAAGAGAACAGAATTCATAGGTAAAATCAGGCACCTCTCCTAGCCAAAGATGTAAAACAAATGGAAGTTCAATCATCAATGGGATAGTAATAAACATAAGCAACAAGAAGTTCAAACGTACAGCATTTCTTATTAAATGAATCATCTCATTATAACTCTCTTGGGCATAATATTTGATAATCTGTGGTTTGACAGCGGTCAAAACATTTGTTGCAAATCCCATCACAGAACTTTGGACACTCATTGAAATTGATGCAGCAGCATTAACAACAGGGCCAAAGAACATATTGAGTAACATATTTACACCTTGTGTTCGGGCTGTAACACTCAAATTTCCATAAAGATCCCATCCTGAGAATGAAAACATTCTCTTTAACAATGGGTAGTCCCAAATAAACAAAAGCTTGCTTTCTGAAAAATGGTGTAAACAATAAATCCTATAATACATTGCAACACCCAATGATACTATAAAAACCAATATAGAATATAGAATTAGTTTGTCAAACAAGAAAATCTGCAGTAAATATACTATCAATAATCTAAAACAAACATTAATCATTTCGACATATGCATAAATATCCATCCGTTCATGTGATATAATACTCGCATTATATGGAACTTGGGTAACACCTATTATCATTGACAGAATAGATAATTGGAACACCCAATTGGCTGCTAAAAGTCGGTCTGGCGGAATAATCAGTTTTGAATTTAAGAACCATAATCCAAAAGTTTCACAAATCAAAAAAATTACACCAGCAATTATAAGATGTTCATAAAATGCCATGCAAAAGGTTTTATGTAACCTAATATTATCTCCTTTTCCTAATTCGTAAGTTAAAAAACGTGACGTTGCTCCTGACATTGAAGCATTAAGGAAGCTGAACATAGAAACAACGCCTCCAACAACCCCATAAATACCATAATCCTCCACGCCTAAAGTTTGTAAAACGATTCTCGAAGTATATAAGGATACAGCCATAGACAACCCCATCCTAATATACAAGAAGATTGTATTCTTCGCTATACGTCTATTGTTATTATAATTCTCAGACATTATTTTATCACTAAAAAAAAGAGAATGTGTTCAATTACTCCAAACACATTCAGTACCAATTTCATTAAGGAACACCCTAACTATTTTTAAGGGTCCTCAATTTTACTACTTACTATAAGTTTTTATACAGTTTTTAAAAGCATTAAAGTTGCCCATATCATACATTCGACCTTGTAGTTGTATTCCTATCATGCCATATTGCTCTCGTACCTTATCCAAAGCAGTTGTTAGTTCTATTTCACTATTCAGGTCTGATGCATTCTCAATATCAGTGCGGAGTTGCTCAAAAACTTCAGGTGTTAAGATGTACTGACCAAAAACTGACATATATTTTCGTTCACCATCCTTACATTTAACCCCCAGAAACTCTTCTGCATAGCTGGCCTTGGGTTTCTCTGTCATCTTCGAGATGTTCAACACCGTCTCATTTTTATCTTCCCATGTTCCAGAAAGTATTCCATAGTGTGAAACATCTGCCAATGAAACAGGATGAATTGATACCATCAACTTGTTATACTGCTCGTATTTTTCTATCATCTGAAGGGCACATGGTTTGTTGCTATCTGTACGATAAAGGGTATCTCCCAACATCAGCAATACAGGTTCATTATTAGCAAAGTCAGCTGCCTGGTAAACTGCATGACCAAAACCACGTTTTTCTTTCTGATAAACATAGCGTAGTTTTTTTCCTATGGCAAGTATCTTGTTCTCATATTCCTGCATTTCGGGGTTGAGTTTGCAGAAATGCTCTTGTGGCAAGGGATTCTCAAAGAAATCACGATACATCAATCTTTCTTCTTCAGAACCAAGAACCAAACAAATCTCCTCAATACCACTCTTCACTAATTCTTCAAGAAGAATCAGTATAACAGGCTTAACTATACCATCAACATCTGGTATTGGAAAGAAATCTTTCTTCATAGCTCTGGTGGCAGGATAAAGGCGGGTTCCGAAACCTGCAACAGGAATAATGGCCTTGCGTACAGTGTGAACTGGCTTTAAAGTCAAGGGGTATGCCTTCATACCTTGATTGTTTAAGTAACCAATCAGTATTTGCTGGCATTCTTTATCCTTGGCCAAGAATTGGATGGAACCATCACCTTGAGAACCAACACCCTTACCACCATAAACCAAAGGCTGAATAATAGGATCATTAAGAACCTCATGTAATTTGGGTGAAGCCAACTCATCAGGACACATGGGGGCAACAGCAGTATCAAACAAGGTCTGGGCACCTGTCATCAACTTACCTAAAGCCTCAGCATCACCTTTTGCCATATATTCGATGGCAAGGCTTATAATCTTCTGATTATCTTCACCTAAGGCTTTCTGCTCTCGTTCCTCCATCTCATTTGAAGCAAAAGGATAACCCTTATTCAAATCACGGAGAATCTTAATGGTATCTTTTTCTGCACAAAGATCGGCAAATACCCAATATAGATGTTTCTTAACATTCAGAGTTTTCACCTCGACCTCATCACCATCAAAAGTCATCAGGTTAGGTTTAACACCAAACGCGCAAGCCTGATCTAATCTACCGCAACGCGATGCCGTTCTAAGCTCTCCCACATAGGCAATATTCATCTCGCCCATGGTATTGAGATTGAGCTTATATATCTGGTTGAAGGCACGCGCAACCAATACGCAAATGGCAGCAGAACTACTCAGTCCCGACTTCATGGGGAGAGTCATACGTTTAAGCGTAATCTTCACACCACCCACATGGTACCACTCCAGCATATAACTGGCGACGCCTGCACAATAGCTAAAGAAAGAACCAGACTTTGCAACATTCTTTAATTCTTGCTCGTTCATGCGACAAGAAAAGTCCTGCCACACTTCTTCTATCTCAGGAGCCTCGCTATGCATCTCAAAGATAGGGGATTTCTCCACCTCTGCATAAATACCCTGCTCAATACCAGTAACAATCGATGCACCAGGAACGATGTCAGCGTTCATGGTTCGATATTTGCCAGCCCAATCGGTATGTTCACCAAAAAGGCATAAACGACCTGGTACGAATAATTCTAATGCCATGTTGAAATTTATAGTCTTGATTTAAAATAATCTATTGTTTTAGCCAGGCCTTCATCAAGTTTCACCTTGGGTTCCCAATCCAATTCGGCCTTTGCCAACGTAATGTCAGGTCTGCGCATCTTGGGGTCATCTGAAGGTAATGGGCGGAATACGATCTTGCTCCTAGAACCAGTCATAGCGATGACTTTCTCTGCCAATTCCAACATGGTGAATTCGCCAGGATTTCCGATATTGACAGGCCCAAGGAATTCATCACCGCTTGCCATCATGCGTACCATGCCTTCAATGAGGTCGGAAACATATTGGAACGAACGTGTCTGGGTTCCATCACCATAGATAGTAATATCCTCACCACGTAATGCCTGCATAATGAAATTAGAAACGACACGCCCATCATGTTCTGCCATACGTGGACCATAGGTATTGAAGATACGAATTACTTTAATACGTACTCCGTGTAAGCGATGATAATCGAAGAACATCGTTTCAGCACAGCGTTTACCTTCATCGTAGCAACTGCGAATGCCAATGGTGTTTACATTGCCCCAATAGGATTCTGGCTGAGGGTGAACAGCTGGGTCACCATACACCTCGCTGGTAGATGTTTGAAGTATCTTGCATTTTGTTCTGCGAGCCAATCCTAACATATGATAGGCACCAAAGACAGATGTCTTGGTTGTTTGAATAGGGTCATTCTGATAATATATGGGAGACGCAGGACATGCAAGATTATAAATCTCATCAACTTCAGCCCAATACGGCTGGCACACATCATGACGCACAATCTCAAAATTATGTTCACCAAGCAAGTGCCATACATTCTCTTTACTACCTGTGTAGAAGTTGTCGAGACAAATAACATCATTGCCTTCTTTTACTAATCTCTCACATAGATGGGAACCTATAAAGCCAGCTCCACCAGTTACTAAAATTCGTTTCATTGTTTTGGTTTTACAATATATTTTGTATACGTTCAAAACGTATGTCTTTGGATACCGAATTAGGCTTTTACGTAAAAACTGATTTTACTTTAAACGTTTTATCGACTGCAATAAAGGCAAACATTCTATGACCACTTTATGCTGTTCATACAGCCCTTTCCACTTTCAAGAAGAAAACACATTCATTTATGCATACATTCTATATCAAATCTATTACTTTTTTCTCCTATTCTAGCATAAACAAATCCCAGTTCTTCGAGTTCCTGACGGTCGTAGATGTTACGACCATCAACAATGACGTTACCCGTCATCACCTTCTTGATGACATTCCATGATGGCATGCGGAACTGGCGCCATTCTGTCATCAGGGCAAATACATCGGCACCATCGGCGGCATCGTACATATTTGTACAATAAGAAACAACATCGCCAATACGACGTTTGCACTCTTCCATCGCAATGGGGTCGAATACTCTAACCGTTGCACCATCCTTCAGTAATTTATCAATAACCACCAAGGCAGGAGCCTCGCGCATATCGTCGGTTTCAGGCTTAAAGGCTAAACCAAGGATGGCAATTGTTTTACCCTTAACATCGCCTACTGCCTTGATAATCTTATCATAAACAATCGATTTCTGCTTTTCGTTTACACGTTCTACAGCCTCAATTACCTCCATATGGTAGCCGTTGTCCATACCGGTATGTACCAAAGCCTTAACATCCTTAGGGAAACAGCTGCCACCATAGCCACAACCGGCATAAAGGAACTTGGAACCAATACGAGAGTCGGTGCCGATACCCTTACGAACACTATCCACATTGGCACCAACACGCTCACAAAGGTTGGCAATATCGTTCATAAAGCTGATACGTGTAGCCAGCATGGCATTGGCTGCATACTTGGTCATCTCAGCTGATGGGATATCCATAAAGATAACACGGAAGTTATTAATGAGGAATGGCTTGTAAAGGCGAGTCATCACCTCCTTGGCCTTCTCGCTCTCAGTACCTACTACCACACGATCAGGACTCATAAAATCCTTAATAGCTGCACCCTCTTTCAAAAACTCAGGGTTGCTGGCCACATCAAAGGGGATGTTGACTCCTCGTTTGTCCAACTCTTCCTGAATGGCAGCCTTAACCTTCTTGGCTGTACCAACAGGAACGGTTGACTTGGTGACCAAAATAGTGTACTTATTGATATTCTGTCCAAACTGACGAGCTACAGCCAGCACATATTTCAGATCGGCTGAACCATCCTCATCAGGAGGTGTACCAACAGCTGAGAAAACAACTTCTACATCGTCGAGTACCTCAGTAAGGTCGGTAGTAAACTTGAGGCGTTCGAAACCTACGTTACGTTTAACGAGTTCTTCGAGTCCAGGCTCGTAGATGGGCATAATACCATCCTTAAGTTTCTGTATCTTCTGTGCATCGACATCCACACAAGTAACATGTGCGCCCATCTCAGCAAAGCAAGTTCCCGTTACCAGGCCAACATAGCCTGTTCCTACTATTGCAATATTCATGCTAAAACTTTATTTTATCATGCACTATCGGCTGCACTCGGCAATGACCAAGCAAGCTTGTCATTGCACTCGCTTGCACGATAGTTCATATTTGGTTAATATTTCTATTTTGTTGTTATTGGTGCCACATGCCTGCCAGAGGGACAGGCGCGTGACATAATTGTGATTATACTTGTTTAATGTCTTTTAATCCATTTGGAATTCTAATACCCCATCTAATAATCCCGGCCGGAATAACCTATCAACGCAAGCAATCTCGCCTCATTTTCATTTGAATTGATTCACTCTCCGATATTTTCCATCCAGAGCCATCAAAGCCTTAAATTTCTCCTTTCTCTCAATAGGAAGATCGACTTTCGACATGAGTTTGATGTTTCTGCGAAGCCAATGCCACAGCAATCGCTCCTCAGCATAGTATTTTGATGGACGGCGGTGGTTGGTTGAAATGAAAACCATCACCTGCTCGTACTGCATCTGCCAGCGCTCGGATTGGGTCATTAGGAATACTTGTGGCTGTTACGCTTTTGTTATATTTTCAATATGCAGATTCATATCTATAACGCCTTATACTACTGTTTTAGATAATCACACCTCAGCCATTCTTGACATGGGGACAGGTCTGTCCCTGTGTTTCTGAAAACTTGCCACAACCTTGCCCTGCTGCTTGCACTTCGTTGAAGAGTGCCTCAATACTAGGATACTGTATAGCAGCCTTCATCCAATGGAAGAGGCGCTTCTGCTCTGGGTCAGATGCTTGTTCCAAGCACTTCTCTATAGCTTTCAGTATCAGTTCATCAGTGGTCATTAGTATCTGTTATTTTAGATTATCATATAAATAATCAAGCCATCTGTATCCCAGAGAGTAGTTGGCTGGCATATACTCATCTCTGAAATATAATTGCAAATGTGACTTACGTAACTCGGGCATATTCGAGAGGTCAAGTTTATATTGTATCCTCAGAGGAGGTTTCGTCGCACTAAATGATTCTGTGCAACGTGTTGTTCTATTTGGTTTCTGTTTCCAAACTTTATTGAACATTGATATTTCCTCATAAATCCAAGGCGAAAGAGTCATGTCTTGTATTCCTGTTATATTATAGTCCACCTCCGGCTTAATGAAAATACAGCACTCACATTGGTCTATCATTTCAAGCAATGCCATTGAGAGCATTGCATGTACATGTGAGGTTGAATAATTACGCTTCTCATAACTGTAAGAACCATCTTTGGAATCATGCGTACTCCAAATCTTATCTATAGGCCGAAGTATATCTTTATCACAACTACCCCAAACGAAACCATCAACAAAGCACTTAACTTCATATTTCATTAACAGATATGCAGCAAGGTCTTTTACACATTCTCCGTTGTCGTTGCAATGAGAATGTGATATAAATACATCATACTTGCTTGATGTTGTTGGCATACAAGCCTGCTGTAAAGCATCACCATCTATAATTCCCTGTGCATCACCTTGGAGTATCTTAGCTATTCGGGCTGTGATACTATTAGACTTTTTGTCTAATTCTGCGAGCGCATCTTCGTATGCCTGTTTCCTCATTCTGTTCTCATTAAAATAAGGAAAAGTAACATCGTTGATGGTTTCTTCGGTGATGCAATAACCTTTATACATTTGCTTAATACTTTATTTCATTCAAATTGACGGTTTTTGCAACTGGTGGATAAATAATAATATGTATACCACCCTGCATTGCGAGGCCTTTTATACCGATGATTGTATCAAGCGTATATTTCAAAATGAACTGGGCTGTCTGGTTTAATCTCGACATTCCCATTCCCATTAATGGCATATACACCGGGGTTACACCTACTTTATCTTTTAAATTACGACAGAGCAGACTTATGCTACGACCGAACTCTGATAATTCAACGAAAGCATGATCTTCTATGTCAAAATGTGTTAGAGCAAGAAGAACAAAGTGAGTATTTTCTTTAGTTATAATAGCACAGGTACCCAAAGGATACTTTGTAGTATATCCTGCACTATTAGGTCTATCTACGTCTTGGCCAGTTATAGCATTAGTAGCAAAGTATTGTTCTATTTCAGTGTGAAGCTGTTCGTGATTGTCCCGATAGTATCTTTTTATAAACTGGCCATGGATTGTTCCTGTATTGATAATCTTGTCATCAACGATTGTATCAAAGTATTCGTTAACAGGGATAACTACATAGTTCTCATCTTTAGCATAATCAAACAAGTCGCCTGATGAGACGTTCACTGTCAGATTGTTGGAAATAGTGAACTTTAAACTATTCTTCCTCCATGTTTGCCATACGGCAAAAAGGATACTCAACCCTATCACACCAACTATATAGAGGACAATGAGCCAACATGATGGGTTCTTTAGTTCAAAAACGAAACTCACCAATGTTACTACAGATGAGATTGTACCCACCGCAGCAAAGAAATATTTCCAAAACTCCCTACTCATATTACTCTTCAATAGCTTTACGAACTTTATTATAGTCGTACATATATCTGCCCCATGTGGTATTATATGACTTCATCTCTTTGTGCACACCAACACCTCGTAATATTTCTGGACATTTTGACTTGTCAACAGAAACTGCATTATATAATACGACTATCTTTATATCTGCTCTATATCGATAAGCCAAACGACATTCGAAATCTATAAAACTCTCTGTGGAATAGGTCTTACCTAACACTGTGCAAGTATAGGTTCCCGTCATAAAGCTGAAACTCTTATTACCACAGTCTTGGTAAGCACAAGAACCCTTTCGTGTGGATTTTGTGTTATTGCCCACAACGAGCACAAAGGTTTTTGTTCGCCCCATTCTCTCGGATAAACAATCTTTGATGGTGCAAGGCATTGAGGAATCATAGCACTGTTTAAATCCGTGCGCATCAACGAAGTGAAAATTCCACTTATTACCTTCGTTCCATTTATAAATCTGCTCAATGGCATCGCTGTCTCCATCCCATTCACCAGCTATATAAGTTCTTGTTCTTGCCATATTTTAAAACAACTTATATGAACGTACTACTACTTTATATTTTCTATTTTTTATCGAGCCTAACTCTTCAAGTTCTCCTGCTTTTACCATCGTTTGAATCTTTTCTGTCAAATAATGATAATTTTGTATTTTTGTTTCTTTCTGAAGCTCTTTGATAGTGAACTCTCCGAGTTTATTTATTGCTTCATTTACAACTGTATCAGGATTACCTGAAGAAATATGAGGTATTGATTGGGGGGCTATCCCCTCACCCTTTAATTCCGTCGTTGGCTTCGCCTCAATTGTTTTAAATTTACTTTTACATTCTAAAGCGCCAAGATAGTCATCTACAGCAGAAACTGCCGAAGTGAAATGCTTGGCCATATCAACATTCAACAATGTGGCTATTTGATTAACCAATGAAAGCAGTTGATTCTTGTTGGTAAGCCTGACGGCTTTCTTTAAATTGATTACCCAACCCAGTTCATCGAAATCAGCGTCGGGCAGCATCACTTGAATTATTTTCCTGTCAAGCGCCCAAGCGGCCCCCATTTCATTGAGACATACCTCACTCTTTTTGTAACCCTCAGATATCATTATCAAGACAACATCTGCATGTGCAATAGTACGCTTGATATAATTAGGAATGTCATCTCCTGGCACTATTCCATATCTTTCATCTGACGTAAAGACAATCTCGTCATTTGGGAGTCCAAGACCCAAAACAAGTACATTCTGTATGAAAGACAATATGATTTTATCGTCATTAGAACTATGACTGATAAATACGCGAGGGTATTTTTCCTCAATATGTCTCTCTGCTTTCATTTCTTGCCCTTGTATTGGGAACTTTCCTCTTTCAACATCATCCATAAGCATTGCATAATGGCCAGAAAGCATATCATATATACTTTTTAGCATATAGCCATTACCTGTGGCTCTTTGTTTTTTGATTATCTGGAAATTATCATTATTAGCAGGGACAACCTTATTAAAGAGCACGAGCATGGCTTTATGCCATGTATGGAATGCCTTAATAGCCTTGTCTGAGTTGCATTGCGTATTGCAATGCCCTAGATAGGCTTTCTCTAACTCTTTTACATTCTTTATCTCTGCTTGTAAATCCATATCTCTAATAATCAATGCGCCAGCCGATAAATAATCTTATCTTTCTGCAAGAGTGATAAATACCTATTTCTCAGAATCGAAATGTGGCTACAAGCCTCTTTGAGATTATTATGACTGGAGCCAAGTTCCTGTCGTTTGAGGAATCCGCTCTCTTCGTCAGATGTGAGCGACACCGCTTTGGGTAGCGAAAGGCTCTGGAGACCGTAGGGCTTCTGTGTCTGTAGCGTCCTCTCTGCCCTAATGTTAACTTGTTAAATGTTAATTCTCCAAGCTTTGCTTGTACCATTCAAACAATTTCTTCACGCCATCCTCTATCTCTACCTTATGCGTCCAACCCAGAGAATGCAGCTTGCTCACGTCAATGAGCTTGCGCATAGTGCCATCGGGCTTGCTGGCATCAAAGGCAACTTCGCCCTCAAAGCCAACGGCCTTAACAACAAGCTGGGAGAGCTCACACATTTGTATATATTATTACTGAATATCCTCTACGGAGGTTTCTCGATACCGAGATATGCGCGAATAGCGTTTAGGAGTTCATTCTCCCATCGTTTAAGCTCCTGGGGCTGGGATTGGTAATGCTGGCAGATGTCGCGATGGATGGCGATCAACTGGGCCAGGTTAAGAACATCACTTGCCGCAAGATTGTGGTCTTAGGCTCGCTTAAAGATACCATTACGAAACTGGTACCTACTCTCCATTGAGCGGCGGCTGTGGGCAAAGACGTTATCGGCCTTTACCAACACCAACTCTGATAAAAGCTTTTCAGCTGTCAGAGTTTCTAAGACTTTTTTCTTCATCTTAATAGAGTTTTTAAAATGTAAATAAATTATAATTGTGTCCCCGTGGGGACAGAAATTTGCACAGCAACTAACTTTGTTGTACCTTTACAGCGTTATAATTAACAACCAATTAACGTTATATTTAAACTTAAAAAAGTAATGACAAATCAAGACCCCATTGAAAAGGAGATTGCACTTTCGAGTGCAGCTCCTTCGGTAGCACCCGCGGTGCTGAAGCTCGACAAGTGTAGAATCATGGCCGACACTGAAGTTCAGTCGGAAGACTTCCTGATGCGCATGTATGGTGAACCATGTTTTCCTCGACTCGACATTTCGGCCATTACTGGTACCGAGAAGTGTGGTAAAACTTTCTTTACATCGATGTTGATGGCTTGCTGTGCTGCCAAGAACGTTTTAGAACTGGAACGCATCCGCGATGAACCACTGAAAGTGATGTGGTTTGACACGGAGCAGAGTCGCCAATCAACCAAAAGTATTCTTACCGATCGTGTGTATCAATTAGGCGATGCCGATGAAGCCAACTTCTTTGTGTTCAACGTGAGAGCTTGCAGCTGTCAGGAACGTATCGACTATCTGGTGGCAGGTATCGAAACCTATAAGCCTGATATGGTGATTATCGACAATGTAAGCGACCTGCTGTCGAGCATTAATGATGCCGAGGCATCTGCCGCGCTTATCGACCTGCTGATGCAGCTATCTACCGAGAACAATTGTAACATCACGATTGTGATCCACTTGAACCGTACTGGCGAAAAACGTGGATTGCGTGGCTGGTTGGGAACCGAGATACTGCATAAAGCCTTCGACGTGTATTACTGCGAGCAGATTGAGAAAACGGATGTATTCTCGGTTAAACAGACATTTACCCGCAAGTACCGTATCAACGAACAGATGTACTACAAGATTGATGATAACGGACTGCCTGTGATTACCACTAAGCCTAACTATCAGCCTCGCAACCAGAATGGGCAGTATATGACCAACAAGCCCGAAGCCTATCAGATTAGGAGCGACAAGGCCACGACCTTTAACCAGAAGTATATCATCCGCCATGATGGCAAAGCCCAGCGCCCTTGGGAATGGAACCTACGCCCACTGTTCAGCGATGCCTTTGGAAGTATTCCATCCTTACCATTAGAGAACCTGCAGAACCAGGTGATGAAACTGAGCGAGATTAAACAACCAAAGTACTACGAGAAGGTGTTCGACCTGGCGGTGGGCCAGCGGGTGATTAGTACTACCATGGACAAACACGGCCGCGTGGTGGCTGTTCTTATCCCCTCTTAACCCCCTCTCTATATAGTCCCCACCCTCTCTCTAAAGAGAGGTGGGGCTATAGTAAGAGGGGTGTAGAGGGATATATCACGCCATAAACGATTTTCGAATTAAATGAAACTTAAAGATCTATTTAAAGACTCTCTGAAAAATCTCGGTCTGTATATGCCAGCGCCGCCATTATGGGCTCGGCCTTTATCGGCCAGGAGCTGCTTTTGCCGAGCAGTGGTTGCCAACGGGATGCTTACCAAGCGGCAGATGGTGCATGCTGCACTGCGCTACCGGTTAGGCCGATCGAAAGATGATGCCGTTATCTACTGGCAGATTGACCAGATGGGCCGGGTGCATGATGGGAAGCTGATGTGGTATGGTGCCGACTGTCATCGACTGAAGGGCCGCCATGCGACGTGGGCGATGTATCTGATGAAGAAGCACTTCGGACTGCCGCAGGATAGTTTCCAGAGTGATCACGTGTTCTTTGGGTTGCATCTGGTACGTGAACCTTGCACGGTTTGTATCGTAGAGGCCGAGAAATCGGCGGTTATCTTATCGGAGCTGTATCCGCAGTATGTGTGGCTGGCGGCAGGCGGACTTTTTGAGTTGCAACCGCAGAAGTTCTGGGCACTGCAGCGCTGCCAGATTATCTTGCTGCCTGATACCGACGAGGAGCTGAAAGCTTACACAGAGTGGTATGATGTGGCACAGCAGGTGATGCATTCGTTTTTATGGCCCAAACAGAACCGCATCTACGTATCCGACTTCTTAGAGCGCCATGCCTCGGCCGACCAGAAACGGCGGAAGATAGACCTTGTGGATTATATCCAGGAATCAACTTAGTTTCGCTCCGTAATCAATTTACTTTTTATCTAAAATCAAATTAGTTTTCAACCACAATCAATATGGTAAATTACTACAATAAGCATCTATTTATCAGTAAGACCAAACTGGCCGAACTGGCTGGTGTATCAGACCGTACCTTTTCTCGTTATCTCAGTAGTCGCCAGCATATCCTCGAAGCAATGGGAGTAAGCCGTAAAGCTCAACTGCTACCACCACAGGCCGTGAAGTATGTTTGTGAAGATTACTGCATCGATCTACCACCGGAGCTGCAGGATCAGCGTGTACTGCAGAGTCATCAGCTTTATCAGAAGGTGGTGCGTGAGTTGCAACTGACTACCTTTTTTGACGGTAAGTGGACGAAAATCACTGAAATACCACCTGATTTCTAATTATTTTCGAGCTAACTGTTCATAACTGGTCAATTGCCCTTGGCGATGTCGTACCTTTGCCATCGCAAACAAGTTGCGCTGGCGAGTGAAGGCTGCGGTTCAACATAGCTCGAGCAAGCTCAGCTCTGCACTCACCTTGCACTTCACTTGCACTGCTATTCCGGATGGCAATATTTAATCTTTAATGTTTAATGTTTAATTTAAAACTTATGGTACGTTACATTTTGCAGCAAATCAAAATCACCGGTAACAAGTGTTTTGGAAAGTGGTTCGCCAAGAACGTGGTTGAAGAGACTATCGACCTGGATGCTCTGGCTGAGCACATGAGTCATCACAATTCGCCGTATTCTAAGGGCGTTATCAAGGGACTGCTCACCGACATGATTGGTTGTATCAAAGAGCTCCTGCTGGAGGGTAAGAACGTGAAGATCGACGACCTGGCCATTTTCTCGCTTGGTATCAAGAACAAGGAGATGGCGGAGAAGGAAGAGGACTTCACTGTATCTAAGAACATCAGCGGTGTGAAGCTGAAGGCCCGTGCCACTGGCGACCTGATGAGTAAGAGTCTTAACCTGGAGGCTACCTTGAAGAAGGCTACCTTTATCAATGGTAAGCTTGCTACCGAGCCAAGTAATGGCGGCGGAGGCTCAACCAGCGGTAATGGTTCAGATACGCCAAGCGGCGGTGGTAACACCGGTGGAGGCGGTAACCATGAGCCTATCGGAGACTAATCTCTTTTAAGCACGGGCTACACGGATTAATATCTTTTAGTCCTGTAGTCCGTTGCTAAAACCAAACTATTAACCCTTAAATTTATATTCTATATGGTGAAAGTAAATTGGACCAAAGTTGCTAAGGTCCTTAAATTTGTCGCAACAGTTATTACCTCAGTTCTCGGATCCATAGCCGTACAGTCATGCGCTCAGTAAACTTAATCGTTATTCACTGCAGCGCTACCCGCTGCAACAGGCGTTTCACTGTCGACATGCTCAAGGCTTGTCATAATGCCCGGTTCGGCAACAAGGGTATTGGTTACCACTATTACATTGAGCGTGATGGGCATCTGTATCAGACGCGTGATGAGAGCCTTGTGGGCATGCATGCCAGGCATTACAATGCCCATTCGATTGGAATCTGCTATGAAGGGGGCCTTAATGAGCGGGGCCAGGCAGCTGATACCAGGACGCCGGAACAACGTGCAGCGTTGATTGCCTTGCTACGAAGCCTTAAAGAGGATTATCCTCAGGCCGAGATTCTCGGGCATCGAGAACTCGAAGGAGTTCACAAAGAGTGCCCGTCTTTTGATTGTCAGGAGTACCGAGATTACTTCTCGGGCTCCAATGTCAGAGGGACAGCCTCTTGACATCTTCAGGGATCTGTTTCTGACACAGGGACAGGTCCCTGACACCTTATTAATATATAGCGCTCCTTCGTTCATTTCTTCTGACATCAGAAGAAAAAGAACCAAAGAAGACTGCTACCCCCAAGGCCCCCTTCAAAGGGGGATGCAAAGTCAGGATTTGGGAAAACCGCAAATCCCTCCTACCTTTTTGGCAGGCCGGGACTTCGGCCTTTATTGCTTAACGGGGCCAGCCCCCTTGCCCCCCTATTCCATCCAAAATAATCTATACCATGCTAAAACACCTAGGGGTTTTGCCGCGCGGCTGGGGGCGAGAAGCCACCAAAGAGCACTTCTAACCGAGGGTGTAGACGAAGACTACTGCGAGGGCCATGAGGAGGGCTAGGATTATTAAGGTAATCTTTAGTACCTTCTCGAGGGTTTTCTTCAGCTGCATCTGGGACAAGCTGCGCTGTTTGAATACGCTCGCATCGTCCGGCTCGTGATGATGATGTTTATTCATGGGGGTGGAACTTTATCTAAAGATATTGATGAGGAGCGAGGTGAGAGAAACCAGCATGCTGCTACCAGTTATCCACAGGGAGGTGTTTTGACTATACTTAGAGTTCTGGGCCTTGACCTTGTTGGGCTCTACGTACACAATATCGTTCTGCTGCAGATAATAATAAGGTGAATTGATGATGTTGGCATCGTTGAGATTCAACGTTACAATCTGCTTTTTGCCTGTGGCATCCTCACGAATGAGCTTTACCTTATCGCGCACACCATAGATGGTGAGGTCGCCAGCCTGTGCCAACGCCTCGAAGATAGAAATCTTTTCGCGTGACACCAGGAAACTACCAGGGGTGTTTACCTCGCCTAATACGGATACCGAATAGCTCGACATACGAACGGTAACAATAGGATTCTCGGTCTCGGCCATATAAGGGCGAATCTTCTCGGAAATGAGCTGTTCGCACTCCGACTTGGTGAGGCCGCTGACATGCAGCTTACCGATAATGGGATAATTGATATAGCCATCGTTATCTACCAAACAAGGCATGAGCGAGCCACCACCAGCAGAACCTGCTGTTCCGCCTTGCTGCACCAGATTGAAGGGTGCCGAAGCCTCGGGGGTTGTGGTGTTTACCGATATGGTGAGCTGATCCTTGGGCATGATGCGCGCATCGTACAAGAATCGTGACTTGTCGAAATTAATACTGTCGCTGTTCTGGAGATAGGCTACGTTCTTCACTGAGCCACAGCTTGCGAGCAGCAGTGCCAATGTAAGAATTAAAAAATTAAATAATGTAAGTTTCTTCATTTTTGAAAAATGTAAAAATTAAAAAATGAGAAAATGTAAAATCAAAATTGCCACCAGTGCTTTTTCTTGGGGGGGAGAGAGTGGTGGATGGATGACTGGGCCGCCATATCATCGACCACATCGTGCCACGACTGGTGGTGCTTAATCATCTGATAGATAGTGCCCCAATCGGGCAGACCACCAAGGTTGCGATCGTCGATAAACATATCAACCTTGAGCTTGCGCGAAAAGTGGGGATTGCTCTCGGTGGTTTCCTCGGGGTAGTCGCGATTCACGGCATAGAACTCCAAGCCGCGCTGGCGACAATATTCGACAGCCTCCTTAAGCAAACGGCCCTCGCGCACCGACCACAGAATCAATCGGTGGCCATCCTGGCGGAGCATCTTCAGAGTATCGATGGCGAAAGGTATCTCCTCGCCTATCTCAGGGTACTTATGGGTTACAATCGTACCGTCAAAATCTACCGCAATTAACATTAAACATTAAACATTAAACATGAAAGATTAAACATGAAACATTACTGCTTGATGGAGTCATCATTTTTGTTTGAATAATGGCTCTCGGCGTAGTTGCCGTAAGAGCCGTAGTTGCCATAGTTGCCGTAAGAGGCATGGCCGTAACGGCCGTACTTACCATACTTGCCGTAGCCATAGTAGTAGCCGTTCTTTTTCTTCGACATATCCACGCCGTTCAGGATGATACAGGTGTTGCTGAGCTTCTGCTCGGCTACCAGCGTGTTCACAATACCGATATTGCTCTTCGGGGTGTAGTCGTCGCGGCATACATAGCAGTTGACGTTACTGAAACGGGCAATCTGCAGGGTATCGGTAACCAAACCTACTGGTGCGGTATCCATAATCACATAGTCGTAATCCTGCTTGAGCAGTTCAACCACATCGCGCATATTCTGGCGGGCTAACAGCTCCGCTGGGTTTGGCGGTGTAGGACCAGCCAAGAGCAGATGGAGGT
This sequence comes from Prevotella sp. khp1, assembly GCF_900102205.1. Classification (NCBI taxonomy): domain Bacteria; kingdom Pseudomonadati; phylum Bacteroidota; class Bacteroidia; order Bacteroidales; family Prevotellaceae; genus Prevotella; species Prevotella sp. khp1. The sequence continues at coordinate 1,339,530 of NZ_FNJZ01000001.1, forward strand.
TCTCGTTCACACCCGATGGGCAGATAGTATTGCGCAGATCGGTCATAGTAACCGCATCCTTTACCAGCAGCTGACTGACACCAAGGGTACGGTCCTTCACACCGAACAGGCGGCCCAGGGCTGGCTTACGAATATCGAGACCGCAGAGCACTACCTTTTTACCCAGCAGGGCGAACGATACCGCCAAGTTGGCAGCGAGGAAGGTTTTACCCTCACCCGAAGTGCTGGAGGTGAAGAGAATCACCTTATCATTCTCCTTCATCATAAACTGGATATTAGTACGCATAGAGCGGAATATCTCGTCAATCTGATCGTTCTTATTGGCTTTTACCACAATGCCGGCGGCAGTCTTGACCGAATCACTGGCCACTGGCACATCGGCCACAATGGGCAGTTTGGTGAGGCGCTGCAGATCGGCATGACCCTCGAGGCGATAGCTGAGCAACTGGATGAGCAGGATGATACCGAAAGGTATGCCTAAACCCAGCCCAGCAGCTACCAACAGGATGACTGCATTTTTAGGACTAACCTGGCCCAAGGCCAGAGGCTCGTCGATGAGCTTACCCTTATCGGCTGTGGCAGCCAACGAGATAGAGTTCTCCTCACGCTTCTGCAACAACAGCAGATACAAACCACTCTTTACCTCCTGCTGGCGACCAATCTGGGTGAGCACACGCTCCTGCTCGGGGGTGCTACCAATACGACCGGCATACTTGGCCAATTGGCGCTGCAGGCCCTGGCGCTGGATATCAACCGAGCGGCGTGCCTGCAACAGGGCAGTACGGATAGAGGGCTGCAGATCGTCGAGTGTAGCGGTGAGGGTCTGTACCTGTGGAGCCTGCTCGCTCACAGTCTTAAGCAGGCGGTTGCGCTCCTGCACGGCCTGGTTATACGAGGCGATGAGCGCGGTAGAGGCGTTATCCTCCATACCTACGTTCGAAGGGATAATCTTATAATGATTGGCGGGATTATCCACATACTCGCGCAGATAGTCCATCAGGTGCAGCTGGGTGTTCACCTCGGCCAGCTGCGTCTCGTACTGCGCACTCTGGGTGAGGCTCTGGGTGGCATCCATCTCGAGCTGAGTCACGGCATTGCGCTTCTTATAGTTCTCGAGGGCGCTCTCGGTAGAGCCCAGTTCGGCATCAATCTTCTGCAAACGGGCATTGATAAACTCCTCGGTCTTCATCGCAATCTCATTCTTATCGGCATTGGCCTGGCGGTTATAGCAGATAACCAGCTGGCGCAGATAGTCGAGACCACGACGGGTATTCAGGTCGGTGAGCGTGAGCTCCACAATCGAGGTCTGCTTAGATGTATTGGCCACAGCGAGTGAGCGCGCATAGCCCGTAGCCACCACCATCGGGGGCTGGATGGTGATATGATAACGCTCGCCTTCCTCCATGGATCTAGCACCGTTCTGGGTAAAGGCCAATACGCCATAATTGGTACGGATGGTGGCAGGCAGTTTTTTTAATTCCTGCGAGAAGCTGCCCGTACTCTGGCCATTATAGAGGGTTTCGCCCTTTACCTGATACTGGCCATCGTTGCGCTCCAAGGTGAGCTGGATGGATTTCATGCCATCGAGCAACTCCTTATCCCACTTGCTGAGCGACAAAGAATCGATATCTACACTAACAGGCTGGATATTATAAACGGGCTGCTTGGCCATACGACCAGCCGTGACATACTGGGTGTAGAGCTTGAGGTCGATCACAGCATCGCGCGCTAAGATGCGCGACTGTAGAATCTCCTTCTCGTTCTCGACACCAGCCGAATTACTCATAAAACCAAGATCCTGCATGTTGGACAGCATCTGGCTGGATGATCCACGACGACTGTTCTTATCGTCCTTAATCAGCATCTTGGCAGACACCTGATAGGTTTTGGTGGCGTAGCGCAGGTAGATGAGCGCACCACACACGCAGATGAATAACGACAGCAGGAACCACTGCCAGTTGAGCACCAGCATAGCATACAGGTTCTGGAAATTAAACACAGACTGTTCATCCTGAAGATCGGTCGAGCCTAAACCTTCATCATTCAATTTTGATTCGTCAATCATATACGGGATGTTTTAAATTATATTATGCAATTAAAAAGTGATATTCTCGTCGGGCAGCCAGTCGGTATTGAGTAGGAAAGAAAAGTTGGAGGTTCCTGGCGTGAACACCGCACCGGTGGCCTTGGTGATTTGATTACGTTTGAAATGTACCTTAGGTAATGTTTTGCTGATAAGTACCGACTTGTCTGCATCGAGTGCCTCGATGGTTACCGGCATGGTTTCTTCGTTATTAGCGAGGAACACTATGCTAAACACGGCGATGGTACCATCATCCTCATCAGGAACCACTGAATTGGTAACTGAAAAGCCCTTATCGTCGGTGGCCAAACCTGTAGTTGGATTAAAGCTTTTGCTACCTGCGCCATAGGTGGTGCGGATGGTGGCGGCTGCTTTTGGTGCCTGATCGGTTGAGAGGAGTTGGAACTGTGCCATCACACGATTCATCACCGGACTGATATCCACTGGCGTCGTGCCAGTTACCGTAATGCTTTGTGTACAGCAGAAAGTTTCGCGTGCACGCTCGCTGGTATAGGCAGCCTGCGTAGGACTGGTGATGGTAAACTCGTCGCCTTTACTTCTGCTTCGCGCCACGGCTACCATGGTGTAGGTGCCTATGGGCAGACTGCACTCAAACTCGCCAAAGGTGGTGTAGGTGGTAGCATCGTCCTTTATCTGAGTGGCGGCATACACCTGCTTGTTCCCGGCGGCAAAGATGGCGATATCGATAGCCTTAACCGCCGTATAGTTGTTGGGATCGTCGCCAGCACGCGTTTGGGCATCAGGAAAATTCTCGTTGGAGAATGAGAAATCACTTACATGTACACGCACTGGGGTTTTCACCTCGTCTTGGTTGTTCTCTTCTGCAGCCTTCTGGCTACAACTTTGAGCCAACAGGAGTATTCCTGCCAGCATGATTGATTTAATTCTCATTTTTTAAGTTATAGGTTTATTTATAACGTTATTGAAATTCTATGGTCTGCTCACCTTCCCACTCGGCATTGATACCGATGATGATGGTGATGGTAGAGCCATCGGAGCCCGAGAAGTACGGACCGGTGAGTTTGGTAATCATGCGCTGCTTGAGCGGCACTTCAAACTCGCGATTCTTGATTTCGTTATCAGCATCATCAAGGGCTGTAGCCTTCAGATGCAGCGTACCCTCGGTATCGTGGAGAAAGGTGTACAGATCGAAACGGCATGCCTGTTCGCCAGGTTCGACTGCGAAGGTCTCCTTCTGGGTACTGTTAACCGAGCCTAAGCCTGTGGCTGCATCGAAAGCACCTGAGCCACCTTTATACTCGAACTGTATCTGTGTGACACGGGCCGGGATGGCATCGGTAAACACTACCCTACAGAGCGACACGATACGATGTAAGTCGGCATCAATGGTGGTTTCGGCGTCGTCGGTTATCTGAATAATGGCGTTATGCAGAAAGGTATCGGAAAAGCCATCCTTATTGTCGAACCGAATCTTCTGCGGATTGGTCATCGTGGGATTACCATTGCTGCTGTGACCCACTACCACTACCTGATAGGTACCTGGATCTATCCGGAAGGCTACCGTGCCGTAACTGGCATCGCCTGTTTTTTGGTTGACTTGCTTAATGAGCTTGCCCGCCGTATCGTAGACAGCGAAATTGAGTCGCTGACAGTAATCGGTGATTGATGTGCGCGTGAATGGGACTGCAAACGACTGTTGCTCGATCTGGAATACTGAAACAACCAGATTGCCATCGGCGTCGCCACCTATAACGTCTTGTTCGGGGATGAGCGGATGCTCGCAAGATGTGAGGATTAATAAGATAAGGTAGAATGGAAGAATTAACCGTCTCATCTAGTAATTTGCGTACTTTCCTCCTTCCGTGCTGACCAGCATAATTTGTTTGTAGTCAGTACGTTATAATATTTTTTAGTTTTATTAACGCATTGGTATTCGGGATAGAATTGAATTCGATTTCCCTTTTCCGCGGACAAAGGTAGGCTTTTTATTTTAATTAACCAAATTTTTTAGAAGCAAAAGTTGTTTTCCTCGACTTTTCTTGGCGTATTTGGATTTTTTATACCTTTATAGTTTGTTTTTCTGCTATTTTATTTGTACTTTTGTCCCCCGAAAAAGATTAGCGATGGCAGAAATACAAGAAGATATAGAGAAATGGTATGTGCTGGGATGCTTGAGTGTACACCACGAAGAGAAAGTGAGGGATGCACTGAGAAAGGCAGGATTCCGCAGTCACGTACCTATGAAATATGAGGTAAAAACCGTGCGCCGCCAGGAGCAGCGTACGATGGTGCCTGCCATCACGGGATTGATTTTTGTGCGTGCTACCGAGGAGGCGCTGAAGGAGTATATCCGACATAAGTCGCGCGAGAGCATTTATATGCGCAAATCAACCTTCTCGAACAAGCAGGACTATCTGACGGTGCCTGATTATGCCATGGAGCGATTCATCGAATTCACCAATATCCGACAGGAGAAGATTACCTACTTTAAGCCCGAGGAGCTGAACCTGAAAGAGGGCGAGAAGATTCGTATCAAAGGTGGTATCTACGATGGCTACGAGGGAACCATCCTGCGCTTTAAAGGAAAGCGCAACAAGCATCTGGTGGTGCAGATACCAGGGGTGATTATCGCCGCCGTAGAACTGGAGCCAGAACTGGTTGAGCCCCTGAACAACCCGATAGAACGAGAGATTAGGGAGCGCCCATCGAAAGATGTGGATGGGGATAAGAAATACCTGTTGGAACTGGCCGAGTGGCTATTGGAGAACCAGGCGGACAAAGATGTGCCGAAGGTGGAGTTCAACCTGAAGCTGTATGAGCTGAAGCGCACCCGCGCGCGCCTGCTGAAGTTTAAAGGTTTTACCCCTACCACCGAAGCAGAGCTGGCCCTGCCGATGTACTTGGCTGCGCTTCTCTTAGATGAGGACGTAGAGGCGTATCGCCAGCGCCTTGAAAAGGCCACCGAGCGCCTAAAAGACAGCAGCAAGCTGAAGTCGCGCTGCAGGGAAGCGCTAGAGATTAAACATTCTTGCGACCCTTCGGTAGCAAGCGAGCATAGCTCGAGCGAAACATTAAACATGAAACATTGATAAACATTATTATAATTTTAACTGATTATGGAAATGATTAAGCTTGACATTACGAAGGCTGCATGCTTTTTGAAGGAAGGTGCAGTGGAGAGTTTTGAACCAAAGGTAGCTGAGGCACAGAAGGCTCTTGAGGCTGGTACTTGTCCTGGCAACGACTTCCTGGGTTGGTTGCACCTGCCCAGCAGCATCACACCTGCATTCCTGGATGAGCTGCAGGCTTGCGCCGACACCCTGCGCGCTAACTGCGACGCTATCGTAGTAGCCGGTATCGGTGGTTCGTACCTGGGTGCACGTGCCGTGATCGAGGCTCTGAGCAACGCATTCAGCTGGTTGGTTAACGATCCTAAGACCCCCACCATCCTGTTCGCAGGTAACAACATCGGTGAGGACTATCTGTTCGAACTCACAGAGTACCTGAAGGGTAAGAAGTTTGGTGTGATCAACATCTCGAAGAGTGGTACTACCACCGAGACTGCCCTCACCTTCCGTCTGCTGAAGAAGCAGTGCGAGGCCCAGCGTGGTAAGGAAGAGGCTAAGAAGGTGATCGTAGCCGTTACCGACGCCAAGAAGGGTGCTGCCCGTACCTGCGCCGACAAGGAGGGTTACAAGAGCTTTATCATCCCCGATAACGTGGGTGGTCGCTTCTCGGTACTCACTCCAGTAGGATTGCTGCCTATCGCCTGCGCTGGTTTCAGCATCAAGGATCTGGTAGCCGGTGCCCAGGAGATGGAGAAGGCTTGCGCCCCAACAGTACCATTCGCCGAGAACCCTGCAGCCCAGTATGCTGCCGTACGTAACGGCTTGTACCAGAGCGGTAAGAAGATTGAGATTATGGTGAACTTCCAGCCTAAGCTGCACTTCTTCTCTGAGTGGTGGAAGCAGCTCTACGGCGAGAGCGAGGGTAAGGACCTGAAGGGTATCTTCCCTGCCAGCGTTGACTTCACTACCGACCTGCACTCAATGGGTCAGTGGATTCAGGAGGGTGAGCGCACTATCTTCGAGACTGTTATCTCTGTAGAGGAGCCCGAGAAGAAGCTGCTGTTCCCCAACGACGAGGAGAACCTGGACGGCCTGAACTTCCTGGCTGGCAAGCGTGTTGACGAGGTGAACAAGATGGCTGAGCTGGGTACACAGCTGGCTCACGTGGATGGTGGTGTGCCCAACATGCGCATCAGCGTTCCTAAGTTGAACGAGTACTACATCGGACAGCTCATCTACTTCTTCGAGATTGCCTGTGGTATCAGTGGTAATGTGTTGGGTGTGAACCCATTCAACCAGCCTGGTGTAGAGGCTTACAAGAAGAACATGTTTGCCCTGCTTGATAAGCCCGGCTACGAGGCAGAGAGCGCCGCCATCAAAGCGCGCCTGGGTTAAACATTAAACATTAAAGATTAAACATTAAACATTGATTAAGGCAGTATTATTTGATATGGACGGGGTGCTGTATGATTCGATGAAGAATCATGCAGTGGCCTGGGTCCAGTCGATGAAGAAGTTCGGAATCAATATGACAGCCGATGATGCCTACGCCACTGAGGGAGCTCGTGGCGTAGACACCATTCGCTATATGGTAAAGCAACAGCAAGGTCGCGAGATTACCGAGGCAGAATCGCAGCTGATGTACGATGAGAAGACACGTATCTTTCATTCGATGCCAGAGGCGCCGATCATGCCGGGTATTTTATCGCTCATGGAGCAGATACATGCAGCGGGCATTACCATTGGCATCGTAACAGGCTCTGGACAGCGCCCCTTGATTAATCGCATCCTGCGCGATTTTGGCAAATACGTTACCATCGATAACATCACCACAGCCTACGATGTAAAACGAGGCAAGCCTAATCCCGATCCCTATCTCATGGGATTACAAAAGGCAGGCAATCTGCAACCGAGCGAAGCGATGGTAGTAGAAAACGCCCCCTTAGGTGTCCGCGCTGGTGTAGCTGCCGGCATTTACACCATCGCCGTCAACACCGGTCCCCTTCCCGACCAGGTTCTCCAAGATGCCGGAGCCAACATTCTTTTTCCAACTATGCAAGCCTTAAGCGATTCTTGGAAGGATCTTCCCACAGCCTCCCACCATTCTACACTGTAGCACTACAGCGCGCAACAGGTGGTGACTATTTCGTACGAAGCACACGATTGATTCCTTCTTTAAGGGAAATCTGTGGTTTCCACCCCAATTGCTCAATGGCTGATGTATCCAAGGCTGTGCGGCGATAGGTGCAATAACCTTTCTGTCCGCCCTCAGATACAACAACCTTTATCTTCTTATCCTCTCTCAAAGTAGCCATCATGTGGGCTAGATCTTTAATACTGATAGGCTCTGTCTCATTGGCCAGATTATATGCCATAGCAGGTTCTCCATGAAAGAGGACAGTAAACATACCCGCAACTGCATCTGTTATATAAAGAAATGCGCGAACAGCCTCTCCACTGCTTTTCAACATGATATCCCTGCCAGCCACCACATCTCCCATCAGGTCGGCCATCACCCTTCCATCATTCTCCAACCTCATCGTAGGACCATATGAATGGGCAATGCGAATAGTATTAAAGTTCACACCATATTGCAGATAATAGCTCTTCAGCAGAGTTTCAGCAGCTCGTTTGCTTTCAGGATAGCATGATCTGTCGTCCAAAGGAGTAAGAGTGCCAAAGGCTTGCTCATCCAATAGTTCTGCCTCTTCGTTCTTGCCATACACTTCGCGTGTGGAAGCAAAGATTACCTTTATCGTATGGCATTTGCGAGCATACTCCAGCACGTTTATCGTGCCCAACAGATTGCACTTCATAATGCCAACAGGATCGGAATTGATGAAATATGGACTGGCATTACCTGCCAAATGAAAAACATAATCCACTTTACCCTCATAGGCGATAGGAGTGCATACATCCTGAATGAGCAAATGGAAATAAGACTTGGCTAAATACGAGCCAAAGTATTGCTCTGCTTTCTGACGATTCCTGCAAAGTGCTATTACTGTGATATTGATGCCAGCATGCTCGTGCAGATAGAGTAACAGTCCTGTGACATACGAGGCCAACATTCCTGTAGCACCAGTGATGAGGACGGTCTTTCCGTCAAGTTCTCGCCAAGGCAAATCAGCCTCACTTATACTCTGTAAATCTTCTATGATAACCTCGCTCTTCATATGTACTGTTTACAATCTTAAAAACCAAATACGGCACTTTCTTCTCTTGCTTCTATGATGGCCTTGAACATAAAGTAGTCGGCAGGTGTAGTAATCTTGATATTCTCAGCTGTTCCTGTAACAGTATGTAGCTCATAACCATAATGATTCATCATCGAACTGGTATCGATGAAGTCGTGCTTTCCCTCAGCTAATGCTTTCTGATGGGCTTCTAATACATCTTTTAGGATAAAACACTGTGGCGCCCTGAACATCAGAACGTTGTCGCGATTTGGTACCTCCAGAGAACCATCAGTATTTTTAATGGCTACTGTTTCTGTTGCTGGTACACAAACCACGCAGTTGCCTTTCTCCTTAGCTGTTTCTATACATTCAATAACAGTCTTCTCCGTCACTAACGGACGCACACCATCATGTATCAGTACTATTGAATCGTCAGAGAAATGTTGCTTAGTACATACCAGTCCGTTATAGATAGAGTCTTGCCCTTTCTCGCCGCCAGGTACAATATCTATCACTTTAGTCAAATCATATTTCTCTACCTGACTACGAAGATAAGGGATCCAGTCGTCCAGGCAAGCTACCACGATAGCATCAACTTGCTGGATATGTTGAAACACCTCGATGGTATAAACCACGATGGGTTTACCTCGAAACTCAAGAAACTGCTTGGGGCGACTATGATAATGTAGTCTGTTGCCCTGTCCTCCTGCAAATATTACTGCTATATTCATCATTGTTTAGTTATTATTTATTGGATAATCGTTGGGCCATTCTACAGTCTTTCCATTTAGGAAATCTGCCATCTTCTGTGCGATGTCCTTAGCCGAATGGCCAGTTTCATTCTGTCCCATTCTTACGGCGAAAGCGTCCCACTTCTTTAGATAATCCTTCATGTCGAATGTTTTCACGTTCTGCTCCATCTCGTCGTTATTCTTGGCGTAGGGAAATGGTAGTTCTTCCATTTCGTAATACACGCCACGCTCCTCATACTTATACTGTTCAAAATCAGTGGCGTATGTAAAACAGGGAATGCGCCTGAGAGCTGCATCGAAGATACAACTAGAATAGTCGCTCACCATTACGTCTGTCGCCATTAGCAGCCGCTGCATATCCTGATAATCCGTTACGTCCTTTACCTCAGGATGCGACTCCTGATAACCTTTCGAATAGAGTCTTAAATTGGGATGGAATCTGATGAGCATTGTCCACTCGCCTCCAAACTTATCTGGCAGCAACTTTTTCAATCGTTGCAGGTCAAGATTATACACCTCCATATCTATTCTCTGTTCCAGCGTAAATCGCTCTCGCCATGTGGGTGCATAGAGCAATATTTTGTGGTTCTCGGGGATGCCTAACTCCTCTCGAGCCCTTGCGCCATCCTCAGGATCCCCATTCACCAACATATCATTCTTGGGGTAGCCACATTTCCATATAGGGCCATGATATCTGAATGCCCTACGATAAATCTTTGAGAGATGGTCGGAATTCGATATATACACATCCGCCATATCCGAGGCATTCTTCAGAAACAACGTTTTATCAATAGTATCTCCTACTTGGCCATCACAATCTCTTGCCACCGTTTTTATGCCCAGTCCGCCATGCCAGGTTTCGATATACATCTGTCCTTTGCGCTTCACAAAATAGTCTGGTACACTACAATTATTAGTCCATATCTTAGCTGTTGCATGTTCGTATATCCATCTCATGCTATACCATCTTATCGTTCTCATCCACACAGGCACCTCATATTCATATTTCGGATCCTTCGCCCAAACGATGTCTGCATCAGGGCAAAGCTTATGGAATTCTTCTATGATGAACTTCTGGTTATCATCATAACGCTGGCCTGCTGACACACAAACTATCACCTTATTCTTTTTAATTGGAAATACGCGTAGCAGATAGAAGATAATCATTATTCCTACCGCTAACACAGGCCTCAGGACTGGCCTAATCCATCTCCATATGTTTTGATTCACCATAGCAAACTAACAATAAATCTTCTTTAAATGGGCAACCAAGAAAGGAATATTCCAGAACCTCCCAAATATTGATCGAGCATTTATCAATTTTTCTTTAAATATCTTGATAAGTTCTATATTTTTATCAGGAAAAACAAATCTACCAGAGAGTAATTCATTAATAATATCCATACGATAATCTGAATATACATTTATGAGTAGGGTATAACAGAAATGCTTATATCGGTTGGTACCTTTTTCGCTTGAATTCGAGTAATTATTTCCATGTTGCCTATACTCATTTACGATTTCTGAGGTAAAAGCAAGACCGCCATACATACAACTCAAAATGGAAAGCCACAAATCATGGTATTTTGCGACTTCAGGTATAGGCAATGCTACTTCTAGAAACTTCCTATTAATAAGCATCGAGGCTCCCTGAAATGTATTACGGTAAAAGAAAAGTCGATAAAGTAGATCTGTTCCAGACATTATGGGCAAAACTAAATGATCACGATCTATTAATGTCGAACGAAGGTCGTTTCCATATCTATCTATAAATCGAGCATTACCACACGCTATAGGTTTATCCCCGATTATGTTTAACAATATAGATAGATGTTCAGGCACCCATCGGTCATCTTGATCGCATAAGGCAATATACTCTCCTTTGCAATACCTGATTGCTTTTTCGAAATTCTTGATAAATCCTAATTTACAATCATTCTTATAAACCGAAATACGTTCATCCCGTTTCTTGTACTCTTCTAAAATTGCCAAAGTTTGATCTTTGGAACAGTCATCGCAGACAATTATTTCAAAGTCCTGAAAGGTTTGGTTCAGAACAGAGTCTAATTGTTCACGAAGGAACTCTTCTCCATTATATGTTGCAAGTGCAATTGAAATCATATTTATAGGTTTAGAACAGATCCCAGACAGAGAGTAGGAATTTTGCAAAATTCTTGGCGCAGATATACAATCTTCCTAGTCTATTCTTGTCCCATGCATTCAGGACTTTCCTTTTTATCGCTCTTGACTCATATCTTTCATGAATACAAAAACTTAGGTATCTCACCCTCTCTTTCCAAATATTGGAGTGCTCAATATAGCCATTATTTACAAGATAGTCAAATACTATCTTATGTTCCGTTTGAGATATACCTCTATATTTAAGCGACTTTGTTGTATTCAATGGAAATAATCTGTAATAATTCAATTCTTCCTTACAGAAAAATACATTTCCCAATTGCATGAGTTCTATCCAAAACAACCAGTCCCCCTCTCCTTGCATAGACATATACTTCCTATCTACAGAAAGGGCTGCTTGACGATTGAAAATAGCAGAACTGGCATTGGCCACGATATTTCCATGAATCATATGTTCTTTTATAAAATCATGGCCAGTCATGGAGAAACTTTTGACCAGTTTGTCGTGAGGAAAATAGCAACATCTATTTCCATCGACATCGTATTTACATGACTTACAAAATGCCAATACGGCATCGCTTTCCAAATACCCCTGAACTAAGACCTCCAGTAACTTTGTATCACAAGAATCATCGCTCTCGGCAATCCAGACAATATCCCCTTTCGCTAGTTCAAAGCCCTTGTGCCATTGTTTGAAGGTAGAGCCACTATTCTCCTCATTAACTACAATTTTAGTCACATGCGGATCATTCTTGTACTTATTGATAACTTCCAAACTACAATCTGTTGACTTATCATCCAAAATGATCAGTTCAAAATTCTGGTAAGTCTGGTTGAGCACTGTTTGAATGCGCTCATCCAGAAATTGCGCATGGTTATAATTGGGTATTATAACAGATACTAATGGATTATTCATTTTAACTCGTCTTTTAAAATATGTTCTGCATATAATTGCTTCTCATCAGTTCTTCGATTATACATAAAGAAAAAATCCAAATTAAGGATTTCTTTCCATGACTCGACTGAACGATCAGGTATACCACGTTTCATTTTGTTCTTTACCCACTCACCAATCGTTTTTGTTGAATAGTGACGAATAAAGGCGACACTGAAATCGTAATTTTGAAAAGGGGAATTTGTCTTAACAGGCTCTCCTAAGGGGTTACAGCAATAATAGCCTATACATATTGGCGTGTGTGGCGTGTCGTTCCATCTCACATACGACAGCCCCCCACGGACTATACTTTTAATATGATTATTTTCAGGAAGATTTCTTGAATACATTCTTGTATTATAGGGGAGTGGCTCAACAAACCTTTCAATCACATTTCTTCCGTCATTATCCAACAAGTCGTTATCACCATAGATTTTCCAGTTGATGTGGAGTAACTGGTAAGGCAAGAACTCCTTTTTATTAAGGAACTTGTGAATATCATCATTCCCATCAGCGATAGTCAAGAACTCATCAATATCAAAAAAAGCTATCCAGTCATACTCCTTATTGTGCTTATTATAACAATCTTGATAAGCTGACAGTTGAGCACGCTCCATGCCTCTAAAATCAATAATATCAACAAAGCCACTCTGAATATAATCATTTATAACATCTTCAAATTTTTCTCCGTCAGTGTTATTATTATCATAGATGAAGATTTTATCAAAATGTAGATTCTTATAATATTCAACAAAGAATCTAATATAATCATTCTCCATCTTAGCAATACAACATAATGCAATCTTCCCTGTTTTAGTGTACTGTGTCCATCGTCTATTATAAAAACCTATTATAGGTGTGCAACACGTTTTAATCATCCACACTATTATGGGCTTCAGAAAGCTCAAATAGGTATTAAGTATTTTTTTTAGATATTTCATAAACATTGATAATGCCATTTTTCTTAATCTAATTCATTCTAACTCGTCTTTTAAAATACGTTCAGCATATAATTGCTTCTCATCAGTTCTTCGATTATATCTAAAGAAAAAATCCAAATTAAGGATTTCTTTCGATGCGGCTACGGAATGATTTCCTAAGCCACGCTTCATTTTGTTCCTTACCCACTCACCAATCGTTTTCGTTGAATAGTGACGAATAAAGGCGACACTGAAATCATAGTTTTGAAAAGGGGAATTAGTATTAACAGGCTCTCCTAAAGGGTTACAGCAATGATAGCTATCACTAAACGGTGTATGAGGATTCTCCCATTTAATATATGATAGTCCGCCACGTATAAGAGTCTTTATATGACTATTTTCTGGATCTTCATCAGGAAGTGGTTCGACAAATCTTTCAACCACATTTCTTCCATCATTATCCAACAGGTCGTTATCACTATAGACTCTCCAGTTGATATGCATTAACTGGTAAGGCAAGAACTTCTTTTTATTAAGGAATCTGTGAATATCATCATTCTCGTCAGAGAAAGTCAAAAACTCATCAATATCAAAAAAAGCAATCCAATCATACTCCTTATTGTGCTTATCATAACAATTTTGATAAGCAGACATTTGAACACGCTCCTTGCCTCTAAAATCAACAATATCAACAAAGCTACTCTGAATATAATCATTTATTACATCTTCAAATTTTTCTCTGTCAGGGTCATTATTATCATAGATGAAGATTTTATCGAAATGGAGATTCTTATAATATTCAACAAAGAATCTAATATAGTCATTCTCCATTTTGGCAATACAGCATAAGGCAATCTTTCCTGTTCTAGTGTACTGTGTCCAACGTCTATTATAAATTCCTCTTATAGGAATATAACAAGCATTATATATTCCCACTATTATGGGCTTTAGAAAGCTCAAATAGGTATTAAGTATTTTTTTTAGATATATCATAACCATTGATGATTACAAAGAACAATCTTTTCTAAAAACATTGACGGCATCTCACTCTAGACCGTAATCGTCTGCCGAAAACGTGGATAACAACCGGTTCAAACAGTCGGAGAAATAATAATCGCATTTCATGTCTTCTTAATTTTATGGATTAGTGGGCGTAAACAATGATAAATACCATATTGCCAATATGGAGCTATAAAAACTGGCAACAAATAATGAAGGTCGTGTAAAAAAATCTTCAAACTATAATGATTAACTAGCATCAATTCCTTCATATTGATTCTAACATGTATACGTAATTGTTTATAAACTGCCACATAACAAGATAGAGAGCTTGAATAATAATTTACAACCTCAGAGAAATACTTTTTTATAATTGGAAATGATACCTCCTTATTTATTTTATTATTTACAATAAAGTCACCCATTTCCTGTACAATCACACGAAGTGATTCAATCTGAATCCTTTTATTGAACGGCTGAGTAATACTCCCCATTCTACTTTTATATATATATGTACATTGATTTAATAAATAAACAGAAGAAGCTAAACTTGCAATCATAAATCCCCATAAAACATCTTCATATAGAAGTCCCTCTTGAAATCGAATACAATACGAATTTACGAAATTCCTGCTATACAGTTTACTCCATGCAGACCATTTCCACTTCTTGCCGAAAGTTTTTAAAATTGAGGTTCCTCTTAAAAGTGTATTTTCAGAAATATTTAATTCCCAGAAAGAAGTTTTTTGCCAATGACCTGTTTCATCTTTCTTATATGCGTTAGCATCTCCAACGACTATATCATACAACTCTTTATTTAATGGCTCCGACAATTTCTCTATGCAATCATCAGTCAGTTCATCGTCGCTGTCGAGGAAGAAAAGATAATCCCCTGTTGCGGCATCCATTCCTGTATTGCGAGCAGCGGAAAGTCCACGATTGTGAGTATGATGGAGGATTTTGAAAGTAATAGGGCCGTTATAGTCTTCGATGACTTTGTCTACTATTGCCAAACTATCATCTGTACCGCAATCATCCACAATAATGCACTCCATCCCTCCATCATACGTTTGGCGCATAACACTCCTAATGCAGTCTTCAACATAAGGGGCCACATTATATACTGGGACAATAATACTAACTAATGTAATATGCATAGGTCATATCTTTCATTTTTAATCGTTCTTTTTTGAGATGTTAGAAATTAATTGTGTACATTTAGCAGACAAATCCTTTGCCAAGGGTTCCCAGTTTTTTTTATTCGCAACAATGTTAGTTTCGGATAGTTTCCCTTTATAATCGAAATCACAGGAAATAGAATTTGAATAAACTGTTATCTTATTAAACAATTCTGTTATTCCAACAAAACGACAATCACTTTCTTCATTACATGAACCCCCTTGAGTAAAATAGACAGGAGTTTGAAGGCCCAAACAAGGTAAGGCACAATGCAGTCTACTTGTTACAACAAATTTAGCACGAGAATACAATCTAATTAGTATCTCTGCCTCATACAGTTTTTCTTCATTTGACCAAACATCATAACGATTGCTTACATGCTCTATGAATTTGGCATTTTTTAGGCATTTCTTAGTAAATACCTTTGAATAGGCTCGAATAAACTGAGATGATCTGGAAATTCTATTTCTAAAACTATTATGGTTCCCTTGGTTTGATAGCTTTTTCGATATCTTATATACAAGAAATGGATGACAAAGTAAAGCAACAATTCTCATCACTCTATCTTGTTTTGTGGGCTTTGGTATACAAGGATCAACAAAATAGACATTTTCCTTCTTCTCACCTGAAGAGTATTTATTTCCCAAAGTAAGTGTTAAACATCCTGTGAACCATGATTCGACCCCCCTCTGTTTTAACAAATTGAGGGTGTATAGGTCTCTGCAGCCTATTGGGCCATTCTCTTTCAAATATGTTACTCCAGAATTAGTTAGCATTTTATCCGATGCTTTTTTATTAATGTGAAAACTGAGGAAAATGGGACTGATTTTCTTACTTGGTGGCCAATTATTGGGAAAATGCATAAACCATCCATTCATAATGACCACACTCTCTTCTCCATCATATTGTGATAATTCCTCCCTGTTTACATATCCATCAACAGAAGGAAGAAATTGAGACGCAGCCAACGCCTGAATATAATCGCCAATATTAGTCCAACCGTTATTTTTTTCCACAGATAATAACTTATATTTCATATTCGGATTGTTGATTGATAATTCTTTTTCATAAATATTATTAAACAGACTCTAATCCAATAAATCCCTCTGTGGATAAAACTATTGGTTTGGCAAATTGATTGTAGAAACCTTCAATATGAAGAGTCATACAATTCTGTGCATAAAAGAAATTCTGCACATATGGCTCATGAAGATTAATATCTATCAAATAATTACCATCAGCTATATACTTTGGAAGACGGATATGTTTTTGAATAGTGAATTCTCCACGCTCAATATCATATAGTTTTCCTGTATAACGACCTTCAATAAGAGAGGCCATAGGGGTTCCATCTAGTTTTTTGATAATCATTTTTATCTCGCACTTCATGGGTTCAATAGTATGTCCTTTAATCTGTATATCGAGAACTTCCTGATCATGAGTCAGATAGGTAGAATTATAGGGAGTATGATTAATCTGTATCTCATTGATTTTTAAAAAGTTTTTGCAGTCGGTAATATAATCTGTCATTAACTTCTGTCCCTCTAACTGAGTAGAGGCCGTAGCTAGATAATGATCAATAGCTTCATCTGCAGTACCAATGAAATCGGTCATACCATCGCGAAGAACTACACCCTTCTGGCAGAGGTTACGAACAGCAGCCATATTATGGCTCACGAAAAGAACGGTTCTGCCCTCGCCTTTCGATACATCCTGCATCTTGCCGATGGCTTTCTTCTGGAATTCGGCATCGCCAACAGCCAACACCTCATCGACTACAAGGATTTCAGGCTCCAGATGAGCGGCAACAGCAAAACCTAAGCGTACCTTCATACCCGACGAATAGCGCTTGACTGGCGTGTCGATATAGCGCTCGCAACCAGAGAAATCGATAATTTCGTCAAGTTTGCGGGTGACCTCTGCCTTGGTCATGCCCATGATGGCACCATTCATATAGATATTTTCACGACCAGTCATTTCAGGGTGGAAACCTGTGCCTACCTCAAGCAATGAGGCGATGCGCCCGCAAACATTAATCTCGCCAACACTGGGAGCCGTCACTCGCGAAAGTAGCTTCAGCAAAGTGCTCTTACCTGCGCCGTTCTTACCAATAATACCCATCACATCGCCTTGCTCCACACTGAAACTAATATCTTTCAGCGCCCATACAAAATCGCTTTCGCCCTTTGTGGAACGAACGTTGGTATCGCCAATCTTAAGATAAGGATCTTCCTTGCCCAGCACATTCATGGTCCACCAACGGTTCAGGTCATGGCTGAACGTACCTGTTGAGACTACTCCCAAGCGATACTGCTTACCTACATGATTAAATTCAATAGCCTTCATACAGTATCCATGAAATTACGTTGTACCTTATTAAATATAGCAACGCTGAACAGCAACAGCACGCTCATAAACAGGAAACTATAACCTAAGGCAAACCAAGAGAAATAGCCCTGTCCCAATGTGGCATACTTGAAAGCCTCAATGATGGAGGTCATCGGGTTGGCCATAATCAGCGTGCGAAGCGTTCCTTCTTCCACCATACTAATGGGATAGACAATGGGGGTGGCGTACATCCAGAGCTGGACGATGAATGTAAAGAGAATGGAAAAGTCGCGATACTTGGTGGTGAGCGAGGAAATCAGAATGCCAAAGCCAAGACCAAGACCTGCCAGCATCACGACCAAAAGGGGCGTAAGCAGAATAGCCCAATTGGGGGCAATCGGAGAACCTGCCATAAAGAAATAGAGATAGAGTGCCACAAAGAGTCCTACCTGTATGACAAATCTAAGCAGATTTGATATCACCACAGCGATGGGCACCACCAAACGTGGGAAATAGACTTTTCCAAACATATTCTGATTGGCTGTAAACGTGTTTGACGACTGGTTCAGACAGTTTGAAAAGTAGAACCAACAAATGTTGCCTGCCATATAAAACAGGGCCTGAGGCATACCGTCTGTGCTCATCTTTGCGATATTTCCAAACACCACCATATTCATGATGACGGTCAAAATGGGCTGTATCAGATACCAAAGCGGACCAAGGATAGTTTGCTTATACTGTACGACGATATTGCGCCTGACGAATAGTTCTATCAGGTCGCGATAACGCCAGATTTCGCCTAGATTGATGTGCCACAATCTCTCATGAGGTCTGATTTTCATTGTCCAGACTTGCTGTTGCATATAACCTCCAAAAGTTTTTTCGTTGCAAAGATAAAAAGTTTTTGTTAAACTCTGCACTCTCGCTTATTAAATATGGTTAATTTATTAAAGTTTTAAAGTGACCTGTCCCCTGGCAGGGATTACTCGAAATGAAGAACTACGTTCTTATAGCCTAAGCTCTTGAACAGATTTGAAACTTGGATTTCGGCATTAACCTCAGCTGTCTTAACATTTTCTTTGGTGAGGCAATGCTTTAGCATCTGGCGGTGGGCTTTTTGATAGAGGGCCTGGTGGGCTTGGGGAGTCCATTTGCCACTCTCGTAGAACGACTTGGTTTTGGCTTCGTCGATGAAGTCTTTGTCCAGGAGGGTGACCTTGGGTAAGGTTACCTGGAGGGTGTCACTTTGGACGCGTATCGCGTCCTCGCTTAGGTTTTGCATGTTGATGCCCAGACGGAGGGTGCCGTAATAGATGCGGACCAACTCATCGTCGGAGAAGAAACCCTTACGGACGGTGTCGACCATCTCTTCGGCAGAGATAGAGAGGAACTCCCACTCACCAATGTCCCTGATGCTCTGGATCTGCGTGGGGGTGGGCTCAATCTTGTCGTTAGAACCAATCTCGATATAGTTGCTCTTCAGGACGCTCTTAACCCAGAAGAAAATCGCGATAACAGCGATGACTATAACTGCACCTATGATGATATTTATCTTCTTCATAACTCTAATCTTCAAAGCGTATTAAGCCTTGATACTTGTGACGGAAATCCAAGTCCTTACGGAAGGCGATGGTGATATTCTGCTCCTCGTAGCCCAACTGGGTGAGCATGGGAACGAGGACCTTAGCTGCATTGGCACGGGCGGTTTCTTCGATGCCCATGTCGGGGATGCTCTGCAGGATGGCCTCCCTACCCTGCTGCTGATAGTTGGCCAACTCCTCGTCGCTAAAATGCGCACGCGTGAGACCTACATATTGCTTGACGTTCTTCTGATCAATCTTAGAGCTGGTCATCACCACCTGTGGATCGGGGAGGATGATGGTAATCTGATTGCCAGAACGCTCGATGTTCTGTTCGGAGAATTCCGAGAAATCGATATAGGCCTTGATCTTAGCATCCATGGGGATGGCAATCTTTCTGTCGGCCAGGGGCACCTTGAGGTTGAACTGCTTGCTCATCAACTGGCCCTTTAGGCGCAAGGCATCGTCGTGGGTGACAATCTTATGCACGCGATACTCGGCGGTGTAGAGTTTGGAGCATTTCTGGACCTGCATGATGAGCATGGGGACGGTATCGATACTTCTGCCAGGGGACAGGTTCCTGGCATCTGAATCAGCTGCCAGGAACCTGTCCCCTGGCAGAAGCTGGCAGCGAATCAGCAAACCGATTAACACCAACAAAGCCAGCACGACACTGACTACCAAAATACTACGACGACGCTGTTTCATTACTCTAGATCCTGATCGCGGGAGATGCCTACCTCGCCGAAGTTGCTGACGGTGACGATTAATGGGATGTACTCATCGGTCTGGGGATGACAAACGCTGGCGGCAAAGAACAGCTGGTTGCCCTCGGCCTTGTCGAACACAAAACCTTCGAGGATACCGGTCTTACGATAGTCGTCGTCGAGACAACCCTCGAAAGCGGCCTTGGTAAAGGTCTTGGTGCAGAACACGCTGCCATCGGTACGGATGACCTTGAGGGTGATGCGGTTATCGACGAACTTCTGTCCGTTCTCGTCCTTCACCATACGCAAAGAATCGTCGGCTGTGCGCGACACCTCAACCTGGTACTGCTTGCCCAACCACTGCACATCCTTTACATCTTTATAATCCTGCATACGGATGGGAGCCTGAGGCTTGGGCGCCTCGGTATGCTGTACGATGATATCATCGTGCTGCTTTTTCTGACCGCAACTTGCTAACAAGCAAGGCATTGCTATAAGGGCTAAAATCAAATTCTTATTCATAACGCTTTTTTTATTGACGGTGCAAAGATAAGCAATTTTAGGCACGGATAACACGGATTGCACGGATTTTTTTATTTTAACGATAAAAAATGGCAAATTTATTTGGTAATTATAGAAAAGTTTGTACTTTTGCAGAAAAGAATACCGACTAACCTAAGATTTATGAATATAGGACGAATCCTTTTGGCTGCAGCGCTATTACTTGGAACGAGTGCCAGCCACGCAAATATAGATTATAAGAAAGACGCGAAATACATAGAACTTCGCGACTCCATGAGCCATGCGTTTAACGATGGCGACAGTGCCCGATTCTATACACATCTGACGAACCTGCAGAACTATCTGCTGGAACATAATGACCTGCACGGCTACTACACGCAGCGGTGCAATGACATTATCTTTGAGATGAACCGCCAGAAGATTTTCGAGGCGTACACCAAAGCCCAGGAGCTGTCGAAGGAGTTGCGCGAAAAGAAGTTGACCAAGGAGATGTATATGGCCGTGAACATGATGGGTCATATCAACCGCTATTGTGGTAACAAGGAGGCTGCCAAGAAATGTTGGTACGAGGTGGTAGAGATGATGGAGAAGAACGGCTACTACGAGAGTATCCCGCCCATCTACATGAATATCATCAATGTGGCCATAGACGATGACGCTCAGGAGGCATTAGACCTGATGGACAAGGCCAAGGAGATAGCCAAGAAATACTCGCCCGAACGGGTGTTCGACATCGAGACCCGAAAGACACTGACCTACTATAACGAAGGTAAGATAGACCAGTTCCTAAAGGGTTACAAGGTGTATAAGGAGGGCGAGCGGAAAGGTCTGTCGTCGGTTCACGGACGTAGCATGGAGGCCTACTATCTGGCTGCCACCGGTAAGGTTGACGAGGCCATCGAATATGCCAAACGCGAGTTGGGTGACGAGGGTGCCGATGCCATCCCCTTGATTTACGAGCGTGCCGGCAGATGGGAGGAGGCCTACAAATCGTTTAAGAAGGAATCGCTGGCCAGCGACTCGATAGATAATGTGGTGCTGACCAATAGTATGCAGGGTATCCAGGAACAGGTAGAGCTGTACGAAGCCGAGAAGAAAGCGGCTACCGTACGTACCACCGCCCTGATGGGTGCTATCCTGCTACTGACACTGCTGATTATCGCCCTGGTATATATCGTGCAGATACGCAAAAAGCACCTGAAGGAACTGCGCAAGGCGTATAAAAAGGCCATGGAGTCGGAGAAGATGAAGACGGCGTTTATCCAGAACGTGAGTCATGAGGTGCGCACGCCGCTGAACATCATCACGGGTTTTGCCCAGGTGATAGCCGATCCTGATTTGGCTGCTGATCCCGAAGAGCGCAAGCACATATCGACCATGATGCAGAAGAGTACCCGTCAGGTGACCATCCTCATCGACGAGATTATCGGTCTCTCGCTGATTGAGAGTACCGAAAAGATGAGCAAGGACGATGTGACGAACATCAACAACCTGTTGCGTGGATTACAGACAGAGTACAAGGAATACGTGACCGACGAGACCGACATCAAACTGGAGACAGAGTTGGCCGACGACCTTACGCTGAAGACCAACGAGAACATGCTGCGCCGTATATTTGCCTGCTTATTGGACAATGCCGTGAAATATACCGAGAAGGGCTGCATTACCATCCATGCCAAACAGGAGGGTGACCAGCTGCAGATGATGGTAACCGATACCGGCTATGGCATACCCGCTGAAGAGGCGGAGCATATCTTTGACCGCTTTGTGAAGTTGGATAACTTTAAGGAAGGTATCGGACTGGGACTGCCACTGAGCAGAAGACTGGCCGAACAGTTGGGTGGAAAAGTAGAACTGGACACCACCTATACAGATGGCGCCCAGTTTATTGTTACACTGCCAATAAGCGAATAAGCCTATTAGCCGAGGTATTTCATCAAGATGCGTGCATAACCACTGTCGTGCAGTTTGGTGATGCTCTTTTCACGAATCTGACGTACACGCTCACGGGTGAGTCCCATCTCGGCGCCAATCTCCTCGAGACCACGCTCCTGACAGCCAATACCGAAGCACTCCTTGACAATCTTGAGTTCACGATCCTTCAGTACGTTACGCAGTACATTGTCCAGATCGGAAGTGAGCGACTCGTAATCCACCAGCTTGTCGGTACGGGTATCCTCGCCACTGCTCAGCATGTCGGCCATTGAGTTGTCGTCGTCCTCACCGAAAGGTGCGTCGATACTCATGTGGTGACTATCGGCCTTGGCAGTCTGCTCAATCTTCGACTCCTCAATCTGTGTGAGCTCAGCCAGCTCGGTAACAGATGGGCGGCGCTGGTGCTGCTGCTCGAACTTATTGATTTCCTGATTAATCTTGCTCAGAGCGCCACTCTGGTTCAGGGGCAAGCGCACAATACGACTCTGCTCGGCGATGGCCTGCAGAATGCTCTGACGAATCCACCATACGGCATAAGAAATAAACTTAAATCCGCGTGTCTCATCAAACTTCTCGGCTGCCTTTACCAGTCCTATATTTCCCTCGTCGATCAGGTCGGTGAGTGTCAATCCCTGATGCTGGTACTGTTTTGCTACAGACACCACGAAGCGCAGATTGGCTGTTACCAGGCGTTCCTTCGCCTTCTCGCCCTCAGGACCGCCACGACGGATGGCCTGAGCCAGCTCAATCTCTTCATCAATAGTGACAAGGGGTTGACGACCGATTTCTACAAGATACTTGTCGAGTGCCTCACTTGATCGGTTGGTAATACTTTTTTGAATCTTTAATTGCCTCATATTTATATCGTTACTCTGAAAAAGTCTGCAAAAGTACAAAAAAAAGCGATACGTTGCAACCAACATATCGCTTTTTTAGACTATTTTAACAAGATAACTTGTGTATTGCTATCTCACAGATTACAACTTGACGGTGATAGCCTTTCCGTTGTAAGAAACGAGCTTGCCCGATGGGTTGTCGAGGTTGAGCGGCTGGGGATGCTCTTTTGATATCAGTACAATATTGAACTGACGATTCTTGAGCATGCCAGCGAACTGACCCTTGCGCGCACCAAACGAAACGGTACGGGTAGCATCATCGTAAGTGATGTCGATGGTGGCATACTTGCCCTTCTCGTAATTGTAGTTGGTGCCCTCGTCTTCGTAGAGTTGGAACGAGCCATCCTGACCGGCATAGACGTAGAGATGGATGAGCTCGGCGGGCTTCTCGTCGCTCCACTCCATCTCAGGACCGAATGGGATGATGGCGCCAGCGCGAACGAACACTGGTATCTGCTCGTAGGGAGCATCTACCACGAGCCTGCGGCCCGAAGATGAAACATTAAACATTAAAGATGAAACATTAGGTTCGGCATCGATTATCATCTCTCCAGTATATAAATCATACCAAGCGGTTTGGGTGGGGAAATAGACACTGCGGTTGCGGGCTTTGTAGTAGCCTACGGGGCAGGCCATGAGGGCGGGACCGAACATCCACTGGTTGCCGATGTTCTCTACCTCGCGATCGCCATTAAAGTCCATCACCAAAGGGCGCATCAGGGTGTAATCCTTGAAGTGTGCCCAACCAGCCAGTGAATAGAGGTACGGCATGAGGCGGTAACGCAGTTTATCGTAGTAAACAAACGACTTGTAGGCGGGGTGCTCCTCAGGGGCGATGTTCCAGATTTCGCGCAATGGCCACTGACCATGCGAACGGAACAAAGGAATAAAGGTGCCGAACTGGTTCCAGCGGGTCTGCAGCTCGCGCCACTCCTTCAGGTCCTCGTTCTCCACCTTGGTGCGATCGTACAACTGCTGGGCAGCCACATAACGGTTCTCGACACAGAAGCCACCCTGGTCCATACCCCAGAAAGGAATACCAGAGATAGAATAGTTCAAACCAGCCGTCATCTGGGCACGCATATCCTCCCAACGGGTACCGATATCACCGCTCCAGGTAGCGGTAGAATAACGCTGCTCGCCAGCAAATCCGCTACGTGTCAACAGGAATACTCTTGGCTCGTTAAGCTTACCCTTCCAAACAGAACGCTGACCATTGTAGATGGCATCGGCATTCACGGTTGAGTAGGCATTGAAATATTCGGTTGAGGTGCCTAAGGCTGTGGGGCCACTCAGGGCTTTGCGGTACCACATGGGAGTGCAGTCGCGTACATTGGGCTCTGAGGCGTCCATCCACCAAGCATCTACCATTGAACATTCTTGCGTCCCTTTTGGTAGCAAGCGCCCCTTCGGGTCGAGCGGACCATTCACCATTGACCATTTTCCCAGCCCCGAATAAAGGGCTTTGTCCATTTGATTCCAGAACAGCTTGCGGGCGCCGGGGTCGTAGGCGTCGTAGAAGCCATTGGTGTAGCCGGGGCCTACCCAGTCGTGGATATCGTCGGTGGGGCTCTGGATATACATCCAACCCTTGGCATCGAGCTCCTTGTAGTTGTCGGTATTGCAATAGAACTTAGGCCATACCGAAATCATAAAGCGACCGTGCATCTGGTGTACGTTGTCGAGCATCTGCTGGGGATTAGGATAGCGCGATGCCTCGAACTGGTGCGAACCCCACTGATTCTCGGGCCAGTAGTTCCAGTCCTGTACGATATTATCGATGGGGATATGACGCTTACGGAACTCAGCGAGAGTTCCCTCAATCTCGTCCTGTGTCTTGTAACGCTCACGACTCTGCCAGAAGCCTAACACCCACTTGGGATAGAGCGACGCCTTACCAGTGAGGGTGCGATAACCACTGACCACCTGATCGAGGTTGTCGCCAGCGATGAAGTAGTAGTCCATATCCTTGGCCATCTCGCTCCAGATGCTGAGCTGCTCGCGCTCCTGCTTGCTACGGGGCTCAGCCACACGCAGTCCGCAGTAAGCCTCACCACCATCGGGTCGCCACTCGATACGCAACTGCACACGCTTGCCCTGCTGCAATTCGGTTGAGAACTTATAGGCATTGGGGTTCCAAGCGGTACGCCAGCGCTCAGGGACAACCTCGTTGCCGTCGATGTAGACCTTTACGTAGCCGGAGTAATACAGAATGAACTGGTACAATGGACTATTTGACAATTTACCATTTGACAATTGGGGTTCGATGAAGCCTTCGTAAGTGACGGTGGCTCCCATGAGATTGATATCTTTGGGGAAGTTTTTGATGCCGCCATTATCGGTTTGCTGGGCAATGAGCGATTTCTCGGGCGTACCATATTCATAATAGATAGAGTCCTCGTCGCGGACCAGCTTTTTACCACGGGCATCGATATAGGTGCCGGTGAGATGACCCTCCTTACCACTCTTATCATAGAGTTTGAAGGCACGATTGAGTTGCAGGTAATCGTTGGGGTTACCAAAACGACAGTAGCTGTAAGAATCCCACAGCAGTCCGTAGTTCTTATTAGAGAGTACGAAAGGAATGCTGACCTTGGTGTTATACTGGAACAGATCCTCGTTCTTTCCCTTCATGTTAAACTCTTCGCTCTGGTGCTGACCCAGGCCATAGAAAGCCTCATCGTCGGGACTGTCGAACTTCATCTGCCACGACAGACCATGCTTCTGCTCCTCTGGAACGGTATAGCCCGTCTTCATACCCAACTCGCGCTCAGGTACGGTAAAGTCCCAGAACTTCTTGCCTTCCTGGGCCTCCTTGAGCAGCTGTTTGCCAGAGGCATCGAAGAAGGTAATCTGACCAGTGGCCTTCTGTACCACAGCCTTTACCTTCTGTGTTCTGACCACCACGTTATCGCCCTCGTCGGTAATGGTGTAAGAGCCTTTGGCAGGTGCTGCCACAGGTACCCTGATGAGCGAGGCAGGCTTAACAGGCAACGCATCCTTACTGGTGGCACGCACACGGATAATCTGATTGTTAATCACCTCAAGGTAAACTACCTTGGCCTGACCACCATCAGGCGTAATAGTCACATTGTTTCCATTGGTCTGCACCACAGCTGCCATCATGGTTGAGGATAGCAGCAAGCCAGACACTAAAATCTTAATTCGTTTCATTACTTAGTTATTGTTTGCTTAATAATGTTGATACTTCGTATCGAGCCCTCTCACGCTCGGCAAAGCTCAAGCAAGCTTGGCTGTGCACTCGCTTAATCGAGGCCTTTAATGTTTAATCTTTAATGTTTAATCATCATCAAGCATCACCGCTTCTTCGGGCAGTTGCTCTACGGGCAGGGTGATGGTGAAGATAGAACCGCCACTGGGGTTGTTCTCGGCAGTGATGGTACCACCATGCATCTCGACAATGGCCTTGACGAAGAACAGACTGATGCCCGAGTCGTCGTCGCTCACCATGGGATCGAAGATGGTCTCCTCGCCACCCTCGGGGATACCCACGCCATTATCCGAGATACGGATAGAGCCGGAGGTAGAGGTTTTATCGACAAACACCTTGATGCGGCAGTCGGTTGGTGAGAACAGGGCACAGCTGTTGAGCAGCATCTGTACGGCCTGTGCCATCTGATCGCGGTCGAAATCGACGGTGAGGTCGTTGGCCAATGGGAAGAACGAGAACTTGACATGCTTGCCAAGCGGTGCCTTGAACTGGGCGCACTGCTCTTTCATGAAGTGCTGCAGGTCGTGAGGTTTCTTCACCGTTTCCTCGATGCTCCATGCCTCGTTGTAGAGTTCCTCGGCCTGAGCCTTCTGATCGTTCTCCTGCTGCTGTTGCAGCTCGGCACGCATCTCGGCCATCCACTGTTTCTTCATCACCTCCATGCGCAGATAGTCGCGCTCGGTCTTCTCGGCCTGGCGCTTGAGGAAGAACCTACGCCAGATGAACACACCTAAGAGTACCAGCCCCAGGAAGATGACCATAATCCAACGGTTACGCAACAGCGGCGGGGTGATGGTAATCTTGAGGGTGGCCTCGTTCTCGCCCATGGTGCCATCGGCATTGAGCATGCGCACATGCAGGATATAGTCGCCATGGTGCAACGACATATAGGTAATGTTAGGATCGTTCTCCTCGGTCTTAATCCACTTATCGCTGAAGCCTTCGAGCTGATAGACGAAGCGCGACTCGTTGTGCATCTCGCCCTTGTCGGTGGCCAACTGGATGGTGAACTGATTCTCGTAGTGGCGCAGGATGAGTTCCTTGCTCACGTTGAGGTCCTCCTCGAGGATGACGCGACCATCGTAAGCCTCGCCTATACCCAACTGCTGTCCGAAGAGTTTCAGACCGCTGAAGATAGGTGTTTCGTTGTTATCGATATTAGTAACCAGCTTGGGGTTGATGACATCCACGCCATTCACACCACCAACCAGCACCAGACCGTCGTGGGTGATGCAGATAGAACGCTGGTTGTAAGGGCCCTGCTGCAGACCATCCTTGGTGCTGAAGCTGCGCACATTGAAGGTCCATTGGCCCTGGTCGTCCTTCTTAGCTACCACGTTGGATACACCATACTCGGTAACCACCCACATGGTGTGCTGCTTATCCTCGGCAATACCCACCACGCTTGAGCCAATCAGTCCGCTGTTCATATCCAGCAAGGTCTGCGTATTGTTCTTCCAATCCACAATGCAACAGCCTGAGGTAGAGCCCTGCCATACCAGACCACGACTATCCTCGAAGACACAGGTAGAAGAAGGCATGGCCGCCTGCTGACCTTCGACGGTAGGAATCTTCATGTTGGCCACCTTACTACTCACGGGGTTGATGAGTGAGTAATACTGCGAGTGACCCACCATGAGCCAGCCCTTGGCATTCCAGGTGGCTGTGGTCATAAAGTTCTCGGGCATGGTAGAGTTATGTGAGTTGATGGTGCGGAACTGTCCGGTTTTGGTAGAGAGGCGCTGCACACCACTACCCAGGGTTCCCATCCAGATGTCGCCCCACTTATCCTCGGTAACCGACCAGATGTTGTTATTGATCAATTTTCCGCTGGTATTCGCCATGGTGTAGTTCCTGACCTGTCCGTTGGAAAGGTGAATGAGTCCACCATTATAGGTTCCGAACCATACCGAGCCATCCTTGGCGCCACAGCTGGACACCATCACATCGCTGGCAAAGCCGCAGCGCGCCTTATCATAGACCTCGATTTCGCCAGTGGCTGGCAGGTATTTGATGATACCACGGTTGTCGGTACCAAACCACCAGTTGCCAGCAGCATCCACACAGGTGGTGTTCACGTCGCCCACCTCTAAGGTATTGAAGCCCAGGAGTTTCTCGATATACTGGTTCAAGCCGTTGCGATAGCAGCCAATCCACATGTTGCCCGAGCGGTCGAGCATCAACTTTTTCGCAGTGTTCTCGCTGATAGAGGTGGCGTCGTACTTGTTATGGACGAAGTTCTTGACCTCACCACGCTTCATGTCGATGACAAAGATACCCATGTGGTCGGTAGCCAGCCACATCCAACCGCGCTGGTCCATGCACACATCCCACACCTCGAGACCTGCTGGCAGAGGGGGTACACCATACTGTGCCAGATAATCGTTGAGATGGGCGTACCATTTCTTATCCTTCTGGTCGTACACAAACACATGGCCCACGTTCAGCACCCAGTAGTTGCTATGCTTATCCACATAGCAGTTATAGGCCTGACTCGACTGTCCGCCATTCAGCTTCATAAAGTCGTCGCGCTGGATAATCTCGCCCTTCTCGCCATCGATAATCATCAGGTCGCCATCGGTTGAGGTGACCAGCAGCTTATCGTTCCACTCGGCAAAGTTAGAGAAGTTGTACTCCTTAGGTATCTCGTTCTGCTCGTAGCCATATTTGATGAGCTTATAGCTCTTTTTACGCGGGTTGTAGCAATACAAACCCTCGTCGTAGGTCTTAACCCAGAAGCGCTTTTGCGAATCGACAAAGAAACGGTCGATATTACCTTTGATACCCCATTGCGACAACACTGATTTAGGGTTGCGGTTTACCTGCTCGGTAAAGGGGTTGAACAGACTGTAGTTCATGCCCTGCTTGAGCCACAGCATACCATCGGCATCCTCCCAGATCTGGTCCACCAGGTTGTTACGCAGCGAGGTGGTATCGGTGGCATTGGAGTAATAGATGCGGAAACGGTAGCCATCGTAACGGTTCAGACCGTACGAGGTGCCAATCCAGATAAAGCCACGCGAATCCTGGAACAGGTAGTTGATCTGTGAGTTTGACAGACCGTCGCGGGCATCCATACGACGGAACTTCATGTCGGGGATGACGGCTGTTGCCGCACTTGCTGTGAGGCAGAACAGACAGAGGATATAGGTAAGTAGACGTTTCATATATATACTATCAAAAGGATTTTTATTTCTTAGCCGATGTTTCGCGGATGACCAGTTTCTGCGGCACAATCTTCTTGTAGATATGGCTGTCGCCATTGATATTCTTCAACAGCAGTTTGCAGGTCTCGGTACCCATCTCGTAGCTCTGATCGACAATGGCCGAAAGGCGTGGGGTGACATAGCCCGCATGCACATCGTCGGTAAAACCAATGAGCGCCACATCGTCGGGGATACGCAGGCCCAGCTGCTTGATAGCCGTAAAAGCTGCGAAGGTGATGATATCGTTGAAGGCCAGGATGGCATCAGGACGGTTGGGCATCTGCAACAATCGGGTAGCCGCCTCCAGGGCCCAGTCGAAATCAATCTTTTCGCATACCACCAGGTCGCGCTCGATGGGGATACGGTTCTCGCGCAGAGCCTCTAAATAGCCATGCTTACGGCGCACCACCATATCCAGGTGGTTAGGACCGCCGATAAAGGCGATGCGCTTGCTACCGGTATCGATGAGGTGCTGGGTGGCCTGCTGGGCAGCAATGTCGCCATTGGCGGTGACACACGAGAATTTATCCGACAAACAGGTGCGCCCGAAGAACACCATGGGTATCTGCATGTTGTAGATCTCCTCGAAGTGACTGTAGTCGCGCGTATCCTGCGCCAGACAGGCAATGATGCCCTCGACATGCAGGTTGATGAAGTTATCGATGGCTTTCACCTCGAGCTCGCTATCCTCGTGGGTGTTGGCGCTGATGACCGAGTAACCGGCCTTACGGGCCTCGTCCTCGATACCATCGAGCACAGCCGAATAGTAGTGCGTAACCAGGTTAGGCACTACCACACCGATGACTCTTGGCGCCTCTTTACGTAAACTCTGCGCAAAGGGGTTGGGACGGTAATTCATCTTACGTGCCAGCTCCTTCACCTTCTCCTGCATGGCCGCACCAATCTCGGGCGAACTACGCAAGGCACGACTGACAGTAGCTATACTGACGCCCAATTCCTGAGCGATATCCTTGAGTGAGGTTCTACGTTTATTTGTTACCATTTCTACATTCGTATCATGTGACGTTGCAAAGGTACACATTTTTTTGAAAATCGCAAACGTTTACGTGTGATTTTTTGCGTTAATGTATTGATTTCGAGTATTTTTCTTCGTACCTTTGCACCAGCAAAATCAGAAATGAGTAATGAATAGTTGATAATAAGTTAGTTAGAAAATGGAAAAGCAAGACTGTCGGGATGACACTCTTGCTTTTTATTTTTATACGTGTTTTAAACCGTTTTTAGAACGTGGCTCGCACCATGAAACGCACCCCATGCTTGTGGGCGGTGGGCAGTTCGTTGTAGTTCAAACGGCGGATATACTCCACATGAATTATCTTGAAGATATTGTGCAATCCTAAGCTCAGCTCCATATAGGGGCGCTTGGGGTCGATGACGTAGCTACCCTCGGGGAAATACATGAGGATAGGGTTGCCGATGTTGTGATCCTTGTAGGGATTGTTCTTATCACTGAGTTCGCCCCACAGTACACGGAAGCCAATCCACTCACGCCACTTGAGCTTACGCAACAGGGGGATGCGGTTGAGAATCTTACCGTTCATATCCCAGTTGACCTGTCCCGACAGGAATCGGTCGGTGGGGAACTCCATGTTGTTGATGGCCTCGAAGGTATAGTCCTGCACGATATACGAGAGGTTGGTCTCGGGCATGATGAGCAAGGGGAAAGGCACCTTCTCCCACTGGATACCACCTTTGATATTGAAGTCCATCTTTCCCCACGACTTGAGCCAGAAGCGCTTGTAGATAGAGCCCTCGGTATAGTTGTAGCTATACTGTCCGCCCAGCACATCCTTCAAGCCCAGGGTATGACTGACGGTAAACACAGGGGCATCGAGGTTGATAGGCAGGCGACGCTGCTTGGTGTTGATAAAGGTCTCGCCAGGAGCAAAACGCAACTCGGCACGCAACTCGGTGGTGCGGATCTTCTGCGACCGCACTGGCAGTACGCCTGTGCTGAATCCCTCTACCGGGGGCAAGGTAGGATGGCTCCAGTTGGTCCACAGACTGCGATCAGACGACATCGACATAGGGATGAAATACAGACTACCAGCAGCCTCGTTCTCCTCGAGCTTCATGGAGAGTGTGGTACGGAAGCCCCAGTCCTCCTCGCGCTCGAAGGTGACCGACTGGCGGTTATAGAACATCATCTTATCTACCTTGCTCCACTTAAAGGCGGTAAACACATTATCCTTATCGGTGTGCATAAACTTATCGGATGGCGACATGACATCGTAGGTAGATGAGAAGGTGAGCGTGCGCTGCGGGAATTCGCGGGGCAGGTACTCCTTCTTATTGAACGACCAGATGACATCGCCCTTGTAATACCACTTCTTAGAGTCCCAACCACGGGCCACGTAGCCACGGAAGAACAGGTTGGAATCGAGGTTAGCGGTACTCTGGGCAGAGATACGCGTACGAATACCATCGATGATATTCTTGGTAATCATGGTGTTGATAGGACCGATATCCACCTTGCTGGGGTGCTTCTTGGTACCTGTCTCCACAAAGTTCTCGACCAGAGCCTTCAAACCGAACAGTACCCACTTAAAGCCCTTGACATTCTGCATGCCATTGACAAACTGATCCATCTGACTCTCGGCCTTGGTGAGCTCTACCTGGCGATACTGGTTCCAGAACTCATCGCTACGCATCATGGCGTTCACATCCTTCACCTCTTTCTTCGTACCCTTAAACAGCTGTTTGGGCAGTTCGTCGAAGGCATAATCGTTGATACGGGTGTTACGGATGACGGCAAACTTCTGCAGGAAGTTGGCCAGCTTGAGTTCGGTAAACATATCATCTACGCTCAGCACCCAGTCGCCATCGGGCAACTGCGTGAACTCCTGCACCACCTGCATGTTCTCCACGAAGTTCACATCGCTCTTCTTAGGGATGGTCATCTCGCAGCGCTTCACCTGCCAACTGCTGTCGGCCAGGATATACAGGTCGCCACGGAACCCAAAGTCCTGCTGGTTGTTGGGCAGGAAGTGCAGATGGTAGCACAGGTCCTTGTCAACCATGAGCGTATCCTCGATATAATAGCGGTAGAAGCCGATGGCATCCTTGCCGATAGGCGAGGTGAAGGGGTACTGCAACAGACGGATCTGATCGTCGTAGATGTTCACATCGGTAAACACATCCTTCATGATGGTGTTCAGGATGTCGCCCGTCTGGAACAGGTCGTTGATACCCTGGGTGTTGATACCCTTGATAATCGTCTTCTCGTCGTGTGGCTTCTTGCGATAGATTTTTTGCGAAACCGTCTCATCCACGCTGATGGGCAGGATGAGTTTGTTGTTATACGGGCACGCCTCAATCTGGTCGATGAGCCACTGTTTCTTCTTATACTTGGGTGAATCGAGCACCTCGGGCTTGAAATCGTTGAGTGCCAGCGTAATCTTCTGGTACTTGTTGTACTGATAATAATCGCGGTTGTCGAGATCGGTCTGCTTCTTGGCAGCTATCACCTTACGCATCATCTCGACGGCAGGGTTGTTCTTACGACTGTAGCGACCACGCTTGGTTTTGATGGTGACCTCTTTCAGCATCTTATTATCGGTCTTGAGCGCTATCTTGATGACGTTCTTGATACCCGAGTTAATCTGTACCGTGTGGGATACGTAGCCTACCGACGTAAAGGTAAGCTGCCAGCCATTATGACGGACAATCGAAAAGTTGCCATCGATATCAGAAGCCACTCCTACCCCATGACCCAGGTACTGGGCACTGGCAAAGGGGATGGGCTCGCCGGTCTTGGCATCCACAATCTGTCCGCTGATGGTGTGCTGCGCATATGCAGTGAATAGTGAACAGTGCATAGTGAATAGTATCACTATCACCCTCAGTATCCACTGTGTTTTCCAATCAATATTTCTCTTCATTATTTTCTAAAATCTGTGTTAAGTCTGTTATCACTTTCCCGGCGGGGGACTCATCAACGGGATCGTTGGTCCAACCTTCGCCTTTGAACCATACAGTGTGGCATCCCGCCTTACCGGCTGGGATGATGTCTTTATCCATACTATCGCCTACTACCACTACCTCGTCAGGGCGCATGCCCAGGGCCTCAACGCCTAAGGTAAATATCTGTGGGTCGGGCTTGCGAACGCCTACCACGGCGCTCTCGATAATCTTATCGAAAATACCATCCAACTTGAACTCCTGGAGCACGGTGGCGATGTTACCATAGAAATTGCTGACCAACACCATGGGGTACTGCTGTTTGAGTTGCAGCAACACCTCGCGACTCTTGGCAGTCTCTTTCACAGTTGCCTCGTACAAGCTGTCTGTGAGAGGTTTTAGATAAGAAGAGACAGAAGAAACATCATTTTCCTCCTGGAGATACTCCAGCTGGATGCGGATTTTGGTTTCTATCGTTTTGTAGAACGTAAAATCGGGCTGGATGATAGGATTCTTACCCAATGTGCGCTCGGCATGCACATAGGCATCGCGAAAAGCCTCCTCGCTCACAGGCACCTGCTGGCGCTCGTAAGCATGCCAAATCACCTTCCCCCAATGCTGTCCACCGGTATCCAAGGTCCCACCGTAGTCAAATATATAACCCTTGAGCATTATAAAATGTAAAAATTATAAAATGTAAAAATGTAATAATTACAAAATGTAAAAATGTAAAAATTATAATTTAGCACAGAGGGCCTCGTGCTTGTGGTGCATGTACATATACATGGCCTGGAAGACGGTAATCTCTACCAAGGGATATACCCAAGGGCAATCCAGCAGACAGGTGACATAGATGGTGATGGCGCGTGCATTGAAGGTGAGCAGGTTGGTGTACTTCATCAAAGGACGACTACCTGCTAACAGGCGCTGACGGATATCCTCGGAGGGTTGCTGCTTCCAAGCGGCAAAGAACTTCTGGAAGTTGGGTGTGCGCTGCTCCTGACTCTTACAGTAGTTGGCATAATTATAATAGAACACGCGCGAGAGCACATCGCTCTTAGGCAACGACTCGTAGTGCGCACGCTGCTGCTTATAGTTATCCAACTCGCTACCATCCTTACCCAACAGGAAGAAGAGGTGGATCTGACGGTAGTAGTCGGCCAGAGAGCTCTGTTTGGCATGCAGACCGATGCCAGCAGCGGCACACAGCAGGAAGCCCCAGAAGCGCCACTCGATATCGGTGCCAGGGATGGTCTGATACCACAAGCGGGCCACAATACCCAAGTAGATAGAAGTGAACCACAAATCGCCCGAGAAACCATCGAGCATACGACCAATCAGGGTTTTCTTACCAGTGATACGTGCCATCTGACCGTCGGTAGAGTCGCAGAAATTAGCGAACATCAGCAACAGTACACCATAGATGTTATGCAGCAGGTCGGTGTAATGAAACATCCAACCAGCGCCCACGCCTAAGAATATCGATACAATGGTAATGACATTGGGGTGGATATCAAGTTTGTTCCACAACAATGCAAATACCAGTCCTATAGGACGTGTGAAATGCACGTCCAACCACTCTTCAGTATCCTCCGATTTAAATGATAATTTCAGTAATTCCTTAAATGTTGCCATTATATTATTTGACTATTTTACTATTATACTATTTTACAATTGTCAATTAGTGCGGCAATCGCACTTGCCGCATCTTGTCGGCAGCGCGAAAAGCTGGGCCAGTCGTTGAAATCGATGACACAGTAGCTGCCATCCTCGCGGATGATGCAGTCGCCACCATATACGCTGATGCCTACAGCCTGTGCCAGCTTCTCGGCATCGGCCTGCAGCGCCTCTACCACAAAGGGATAATGACGGGCGGTACCATTACGCAGTTCGTCGTTGAACTTGGTGTCGCCATCATCTGTGGGATAGTAATAGCGGAAGAAGCCCGTACCAGCCACTCCATAGAACTTAACCAGATCGCCAGGCACGTGGGCACTGACGGTATAGGCCGTGATGCCACGCTGCTGGAAGGCAGCTATCTTCTCGTTCAGCTCGGTCTGATTAGCCGCAAACTGCACATCACTCTTATCCTGTGCAGCCGCATCGCCACGCTTCAGCCAGTAGCCATGAGCCCCCTGGCGTGGTGGCATGGGCGTGCCAATCTGTTGCATGAGCGCCTCTAACTGGCAGCGCGCGCAGTTTGCAATGCCTGCTGAGGTGTTGATGGTGGGATAATCGCGCAGTAGTTCGAGGGTCTGTGGCAGGCGTCCCATCGAGAAGATACGGTGGTAACCGGCAGGATTAAACGGCTGCTCCTCGCTCACCATCTCTACCTCGTAACCAGCCGCACAAAGCTTAGCGCCTACTGCCTCGAGTATCGCCTTGTCTTTCTCAACCGAATTAGGTGAGAACACCTCCGCCCGCTGTACTAATAGTATCTTCAATTCTAAATGTTTAATCTTTAATGTTTAATGTCCAAAAAGGCTTCTGCCTTTTCGATGTCGCTCGCATGGTCGATATCCAGCACCTTTGAGAAGGGGTAAGCCTTGAGCAACAAGCCATCGGCCACCAGGGCACGCTGGAAGTTGCGCATACGACTCTCGCCACGCTCGATACAACGCTGCAATACAGGGATGGCCTTAGGTGTTAAGCCATAGATGCCACCACTGATATACTTAGGTTGCTCACAGGTATCAAAGAAGCCTGTTATCTGCAGGGCATCGTTGGTACCCACATACAGGGGTTTCTCGTCGTCGATATAATCGGTAACGCCCATCAAGCCATCCACCTCGCCTGTCTGTGCCAGCAACTCAAAGGT
This sequence comes from Prevotella sp. khp1, assembly GCF_900102205.1. Classification (NCBI taxonomy): domain Bacteria; kingdom Pseudomonadati; phylum Bacteroidota; class Bacteroidia; order Bacteroidales; family Prevotellaceae; genus Prevotella; species Prevotella sp. khp1. Next base: position 1,375,910 of record NZ_FNJZ01000001.1, read on the forward strand.
CTTGGCATAGGTAGCAAACTCCTTTTCGCGGAAGATGGTATCTACGGTGGTGAGCACAAAGGGCTCGTCGGTGAGCCACTGACTCAGCTCCCAGGCACTGTGCATAGAGCTGGGGGTACTCTTCACAATAAACTTCAGGGGCACTTGCTTTGCCTCTGCTATCTCCTTCAGATGCGCAGCCACAGCCGTCATCTGTTCATTACAAATCACACATATTTCGCTGGCGCCATTGGCCATAAACACACGTATCAAACGGTCGATCAGATGTTCGCCACCCACTTCTACCAGGGGCTTTGGCGCCTGTACGCCTTCTTGTGCCAATCGCGATCCCTCGCCAGCAGCTATAATTGCATATTTCATCCTGAATCGTCTAAAATTACTAGTTTTCGGCGGCAAAGGTACGCATTTTTACCGAATTACGAAAACTTTGGCTATATATTTAGGTTTTATTTACTATAAAACCATAAAAAAAGGTGGGGTTTTAACGCCCCACCTTGAGATTATCGGTATCGATGTCGCCTGAGCCACTTTTATGTTTGTTCATGGATTGAACCGTGCCCCGGAGGTCGATATCACCCGAGCCCATGAGCTGGGCATCGACTGAGCCACAGCCTTTTGCAAACTCAACATTCACATCGCCAGAGCCACGCAGGGTGATACGGGTAGAGGCGGCATTCTGCTGGCGCAGGTTGATATCACCCGAGCCAATCAATGTCACATCAGTCTCACGGGTATCGAGGTTGCGGATAGAGGCATCGCCTGAGCCTACCACCTCGAGATTGCAGCGATCGCACAGCAAAGACGAGAACTGGATGTCGCCAGAGCCCTTTAAGTTGATGGTGATATTATCGGTATCCACGGTTCTCTCGCTGATAAAATCGCCAGAGCCAGCCAAGGAAACCGACACGAGATCGGGTGAAGTAACGTACACAGCCAGCGTGTAATCGCCACCGAAATTGATGTTGAACATGCCTATCTTACCACGATTGCGGATGGTGAGTTTGCCATCAGACACTTCGGTGATGATGTTATCAACAATATCCTTAGGACCTTTGACCTTGACCGAGAACGAGTCGGCCTGCTGGTAGTAAACAGTGGGTGAGCCATACACCTCGATTCCCTCGAAACCACGTAATGAACGACTCTCGGTAACCTTCGGACCGAAATCACCAAACTTAAACGACATATTTTCGCGACTGCAGCTGCAAGAAGTCAGCAGAAACGCAATAAGGACGAAAAGAAATATTTTTTTCATTAAACATTAAGTATTAAACATTAAACATTCAGAAACTTTTCTGACTGTTAGACGGAGTAAACAGCAGAAAAGTTGCAAGGGGGCGAAACTTTTTTTTAGCTTAATGGCAGCTCGACCCAGAAACGCGAGCCATTATCAAGCACAGAATCGACACCAATGCTACCACCTAAGCTCTCGACATGACTCTTGGCTACCGACAGGCCTAAGCCTGTGCCAGGCACATACTCATCGACCTTGAAGAAACGTTCGAAGATGCGCTCCTGATGCTCCTCGGCAATACCCTTACCTGTATCGAGCACCCACAGCAGGAGCTTGTCGCCTTGCTGCAAGTCGAAGCCCAAGGTGATAGAACCCTGTGCGGTGAACTTGACGGCATTCTGCATGAGGTTGTTGACAATCTCCTTGAACTTGGTGATATCGGTGTTCATCAGAATCTCGGGATAAGGGAACTGGGTGGCCAGAACCACGGTGCTGCCATCTACCATGGTGCGGTAGTAATCGGCAATTTCCTGCAGCACAGGCACGATATTAGTCTGCGACTTGACCAGACTCTTGGCCTCGGCCTCGACCTTCGACATGCTGACCAATCCATCGATAATATTAAGCAGCTTATAGTTATTTTTCTGGATTTCGGAGATGAGTTGGTTACGATCCTCCTCGCTCTCAACCACCGGCAGCAAGTCGGCAAAACCTACAATGGCATTAAGCGGCGTACGGATTTCGTGACCCATGTTTGCCAGGAAGGCGGTCTTCAGGCGGTCGCTCTCCTCGGCCTTGTTACGGGCAGCAATCAGGTCGGCCTCCATCTGCTTCTGCGCATCGATACGCATAGAGGTACCTACGATACGGGTTGGATTGCCATCCACATCGCGGGCAGCAATGGTACCATAACTCTCCTCCCAATAGTACAGGGCACCCTTACCCAGTTTTACACGATACACCTCATGATAAGAAGGCGAGGCACCGGTACAGATTTTATCGATGGCCATCCACACACGCTGGGCATCGGCCCTATCGATGACATTGGTGAGATCTTCGATAGGGAATTCGGGCGGACCCACCAGGCCACCTTTGTTATCACGGAAATCGGCATCTACATAAAGCATTTTGGTAGGCACATCGATATGCCACGTACTGAGCTTCATGGCCTTGAGCACAAACTCGGACTCGACATTGTTCTGGCGCACCTTTTCGAGCTCGACCAACTCGGTCTGGAGCTTACGACCAGCGCGACGCTGAACAAAAATCATGATGAACAGCCACAAGAACAACAACGCACCGCCCAACCAAAGGGCCGGAACGAGGTACGGACTTTCCGATTGCGTGTATAGTAGCAAATTATACATCTTGGGTTTTGAATTAATGTGGCAAAAGTAAGGAAATTATTTGGAAAACGAGCATTTTTTGGCCGTTTTTTATAAAAAACGAAGATTTTTTGTTAGATTAACAGTAAAAAAGCGCATTTTTGGGCGAACTTTCATTACCTTTGCACGCTGTAAACTATTAGAAATGGAGCAAAAGTTTGAATTGATCGCCAAAACGTTTATGGGACTGGAACCTGTACTGGCGAAAGAGCTGACCCAAATGGGGGCTAACGATGTTGAAATCGGTAGACGAATGGTTTCGTTTACGGGTGATAAGGAAATGATGTATCGTGCCAACTTTCAGTTGCACACGGCTATCAGAATTCTGAAGCCAATACGCCATTTTAGAGCTAAGAGCGCAGACGATGTGTACGAAGAGATCAAGAAGATTGACTGGACTGAATATCTGGGTACCGACAAGACCTTTACGGTTGACTCGGTAGTCTTCTCTGAAGAATTCCGTCACTCAAAGTTTGTTTCGTATAAAGTAAAGGATGCGATTGTTGACCAATTCCGCGAGAAGACGGGCAAGCGCCCCAATATATCGGTGGCCAACCCTGACATCCGACTGAACATGCACATTGCTGAAGACAAATGTACGCTGAGTCTCGACTCGAGCGGTGAGAGTCTGCATCGTCGTGGCTACCGCCAGGAGAGTGTAGAGGCACCACTGAACGAGGTGCTGGCAGCTGGTATGATTCTGCTGAGCGGATGGCAGGCCGATACTGATTTTATCGACCCCATGTGTGGTAGCGGTACCCTGCTGATTGAGGCTGCCCTGATAGCCAAGAACATGGCACCGGGATTGTTCCGCAAGGAGTTTGCCTTTGAGAAGTGGCCTGACTTTGATGCCGACCTGTTTGATGAGATCTACAACGACGAGAGTCAGGAGCGTGAGTTTAACCACAAGATTTACGGCTACGACATCGACATGAAGGCTGTGAACACCGCCCGCATGAATGTGAAGGCAGCCGGACTGAGCGATATCATCACCGTAGAGCAGCAGGACTTCAAGAACTTTACACAGCCTGTCAACAAGAGCATCATGATATCGAACCCACCTTATGGTGAGCGTATCTCGACTCCCGACCTGTTGGGTACCTACAAGATGATTGGTGAGCGACTGAAGCACCAGTTCAAGGGCAACGACGCCTGGATACTGAGCTATCGCGAGGAGTGCTTCGACCAGATTGGATTGAAGCCCAGCATCAAGATTCCCCTTTACAACGGCAGTCTGGAGTGCGAGTTCCGTAAGTACCAGATGTTTGACGGTAAGCTGAAGGACTTCCGCTCGGAAGGTGGTGTGGTGAAGACCGAAGAGGAGAAGCGCCAGATGGCCGAGAAGCACCGCTTTAAGAAGGAGCGCGAGTTTAAGAAGCGCCTGGAAGAGAAAGAGGAGAACGAGGAGGCCGATATTCTGAACTTTACTTTCCACAAGCACGATCTGGGTAGAAACCGCGGCGGACATGAGAGCTTTGACCGCAGTGGCAAGGACCGCAAAGAGCGTAAGGAGTTTAGCAAAGGCGACCGCAAGGAGTTTGGTAAGGGCAAGGACCGCAAGGACTTTAAGCGTGGCGGCAAGCGCGACTTCAGCAAAGGCAAGGACTTTGGAAAGAAAAAGAGATTTGATGATGATGAAGATTAAACTGATGGTGGCCGCACTGGCCATGATGATGACTGCCACAACCATGAGCGCTCAGGATAAGAAACTGTTTACACTCGAAGACCTGAACTTCGGCGGTAACAACTATGCCAACCTGCGTCCACAGAACATGTGGCTGACATGGTGGGGCGAGCAGCTGATACAGCAGGATGTAGAGGCCTGCTACACCATCAACACCAAGACAGGTAAGAAAACCCTGCTGTTTACACTCGACGACATCAACAAGTGGGCAGGCAGTGATGATACCAAGTACGTGCGCCACCTGATGAACGCCACATTCCCCTACCCCAACAAGCCTATCGTGAAGTTGGGTAACAGGAAGGCGGTGATACTGCTCGACTTCAAGGCCAAGCAGGTGATCTGGCAGGACAGCATAGCCGGACAGCAGGCCTACGACTGGAACGCCACCTCGCGTGCCACAGCCTATGTGGAGAACCACCAGCTGTATGTGGTGGATGGTGCCGGTAAGAAGCACCAGCTGAGCACAGACGGCAGCCGAGAGATTGTGTACGGTCAGAGTGTGCATCGTAATGAATTCGGTATCGACAAGGGTACCTTCTGGAGCCCTGATGGTAGCAAACTGGCTTTCTATCGCATGGACCAGAGCATGGTAACCGACTACCCACAGGTAGATATCTTCCCACGTAACGCCAGTTACGAGCCCGACAAGTACCCCATGGCTGGTATGACCAGTCATCAGGTGACCGTGGGTGTGTTTGACGTGAAGAGCGGTAAGACCGTATATCTGCAGGCTGGTGACCCAACCGACCGTTATTTCACCAACATCAGTTGGGCTCCCGATGCCCAAACGGTGTATATGCTGGAGCTGAACCGCAAGCAGAACGATTGTCGATTGGTATCGTACGATGCCAACACAGGCGCCAAGATAACCGAGCTGTATCGTGAGACATCGGAGAAATATGTGGAACCACAGCACCCCATCGAGTTCCTGCCTTGGGATGCCAGTAAGTTTGTGATGCAGAGTCAGAAGGATGGCTACAACCACCTGTACCTGATGGATAAGAGCGGTAAGCAGCTGAAGCAGATTACCAGTGGCAAATGGGTAGTGATGGAGGTGTTAGGCTTTAACCTGAAGGATAAGTCGGTGATTATCGCCTCGAACGAGCTGAGCCCCCTTCAGCGTAACCTCTGGGCTGTAAACATCAGCACAGGCAAGCGCACCCTGCTGGATAACGGTAAGGGCGTACATCGTGGTGAGCTGTCGGCAACAGGTGCCCTGTTGTTCAACAAATATCAGGAACCCACCGTTCCTAATAACATTGAAGTAACCAGCACCCACCACCCATCACCCATCACCTTATTGAAAGCCGCTGACCCCTGGGCAGCCTTCGAGCAGCCCATCTATGAGAACGGCAGCATCAAGGCCGCTGATGGCACTACCGATTTATATTATAGAATGGTGAAGCCACACGACTTTGACCCCCATAAGAAATACCCCACTGTGGTGTATGTGTATGGCGGTCCTCACGCCCACAACGTAGACGCCTCGTGGCACTGGGCCAGCAGATCGTGGGAGACCTACATGGCACAGAAAGGCTACATCTGCTTTATTATCGACAACCGTGGCTCGGAGAATCGCGGACGTGATTTTGAGCAGGCTACCTGGCGTCAGTTAGGACAGGTAGAGATGCAGGACCAGATGAAGGGTGTGGAGTTCCTGAAGCAGCAGTCATACGTGGATACAAACCGACTGGGTGTTCACGGCTGGAGCTTTGGTGGATTCATGACCATCAGTCTGATGACCAACTACCCCGACGTGTTTAAGGTAGGTGTAGCAGGCGGTCCGGTGATCGACTGGAAATGGTATGAGGTGATGTATGGCGAGCGCTATATGGGTACCCCACAGGATAACCCCGAGGGTTATGCCAAGAGCAGTCTGATCAGCAAGGCCAAGAACCTGAAGGGCAAACTGCAGATTATCACGGGTTATAACGATAACACCGTGGTGCCACAGCACTGCCTGAGTTTCCTGGATGCCTGCATCAAGGCCGGCACACAGCCCGACTTCTTTGCCTACCCAGGCGAGGAGCATAACATGCGTGGTCATGCCTCAGTGCACCTGCACGAGCGCATCACCCAATATTTTGAGGATTACTTGAAATAACAAATTGTCAAATCGTAAATAGTCAAATCGTCAAATATGAAAATCTTACTGTTAGGAAGTGGCGGACGTGAGCACGCCTTAGCTTGGAAAATTGCTCAGAGTGATAAATGCGAAAAGCTTTACATTGCCCCAGGTAATGCCGGAACCAGCAACTGCGGAGAAAACGTAAACATGAAGGCCGACGACTTTGAGGCCATCAAGCTGTTCGTAGTTGAAAAGGGCATTCAGATGGTAGTGGTAGGTCCTGAGGATCCCCTGGTAAAGGGTATCTACGACGACCTGAAGGCTGATGAGCGCACCAAGAACGTACCAGTGATCGGTCCCTCAAAGGCAGGTGCCGTGCTCGAAGGCTCAAAGGATTTTGCCAAGGCCTTTATGGAGCGTCACCACATCCCCACAGCCCGCTATCAGACCTTTGATGGCGAACACCTGGAAGAGGGACTGAAATTCCTGGAGACACTCGAGGCTCCCTATGTGCTGAAGGCTGATGGTCTGTGCGCTGGTAAGGGTGTGCTGATTCTGCCTACACTCGACGAGGCCAAGAAAGAGCTGAAGGAGATGCTGGGCGGTATGTTCGGTAATGCTTCGAGTCGCGTAGTGATCGAGGAGTTCATGAGCGGTATCGAGTGCTCGGTGTTCGTACTCACTGATGGCAAAAACTATAAGATTCTGCCCGAGGCCAAGGACTACAAGCGTATTGGCGAGCACGATACAGGTTTGAACACCGGTGGTATGGGTAGCGTTACCCCCGTGCCTTTTGCCACTAAGGAGTGGATGCAGAAGGTAGAGGATCGTATTATCCGTCCAACCGTAGAGGGTCTGGCTGCTGATGGCATCGACTACAAGGGCTTTATCTTCTTCGGACTGATTAACCGCACCAACACCCCTAGCAAGGAGGCTGAGCCATACGTGATTGAGTATAACTGCCGTATGGGCGACCCAGAGACAGAGAGCGTGATGCTGCGCCTGAAGAGCGACCTGGTTGACCTGTTGGAAGGTGTGGCCGAGGGGAACCTCGACCAGCGTGCCATCGCCTTTGATGAGCGTGCTGCCGTGTGCGTGATGCTGGTATCGGGTGGTTATCCACAGGAATATAAGAAGGGCTACCCCATCACAGGCATCGAGGATGTGGAGGGCAGCATTGTATTCCACGCCGGTACAGCCCTGAAGGATGGCGAAGTAGTGACCAATGGCGGACGCGTAATTGCCGTATCATCATATGGTAAGGACAAGGCCGAGGCCCTGCAGAAGTCGTTCGAGGAGGCACAGAAGATTCAGTTTACCGACAAATATTTCCGTCGAGACATCGGAGCGGACTTGTAGTGAATAGTGAATAGTGAAAAGATTTCAGAATAAAATAGCTGAGAGCCGTCGCACGTTGCCGATTACCATCCTGTATGGTGTCGGCATCTGGCTTTTGGCGGGGTTGGTACATCAGGGTTGGTGGTTCCAGTTCCTGTGTTTCTTTGCATCGGTATATGCCATGATTCACCTGAACAACATCAACATGCTGATACGTATCTACAGTCGCTCGGTTTCGGTATTTTATATTCTGTTGGCTTGTTCGGCCACCTGGATGTTCGGATCCATCCTAGGTACGGTGCAGGTGCTCAGCATGGTAATAGGCTTGTTGCTGCTGTGCTCGTGCTATCAGGACCAGAAGAGCGTGGGGCGCACGTTCTACCTGTATATGCTCATCAGCATTGTGAGTCTGTTGGAACCGCACTTCCTGTTGTATGTGCCCATCTTCCTGTTGCTGATGGCTACCACCATCTACTCGTTGAGCTGGCGAACCTTTTTCGCAGCACTCATCGGACTTGTTACACCCTACTGGCTCTATACCGGTTGGCGACTCTACATCTACAGATACCAGCCTGAGATGGCTTTCGACAATCTAAACCGCTTTACCGAGGTACAGTGGAGCACCGACTATAGCGCTGTAAACACCCAGCAGTGGGCGTATCTGGCTTTGTTGGTAGTGCTGTTTATCGTGGGTACCATCCACTTCTGGATGAACAGTTACAAGGATAAGATACGTGTGCGCCAGATATACAACAGTATGATGATGCTCACCATCTACACCCTGCTACTGATGGCTGTGCAGCCTCAGCAGTACGACACGTTTATTGGTATGCTCACCATCGTGGTGTCGCCCATCGTGGCCCACTTCTTTACGCTTACCAATAGCAGACTGAGCAACCTGTTCTTTATCGTAACCATGGCCACAATCCTATTCCTAACAGGCATGAACCTATGGATTTCATCATCAGCTTTCTAACCCAATACGGCTACTGGGGTATGCTGTTGGCAGCCTTCCTGGCTGGCAGTTTCTTTCCATTCTCGAGCGAGGCTGTGATGGTGGGACTGATGGCCACAGGACTTGACCCATGGAGCCTGATGATATACGGTACCATAGGTAACGTGCTGGGCAGCGTGTTCAACTACGGTGTGGGACGCATGGGTAAGATAGAATGGATAGAGAAATACCTGCATGTAAAGAAAGAAGACCTTGACAAAGCCCACCGTTTTCTGGCAGGACATGGTGCATGGATGGGGTTCTTTGCCTTTCTGCCTGTGTTAGGCAGCGCCATCACCATCGCTTTGGGACTGATGCGATCGAACGTGGTGATTACGTTCATAGCCATAACCCTAGGCAAATTATTCCGTTATGTGGTATTAATCTATGGTGCAGGATTGTTTATGTAAGTTAATTCTCAATTATCAATTGTAAATTATCAATTATATTTATTACCTTTGCACCACCAAACGCGAATTTTAACGTTAAAGTAAAAAAAATAATTTGTAATGAAACAATTTAGATTAGTAGACAACACGTTGGGCTGGCTGACATTCCTGATTGCGGCCTTTGTCTATTGTTCTACCATCGAGCCGACAGCCTCGTTCTGGGACTGTCCCGAATTTATTACCACTGGTTATAAACTGGAGATTGGTCACCCACCTGGGGCACCTTTCTTTATGTTGACAGCAAACCTGTTCTCGCATTTTGCCAGCGACGCCACCCAGGTGGCCCGTATGGTAAACACCATGAGCGCCCTGCTGTCGGCTACGTGTATCCTGTTCCTGTTCTGGACCATCACACACCTGACACGCCGACTGCTGATTAGCAACTGGAGCGAGCTCAGTATGCCCAAACTGATTGCCATCGAGGCATCAGGACTGGTAGGTGCCTTGATCTACACCTTCAGCGATACCTTCTGGTTCTCGGCTGTTGAGGGTGAGGTTTACGCCTACTCATCGGCCTTTACCGCTGTGGTATTCTGGCTCATACTGAAATGGGAGGATCAGGCCGACGAGCCTCATAGTGATCGCTGGCTGATTCTGATTATGTATATGACAGGTCTCTCGATTGGTGTACACCTGCTGAACCTGCTGTGTGTGCCTGCCATTGTGCTGGTATATTACTACCGTCGTTTCCCCGATGCCAACCTGAAGGGTTCGCTCATCGCACTGGCAGTATCAGTAGTGATCCTGGCTGCTGTGCTATATGGCGTAGTACCTGGTATCATCACTGTGGGTGGCTGGTTTGAGCTGTTCTTTGTGAACACCCTGGGCATGCCATTCAATACGGGTGAGATTATCTACCTGATTCTGTTGGTATCGTGCGTCATATGGGCAGTTTACGAGACCCAGACACAGAAGCACTCGCTGACTATCCAGAACCTGGCATTCCTGCTGTCGGTAGGTATGTTGGGTATCCCCTTCTATGGTTGGGGCTGGTCGGCCTTCCTGATTGGCGTGGTAGTACTGGCAGTACTGTGGTTCCTGCTGAAGTACACCCGTGAAAAAGAGCTGCTCATCACAGCCCGCATGAAGAACACCATGCTGCTGTGTATGCTGATGCTGATGATTGGTTACTCGAGCTACGCGCTGATTGTCATCCGTTCGTCGGCTAACCCACCTATGGACCAGAACTCACCTGAGGACATCTTTACGCTGGGTGATTACCTGGGACGTGAGCAGTACGGACAGCGTCCGTTGTTCTACGGACCCGCCTACACCTCACAGGTAGCTCTGGAGCAGGACGGCAACTACTGCAAGCCTGTGATGAGTAAGGGTAAGCCCGTATATCAGCGTAAGGAGAAAGCTACTACTGATGAGAAGGACTCGTACTTTGTAGTACGCACCAAGGATGAATACAAGTATGCACAGAATATGCTGTTCCCACGTATGTACGATGCCGGTCATGCTGCCGCTTATGAATCGTGGATGGGTGGTGTTGATGGCTCGCAGGTACCTTACGACCGCTGTGGCGAACAGATGATGGTGAAGGTGCCCTCGCAGCTGGAGAACCTGCGGTTCTTCCTGAGCTATCAGTGTAACTTTATGTACTGGCGCTACTTTATGTGGAACTTTGCCGGACGACAGAATGATATCCAGGGCAACGGTGAGCTGGAGCATGGTAACTGGATTACCGGCTTCTCGTTTATCGATGATGCACGCCTGGGCGACCAGAGCATGCTGCCTACTGAGCTGAAGGAGAACAAGGGACATAACGTATTCTACTGCATGCCACTGATACTTGGTTTGCTGGGCTTGTTCTGGCAGGCTTGGTACACCCGCAAGCGTAAGACCGTGGTGAACGGCGTAGAGAAGACCGTTGAAGAGCCTATCGGCATTCAGCAGTTCTGGGTGGTATTCTTCCTGTTCTTTATGACAGGTCTGGCCATCGTGATCTATCTGAACCAGACACCTATGCAGCCACGTGAGCGCGACTATGCCTACGCTGGTTCGTTCTATGCCTTTGCCATCTGGTGTGGTATGGGTGTAGCTGCCATCATCGACTGGCTGAACCGCAAGCTGAAGAAGGAAAACCTGGTAGTGGCCGCTGTGATTGGCGTTGCCTGTCTGCTGGTGCCCATCCAGATGGCCAGTCAGACTTGGGACGACCACGATCGCTCGGGTCGTTACTGCTGTCGCGACTTCGGTCAGAACTACCTCATGACCTTGCAGGAAGAGGGTAACCCCATTATCTTTACCAATGGTGATAACGACACCTTCCCATTGTGGTACAACCAGGATACTGAGGGATTCCGTACCGACGCACGTGTATGTAATCTGTCGTACCTGCAGACCGACTGGTATATCGACCAGATGCGTCGCCAGGCTTACGACTCACCTTCAGTGCCCATCACCTGGAGCCGACTGGAGTACTGTGCCGGTACCAACGAGTACGTACAGGTTGACCCATCGCTGAAGGCTGAAGTAGAGAAACTGTATCGTGAGAACCCAGAGGAGGCTAAACAGAACTTTGGTGAGAAGCCATTCGAGCTGAAGAATATCCTGGAACGTTGGGTTCGTTCGAAGAATAAGGATCTGCATGTGATTCCTACAGATACCGTATATGTAACCATCGACAAGGAGGCTGTTCGTAAGAGTGGCATGATGATGGCTGCTGATACCATCCCCGATCAGATGGTGATCTCGCTGAAGGGTAAGAACGCCCTGTACAAGCAGGACCTGATGATGCTGGAGATGATTGCCCAGTGCAACTGGACACGTCCTATCTATGTAGCTACTACCGTAGGTTCGGAGAACTACATGAATCTGGGCGACAACTTTGTTCAGGAGGGCTTGGCTAACCGTATCACCCCATTCACCACCAACGCCCCTGGTGCCAAGAACTTTGATACTGAGAAGACGTATAACAACGTGATGAACAAGTTCAAGTTCGGTGGTGTGGACAAGGCTGGTATCTATCTTGATGAGACTGTGATGCGCATGTGCTATACCCACCGCCGACTGCTGTCGCTGTTGGCCATGAACCTGGTTCAGGAGGGTAAGGACAAGCAGGCTAAGGCTGTATTGGCCAAGGCAGAGAAGGCCCTGCCAAGCTACAATATCCCACACGACTACCAGAGTGGTTCGCTGGATCTGGCCAAGGCATACGCCCTGACTGGACAGCCTAAGAAGGCCCAGCAGATTATCGATAACCTGTGGAAGAAGTCGACTGAGTACATGCTGTGGTACTGCTCGCTGAGCACCGACCGCTTCGCCATGTCGCAGCAGGAGTGCATGGTTCACATGTATATCCTGAACCAGATTCTGAATCTGGAGTCGGTTGTTGACGAGAAGCAGGCCAAGGAGAAGGAAGCACAGTTTAAAGCCATCGGCAATCTCTACGAGACCAAAGGTGGCACATACGGAGAGTAAATCATGTTTATAGAGCAACCAGCTATCTATCTGCGCTGGCTCTATCCAAGAGCATACTGGCGAATGGACCGTCGCGTGAAGGCAGTGTACCTGACCTTCGACGACGGTCCTATCCCAGAGGCTACCCCATTTATTCTCGATACCCTGAAAGAATTCGGCGTGCGTGCCACCTTCTTTATGGTGGGCGATAACGTACGCAAATATCCGGAACTATACAAACGTATTCTGGCTGAGGGCCATCAGGTGGGCAACCATACCCACAACCACATAGGTGGTTTGCGCCATACCGTGAAGGAATACAGCTACAACGTGGAGAAGGCCAACGCCTATATACACAGTCACTATGTGCGTCCACCACACGGTTGGATGCGTATGGCACAGTATGCCTGGCTGAGCAGAAAATACAAGATTGTGATGTGGGACCTGGTGACCCGCGACTACTCGAAATGGATGACCGCCGAAGATGTGGTTAATAATATAAAGAGGTACGCGCGTAATGGTTCGATCATCACCTTCCACGACTCGCTGAAGAGTATCAACAAACTGAAGACAGCCCTACCAGAGTCGCTACAATGGCTGAAGGATCAGGGCTATGAGTTCCGTATCTTCCCATAACCTCCATGTAATTACTAAGATTAAAGGCATCAACAATATGAAAAGATTACTAACAACTTGCTTATTAGCAACAACATTTGCAATGACAACAAACGCTCAACCCCAACTCCGCGCCGATAATATCGACGAGGTAATCAAGGCAATGACCCTTGAAGAAAAGGCCAAACTTTTGGTTGGCGGTGCCAACAACTTTTTCAGTGCTAACGCCGTAGTGGGTGGCGAGGCCGACCTGGTGGCTGGTGCTGCTGGTACATCGCCTGCCATACCACGTCTGGGCATTCCTGCCACAGTGCTGACCGACGGTCCTGCCGGTGTACGTATCGACCCGACACGTAAGGATACCGACAAGACTTACTATGCCACAGCCTTCCCTATCGGCTCGTGCCTGGCTTCGACCTGGAACACTGAGTTGGTAAACAAGGTAGGACAGGCTATTGGTAATGAGACCAAGGAGTATCGCTGCGACGTGATTCTGGGTCCTGGTATGAACCTGCATCGCAATCCCCTGTGCGGACGAAACTTTGAGTACTACTCGGAAGACCCTCTGCTGACAGGTAAGATTGCAGCAGCTTATATTCAGGGTGTGCAGAGTCAGGGTGCCGGTGTGAGTGCCAAGCACTTTGCCATCAACTCGCAGGAGACCGACCGTACTGCTGTAGATGAGCGCGTGAGTCAGCGTGCTGCCCGCGAGCTGTATCTGCGTGGTTTCGAGATTGCCGTTCGTGAGAGTAACCCTTGGACCGTGATGTCGTCGTACAACCAGATTAACGGTCAGTACTCGATGGGTAACCGCGACCTGCTGACCAAGATTCTGCGCGAGGACTGGGGCTTTAAGGGTATCGTGATGACCGACTGGATTGGTATTCGCGAAGGTCTGCCTACCATCACTGAGGTACAGGCCGGTAACGACCTGATGGAGCCAGGACAGCCTGCACAGGTGAACGAGATTATCGAGGGTGTGAAGAGCGGTAAGCTCGACATCGCCGATGTGGATCGTAACGTGCGTCGCATGCTGGAGTATATCGTGAAGACCCCAAGCTTCAAGAAATATCCTGCCTCTAACAATCCCGACTTTGTGGCCCATGCCGCCATCACCCGTCAGAGTGCCAACGAGGGTATCGTACTGCTGAAGAACAATGGTACACTGCCCTGGAAGAACGGCAACATTAAGACCGTGGCCCTGTTTGGTGAGAACTCATACGACTTCCTGAGCGGTGGTACCGGTTCGGGTTGTGTTCACCCACCTTATGTGGTTGACATGCTGGAGGGTTTGAAGAATGCCGGCATCAAATCGAGCGAGACTCTCACTGATATCTATCGCAAGTATATCGAGTTTGCAAAAGTAAAGTTCCAGGCTGAGCGTCATCCTGCCAAGTGGTACCAGAACGAGTACTTCGGACAGCAGAAATATCCTGAGATCGGTCTGGATCCTATCTGTGTGAATAAAGAGGTGAATGGTGCCGATGCAGCTATCATCACCATCGGTCGTCAGGCTGGTGAGGGTGTAGATCGCGACATCAACACCGAGTTTAACCTGAACGCTGAGGAGCGTGCCCTGATTACAAATGTGTGCAACGCTTTCCACGCTGCAGGCAAACCTGTGATTGTAATCATCAACTCGGGTAGTGTGATTGAGACTGCCTCATGGAGTGGTTATCCCGATGCCATCCTGTGCGCTTGGCAGCCTGGTATGGAGGGTGGTAACTCGATTGCCGACCTGCTGACTGGTAAGGTGAATCCTTCGGGTAAGCTGACCATGACATGGCCTATTGCTGCAACTGATCATGCATCGACCAAGAACTTCCCTGGACAGATTGACGACTACTCGCTGCAGCAGATGATTGGTAACAAGACCCCAATCCCTGGACATGCCTACACCAACCATGAGGAGGATATCTACGTAGGTTATCGCTATTTCGACACCTTTGGTCGCGATGTGGCTTACCCATTCGGATTCGGACTGAGCTACACCACCTTCGCCTTCTCAAAGCCTGTAGTAAAGGCCAAGGGTAAGGATGCTGTTGAGGTGAGCATCACCGTTAAGAACACCGGTAGCGTTAGTGGTAAGGAGGTGGCTCAGGTATATGTGAAGGCTCCTAAGGGCAACCTGGAGAAGCCTGCACAGGAGCTGAAGGCCTTTGCCAAGAGTCGTGAGTTAAAGCCTGGCGAGAGCGAGGTGCTGACCATGACCATCCCTGTACGCATGCTGGCCAGCTTTGACGAGGCTAACAGTCAGTGGTTGACCGAGGCTGGTACCTATACCTTCTGTATAGGAAATAGCAGCCGCAACATTGCTGCGACTGCTACACTTAAGTTAGGTGAATATACCGAAAAGACTACGAATGCACTGGCACCTCAGCACAAACTGAATCTGCTGAAGCAGTAAGCACGTCGCATCTTTTTAGAATGATATTGTTAAGGAGCCGCCAATTACGAAAGTATGGCGGTTCTTTTTTATATGTGTGTTCACAGGCGACATCTCCGATATCATGTCAGCAGCATATGCCGGATCTATCTCCTGCATCATCTCCGCAAAGTCGAAATATGTCGGGAGAGCCGAATGCATGAACTGTGTGGGATTATACTCCAACGTATAGGTCTTACGGGCCATATCATAATCTACAAACAGGCGCCAGGCATAATTCTCCTTGTAGGCATAGGTCAGCGAGATACCTGTTCCCCACTTAAAGGTGTTGTTGGCATTCAGCGTAAAGTAATCCCATTTGGTATCGTAGGTCTCATCTGTCTCGTAGAAAAAATTGGGATCATCATCCAAGATGGCCATGGGGTTGACATCCACCACCTTACCCTGGTAATGGGCAGAGAGATTCAGCTCCTGCATGATACTACGACCGGCCAGCAACTTGGCGCCCATAGCAAAACGCTTAGAGAGTGGCAGATTGAAATACACACCAAGGTCGGCAGCGAACTCTGTCAGGTGGTCGCTCTCAATCGTAAACTGAGGCTGTTTATCAGCTGTTCTGAAGACGATATTATTCAGTGGTCTCAGGTCCATGTCGGCATCAAGATCCTTAAACATCTCCTTCACATCCTGGTCGGCATAGTTCAACACGCGGTCCCAGCCATTGATAGGTGTGCTATTCACACGCAGACGACCACCCACACCAACATACTTATTGAAGAAATAGGCACCCTCGGCAGATACGGCAGTAGAAGCACCAAACTTCAGGTTAAAGTTGTCGTGGGCATCACTCATGGTCTCCGCACCGAAGTCGAGCGATTGCGAACCTAATCCTAATCCCATCGAGATAGAGAAGAACGATGGATGGTCGATGATGCTACGCTCGCTGATGGCATCGCCACGCAACAGACCCTTACCCTTGAAAATCAGGTCGCTCATGGCATAAGCCAACTCACCCGACATGATACCTACACCAGCACCTGAGAGCACATCGCTTACCCAGTGACGGTTGTTCAGCACACGCATCACACCAGTAGCTGTGGCCACGCCATAACCAGCCACAGAGTACCAAGGCGAACGGGTTAAGCCATACTCCTTATGCAGAATGGTAGCACCCACAAAGGCTGTAGCAGTATGTCCGCTGGGCCATGAGTTACGTGTAGAACCATCGGGGCGCATCTCCTTGGCGGTGTACTTAATACTGTTGACAAACAATGCCATGAAACCATACGACATAGCAGTTGAGGCAAGATAACGGCCCCAATCGCTACGACCCTCTACACCAGCAATCTTCAAGCCAGTAGCCATCACCGGACCAAAGAACTGGGTGTAGTTATCAATCTCGGTCTTAAAGTCGGTCACCAGTGTGTGACGGTTATCACCGGTGTTCTGACGAAACGATTTCTTCTCGCCCTTGGCAATGATACCAGCCACAAACAAAGGGATACCAGCAAAGGTGAGATCGTCCATCACCTTATAGGGTTTTACACCAGGGTTGGTACGCATCCACGTGAGCTGATACTTCTCGCTGCTACCCATCAAAGGCGACATGGGCAGTTCCAGTTCCGGGCGATAATCGGGGGCTGCCTGACAATCAAGTTTCATCTCCATCACAGGCGTCTGCAACTTCAACGGTTCCAGATTGATATCAAGATCAGCGGCTTTTGCTACGTTGCCCATAGCAAACATCATGAGTAATACAAAAAAAGTTTTCTTCACCGTTATAATTATTTAGATTAGAATGTTTACCTATTTATAATTGCAAAATTATGAAAAAATTGAGATAACCGGGTGGATTTTTGTTTTAATTTTTGTTAATTCTGCCAAAATTCCAAAAAATATCGTATCTTTGCAGACATAAAAGGGACGTTTTGTTATGAATGATTAAAAACTACGATTATGATGCATAAGTACGAAGAAGCGGTACGCTGCTTGTTATGCGAGGATGCTCCTTGCACCAAAGCGTGCGGTAAAGGTGACGTGGCCAGAGCCATCCGTGCCATCCGATTTGATAACGAAAAGAATGCCTGGCGCTGGGTAACAGGTTGTACTGACGACGATCTGTTACGTGCCGAACAGGCGTGTATCCACTACGATCAACCTATCAGAATCAAGGAACTGCTGGCAGAATGCGCATCTGCCAATGAGCTGATGGGTGATGCCACGCAACAATCGTTGGGTATCACATTCTGCGGCATTGCCTGCGAGAATCCCTTCTTCCTGGCATCGTCGGCTGTGTGTACCAACTACGATATGGTGGCACGCGCCTTTGAGGCTGGTTGGGCAGGTGTGTTCTATAAGACCATCTGTAAGCAGGATATCCGTGAGGTATCGCCCCGTTTCGATGCAGTAAAGAAAGGCACTACCTTTGCGGGATTCCGTAACATGGAGCAGTTGTCGGAGAACCCCTATGAGGTAGATTTCGACATCCTGCGCCGATTGAAGCAGAACTACCCCACCAAGGTGGTAATTGCCTCGATTATGGGACAGTTTGAGGAGGAGTGGATAGAGTTGGCCAAGTTGGCCGAGGAGGCTGGCTGCGATGCAATAGAGTTGAACTTCTCGTGCCCACAGATGCGACTGGCAGGTATGGGTAGCGACATCGGTCAGGATCCGGAGTTGGTGAACTTCTACACCAGCTATGTAAAACGTAGCGTAAAGATTCCTGTGATTCCCAAGATGACACCTAACATCACGCAGATGACCCGTCCGGCTATGGGGGCTTACTTTGCTGGTGCCGATGCCATCTCGGCTATCAACACCATCAAGAGTGTGACCATGTCGAAAGAGGCTGAGGTGAGCGGTAAGCAAACCCTATCGGGCTACAGCGGACAGGCTGTAAAGCCCATTGCCTTGCGCTTTATCCTGGAGATGAGTATGGATCCTGTGATTAACGGTACACATGGCAGAGCCATAGAACTGAGTGGTATAGGTGGTATTGAGACATGGCGCGATGCCGTGGATTTCATACAGTTAGGTTGTAGGAACGTACAGGTTTGTACCGCCGTGATGCAGTATGGCTATCGGATTATAGACGACCTGGTATCAGGTCTGCAGACCTACCTGACAGAACGAGGATTTGAGAAGTTAGACGACCTGGTAGGCGAACAGCTGCCCAACTTTGTGAGACCATCCGACCTGGATCGCGACACCATGGTATATCCTAAGGTGGACCGTGAACTTTGTATCGGTTGCGGGCGCTGTTATATCTCGTGTATGGATGGCGGGCACCAGGCCATTGCGTTCGAGGAGCACCAACCACGTATCGTAGGCACCAAGTGCGTGGGCTGTCACCTATGTCGACTGGTATGTCCCACTGGGGCCATCGGACTTACCAAACGTATTCCCAAAAAGAGATGAACAGAATAATCGTTATACTTTGTCTGTTGCTTGGTACTATAACCATGCAGGCACAAAACGCATTTGTAGGTCAGCATCGCTATGATGGTAAGCATAAAAACGAGATATCGGGCTATGCAATAGCAGGTAACAACGTGGTTGTTAGTGGCTATGGCGGTCTCGGTCTCTCGTACAAACGGCATTTGACTGATCGTTGGCATGTGGGGGCTGATGTTCAACAACAATGGGGCAAACAGCTCTACTCGAACGACGTGCAGGGTGGTTACCGGTTGCCCGTCTGGTGGGGTGATATCTATATAGATGGAAAACTGATGTACAACCGCTACAATCGCTGGAATGCCAACGAAACTATCGGGAACCTCTCTCTGACTTGGGAGATGCCGTATTTCTATCTGCGAGTAGGTGAATCGTATATTCATTGGAAAACCGGTGACTTCGGCTATACCGAACCACTGACTCTTACCTTCGGATTCGGAGCCATGATTCGTCCACGTACCAACTCATGGAATATTGGACTCTTTTTCCGTAACTACGACGATTTCTATTATGAGAACTGGAACATCAACTGGGGACTGAATTTTTACGGGAGACTGACCAAACAGATGTACTTATTTGGCGAACTCAATATCCGTCCCGCTGGCAGTATGAGTCAGTTGGCCAGTAAATACGAGACATCGGGAAAATTAGGACTTAAATACGCATGGTGACAATGAAGACTACACATTATATATTATTAGGAGCTGTACTGCTGGTGCTTTCGGCTTGCGACAAAGTGAGTCCGATTGGAGTATTGGTAAGTGGCACGGGTGTTGAGGATCGTGTTAAGATGTCGAATGCCTATTATCAGGGTCATAAGGGTGAAGGTAGTATGCTCAGTGGTTATGAAGGGGATGAATACACATTCTTAGTGGGTGCTGACAGTCACCTGACAACCGATGATGGTCGTATGCGCGAAATGCTACAGATTGCGCTCGATAACAACGATCTGCTGATGGCGCATCTGGGTGATATCGCCGATACCAAAGCTGA
This sequence comes from Prevotella sp. khp1, assembly GCF_900102205.1. Taxonomy (NCBI): domain Bacteria; kingdom Pseudomonadati; phylum Bacteroidota; class Bacteroidia; order Bacteroidales; family Prevotellaceae; genus Prevotella; species Prevotella sp. khp1. Next base: position 1,395,914 of record NZ_FNJZ01000001.1, read on the forward strand.
ATACTACATCATACTTGAAGACCTGATAGATGAGTATCGAGAGAAATATGCGAAGAAATACTACGCCGAACAGTATTTGAACGATGAAAAGTTCTCGCTTGATCAGGTGAGCTATCCCTTTTATCCAGTGGTGGGCAATCATGATATCACACATAATGGATGGGCATTGTGGTCGAACATATTCCACTCATCGTTCTATGATGTCTATGTGCTGGTAAATCTCGATCCTCCTCAGTTAGATCATTTTATTTTCCTCGACTCGGCCAGTGGTACGTTGGGACGTGAACAGGTCAGACTATTAGAAGAAGGCGTATTGAATGATTATTATGATACAGGTGAGAAAATAATCCGTCATACCTTCGTATTCAGTCATACCAATATCTTCCGTCCGCGATCAGTAGAGTTCGCCTCTACCTTCCCGCGTGAGGAGATGTTCTTCCTGTTGAACAAGTTTAGTGAGTGGGAAACGGATATGGTATTCCTAGGGCATGTGCATAAATGGGACTATCAGAAAGTAGGCGATACCGAATACCTGACGCTCGACTCGATGTGTGAGGCCAACAATCCCCAACCTGGCGATTATCTGGTTCGTGTGCATGTGAAGAAAGACGGCACTATCAGTTGGGAGAAGGTTAGAATGAATTATACCAAAAAATAAAAAAAGGGCGCGCATCAACTGCGGGCCCTTTTGTTGTTAACTATTCGTTTAACATCTACTAACAAAGTTTTTAAAACCAACTACTAACTAAATTCGATTGCAAATATACAACATTGTATGACTGTTTGCAAGTATTTTAACAATATTTACCCGCAGAAATCAAAAAAGTACGCATCTTTGCAAAATGACGACTGCAAGTTATACAATTTTGCCTTAGGTATACGCGTATAAAAAATGTTAAAGTTTTAATTATAGTCCCGACTAATCGAAAAATATCGTATCTTTGCAGCAAGATTTTAAGACAATTTAAGCTATTATGCCAATTAAGAAATACATTCAGCCTGTTTATATACTTGCAATGTGCTTCGTGATTCTACTCACAAGCAGTTGCAAGCGCCAAGCAAATGCGACTGTCACAGCGGTTGCTCCTGATGATGCCAGTGGCTTTGTAACACTGACCGATGCTGTACCCGATGCCATCCTGGAGATACGTTACTTTGGTACCTACAACTTTGTGGGACAGCGTATTGATGGTTATCTGGACCCCACAGCCCTGCTCACCAAGCAAGCAGCAGACAGTCTGCGTGCAGTGAGCGACGACTTGAAGGCGCAGGGTTACCGACTAAAGATTTACGATGCTTATCGTCCACAAAAGGGTGTTGATCATTTTGTACGTTGGGCAGAGGATATACCTGATACACTGATGAAGCGCTACTTCTACCCCGACTTAGACAAGAGCGTACTGTTTGAGCAGGAGTATATCTATGAGAAGAGCGGACACACACGTGGCAGCACGGTTGATCTGACCCTGTTTGACATGAACACAGAGAAGGAACTCGACATGGGTGGCACCTTCGACTGGTTCGGACCAGAGAGTCATCCTGACTTCTGCGGTAATCCCGAAACAGGCGATTACACGGGTGACAACTCGAAGTCGCCCCAGGGCCGTAAGATTACCGAAAAACAGTTTAATAACCGCATGATACTGCGCAACGCCATGCTGGCACATGGTTTTAAACCACTCGACAGCGAATGGTGGCATTTTACACTTGAGAACGAACCATATCCTGATACCTATTTTACTTTTGAGGTGAAACAGCTAAAACAAAAATAAATAGGGAAGGAAAATCTAACGAATGAAAAAACGAAAGGGGGAGATGCTGTCGTCGCGACGGGGTCTCCCCCGAACTTATATAATAATACACGTATGATTGCCTCAACCACCCTTACATCGAGAGTGTTTCAGCAACAAAATCGCAGAAGGCTGGTCTTCAGACTTTCCTCCACTATCCGACGCCTTCTCGCCCAAAACGGGGCAATGGCCTATAGTCGGACAGCCATAATGGAGTTCACTGCTGCGGGACAGTCGGAGATTCTCACTCACATTCCCAATTAAGCACAGTTACGTGCACCTTCGCGGGTGATATTACGCAATATCACCAGTTATCCCTCGGCCGACGCTTCGGCTTCGGTATCTTGTGTCAGCAAATCGGCAATAGGCAGCTGACGGTCGATAGCCGTATGGAACGATATCAGCGTCTCACTGCTTGAAAGGCCGAGTGGCTGCAGCTTATCATGAATAATCGTTAGCAGATGGTGGTTGTTGCGGGCATAGATCTTGATAAACATATCAAAGTTACCCGTGGTAAAGTGACACTCCACCACCTCAGGAATCTGCTTCAGTTGTTCAAGTACCTCGTCGAACTTAGCGGGGTCTTTCAGGTTCAGACCAATAAAGGCACAGGTCTCGTAGCCCACGCTTTCGGGCTCAATCAGGTACTGGGTGCCCTTCAGTACACCCATGTTGTTCATCTTCTGGATGTGCTGGTGAATAGCAGCACCACTTACATTACAAGCACGAGCCACCTCCAGGAATGGAATACGGGCATCGGCGGCTATCAGACTCAGAATCTGCTTGTCGAGTTCGTCAATTTTTACCATAGCAGTAGTTATTTTTTGATTTCTGTTGCACTATAATTAATCTTCAAGGCATAGGCCTGTTGCAGCTGGCGTTTCACCTCGCTGACCAAACCCATGGGGGCCTTTTTATCAACACGCAGACTAACGGTGAGTCGCTGTTGATTCTCTTGAGAGAGCCCACTACGAATCTCTTCGATACGGGCTGGAATATCGCCTGGCTGTACGATGTCGTTGTTGAGCTGTACATGCCAAGCCTCACCTTTATGGCCGATATAGATGTTTACCACAGCCTGCTTATTGGCTAACTTCTGCACCTCGCTGCCCTGAGGCACCTGCAGGCGCACCTTTACCTCGTCGCTACGCATGTGGGTGACAATCATAAAGAAGAAGAGCACCGTAAAAATCAGGTCGGGCATCGAGGCCACATTGAGCGATGGCACACTGCGACGAGTCTGACTGAACTTGCTACGCATAGGTCTCATTGGGCACCTCCTTCCTCCACTACGGGGCCTTCGCTGATGCGTTGTGGATAGTACTCGTTGATCATCTCGCGCTGTTCGGCATTACAGGTCTCGTAGGTACAGCCATAGTGCTTCTGCGCATACTCTTGGCGCAGAGTATGATAGGCGCCCACAATGGCATCCTGCATACTGAAATAGGCCTCATAGGTGGTCTTGGCATCGGCTTCGATCTGCACTACATGACCAGTGCGGTTCACCATGGCCAACGTACGTACCTCGGCTGCCAGTTGTTGCAGTGTCACAGGTTTGCCATCACACGAGAGTTGGTTCTGTGCATCCAGCTTAACCTGCATCACATTGTTGCGATTGATATCCTTAGGTGTCTCGTGTTCCAATGGCGGTGGTGCCATCTGACGCATCAATCCCTTCTCCGTGTCCATCGATGAGGTCACGAGGAAGAAAATCAACAACATAAACGATATGTCGGCTGTTGATGTGGTGTTCAGCTCCGGAATTTGCTGACGATAGCGCTTACGAAACATCCGATAATCAATATAATAGAGGTATATATAAACATATCAGCGGCACGCAACCAGAAGCCATCGGTAAGCCACGTGCCATTAGTAAGGATGGGCTTGGTAGAACCTAAGGCAAAGGTAACCACCATGATGAGCACAAAGCCCACAGCCACCAGCCATCCAATGCGCCCTGCAGGCACACCGTTAACCACATCGCTGCCCTTACGACGGTTGCGCAGGCCATGCCATACCGAATAGGCAGTTACACCCATGGCAGCAGCTAATGTAATATACATCAGCCACAGCATCACATCGGCAATAGCAGGCGAAATAAAACTATTCATCACTATTCACTCTTTGTCTTCCACTCAGCAATCAGGTCGAGCAGTGTAATGGCAGCTTCTTCCATCTGTGCGGTCAAACGTTCAATCTTTGAGAGGATATAGCTGTAGAACAGCTGTAGTACCAGCGCTACTACGATACCAAAGATAGTGGTAATGAGCGCCACCTTCATACCCTGAGCCACGATGGTTGGACCGATATCGCCTACCTGCTGAATCTGGTCGAAGGCCATCACCATACCAATCACCGTACCCAGGAAACCCAGCGATGGTGCCATGGCAATAAAGAGCTTAATCCACGAGCAACCTTTCTCGAGGTTAGCGGTTTGCAGACCACCAAAGTTGGTGATGCTACGCTCGATGGCATCCATGGGCTGTTTGATATGCAGCAATCCCTGATAGCACACTGAGGCTACAGGACCACGGGTGTTACGACAGAGTGTTTTGGCACCCTCTACATCATTGGCCTTCAGACGCTGTTCGATATCAGCCATCAGCTGATGACTCTTAATCTCGCTCAGTGTCAGATAGATAATACGCTCAATGCAGAATGCCAGACCCAGCACTAAGGCCAGGGCCACCAGCGACATGAAGGCTACGTTGCCATCAACAAACTTGGTCTTCAGCTGTTTGTGCAGACCACCACCCTCTTCAGCCTCATCGCCTGTAAGAGCTTCCAACTCGCCATCCATCACGGTCATGGAGTCGGTAGCAGCCACAGAATCGGCAGGCACCACAGCAGCAGCGCTCTTAACACTATCAGCTGCAACTGCGGACTGAGCAAAACAGGTTTGCGAAAAACTAAGCAGACCTATCAGTGTAAATAGAAAAACCAATCGTTTCATATATTACAATCAATACGCGGAGAGAACAGGATACCTCGGCACTATGCCTCGGAGCTTTGAATCCTCGTTCTTCCTAGCGGAGAGAACAGGATTCGAACCTGCGAGCCGGTTTTGCCGGCTACACGCTTTCCAGGCGTGCCTCTTCAACCACTCGAGCACCTCTCCTTATTTCAAACATTTATATTTAATACTCTTCTACAATTCTCATTTGTTGCTGTCTCAACCTCTTCCTCGCTTACCTGATAGGCCTCAGCCAACTTCTTCAGCACGTAGGCCACAAAGGCGGGCTCGTTCCTCTCGCCACGCTTAGGCACAGGGGCCATATAAGGGGCGTCGGTCTCGAGTACCAATCGATTCAAAGGCACCACAGCAGGCAGCACCTCAGGAAGATGCGACTTCTTGAAGGTTGACACGCCACCAATGCCCAGCACAAACCTGTCGAACTGCAACAGTTCCTTGGCCTCGAGTTCATTACCCGTAAAGCAGTGGAACACGCCACCTGGCAACTGGTCCTTATAGCGTTTCAAGATGGCTACCATCTCATTCTGGGCCTTGCGACAGTGAATCATCAGCGGCAACTGCAACTCAACCGACCATTTTACCTGCTCCTCGAAAGCTAACAGCTGCTCCTGCTCAAACTCACGACTCCAGTAAAAGTCCAGGCCCACCTCGCCTACAGCAATGGGTTTTACACCATCCTGCTGGAAGTAGGGTTTTATCTGATCCAGCACCTCCTGCCAGTCGGCCTTCACATCCTCGGGATGCAAGCCCAGCATGGGATAGCAGTAGTTGGGATAGCGCTTGCAAACGCTGATAACAGTATCGAGCGACTGCAGATTGATACCTGGCACACCGATGGCTTGCACGCCAGCCTCGCGAGCACGTGCAATCACTTCGTCGATATCCTCAACGAACTCTTCACCATCAATATGACAATGCGTATCTATCATTAGCTCTGACGTTTCATCATTTCGGCAGCGTAAGCCTTGATCTCAGCCTTGCGCTCTTCGCTAGCGCTCACCTTTGTCAGGTAAACCAGACTCTCCTGGTAGTACTGCTCAATCTTCTGCTCACACAGCTTACGGATACCAATCTCGTTGTACAGGTTGGTTACTGCAGCCACCTTTTCGTTGCGGTCGAACTCCTTGGCCTCAACCCACTTGGTGAGCTCTTCACGCTGGGCAGGAGTAGCACGGTTAAAGGCATTGATGAGCATATAGGTCTTCTTGTTCGAAGTGATGTCGCCACCAATATTCTTGCCAAACACAGCGGGATCGCCATACACATCCAGCAAATCGTCCTGCAACTGGAAGGCCAGACCTAACTTCTCGCCGAACTTATACATATTCTCGATATCCTCGGCTGGGGCATCAGCCATAATAGCACCCACCTTACAAGCACAGGCCAGCAGCACGCTGGTCTTCAGACGGATCATCTCAATATACTCATCCTCGGTAACATCGTTACGCTGTTCGAACTCTACATCCAACTGCTGTCCCTCACCAATCTCGAGTGTGGTCTGGATAAACACCTTGAATACAGCAGGCAGCTTAGCAGGATCGCAATCCTCTACACGCTCAAAAGCCTGAAGCAACATGGTATCGCCCGACAAGATAGCACGGTTGGCATCCCACTTCTTGTGTACAGTCTCATGTCCACGACGCATATCAGCGTGGTCCATCAGGTCGTCGTGCAGCAGAGTAAAGTTGTGGTAGGTCTCCAGTCCGAGGGCCTGAGACATAATGCTCAGTGGATCGTCTTTATAGAGATTGTACGCCAGCATGGTGAGTACTGGACGTACACGTTTTCCGCCGATAGACAGTACGTACTTAATGGGGTCGTACAACGAGGCAGGCTGGCGATCGTAAACCAGATTATCGAGGGCCTCATTCACTTTCTTCAGTAGATCTTCTGATTTATACATATCTTTTATAAATTAAATACAATAGGAATACACACCATCGTGCGACAGGGCTTGGCATTCATCATACCGGCCTTCCACTGTGGCATGGTCTTGAGCACACGCATCACTTCGGCATCGCAGGCAGGCTCCAGGGGCTGTACCACCTGCAGGTCGCTCAACGAGCCATCCTTGTTAACCACAAACTGTGCCACCACTCTGCCCTTGATCTTTTTCTGTTGGGCCGAGGGGGGATATTTCAGGTTCTGCGTGAGCCACTTCATAAACTCGACGGCACCACCAGGGAACTGCGGCAGGTCTTCAACCACGCGGAAGTCGATGGGTTCGTCGTACATATCCACCACCTGAGGCTTCTCTTCGGCAGCCTTCTCGGTGGGTTCTTCTTGTTCGGTCTCGTCCTGCAGGATGGGTTCGGGGGGTAGCTCCACATCATTATCCACCAAGTGTAGCTGCTCGCTCTCCTGTTTTTCAACTTTCTTTTCCTGAGGCATCATCATCGGCACTTCGTCCTTATCGCGCTTCAGGGGCGAGAGTTCCACCTCGGCTTCCAGACTGTCGTCGTCATCAAACAACGCCCAGCCAGTATCGCCACTGTTCCACTCGAGTAGCACAAACAGCGTGGCCAGCACCACAATCAGTCCCAGCAGGAACCCCTGTGTGCGTTTCTGTTCCAAATCCGCTTCTCTACTCTTCTTGATGTCCATCTACAGTTTTCATTAAACCGAGTGCAAAGATAGTATTTTTTTCCGTATAAATAGATATATATTAAGTTTTTTTGCTAACTTTGCGACCAAATTAGGAGAAATGAACATCAGAAACGGCGTTATCACCACCCTACTCACGTTTTGGGCCTGTACCAGCATGGCGCAGGAGAGCAAAACCGTGTACAATTTCCTGCGACTGCCCGTGAGTGCGCATGCTGCAGCATTGGGTGGCGAGAACATCACACTGACCGACGACGACGCCACACAACTGTTCCACAACCCTGCCCTTATCAGCGGTGTAAGCGATAAGACACTGAACCTGAATTACATGACGTATATGGAGGGTGCCAAGACAGTGAGTGCCTCGTTTGTTCGTCTTTCGGGCGAACGTGCCTCGTGGGGTGTTTCGGCACAACTGATGGACTATGGCCGCATAAAGCAGACCTCGTTTGCCAACGAGGACCTAGGCGACTTCTCGGCCCGAGATATTGCCATTGGCGGTACGTTTGCCTACGAGCTGACCGAGCGTATCAGTGGTGGTATCACCGCCAAGTTCATTACCTCAACCATTGCTGGCTACAACTCCTTAGGTGTGGGCGTGGATTTAGGTTTGAACTATCTCGACGTGGAGCGTGGCTGGAGTGTTTCGACTGTGGCACGCAACTTAGGCGGACAAATCAAAGCATATGACGATGAGTTTGAACGCATTCCCTTTGACTTGCAGGTGGGTGCCAGCAAGCGTCTGCTTAACTCGCCCCTGCGTTTCCACGCCACAATGAGCCGACTTACCGACTGGAGCGAGGGCATCGGGCGCCATTTAGCCATCGGTGCCGATGTACTGCTTGGCGAGAATATCTACGTGGCAGCCGGCTATAACTTCCGCAAAGCCAGCGAGATGAAGATTACCGACAGCGAAGGATCGTCGGCCCACGGCGCAGGACTCACCTTAGGTGCAGGACTCTCGCTGCAACGCTTCAAGCTCCACTTAGGCTGGGGCAAATATCATGTCAGCACATCATCGCTAATTATTAATATATCATACACATTATGAAGAAGATAACAATTGCAATCGATGGCCACAGCTCGTGCGGTAAAAGCACAATGGCCAAGGACCTGGCCCGCGAAGTGGGCTATGTATATGTAGATACAGGCGCCATGTATCGCAGCGTAACACTCTACGCCCTGCGCCACAATCTGTTTAATGCCGATGGCAGCGTAAAGACAGCCGAACTGGAGCAGCAGATGCCCCAGATACAGATTTCGTTCAAGTTCAATGCCGAGACCGGTCGCCCCGACACCTATCTTAACGGAGAGTGTGTTGAGAAGGAGATCCGCAGCTTGGAGGTGAGCAATCATGTAAGTCCCATTGCAGCCGTAGGTTTTGTACGTACCGCCATGGTTGCCCAACAGCAACAGATGGGTAAGGACAAGGGTGTGGTAATGGACGGTCGTGATATCGGTACCACCGTGTTCCCCGATGCCGAACTGAAGATTTTTGTAACTGCATCGGCCGAGGTACGTGCCCAGCGCCGTTTTGACGAGCTGAAAGCCAAGGGCATGCCTGCCGATTTCGATGATATCCTGAAGAACGTACAGGAGCGCGATTATATCGATTCGCACCGCGAGGTAAGTCCACTGCGCAAGGCCGATGATGCCATCGAATTGGACAACAGTTACATGACCATTCCAGAACAGAAACAGTGGTTAATGGACCGTTTTAAGGAGAAAATAGAGCAATAATTGTTCTATTTATGTATTTTTTTCGTCATTTTTTCGCTTCTTTTGTTATTTTTTGCTACCTTTGCAGCCGAATTTCATTAGAAGCAAGAAAAAATGACGAAAAAATTATTTATTTCGGCTTTGTTGGCAGTAGCCACTACAGCCACTGTCCACGCCGGTGGACTCATGACCAACACGAATTATCACATAGCATTCGACCGTATGTTTGCGCGCGGTGCTTCTACCGAAATCGACGCAGCCTACAGTAACCCCGCCGGATTGGCTTGGGGGCACGAGGGATTCCAGTTTTCATTGAACTTTCAAAAGCCATGGCAGAACCGTGACATCGAGACAACAGTACCAGGTTTCCTGGGTACAGGATTCCAGCAGAAGTACAATGGTAAGGCTTCGGCCCCTATCGTACCTGCACTGTTTGCTTCGTATAAAAAGGATCGTGTGGCCTTATCAGCCATGATCGGTATTGTAGGCAGCGGCGGTTTCGTAAAGTACGAAGAAGGCATCCCCATGTTCGAGGTACCCCTCAAGGCCATGCTGGCACAGGCTGGCATGATGCCCAACAGCTACCGCTTCGACTCAGAGATGAAGGGTAAGCAGTACATCTATGGCGGCCAGGTGAACCTGACCTACAAGGTGAACGACAATTTCTCGGCTGCCATTGGTATGCGTGCCAACTACTACGATGGTTACAACCGTGGCCATGTAGTAGCCGACATCCCCAACTACACCTCTTCGACAGCACCTGCAGCCAACATCGACCTGATTAACCTACAGCTCGACTGCATTCAGCGTGGTTGGGGCTTTGCACCTATCGTAAGCTTCGACTACCATGACGGTCCACTCACCATCGCTGCACGATACGAGTTCCGCACAAAAATCAAGACTGAGAATGATACCAAAACACTTTCGGCTCGTATCAAGAACACTGATCCTACCACTGCGAGTGTAATGCCTTACATCGAGGGCGACCTGGCATTGGCACAGTTCGGCGATAAGGTGGCTGCCTATAAGGATGGCGCCGAGACACGTTACGACATGCCTTCGCTGTTTGTAGCAGCCGTAGGCTACGAGTTCTCAGAGAAGCTGCGCGGTACACTGGAGTACCATTTCTTCGACGACAAGCACGCCAAGATGGCTGGCGACCGTCAGAAGGAACTGACACATGGCACCCACGAGATTCTGGCTGGTGTAGAGTACGACATCAACAAGAAGTTTACTGTTAGCTGTGGTGGTCAGCGTACCGACTATGGTTTGGCCGACGGATATCAGCAGAACACCTCGTTTGCCTGCGACAGCTACTCAGTAGGTTTGGGTGGTGCCTGGAACATCAACGACAAGATGCGCCTCAACGTCAGCTACTTCTGCTCGCTCTACAGCGACTACACCAAGGCGCAGAACCAGTATCAGGGACTGCCCTACGCTGGCACCGACGTTTACAGCCGCACCAACCACGTAATTGGTGTTGGATTAGACTATAAATTCTAAATATCAAATTCAATCTCTAATTTCACCGAGCGGGATCATCACAAAATCGCGCTCAAGCATCAGAGGGTGGGGAATCTGCAAGTCGGGTTCATCCACCCTCAGATCGTCATATAGCAGAATGTCTATATCTATCAGGCGATCGGCATAATGACCTCCTACCGACTTGTGTGTACGCCCTAACTCGCGCTCAATCTTCTGGGTGGCAAGCAGCACCTGGCGGGGCGTTAGTGTGGTTTCGCATAGCACGCAGGCATTTACGAACTGGTTATCCGACTCGAACCCCCAGGGCTCGGTCGAAATAAGAGAGGACTGGCGCACAACCAGTCCTACTCTTTCGCCGATAAGCGATATAGCGTTGCGGATATTTGCCTCCTTATCGCCAAGATTACTTCCCAGCCCAAGGAATACCCGATGTAACTTTTCACTATTCACTTTTCACTATTCACTTTTCACTATTCACTCATTAATCGTCCAACATCAACAGGGCATCACCGTAGCAGCCGAACTTATAACCCTCTTTCAGCGCACGCTGATAGCCCTCGTACAGCAGGTCGTAGCCTGCAAACGAAGCCTCGGTCATCATCATGGGTGATTCAGGGTGATAGAAATTACCAATCAGCGCATTACACAGTCCGAACTCGTATGGAGGGAAGATAAACTTGTTGGTCCATCCCTCAAACTCCTTCAGCATACCATCGGTACCTACGGCACTCTCGGTAGCACGGGCGGTGCTCACACCTACGCAGCACACACGGTGTCCTTCCTCCTTGGCCTTGTTTACAATCTCACAAGCCTCGGCAGGAATAAACATCTGCTCGCTCGACATCTTGTGCTTGGTCAGGTCCTCAACCTCGATAGCATCGAAGTTACCCAGACCGCAGTGCAGGGTGATAAAGGCAAAGTTGATACCCTTAATCTCCATACGCTTCATCAGCTCACGACTGAAGTGCAAGCCAGTGGCAGGTGCAGTAACAGCACCCTCGTTCTTAGCGTAGATGGTCTGGAAATTAGTCATATCCTCCTCGGTAGCAGGACGACGGTCGATAATGTAGCGTGGCAGTGGAGCCTCGCCCAAACCGAACAGCATCTGTTTGAATTCATCGTGTGGACAGTCGTAGAGGAAACGCAGCGTACGGCCACGGCTGGTGGTGTTATCAATCACCTCAGCCACCATAGGACCATCTTCCTCGAAAAAGAGTTTGTTGCCGATACGAATCTTACGGGCTGGCTCTACAAGCACATCCCACAAGCGCTGGTCGGCATTAAGCTCGCGCAGCAAGAACACCTCAATCTTGGCATCGGTCTTCTCCTTGGTACCGTACAAACGGGCAGGGAACACCTTAGTGTCGTTGAAGATGAATGCATCGTCCTCGTCAAAGTAGTCGAGGATGTTACGGAAGTCGAGACCACTCTCGATTCGCTTACTCTTACGATGCAACACCATCAGCTTGCACTCGTCGCGATGGAAAGGTGGCTCAAGTGCAATCTGCTCTTCAGGTAACTTAAACTTAAACTGTGATAACTTCATATTTTAATGTTTAATCTTTAATCCTTAATCTTTAATTTTTCTTCAAGCCAGGCTGGGAACTCATCGAATGTGAGACAGTCCTCCAGTCTGACATCACCCACGCGTGTACGGCACAGGGCAGTAAGATGTGCGCCGCTGCCAAGGGCCTCGCCAATGTCGCGGGCCAGCGAGCGGATGTAGGTACCCTTACCACATCCCACACGTATCTGCAGCTGCATCTTTTCGGGATCGAAATCTATGATTTCTATCTCATCGATATGCACGGGCTTCTCGGCCAACTGGTGGTCGCTACCCTTGCGTGCCAGTTCGTAGGCACGGTCGCCACCTACCTTACAGGCCGAAAACAGCGGTGGTCGCTGCATTATATCGCCCACAAACTTGGGCAGTGTCTGCTCAATCAGCTCACGGGTGATATGCGCTGTGGGATAAGTTGCGTCCACCTCATGCTCCAAGTCGTAGCTGGGAGTGGTGGCACCCAACTGCAGGGTAGCCGTATACTCCTTTGAGTGCAGCTGCAAAGCCTCAATCTGCTTGGTGGCCTTACCGGTACACAGCACCAGCACACCTGTTGCCAAGGGGTCTAAGGTGCCAGCATGTCCCATTTTCACACGTTTCACATGCAGTCGTTTGCTCAGCACATAACGGATATGTGCCAGCGCCCCGAAACTGCTCATACGATAGGGCTTGTTGATATAGATATATGCGCCTTCCTGAAAGTTCATCGAGTGAGCTGATAAATGAGCACTGTTACACCGATGATGGCGCAATAAATACCAAAGTAAACAAGCTTACCCTTCTTAACCAGGTTAATCATCAGCTTGCAGGCAAAGCAACCCGACAGGAATGCAGCCACAAAACCAACAATCAAGGGGAACAAGCCGATGCTATCGTTTACCACCTCGTCGCCCTTCATGGCCTTCAGCACATCCAGCAGGGCCTCACCCAGGATGGGAGGAATCACCATCAGGAATGAGAACTGAGCCAGCTTCTCCTTCTTATCGCCCAGCATCAAACCGGTAGCGATAGTAGAACCCGAACGCGACAGTCCTGGCAATACGGCACACGCCTGAGCCACACCGATTACAAAAGCATCCTTCAGTGAGATATGCTCCTTTACACGGGGCTTGGCATAGTACGAGAAGATAAGCAGTACCGAGGTAACGCACAGCATCACGCCTACAATCAGCAAGCCAGCGCCAAATGCCTCTTCTACCTTATCCTTAAAAAATACACCTACGATGCCTACGGGAATCATCGACACCACAATGTTCAGGGCATATTTTGTTTCGTCGTTCATCTTAAACTTAAACAGTCCCTTCAGTATCCAGTCGATCTCCTTCCACAGGATAACCAGCGTACTCAGCACGGTAGCCACGTGTACAGCAACAGTAAACTGCAGGTTGTCGGCACCATCGATGCCAAAAAAGTTTGAGAGGATAGTCAGGTGTCCGCTCGAACTAACAGGCAGATACTCTGTGAGTCCCTGCACCAAACCAAGAATCAAAGCTTGAATCCAATCCATATTTCAATTTTTACATTTTCTAATTATTACATTTACCCTACTAGTCTTTTGGTTTACGAACTACGGCATAAATCATCGACACGAAACCGAACAAACATACCACAGGGGCCACCTTGGTGCGACGCACACTGAAGATATCGGGTTCGAATGCGGTATCGGTAGAATTAGGACCTACCATCAGCAAAAAGCCAATCACCACGATGGCCATGCCGATTGCCAACAATATAAAGTTGGTCTTATCGAATGCAAAATTCTTCTTATCCATATTTCAATTTTTACATTTTCTAATTCTTACATTTTTAAATCTTGTACAGTTCTCCTGCCGACATACGCAGGAACTTGTTTACCGAGATATACGAGCATGCAGCGGTAATAATAATACCAAACAGCAACACAGCCACAGCCGTAATCGTAAGCTCGCGCCAGGTAATAATGCTGATAATGTTGGGCTCGTAGTAGTAGAGCGCATACATGCAGCCACCCAACACAGCAATGGCTATCAAGGCAGCTATCACACCCACCAACAGCGCCTGCTTCATAAACGGCTTACGGATAAAGCCCCACGAGGCACCCACCAGCTTCATCGTATGAATGATGAAACGGCGCGAGTAAACGCTCAGTCGTACGGTGTTGTTAATCAGCGAGAACGATACAAACGTCAACAGCACGGCCAGCGCCAGGAGCACCAGATTAACCTTAGTGAGATTGCGGTTCACGCTGTCCATCAGGTCAACCTGATAAGCCACATCCGTAATCTTCGGATTTTTCTGTAACTCGCGGGCAATCCACTTGAGCGAATCGCGGTTGGCATAATCCGAATGCAACTGCAGCTCAAGCGTGGCTGGGAACGGGTTAACGCCTAAGAACTCCGACGGGTCGGAACCCATGGCCTCGCTCTGTTCCTTCAGAGCCTGCTCTTTACTAATGTAGTCGATGTTACGCGAATAGGGACGATGATACAGGTCGCGACACAACAGTTTTGCGCCGTTCACCGATACATCATCGCTCAGCATCACCGTCACTGTGAGGTTCTCCTTCACCCATTGTGACAGATTACGAGAGGTCTGGACTGAAAATACCACCAGTCCAAGCAAAACCAGAACCATCGCTGTACTAATGCAAAGTGTTACCAACTGCACACCACGACGGTTGCCAGCATCTTTTTTTCGTTTTTTCATTAATTTACGTACGTAAAAATTCGAATTCGGCTGCAAAGATACTATTTTTTTTCTTTATCACAAAAAAAAAGTGTAATTTTGCACCCGTTATGAGTACAATTATCTATCCATCGCCCATTTTTGGGCCTGTTCACAGTCGCCGACTGGGCATTTCGCTCGGTATCAACCTGTTGCCTGCCGACGGTAAGGTATGCAGTTTCGACTGCATTTATTGCGAGTGTGGTTTCAACGAGGACCATCGCCCCACCCTGCCCATGCCAACACGCCAGGAGGTGATAGAGAAGCTCGAGGCCAAGTTGCAGCAGATGGTGACCGACGGTCAGTTGCCTGATGTGCTGACCTTTGCCGGTAATGGCGAGCCCACCTGCCATCCGCATTTTGCCGAGATTATCGATGATGTCATCCGCCTGCGCAATCAGTATTGCCCCCAGGCCAAGGTATCGGTACTCAGCAACTCAACCATGATTCACCGTCAGCAGGTACACGACGCCCTGATGAAGGTAGATAACAACATTTTAAAACTCGATACCGTTGATCCTTTATATATTAATAAGGTAGATCATCCCAACGGCACCTACGATGTGGCCCAGATTATCGATCGCCTAAAGGCCTTTAACGGTCATGTGATTATACAGACCATGTTTATGCGCGGCCAGTGCCAAGGCGAGAGTGTGGACAACACCGGAGAGGAATACGTTGCCCCCTGGTTAGAAGCCGTTA
Organism: Prevotella sp. khp1; assembly: GCF_900102205.1. Taxonomy (NCBI): domain Bacteria; kingdom Pseudomonadati; phylum Bacteroidota; class Bacteroidia; order Bacteroidales; family Prevotellaceae; genus Prevotella; species Prevotella sp. khp1. Next base: position 1,411,452 of record NZ_FNJZ01000001.1, read on the forward strand.
AGGCCATCAAGCCCCAGCAGGTAATGATTTACACCATCGACCGCGAAACGCCCGCCCAAGGTCTGGAGAAAGCCACCCACGAGCAACTCGACGCCATCCGCGACCGCGTCATCGCCGCCGGCATCCCCTGCACCGCATCGTATTAAGCAAAAAACAATCCCCAGTCGAATGGACTGGGGATTGTTTTTTATTTACACATGATACCGCGTTTGGTATTCTCGAGGAAAGTGATAATGTTGCGGATTTCAGGGCCGTCGGGCACCTGTTCCTTAATCTGATTAATCACATCGAACACACTCGTCTTACCGTGGAACAACAAACGGTAGGCATTGGCAATATGCTTCTGAACCTTTGGGTCGATCTCGGCGTAGTTCATCACAGTGGTGTTAGGACCGCCATATTCCATGGGCGAACCACCGGCAATTACGTAAGGAGGCACATCGTGAGAGAAGGTGCAACCTGCCTGAATCAACGAGAGGTCGCCAGCACGGGTGTTGGCATTCTGGATGGCACCCGACGAGAAGATAACACCGTTACCAATCTCGCAGTCGCCTGCTATCTTAGTACCATAGCCAAACACGCAGTTATCGCCCACCACGGTATCGTGGCTGATGTGGGTACCCTCGAGCAGGAAGTTGTGATTACCAATCTTGGTAACACCATCCTTGTTGGTACCGCGGTTGATAACCACGTTCTCGCGGATGACATTGTTATCGCCTATCTCAACATACGACTTGGCACCACGGAAGTTAAAATCCTGTGGCAGGGCAGCAATCACCGAACCCTGATGGATTTTATTGTTCTTACCGATGCGCGAGCCGTCGCAGATGCTAACGAAGGGGAAGATGATACAGTTGTCACCAATCACCACATCGTCCTCGATATACACGAAGGGGAATATCTTACAGTTGTCGCCAATCTTGGCCTTTGGGCTAATCTCGGCTTTTGGACTTATTTCGTTCATATCATTCACAATTTAAAAATTAAACAATTTAAAAATGTAACAATTAGATTTTACCATTTTTGCATTCTTACATTTTTTAATTTTTACATTTTTAATTGGCTCCGCCACCGAGGGCCTGATAGAGGCTTACTACGGCCTGCATCTTTGAGAGTTGGTCGCTAACCTCTGCTATCTCAGCGTTCAGCAGATTGCTCTGAGCGGTAATCACCTCGAGATAGGTGGTGTTTGACGACGACTCCATCAAACGCTTGGTGTCCTCGACATTCTTCTTGAGCACCTCTACACGCTTGCCATCGAGTTCGGCCTTCTGACTGTAAGAGTTGTAGGCTACGAGGGCATTCGACACCTCGTTACCTGCCTTGTAGATAGCGTTCTGCCACTTGTTGTAAGCCTGCTCGTACTGCATCTTGGCCACCTTCAGGCCTGCCACAATCTGTCCGTGCTGGAAGATGGGCTGAGTGAGCGAACCAACAGCCGAGAGCAACCATTTACCTGGATTGATTGAACCACTATTGTTGGTAAAGGCTGCTGTACCAGTGATGCTAATGCTGGGATAGAAACGGCTACGGGCCGTCTCCACATCGTAGAAGCACTGAGCAAGCGACATCTCGTACTGGTGCACATCGGCACGGTTGGCCAGCATCTGGATACCTACACCTGTCGAGAGGTCGGTAGGCAGCGACTGACCAGCGAACTTGCCACGGGCGATGGCCTGACCAGGCTGACCCAGCAGCAACGAGAGCGAATTCTCGGTCTCACGCATCTGACGCTCCAGATCTACACGCTGACTCTGTACCTGATAGTAGGCAGCCTCGGCACTCTGAACGGCTGTAGAGCGATAGCCTGCGCGGTTCTCGTGCATAAACTGCATCTTCTCCCAGGTCTCCTTGGTGAGCTGCTCCATATCGGTAACAATCTCCATCTGGCGATCGATCATGAGCAGGGTGTAATACAGGTTGGCGATGGTAGAGATGACGTTGGTCTTTACTACCGTCTGGTAATCCTTTGTAGCGATGAGCTGCATCTGAGCCGAGCGCTTAGCACTGAGCAGATTGCCGAACAAATCGACATTCCAACTGGCCGAGATGGGCAGCGAGTACGACTTGGTAGCTGCAGCACCATCGAACGAGGTGAGTGAACCCTGTGGACTTACTGCTACTGAGGGCAGGAAGGCCAGCTTGGCCACCTTGAGTGCCTCGTTAACCATCTGCACGTTGAGGGCGGCATTCAGCAGATCGGGATTGTTATCAAGTCCCTGCTGGATGAGTGCCTGCAACTGTGGATCGGTAAACACCGAACGCCAAGGCATATTACCAAAGGTGGTGGTGTCCTGTACAGCCAGGGTATCGGTCAGCGACTGAGTGTCGCGAATCAATCCCTTGGTATCCACCTCGGGGCGCTCGTATTTATTATAGAGTCCGCAGCTTGACAGCAGCAATGCTGCAGACATGCATATCATGAGTTTCTTCATATTACTTCTCCAATTCATAATCTTCTGATTTTTTATGTGCATACTGAGCCAGCTCGGCTGCAACCTCAGGATTCTCCTCGTCCTCGAACTTAATCGGACTAATCTTCTCCTGTAGCGTCTGGAAGATAACGAACAGTGTGGGCACCACGAACAGCTGCAGGATAGTACCAATGAGCATACCACCCACGGCAGCAGCACCCAGCGTCTGGTTACCATTCTTACCAACACCGCTGGCAAACATCATTGGCAGCAGACCGATAACCATGGCCAGTGAGGTCATGAGGATAGGACGCAGACGAGCAGCAGCACCAAGAACTGCCGACCAAGAGATGGCCATACCCGTCTGACGGCGCTCAAGGGCGAACTGTACGATCAGAATGGCGTTCTTAGCCAACAGACCAATCAGCATGATGAGTGAGATCTGCATGTAGATATCGTTGGCATGACCAAACAGGTTGGTGAACAAGAAGCAACCAGCCAATCCGAATGGAACAGAGAGTACTACCGACAGTGGCAGGATGTACGACTCGTACTGTGCCGACAGAATGAGGTAGATGAAGATGAAGCACAACAGGAAGATGATACCTGTGGTGTCGGAAGCCTTAGCCTCCTCACGGGTCAGACCTGAGTAGTCGTAGGTATAACCACTTGGCAGCATCTGAGCAGCCACCTCGTCGATAGCCTTCAGCGCCTCACCGGTAGAATAGCCATCAGCCACAGTACCTGTTACGTTGATAGAGGTGAACAGGTTGAAGCGGTTGATGTTCAATGGGCCATATACACGCTCCAAGTTACAGAACTCCTTAACAGGCGACATGCCCGCAGGTGTGCGTACATATATACTATTAAGCGACTCAGGCGTCATACGTGTCTCAGGTGAACCTTGAATCATCACACGATACAGTTTACCGAACGAGTTGAAGTTAGAACCATACAGTCCGCCATAGTATCCCTGCAGTGTGCTGAGCACAGCTGTTGGCGAGATGCCCGACTGCTTACACTTAGCCACATCCACATGAACCATGTACTGAGGATAGCCAGGGTTGTAAGAGGTTTGTGCCGACTGGAACTCAGGACGCTTGTTCAGTTCAGCCAAGAACTCCTTAACCACACCGAAGAATCGGTTCAGATCGCCACCAGTACGGTCCTGCATAACCAGCGAGATACCCGAGTTAGCAGAGAAACCAGGAATCATTGGGGGCGAGAATGCCAGAATCTGTGCATCCTTGATATGAGCTGTCTTGATAAAGATCTGGGCAATCACACCGGTAGCATCGTAAGGATTGATGAAGAAGCGATAGATACCATCGCCCTGCCACAAACCAGAGAGTTTCCACCAGAATCCTTTCTGACGCTCCTCAAAGGGCTTCAGCTTGATGATAAACGTACCCTGGTCGGAACCGGCACCTGCGATAAAGTTATAACCCTGAACCATCTCACGGTTCTTAATGGCAGGAATCTGCGACAGGATAGAATCTACCTGCAGCACGACCTCTTTGGTACGAGCCTCGGAAGTGGCAGGAGGCATAGAGATGGTACAGAACAGTGTACCAGTATCCTCATCAGGCACCAGACCTGTCTTGGTAGTCACGAAGGTAACAGCCAGCACGACGATACCCACAACGACTGTACCGATAATGGCCAATGGCTTGCGCACCAGTTTCTCGAGAATACCACGGTATTTAGCGGTTGTGGTTTCGAAAGCCACGTTGAACGACTGGTGGAAACGATCCACGCGCGACATCTTCTTTTCGTGACCATCCTTATCGTGAGGTTTCAGGAACACAGCACACAAGGCTGGCGACAGTGTCAAGGCGTTAACAGCCGAGATAATAATGCTGATAGCCATGGTTACACCGAACTCGCGATAGAACGTACCCGAAGTACCGCCGATGAACGATACAGGCACGAACACAGCTGCCATTACCAGTGTAATAGAGATGATAGCGCCCGAGATTTCATTCATGGCATCGATAGAGGCAGTCAGCGAACTCTTATAACCCTGATCGAGCTTAGCATGCACAGCCTCGACCACCACGATGGCATCATCCACCACAATGGCGATGGCCAGCAGCAAGGCCGACAGTACCAGCAGGTTGATTGAGAATCCCATCACATTCAGGAAGAAGAATGTACCTACCAGTGATACTGGCACGGCAATCAATGGGATGAGTGTAGAACGCATATCCTGCAGGAAGATATATACCACGAAGAATACCAGTGCCAATGTCATGAAGAGGGTGAATACTACCTCCTCGATTGACGCATAGAGGAACTCGGTTACATCGTAGTTGATCTTAACCTCCATGCCTGGGGGCATCAGCTTCTGCTGCGATTCAAGCTCGGCCTTTACCTGCTTGGCAATCTCGTTAGCATTCGAACCAGCCACCTGCTGTACCATGGTCATTACCGAAGGTACACCATTGTTCTTCATCGATACCGAGTAGCCTTCACCACCCAGCTCGATCTTAGCCAGATCCTTCAGCTTCAGTGTCTGTCCGTTAGCATCACTCTTAATAATAATGTTGCCAAACTCCTCGGCAGTACGGAAACGACCGGTATAACGCATCGAATACTCGTAAGCCACATTGGAAGCCTGCTCACCAAACTTACCTGGTGCAGCCTCGATGTTCTGCTCGGCCAGCGCAGCGGTGATATCCGATGGAATCAGGCTGTGCTGCTTCATTACATCAGGCTTCAGCCATATACGCATAGCGTAGGTCTTAGAACTGAATCCAGAAGCATCACCCACACCCTCGATACGCTTCAGCGCAGGCACGATGTTGATGGCGTTATAGTTGGTAAGGAACTCATCGTCGTAACGTCCGTCGGATGTCAGTGAATACATCAGTACCTGTGACGACTGACGCTTTACCACGCGCACACCAATCTGGTTAACCTCGGAAGGCAGCAGAGCAGTGGCCTGACTCACACGGTTCTGTACGTTTACGGCACACATATCCGGATTCATACCCTGACGGAACATCACCTGAATCATAGCCGAACCAGGCGATGCTGTTGAGGTGATATAATCCATTCCCTCAACACCGTTGATACTCTCCTCAAGTGGCGTAACCACGGCATTCTTCACCGTTTCGGCATCGGCACCTGGGTAGCTACCCATGACCACGATGTTAGGCGGCGCAATATTCGGATACTGCTCGATAGGAAGCGAGACCAGTCCGATGAAACCCAGCAGCACGATGAGGATAGAGATCACCGTTGACAGTACCGGGCGTTTTATAAAATTCGTAAATGTCATAATTGTCAATTATAAATTTTCAATTATCAATTATTTCTTCATCGCACCAACGATGTCGCCGGCAGTCATAGCCTTAGCCTGCTCGTCGATCTTCTGCTGGTAGCGCTCTGGGGTGATGGGCACAATCTCCATACCATCGCTCAGCTTGGTGATACCGTTGGTCACATACTTGTCGCCAGCCTTCAGTCCTGCTGTCACCATGTAGTTCATACCATCGTTCTGTGGAGCAACCTGAATCTCGCTATATTTCACCTTGTTGTCGGCACCCAGCAGGTAAACAAACTTCTTGTTCTGAACCTCGGATACAGCCGACTGTGGGATGATGATGGCCGACGAATTGCTGTGAGGAATCACGATAGCACCTGAGCCACCACTCTTGAGCACACGCTGTGGATTCTGGAACAGGGCAATCATCTGTACCGAACCAGTAGCAGCGTCGATCACACCGCTCATCTTGGTTACAGTACCATCCAGATTATACAAAGTACCATCGGCCAGCTTGAGCTTAACTGGTGGGAACTTTGATACGGCAGCATTCTGACCACCCTCGCCCTTGCTCATCTCGAGGGCATCCTTCTCGGTTACCGAGAAATAAACCTCCATCGACGAGTTGTTTGATACGGTAGTGAGCACGCTACCTGTGCTAACCAGTGCACCTACCTTATATGGCAGGGTACCTACTACACCAGCAGCAGGGCTCTTTACATAGCAGAAGCTCAGCATCTCCTTATTCGATGCCAACAGAGCCTCAGCCTGAGCTACTGTGGCCTTAGCCTGCTCGTACTGGTTGGTGGCCTGCTGCAACTCAAAGTCACCAATCACACCATTCTCGTGCAATTTCTGTGCGTTCTCATAACTCAACTTGGCAGTATTGAGCGAAGCCTTTGCTGTATTTACGCTAGCCTGTGCCTGGCGCACCTGAGCCTGATAAGTGACGTTATCAATCACAAACAGCACCTGTCCAGCGCTCACAGTCTGACCTTCCTTCACGTTAACCTGAGTAATGAATCCAGCCACCTTAGGACTAATCTGCACATCCTGTACACCCTTGATGGTTGCAGGATAAGTGGTCTGTGTTTCAGAACTCTGAGTACCTACAGTTGTTACAGGATACTCGTTGTCGCCAAACTGGGGGCGACCACCGCCACCACCGCATGATGACAAAATCAGCGATGCAACGGTCATTACCAAAAACATTCTTTTCTTCATACTAACTATCATGTATCTAATTTAATCCAAACACAATTCAACCCGAAAACTTTGCGTATTACGCGCGGTTTTCGGGTTGCAAAGATACGAAAATTATATCTTACGATATATTCTTCTGAATAAACTTTTAACGTTTATTGCCTATAGCCTATAGAGCAACGCATTTTTTAACATTTAGAATGGAAATACCAAACCAACGTTCAGTGTGCTGTGACCATCGTACTGAGTTTTGTAGCAGTACTCGCACTTGAACGAAAGATTGGCATTGAGAGGGTACTCCATACCGCAACCGATGTTCAGGCCCAGCTTAGAATCGCTACCCTCATCGTAGCTCCAACCCATCACGTTCAAACCTGCCAGAGGATAAACGGTGAACTTGCTGTTAGAAATATGGAACAGGTACTCTACGTTGATGTTGGGGTTCCACATGCTCACGTGATCCTTGTTGAAGTAGTAGTCGAACTGAGCGACACCACGAACATTCTCAGCAAACTCATAGCCAATGTTGGCACCGATACCACAATTGTTAGGTGAGTCGAGCAAGTAATTGAAATGACCGCTGATAGTGGTCTTACCAACTTGTGCATACGATGCCACACTAAGCATCAAAGCACAGATTCCCATTACAATCTTTTTCATAACTTTTTGTCTTTTAAGAATTAAATTAATAATACAAAATATTATATCATAGTTTGATATAAATCTTCTTTCGATACAACACGTAACCGATGGCAAAATTCAGTAGTACAAAGTAAACTGCATAAGCAAACGATGCCCACTTGAGGGGCGCGATCACCGCATGAATGCCATTATATACCATTTCGGATACTTCGATATTTTTCAACAGAATAGCCAACAGTTCGCTCGACACATACAAGGCCAGCGCATTCACACCGAACACGTGGAAGAAGGTGGTCCAACCGCTCTTCTTCTGTATGTCGATCACATACATCAGCAGGGCCTGCAGCAGCGAAGCCAAACCGCAAGTCATGAGCACGTAACTAGGACTCCAGATGCGCTTATTCAGGGGCAGCCCATAGCTGAGCAGGTAGCCGCCAATCACACATACTGCACCAACCACAAACAGGGCAATCACCTTCTGTTCAACCGTTTCACGCTTGCGAATCAGCATGCCACAATAGAAGCCCAACAGTACATGGGCTACCGATGAGATGGTACCCACCAAGCCCTCGGGGTCAACCGGACTTTTATGATAGATATGATCGTAACCAAACAAATTCAAATCCACCTGTGCCAGCACATTCACGTTAGCATCCTCGGCATAGCCGTTACCCAGAATCAGGATGGCGGTATAGATGGCTAACAAACCACCAATCACAGACAGGGTGTACTTGTGATTACAGAACAGCGCAAACAGCGACACGATACCATAGCACAAAGCTATACGCTGCATCACCGCCCAGATGCGCAGATGACCGAAGCACAGTAGGTCGCCCTCGATGGCATGGTCGAACCAGTTGATAAACAAGCCGATAGCAAATAGCAGCACCGTACGCTTAACAATGCGACGGATGACCTGTGGGGTTGGCTTGAACTCTGACTTTACCAGCGAGAGATAGCACGAGATACCCATGATAAACAGGAAGAAGGGGAACACCAGGTCGCAGGGCGTCATGCCGTTCCACTTAGAGTGACGCAGCATCTCGAAACTCTCGCCCCAACCGTTGTTCACCAGTATCATGCCTGCCACGGTGATACCGCGCAGAATGTCGAGACTTAATAATCGCTTACTTTCCATTGACCATTGAACATTGACCATTGAACATAAAATCTATCACCTCCTTGGCTACATCTACGGGTGAGCCTTCGGGGGCAGCTGAGTATGGTGTCTGGTCCAGCGTCCAGGGCTCTTCCATAGCATAGTAGTCGAGCTTTACCTCCTGAGGCAGTGCCATAGCAAACAGCTCGGCAGCTGTCTTAGTAGCATTCGGACCACCACCCAACAACTCAGGCTGTGGGGCAGTCTGGGCCTTCATCTGAGCTGCCAGGGCATCGAAGTACGACTTCCAACGTACATAGTAGAAGTCCTTCAACAGTCCCTGCCACTCCTTGTGGGCATAGTCGCGCAAACCACCCGTATCGGCACAGTAACGGTTACCCCACGTCGTGATCTGTACGCGCGCGTTCCATTCGTATAGCTTTTTCTCCTCTGCAGTCGTGCCGGCATTCACAGCATCCTGAGTCCAATGACCTACACGAAACTCGGTGCGGGTGCCCAGCAGCTTATCCTGCAGAAGCAACATTTTTAAGAAACGGTCGGCATCGCGATCGAACTGCTTACGACTGAAAGCCTTGTAATCGGCAATGGTCTTCTGGTACTGCAAGCGTGCCTGATCGGCCAGAGCCTGACGGGTGATATCCACCAGATCGTATTCAAAATTATTGTTGCCACGGTATTTCTCGGCCACACTATTCATCAGCTTGGCTGCCTTCTTGGTCATTGCTGGGTCGTAGTAGTTCTTCATCTTCGACCAGCTTGATGCCTGGAAGTTATTGAGTGTGGGGCGACCGCAGAAGATACTCTCGTGAGGACCCTGCTGGTTGTTGCCTGCAGGACAGTTGTAGATGCTCTTGGCCAGAGTAAGCCAAGCCTTCTCGATAGCCTCATCCTCTACACCATAGCGTGCCTTCACATAATTCTTAACCCACTGCTCCTTGGTAAACTTCTCGGGGCGCCAAGGCAGCTCGCTCATCAGCTCGAACATCACAGGATTGTTCTCCGAACCCTCCATGGTGAAGCCGATGCCCTTTAACTTTGAGCTTTGAGCTTGGAACTTTGAACTTTGCAACATATAGAAGTTGTCGAGCAACTGATCCATACGTCCGTGCAGACCGACGTTGGCACCGAAGTTCTCAAGCAGACAGAACAGCCACTGGTGCTGCTTGTAACCCTGCTCACGCTTCCAGATGCTGGGGATACCGAACATGGGGCGACACTCCGAGAAGAGATCGAGCACCAGCAGGTCGCCAGTCTTCATGCCGTCCACCATCGCCTCGCGAGGATTCTCGGTCCAACCCTGAATCACCCATACAGCCTTAGGATTCACACGTTTCATGGCCTGCATCATGGCCTGACCGGCTTTAGCATAATCGATATTTGGATCATCGTTACTCTCGTGGAAGGGATCCATCGAATAGTAATCGGCCTTACCAAACAGCTTGGTGAGCTCATTATAATATAAGGTGGCGATTTCGGAGAATCGCGCATCGGTAGGCAACAGGTTAGCAGGGCGCTGGAAACCATTCCACAGACCTGCGTCGGCCACGTTCAAGCCTAACTTCTCCTTTGCGTCGTGAGGCACCATACCGCAATAGCCTGGCAGTACAGGGTGCATGCCCAACTGCTTCATGCGAGCCAGAATCTGCTTCTGCAGCTTTTCCTGACGGGCATACCACGATGTGGGCAGTGGTCCACCCCACCCTTCGAGGTTGTTCATCTCCCACCAAGCCAAGAAGGCAGGACCGGCGATAAACTCGCCCACCTCTTTCTCGGTATAGCCTAACTTCAACAGCATATTACGCCATACGCACTCCTCGCCAACAATAGCCAGTGGCATGTTGATGCCGTGAAGTGCCATCCAGTCGATCTCCTTTTCCCAGCGTTTCCAATCCCAGAAAGCCATCGAATAGCTGAAGGTGCAGTAGTTGAAATCGTAACGCAGCGACAAATCGGTTTCGCGGCGCTCTTTCTTGGTTACTGCGGGCAGCTTGGCAGGCAGTTTAGCCTGCATCTGGTTCCACGAGAGGTGGATGCCCGCATAATATTTCAGATACCAGTTCAGTCCCGAAGCGATGTTTACCCACGAGTTACCGCGGATAACCACCTTATTGCCAGCCTGGTCGAGTTCAAAGAAATCCTTGTCGCTCTTTACCAGCTGTGTTTTAAACTTGGCCGAAGCGCCCTTGTCGATTCTTTCCAGCAAATCATCTACAGGATTTGCCCACATCTGTATAGACAGCAGAATTCCGATAATAGTTAGTAGTTTCCTCATATCACTTAATTAGTTTCATTTCCTTTGCTTTTGCCATTAGCAATGCCATCAGGGGTTCGCGCTCGTTTTCCACCTTATTATCTAATACAGCATCCTTCAGGTACTGCTTGAGCACTCCTACCTCACGGCAGGGCTGCAGATGGAACATCTCCATAATCTCGTTACCATCAATCACAGGCTGCAACAGGCGCACGTAGTCCTTCTCCTTCAGGTCGGTCAGCTTTTCGCGCACCATGCGGAAGTTCTCAAGGAACATTTTTTTGCGCACCTCGTTCTTCGAGGTGATATCAGCCTCGCACAGGGTCATCAGGTCCTCGATATCCTCACCCGCATCGTTCATCAGTCGACGTACGGCCGAATCGGTCACAATCTCATCGGCAATCACGATGGGACGCATGTGCATATCTACCAACTTCTGCACGTACTTCATCTTCATGTCGAGTGGCAACATGAGGCGACGGAATATCTGAGGCACCATCTTGGCACCAATCATATTATGATTGTGGAAGGTCCAGCCGATAGCTGCATCCCAACGTTTCGACTTGGTTTTACCCACATCGTGCAACAGGGCTGCCCAGCGCAACCACAGGTTGTCGGAGTGCTGGGCCACATTATCCAACACCTCGAGGGTGTGGTAGAAGTTATTCTTGTGCGCACGACCGTTCTTCTGCTCTACGATATCGAGTGCCGACAGTTCGGGCAGGATGATATTGAGCAGACCGCAACGCTGCAAATCTACAAAACCACGCGATGGTGTCTTAGAGAGAATAATCTTGTTAAGCTCGTCCTTGATACGCTCGCCGCTCACGATCTTGATTCTGTCGGCCATGCGCTCCAGGGCCACAAAGGTTTCCTCCTCAATCTGGAAGTTAAGCTGTGTGGCAAAACGGATGCATCGCATCATGCGCAAGGGATCGTCGCTAAAGGTGATGCCTGGCTCCAGCGGGGTAGCAATGATACCATCCTCCAAGTCGGCCAAGCCATTAAACGGGTCGACCAGCTCGCCAAAACGCTCTTTATTCAAGCAGATGGCCATGGCATTGATAGTAAAGTCGCGACGGTTCTGATCGTCCTCCAATGTTCCGTTTTCGACAATAGGTTTACGGGAGTCGTGACTGTAGCTCTCCTTACGAGCTCCCACAAACTCCACCTCGTATTCGGTACCCTTCTGCCAGAATTTCACCTGGGCAGTACCAAAGTTCTTAAATACGCTAAGATGTGCTTTCTTGCCTACGATGCGCTTGAGTTCCTCGGCCACCTTGATGCCGCTGCCAACTACCACCACATCGATATCGTTAGACGGACGTTCCAGGAATATGTCGCGTACATATCCGCCCACCACATAGCACTCCAGACCCAATCGATCTGCAGCCTCGCTTATTTGGTGGAAGATGTCCTGATTTAATATCTCTGCTAATTCCTCGTCGCTATATAAATTCATTATATATACCTTTTTAGGTTGCAAAGATACGGATTTTTTTCCTTTCCACCAATTATTTTAGCATTAATAAATAAAATAATCCTTGTTTGTCTTCTTTTTAATATTTTCTTTAATACTGCTGTATAACGGATCGTATTTGGCATTAGGCTTATTAATGGTAAAGCCCTTTACCTTTATAATATAGTTCTCAACACTATCGGCCGACATCTGATCGAGATGCAACGACTCATTATAAAACGCCTCCATTTCCGGCAACGAGTTTTGCGTCAACAGAGGTTTCTCTCCGTAGTAAGCAAGTCCAAGAAGCAGGACCGCAGCAACTATCAACAACAGTTTCTTCATTTGCGTATAGTTTTTTAAGTGGTGCAAAGATAAGTATTAAATTTTAAACCGCCAAACATTTTTTTGCAAAATTACGTATTTTGATATCAATTTGCCACTTTTATTTTGTCATATCAGTCAAAAACACTACCTTTGCGCCAAGAAATCAGTTACATTGCCAATGGAACCAATTAACGACTTTTTTTCGCTGATGAGTTCATTCCTCTGGGGATGGCCTATGATAGTGCTGCTGCTTGGTACGCACCTGTTCCTGACGTTCAGGTTACACATACCTCAGCGCAAACTGTTCACAGGCATCAAGCTATCCGTAAAGAAAGACTCCAAGGCCGAAGGCGACGTGAGTCAGTTCGGAGCCTTAGCCACCGCACTGGCTGCCACCATTGGTACAGGTAACATTGTAGGTGTGGCCACAGCCGTAGCCCTGGGCGGGCCAGGTGCTGTACTGTGGTGCTGGTTGACAGGTATCTTCGGTATATCGACGAAATATGCCGAGGGACTGCTAGCCGTGAAATACCGCGTAAAAACAGCCGATGGCAGAATGCTTGGCGGTCCGATGTACGCCTTGGAGCGTGGTTTGGGCATGAAGTGGTTAGGCATTCTGTTTGCCATTTTCACGGCTTTGGCCTCGTTTGGTATCGGCTGTACGGTGCAAGCCAACTCGATAGCCCTGCTGGCACACGAAACATTCGGAGTACCTGCCTGGATTATCGGTTTAACCGTTTGTCTGCTCACCGCTTTGGTTATCTTAGGCGGTGTAAAAGCCATTGCCAAGGTGTGTACGGTGCTGGTACCTTTCATGGCACTGCTGTATGTACTGGGGTGCATCGCCATACTTTGTATTAACAACAGCTATGTGTGGCCAGCCATCCAACTGATTATCAATTCGGCTTTCAACCCATCGGCTGCAGGTGGCGGATTTGTAGGCGCCACAGTGATGATGGCCGCCCGTTATGGTATTGCCCGTGGCTTGTTCAGTAACGAGAGCGGACTGGGTAGCGCCCCAATTGTGGCAGCTGCCGCCCAGACACGTAACCCCGTGCGTCAGGCCTTGGTGTCGAGTACAGCCACCTTCTGGGATACCGTGGTTATCTGCGCACTCACAGGATTGGTATTGGTAAGCAGCATTCTGGCCTACCCCGACATTACCTATGCTGATGGCGCAGCACTTACCAAAGTGGCCTTCTCGAAAATTCCCTACGTAGGTGCGCCCTTGTTGGCATTCGGTATTCTGACGTTTGCTTTCAGCACCATCATTGGCTGGAGTTACTATGGCGAGAGTGCTGTAAACTATCTTGAAGGCAGAAGAACCAATCGTTTCTACCGCATTCTGTTTATCGTGTCGCTCTTCTTCGGCTCTATCATTAATCTGGACATTATCTGGAATATTGCCGACTGCATGAACGCGTTGATGGCGATACCTAACTTGATAGCCCTGCTACTGCTAAGCGGTGTGGCTGCCCAGGAAACCAAGAAATACCTGTGGAGCAACCGTCTGGACGATGAGATGGAAGAAGTGAAAGATGAAATATAAGGTGACAATCTATTAATAATTAAACCAAGGTATGAGAAAAAACATTTTAATGCTGGCCGTAGCTATGATTGCGGCAATGTGCGTAACCACGTCGTGCGGAAACAAAGCCCAGAAACAGGACGAAACGCAGGCTGGACAAGTGAACAACTTCCGCATTAAGCGCGGAACCAACATCAGTCACTGGCTGTCGCAGAGCGAGCAGCGTGGCGAGGCCCGTCGCCTACACATTCAGGAGGACGACTTTGCACGTCTGGAGGAGTTAGGATTCGACTTTGTACGTATTCCCATCGACGAGGTACAGTTCTGGGACGAGGACGGCAAGCAGCTGCCCGAGGCTTGGGGATTGCTGAACAACGCACTCGATTGGGCTAAGAAGCACAACCTGCGCGCTATTGTGGATCTGCACATTATCCGCTCACACTACTTTAACGCAGCAAACGAGAACGATAAGGCTGCTAACACCCTGTTTACTTCAGAGGAGTCGCAGCAGGGACTGATTAACCTATGGAAGCAGCTGTCGGACACCTTGAAGAACCGCAGCAACGACTGGGTGGCTTACGAGTTTATGAACGAGCCTGTAGCACCCGAGCACGAGCAGTGGAACCAGCTGGTAGCCAAGGTACACAAGGCCCTGCGCGAACTGGAGCCACAGCGTACACTGGTGATTGGTAGTAACATGTGGCAGGGACACGAGACCATGAAGTACCTGAAGGTGCCCGAGGGCGACAAGAATATCATCCTGAGTTTCCACTACTACAACCCCATGATTCTGACACACTATGGTGCTTGGTGGACACCACTGGGTAAGTATCAGGGCAAGGTGAACTATCCTGGTGTGCTGGTATCGAAGGAGGATTACGAGGCTGCTCCTGCTGAGATTAAGGATCAGCTGAAGCCTTACACCGAGCAGGTTTGGGACATCAACACCATCCGTGCCCAGTTTAAGGATGCCATCGAGGCCGCCAAGAAGTACGACCTGCAGCTGTTCTGCGGTGAGTGGGGTGTTTACGAGCCAGTGGACCGCGAGTTGGCTTACAACTGGACACGCGACATGCTGACCGTATTCGACGAGTACAACATTGCCTGGACTACCTGGTGCTACGATGCCGACTTTGGTTTCTGGGATCAGCAGCGCCACACCTTCAAGGACCGTCCATTGGTTGAGTTGCTGATGAGTGGCAAAAAACTGGGAGACGAGTAATCGAGAATTGAAAATTGATAATTGAAAATTGACAATTAGAAATTGAAGAAGATTGCATTGGCCGTGTTTACGGCATTACTAATAACGGCTTGTGGCGAGACGAAGACCCGACAGGAAATCAATCGCCGCAAGGCCGCTTTGGTTGAGAAACAGGAAACAGAGTTGAAGAAAGCACAGGCCGAATTATGGAAGACCGACAGCCTGTTGCAGTTAACCAATCAAAAATTTGATTCATTGACCAAGGAGGTAGAATTGCACAAGCAGGCGCTGAAGGCTACACCCGAAGAATTGACTGCCCTGACACAACTGCGCATAAAACGCGATTCCATCCGTACTCAATACGAAGCTTTGGGGCTGAAAATCCGCTATATACACAAAAAGCAGAAAGAAAAGTAGCAGTTCGCAGACATGCTAACTTCAAAAAAAGTGAAAAGTGGCTAAAAAGTTTTCCACTTTTCACTATTTTTTGTACCTTTGCACCCGATATGACCCAATTTGAAAAGACAAACGCTCAGTTTGAGCAGGCTCTGGCAGAATGCAGAGCACTGTTCGAGAAGAAACTGCACGACTACAAAGCGTCGTGGCGCATCCTGCGTCCCACGGCATTAACCGATCAGTTGTTTATCAAAGCCAAGCGCATCCGCTCGCTCGAGATTAAGAAAGAATCGCTGGTGGGCGAAGGCATACGTCCGGAGTTTATCGCACTGATTAACTACGGCATTGTAGGTCTTATCCAGCTGGCTAAGGGATTTGCTGATACGGTTGACATCAGCAACAGCGAGGCCATGGCACTCTACGACGAGCATGCCAAGGAGGCCCTGGAACTGATGAAGCGTAAGAACCACGACTACGACGAGGCGTGGCGCGGCATGAGGGTTAGTAGCTATACCGACCTGATTCTGACAAAAATTGAACGTATCAAGGAGATCGAGAACTTGCAGGGCGAGACACTCGTGAGCGAGGGTATCGATGCCAACTATATGGATATCATTAACTACGCGGTCTTTGGAGTAATTAAATTATCGGAGGACGACGATAACGCCACAGCATGAAGAAAGCTGCCGTTAACATCTGCCGAATAGTGCTGGCACTGACGTTTATCTTCTCAGGATTCGTCAAAGCCGTTGACCCACTGGGAACACAGTACAAAATACAGGACTACCTGGTGGCAATCGGATTAGGGCGCATGATGCCCGACTTTACCACGCTGGCCTCATCGGTACTGTTGGCAGCCACCGAATTCTTCTTAGGCATCTGCTTGCTGTTTGCCATCAGGCGTCGCATTGTGTCGAAGCTGGTGCTGGCCATCATGGTCGTAATGACACCGCTCACACTCTGGCTGGCCTTGAGCAACCCTATCAGCGATTGCGGTTGTTTTGGCGACGCGCTGGTGCTTACCAACTGGCAAACGCTGTGGAAGAACGTGATACTGCTGGGCGCAGCCATCGTGGTATGGAAATGGCCATTGGAGCAGGCACGACTCATCAGTCAGAGCAATCAGTGGATAGTGATGAACTACAGCTTGGTGTTCATTCTGCTGTTTATCTCGGGCAAGAGTCTGTACACCCTACCCCAGTTCGATTTCCGACCCTACCACATTGGAGCCGACATACGCGAGGGTTGGACAAAGATGATGGAAGGCGAGGATTCGCCCTACACCGATTTGTTTATCGAGCAGGTGAGCGATGGCGAGGACCTGACGGAGCAGATACTTAACGACGAGGGATACACCTTCCTGTTGGTTGCCCCGCATCTGGAACAGGCCGACGACTCACGATTGGACGAGATTAACCAGATGTACGAGTACAGTCTGGATAACGGATATCCGTTCTACTGTCTGACAGCCAGTGGCGAGAAAGCCATCGAGAGCTGGCGCGACCTGACAGGTGCCGAATACGCCTTCTGCCAGACCGACGACATCACACTGAAAACGATGATTCGCTCGAACCCTGGACTGCTGTTGCTCAAGGATGGTAAGGTGATACGCAAGTGGAGCCACAACAACCTGCCCACCGAGGAGGAGTTGACCACCAAGCTTGAAGACAGCGAATTAGGCCAGTTGCCCACCGAGACCGTAACCACCAAGATACTGTGGGTATTAACGTGGTTTGTACTACCGCTGGTACTCCTGACGATTGCCGACCGCCTCTGGGCTTGGACCAAGTGGGTGAGACGAGAGAAGGATACTGTGGATAGTGACAGTGAATAGTGATTAGTGAATAGTGATTAGTTTTTTTACATTATAAAATTTAGTAGAATTATGAGAAAGAAAATTGTAGCAGGAAACTGGAAGATGAACATGAATCTCCAGGATGGTATCGCTCTTGCAAAGGAGCTGAACGAGACTCTGAAGGCTGACAAGCCAAACTGTGGTGTAGTAATCTGCACTCCATTCATCCACCTCGCATCTATCGCACAGTTCCTCGACCAGGACATCATCGGTCTGGGTGCTGAGAACTGCGCCGACAAGGAGAAGGGTGCCTTCACTGGTGAGGTATCTGCTGAGATGGTAAAGAGCACAGGTGCTCAGTACGTTATCCTGGGTCACTCAGAGCGTCGTGAGTACTACAAGGAGACTCCAGAGATCCTGAAGGAGAAGGTGCTTCTGGCTCAGAAGAACGATCTGAAGGTTATCTTCTGTATCGGTGAGAGCCTGGAGGAGCGCGAGGCTGGCAAGCAGAACGAGGTAGTTAAGGCCGAGCTCGAGGGTTCAGTATTCAACCTCTCTGAGGAGGACTTCCGTAAGATCGTTATCGCCTACGAGCCAATCTGGGCTATCGGTACCGGTAAGACCGCTACTGCTGAGCAGGCTGAGGAGATTCACGCTTACATCCGTTCAATCATCGCCGAGAAGTATGGTCAGGCTGTAGCTGACGACACTACTATCCTTTACGGTGGTAGCTGCAAGGCTAGCAACGCTCCTGAGCTGTTTGCTAAGCCCGACATCGATGGTGGTCTGATTGGTGGTGCTTCATTGAAGGCTGCCGACTTCAAGGGTATTATCGACGCTTGGAAGAAGTAATCGCAGTGAAACGATTAATGACTATAATGACGCTTTGCATCGGCTGCTTTATGGTGGCCGATGCTCAGTCGTCGTTTACCCAGAGGCTGCAACAGAGCAAGAACGGCGAGGGCAAGATAACCCTTACGCAGACTAAGGCCATCGACGAGCTGGTTAACGGTCCGGCTACTACTGCGGCTACCACAGGTACTACACCTGTACACCCCAAGAACACTCAGAAACAAACAGAGAAGAAAGAAAACAATACTGCTACAAACACAAATCAGGATAAGGAAACAAAGCCGAAGGTACAGCCCGTAGTGGTTGAACACAACGACACCGTGAGTCTTGACAACCCCGAGGAAATCCAGAAAAAGATTATGAAGGGTACCAAGGTGCCAGGCTATCGCGTACAGGTGTATGCAGGCGGCAACTCACGTAACGACCGTATCAAGGCCGAAAGAATAGGCAGTGAGATCAAGGGATTGTTCCCTGGCGTACCTGTCTATGTACATTTCTACTCACCACGATGGATTTGCCGCATGGGCAACTATCGTACCTACGAGGAGGCACACGAGGTGCTGGAGCGTGTAAAGCGCAACGGCTACCAGTCGGCCATCATCGTAAAAGGTAAAATCACCGTACAATATCAATAATGAATATAGAGATTAAGGAATACGACAACGAGAAATATCGCGATGGAATCGAGGAATTAGCCGACCACTACGAGAAGATACTCGGCCTTTTGGGCGAGGATCCTACCCGTGAGGGTTTGGAAAAGACCCCCATGCGCGTGGCCAAAGCCATGCAGGTGCTTACCAAAGGCTACACAATGGATGCCCACAAGATTCTGACCGATGCCCTGTTTAAGGAGGACTACAACCAGATGGTGATTGTAAAGGACATCGACTTTTTCTCGCTGTGCGAACACCACATGCTGCCATTCTACGGTAAGGCACACGTGGCTTATATCCCTAACGGCTACATCACCGGTCTGTCGAAGATAGCCCGCGTGGTGGATATCTTTGCCCACCGTCTGCAGGTTCAGGAGCGCATGACGCAGCAGATTAAGGACTGCATTGAGCAAACCCTGCACCCCTTAGGTGTGATGGTGGTGATCGAGGCCAAGCACATGTGCATGCAGATGCGCGGTGTGGAGAAACAGAATAGCATTACTACAACAAGCGACTTCAGCGGTGCCTTTAATCAGGCTAAGACCCGTCAGGAGTTTATGAACCTCATACACAATAATCAAATCTAAAACAAAAAAGGTATGTATCAAGCTGACATTGACACCAACACCAACTACAGAACCAACGAGTCGTTTACACAGGAGTTTACCCGCAGCTGTCTGGGCCGCATACTCATCTTCGGCGTCATTATCCTGGTAGGAATGCTGGTAGCTTACTTTACCGCTCCTAAAGAGGAAGACATGAACGAGGAGATGACCGATAACCTGATGCAGTGCCTGGAGGTTAACGACGGCATCAAGGGCGATGTGGTGGATGACTATGTGCACAACTTGACATTTATCTTTACCACCGCAGATACCACAGTGATACCACAGGACGACTTGGAGATTTTCCACAAGTACAACCGTCTGATATCCTATCGTCATACGTTCTACTCAACATCTTACCTCCACAACAACATGCACCCCGAGGGCACTCGCGTAGGTGTAGGTATGTTCGGCATCATCATCCCAACGGTATTCTTCGAGGATATCCTGCTCGAGGTGGGCACCATCCATAAAGGCTACGAGCAGCGCCTGAATCAGCCTGAAGTTAAAGAGCCCGAGGAGGTAGATCTGGGCCAGACACCTGAAATCCGCGAGTTCCACTACAAGGGCAACGAGGACGACTAATCGCAAACTTACTGCGAACTAATTATTATCAATTATATGAAGACCAGGACTTTACTGAGCATCGCCCTGATGCTCTGTGCCTCAACGAATATGCAGGCACAAAACCATGCTGCAAGCAAGCATGAGAACATAGTTACAAACATGATCGACAACCCCATGCTGTGGGCCGATGTACCCGACCCCGACATCATCCGCGTGGGCGATACCTTCTATCTGGTATCCACCACCATGCACCTGATGCCTGGCGCACCCATCATGAAGTCGAAAGACCTGAAGAACTGGGAGACCGTGGGTTACATCTTCGACAAGCTGACCGACTCGCCCAAGTACGACCTCTCGCCTACCGAGGGTACCGTTTACGGACGCGGACAGTGGGCCACATCACTCAAATACCATAAGGGTAAGTTCTATGCCCTGCTGGCTCCCAACGAGCGTGGTGCCATGGGCGATACCTATATTTTTACTGCCGACAAGGCCGAGGGTCCATGGAAGATTGTGTCGCGCATGCGCCACTTCCACGACTGCTCGCTGTTCTTCGACGATGACGACCGCGTGTACGTAGTATATGGTACAGGCGAGATGATGGAGCTGAAGCAGGACCTCTCGGATGTGATTGAAGGCACCCACCGACAGATTTTTAAGCGCGAAGCCGACGAGACCGGACTGCTTGAGGGTTCGCGTATGATAAAGCATAACGGCAAGTATTACCTGCTGATGATTTCGCATGTGTATGCCCCTGGCCGCCATCGCCGCGAGGTGTGCTACCGTGCCGATAATATCCAGGGCCCTTACGAGAAGGCTACCATCCTGCAGTCGGAGTTCGGTGGCTTTTCTTACGAGGCACAGGGAACCATTGTTGATACCCAGGATGGCGACTGGTATGGTGTGATATTCCAGGACCGTGGCGGTGTGGGCCGTGTGCTCACCTTGATGCCCTGTCGCTGGATTGACGGTTGGCCTATGCTTGGCGACGAGGAAGGTCGTGTGCCCGACCGCGTTCGTGCGCTGAAGAATGGCGAACCCGAGGCATCTATCGTAAAGGCCGACGACTTTTCATCAGATAAGTTAGGTTTGCACTGGCAGTGGAATCACAACCCCGTAGATAAGGCCTGGAGCCTGACCGAGCGCCCAGGTTACTTGCGACTGAAGACCAGTCGTGTGGTGCCCAACCTGTATCTGGCCCCCAACACACTTACCCAGCGCATGGAAGGCCCACAGTGTTCAGGTGCTATCGTGATGGATCTCTCGAAGATGAAGGATGGCGACTGCGCCGGTCTTTCTGCTTTCAACAGCGATTCAGGCACCCTCACCGTGAAGAAGAACGGTAAGAAACTCACCCTCGAGATGAGCGAAACCAAGGTGACGCTGAGTCCGCGCGAGAAGAAGGTGGAGAAGGTGGAGGAAAAGGTTGTAGCAACTGTAGCACTGCAACAACTGCAGCAAAAGAAACTGTGGCTGCGCATCGATGCCGATTTCCGTCCGCAGGGCGGTCAGGGTATCGACACCGCAAAGTTCTACTACAGCCTCGACGGCCAGGAGTGGCAGCAGATTGGCAGCGACTACCGTCTGAAGTTCGACTGGCAGCGCTTCTTCATGGGTTCAAAATTCGGTATCTTCAACTACGCCACCAAGAAAGCGGGCGGCTACGTGGATATCGACGAGTTTGCATATAACAAAATCCAATAATCATTATGAACAGAGTAACAATAGCCATTCTTGCCTTGCTGGCACCAATAGTTATGTGTGCACAAGGTGTAAAAATCGAGTTCTTTACACCTTCTGTTGTACATGTGGTAAAGTACCCAGGGCAGCCAGTAACACCCGAGAGCAAGGTGATTATAGCCAAGCCTCAGGAAGTAAAGCTTACCCGCAAGGGCAGCACCACATCGAGTAGCGAGCTAACGGTGAAGCTCGACGAGAAAACGGGCTGCATCACATTCCTTGATGCCAAAGGAAAAGTGCTGCTACGCGAAAAGTCGCACACGTTTACCCCACTCAACCAGACCTTTACGCTTGATAAAGGCGAGGCTATCTACGGTCTGGGCACCATCCAGAACGGCAAGATGAACCGTCGTGGTGAGCATAAACGCATGGAGCAGAGCAATCTGGAGGACTTCCAGAACGTGATCCAGAGCATCAAGGGTTGGGGCCTGTATTGGGATAACTACGCCCCCACCCAGTTCGACGATGATGCACGCGGCATGTCGCTTACCTCTGAGGCCGGTGATGTGATCGACTATTACTTTATGTATGGTGGCTCGGCCGATGGCGTGATAGCCAAGATGCGCCACCTGAGCGGCGATGTGCCCATGTTTCCCCTGTGGACGTATGGTTTCTGGCAGTCGAAGGAACGTTACAAGACCGCAGCCGAAACCGAGAGCATTGTTGATAAATACCGCGAGCTGCAGGTGCCCCTGGATGGTATTATCCAGGACTGGCAGTACTGGGGCTCTAACTACCTGTGGAATGCCATGGACTTCCTGGCTGAGGATTTTGCCAACGGCAAGCAGCTGATTAAGAACGTACATCAGAAGCATGCCCACTTCATGATCAGTATCTGGGCCAGCTTCGGACCTATGACACAGCAGTTCCGCGAGCTGGATGCCAAAGGCTTGCTGCTGCCCATCGAGACATGGCCACAGAGCGGTATCTCGCATGTATGGCCTCCACGCATGGACTATCCTTCGGGCGTCAAGGTCTATGATGCCTTCAGTGCCGAGGCACGCGCCATCTACTGGAAATACCTGAAGAAGCTGTACGATTACGGCACCGATGCCTGGTGGATGGACTCTACCGATCCCGACTTCTTCAACCCCAAGGAGAGCGACTACCAGCACCCTGTTACCGGCGGTACTTGGCGCTCGCTGCGTAATGCCTTCCCACTCGAAACCGTACGCGGTATCTACCAGGCACAGCGCAAGGACGATCGCGGCAAGCGTATCTTCATCATGACACGCTCGTCGTTTGCCGGACAGCAGCACTATGGCTCAAACATGTGGAGTGGCGACGTAGCCTCGTCGTGGGAGATGCTGCGCAATCAGATTCCCGCAGGCTTGAGCTTCACGCTCACCGGTAATCCCAACTTCAACACTGATATCGGTGGTTTCTTCTGTGGTTCGTACAACACCAAGGGCTCTGGCTCAGCACCTAAGAACCCACAGTTCCAGGAGCTGTATGTACGCTGGATGCAGTACGGACTGTTCTGTCCGGTGTTCCGCAGTCATGGTGCCGATGCCCCTCGCGAGATATGGCAATTCGGCGAGCCTGGCACCCCCGTTTATCAATCTATCAAAAATTTGATTGATTTCCGTTACCGCCTTATACCTTACTTATATAGTACCGCCTCGCAGGTTACCAACAACAACTTTAGCTACATGCGCCCGCTGTTCAGCGACTTTGCCGCCGACAAGAAAGTATGGGACATGACCGATGAGTTTATGTTCGGTCGTAGCATCCTGGCCTGCCCCATTGTAGAGGCCCAGTACACCCAGGAAAAGATTATCAAGGAAGATGCCATGACCGGCTGGAACCGTAAGGAGGTTACGGGCGAGTCTGCCGCACAGGCAGACTGGACCGAAACCAAGACCGCAACCAAGTACCTGCCAAAGGGTGCCAACTGGTACGACTTCTGGACAGGCAAGCTATATAAGGGCGGACAGAACGTGGTGCTTACTACCCGATTCGACCAGGTACCGATGTTTGTACGTGCCGGTAGCATTGTGCCATTGGGTCCTGTGATGCAGTACGTAGGCGAGAAGCCTTGGGACAACCTCGAGATACGCATCTACCCAGGTGCCGATGCCGAATTCTCGCTGTACGAGGACGAGGGTGATGGTTACAATTACGAGCAGGGTTACTACTCTAACATCATCTTTACTTGGACCGACCGCACCCGCACGCTGCACATCAGTGCCCGCCAAGGTGGTTACAAGGGGATGATACTGGAACGCAAATTCACTCTGGTATTACCCGATGGCACTACCAAGACCATCGATTACAACGGCAATCAAGTAACAGTCAAGTTATAAATCGAGAACACGAAACGGAAAACAAAAAAAGAGAGAGACCCGAAAGTCTCTCTCTTTTCTGTGATCCGCTTGGGGCTCGCGCTCGGCGACGAAGGAGACGCTTTGACCTTGGTCAAAGAACCCTTGGGTGAGAGCCCCCAACGGTGAAACAAAAAAGAGAGGCTAAAAAACCTCTCTTTTCTGTGATCCGCTTGGGGCTCGAACCCAAGACCCCAACATTAAAAGTGTTGTGCTCTACCAACTGAGCTAGCGGATCAACCTTGTATGACGTATGCTTTCTTACGAAAGCGGGTGCAAAGGTACGAAGTTTTTCCGAATTAACCAAATTTATTCGGAAGATTTTTCGTTATCACCCTCATTTTCTGTATCTTTTGTAACATATTGTTCGTAATACGCGATCAAAAGTGTGGTTAACGGCAGGGCTATAATCAGTCCGATAAAGCCCAGCAGCGCGCCCCAAACCGAGAGCGAAAGCAGCAGGATGGCAGGGTTCAGTCCCATGGCCTTACCCATCACCTTAGGCGTTACAATCATGTCGCATATCAGCTGCACCACGATGAACACCAGCAGGGCCAGCGCCAGGATACCCCAGAAGTTCTGCCCGGTATCGGCCGACTTGAGCAGTGCCAGCAGCACCGTAGGTATCAGCGCAAAGGTGTGCAGATAAGGCACCAGGTCCATAATACCTATCATGATACCCAGACCGATGGCCATGGGAAAATCGATAATCGTAAAGCCTATGCAGAACAGGATACCCATGATGAGTGCCACCGTTCCCTGACCGCGCACGTAGTTGTTAAGCGCCTGTCCGGCATCCTTACCCAAGCCCTGCCAGAAGGGACGACTCTTCTTGGGGAAGATACGAATCCAGTTGTCCGTGAGGTACTCGTAATCCAGCAGGATAAAGAACATATATAATAAGGTAATAAGCGATGCCACGATACCGATAACCACGGTAGCCGTCTGTCCCAGCACGTTAAACAGTCCGGGCAGCACCGTCTTGACACTGTCGGTAAACGTAGCGCTCTTAAAGAACTTTTCAATCTCGCGGCTGTTCTGGTTTATCCACAGCTGTATGGCACCAGGAATATCCTTGATGTGCGCCTCCTTCCGTATGTAGTCGGTTGCCAGGCTGCCCAACTTCTCAAACTGCTCAATCATAGGCGGTATGATCAGGTAGATAACACCAGCCATCACGGCTATCAACAGCACCAGCGTAATCACAATGCTCAGTGCCCTGTTGCCCACATGCAGCTTATACTGCACAAATTTTACAGCAGGATAAAGCAGATAAGCCAGGAGCCAGGCCACAAAAAACGGCAGCAGCACACTGCTCAGGTAGTTTACCAGCAGCAATATGCCTATCACCAACAGGCCGGCACCCAGCCAGCGTACCAGCTGATCAAGCGTGATTGTCTTTTCTTTCATTTTCCTCTCTTATTGCTTTTTGATAACACTCGCGACACAGGGGCTCGTACTCGGTAGTCTCGCCCAGCAGCACGCGTTGCTCGCTCTGCACCTTACGATGACTGACATAAGCCAGATTGCCGCACTTCACACAGATGGCATGCACCTTAGTCACATCGTCGGCAATGGCACACAGGGCAGGCATGGGTCCGAAGGGCACACCCTTGTAGTCCATGTCCAATCCGGCCACAATCACACGTACACCGCGGTTGGCCAGCTCGTTACACACATCTACGATACCCATGTCGAAGAACTGGGCCTCGTCGATACCAACCACGTCGATATCGCTCGACAGCAGCAGGATACTACCCGGCGAATCGATGGGTGTACTCTGGATGTGCTTCTGATCATGACTCACCACATCCTCTTCCGAGTATCTCACGTCGATAGCAGGTTTAAAAATCTCCACCTTCTGACGGGCAAACTGCGCTCTGCGCATTCGCCTGATCAGCTCCTCAGTCTTGCCCGAGAACATCGAGCCGCACACCACTTCAATTCTTCCAGGTCGGTGTGCCTCACCTGTTAAGTTTTCTATCATATTGGCGACAAAATTACAAAATACCTTTTAAAAATTGCAAAGATTTGCGTGTTTTTTTGTCTATTCCGTCAATTTGCCTTATATTTGCCCCTTGTTATGGGTATATTATACATCGTACCGACTCCAGTTGGGAATATGGAGGACATGACTTTCCGAGCCATCCGTATTCTGAAAGAAGTGGATCTGGTGCTGGCAGAAGATACTCGCACATCGAGCAAACTGCTGAAGCATTACGAGATTCACAACCAACTGATGTCGCACCACAAGTTTAACGAACACGGAACGTCGGCCTCGGTCGTAGCCCGATTGCAGGCAGGCGAGAACGTAGCACTGATAAGCGATGCAGGCACACCAGGCATTAGCGACCCGGGATTCTTCCTGGTACGCGAGGCCGTGCGCGCAGGCATCGAAGTACAATGTTTGCCAGGTGCCACAGCCTTTGTGCCCGCCCTGGTGGCCAGCGGATTGCCTTGCGACCGCTTTGCCTTCGAGGGATTCCTGCCGCAGAAGAAGGGGCGCCAAACCAAGATAGAATCGCTGAAGGGCGAGCAGCGCACCATGATATTCTACGAGAGTCCCTACCGCGTGGTAAAAACGCTGCAGCAGTTTGCCGAGGCCTACGGTGGCGATCGCCAGGTAAGCGTGTGCCGCGAGATATCCAAGATACACGAGGAGAGTGTACGTGGCTCGCTGGAAGAGGTGATAGCCCATTTCAAGGAGCACGAGCCCAAGGGTGAGATTGTGATCATCCTGGCTGGAAACGATCATAAAGAACAATCAAATAAACAAAAGTAATTATGAAAAAGTTATTTATCTTCGCCCTGTGCCTTACCGCACTGGCAAGTTGTAATGAGGGCGCCAAGAAAACGGAGAACGCAGCCCGCGCCGAGCGCGACTCGCTGAACCAGGTGATTGCCCAGAAGGATGACGAGATTAACGACATGATGACTACCTTAATCGACATTGAGGACGGATTCCGTGAGATTACCGACGCTCAGAACCGTGTTACCCTGGCCAAGCAGGGCGAGGGTACCAACAGCAAGCAGCGTATAGCCGAGAACTTCCAGTACATCCAGTCGATGATGCAGCAGAACAAGGATCTGATTGCCAAGTTGCAGCAGCAGGCCCGCGAGAGCTCGATCAAGGGCGACAAGCTGAAGAAGATCATCGCCAGCCTGCAGGAGCAGATGGAGAAGAAGGACTTGCAGATTGCCGAGATGCAGGCACAGCTTGACCTGAAGGACATCCACATCAACGAGCTTAACAACGAGATCAACACCATGCAGGACGACGCTCGCGCCATGAAGAGCGAGAACGACGCTCAGGCTCAGAAACTGCAGGAGCAGGACAAGCAGCTTAACACTGCCTGGTTTGTTTACGGTACTAAGGACGAGCTGAAGAAGCAGCAGATTCTGACCAAGGACGGTTTGTTCAGCAAGAGCAAGATTCTGCAGGGCAACTTCAACCGCGAGTACTTCACCAAGATTGATATCCGCGTGGATCGCGACATCAAGCTGTACAGCAAGGATGCCAAGGTACTCACCTCGCACCCCGCCAGCTCTTACCGCTTAACCGCCGATGCCAACAAGCAGCTCATCCTGCGCATCAACGATCCAATCGCTTTCTGGAGCACCAGCAAATATCTGGTAATCCAGGTTAAGTAAGAAAACTAACTGTAGCACTGTAGCGCTGTAGCGCACGCGCACGCGCACGTGTATATACAATGTATACAAGGTGGATATTTATACAGTATCCACCTTTTTTGTTGCCTTAAAACTCACAAACCAAGTAAGGGTTTAAGCCATTAAAAAACACATTTCGAAAGCAAATGTTGCGTTTTACTTACAAAGTGTAATTAAAAAGCATTTTTATACTTTTACATTGACATAAATCAAGTCACCAAGAATAAAAATGCAAAATATTGCCCAAAAGTGTGATTTTTTTATAATTTTATTTGTTTTTTAGACTTATATACTATAATTTTGCACTCTATCTAAAGTAATATTACAAACGTATAATTAAACAAAGAGAGTGAATTTATGAAAAAAAGTCTAACAATGTTGATGGTCAGTCTTTTCCTGTGTGTAGGAACAGCGCTGGCACAGACTAAAGTTACTGGTACAGTGCTCTCACAAGAGGACGGACAGCCCATCATCGGTGCTGCCGTTAAGGTAGATGGCACCAGTACTGGTATGTTGACAGATGTAAACGGTAAGTTCTCACTGACTCTGCCTGAGGGCAAGAAGAGCCTCACGATTTCGTATCTGGGCTACGAGGCCAAGACAGTAATTGCGAAGAACGGTATGCGAGTTTTCCTGAAGTCGGATGCTACAGCTCTTGAAGAGGTAGTAGTAACCGCCATGGGTATTAAGCGTTCGGCCAAGGCGCTGGGTTACTCAGCCACCTCGCTTGATGGTGAAGAGATTGCCGAGGTTCGTACCAACGATATCATGTCGGGTTTGGCAGGTAAGGTAGCCGGTGTGCAGATTTCAACCACATCGAGCGACCCAGGTGCTTCAAACTCGGTTATCATCCGTGGTGTAAGCTCGCTGAATGGTAGCAACCAACCATTGTATGTTATCGATGGTGTGCCCATGACCAACAGCTCTGTTTACAGTAGCGACGGTCTTAACAATGGTTACGACTTTGGTAACGGTGCCAATGCTGTTAACCCCGACGACGTTGAGAACATGACCATTCTGAAGGGTGCTGCTGCTACTGCTCTGTATGGTAGCCGCGCTGCCAACGGTGTAATCCTGATTACCACCAAGAGCGGTAAGAAGCAGAATGGTGTAGGTGTAGAGTACAACGGCGGTTTGCAGTGGGAGAGCGTACTTCGCTTGCCACAGAGCCAGAACGACTTCGGTATGGGTTGGTATGGTAACAAGACCGACGACGAGAACGGTTCGTGGGGACCTAAGTTTGATGGTTCTACCCTGCGCTACGGTTCAATCTACGATTACTCACAGAAGATGAAGTCGTATGTTGCCATCAAGGACAACATGAAGGACTTCTTCGATACCGGTATGCGTTACAACAACAGCGTATCGTTCAGCAACGCTACCGATGCTACTACATACTATGTAAGCTTGTCGCAGATTCACGATGATGGTATCATCCCAACAAGCGCCGACAGCTATACAAAGTACACATTCTCGGCTAATGGTAGCCAGAAGGTTAAGAACGTTACCATCAGCACAGCCCTGAACTATGCTTACCAGAAGAACAGCTTCGTATCGACCGGTCAGGGTGGTAGCTCAATGTACAACGCTATCATGCAGACTCCTCGCGATATCAGTATTGCTGAGATGAAGGATCTGAGCGACCCATTCAATACCCCAGGTTACTACTATACACCTTACGGTATTACTAACCCTTACTGGATTCTGAATAACTACGAGAACAAGCAGGAGAGCGAGCGTTTCTACGGCAAACTGCAGTTGGATTACGAGTTCTTGAACTACTTCAAGGCTACATACCGCTTCGGTCTCGATACTCAGACCCGCCACCACAACCAGGGCGAGCCTAACTTGGAGAGCATGTTTAAGGACACCTACAATGCCGATGCTTCGACCATCGCAGGTGCTACCGGTGCTGTAACACAGCAGACAACACGCCAGCGCGAAATCAACCAGGACTTCTTCGTAACATTCGATATGCCTGTTAGCGATTTCAACATCAACGCTGTAGCTGGTTTCAACGGCAACGAGCGTAGCTCAAGCTACCTGTACGGCCACGTTGAGAACCTGACTATTCCTACATTCTTCGACCTGAGCAACTCTTCAGAGCGTCCTGAAGTAGCTCAGTACTCACAGAAGCGCCGCCTCTACGGTATCTACGGACAGGCCGAGTTGGCTTGGAAGAACATGGCCTACCTGACTGTTACTGCACGTAACGACTGGTCGTCAACCCTGCCTAAGGAGAACCGCTCGTTCTTCTATCCTGGTGTAACTGCCAGCTTCCTGTTCTCTGAGCTGTTCAAGGAGGATATGAAGAAGATTATCAACTTTGGTAAGGTTCGTGCCGCTTGGGGTAAGACTGGTAACGACGCCAGCGTATATATGACTCAGAGCGTTTACGCTCAGGCCTCTTCTAGCTCATCTGGTTGGGCATCAAGCGCATTCCCATTCTCTAAGACTGGTACCAACGCTTACACAGCTGGTAACACACTGGGTAGCTTGAACCTGAGCCCTGAGATGACCACTGAGTTTGAGCTCGGTTTGAACATGGGCTTCCTGCAGAACCGCATTGTAGTTGACTTCTCTTACTACGATCGTAAGTCAGACAAGCAGATATTCTCTCTGAACATGGATCCTGCTTCTGGTTACACCGCTATGAACACCAACCTTGGTAAGATTGGTAACAAGGGTATCGAGGCTTTGATTACTCTGGTTCCTGTTCGCACTAAGGACTTTGAGTGGGCTATCACTTGGAACTACACCAAGAATAAGAATAAGGTTATTTCACTGCCTGAGGAACTGGGTGGCGAGGTTAACATCTACGGCTTCAGCGGCGGTACAGGTCTGTACGCTATCGAGGGCGAGGAGATGGGTATCTTCAAGTGCTACCGTACCAAGACCGACGGCGAGGGCCACATCGTAGTTAACAACAAGGGTATCCCCTTGCAGACCGATGATATCGAGAAGGTTGGTTCGATGAACTATAAGTACCAGATGGGTATCGGCAACACATTCCGCTACAAGGGTGTAAGCCTGGGTATCGACTTTGATATCCGTAAGGGTGGTTTGCTGTTCTCTCGTACTGCTGATATCTCTTACTTCACTGGTAACGCTATGCAGACAGCTTACAACGATCGTAACCCATTCATCATTCCTAACTCTGTACAGAGCGACGGTAACGGCGGTTACGTTGAGAACACCACTCCTCTGGATCCAACCCAGATCTACAACTTCTGGAACAACGGTGGATTCCTGAGCGACGAGTCGTTCCTGCTTGACAAGAGCTATGTTAAGCTGCGTTCGGTTGTACTGTCATGGGAGCTTCCTAAGAAGTGGCTCAGCGGCACTCCATTGCAGGGTGTTAAGGTGTCGTTCTTCGGTAACAACCTGTTCCTCTGGACACCATCAAGCAATACGTTTATCGATCCTGAGCTCACATCGTTCGGTAACGACCTGTCGGGTAACTTCGGTGAGTACTCGGCTAACCCAAGCTCACGTAAGTTCGGTTTCAACGTTAATGTTAAATTCTAAAAAGAAAGGAAATACAGTATGAAAAAGATATATTTAGTAGCCGCTGCGGGTCTGATGATGCTTTCCAGCTGTGAAATGGACATCAACGAGAACCCGAACTATCCGTCGAACGGCGACGTAACGGCCGACCTGGTGTTTCCTGCCATCGAGAACTCTATCGCCACTGCTGTAGGCGACCAGATGTTCAATTACGCAGGTTTCTTTGCACAGTACTGGGATCAGATGCCTACAGCCAACCAGTACAACGACCTGGCCGAGCTGCACATTGATGAGGGTAGCGACCTGTTTAACCGTTGCTATTCTAACCTCTATGCACAGGCTTTGCAGGATGTAGAGGATGTGCTGGGTAAGACCACCAATACAAGTGATATTTTTGCCGCTAAGGTACTGCGCGCTCAAGCTTTCCAGTACCTGGTAGATAACATCGACCAGTGCCCTTACACCGAGGCTCTGCAGGGTAGCGCCAACGCCATGCCTGCTTGGGACGAGGGTAAGACTGTTTACACAGGCGTTCTGGCTGAGCTCGACGAGGCCGAGGCTGCACTCAAGGGCGAGAGCATGAGCGTTACCGATCCCCTGCTGGATAAGAACGTAAACCAGTGGAAGGGTTATGCCAACGCACTGCGCCTGCGCATGTACCTCCGACTGATCGACGGTGGTTCATCAGAGTATCAGAGCAAGGCTCAGGCTTTGGTTGCTGCTGGCAACTTCTTCACAGGCGATGTAGCTTGGGATGTTTATTCAGATGCAGTAGGTCAGCGTAACCCATGGGGTGCCATCTTCTACGAGGGAACCCTGGCTGGTACCAAGAACCTTTGCGCTGCTTATCCTATCGTAACCTACTATCAGGCCACTCAGGACCCACGTATTGCTTACGTTCTGGAGAAGAGCGCTAAGTACAACGACTACGTAGGTCAGCTGCCTGGCTGTAAGACCGAGATGGGAACCTGGACTGGCCTGGGATCTAAGTACAACGACGACTACGTAAGTAACATCAACCGCGCTCCTGCAAAGGCTATGCCTATCTACCTGTTCACACAGAGCGAGCTGCAGTTCCTGATTGCCGAGGTTGAGGCACGTTTCAACAACAACGACGCTGCAGCCAAGGCTGCTTACGACGCTGCTGTTAAGGCCGACTTCGCATCACGTGGTATCGATGGTGCCGACGCTTTCCTGGCTGCCAGCAAGACCAGCTGGAGCGCACAGGCTAACCAGGCCGACAAGCTGAAGCTGCTGTACATGCAGAAGTGGGTTGCATTCTTCTATCGTAACCACATGGAGGCATGGTCAGAGGCTCGTCGTACCGACGTTCCTCAGCTGTCTGCCCAGAGTGCCAAGAGCATTTACGACAACTCTACCGTTTACACAGCCGGCGATTTCGTAAATCCTGGTGTAAACTTCATCGAGGGTGGCGGCCTTGCCAAGCGCGTGCCTTACCCCAGCAATGCTCGCCGTTACAACAAGAACACACCTGCTGTTAAGCTGCTTAGCGACCGCGTGTTCTGGGATGTAAAATAAGTATGTGATGAGTTATAAACATTGAATTAAAAGACAATTAGAATATGAAAAAGATATTTTTAAGCCTCATGCTCGGAATGTCGCTGTTCAGCCTTACATCGTGTAACGACAGCAAGGACGAACTTACCGACTCACGACTGACATACTATGTGAAGCTGGATATGCAGGGCGACGCCTTTGTACAGGTGCCCATCGGCAGTACTTACACCGATGCCGGCTGCACAGCTACCATGAACGGCGAGGATGCTACATCACGCATCATTACCACCGGTCTTGATGCCATCGACACCAACACCGCCGGTCTCTACACCGTAACTTATTCGGCTGTAAACAACGACGGTTTCCCCGCTTCGGTATCACGCACCGTTGCCGTTTGCGACCCTACCATCACTACCGATATCAGCGGCACATGGACGGTTCAGGCAGGTTCGCACCGCTTGTATAACGGCACCAAGACTCCTTATGCCGATTACACCGTAAAAATCCGCAAGGATGCTCCCGGTATCTTCTATGTGAGCGACTTCCTTGCAGGTTGGTACGACCAGCGCGCAGGCTACGGTTCGAGCTATGCTTGTAAGGGCTATGTGCAGTTACTGGCCGACGGCAAACTAGTATGCCTGGAGAGCTTTGTACCCGGATGGGCTGATTCTTTGGAGGATTTCGAGGGTAGCTACGACGAGGCCACTGGCACTATCGAATGGGATGCTACCTACACCGACTATCCTTTCGTGTTCCACGCAATTTTAAAACAATAAGCAGTTAAAGTTATGAAGAAATATATTTCAATGATGGCCATGGCACTGTTGCTCGCAATGAGCTTCACTGCCTGTGAGGTAGAGACCGACGAGAAGCCCGGTGGTGTGAACATCGAGAAAATGTGCGGTTACTGGGATGTTACGTGGTATGCTGTTGATGCCAATGGCGAAGTACTCGACGAGTGGGCAGAAGGCACCATCTTTACCTACAACACTGCCGACAACTCAACCACAAAGATGTGGATTGACGATCAGGACACTTACTGGGCATTCCAGTTCCAGTGCGATATCGACTACGCTGCTAAGACCTTTACCGCCAGCGAGCGCGACTACGATGCTGCTGGTAGCGGTAAGGCAGTGCTTACAAACGGTAAGATTCTCGAGGGTGCTGGTAAGAACCTGCACGGTGCACCAACAGATAGTATCGCCTTCGAAATCTCGTTCGACGACGACAACTATCCTGGCAAGTATGGTTTCGACCATTACCTGGTAACTGGTATCAAGCACTCAGGATTCACAGAGTAGATCAATCTCTCTTTTTAATAATTGTCCCCCCGCAAAACCATGTGAATGGCCCGCGGGGGGATTTCTTTTTTCTAACTGTAGCACTGTAGCGGTGTAGCAAAAGTGTTGCGCACAGACAACATAATTTTATAAAAAGTGTTGCGCGCAAGCAACATTTTTATCAAAAAGTGTTGGTTGTATGCAACATTTTTATTATTTTTGCCGACGACTGGGATATGCCCGATGGTGCAAAACTCCCACTCTGGATGCTAGGTTTCTTATATTAATGATAATACAAAAAATCCCCCCACTTATGGTTCAGCGGGGGGATTTCTTTTCTACATGCCCATGCAGCTGGTGGCGCCCAGGGCCGTTACTATCGCCGTTGCGATACTTGCAATCATCTGTACGATGAACTTCAGGGTTTCTTTCTTACTCATAATGCTTTTAATAGTCAATGGTTAATAATTTGGCACGGATTAACACGGCTTTATAAATAAAGGCACGGCTTTTGTCGATGAAAAAAGAGCTGTGTTTCTCTAAAGAGAGCCGTGTAATCCGTGCCTAAACTCAATCTCCGATTGGCTCGTGACTGCCGCCACCCTGGTTGCCGCCGGTGTTCTGACCGTTGCCACCGGTGTTACCGTTGTCGGTGGTGTTGCCGCTCTCAGGGTCCTCGATGTCGCCGCTGTCGCCACTGGTTACGCGCTTCAGTACGGTGCCGTCCTCGTCCAGACAGGTAATCTGGATGCTGGTGTTCTTCAGCTCGTCCTTCACATCCACCGATGGGGTAAACACAATGCGACGGGTGGTAATCAGTCCGGTCTTCACGTCATCAAGCTTCTCAACGGCCTTGGCGCGCACGCCGAATCGCATGGTTCCCAGTCCGGGCACGGGTACCGAATGGCCCTCGGTGGCCCAGGTACGGATAACGGCGCCTGCTGCCTCCCATGCAGCCTTGATAACACCTGCGCTAATGCCCGAGTGGGTGGCTGCCTCGGTAAACACCTTCTTCTCGGCGATGGCGCTGTACAGGTCGGGGCGCATCACGAAACGCTTGGCCCCAGGGTTCTTGCCGATCTTAAGCTCTCGGCGCTGTGCAATAACTTTGATACTCATAGGTTTAGTAAAATTAAAAAATTAAAGAATTAAAAAATGTAATAATTATAGGATTGTAAACAATTTTTAAATTTTATCATTTTTACATTTTTACATTGTTATGAGTTCGGGTTCGGGCGGGTATTAATCCTGCAGGGTGCTACGATTAAAGGTAACAATTGTTACTATTAATCTTCGCAAATCTGGGGATTAATGTCGCCCTCAAGCCTCCCTCATTTTTAACGTTACAAAGGTACAACTTTTTCATTGCGGTTCACGAATAGCGAACCTACTTTTTTTGCGAAAATCACTGCGCGCGCGCCGCCATCCGCTGTCCGCTACGCGCTACAGCGCTACAGTTGTTTTCCATCCCATCGCACACCATTATTTACTTCTATATTTATATATATAAATATAGACACTACCGCTACCATCCTCCACCCCCGCAGTTCCAACTGTAGCACTGCAACGCGTAGCAAAAATAAGCACGATTTCTCGCATAAACATTTGGCGGTTTGAAATATTTGTGAAGGTAAAAAGTTAAAATAGTTTTAATTTGTACAGAAAACAAAGAAAACATTTGTTTTGTGTACGAAATATAACTATATTTGCACCATTCAAGCACTAATTGTATATAGATGACACCGTTTGAGAACATAGGCAATATCCCCTTTGATGTTAATGTGCTAAGTGCGTTTTTCCCGAACCATAAGCATATTAACGAAAAAGCGCGCGCGCTCGAAAAGAATGGTCAGATTATACGCTTAAAGAAGGGTATGTACGTGGCCAGCAAGATGGAAACCGGTAAGGAACTGTCGAAGGAACTGATAGCCAATCACATTTACGGACCATCGTATGTGGGTTGCGAATATGCCATGCGCTATTATGGGTTGATACCAGAACGTGTGTATCAGGTAACATCAGTTACCACCAAGCACTCCAGAGATTTTGAGAACGCTGTAGGCCGTTTCAGTTATCAGAACTGCTCGCCAGAATACTTCGCTGTTGGCGTTAGAATAGAGCAGGCAGATGGTGTTAGTTTCTTGATAGCTACCCCCGAGAAGGCTCTTTGCGATGTGATTAACTTTAGCAAGTGTCTGAATCTACGTTTCATGAAGGATGTAGAGAGTTATCTTGAGGAAGACATTCGTTTTGACACTGACGCACTTGAGAACTTTGATATCGAACTTCTTGAACGATGTGCAATAGCAAGCCGCAAGCAATCGAGTATAAACACGTTAATAAAGTATATAAAGCATGTCAGACATCTTTGAACAAATGATAGCGCAGCACACTATCGCAGGCGATAACGATAGGAAGAATGCACT
The DNA here is from genome assembly GCF_900102205.1 of Prevotella sp. khp1. NCBI lineage: Bacteria > Pseudomonadati > Bacteroidota > Bacteroidia > Bacteroidales > Prevotellaceae > Prevotella > Prevotella sp. khp1. The sequence continues at coordinate 1,448,197 of NZ_FNJZ01000001.1, forward strand.
CTACGAG